>NZ_CP157000.1:0-1457925 GCF_039905635.1 Microbacterium sp. ProA8 | reverse complement strand
GCAGGTCGAGATCTCGGAGCGCTGGGAGCCGCCGGGCTGGCCGCACCTGCTCGGCACCGACGGATCGGGCCGCGACATCCTGAGCCTGCTGATGGCCGGTGCCCGCACCACGGTGTGGGTGGCCGTCGGCGCCGGCATCGTCGCCACCGTGATCGGCATCTCGCTCGCCGCGCTCGGCGCGCTCACCGTGCGGTGGGTCCGCGAGTCGGTGGCGGTGTTCGTCGACATCCTCATCGCCTTCCCGGTGCTGATCATCGCGATGATGATCTCGGCGGTCTGGGGCGGGTCGCTCTGGGTCGTGATCTGGGCGGTGGGCATCGGGTTCGGCGTGAACATCGCGCGGGTGACCCGGCCGGAGCTGCGACGCGTGCTGCAGAGCGACTTCGTGCTCGCGGGCCGGGCATCGGGTCTCACCCCTGCGCAGAACCTCTGGCGCCACCTCCTCCCCAACGTCGCCCCGGTGTTCATCGTGCAGCTGTCGTGGGGCATGGCGGTCGCCGTGCTCGCCGAGGCGGGACTCTCGTACCTGGGCTTCGGCGCGCCGGTGACCGAGCCGTCCTGGGGCCTGCTGCTGGCGCAGCTGCAGCAGTTCATCGCGGTGCACCCGCTGTCGGTGGTGTGGCCCGGTCTCGCCATCACGCTCACCGTGCTCGGCCTCAACCTGCTCGGCGACGGCCTGCGCGAGGCGACCGACCCCACGCTCTCGCGCAGCCCCTTCGCGACGCGGCGCGCGCGCCTGCACATCCCCGAGGTGGTGTCATGAGCCTCGAGGTGCATGACCTCACGATCGACATCGGCGGGCGCCGTGTCGTCGACGGCGTCTCCTTCGCAGTGCCCGACGGCGCGCGGATCGGCCTCATCGGCGAGTCCGGGTCGGGCAAGTCGCTGACGGCCCTCGCCATCCTGGGGCTCCTCCCCGACGGGGCCGCCGCCGGAGGCAGCGTGCGCTGGAACGGCCGCGAGATCCTCGGCCTCGCCGACGCCGAGCTCGCACAGCTCCGCGGCGACGAGATCGGCATCGTGTTCCAGGAGCCGCGGACGGCGCTCAACCCCATCCGCACCGTCGGCCGGCAGATCGCCGAGTCGATCCGCATCCACCAGGGACTGTCGAAACGGGATGCCGCCGCGCGCGCCGTGGCCGAGGCATCCCGTGTCTCCCTGCCCGATCCCGACCGCCTGGTGGGCCGCTACCCGCATCAGCTCTCGGGCGGGCAGCGACAGCGCGTCGCGATCGCGATGGCCCTCGCCTGCCGCCCCCGGCTGCTCATCGCCGACGAGCCGACCACGGCGCTCGACGTCACCATCCAGGCCGAGATCCTCGAGCTCCTGCTGTCGCTCGCGCGCGACGACGGCATGTCCCTGGTCTTCATCACGCACGACCTCGCCGTGCTGTCGCAGATCGCCACGCACGGCGTGGTGCTCGAGCACGGACGGGTTGTCGAGCAGGCGCCCGTGGCGCAGCTGCTCTCGGCACCGGCATCCGTCGTCACGCAGGAACTGCTGCGCGACGCGACCGCCACGCTGTGGCGCCCGGAGGGCCGCGCCGACGAGCCGCCGGCCCGAGGCGGGATCACGGAGGGCACAGCATGACGGTGCTGATCCGTGGGCGTGCGCTGACGCGGCGCTACCCTGCTCCGAAGGCGCAGCTGTTCGGCAGACGAGCTTTCACGACGGGGCTGGAGGATGCCGACATCGACGTGCGCGAGGGCTCGTCGGTCGGGCTCATCGGCGAGTCGGGCTCGGGCAAGTCCACCCTCATGCGCCTGCTGCTGGGTCTCGACACGCCCTCGGCCGGCACCGTCGAGTTCGACGGACGCCCGGTGGACGCGAGGGCTTCGGCGCGGTCGCTGCACTGGCTGCGCCGGCAGACGGGGATCGTGTTCCAGGATCCCTACGCGTCACTCGACCCGCGCATGAGCGTCGGGCGCATCGTCGGCGAGCCGCTGTGGGCGCTGGGGATCGACGGCGATCGGCGCGCCCGCGTGCGCGAGGTGCTGGAGGACGTCGGACTCGAGGCGGGGATGGCCGACCGGTTCCCTCATGAGTTCTCGGGAGGTCAGCGGCAGCGCGTCGCGCTCGCGCGCGCGATCGTGCACCGCCCCCGTCTGCTCGTCGGCGACGAGCCGCTGTCGGCGCTCGATGTCACGGTGCGGGCGCAGATCCTCGAGCTGCTGGGTGAACTGCGCCGGCGCGACGGGCTCACACTGCTCCTGGTCTCGCACGATATCGGCGTCGTGCAGAACCTGTGCGACGAGGTCGTGGTCATGAAGGACGGCCGCATCGTCGAGGAGGGACCGACCGAGAAGGTGCTGCTGCAGCCCCAGGTGGCGTACACGCGCCGGCTGCTGGCATCCATCCCCGTCATCGACGCGGGCGCGCCCTGAGCTAGGCCCCTGCCGCCCCGCCCCACGCGCTCCGCCTCCGGCCCCCCTTTTTTGGCGACTCGCCAACAAGGTGGGCCCCAGCCCGCGATCCTTGGCGACTCGGCCGCGTGTACCTAGGGGCGACCCGGGCGACTCGGCCGCGTGTGCCTCGGGTCGACCCTGGAGAGTCGGCCGCGGCTGCCCGCCCCCGACCCCTGAACACCCACCCCGGCCTCGGCCCCTTTTTTGGCGACTCGCCAACAAGGTGGGCCCAAGCCCGCCATCCTTGGCGACTCGGCCGCGTGTACCTCGGGTCGACCCGGGCGACTCGCCAAGAACGACGAAGATGCCGGCAGCTCTTGGCGACTCGCCAAAACGTGCGGCGATCCGGTGAGGCGTAGCGCGGCACAGGGATGTGTCGGGGCGCGTCGGCGGGGCGGGAGCGTGCGTCGGCGGTCGCCGATAGGTTCGGAGCATGTCCCCGGGAATCGTTCCGCCGTACCTGCTCGCCCGCATCGCCGCCGCGCAGGAGGAGGGCTGGGCGCGCGCCGCCGAGGCGGCACGCTCGACGCTCGACGCGCCCCGCGAGTACCGCCCGGTGAGGTCGCGGCTGCGCCTGTCGATCCAGGAGCCGGGAACGCTCGTCGCCGAGACCACGCCTGCGCCCGACCGTGAGGTCTCCGACGCGCAGCAGCGCGAGGTCCTTCCCGGCGTCCGGGTGCGCGGCGAAGACGATCCGGCGACCGGCGACGCGGCCGTCGACCAGGCGTTCGACGGGCTCGGAGCGACCTACGACCTCTGGTGGGACGCGTTCGCCCGCGACAGCATCGACGGGTCGGGCAGCTCGCTGCTGGCCACCGTGCACTACGGCCGCGACTACGACAACGCGTTCTGGAACGGCGAGCGCATGGTGTTCGGCGACGGCGACGGCGAAGTGTTCCGGGGCTTCACCGGGTCGCTCAGCGTCATCGCCCACGAGCTGGCCCACGGCGTCGTCGAGGACGAGGGCGGGCTGCTCTACCGCGGGCAGTCGGGTGCGCTCAACGAGTCGATCTCCGACGTCTTCGGCGCCCTCGCCGAGCAGCACCACGAAGGGCAGGCCGCAGACGAGGCGACCTGGCTGATCGGCGAGGGCATCTTCACGGATGCCGTGCAGGGGCGCGCGCTCCGATCCCTCGCCGCGCCCGGCACAGCGTACGACGACGACGTGCTCGGCAAGGATCCGCAGCCGGCGCACATGCGCGACTTCGTCCTCACGCGCGACGACAACGGCGGCGTGCACATCAACTCCGGCATCCCGAACCACGCCTTCTACCTCGCGGCCACCGCGCTGGGCGGCCGCGCCTGGGAGCGTGCCGGACTCATCTGGTACCGCACGCTGACCGCCGGCACCCTCCCGTCCACGGCGGACTTCACGACGTTCGCCCGCGCCACCCTGACGGCGGCGGCCGCGGAGTACGGTGAGAACTCGGAGGAGGTCGACGCCGTCCGCGCCGGGTGGGCGGGGGTCGGCGTGATCCCGGATGACACAGTTACCCAACCCTGACGCGCCCAGCCACGACGGGCCTCACGCGACCGACCCGACGCCCGCCGTCGAGGTCGATGTCGCGCGCACCGGGGGCATCGCCGGCATCACGCGCCGGTGGTCGGCCCAGCCGCCGGAGTCCGAGGCATCCGAGTGGATCTCGCTCATCGACCGCTGCCCGTGGAGCGAGGCGCCCTCCCCGGCCGGCGCGGACGACGCCCCAGCGGAGGATCGGGCCGCGAGGGCCCCGGCGACGGATCGACCGCTGAGCACGACCGATGCACCGGCCGCTGCCGAGGACACGCCGTCCTCGCCGACCGCGCCGGCGCGCACGCCGATGCCGGACGGCTTCGTGTGGATCATCCGGGCCACGTGGTCGGGGGCGGATCCGCGGGAGGCGGAACTGCCCGACGACGCGCTCGTCGGCGCCTGGCGCGAGCTCGTCGACGCGGTCCGCGACTGGAGCCGCCAGAGCGGGTCCTCCGGATCCGAGCGTGCCGGTCGCTGATGCTCAGCGGGTGAAGATGCCCTTCTTCTTGACCGGGTTGAGAGCCTTCTGCATGTAGATCGTTCCGAGCCACCGGCCGAACTTGAACCCCACCCGGCCCATCCGGCCCACCTCGACGAACCCGAGCTTCTCGTGGAGGGCGATGGAGCCATCGGCGCCCTTGTCGCTGATCACCGCGACCATCTGACGGATGCCGACCGCCTCGCTCGCCTCGATGAGCGCCTCCAGCAGGGCCTTGCCGAGGCCCTTTCCGGTGGCCGCCTGCCCGAGGTAGATCGAGTTCTCGACCGAGAACCGATAGGCCGACTTGCTCGACATCGGCTGCACCAGCGCGTAGCCGAGGATCTGACCGGACGGGGATTCGGCCACGAGGAACGGCAACCCCTGCGCGGCAAGGCCGTCCCGCTTCTTGCGCCACTGGCGGACCGACCAGATCTCTTCGTCGAACGTCACCACCGAGTTGGTGACGTAGTAGTTGTAGATCTCTCGGATGTCGGGAATGTCACGGTCTTCGACGGGCCGGATCGTGAAGGCGAAGGGGCGCTCGGGCTCGGGCTGGCGCTGCAGATGGCGAGGCAGCCGGCGCCGATCCTTCTCGTATTCCTCCTCGAGCATGCACTCCTCCTGGGTTGTGTGCGTCGCGCCCTAGCCGGGCAGCCGCCAGTCGACGGGCGGTGCTCCCTGCTCCGCGAGCAGTTCATTGGCGCGCGAGAAGGGTCGCGAACCGAAGAACCCCCGCGTGGCCGACAGCGGAGACGGGTGGGCGGATTCGATGATCGGCGTCGTGCCGAGAAGCGGCCGCAGATTCGCGGCATCCCGCCCCCACAGGATCGCGACGAGCGGCCGGTCACGCGCCACGAGCGTGCGGATGGCGTGCTCGGTCACCTTCTCCCAGCCCCACCCGCGGTGGGACGCCGGCGCCCCGGGCGCCACGGTCAGCACGCGGTTCAGCAGCATGACGCCCTGGTCGCTCCACGCCGACAGGTCGCCGTGGGCCGCCCGCGGGATGCCGAGGTCGGCCTCGAGCTCCTGGTAGATGTTGGCAAGGCTCCGCGGCAGCGGCCGCACGTCGGCGTCGACGGCGAACGAGAGTCCGATGGGATGCCCCGGGGTCGGGTACGGGTCCTGTCCGACGATGAGGACCTTGACGTCCGGCAGCGGGCGCTGGAACGCCCGCAGCACGCGGTCGCCCGCCGGCAGGTACGGGCGCCCCTCGGCGACCTCGGCACGCAGCCGGTCGCCCAGCGCGGCGATGTCGGGGCCGACGGGCGCGAGCGCCGTCGACCAGTCCGGGTCGATCAGGCCGGCGTCGGCGAGCTCGGGCAGTGTCAGCGCCATCACACCCGTGCCCGGATCGCCGTCACCGTGCCGAGCGCGGCGCTGCGGACGCGCACTGTGCCGGTGGGCATCAGAGCTCCTCCGTGCTGCGCGAACGGAGCGGGCCGCGCGCCAGCAGGAACTGCGCCGACTGGGCGACGGGCCGCATCGTGACGAGGTCGAGATTGACGTGGCCGGGCGCGTTCAGTGCGAAGGCGATGACATCGGCCACGTCGCCCGCCGTCAGGGGATTCTCCACGCCGTCGTACACGCGTTCCGCGGCCGCGCTGTCGCCGCCGAGCCGGTTCAGCGTGAACTCCGGCGTCTGCACCATGCCTGGCGCGACCTCCACGACGCGGATCGGCTCGCCGTTGAGCTCGAGACGCAGCGCGTGCGCGAGCATCGCCTCGCCCGCCTTCGCCGCGTTGTAGCCGGCGCCGCCGGCGTACGCCGTCTGCGCGGCGGTCGAGGTCACGAAGAGGGTGTCGGCGTGGCCGTCGGATGCCGCGGCTCGCCGCAGCTGGGGCAGCAGCGCCGAGACCAGCCGCTGGGCGGAGAGCACGTTGACGTCGAACATCCACTGCCAGTCCTCGACGCGGCCGTCCTCGACGCGATCGGTACCGCGCGCGCCACCGGCGACGTGGACGAGCGCGTGGACCGGCCCCGTCTCGGCGAGGAAGCCGGCGAGCGCCTCGACGTCGGGGTCGCTCGTGAGGTCGGCCGCGAAGGCGACCGCACCGGTGTCGGCCTCGAGCGCGGCGAGGCGGTCGGCGCGTCGCGCGACCCCGACCACGTCCCACCCGGTGTCGCGCAGCGCGCGCACCGCCGCCTCGCCGATCCCCGAGCTCGCGCCGGTCACCACTGCACGCCTGTTCGCCATGCCTCCACGCTACCCACCCGGGTGCCTGCGCCCACACTCGTTCGCTCGCGAGGGTGGGGAAGGCAAGCGGGGAGGTTACGTCACATTTCCCGCATGTTGTTGACAACACGGCGCGGTCCGTACTGTCGAACGCGGCTGGGGGCGCCTGCTCCCGGCATCCGAACCCGCAGGAGCAAGCCATGTCCGCACCCGAGAACTGGCGTTTCGAGACCAAGCAGATCCACTCGGGCGCCCAGCCCGACCCGGTGACGAAGGCTCGCGCGACCCCGATCTACCAGACGACGTCGTACGTCTTCGACAACGCCGACCACGCGGCGAACCTCTTCGCGCTCGCGGAGTTCGGCAACATCTACACGCGCATCCAGAACCCGACGCAGGCCGTCGTCGAGGAGCGCCTCGCCGCACTCGAGGGCGGCACCGGTGCGCTGCTGCTCGCGAGCGGCCAGGCGGCCGCCACCTCCGCCGTCCTCAACATCGCGGAGTCCGGCGACCACATCGTGTCGTCGAGCTCGATCTACGGCGGCACCTACAACCTCTTCAAGTACACGCTGGCCAAGCTCGGCATCGAGACGACGTTCGTCGAGAACCAGGACGACCCCGAGGAGTGGCGCCGCGCCGTGCGGCCGAACACCAAGCTCTTCTTCGCCGAGACCATCGGCAACCCGAAGATCAACGTGCTCGACATCCGCGCCGTCGCCGACGTCGCGCACGAGAACGGCGTGCCGCTCATCGTCGACAACACGATCGCCACCCCGTACCTCATCAAGCCGTTCGAGCACGGCGCCGACATCATCGTCCACTCCGCGACGAAGTTCCTCGGCGGCCACGGCACCACCATCGGCGGCGTGATCGTCGACGGCGGCACGTTCGAGTGGTCGAAGAACGTCGAGAAGTTCCCGGGCCTCACGGTTCCCGACCCGTCGTACCACGGCGCGTCGTACACCGCGGCGGTCGGCGACGGTCTCGCGTACATCATCAAGGCGCGCGTCCAGCTGCTGCGCGACCTCGGTGCCGCGATCTCGCCGAACAGCGCCTGGCTGCTCATCCAGGGCATCGAGACGCTGTCGCTGCGCGTCGAGCGCCACGTGCAGAACGCGCAGGAGATCGCGGAGTGGCTCGAGAACCACGCCGACGTCGCGTCGGTCAACTACTCCGGCCTGCCGACCTCGCCGTGGTACGCCGCCGCCAACAACTACGCGCCCAAGGGCGTCGGCGCGGTGCTGTCGTTCGAGCTCAAGGGCGGTGTCGAGGCGGGACGCGAGTTCGTCAACTCGCTCTCGCTCTTCAGCCACCTGGCCAACATCGGCGACGTGCGCTCGCTCGTCATCCACCCCGCGTCGACGACACACTCGCAGCTCACGCCCGAGCAGCAGCTCACGACCGGTGTGACGCCGGGCCTCGTGCGCCTCTCGGTCGGCCTCGAGAACATCGACGACCTCAAGGCCGACCTCGAGCAGGCGCTCGCGGCGGCCCGGCGCGTGTCGGAGGCCGCTCGCGCCTGACAGCCCTCCTCCTCGACGGTCCCTGAGCCTGTCGAAGAGCGGATGCCGTGTCCCGACGCACTGCGTCGGGACACGGCATCACTCATTCCGCCTGGTCGGCGGCGAGGTCGGCGGCGAGCTGCTCAGCCGTGAGGTGCTCGCCCGGCACCGGACGCCGCAGCGGCGACGCCGCGGCGTCGGTGTGCCACGGCTCTGCCGGCTCGCCGCCACCGGCGCCGGGCCCGGCCGGATCGAAGAGGACGTCGACGTCGTGGTCGATGTCGTGCTCCTGCGGAGGAAGCGGTGCCCGAGGCTCGTGGGCGGGCATGAAGGGCTCAGCGCTGGACATGCGCGCATTCTGGCATGCGCGGGTGCACGGCTGATGTCGGCGGGCCTGCACCCACCCGTAACAGACCGTATGCCGCCCCACCGGCAAGCGAGAATGGACGGATGGACTGGCAGACCTCCGAAGACACGGTGCCGAGCGCACCCGTGACGGAGGCCGATGCCCGGCTACTGCTCGGCCGCCCGCCGGCGACCGGCGCCTGGCGCGACGGCGATCCGGTCGGCGAGCGCCATTTCGCCGCGTTCGGCTCTTTCCGCACCGAGGGCGGTCGCGAGCTTCCCGCCTATCGCCTCGCGTACGAGACGTGGGGCGAGCTCAACGCCGCGCGGGACAACGCCGTGCTCGTGCTCCACGCCCTCACCGGCGACAGCCACCTGCGCGGGCCGGCCGGTGCGGGGCATCCGACGTCGGGCTGGTGGGACGACATCGTCGGCCCGGGCGCTCCCATCGACACGGACCGCTGGTTCGTCATCGCCCCGAACATGCTCGGTGGATGCCAGGGATCGACGGGTCCGGCATCCATCGGTCCCGACGGCTACGAGTGGGCCTCGCGCTTCCCCTACCTGACGATCCGCGACCAGGTCTCGGCCCAGCGGCGGCTCGCCGATGCGCTCGGCATCGACGTCTGGGCGGCCGTGGTGGGCGGCTCCATGGGCGGTATGCATGCGCTGGAGTGGGCCGTCATGGATCCGGAGCGCGTGGCGCGTGTCGGCATCCTGTCGTCGCCTCCGGTGAACACCGCCGACCAGGTCGCGCTCAACTCGGTGCAGCTCGAGGCCATCCGGATCGACCCGCGCTTCCAGGGCGGCGAGTACTACGACGCCGGCGACGGCGACGGCCCGAACCGCGGTCTGGCACTGGCGCGTCGCATGGCTCTGCTGAACTATCGCTCCCCCACCGAGCTCAACCAGCGGTTCCAGCGCAGCTGGCAGTCCGGCGTGAGCCCGCTCGGCCACGGCGGGCGCTTCGCCGTCGAGTCCTACCTCGACTTCCACGGCAACAAGTTCACGCGCCGCTTCGACGCGAACTCCTACATCACGCTCGTCGAGGCGATGAACTCGCACGATGTCGGCCGCGACCGCGGCGGCGTCGAGGACGCCCTCGCCCGCGTCACCGCGACGACGCTCGTGCTCGGCATCGACAGCGACCGGCTGTTCCCCATCGACGGACAGCACCGGATCGCGCGCGGCATCCGTCACACGCTCGACGGCGATCGCGCCGTCGTGCTCTCCAGCGACTTCGGCCACGACGGCTTCCTCATCGAGACGCACGCCGTGGGCGCGCACCTGCGGCGCCTGCTCGAGTCCTGAATCCCGTCACGGCGGTATCAGCGCCCGCAACGCGGTCCTCCCACTGGGCAATGTCCCAAGGAGGGAATCATGAGCACTGATACCAGATCGGGTGCCGAGTCGCCCGAAGACGCCTTCGCCGCGCAGCCCTTCCTGCGAGAGCAGCTCGGCCTGAACGGCACACGCGAGAGGTCGCCGGGCGAGAAGCGGCAGGCGCCGCGCCTTCCCGTCGACATCCGCTCGTCGCTGGAGGCGGTACGACCGGAGCACGGGAGGTTCCACGGCGCGAAGTTCTCGCTCGGGTACTTCCCCGCGCACGAGGTGTTCTCGTCGGCGGCCGACAAGTTCGGGTACATGACGAAGGCCAAGGTGCGCGCTGCCAGCCGGCTGCCGCTGGACGACGCCACGCGCGCCCTGCTGAGCCAGCTCGGCGACCTGATGGCGAACAGCGGCCGCGAGACCGCCGCGGACTCGGCGACACCGTCGGGGTACACCTACGTCGGGCAGTTCGTCGACCACGACATCACCCTCGACGTGTCGTCGGCGCTGGACGCACCGGCTCTCGTCGACGCGAGCGTCATCAACAACATGCGCTCGCCGATGCTCGATCTCGACAGCGTCTACGGCCGGGGTCCCGCGGTCGACGCGTTCCTCTACGCCGCGCCGGCGCCCGGGGAACCGGCATCCGCGTTCCGGATGCTGCTCGGCACGAATCTGCCCAGCGGCCCGGGCGGCGCGGGCGGAGCGTCCGGCGGCAACGGCATCATCGCGCACACCGACTTCGACGTGCCGCGCACCTCGGCGCTCACGGCGATCATCGGCGACCCGCGCAACAACGAGAACCTCATCGTGTCGCAGCTGCACCACGCGATGCTGCGCTTCCACAACGCGATCGTCGACGACTTGATCGCCTCCGGGTTCACCGGCGACATCTTCGTCGAGGCGAAGCGGGAGGCGACGCTGCACTATCAGTGGGCCGTGCTGCACGACTTCCTGCCGCGCATCTGCGGTCAGGCTGCGGTCGATGACGCCCTGGCGAACGTCAAGGCGAAGCCGAACAGCCCGTTCCAGATGCCCGTGGAGTTCTCGGTCGCCGCGTACCGGTTCGGGCACAGCATGATCCGCGACGAGTACTGGCTGAACTTCGAGCTGCGCAACAAGCCCATGTCGGACGTCTTCGCGTTCATCCACGAACCGCACCTGCCGGTCCGCTCGAACTGGGTCGTCGACTTCAACGCGTTCTTCGAGACCGGCTTCGCCGTTCCCGTGTTCAACAACGCGCGCAAGATCGACAGCGTCCTCGCCAGCGCACTCGAGGACCTCGACGGCAGCGGTACCAACGCGCTCATGAGCATCCTCGCGACGCGCAACCTGCTGCGCGGCCTCGTGCTGGGTCTGCCCAGCGGGCAGGCGACGGCGGCGGCGTTCGGGGTGCCGGTGCTCAGCGAGGCGCAGCTCACCGACGGGCTCCCCGCCGACGAGATCGCGGTGCTGCAGCAGCAGAACGGCCTGCTCCTCGAGAAGACCCCGCTCTGGTACTACGTGCTGCGCGAGGCGATGGTCGCCACGGGCGGCGAGCATCTGGGACCCCTCGGGGCGAAGATCGTGGCCGACACGTTCGTCACCCTGCTGCGCCGTGACGCGCTCTCGATGCTGAACGTCTCGTTCATCCCGACGCGGGGCGCCGCGCCCGGAGCGTTCACGTTCGCCGACCTCGTCCGGGTCGCCGACATCATCGGCGCCTGAGGCCGGCTCCGTCCGTGCGCTCGTAGCGCCACGGAAGGGCGCCGATCTCGAGGCGATGACGGGATCCGGATGCCGCAGCCGCGGCATCCGGGTCCCATTCGTCGTCCCCCTGCCACAGCAGCACGGGTCCGTCGCCGCCGCGGTGCGCGACCGTCTCGAAGCGCTGGACGCCGCCCAGCCGCGCGGCACCGAGCACCGAAGCCGTGTCGGAGTGACCGGCCAGGCCGTGCAGCGTCACCCACGTCGGCGGGTAGAGCGTGAACTCGCCGCGGCCGTGCCGTGCCAGCGCGTCGGCAGGACGCACCCACTCGGACGCGACCGCCTCGTCGGGCGACAGCGCGAGCACGCCCACCGCGGCCGGCGCCACGAAGAACCAGGTGCGGATCCGCAGCGCCAGTCCCGGCGGCGGGTCCCAGCACGACAGCGTCACGAGCGTGCCCGGGTCGACGGCGAGGCCGGTCTCCTCGCGCGTCTCGCGCACGGCCGCCGCCCGCGCGGTCGCCTCTTCGGGTTCGTCCGCCGCGCCGCGGTCGTCGACCTCGAGCTTGCCGCCCGGAAACACCCAGGCACCGGCGAAGGACCCGCGGTCGGGCCGCTCGATCATGAGCACCTCGAGCCCGCGACTGCTGTCGCGGAGCAGCACCACCGTCGCGGCGACGGGGATCGCGGGGTCGGTCGCGTCCGCGGGACGACGCGTGCGGGCGCCGCCGATCGAGTCGTTCAGCGCCTGCAGCGCGCGGTCGGCGGGCGTCGGCTGCGGCATCCGCTCACTCTACTCAGCACGCTCGCTGCGAGGGGCGCGGCCGGCGGGGGCCTCAGACCGCGACGAGGGCTCGGCGCCGCTCGGCCGCGATGCTCGCCACGGCGAGCACGAGACCGGCACCGGCGAGCGCCACGCCCACCCACGCGGGCGCGATGAAGCCCCAGCCCGCGGCGATCACGACGCCGCCGAGGAACGCGCCCAGGCTGTTGCCGATGTTGAGCGCGGAATGGTTGAGCGCCGCAGCGATCGACTGGTTGTCCTGCGCGACGTCCATCAGACGGGTCTGGATCGTCGGGCTGAGCGCCGACGCGACGAAACCGGTCGCGAACACGAAGAACCCGAGAGCCCAGATCCACGGCGCCGTCAGGGCCAGGAGGGCCAGCACGACGGCGAGCCCCATGAGGCCGCCGACCAGGGTGCGCTTGAGGTCGACGTCGGCCAGGTGTCCGCCGACGAGGTTTCCGACGGTCATACCGAGGCCCATGACCACCAGCACGATGGGCACCACCCACTCGGGCGAGCCCGCGACCTCGGTCACCAGCGGAGCCACGTAGCTGTAGACCGCGAAGAAGCCTCCGAAGCCGATCGCGCCGACACCGAGCGCGAGCCACACCTGCCCGATCCGGAAGACCTTGAGCTCGGCACGCATGGTCCGGCTCGGGTCGCCGGGGTGCTCCGGCACGAAGAACGCGATGAGGATCGTCGCCGCGGCGAAGA
This sequence comes from Microbacterium sp. ProA8, assembly GCF_039905635.1. Taxonomy (NCBI): domain Bacteria; kingdom Bacillati; phylum Actinomycetota; class Actinomycetes; order Micrococcales; family Microbacteriaceae; genus Microbacterium; species Microbacterium chionoecetis. The sequence goes on along the minus strand of NZ_CP157000.1, from coordinate 1,444,990 downwards.
TCGCCGCGACCACCATGAACGCGGCGCGCCAGCCCACCTGCTGCCCCAGGTAGGTGCCGAGCGGCACGCCCACCACGTTGGCGACGGTGAGGCCGGTCAGGACGAACGCCACGCCCTTCGCCCGCATGCCGGGGCCGAGCACCTCGGCGGCGACCAGAGCGCCGATGCCGAAGTACGCGCCGTGCGGCAGTCCGGCGAGGAAGCGGGATGCCGCGACCCATTCGAACGTCGGCGCGAGGAATGTCAGTGCGTTGAACACCGTGAGCGCCAGCGCGAGCCCGATCATGACGCGATGACGCGGATACTTCGCCACCGCGCCCGCGATCGTCGGCGCACCGACCACGACGCCGAGCGCGTACAGCGAGATGAGCCAGCCGGCCTGCGCGATCGCGTCTTCGGACCGCGTCGCCCACAGCGACGGCAGCAGGTCCTCCGCGATGTTCGGCAGCAGGCCCATGACGACGAATTCCGTCATCCCGATGCCGAAGCTGCCCACGGCGAGGGAGAGGAGCGCCCACATCGCCGCCTTCTTCGACAGCGCGGGAGTCGTCAGATTCGAGGAGGGCACCCCGTCACGTTAGCGGCGGCATCGTCCGCTGTCGAATCGATTCGGAACCGGACGTCACGGGCGCCGAGAGATGCCGCCGGCGGTCAGCCGAGCTCGCCTGCGGCCTGCTGCCGGTCCACCGCCGCTTCGAGGCGCTCGATCTTGCCGTCGAGCTCGCCCGAGTACCCGGGGCGGATGTCGGCCTTGAGCACGAGCGACACCCGCGAGCCGTAGGGCGCCACGGCGTCGGTGGCGCGCTTGACGACGTCGAAGACCTCGTCCCACTCCCCTTCGATCTCGGTGAACATCGAGGTCGTGCGATGCGGCAGACCGCTGTCGCGGACCACCCGCACCGCGGCGGCCACGGCGTCGTGCACCGATCCGTCGGCGTTGCCGGTTCCGCTGGGTGCGACGGAGAAGGCGACGAGCATGGCGAACCTCCGGTTCTCGAGGGGGCTTTCAGGGCGGCGACGGATGCCGCCGCCGACGTCTACTCTGGCACGCGCGATCGCGCCGGCCGGTGCACGCCGACGCGCGCGAGACGCACCACGACCCAGACGAAGAGCGCGACGAGGAGCACGTTGCGAACGACGAGGAGTGCGACCGCGCCGGGCATCAGCACGAGGATGGCGTCGTACCAGAACGGGAAGATCAGCTGCGTGAGGGCGAGGATCACCACCGTGAGCACCGCCGGGCGCAGCCAGCGCCGCCGGTCGAGGACGAGACCCACCACGACCGGGGCGATCAGCCAGGTCATGTACTGCGGCGACCCGACCTTGTTGAGCACGATGAAACCGAGCACGAGCGCCGCGGCGAGCGGAGGGAACAGCGCGACGAACGTGGCTCCGAGCCAGGCCTTGACGCCACCGACGGCGGCGATCGCCAGCATCCCGGCGATGAGCAGCGGTGTCATCGCCGCGATCACCGCTTCCGTGCCGGGGCCCGCCACTTGGAACGCGATCAGATCCGCGTCGTACACGACCGCCGCGCCCGACCGTCCTGCCGCCGCCAGCAGCATGTACACCGTGCCGACGGGCGCCTCGATCTGAATCCCGCGCGACGTCTGGTCGCCGACGAAGCTGAGCAGATGGGCGCCGCCGCCGGCGATGACGACGGCGGCAGCGACGGCGGTTGACACGATCGCCGCGCCGCCGAGGATCGCCAGCCGCCGGCGTACGGCGATCACCGCGGCCGCCAGGATCGCCGCCGGCCACACCTTGATCCAGGTCGCCACCGCCAGAAGCGCCGATCCGAGCCACGGACGACCGACGAGCCAGAGCGAGCCCGCGACGGCGAGCGGCACGGTCACGGCGTCGAGGCGGAACATGCCCACACCGCCGAGCGCCAGGATCGCGGCGAGCCAGAACCATGCGGCGAGCATCCGACCGCGAGACCGCCCTCGACCGACGAGCACCGCGAACGCCGCAGCGTCGAGGGCCGTGATGAGCAGGCCCCAGCCGAGCGTGTAGTCGAGCAGCGGAGAGAGCGCGCCGACCGTGACGATCGGCACGAGCGCCAGTGCCGGGTAGATCCAGTCCTCGGTGATGCCGAGGACCGCCTCGCCCGTGAGTGCGCGCCCCGCCCACCACCGGTACAGCTGGTCGACGTCCCACGAGGCGGCGTGATCGCCCGCGAAGCCGAGCCAGATCACCACGGCGTGCACGAGGGCGAACGCGATCCACACCACCGCCCGCCGAGACACCCCACCATCCTAGGGACGCGCCGCCGTGCCGCCCGCCACGCCGACGACACACCGAATCGGATCGCAGGCGGCAGGCGATTCCGGATGCCGCGACCCGGCGCCTCCCGCAGACCCGGGGCGCTGCGTGGCCGGCGGGGCGACTCAGTGCGCGAGCGTCTCGGCGACGGCGCGCGGCAACGCCTCCGCGACGTCCAGCGCCGTGATGGGTCCGTCGCCGAACGGCGGCGAGCTCGGCGCGCGGGCGACGCTCGCACCGGTGGCCGCGACGGCCCCCGCTCGCCCGTGCAGCCAGGCACCGGAGGCGGCGAGGGCCGCGAGAGACGCGGCGTCCGTCGATTCCCCGCGCGCGACAGCGCCGGCGACCAGCGCGCCGATGACCCCGGCGAGGACGTCGCCCGTGCCCGCCGTGGCGAGCCACGGCGTGCCCGACTGGATGGTCGCGGTCCAGCCGTCGGGCGCGACCACGACCGTCACCGCACCCTTGAGCAGCACGACCGCGCCGGTGGCTTCAGCCGTCTCGCGCGCCGCAGCGGCGCGATCCGCGGGCGCGTGCCCGAGCCCGAGAGCCGATCGCAGCCGCGCGTGCTCGCGGTCGTGCGGCGTGAGGATGCGCGGCGCGGTGGCCTCGGCGGCCAGATCCAGCGCGCCCGCGTCGACCACGACGGGGTCGGTGTCGGACAGCAGGGACCGCAGCGCATCCGCTTCGCCGGGCGGCCGGGCGGCGGCATCCGTTCCCGATCCGATCACCCACGCCTGTACGCGGCCGTCCGCCGTCACCGTTTCGGGCCGGCGGGCGAGCACCAGATCGCTCGGACGATCGGGGCCGAGGTACCGCACCATGCCGATTCCGGTGCGCCACGCGGCCTCGACACCGAGTACCGCCGCACCCGGATACGGCTGGGAGCCCGTCCGCATACCCAGTACGCCTCGGGAATACTTGTCGTCGTCGGCCGTTGGCCTGCGCAGGGCGTGGGCGGCGTCCGCCCGCGTCCACGTCCTCACCATGTGGTCACAGTACCGCGCCCCCGATCCGATCCGGAGACCCGATGAGCCGCCTTTTCACCCCTCTCAGCCTGCGCGACGTGACGGTGCGCAACCGTCTGTGGGTCTCGCCGATGTGCCAGTACAGCGCGGTCGAGGGCGTGCCGCTGGAGTGGCACCACACCCATCTCGCGCAGTTCGCGTCGGGCGGCGCGGGGCTCATCGTGGCCGAGGCGACGGCGGTGTCGCCGGAGGGTCGGATCTCCGCCGACGACACCGGCCTGTGGAACGACGAGCAGCGCGACGCGTGGGCGCCGATCGTCGACGCGATACGCCGCCGCGGCGCAGTGGCTGGCGTGCAGCTCGCGCACGCCGGACGCAAGGCCTCCACCTGGCCGCCGTTCTCGGGCCGGCGCGGAAGCGTGGCAGCGTCGGACGGCGGCTGGACGACCGTGGCCCCGTCGGCGATCGCGTTCGACGGCTTCGCCGAGCCGGTCGCCCTCGACCTCGACGGCATCGACCGCGTCGTCGCCGACTTCGCCGCGGCGGCCCGCCGCGCCGTGGCCGCGGGGTTCCAGGTGCTCGAGCTGCATGCCGCGCACGGCTACCTGCTGCACCAGTTCCTCTCGCCCCTGTCGAACCACCGTAACGACGAGTACGGCGGCTCGCTCGAGAACCGCGCACGGCTCGTACTGCGGGCGCTGGATGCGGTGACGGATGCCGCCCCCGGCGTTCCGGTGATCGTGAGATTCTCCGCCACCGACTGGGCCGACGGCGGGTGGGATGCCGACGAGACCGCCACCGTCGCGGGCTGGGCGGCCGAGCGGGGCGCCGACTTCTTCGACATCTCCAGCGGCGGACTCGTCGCCCACCAGCAGCTCACCACCGGTCCGGGCTACCAGGTCGACCTCGCCGCCCGGGTGCGACGCGAAGCCGGCGTGCCGGTGAACGCCGTCGGCATGATCGACGACGCCGCCCACGCCGAGCGCGTGCTCGCCGAGGACGCGGCCGACGCCGTCATGGCCGGCCGCGAATGGCTGCGTGACCCGCATTACGCGCTGCGGGCCGCCGCGGAGCTCGGCGCCGACATCGACTACTGGCCGAAGCAGTACCTCCGCGCCCGGCGCTGAGCCCGTCCGCCCCCGACCATGACCTCGGTCGTTGAGCAAGCGAGGAACGTGCGAGAGAAACGCCCCGAGCCCGGCGCAGTGCGCCGGGCTCGGGGCGTTTGTCACGTCGCTGAGCTCCTTGCTCAACGACCGGTCGCGGACTCAGAAGCCGCGTCGGCGGGTCGCGTCCTGCACCTCTCCGATGAGCTCCTCGATGATGTCCTCGAGGAAGAGCACCGCGGTGATCTCTCCGGCCTCGTCGCGCACCTGCGCGAGGTGACGGCCGGCGCGGCGCATGACCGCGAGCGCGTCCTCGAGATCGGTCGACTCGAGCACGGGCACCATGTGGTGGATGCGCTTGGTCGGGATCGGGAGGGTGACGTCGGTCGCGGCATCCGGTCCTTCCGCCGCCCGCAGGATGTCCTTGAGGTGCACGTAGCCGACCGGCACACCGCCCTCGTCGACGATCACGTAGCGCGAGAAGCCGTGCTTGGCGACCGCGCGTTCGATTTCGGCGGGGGTCGTGGTCTCGGGCAGCGTCACGAGCTGCGACAGGGGCACCGCGACGTCGGCGGCCTTCTTGTCGGTGAACTCCAGCGCGGCCGACACGGTGCCCGCCGCGTCGTCGAGCACACCCTCGATGCGCGACTGGTTCACGATCGTCGCGACCTCCTCGAGCGTGAAGGTCGAGGCGGCCTCGTCCTTCGGCTCGACACCGAACAGGCGCACCACGTGGTTCGCGATCCAGTTGAGGCTCACGATGATCGGATGGAACAGCTTCGACACCCATACCAGCGGCGTCGCGAGCATCAGCACCGCGCGATCGGGCACCGAGAACGCGAGGTTCTTCGGCACCATCTCGCCGAACACGACGTGCAGGTACGACACCACCACGAGCGCCACGGCGAACGCGACGCCGTCCACGACGGCCTCCGACCAGCCGGTGAGACCCAAGGGCTCGGCGAGCAGGTGGTGGATGGCGGGCTCCGACACGTTCAGGATCAGCAGCGAGCAGATCGTGATGCCGAGCTGGCTCGTCGCCAGCATGAGCGTCGCGTGCTCCATCGCGTACAGCGCGGTCTTGGCCGACCGCGAGCCCTTCTCGGCGAGCGGCTCGATCTGCGAGCGGCGAGCCGAGATGACGGCGAACTCGGCGCCGACGAAGAAGGCGTTGGCGATGAGCAGCACCACCAGCCAGGCGATTCCGGCCCAGTCGTTCATCGGCGATCACCCGCCTCGGTGGTCGCGCCGTCGTTCGGCATCGGCGTGGGCGTGAACCGCACGCGGTCCACCCTGCGTCCTTCCATCCGCTGCACTTCGAGAGAGCCGTCCTCGATCTCGAGGGTGTCGCCCGCCACGGGAATGCGTTCGAGCACGCTCATGATGTAGCCGCCGACGGTGTCGTAGACATCGCCTTCCGGGATGCGGATGCCGGTGCGATCGCGCACCTCGTCGGGCCGCAGCTCGCCGGGGAAGATGACGGTGTCGTCGACCCGCACGATGCCCGCGCGACGGCGGTCGTGCTCGTCGAGCACCTCGCCGACGATCTCCTCGACGAGGTCCTCGAGCGTGACGACGCCGGCGGTGCCGCCATACTCGTCGACGACGACGGCCATCTGGTACCCCCGGGCGCGCAGCTCGGCGACGAGCGCATCGAGGTGGACCGCCTCGGGAAAGCGCAGCGGCTCGGTCGCGAGCGCGGCGGCCGGAACGTCGGCCCGGCGCTCGCGGGGCACGCCGACGGCGGCCTTCAGGTGCACGATGCCGGTGATGTCGTCCATATCCTCGCCGTACACGGGGAACCGGCTGTGCCCGGTGCGGCGGGCGAGCTGGATGACGTCCTCGGCCGAGTCGTCGGCCGCGAGGGCGTGGATGCTGGGCCGCGGCGTCATCACATCGGCCGCCGACAGGCGGGCGAAGGTGAGGCTGCGGTCGAGGAGGGACGCGGTGTCCTCCTCGAGCACGCCGGCGCTGGCCGAGCGCCGGACCAGGCTCGACAGCTCCTCGGCCGTGCGGGCGCCCGACAGCTCCTCCTTGGGTTCGATGCCGACCGCGCGCAGCACGCCGTTCGCGCTGCCGTTGAGCACGACCACCGCGGGACGGAACACCGTCGTGAACGCCACCTGGAACGGCATGACGAGCTTCGCGGTCTGGCGCGGAATCGCGAGCGCGAAGTTCTTGGGCACGAGCTCGCCGAGGATCATCGAGAACACCGTCGCGATCGACACGCCGATGACGGCCGCGAGAGGCCGTGCCACGCCGGAGGGGATGCCCCACGCGTCGAAGACGGGCGCCAGCAGGTTCGAGATCGCCGGCTCCATCGTGTAACCGGTCAGGAGCGTGGTGAGCGTGATGCCCAGCTGCGCGCTGGAGAGGTGGGTGGATGTGATCCGCAGCGCGCTGATCGTGAGCGAGAGCCGGGTCTCGCCCGCCTCCTGGCGGGATTCGAGATCGGCCCGGTCGAGGTTGACGAGCGCGAACTCGCTCGCCACGAAGAGGCCGGTGCCGATCGTGAGCAGAAGCCCCACGCCCAACATGACGTAATCCATCACGCATCACCCCCCTGGGATCGGGAAGCGGGTCGGTGGGGCGATTGTCTGCAACTAGGAGGGTCGTCCATCGTGCCGACAAGTCTACGGCAGGGGTGCGGCGCCCGACGGGCCGCTGTCAAGCCCCTCGCCGCCTTCGCCGTGCCCTCGCACGATGGCCCTTCCGGCGGTTCGCGCCGGTGGGCAGAAGGGATGAGGACGCCATGACCACGACGGACCAGGAACGCGATGGGCGCCGCGCACCCGATCCCGAGCACGCCGACAAACCCGACACCCCGCGTGAGATCAAGAAGCGATCCTGGAAGTACGTCTTCGTCAAGACCGCACGCGAGTTCTCGGCCGACGAGTGCACCGACATCGCCGCCGCCCTGACCTACTACTCGGTGCTGGCGATCTTCCCGGGCTTGGTCGCGGTGTTCTCGATCTTCGGGCTGATCGCCCGCAACGGCGAGGCCACCGATGCGCTCATCGGCATCGTCGACGGCGTCGCACCCGATGCGGCGGACACCCTGCGAGGTCCGCTCGAGCAGGCGGCGGACTCCCCCGCCGCAGGCTGGGGCCTCATCCTCGGCCTGGCGCTGGCGATCTGGTCGGCATCCGGGTACGTGGGCGCCTTCAGCCGCGCGATGAACCGCGTCTACGAGATCGAGGAGGGCCGACCGTTCTGGAAACTGAAGCCGGCGCAGATCCTCATCACCCTGATCGGCGTGGCACTGATCGTCGTCGCCCTGGTGATCCTCGTCGTGTCGGGGCCGGTGGCCGACGCCGTCGGGTCGGCACTCGGGCTCGGGGAGGTCGCCACGACCGTGTGGGAGATCGTCAAATGGCCGGTGCTCGCGGCGATCGTCGTGGTGATGGTCGCGATCCTCTTCTACGCCACCCCCAACGCGAAGCAGCCGAAGTTCCGGTGGATCAGCCTCGGGTCGCTTCTGGCCATCCTCGTCCTCGTCATCGCGTCGGTGGCCTTCGGCCTCTATGTCGCGAACTTCTCGAACTACGACCGCACCTACGGTTCGCTCGCGGGCGTCATCGTCTTCCTGCTGTGGCTGTGGATCGCGAACATCGCCCTGCTGTTCGGCGCGGAGTTCGATGCTGAGCTGGAGCGAGGCCGGCAGCTGCAGGCGGGCATCGCCGCCGAAGAGGACATCCAGTTGCCGCCCCGCGACACGCGCAAGAGCGACAAGGCCGCCGAGAAGGCACGCAAGGACGTCGAGGAAGGCCGCGCCATCCGCAGTCAGTACGGAGACGACGAAGATTCAGCGGGCGACGGCGACACCGATCAGGACCGACGGCGCGATCGCGGCGCGGAGGAGGCCGGCCGCAATCCCGGCCGGACGTGATGGCGACCGGGTCCGCAGTGTCACCAGCTGACGGGGAGCGCCTTGCCCTCTTCGTAGCCGGCGGCGGACTGCAGACCGACGCGGGCCCGGTCGTGGAACTCCGCGACGGTCGACGCACCGGCGTAGGTGAACGACGAGCGCACCCCCGAGGTGATCATGTCGAGGAGGTCCTCGAGGCCCGGACGCAACGGGTCGAGGTAGATCTTCGACGACGAGATGCCCTCGGCGAACAGCTCTTTGCGGGCGAGCTCGTAGGGGTCGAGCCGGCCGAACCGCTCGTGGACGGCCTTCGTCGAGGCCATGCCCCACGACTCCTTGTAGGAGCGGCCGGCCTCGTCGACCTGCAGCTCGCCCGGCGCCTCGATGGTGCCGGCGAACCACGAGCCGATCATCACGGATGCCGCGCCCGCCGCGAGCGCCAGCGCCACGTCGCGCGGGTACCGCACGCCGCCGTCCGCCCACACGTGCGCGCCCATCAGCCGCGCGGCTTCGGCCGTCTCGAGGACGGCCGAGAACTGCGGCCGGCCGACGGCCGTCATCATGCGGGTCGTGCACATCGCGCCCGGTCCGACGCCGACCTTGAGGATCGTCGCACCGGCGGTGACGAGATCGTGCACGCCCTCGGCGGTCACGACGTTGCCGGCGGCGATCGGGATGCCGAGGTCGAGGTCCGCCACCGTGCGCAGCGCGCGCAGCATGCCCTCCTGGTGCCCGTGCGCGGTGTCGACGACGAGTACGTCGACCCCGGCCGCGGCGAGCGCTCGAGCCTTCGCGGCCACGTCGCCGTTGATGCCGACCGCGGCGGCGACGATGAGGCGGCCCGATGCGTCGACCGCGGGCCGGTAGAGCGTCGAGCGCAGGGCGCTGCGGCGCGAGAGCGTTCCGACCAGGTGGCCGTGGTGCAGCACGCACACCGTCTCCGCCTCGGCGGCGACGATGACGTCGAACGCGTGGCGCGCGCTCTCGATGTCCTCGGCGTCGACGGATGCCGCGCGCCCGCGTGCGAGGTCGCCCAGGCGCGCGTCGGGCAGGGCCGTGCCGAGCCGCGTGGCCGGAACGATGCCGAGGATGTCGTCCGCGTCCAACCGCCCGGCGGCGGCGTCGGCGACCACGATGCCGTGGCCGTCCGTCGCGGGCAGCAGCCGGGCGGCATCGGCGACCGTCGCATCGGCGGGCAGGACGAGGGGCGTGTCCCACTCGACCGGCTGCGCCTTCACCCAGCGGATCGCGGCATCCAGCTCCTGCAGCGGCATGTCCTGCGGCAGCACGCCGAGACCGCCGCGACGAGCCAGGGTGGCTGCCAGGCGTGCACCGGTGACGGAGTTCATGTTGGCCGACACCAGCGGCAGCGTGGCCGTCGTGCCGTCGCCGGGCGAGAGGTCGACGTCGAGGCGGCTGGTGATCGCCGAATGCCGGGGGACCAGGAAGACGTCCGAGTAGGTCAGGTCGACGTCGGGTGTTTCGCCGTAGAACTCCATGACCGCCAAGGGTAGTGACAGTTCCTGTGCGGATAATCATGCGGGTTCTTTCAGCAGCCTCACCCCTTCAGGCCGGAACGGCCTGCGCAGACTGGGCTAGGCTTAACCGTCGCGTGTGCGGGCTCGCAAGCCCCGCGCGCATCCCAGAACTTCACCGATGAAAGCAGGCGATTCAGCGTGTCGAGCCAGGTGACGGGCGTCGGGGTTTCGAACGAGGGAGAGTTCGGAGCCAACGAGTGGCTCGTCGAGGAACTGTACGAACAGTTCAAAATCGACCGGAACTCCGTCGACAAGGCGTGGTGGCCCGTTCTCGAGGCCTACCACCCTGCCGACGGCGCAGCACCGACGGCGCCCCCCGCGCCGGAAGCAGCAGCGCCGGCAGCAGCCGCGCCCGCGGCAGCTGCGGCAGCCGCAGCGCCTGCGGCAGCCGCAGCGCCTGCGGCAGCGCCGGCAGCGCCGGCTGCGGCATCCGAGCCCCGTCCGGTGACCGCGCCGATTCCGGTGATCGGCGCGCAGCCCGTGGCACGCACCACGGCTCGGCCGGCCGCCCCGCAGCCCATCCCGGCGCAGGCGCCGAAGTCCCAGCCGTCGCAGGCCGAGGCCGAGGCCGAGGCCGACGTCGTCACGACACTGCGCGGCATGCCGAAGACCCTCGCGGCCAACATGGACGAGTCGCTGACCGTCCCGACCGCGACCAGCGTCCGCACCGTCCCGGCGAAGCTGATGATCGACAATCGCATCGTCATCAACAACCACATGGCGCGCACGCGTGGCGGCAAGGTGAGCTTCACGCACCTCATCGGGTGGGCGATCATCCAGGCGCTCAAGGAGTTCCCCAGCCAGAACGTGTTCTACGCCGAGATCGACGGCAAGCCGTCGGTCGTCGCGCCGGCGCACATCAACCTCGGCATCGCGATCGACCTGCCGCGGCCCGACGGCACCCGGGCGCTGCTGGTGCCGAGCATCAAGCGCGCCGACCGGCTGACGTTCAACGAGTACCTCACGACGTACGAGGACCTCGTCACCCGCGCCCGCGGCAACAAGCTCACCGCAGCGGACTTCCAGGGCACCACGATCTCGCTCACCAACCCGGGCGGCATCGGCACCGTCCACTCGGTGCCGCGCCTCATGAAGGGCCAGGGCTGCATCGTCGGTGCCGGCGCCCTCGAGTACCCCGCCGAGTTCCAGGGCGCGAGCGACAAGACGCTCAACGAACTCGCCATCGGCAAGACGATCACGCTCACCAGCACCTACGACCACCGCGTCATCCAGGGTGCGGGCTCGGGCGAGTTCCTCAAGAAGGTGCACGAGCTGCTCATCGGCCAGCGCGGCTTCTACGACGACATCTTCGCGGCGCTGCGCATCCCGTACGCGCCGATCCACTGGGCCGCCGACATCAACGTCGACCTCGCCGAGCGCGTCGACAAGACCGCCCGCGTGCAGGAGCTCATCAACTCCTTCCGCGTGCGCGGCCACCTGATGGCCGACACCGACCCGCTGGAATACGTGCAGCGCACCCACCCGGATCTCGAGATCGAGAACCACGGGCTCACCTTCTGGGACCTCGACCGCGAGTTCGTCACGAACGGGTTCGGCGGCAAGCGCCAGATGAAGCTCCGCGACATCCTCGGCGTGCTGCGCGACTCGTACTGCCGCACGATCGGCATCGAGTACATGCACATCCAGGACCCCGGGCAGCGTGCGTGGTTCCAGGAGAACGTCGAGATCAAGTATCAGAAGCCCGGTCACGACGAGCAGCTGCGCATCCTCGACAAGCTCAACCAGGCCGAGGCGTTCGAGACGTTCCTGCAGACGAAGTACGTCGGGCAGAAGCGCTTCAGCCTCGAGGGCGGCGAGTCGCTGATCCCCCTCCTCGACGAGATCCTGCAGGGCGCGGCCGAAGCCGGTCTCGACGGCGCCGCGATCGGCATGGCCCACCGCGGCCGCCTCAACGTGCTGACCAACATCGCGGGCAAGACCTACGGCCAGGTCTTCCGCGAGTTCGAGGGATCCGTCGCCATCGGCTCGAAGAGCGGGTCGGGCGACGTGAAGTACCACCTCGGCACCGAGGGCACGTTCGTCGCCGACAACAAGTCCGAACTGCCGGTGTACCTCGCCGCGAACCCCTCGCACCTCGAGACGGTCGACGGAGTGCTCGAGGGCATCGTCCGGGCGAAGCAGGATCGCAAGCCGATCGGCACCTTCACCTGGCTGCCGATCCTGGTGCACGGCGACGCCGCCTTCTCGGGCCAGGGCGTCGTGGTCGAGACGCTGCAGATGTCGCAGCTGCGCGGCTACCGCACGGGCGGCACGGTGCACGTGGTCGTCAACAACCAGGTCGGCTTCACCACCACGCCCACCGACGCGCGCACCTCGGTCTACGCCACCGATGTCGCGAAGACGATCCAGGCGCCGATCTTCCACGTGAACGGCGACGACCCCGAGGCCGTGACGCGCGTGGCCCAGCTGGCCTTCGCGTACCGCGAGCGCTTCCACCGCGACGTCGTCGTCGATCTCGTCTGCTACCGCCGCCGCGGACACAACGAGGGCGACGACCCGTCGATGACGCAGCCGCTCATGACCAACCTCATCGAGGCGAAGCGCTCGGTCCGCCGGCTGTACACCGAGGCCCTCGTCGGCCGCGGTGACATCACCGAGGAGGAGTACCAGAAGGCGAAGCAGGACTTCCAGAACCGCCTCGAGATCGCCTTCGCCGAGACGCACGCGGCCGAGACCGGGTCGTCACCGGTGGTCGTCCCGGATGCCGCGGAAGAGCCGGCGGCCGGTGAGCCCGAGACCACCGGCGTCTCGCGCGAGATGATCGGCCTCATCGGCGAGACCTTCGTGAACAAGCCCGGCGGCTTCACCGTGCACAACAAGCTGCAGCAGCTGCTCGACAAGCGCCTCGACATGAGCCGGAACGGCTCGATCGACTGGGGCTTCGGAGAGCTGCTGGCGTTCGGCTCGCTGCTGCTCGAGAAGACCAACGTCCGCCTTGCCGGCCAGGACTCCCGTCGTGGCACCTTCGTGCAGCGCCACGCCGTGCTCCACGACCGCTCGAACGGCCAGGAGTGGATCCCGCTGACGAACCTCAGCGAGGATCAGGGTCGCTTCTACATCTACGACTCGCTGCTCAGCGAGTACGCGGCGATGGCGTTCGAGTACGGCTACTCGGTCGAGCGCGCCGACTCGCTGGTGCTGTGGGAGGCGCAGTTCGGCGACTTCGGCAACGGCGCGCAGTCGGTCGTCGACGAGTTCATCTCGTCGGCGGAGCAGAAGTGGGGCCAGCAGTCGAGCGTCGTGCTGCTCCTGCCCCACGGCTACGAGGGCCAGGGCCCCGACCACTCGTCGGCCCGCATCGAGCGCTATCTGCAGATGTGCGCGCAGGACAACATGACCGTCGCGCGCCCCTCGACGCCGGCGTCGTACTTCCACCTGCTGCGCCGCCAGGCGTACGCCCGCCCCCGCCGCCCGCTCATCGTCTTCACGCCGAAGGCGATGCTGCGCCTGCGCGGTGCGACCAGCCCCGTCGAGGACTTCCTCAACGGCAAGTTCGAGCCGGTGCTCGACGACAGTCGCGCCCTGGACAAGTCGGCCGTCAAGCGGGTGCTGCTGCACGCCGGCAAGATCCACTGGGATCTGCGCGCCGAGCTCGAAAAGAACCCGAACCCCGCAGTTGCGCTGGTGCGGCTCGAGCAGTACTACCCGGCACCGGTCGACGAGCTCAACGCCGTCATCGACTCGTACCCGAACGCCGAGCTGGTGTGGGTGCAGGACGAGCCCGAGAACCAGGGCGCCTGGCCGTTCATCGCGCTCGAGGTCGTCAAGCATCTGCGCGGTCGCACCATCAGCCGCGTCTCCCGTGCCTCCGCGGCATCCACCGCCACCGGTTCGCCGAAGGTGCACGCCGCCGAGCAGGCCGCCATCATGCAGCAGGCGCTCACCGTCTAAGCGACGCGTTCCGTCGGTCCGGCCCCGGACGCCCCTCTTCGCGGGTGCGTCCGGGGCCGGTGTCGTCACACCGGTGCCGCCGTCTCCTCGCTCGAGGAGAACGGTCCCGTCCTCGAATGAGGAGCTGAGCCGAGATGAGGATCCTCATCCGGCGCGTCGCCCCGTATCTCTGCTCAAGTCCTCGGTTGAGGATCGCGCCACGGCGGCTCCGCTCACTCCTCGATCGGCTCCACGCCGGCGCGATCGAAGGCGGCGGCCGCGGCATCCGTCGATTCTTCGCCGTCGGTCGGGACCAGGCCGAGACGCGTGCGACGGTCGATCAGATCCGCGATGCCCAGTGCGCCCTCGACCGCGACGCCCCACTGAAGCTCCTGCGCCGTCACACCGCGCGCCCCGCCGGGGCCGTCGGGGAGCGACGCCGCATACGGCGCCTCGGCGCCGAACCGGCGCACCAGGCGGCCGGGCGCCGCGATCTCGCCCAGCCGGTGCCGGGGCCACGCTCCGACGAGCGGGATCGCGCGCGTCCGCGAGGGACGCGAGGGCAGGCCCGGATCGCGGCGGATCACGGCATCGACGGCATCCTCGGCCATACGTCGATAGGTGGTGAGTTTGCCGCCGACGATGCTGAGCGCGCCCGACGTCGACTCGATGATCGCGTGACGGCGCGAGAGGTCGCTGGTGTCGTCGTCCGCACCCGCCAGCAGCGGACGCAGGCCGGCGAACGTCGCGAGCACGTCCCCGCGGTCGAGCGGATCGGCGAGGACCGTGTTCACGGTGCCCAGAAGCGTGTCGATCTCGGCCTCGGTCGCGTGCGCCACCTGCGGGATCGGCCCGTCGGCGGGCACGTCGGTGAGGCCGATGTAGGTGCGTCCGTGTTGGGCCGGCAGGGTGAAGACGAAGCGGCCCGTCGACCCGGGGATCGGCACCGTCAGCGAGACGTCTGAGCCGCCGAGCCGCGCGGTCGACACCACGAGGTGGGTGCCGCGGCTGGGCCGCAGCCGCACCTCGGGGTCGAGTTCTCCCGCCCACACGCCGGTCGCGCTCACGGCGGCACGAGCACGGAGGTCGACGAACGCGCCGGTGACTCGGTCGCGCAGCGTCGCCGTCCGGCCTGTGACCGAGACGGCCTCGACGCGGGTGAGAATGGATGCCCCGTGCCCGGCGGCCGTCCGCGCGACGGCGACGACGAGCCGGGCGTCGTCGATGAGCTGACCGTCCCAGCCGCGCACGCCGCCGCGCAGGTCATCTGCGCGCACGGCGGGGGCGAGTCGCAGTGTCTCGCCGGGACTGATCGCGCCGGGGCCCGGCAGGAGCGCGCCCGGCGTCCCGACGGCGCGGCGCAGGCCGTCGCCCAGTTCGTAGCCGAGGCCGATGTAGGCGCCGCGTGCGACATGGCCCCGCCCGTGCAGCGGCACGACCTGCGCGAGCGCGCGCGTGAGGTGCGGCGCCGTGCGGGTGAGGAGGATGTGCCGCTCGAGCGCGCTCTCACGCGCGATGCCCACCTGCCCGGAGGCGAGGTAGCGCAGGCCCCCGTGCACGAGCTTCGAGCTGAAGCGGCTCGTGCCGTGCGCGAGGTCGTGCCGTTCGACCAGGACGGTGCGCAGGCCGCGGCTCGCGGCATCCAATGCGATCCCCACCCCGGTGATTCCGCCGCCGATGACGAGCAGATCGATCTCGCGCTCGTCGGCGAGCGCCTCGAGTTCTCGCGCGCGCCGCGCGGCGGTGAGGGCCGAGGGGAAGGGCGTGCGCCCGACGATGCGCGCGTTCATCGCTCAGGACTCGACATGGTGAATATCGAACACAGTATTTCGGCTACATGATGCAGCCCCGGCCTCCTGGCGTTCACGCCGCCTCGGTCCCGTATCCGAGGTACCCGCGCAGCGCATGCCCGAGCTCGGTGCGCCATGCGCCCTCAGGCAGCCACTCGGCCACGAGCGGTGCGGACTGCACCGCGGATTGGGCGATCAGCAGCACCATCGCGGCGAGCTGCTGCGGATCTGCCGGGCGCACGAACCCGGCCCGCTGCCCCGCGGCGATGCGCCGCGCGGTCTCGGCGAGGATCGCGCGCTGGCTCGCTCCGAGCCGGTCGAGGATGTACCGCGCGAAGAGCTCGGGATCCGTGTCGCGCAGCCGATCGACCAGGGGCAGCCGGCGTACGCGGTCGGCGGTCTCGGCGAGAAGGCCGGCAAGCTCGTCGAGATCGGCGCACTCCCCCTGCTCGGCGGGGAGCGCCGCGACCAGCTCGCGGGTGACGAGCGCGGCGAACACCGCCTGCGCGTCCGGCCAATAGCGGTAGAGCGTCTGCCGCGCGATCCCGCAGCGGCGGGCGATATCGGATGCCGTCGTCCGGCGTATCCCGTGCGCCAGCACCTCGGCGAGCGCAGCGTCGAGGATCGCGGTCTCGGTGTCGGGCACTCCATCGGCCATGTGACAACCATACAGAACGTGTCATACTGTCGCCATGGCTGCGATGGCGCACACCGATCCTCCCGGCGAACCTGCTCCCCCGGCGCGTCCCCTCGCAGTGCCCACGCTGCGACCCCGCGGTGCGTGGGACGCCTGGGGCTCGGAAGCCGCCCGCCTGCCCGCCGCGGCGAAAGCGATCATCGCGACCGTCCTCCCCGGCAAGGCGCACCCCGTGCGACGGCGCGCCGTGCCGGCCCTGACGCCGCCGCTGCTGTCGGACGCCGACCTCGACGCCCTCGCCCGGGTCGTGGGCCGCGATCACGTGACGCGCGACGACGAGGTGCGGCTGCTGCACCTCGGAGGCAAGAGCACCGCGGACCTGCTGCACCGCCGGCTGGACGACCCCCAGGCCGCTCCCGACGCCGTCGCCTCGCCCGCCGACCACGACGAGGTCGCCGCGGTGCTGAGCGTCTGCGCGGAGCGCGGCATCGCCGTCATCCCCTTCGGCGGGGGCACGTCGGTCGTCGGCGGCGTCGACCCCGCGAGGGGAGAGCACCGCGCCGTCATCGCGCTCGACCTCACCCGCACCGCCGCCCTCCTCGCGCTCGACGAGGTCTCGCTCCTCGCGACGTTCGGCGCCGGCACCACCGGTCCGCAGGCCGAGGAGCTGCTCGGAGCGCGCGGCCTCACCCTCGGCCACTTCCCGCAGAGCTTCGCCTACGCCTCGCTGGGCGGGTATGCGGCGACGCGGTCGAGCGGTCAGGCGTCGCGCGGCTACGGCCGCTTCGACGACCTCGTCCACGCGCTCCGCGTAGCCACGCCGGCCGGTGATCTCGCCCTCGGCCGCTCCCCCGCGAGCGCCGCCGGCCCCGACCTCCGCCAGCTCTTCCTCGGATCCGAGGGTGCCTTCGGCGTTCTCACCGAGGTCACCGTCCGCGTCCGCCCGACCCCGGCGGCGACCGCCTACGGCGCATGGTCCTTCCCGGACTTCGCCAGTGGCGCGTCGGCGTTCCGCGAAGCCACGCAGCGCGGCATCCGTCCCACCGTGCTGCGGCTGAGCGACGAGACCGAGACGCGCGTGAACGCCGCGTTGGGCGGCCATCTCACCCGTCTGCGCGGATGCCTGGCCGTCGCGACCTTCGAGGGCGCGGCCCCCGCCGAGGCCGAAGCCACGCGAGACGACCTCGCCGCGGTGTGCACCGCACACGGCGCCACCTCGCGCGGCGAAGACCCTGCCCGATCGTGGGAGCGCGGCCGTTTCGCCTCTCCGGCGCTGCGCGACACCCTCATGGACAGCGGCATCCTCGCCGAGACCCTCGAGACCGCGGCGACCTGGACGCACCTGCCCGCTCTGAAGCACGCCGTCACGGCCGCGCTGACCGAGAGTCTCACCGCGACCGGCACCAAGCCCCTCGTGCTCTGCCACATCTCGCACGTCTATCCGGCAGGCGCCTCGCTGTACTTCACCGTCGTCGCCGCACTCACCGATGATCCGCAGACCCGGTGGGCGAGGGCGAAGGATGCCGCGTCCCGCGCGATCGGAGAGACGCACGGCACGATCACCCACCACCATGCCGTAGGGCGCGACCACCGCCCCTACCTCGAGGCGGAGATCGGCGCACTCGGGGTCGAGGTGCTCCGCGCGGTGAAGCGCGTCCTCGATCCGACCGGCATCATGAACCCGGGCGCCCTCGTGACCCCGGCGGCCGAACCGGCCGACCGCGCATGAAGGTCGCGCTTCTCGTCAATCCCGCTGCACGCGCCGGGGCGCACACGGGCGCCGCGACGCGCGCGGCCGAGCACCTGCGCACCCGCGGTGTGCAGACATCGATCTTGAGCGGCGGCAGCGCGGCCGAGTCCTCCGCCCTGCTGCGCGCCGCGATCCAGGTCGGCGTGGACGCCGTCGCGGTCGCGGGGGGCGACGGCACCGTCAACCTCGCGATCCAGGAGGTCGCGGGGACCGGCATCCCTCTGGGCATCGTCCCCTCCGGCAGCGGCAACGACTTCGCGGCCACCCTGGGGCT
Source organism: Microbacterium sp. ProA8 (assembly GCF_039905635.1). Lineage (NCBI taxonomy): Bacteria > Bacillati > Actinomycetota > Actinomycetes > Micrococcales > Microbacteriaceae > Microbacterium > Microbacterium chionoecetis. Next base: position 1,426,903 of record NZ_CP157000.1, on the reverse strand, counting down.
GCGCGAACTCGACGTCACGGCTGCGGCCGACACCATCGCCGGCGGTCGCACTCGGCGGGTCGACCTCGCCCGCGTGACCCGCAGCGACGGCTCGACGCAGTACTTCGGCTCGGTGCTGGCCAGCGGCTTCGATTCGAAGGTCAACGACCGCGCCAACGCGATGCGATGGCCGCGCGGCGGCTCGCGGTACAACATCGCGATCCTCGTCGAGTTCCTGACGCTCGCCGGCATCCCGTACGAGGTCGAACTCGAGCTGGCCGACGGCACACGAGAAAACCTGAGCGGCGACCTCGTGATGGCGACGGTCGGCAACGGGCGCACCTACGGGGGCGGCATCCCGATCTGCCCGGACGCCGACCCGGCGGACGGGCTGCTCGATCTGGTGCTGGTGCGCCCCGCCGGCCGCCTGCGTCTGCTTCGGCTGCTGCCGCGGGTGTACCGCGGCACGCACGGCGGGGTTGCCGAGGTGTCGATCCGGCGCGTGCGCGCGGTGCGACTGTCTTCGCCGGGCGTCACCGCGTACGCGGACGGCGACCCCATAGGGGCCCTGCCGCTCAGGGTCGACGTGGTGCCCGGCGCGCTCACGATCTTCACCCCGGCCGGCTGACGGCCGGCACCACCGTGCCCGCCGCACCGCGGCGAACGCCAGCCGTCAGTGCGTCGCCTGAACCGCCCGCAGCTTGGCCAGCACCTGATCGCGCAGCTCTTCGGGTGCGCTCTCCTTGCAGGCCCGGGCGACCACCTCGGTCAGGGTCCGTGCGACGAGAGCCTCGTCGCGGCAGCTCGCACAGTTCTCGAGGTGCTCGGCGATGTCGCCCTGTTCGGTCTTGCAGACCTCGTGGCGCAGGTACTCCTCCAGGTCGCGCCGGGCCTTCTCACAGCCGCAGTCGGTCATTTCGTGCTCCTCGTGGCGGCAGTCGCGATGCCGCGCTCTTTTGCGTAGTCGGCCAGCAGTTCACGAAGCATCCGCCTGCCACGATGCAGACGGCTCATGACCGTGCCGATGGGGGTCTTCATGATGTCGGCGATCTCCTGGTAGGCGAAGCCCTCGACGTCGGCGAGGTACACCGCCAGCCGGAAATCCTCCGGGATGGACTGCAGCGCGTCCTTCACGACCGACGCGGGCATGTGGTCGATCGCCTCGGCCTCGGCCGAGCGGGTGCTCGACGCAGTGGTCGACTCGGCACCGCCGAGCTGCCAGTCCTCGAGGTCATCGATCGTGCCCTGGTACGGCTCGCGCTGCTTCTTGCGATAGGTGTTGATGTAGGTGTTGGTCAGGATGCGGTACAGCCACGCCTTGAGGTTCGTGCCCTGCGTGAACGTCTTCCACGAGGCGAAAGCCTTGACGAAGGTCTCCTGCACGAGGTCGGCCGCGTCCGCGGGGTTGCGAGTCATGCGCATGGCGGCGGCGTACAGCTGGTCCATGAAGGGCAGTGCCTGCTCTTCGAACTGCGCGCGCGGATCCTGCACCTGGTCCGTCTGGTCGATCGGGTCGCTCATCACGCGCCAGTCTACGGCGGCGGCCTCCAGGCCGCCGGGGACCGGCGCGACGGGCCCGCTGTGCAGCAGCGGCGCCTCGAGGTCGAGGCGGTCGAGAGTGGCGAACATCCAGCTCCGTTCGGTGGGTGGCTCGCGGCCCGTGTCGACGTGCATTACGCGTCGTTCCGGAGCCGTTCAGTAGGGTAGAACCCGATGACAGCCGACGCGTATTCCCCGACCTCCGCGCCGATCGAGCGCGGCCATTGGCACGCTCCCGTCGCAGACGGCCCGCTGCATGCGACGGTGACCGTCCCCGCCTCGAAATCCCTGACGAATCGCGAGCTCATCCTCGCCGCACTCGCCGACGCCCCGAGCCGCCTCATCGCGCCGCTGCACTCCGACGATTCGGCGCGCATGATCGACGCCCTGCGTTCGCTCGGCGTCGGCATCGAGCTCGTTCCCGGCACCGGACTGTACGGCGACGACATCGAGGTGACCCCGGTGTGGCCGATGCACGGCGACACCGAGGTGGACTGCGGTCAGGCCGGCACCGTCATGCGGTTCGTCGCCGGGCTGGGCGGTTTCGCCCGCGGCGATGTCACGCTCACCGCGCACGAGAGCGCCCTCCACCGCCCCATGGGCGCCATGATCACCGCGCTGCGCGACGTCGGCGTCGACATCGACGACGGCGGCCACTGGGCCCTGCCCTTCATCATCCGCGGGCACGGCCACGTGCGCGGGGGCGAGGTCACCATCGACGCCAGCGCCTCGAGCCAGTTCGTCTCGGGCCTGCTGCTCGCCGCGCCGCGCTTCGACGTCGGTCTGCAGCTGCGCCACGCGGGCGAGCGGCTTCCGAGCATTCCGCACATCGACATGACCGTCGAGGCCCTCGCGCACCGCGGTGTGCACGTCGAGCGTCCGGGCGTCGGCGAGTGGATCGTGCCGGCAGGTCCCGTCCGCGGCAAGGATGTCGCGATCGAACCCGACCTGTCCAACGCGGCGCCGTTCCTCGCTGCGGCGATGATCGTCGGCGGATCCGTGTCGGTCACCGGTTGGCCGGCCCACTCCACCCAGCCCGGCGCCATGCTCACCGAGATCCTGTCGCTGATGGGCGCCCGCGTCGTCCGTCGCGGCGGCGCACTCACCGTCACCGGGGGCACCGGCATCCAGGGCGTCGACCTCGACCTGTCGGCGGCGGGCGAGCTCACCCCGACGATCTTCGCGCTCGCGGCCTTCGCCGAGTCGCCCTCGACCCTCCACGGCATCGGTCACATCCGCGGGCACGAGACCGACCGGATCGCGGCACTGGTCGCCGAACTGCGTGGCCTCGGCGGCGAGGCGGAAGAGCTGCCCGACGGCATCCGCATCGTGCCGCGGCCGCTGCGCGGCGGCGTGTGGCATGCCATGCACGACCACCGCATGGCGACGACCGGTGCGCTCATCGGACTCGCCGTGCCCGGCGTCGAGGTCGACGACATCGGCACCACGGCGAAGACGATGCCGGAGTTCCCGCAGATCTGGCAGCGCATGCTCGACGGCGAGCACGCGGACGGCGTCTCCGAGGAGACGATGCGCGCCTCGTGAGCGGCAGCGGAGTCGGTGGCGGAGCGATCGGGGTGACACGGTGAAGCGACCCAGGACGACGGCATGAGCTGGCTCGACGACCTCGACGACGACGACGATTCCGAGTTCGACGAGGCCGACATCCGGGTGCGACCCAACCCCAAGGCCAACCGCCCTCGCACGAAGCGGCGGCCGGCGCACAGCGACGCCCAGATCGCCCGCGTACTCGGCGTCGACCGCGGTCGCTACACGGTTCTCCTCGACGAGGACCTGCCCGATGAGCGGACCGTGCTCGCCGTCCGCGCGCGGGAGCTGCGCAAGAGCCCGATCGTCACGGGCGACCGTGCTCGCGTCGTGGGCGACGCCACGGGCGACGAGGGCACCCTCGCGCGCATCGTCGGCATCGAGGAGCGCACATCGCTGCTGCGGCGCAGCGCCGACGACACCGACCAGGTGGAGCGCGTCGTCGTCGCCAACGCCGACCAGATGCTCGTCGTGGTCGCCGCCGCAGACCCCGAACCCCGCCCGCGGCTCGTCGACCGCTACCTCGTGGCGGCGCTGGATGCCGGCATCCGTCCGCTTCTTGTCGTGACGAAGACCGACATCGCCGACCCCGCGGCGTTCCTCTCGCACTTCGAAGGGCTGGACCTCGTGGTGTTCACGAGCGGGCGCGACGAGATGCCCCTCGGGCGGATCGGCGCAGCGCTCGAGGGGCACTCGACCGTGTTCGTCGGGCACTCGGGCGTCGGCAAGTCGACGCTCGTCAACGCCCTCGTGCCGGACGCGCGACGCGCGACCGGACACGTCAACGTGGTGACCGGGCGCGGGCGTCACACCTCCAGCTCCACCGTGTCGCTGCGCTATCGGGGCGAGGGCGGCAACGGCTGGGTGATCGACACACCCGGGGTCCGCTCGTTCGGCCTCGGCCACGTCGATCCCGCCAACATCCTGCGCGCGTTCACCGACCTCGCCGAGGTCGCCGAGGAGTGCCCCCGCGGCTGCACGCACCTGCCGGACGCCCCCGACTGCGCCATCGTCGAGGCCGTCGAAGAGGGACGTCTCGGCCCCGGCGGGCCGGCACGCCTCGACTCCCTGCAGCGACTCCTCGAGACGTTCGCCGAGAAGTCGCACAAGACCAGCTCGTAGGCGGCCGCCCCACCTCCCCGGCCGGCTCAGCCATTCGCCGACGGGCCCGCGCCTAGAGTGGAACGGTGACCACGACGCGCCTCGAACCCGGCTCCCTCGCCCCCGCCTTCACCCTCGTCGACCAGGATGAGCGGGCCGTGACGCTGAAGGACCTCCGGGGCGGGCCGGTGATCCTCTTCTTCTATCCCGAGGCGATGACGCCCGGCTGCACCAAGGAGGCCTGCGACTTCCGCGACAGCCTCGCTCCGCTGCAGGCGGCCGGCTACACGATCCTCGGCATCTCGCGCGACCAGCCCGAGAAGCTCCGGCGATTCCGCGAGCGCGACCGCCTGACCTACGACCTCCTCAGCGACCCCGACCACAAGGTGCACGAGAAGTACGCCGTCTGGGGCGAGAAGGTCAACTACGGCAAGACGTTCATGGGGGTCATCCGTTCCACCTTCGTGATCGATGAGAAGGGACGCATCGCACACGCGCTGTACAACGTGCGCGCGACCGGTCACGTGGCTCGCGTCCGCGCACTCCTCGGCGTCTGACGCCTCACTCTGCGCGACGGCGGCAGAGCCGTCGGTGCGGTGCCGGGATCAGCGGGATGCCGCACTCGGCGCATCGCCGTCGGTCTCGCGGCCGTCCTGCCGGCGTGCTGCACGTCCGGCGTCGCGCACGGCCAGCACGAGCAGCACCAGCACGATGAGCGCCGGGATGGCGAGCGCCCAAGCTGTCGACGGATCGGCGAAGCTGCCGGTGGCGGCACCGAAGGCGACCGCCAGGATCAGCAGCTGTGTCACGATGCCGCCGGAGCGACCCCACGACTGGCCGCGCCAGATGGCCACGGCGAAGGCGAGCACGGCCGCGGCGCCCACGAGTGTCAGCACGGCGAGCGCGATCGCACTCGCGATCGAGCCGGTGTCGCCCGCCGCGATCGCGACGATCTCGCGCACCGTGAGCGCCGTCAGGCCCAGTCCCTCGAGCCCGACCAGCACCGCGGCGATCCTTCCGGACACGTTTGTCCGCATTCTCCGTCGACTCCCTCTCGCGCCGGTCAGTGATTTGTGCGAACCCTCCACACCACATGGGGAACACTCAGCAAGTCCTACACAAACCCGCCGATCAACCCTTGATTCAGGTAAACCGCTATGGGACGATTGGTGAAGCCGTGTGCTCCCACAGCGACGTGGGGCGAGTCAATCTCGCACATCCCACAGGGTATCGGACCCGAACCGAACCCGAATCCCACCCCTCTGTTACAAGGAGCACCACCATGGACTGGCGCGACAAGGCCGCCTGCCTGACCGTCGACCCCGAACTGTTCTTCCCCGTTGGGAACACCGGTCCGGCCGTCGATCAGATCGAGAAGGCCAAGTCGGTGTGTGCTCGATGCACAGTCACCGAGATCTGCCTGCAATACGCCCTCGAGACCGGACAGGACTCGGGCGTGTGGGGAGGCCTCTCCGAGGACGAGCGCCGCGCCCTGAAGCGCCGCGCCGCTCGCGCCCGCCGCGCCTCCTGACGCATTCTCACGACGACACCCGGCCGCCTCGGCGGCCGGGTGTCGTCGCGTGTGCGGCCGGCGCGCACCGGAGCGTCCACGCTCCTGCTGCCGAGGCCGCTGCTTGGCGAACCCGGAGATTTCCGTCCAAACCGAGGGCGATGTCCCGGGTCTCGCCGCTCATCCCCTGGCTCGGTGAGGAGAACCAACACCGACGGATGCCGGCGGCGCAGGCTGACGCCGGGCTGGCACACCGGGGTCGTGCCACGCCGGCCCGAGGCTCGCCGAACGCGGCGCCACCGGGCGCAGCGGCATCCGTTTCTCGCGCTCAGCCGGGGGTGCGGTCGATGTAGCGCAGCGGAATGTCGATCGTCACTTCGGTGCCGCTGCCCATGATCGTGTGCCAGTCGATCGTGCCGCCGAGCTCGCCCTGGATCAGCGTGCGCACGATCTGGGTGCCGAGACCCCGGCCGACCTGGCCTTCCGGAAGCCCCGAGCCCGTGTCGCGCACGCGCACCTCGAGCCGCTCGTCGCCGCGTTCGGCGATGATCTCGACGTCGCCCTCCTGGCCGGCCAGCCCGTGCTCGACCGCGTTGGTGACGAGCTCGGTGAGGGCGAGTGCGAGGGGCGTGGCGTACTCGCTCGGAAGGGTGCCGAAGCGTCCGGACGAGTGCGTGCGGGCCCGAGTGTTGGGAGCCGCCGCGACTTCGGCCACGAGCTTCAGGACGCGGGCGAACACCTCGTCAAAATCGACGTTCTGCGCCAGTCCCTCGGACAGGGTGTCGTGCACGACGGCGATGGCCGACACGCGGCGCATCGCCTGCGTGAGCGCTTCGCGCGCCTCTTCGGAATGCGAGCGACGCGCCTGGATGCGCAGCAGCGACGCGACGGTCTGCAGGTTGTTCTTGACGCGGTGGTGGATCTCGCGGATCGTGGCGTCCTTGGTGATGAGCTCCTGCTCCTGGTGGCGGATCTCGGTCACGTCGCGGCACAGCACGATGGCGCCGATTCGCGTGCCGTGATCGCGCAGCGGGATGGTGCGCAGCGACACCGTCACGCCCCGTGCCTCGAGGTCGGCGCGCCAGGGCGCGCGGCCGGTCACGACGACCGGCAGCGACTCGTCGAACTGGCGCTTCGTCGGCAGGATGGCGGTGACGACCTCGACGAGCGACTCCCCCTCGAGCTCATCGTCGAACCCGAGCCGGTTGAAGGCCGACAGCGCGTTGGGGCTCGCGAACGTCGTGATGCCGTCCACGTCGAGCCGCACCAGGCCGTCGGATGCGCGAGGGGCGCCGCGGCGCGGCGAAGTGGGCGCGGCGAGGTCGGGGAAGTCGCCCGACGCGATCATCCCGAACAGGTCGTCCGCGCAGTCGTTGAACGTGATCTGCTGGCGCGAGGGGATGCGCGCCTCGCCGAGGTTCGTGTGCCGGGTGAGCACCCCGATCACCATCGCGGCTGTGCCGCGCTTGCGCGTGACGGGAACGGCGCGCACCCGCGTCGGCGTCTCTTCGAACCAGTCGGGCGAGGAGGAGTCGACGATGCCGCCGGACTGGAACGCCTCGCGCACCTGCGTGCGCCACTGCGGCCGCACCCGGTCGCCGACGATGTCGCGGTAGAAGAGCGTGGCCGCGCCCCCCGGCCGAGTGTGGGCGACGGCGACGAACGAGTCGTCGGATGTCGGCACCCAGAGCACGATGTCGGCGAACGCCAGATCGGCGAGGAGCTGACCATCCCCCGCGAGACGGTGCAGCCACTCCACGTCTTCTTCGCTGGAGCGGCCCTGGGCGTAGACGAGATCGCTGAGGGTCGACACGCATCCAGCCTAGAGCGCCGGACTCACCCCACCGGCGCGCCGACACGAGCGACCTCGTCGGCGCCGGGCCGCGCGGCGCGACGGCTGCGCCCCCTGCCGACGCCGCGGCGGCCGCCGCTCGCCGCCCGCTGCGGCTCGGGCGCGGGCACGACCGCCTCGCCCACGAAGCGACGCACCGCCAGGGTGAGCGGCGCGCGCGGCGCGACCTCGGCGATCGGCAGCGATGCGAGGATCGCGGCATCCGTCGATCTGGCATCCTGCGGCAGGAACCAGACGTCTTCGATGCCGCCGAACCGGTCGAGGGTGCGCCGCACCTGCCCGCGGGCGTCGATGCCGAGGGTGCCAGGCCGCAGGCGGTTCGCCACGACGGCCACAGGGGTCGCCCCGATGGTCGCGCGCAGATCTGCGTGACCGCGCAGGAACCGGGCGATGCCGACGGGATCGGCGGCCACGACCGCGACGACGAGATCCGCGCTGCGCAACGCGGCGAGGGTGGCGGCGTTTCGCCGGGGACCGTCGAGGTCGCTCACGATCTCTTCGTCGCGCTCGAGCGACGATGCCACGTCGACCACCGTGTAGTCCGCCCATTCGCGGCAGGCGGCGAGCGCCGCGGCCACGCGCCGGTCGCTCAGCTCGGGCCAGCGCGACGGTCGGTTGATGCCGGTGAGGACGTCGACACCGGTGCGGCCGAGCGGCACCGCGATGCGGGTGAGCTCGCGGGCGTCGAGGCCGCCGAGCTCGGCCTGCCGGCAGGCCGCGGCGAAGCCCGGCCCCTCGTCGGCGAGGCCCAGCGTGAGCGCGAGCGACGGCGCGTGGGTGTCGGCGTCGACCAGCGCCACGTGGCGGCCCCCGCGTGCGAGCTCGACGGCGAGCTCGGTGGCGACCGTGGAACGCCCGGGGGCGCCGGCCGCTCCCCAGACGGCGATCACGCGCGGCTGCGCGCGGGGTGCGGGCGAGGGCGCCGACGCAGCCGGTGCGGCCGAGAGCGCCTCGGCGATGCGCCACGGCTCGATCTGCCTGCTGAGCGGGGCTTCCAGCCCGCACGCCGCGGCGACCCGCTCCCCCGCCGCATCCTCGACCAGCGGCAGAACGCGCGTGCCCGCACGGTCGCAGAGGGCGACGACGGTCGGCGATATGGTCGCGCGCGACACCGAGACGACCAGGGCGTCGGCGTCGGCGAGGGCGCGCAGCAGCGTCTCGGCGTCGATGCCCAGCATCCCGTCCGCCGCGGCGAGGGCGGGTGCCGCGGCCGCGACCACCGCGATCACGTCGATGCCCTCGCGGCGCAGTCCGTCGACCAGCAGCCCCGCGTCGTCCACCGCCACGACGACCCTCATGAGCCGGCGCCCATGGTCGGCACGATCGAGAGGGCCGACTCGTCGGACATCGCGGCGAGCGTCGCCGGCACGTCCGCCCGGGGGATGACCAGTTCGAGCGCGGCAGCACCGCCGCCCATCATCGACTCGTCGCGCGTCACCGACACCACGGTCGCATCCGCGACGAGGATGCGCGGCTCGTCGTAGGCGCCCTGCTCGAGGAGCGGAGCGGACCACAGCTCGACGACGGTGCCTGCCTCGACGGACGCCGGCACGTCGACGGCGCTGCGGACGACGACGCTCGTGGTGCGCGCGTCGGACGGATCGCCGACGGATGCCGCCGGCACCAGCTCGCCCGCCTCGATCGTGCGCGTCGCGACCTGCGCCCCGTCGAGGTCGTCGGCGGTGAGGTAGGTGCCCGCCAGCGGCCCGAGCGCGACGTCGACCACCGTGAAGTCGCCGGCGCCGATCGCCTCGCCGGGCACGATCGTGTGGGCGGCCGCGTACACCGGCACCGTCTGCCGTGCGGCCGAGACCACGAGCCACACGCCGATCACGGATGCCGCCACGAGGAGCACGCCGAGAAAGAAGCGCGCGTCGCCCCAGAAGGCGCGTCGCGGGGTTCGGACAGGGTCGCTGTGGGCCGTCATGGATCCATCGTCCTCGACTCGGCCAGACGACGTCGGCCGTTATCCACAGGGCGCGGGGGCCCGGAGCCTCATCAAGGAGGCGGGTCCATAATGGGGGCATGTCCGATGACCCGACGTCGAACGTGCGTCTGCTCGCCCCCGCCCAGGTGGGCGAGGTGCTCGGCGTCTCCGTCGACGAGGTCATGGCACTCGTGCTGGAAGGTCGCCTGCGCGGCCTTCGGGTGGGTGCTCCCGCACGCTGGCGCGTGGAGGCGGCGAGCGTGAGCGAATACCTCGACGAGCAGGCCGAGGAGGCGCGGCGGATGGCGCTGTGGCGGCAGTCGCAGACCGCCAGCTTCCCGGAACTGTGGGGCAGCGGCTTCGTCCGCAAGCAGGACTGAGGCGGCGCATCTCCCGGTGTGGCTGCCGACGCCGCCCGGGGGCGATCCGATGGTCGGTCAGGGAAGCGAGGGCGCCTCGTCGGCCCGGATCCAGGCGATCGAACTGAACGGCACCAGGCGGTAGCCCGCGACGGCGTCGCTCCGCCGTGGCGCTCCGGCCTCGTGCAGCGCCAGGTCCAGGTGGTCGGCGCCGGCGCGATCGATCGTGCCCGTGAGCAGGCGCCCCGAGACGAGGTGCACGGCAACTCCGGCACGGCGCCGTACGAGGTCGCGCAGCACGAACCCGAAGGTCAGCCGGTCGGCGAGCGGCGATCGAGGCGGCGCCGGCCGTGCGGTGCGAAGGAGGTCGGCATGCGGCATCCCGATCGACGAGATCGCCGGGAACGGCACGATCACCGCGCCGCCGGGACCCTCCGCCAGCGCAAGCGCCACCCAGTCGGCGCCCACTCCCGTGACCACGGCGCGCACGGTCGCGCCGTCCGCGAGGTCGAACGACGCCACGACAGGGGCGGGCGTGTCCCGTGCCGTGAGCAGGGTCAGCCGCTCCGCGAGCTGCACGCGCGAGAGACGCAGACGCTCGGCCTCCGTATCGAGGGCGGCGCGCTCGGCCTCCCACTCGGACGCGAGCTGATCCTCGAGGTCGTCGAAGAATCGGTCCCAGCGCACTCAGTGAGAGTAGGGCAGGCCACGGATTCGCCCGGCGAGTTATCCACAGGCGAGCCGGGCCGATTTTCCTGTGAGTTCGCCGTGTGTTCTACTGTGCGGAAGACATCCCCCCTGTCGAGATAGGAACCCATGGCAACGATGCCCGCGGGCCCCGCCCGCGCACCCCACGCGTTCCGCAGTACGCAGCTCGCGGAGTTCTTCGCGCCGCAGCGGACGCCCTCCACAGCGCTCCCCGTGCCGGAGCCCTTCCTGCGCAACCTCACCGTCGGCGTGCTCGAGGTCTTCGCCGGTGTACGCGAGGTCGACCAGCTGGCACGCTGGCTCACCGAGGACGCGTACCGCAAGCTCGTCGCCCGGGCGAACCTGGCGGCCAGAGCGCGCAGCGCGCGCGGCGTCGCGGCCAGGCGACCGGTGCACACGATCCTGTCGGTGCACGAGTCCTCGCCCGCCGACGGCATCATCGAAGCGGTCGTCGTCGTGCGGGGTCCCGCGCGCACTCGAGCGCTCGCGGTGCGCATCGAGGGCATGGACGGGCGCTGGCGCGCGACATCGCTCGCGCTCCTCTGAGAGCGCGCACCCTCCGCCGCGGACCACGCGGCAGCTGACCCGGCGGCGGAGCCGGCCTCGACGATGCGGCCGGCCCCGCCGTCAGTCCCCCTTGTCCTTGTCGATGAGCTCGAGGAGCGCCCGCAGCGCGTCGCGGATCTCGTAGTGGTCGTATTGGCCGGCGCGGCTCTCGGCCGAGATCACGCCGGATCGATGCACGCGCGTGAAGTCGCCGAAGGGGAACGAGTACGCCTTCTTGGTCTCATCGTTCTCACGTCGGTCGACCCCGAGATGCCAGTGGGAGTACTGGGTCCATCCTTCTCGCTCGATGAACGAGTTCTCCTCGTCGGCTGTGGGTGCCGCTTCCGACCAATCGTCGCGTTCGTCGCGCACGACCTTGCCGTCCCGGATGAGCGCTCGCGCGTGGCGCAGCGCCGGCTGGTTCAGTTCGATGGACATGCTGCGACGCTATGTCGACGGCCGGCTGTCGGCGAGGCTCTTGACGGATGCCGCGGCCCGCGGCATCCTCTCCCCCAGCTCATCTGCGGGCCCGCTCGCCGAGCAGACCCGCAGCCTCATTGCTTGTAGGACGACAGGAAGTTGCCGAGCCGCTCGATCGCCTCCGAGAGCACCCGGGCCTCCGGGAGCGTGACGATGCGCAGATGATCGGGGGTGGGCCAGTTGAAGCCCGTCCCCTGCACGAGGAGCACATGCTCGGCGACGAGGAAGTCGTAGACGAGTTTGGCGTCGTCGCGGATCTCATACACGTTCGGGTCGAGACGGGGGAAGGCGTAGAGCGCGCCCTTCGGCTTGGAGCAGGTCACGCCGGGGATGCGCTCGAGGCCTGCCCACGCGGCATCCCGCTGTTCGTGGAGCCGGCCCTCGGGGGCGATGAGCGCGTCGATCGACTGCACCCCCGACAAGGCCGCCTGCACCGCGTGCTGAGCGGGGACGTTCGGGCACAGCCGGGTCGAGGCGAGCAGCTGGATGCCCTCGAGAAAACCCGCCGCATGCCTCTTGGGGCCGGTGATCACGAGCCAGCCCGACCGATAGCCCGCGACCCGATAGGTCTTCGAGAGGCCGTTGAAGGTCAGGCACAGGAGGTCGGGCGCGAGCGTGGCGAGCGGGATGTGCTCTGCATCGTCGAAGAGGATCCGGTCGTAGATCTCGTCCGAGAGCAGCAGCAGCGAGTTCTCGCGCGCGATCTCGACGATCCCCTGGAGCACTTCGCGGGTGTACACCGCGCCCGTGGGGTTGTTGGGGTTGATCACCACGATCGCCTTGGTGCGCGGCGTCACCTTCGCGCGGATGTCCTCGAGATCGGGCTGCCAGTCGTCGTCGGGATCGCAGCGGTAGTGCACCGGCGTGCCGCCGGCGAGGCTCGTCATCGCGGTCCACAGCGGGTAGTCCGGCGCCGGGATGAGGACCTCGTCGCCCTCGTCGAGCAGCGCCTGCATCGTCATCGTGATGAGCTCGGAGACGCCGTTGCCCAGGTACACGTCGTCGGGGTCGAACTGCGGGAAGCCGGGCACCTGCTCGTACCGAGAGACGACGGCGCGCCGGGCCGACATGATGCCCTTGCTGTCGCTGTAGCCGTGGGCGTGCGGGACCGCCTCGATCATGTCGCGCACGATCTGGAAGGGCGCCTCGAAGCCGAACACCGCCGGATTGCCGGTGTTGAGCTTGAGGATCGTGTAGCCCTCGTCCTCCAGCCGGTCGGCCTCGGCCAGCGCCTGCCCACGGATCTCATAGAGAACGTTCTGGAGCTTGCTCGACTGATCGAGGGTGCGGAGGGGACTCATCGCTTCAGGATATCCGCGGCCGCCGAGGGCCAATGGACGCCCCGTGGCTCGGCCGACGCCCACGCCCCTCACCGAGAGCAGGTGTTCCGGCGAGTACACGTCGCTCTGCGCGAGATCGTCCTGCCTACGCCGGAACACCTGTTGCGGGCGAGCGGATGCCGCGGCCCGGCGTTCACGCCGGGCCGCGACGCCGCTACTTCTTGCGCTGCTCGGCAGCGCGGCGCTGGGCGCGGTTCAGCGGAGCCTGCTGCGCCGCCGGGGCGTCGGCATCCGTCCGCTGGCCGAAGGCGCCGCGCTGCGGCTCGGCCGCGGGGGCCTGCTGCTGCGCCGGCGTGGCGGCAGCAGCGGCCGCGGCCTGACGCAGCCGCGTCGCCGCCTGCTCGACCTGCCCGCGGTCGTTGCGCACCTCGACCTCGCCGGCGTCGTTCGCCGCGGTGTACTGCAGGCGCTGGCTCTCGACCGGCTGCGCACCGAGGCCCTTGGCCTCGACCTGGGTGACCTGCTCGGCGCCGGCCTCGCCCTGACGGCGCACCTCGACCTCGAGGTTGTAGAGGTAGCCGACCGACTCCTCCTTGATCTGCCCCATCATGGCCTGGAACATCTGGTAGCCCTCGCGCTGGTACTCGATCAGCGGGTCGCGCTGGGCCATGGCGCGCAGGCCGATGCCGTCCTTGAGGTAGTCCATCTCGTACAGGTGGTCGCGCCAGCGGCGGTCGAGCACCTGCAGCACCACGCGGCGCTCGAGTTCACGGGTCGCCGCCTCACCGAGCGTGTTCTGGCGCGTCTCGTACGCGATGCGCGCGTCGGAGAGGATCTCGCGCTTGAGCCCTTCCGCCGTGATGCCGCCCTTGCGTCCCGCGGCCTCGGCGACGACCTCGTCGATCGTCACACCGACCGGGTAGAGCGTCTTCAGCTCGGTCCACAGCGCGTCGAAGTCCCAGTTCTCGCTGTGACCCGACCCGGTGTGGTCGTCGATGACGGTGTTGATCGCGTCTTCGATGAAGTGCTGCACGCGGTCGGCGATGTCGTCGCCCTGCAGGATGTGGCGGCGGTCGGAGTAGATCGCCTCGCGCTGCCGGTTGAGGACGTCATCGTACTTGAGGACGTTCTTGCGGATCTCGGCGTTGCGCGCCTCGACCTGGCTCTGCGCGGACTTGATCGCGCGCGTGACCATGCCGGATTCGATCGCGACGTCGTCGGGGAAGTTCGTGCGGGCGATGATCGCCTCGGCCGCGCCCGACTGGAACAGCCGCATGAGGTCGTCCGTCAGCGAGAGGTAGAAGCGGCTCTCGCCCGGGTCGCCCTGACGGCCGGAGCGACCGCGCAGCTGGTTGTCGATGCGGCGCGACTCATGGCGCTCGGTGCCGAGCACGTAGAGGCCGCCGGCCTCGACGACCTTGGTCGCCTCGGACGCCACGAGGTCGCGGGTCGCCTCGTAGACGGAGCCCCACGCAGCCTCGTACTCCTCCGGAGTCTCCTCCGGGTCGAGCCCCTTGGCCTTGAGCTCCTGCACCGCCAGGAACTCGGCGTTTCCGCCGAGCATGATGTCGGTGCCGCGGCCGGCCATGTTGGTCGCGACGGTCACGGAGCCCAGGCGCCCGGCGCGGGCGACGATCTCGGCCTCGCGCGCGTGGTTCTTCGCGTTCAGGACCTCGTGCTTGATGCCCTTCTTCGCGAGCAGTCGCGACAGGTACTCGCTCTTCTCGACGCTCACGGTGCCGACCAGCACCGGCTGGCCGGACTCGTGCCGGCGGGCGATGTCTTCGACGACCTGGGCGAACTTCGCCGTCTCGTTCTTGTAGACGAGGTCGGCCTGGTCCTTGCGGATCATCGGCTTGTTCGTCGGGATCGGCACGACGCCGAGCTGGTAGGTCGACATGAACTCGGCCGCCTCGGTCTCGGCGGTACCGGTCATGCCGGCGAGCTTGTCGTACAGGCGGAAGTAGTTCTGCAGCGTGACGGTGGCGAGCGTCTGGTTCTCGGCCTTGACCGGCACGGCCTCCTTGGCCTCGATCGCCTGGTGGATGCCCTCGTTGTAGCGGCGGCCGACCAGGATGCGGCCGGTGTGCTCGTCGACGATCATGACCTCGTCGTTCATGACGACGTAGTCGGTGTCGCGCTTGAAGAGCGCGAGCGCCTTGATCGAGTTGTTCAGGAACGAGATGAGCGGCGTGTTCGCCGACTCGTACAGGTTGTCGATGCCGAGGTAGTCCTCGACCTTCTCGATGCCGGGCTCGAGGACGCCGATCGTGCGCTTCTTCTCGTCGACCTCGTAGTCCACGCCCGCCTCGAGGGTCTTGGCGATCTTCGCGAACTCGACGAACCAGCGGTTCGCCTCACCCGACGACGGACCCGAGATGATGAGCGGGGTGCGCGCCTCGTCGATGAGGATCGAGTCGACCTCGTCGACGATCGCGTAGAAGTGCCCGCGCTGCACGAGGTCTTCCTTGCGCCACGCCATGTTGTCGCGCAGGTAGTCGAAGCCGAACTCGTTGTTGGTGCCGTAGGTGATGTCCGAGTTGTACTGCTCGCGGCGCACTTCCGGTGTCTGCCCGGCGACGATCGTGCCGGTGGTCATGCCGAGCGCGCGGTAGATGCGGCCCATGAGTTCGGACTGGTACGACGCGAGGTAGTCGTTGACGGTGACGACGTGGACGCCCTGGCCGGCGATCGCGTTGAGGTAGACGGGGAAGGCGCCGGTGAGCGTCTTGCCCTCACCGGTCTTCATCTCGGCGATGTTTCCGAGGTGCAGTGCCGCGCCGCCCATGATCTGCACGTCGTAGGCGCGCTGGCCCAGCGTGCGCTTGGCCGCCTCGCGGACGGCGGCGAACGCCTCGGGCATGAGCTGGTCGAGTGTCTCGCCGGCCTCGTATCGGGCCCGCAGCTCGGCGGTCTCGCCCCGGAGCTCTTCGTCGGTGAGGTGCTCGTAGTCCTCTTCCAGGGCGCCGACGGCCTTCACGACCTGCTGGAGCCGCCGGAGGATGCGACCCTCACCGGCGCGAAGCAGTTTCTCGAGGGGGTTGGCCACGGAGTGTCTCCATCTTCAGGCTTCGGGGTGCGGCTGCGACGCCGCCGATGCTGCCCGGGCGCATGGCCCCAGGCATACCTGCCTATGTTATCCACCCGTGACCTTGGTGTGCGCTGGGTGTGGACTCGTCCTCCGCCGCGCGACGCGCCGGGAATCCCGCGATGTCATTGCATTCCGGGTATGCATATACTCGGTGACTACATACTGGGTATGCCCTGACCGAAAGGTACGACATGGTTGTCTGGCGGCGATGGATCTTCCCGATCCTGATGGTGGTCATCCTCGGGGCGGCAGCTGCCGCCCTCGTGAAGATCGCGTTCTTCCCGGATGCCGCACCGGCCGCCGCCGTCACGCCCTCGGCGCAGATCGCCGATCCGGTGGTGGCCGTGGAGCGCGCCGAGGTCGCCAACGCGCTGACCCTGCCGGGGACGATCGCCAGGGATGCCGCCTACCCGGTCCGCTCCGAGATCGACGGAACGGTCACCGCCGTGCACGTCGCCAACGGCCAGGCGGTCGCGGCCGGGCAGAAGCTGTTCACCATCAAGCAGGCCGACCCCGTGAAGAACGTCGACGTCGTCGCGGCCGAGGCGGGAGACGTGAGCGAGCTCGCCGTCGTCAAGGGCCAGCCCGCGTCGATCGGGGGTGAGCTGGCGAAGCTCACGCCGGCGCGCTACCACGTGCAGGCCACGGTCGAGCCGGTGCAGCTGTACCGCCTGCAGGGAGCGCCTGCCGAGGGGTCGGTGACGATCCAGGGCGGGCCCGCGCCGTTCACCTGCACGGGGCTGAGGGTCGAGGTCGCCGAGGACGGCACCACCACCGTGACGTGCGCGGTGCCCGCCGATCAGACCGTGTTCGCGGGGCTCCAGACGCAGCTCGACATCGACCTCGGCACGGTGTCGGACGTGCTGGTCGTCCCGACGACCGCGGTGAAGGGCGGCGACGGCACCGGAGTCGTGTGGGTCGACGCCGGCGAGGGTGAGCTGGAGGAGCGGGATGTCGCGCTCGGCGTGAACGACGGCACCATCGTCGAGGTCACGAGCGGCCTGCAGGAGGGCGAGCAGGTACGCCAATACGTGCCCGGGATCGCCGCCGACGACGAACCGGTCTGCTATGACGACGGCATGGGCGGCGAGTACTGCGAGCCGCAGGGATGGAACTGGTGAGCCTCGTCCGGCTCGAGGGGGTCGCCAAGCACGTCATCCTGCCCGACGACTCGCGCCTCGACATCCTCCGCGACATCGACCTCGAGATCGCGGCGGGAGATCACGTGGCCATCGTCGGACGCAGCGGCTCGGGCAAGTCCACCCTCCTCAACCTGATGGGCATGCTCGACGCGCCCTCGGAGGGCAGCGTCGCGTTCCGCGGCGAGCCGGTGCGGCGCATGCGCAAGGCCCGGCTCGACCGGCTGCGCGGACGCAACGTCGGCTTCGTCTTCCAGCAGTTCAACCTGCTCGCCGGCCGCACCGCGCTCGAGAACGTGATGATGCCGCTCGGGTACGCCCGCGGTCGCGACTTCTGGACGCGCCGCACGGCCGCGACCCGCATGCTCGAGCGCGTCGGCCTCGGCCACCGCATCGAATCCACCCCGGAGCAGCTCTCCGGCGGCGAGCAGCAGCGCGTCGCGATCGCACGGGCACTGGTGCGCCGGCCGGCGCTCATCCTGGCGGACGAGCCCACCGGTGCGCTCGACGTCGAGACCGGGGCATCCGTGATGTCCCTCCTCGATGAGATCGCCTCCGAGGTCGACGCCGCGCTGGTCACCATCACCCACGACCTGAACGTCGCCGCCCGCGCCCGTCGCCACTACCGCCTGGACGCCGGCGTGCTCACCGCCTTCGCGCTCGACCTGCCCGCCAACGCCGCCGCAGCGGACGCGTCGGGGCTCTCCGCGAGCGTCGAGGAGCGGCCGGGCGCCGAGCCCCAGCCCGACGGCGCCGAGCCCGGCCCCGACGGCGCAGAGCCCGACCCCGGACTCACGGCACACCCGCTCGAGGTGGCCTCGTGAGCGGCCTGGTCGGCGCCCTGGGCGAGGCGTGGTCCGAGATCCGCCATCACAAGCTGCGCGTGCTGCTGAGCCTCATCGGCATCGCGGTTTCGGTCGGGGCGATCACCGCGGTCGTCGCGCTCAGCGAGTACCAGCAGCAGCAGATGACGGAGCAGTCCGACCGGTTCGGCGGTCGTCCCGCGACCATCCAGTTCATGGCGAACAGCACCGACGGCGCGCCGATGGACTGGGAGGAGTTCGGGGCCCACGTCGATCGTGTGGCCGAGCGGTACGAGTTCTCGCATTTCACTCGGATCGTCGACCCCGTCATGCTGCCGCTGCAGACTCCGGAGCAGGTGCGACAGGTGTCGACGCGCCTCGTCGACCCGGCCTATCCGGTGATCCACCGCACGCCGCTCCTCGAGGGGCGCTGGTTCACCGAGGCCGACACCGACCTCGCCTCTCCCCCGGTCGTCATCACCGAGTCACTGTGGGACGTGTACGGCAGGCCCTCGCTCGCCACGGGCTTCGCGCTGCAGATCCAGGGTGACGTCGGCGGGTCGTACACCGTGGTCGGCGTGACGCCGCGGGAGTACGTCGGCGACGAGGACAAGCACGTGACGATGCTGTACGGCGACTACACCGCGCGCCGTGGCATCCTTCCCCCCGACATGGGGGTCATGTGGGAGGCGTGGGTGCCCGAGGACATGGCGGCGGAGATCGGCCCGGCACTGGCGGCCGATCTCCGCGCGGGTCTCGACGGCGTCGACGTCATGGTGAGCCGCACCGACTGGGCATCTCGACCGGATCAGGCCCAGTACGCCCAGACGTTCGAGCTGGTCACCGGCGGGATCGCGGGGCTCGTGCTTCTGCTCGGCGGGCTCGGGCTCGTCAACATCCAGCTCGTCGCCATGCGCCAGCGCATCCGCGAGATCGGCGTGCGGCGCAGCTTCGGGGCGACCGGAAGCCGCATCTTCTCGTCGGTCATGCTCGAGTCCGTCGTGGCGACCGCGGTCGCAGGCATCGTGGGCATCGCGATCGCGGTCGCGATCCTGAAGGCCCCGTTCGTCCTCGACATGTTCCAGGGCATGCAGGACATCCCTCCGTTCCCGATGCGCGCCGCCGTCATCGGCCTCGTCGCCGCCGTCGCGATCGGCGCCCTCGCCGGCTTCATCCCCGCCCTCGTCGCCGTCCGCTCGAACGTGATCGACGCGCTGCGCTTCTAGCGGAGGCGCCGACGCTCCATCCCGAAGGAGAACCCCATGTCCGTTCGTCAGAGTCTGCTCGCCATCCTGGATCAGGGGCCGTGCTACGGCTATCAGCTGCGCGCGGAGTTCGACCGCCGCACCGGCTCGACGTGGCCGCTCAACGTCGGGCAGATCTACAACACGCTCGACCGCCTCGAACGCGACGGCCTCGTCGAGAAGGGCGACATCGACGAGCACGGTCACGTCTACTGGGAGATCACGGATGCCGGGGCCGACGAGGTGCGGTCGTGGCTGGCCTCGCCGGTCCAGCGCGGGCACGGCACGCGCGACGAGCTGGCGATCAAGCTCGCCGTTGCGGCGACGCTGCCGGGGGTCGACGTGGCGGACATCGTCCAGACGCAGCGCCGGGCGTCGCTCGCGCAGCTGCAGGAGCTCAACCGCGCGAAGTACGCCGGCGCCAATCCGGACGGCCCGGAGGAACTCGCCTGGTCGCTCGTCGTCGACTCGATGATCTTCGCCGCCGAGGCCGAGGTGCGCTGGCTGGATCACTCCGAGCAGCGCCTGGCGCTGCATCCCGATCACGCCATGGCGCTGGAGCTGTCGACCGACAAGCCCAAGCGCGGACGCCCCGTCAAGGAGCCCGCCGTCGTCGGGCGAGCGAAGCGCGACGACACCCCGACGGCCACGGGCGCGGGGCGATGACCGCCCTCCGACCGGTTGAGGAGCCCGTCGAGGCACAGGATCCGGTGCTGCGCCTGATCGGCGTGACGCAGCAGTACGGCACCGGCGCGACCGCGGTCTCGGCACTGTCGGGCGTTGACTTCGAGGTGCAGCCGGGCGAGCTCGTCGCCGTGATGGGGCCCTCCGGGTCCGGCAAGTCGACCCTGCTCACGATCGCCGGCGGGCTGGCGATCCCGACGACGGGCGAGGTCGTGATCGAGGGCGCCTATCTCAGCGAGCAGTCGCCAGGGGAGCTCGCCCGGCTGCGGCGGCGGTCGCTGGGCTTCGTCTTCCAGGACTTCAACCTCATCCCGACGCTCACGGCGCTGGAGAACGTGACGCTCCCCCTCGAGCTCGACGGCTTCCGCCTGCGGGTCGCCCGCCGCGCGGGCCGCGATGCGCTGGCCTCGGTGGGGCTCGAAGCCAAGGCGGACGCGTACCCCGACGACCTGTCGGGCGGTCAGCAGCAGCGCGTCGCGATCGCGCGCGCCGTCGTCGGCGGGCGGCGGCTGATCCTCGCCGACGAACCGACCGGCGCACTCGACTCGGTCACGGGCGAGATGGTGCTGAAGGTGCTGCGTGCGCGAGTGGATGCCGGAGCGGCCGGCATCCTGGTCACCCACGAAGCCCGCCATGCCGCCTTCGCGGACCGCATCGTGTTCCTCCGAGACGGGCGGATCATCGACGAGTCGCGCCGTCAGGGCGCCGAGACGCTGCTGTCGGGCGTGCGGTGACGGACGGCCCGGTGACCGCGGTGCTCGAGGCGCCGAAGGTGAGCGGCGCGCCGGCACGGCCGGTCACCGCGACCCTCGGCTCCGCCGCCGGCCGGTGGCGCGTGGCGATCCGGCTCGCCCGCCGGCAGGTGGTCCGCACGAAGCTTTCGAGCCTGCTCGTCGTGATACTCGTGGCGCTTCCCATCGCGGCGATGACCGCCTACGGCGTCTTCGCGGCGAGCACCCTCGGCACACCGGAAGACCGGGTGCGGGCCGAACTGGGTGCGATGCAGGCCTGGATCACCCCGGCGGGCGTCCCGGGCGAGGGGTTCTGGCAGGCTCCCACCCAGCCGCAGTGGACCGGATATCCGGCGGGCGCGGACGACAGCTGGGAGGTGCCCGACGGCACGATCCCCGACGACCCGATCGGCGCGCTGCCGCCGGGCACCGAGACGATCCTGCTGACGAGCGCCACGGCTCGCGTCGAGACGCGCGACGGCCTGGGCCTCGTCGCCGCGTGGACCGGCGACGCCTGGGATCCTCGATTCTCCGGCGCCTTCGACCTCGTCGACGGCGAGCGTCCCACCCGCGCCACCGAGGCGATGGTGACCCCCGCGACCCTCGAGCGGCTGGGCGTCCTGATCGGCGGAGACCTGACGCTCGCCGAAGGCGGCGGGACCTTCGAGATCGTCGGAACGCTGGATGCCGCGACCCTGCCCGACTCCGCCAGCGGGGTGTTCCTGCCGGGCACCGCCGAACTGCGCGGCGTGATCGGCGGCGAGCGAAGGTGGTATCTGCCCGAGCCCGCCCTGTCGTGGGAGGACGTGCAGGCGCTCAACGAAGAGGGCGTCGTGGCCTACTCGCGTGCCGTCGTGCTCGATCCGCCGACCGCCCTGCGCAAAGAGGTGCGTGGCTCGGTGCTCGACCAGTGGGCGAGCGTCTGGCCCACCGTCCTCGTCGTGGCGGCCGGCGGCCTGTTCGCCGCGTACGTGGTCGTCATGCTGGCCGGCGCCGCCTTCGCGGTCGCGGCGCGCCGTCAGCAGCGGTCGCTCGCCGTGGCAGCCAGCGTCGGGGCGAATCGCGGCGACCTGTCGCGGATCGTCCTCCTCCAGGGCACGACCCTCGGCGCCCTCGGGGGCGTGACGGGACTGATCCTCGGCGTCGGAGTGGCCGCGCTGGTCGTCGCCGTCACGGCCGACGGCAGCGCCACGCAGTACTGGGGTTTCCACGTGCCCTGGCCGGGCCTCGCTGCGATCTTCGTCTTCGCGGTGGTGGTCGGCACGGCGTCCGCCCTGGTTCCGTCGCGCACGGTCGCACGCACCGACCCGCTCCGCGCGCTGCGAGGCGCCCGCCGCCCGCAGAAGCCGGGAGTGGCGCGGCCGGTGTGGGGATCCATCGTGCTGCTCGTCGGCATCGTGACGACGATCGCGTGCGCCTTCGTCGTCGCAGCTGTGAACGTCTCCGACCTCACCGGCGACTCCCCGCTGCGATACATCCCCGCCCTCGGCATCGTCGTCGGTCCGATCCTCACCCAGGTGGGCATCCTCATGTCGGGCGGCTGGCTCCTGTGGACGACGTCACGCCTCCTCTCGCGCGTCGGACTCGCGGCCAGGATCGCGTCCCGGGATGCCGCGGCCAACGCGGGTCGCACGGTGCCGGCTTTCGCGGCGATCGCGGCGACGGTCTTCATCGGGGTGTTCGCGGTCGGGCAGTCTTCGATGCAGACGGCTCAGAACGCCCGCACCTGGTACTACGCGGCCCCGCTCGGGAGTCTCTCGATCAGCATCTGGCCGGGTGCCGGCAGCACGATGGGGGTGGTCGACCCGGATGCTGCCCAGACCGGTGCGGCCGCCGCGCTCGACGTGGCGGAGGGCGCGGGAGCCACCGGGACCGCCGTCATCGCGCGACAGCAGCCCACCCACTGGAACTACAGCTCGGCCGAGGAGGTGCCGGACGAGCTCACTCTCGCGATCGCACTGCTTCCGGCGGAGCACCTGCTCGACCCCGAGATCGACGACAGCTTCACCTCGAACGGCCAGGATCCCGACAATCCGCTGTCGGTGGTGCGCCCCGAAGACCTCGAGACGGTGCTCGGCATCACGCTGACACCCGGCGAGCGTGCCGCTTACCGCGACGGCGCGGCGATCGTCGCAGACCGCCGCTTCGTCACGGACGGTGAGATCTCGATCGCGGCGTGGTCCGGCGGCGACCTGGTCGACGGGATGCCCAGCAACGTGTGGATCCCCTGGACCGGTCAGCGCATCGCCGACCCGGCGTGGGAGGAGCGGATGGACGCGATCGTCGTCGACGCCCCGATGCAGCCGACCGCGATCGCCATCGCCCCCGCGACCGCAGCCCGGCTGGGCCTCGCCGCCGTTCCCGAGCGCGTGATCGCCTCGCTCGAGGCGCCGCCGTCGACCCAGGAGCGCGATCGCCTGCAGGCGCAGGTCGATCTCGCGAGCGGTGACGATTTCATGCTGTCGCACAGCTTCGAGGCCGGGCCGCCGAGCGACGCCACGTGGATGGTCCCTCTGCTGTCGGTCGTCGGCGTCCTCGTGCTCGGCGCGAGCGCCGTGGCGCTGGGCCTCGCCCGCTTCGAGCGCCGGCCCGACGACGCGACCCTCTCCGCGGTCGGCGGTACGCCGGTTCTTCGGCGGAACATCGGATTCTGGCAGGGCCTCATCATCGCCGGCTTCGGCACCATGGCCGGCGCCATCGCCGGTGTGCTTCCGCCCATCGGCTTCGCGATCCAGTCGCGGGGCACGCTTCTGCTCGGCGACATCCCCTGGCAGATCCTGGGGCTGTTCTGCGTCGGCCTGTCGCTGGCGATCGCACTCGTCAACTGGCTCGTGCCGCCGCGGCGCCCCGACCTCACCCGCCGCACCGCGATCACGTGACGGCGTTCGCCCCACGCTCGCACCGATACGGCGGATGCCGGGCCTCAGGCCGCTGAGATCGCCTGATGGTGCGGCATCCTGTCGCCTCACAGGCGCGTCCCGCTACGCTTAACTGTGCACACGAACGCCGACCAGATCGAAGACGAGGCTCAGACCGAGCCCGCAGCGATGACCTTCTCCGACCTCGGGCTGAGCCAGCCCGTCCTCAAGGCGCTGAAGGGCATCGGCTACGAGACTCCCTCGGCGATCCAGGCGGCGACCATCCCGACGCTGCTGGGCGGCCGCGATGTGGTGGGCATGGCGCAGACCGGAACGGGCAAGACCGCCGCGTTCGCGCTGCCGATCATCGATCGCCTCGACCTGTCGCAGAAGACCCCGCAGGCCCTCGTGCTCGCCCCCACGCGCGAGCTCGCGCTGCAGGTGTGCGAGGCGTTCGAGAAGTACGCCGGCCACCTGAAGGACGTGCACGTCCTCCCCGTCTACGGCGGCCAGGGCTACGGCGTGCAGCTGTCGGCCCTCCGACGCGGCGTGCACATCGTCGTCGGAACGCCCGGCCGCATCATCGACCACCTCGAGAAGGGCACCCTCGACCTCTCCGCGCTCCAGTACCTGGTGCTCGACGAGGCCGACGAGATGCTCAAGATGGGCTTCGCCGAGGATGTCGAGACCATCCTCGCCGAGACTCCCGCCACCAAGCAGGTCGCGCTCTTCTCGGCGACCATGCCGGCCCAGATCCGACGCATCGCGTCCCAGTACCTTCGCGACCCCGAAGAGATCACGGTCAAGTCCAAGACCCAGACCTCGGCGAACATCTCGCAGCGCTACCTCATCACCGCGTGGCAGCAGAAGATGGACGCCCTCACGCGCATCCTCGAGGTCGAGAACTTCGACGGCATGATCGTCTTCGGCCGCACGCGCAGCGTCACCGAAGAGATCGCCGAGAAGCTCCGCGCCCGCGGCTACTCCGCCGCCGCCATCAACGGGGACATCGCCCAGCCGCAGCGCGAGAAGACGGTCAACCAGCTGAAGTCGGGCAAGCTCGACATCCTGGTCGCGACCGACGTCGCCGCCCGCGGCCTCGACGTCGAGCGCGTCTCGCACGTCGTGAACTACGACATCCCGACGGATGCCGAGTCCTACGTCCACCGCATCGGCCGCACCGGTCGCGCCGGCCGCACGGGCGACGCCATCAGCTTCGTCACGCCGCGCGAGCGCGGCCTGGTCAAGATGATCGAGCGCGCCACCCGTCAGCAGCTCACCGAGATCCCGCTGCCGAGCGTCGACGAGGTCAACGTGACGCGTCTCTCACGCTTCGACGACCGCATCACCGCGGCCCTCGGCGAGGCCGAGCGCATCGAGGCGTTCCGCGACATCGTCGCCCACTACGTCCGCAACCACGACGTGCCCGAGGCCGACGTGGCCGCCGCCCTCGCCGTGGTGGCGCAGGGCGACACGCCGCTGCTCCTCGAGCCCGACGCCGCGCCCGCGCCGCGAGAGCGCACCGAGCGCCCCGACCGCGGCGACCGTCCCGAGCGCGGCGAGCGCCGCCCGCCGCGCGAGGGCTTCGCGACGTACCGCATCGCCGTCGGCAAGCGTCAGCGCGTCGAGCCCCGCCAGATCGTGGGTGCGCTCGCGAACGAGGGCGGCCTCCGCCGTGACGACTTCGGCGCGATCAAGATCATGCCCGACTTCTCGCTGGTCGAGCTGCCCGCGAACCTGCCGCGTGAAGCTCTCGACCGGCTGGCCGAC
Source organism: Microbacterium sp. ProA8 (assembly GCF_039905635.1). Lineage (NCBI taxonomy): Bacteria > Bacillati > Actinomycetota > Actinomycetes > Micrococcales > Microbacteriaceae > Microbacterium > Microbacterium chionoecetis. The sequence goes on along the minus strand of NZ_CP157000.1, from coordinate 1,401,754 downwards.
ACCCGCATCTCGGGGCAGCTCATCGAGCTGCGTCCCGACAGCGGGCGCCCGCAGCGCCGGACCGATGGGGCGTCCCGCCCCCGCGACGACCGCGGTTCCAGCAGCCGCGGCTACGGCGACTCGGCGGCACGCGGCTCGTACGACGACCGTCCGGCGCGCAAGCCCCGGCACAAGCGCACCGACGGCTGAGGCATCCGTCGTCCATCCCCGTACGTGACGGCGGATCGGGCGAGGAGTCACGCCGTGCGCGACAGCGCGCGAAAGGCGGGCGGGACCACATGGCCCCGCCCGCCTTTCGCGTCGTCGCGTCAGATGTCGCCGCGCACCGTGAAGAAGATGTTGATCAGGTCGTCCTCGAACGCGTGGAAGTAGTGGTCGATGCCCTTCCCGTCGGTCGAGTGCGATTCCGGCGCATTGCCCTTGGGCAGGGTGTCGCGCGCGAACGTCGTGAGCGACGTCGGGATGCCCTGTGCCGCGGTCATCGCCACGGCCTCCTGCACCTGCTCGGGCGTGAGCGCCTCCCCGCCGAGGAATTCATGCGCGCCCACGAACAGCTCCGAGATGTCGAGCGTCACCCAGTTCTTCGAATGGCCGGCAGCCGCGTTGCCCTCGTCGGAGCGGTGCGGGATGTAGCACTCGTGCGCCGATGCGACGCCCGCGCCGGCGAAGACGAGCGCGGCACTCAGGGCCGTGGCCCCGATGATCTTGCGGATCATGGTGTTTCCGTTTCTCCCCGGGGGCGCACGGACGCGCCCCACCCGGTTGCGAGAGTGTTCCCGGCCACGGATTGATACAACGGACGGCGACGGATGCCGCAGCCGTCGCCGAACGCCCGTCCCGATGCCGTTCCCCCACGCTGTGCGCGAACATCCCACCCCGCGGCCCCGCCCGCTTCAGGTTGCTCCCAGCGGCGCCCGTAGGATCGATCCATGGCCGGATTCTGGGGCAAACGCAAGCGCGAGCTGGAAGAGCTGAACACGCAGGACGCCGATCTGGCGCGCCGGGCGCAGCAGGCGCTGGTCGCTGCGGACGAGCGCCTGCGACTCACCACCGACGAGCTCGCCTTCGCCGAGGCCGAACTCGGCGCCGGTCCCACGTCGGATCTCCGCGAGGCGGTGGAGGCCGTGCGCACGCACCTGCAGGAGGCGTTCCACCTGCACCAGCTCAACCACGACGAGATCCCCGACACCCCCGAAGAGCTCCGGACGCGCAACGCGCGCATCGCCCAGCTCTGCGAGTGGGCCGAGGATCTGCTCGACGACCGGACAGAGACGCTCGCGGCGCAGATCGAGCGGGCGCGTCGTGCTCCCGAGATCATCGCGCGGGTACGTGCGGATGCCGCGCGGCTGCGGTTGCGTCTTCCGGATGCCCGCTCGACCGTCGAGCGCCTGGCGGTCCGCTACTCGTCGCACGCTCTCGCGCAGATCGACGCGAACCCGGCGGAGGCGGAGCAGCTGCTCGGCTTCGCCGAGCACAGCGCCGGCGTGGCCGAGCGGCGCCGCGAGGCCGGGCAGCGCGAGCAGGCGAACATGGCCCTCGAGGCCGCCACCGAGTCGGTGCGCCGAGCCGAGACGCTGCTCGACGCCGTCGAGACGTTCGAGGTCGAGGCGCTGCGCGCCGAGTCGACGCTCGCCGCCATCGTCGAGGACTCGCGCGGCGACCTCGTGGTCGCCCTCAGAGAGCCCCAGTCCCCCGCTGTCAGCGCCGCGATCAGCGAGCTCCAGGCCGCCCTCGCCGCACTGCCCGCTGCCGGGGTCAACACCGATCCGTTCGAGCAGCTGACCCTCCTGCGAGAGGCGAATGCCGGGCTGGACGCCGCGATCGCGAAGGCCCGCGAGCGCGCCGCGCGCCCGATTCCTCCGCTCGAGCACGTGCGGCACGCGATCGACGACGCCGACCGCCAGCTGGCCGTGTCGCGCGACGTGATCGCAGGGCACCGCGGCTGGATCGGCGCCGATGCCCGTACCCGCTTCGCGGAGGCCGAGCGCGTGCGCCTCGACCTCGATCGCTACCTCGGCGCCTCGGCCGCCGCCGTCACGGCGATCGACGAGGACCACCGCGAACAGGCGTTCGCCATGGCCCGCCGCGCGGCGTTCCTCGCGAGCGAGGCACTGCAGCTGGCCCAGCGCGACATCGACGCCGCCCGACCGCAGCCCGAGCAGTGGGGCGCGCCGGGCTTCGGTCAGCAGGGCTACGGCCAGCAGGGCTGGGGCGGCGGCCGCCGCAGCGGCGGCAGCGACCTCATGGGGGGCATCCTCGGCGGTCTGGTGATCGGCAGCCTCCTCGACGGCTTCATCGACTGACCGCCCGCACAGGGGAGCGCCGGCGCACGGCGCGAATCTTCGAGCGTGTCCGCTCAGCCGCCATCCACGACGTCGCGCCGCCGGTCAGACCGGGACGACGCGCAGGCGGTCGGCGACCACCCGGCCGTCGTGGAGCACGGTGCGGTCGGCACTGCGATCCATCACGGCGCTCGTCGGGGTCTCGCCGTCGACGAGCACGAGGTCGGCGCGGTCGCCGACCGTGACGCCGGGACGATCGCCGACGCCCGTCACCCGCGGCGAGGCATGGCTCATGATCGAGGCCCCGCCCATCGTGGCGACGGCGAGCGCGAGTTCGATGTGGTCGTCGCGACGGAAGCCGTTGACGAACGCGAGCTGCCACGTGCGGTCGAGCATGTCGCAGTTGCCGTAAGGGCTCCAGTAGTCGCGCTGACCGTCTTCGCCGAGCCCCACACGAACCCCGGCCTCGACCAGGTCGATCAGACGCAGGTGCCCGGTCGTCGAGGGGGCGACGGTGGCCATCGCGACATCCAGCTCGGCGAACTCGTCGATGAGACGCCGGCTCACGGCCTCCGACACCGAACCGAGGTCGTAGGCGTGCGAGATCGTCACCTTCCCCTGCATGCCGAGCGCACGCGTGCGCTCGAGCACGAGCTCCGTGCTGAACACGCCGAGGGCGCCCGGCTCATGGAGGTGGATGTCGACCTCCACCTGGTACTTCTCGGCCAGCCCGAACACGATGTCGAGGTGCCTGACCGGGTCACGGTCGAGCTGGCTCGGATCGATGCCCCCCATGACGTCGGCACCCTGCTTGAGTGATTCCTCGAGGTAGTCCACCGTGCCGGTTTCGCGCAGGATGCCGGCCTGCGGGAACGTCATGATCTGCACGTCGGCGTGGCCGCGGAACTTCTCCTTCGCGGCCAGCACCGAGTCGAACTTCTCGAGCTTGCAGTCGACATCCACCTGCGCGTACGTGCGCACGCGCGTCGTGCCCTTCGCGATCATCTGCTCGAGCGTGCCCGCCACGATCTCGGCGTGCGGCACGTCGGTGTGACGCCAGTTGTTCCGGTCGTTGAGCATCATCCCCCACACGCCCGGCGCCCCGGTGTGCGGACGGAAGGGGAGGCCGATGCGCGAGGAGTCGAGATGCACGTGCACGTCGCTGAACGATGGGAGGACCAGGCGTCCCCGCCCGTCGACGTCGTCCGTCGCCGGTCCCGTCGACGCGTCGTGAGGCGCGATCGCGGCGATGCGGCCGCCTTCGATGACGATGTCGGCGGCGTCAGCGCCCCACGGGCGCGCGTTGCGGATGATCACGGAGAGTCCTTCCGGAAGGGGATGCCGCCGGCGGCGGTGCGGCCTGAGGCCGGGTCCGCGTGCGCCGACAGCGCGAGGGGTGCGGCCGAACCGGCCGCACCCCTTCATTCTCCGTCAGGTCGTTCCGCCCTCAGCACACCGCCGGTCCGATGGACCGGCGCCGGCTCAGGAGGCCAGCTCCTCGGGCTGCGCCTGCGTGGTCAGCGAGATGACACCGTAGTCCCAGCCCTTGCGGCGGTATACGACGCTCGGGTGGTCACTGCGGGCATCGATGAAGAGGAAGAAGTCATGCCCGACCAGCTCCATGCGGTCGACGGCCTCCTCCACCGACATCCATTCCGGGTGGAACTCCTTCGTCCGGATGACGACCGGCGTGTAGCCTTCTTCTTCCTCGTTGCCGGTGACGATCGGGATCTCGCCGGTCGCGACGGCACGGAGCACATCGACGGACGCCGGCTGCAGATCGATCCCCTGGATCGCGCCGCTGCCCTTCTCGAACTTGGCTCCGCGAGGGTGATTGCGCGCGTCGACGCGCTTGTCCTTCGCACGACGCAGCTGCTCGCACAACTTGTCGACCGCGAGGTCCAGAGCGGTGAACTTGTCGCCGTCCGTCGCCTCCGCCCTGATCACGGGGCCCTTGCCGTTGACGGTGAGCTCCACTGTCTCGTCTTCGACGCGGCCGTTGTGATAGGCGCGATGCGTGACCTTGACATCCACGCGTTGCGCGCGGGGGGCGAGATTCTCGATGCGGGCGGCCTTCTCTTCGACGACCCCGCGGAAGCGATCCGTGATCCCCACTCCCACGCCGACGATGCTGGTTTCCATACCTGCCTCCTTGTTCCGGTCCGCCCGGCCAAGGGCGGACCATCAGTCGCCTTGTCTTCCCCACGGTAGCCCCGCGTCCGGACTCTGTCACCTGTGAGTTTCGAATGCGACGGAACCCGTTCATCCGGGTATGCCCTGCCGCCGCGGGGTCGCTGCGAGGGCGACCGCTGCGACCACCTCGATGCCCGCCGCTCGCAGCGCCCGCACCGCCTCGGCGAGGCTGGCACCCGTCGTCACGACGTCGTCGAACACCACCACCCTCAGGGGCGCTCGCGACGCGGCGTGCTCGGATTCCTCCGGGATCGCGCCACGCAGCGACGTCATCGCGGACATGGTCGCGACCATGCTGTGCGCGACGTTGCGGCGCCGCGCGTCGCGATCGAGGCCGCGCTGGTCGGCCGTACGGCGGGCGTGGCGCAGCAGCCGACGGCCGGGGCGCCCTGCACGGCGGAGGAGGAGCTCGGGCACCCGGTACCCGCGCCGGCGGTACGCCGCACGCGAGGTGGGCATCGGCACCACCAGGCAGCCGGCCGCGCCGGCCCGATCCAGCGCCGCGGCGAGCGGCGGCGCCAGTGCGGCGGCGAGCCCGGTGCGGCCGTCCTCCTTGATCGCCCGCAGCACCCGCGCGGCGACACCGTCGAACACGAGCCCGCTCCACACGTCGACCGCTCCCCCGGGCGCCGCCACGACCCGACGGCGGACGTCGGGCTGCAGGGCGAGCGCGCAGCGCTCGCAGAGCGCGACGTCGGGCTCGTCGCAGCCCGCACACCAGACCGGCAGGAGCAGCGCCAGCGTGTCGGCGCACCCCTCGCGCAGCGCGGTCACGAATTCCCTCATCACGGGATCAGCCTGGCCACCGGCGGCCGCACGTGGGTGGCCGATCGCGGCCACCGGTGGAGAATCCGGCCGACCGTCTCGTTGGGGAGGAGGCCTACTGCGGCGCGCCCTGCTGCGTCGCGAGGAGGAGGATGCCCGTCGCGGTCGGCTGCCAGGCCGTGCCGCGCTTCACGTAGAGGGTGCCATCCTCGGCCCGCAGGCGCAGGGTCGAGATGCCGGTGCCGCCCGCGATCGACGCCATGCCCGAGGCCGTCGTCGACAGCGATGTCGGTCCGCCGACGACCTGCTCCACGACGGTGGAGTCGGACTCCGCACCCGCGAGCACTCCGACGTTCGCGTCATCGATCCAGGTGACGCCGATCTGCGTGACGCCGACCACCGCGCCGCCGACGGCAGCCAGCTGCATCGGCTGACCGAGCCGCACGGGCACGCCGTCCTCGCGGATCACGCCGGCCACCGACAGCACGCTGCGGCCGCCCTCGCTCACGACGGCGGCGATACGGGTGCCGTCGCGCGAGAGCGCCATGCCCCCGATGGCGGTCGCACCGCTCCAGGCGTCGGCGATGTCGATCGCATCCCCGTTCGGCAGGAAGACCCGCAGCGCGGAGGGCTGCTCCTGCGGAACGCTCCACACCGCGCCGGCGTTGTCGATGACGGGGTCCACCAGTCCGGCACGCGCGTCGAGAGGCTCCGGATCCGTGCCGGCGGCGTTCAGCCGCACGACCTGCCCCGAGGCGAGCTTCGCCGCGGCGAGGTCGCGCTCCGCACCGACCTGCACGCTCACGGGGGCCGCTGTCTGCACGGCCGCCGAGAGCCCGGGGATCTGGTCGATCTCGTCGCCCGTCAGGAAGCCGAATCCCGCCTCGGTCAGCACGAGCGGCGCGGCCGGCACGCGCGTCGAGCGCACCGCCACCGGCTGGGCGTCGACCGGCGTCGAGTCCACGGTCATCACGACCTCGGTCACGCCCGCCGTCCTCAGGCTCTCCTCCAGTTGCGTGAGCATGCGGTCGAGCGCCTCCGGATTCGCGCTGAGCAGCTCCTCCGTGAGTGCGACCTCGGCCACTCCCTCGTCGTCGACGAGGACGGAGGGCACTGCGGTCACACCGTCGGGAAAGGCGGAGTCGACGGATTCCGCCAGCCACTCGGTCCGCGGCTTGTTCACCAGCGCGGCCGCGATGCTGCCCGCCGCGTTCGTCACCGGGAACCAGCGCACATCGGGCACGAGAAACTGCCACGACGGATCGAAGTACATCAGCGGGTAGCGGTTGAAGACCCTCGGGAACTGCGCCTCATCGAGCCAGATGCCGGGGGGCGCCTCGGTGATGCGCCACTCGCCGTCCGACTGCTTCTCGAGGCGGAACGGCCAGCTCCCCGGCGAGATGTCCGCACGCTGGTACGCGCCCTTGTCGTCGACCGACGCGACGACCTCCGAGGCGAAGTCGACCACGCCCTCCTGCGTCTCGACATAATCCCGTTCAGCGCGCTCATCGATGATGACGCCTGCCTCCGGCATCCAGTCGTCCCGGATCTCGGGGGCGAGGAACTCGCGGGCGACGGTCCAGTTGCCGGCGACACCCGGTCCGGAGCCGGCGTCGATGAAGCCCTCGACGATCTGCTGCGGCGTGGCGCCCGGCTGCGGGCGGTTCGGGATGAAGACGAGGTTCTGCGAGCCGTTGTCGGCTTCGCCGTTCTGCAGCCCGTATTCGGGCGGCCCGCCGGTCGCGAAGCCCGCGCAGCCGGTCACGACCACCGCGCACACCGCCAGCAGGAGGGCCAGGATGCCGCGAGCGCGGGTCATGCGATTCCTCCCTGCGGCGCGGTCTGTCCCGGGTCGCCGGCGCCTCCGGGCCCGACGCGGTGCGGCACCTCGATGGGCGCGGTGAGCCCGAGGTCTTCGAGGGGCGCGACCGCGTCGTCGCCCGGATCGACGGGGATCGGCGACGCTCCGTCCAGGGGCGTGCCCTGCCGCGGCAGAGTGAGCACGAAGTTGGTGCCCCGGCCGGGCTCCGACCACAGGGCCAGCTCGCCGCCGTGCAGCTTCGCATCGCCCAGCGCGATCGACAGGCCGAGGCCGGTGCCGCCGATCGTGCGCTTGCGCGACGGGTCGGCACGCCAGAACCTGTCGAACACGTGCTCGACCTCTTCGGACTTCATGCCCAGACCGAAGTCGCGCACGCCGATGGCGACCGCCTGCTGGTTGCTGTCGACGGTCACCACGATCGGGCGCCCCTCGCCGTGCTCGATCGCGTTGCCGAGCAGGTTGCGGACGATGCGGCGTACGCGCCGCGGGTCCATCTCGACGGGCGAGTACCCTCCGGGCGCGACGAGACGCACGTCGGTGCCGTGCTGCTCGGCCAGGTGCTCCATCGACCCGATGACGTCCTCGGCGAGGTGCGCGAGGCTCGTCGGCTCGAGCTCGAGCTGCACCGATCCGGCGTCGTACCGGCTGATCTCGAGCAGGTCGGTCAGGAGCGTCTCGAACCGCTGCACCTGGGCGTTCAGCAGTTCCGCCGCGCGGGCGGTCGCCGGGTCGAAGTCGTCGCGCTGGTCGTTGATCATGTCGGCGGCCAGGCGGATCGTGGTCATCGGGGTGCGCAGCTCGTGGGACACGTCCGAGACGAAGCGCTGCTGCACGAGCGACAGCTCGGCCAGCTCCTTGATCTGCGACTCGATGCTGTCGGCCATCGCGTTGAACGAACGACCGAGGGTCGCGAGCTCGTCCTCGCCGTGCACCGGGAGTCGCACGTCGAGCTGCCCGGCCGCCAGCTTCGCACTGGTGTCGGCCGCCTCGCTGATCGGGGCGGTCACGGATCGCAGCACGAACCACGCGATGCCGCTGATCAGCAGCACCAGACCGATGCCCACGACCCACAGGGTCCGCTGCACGAAGGTGAGGGTCTCGGGCGCGTTCGCCAGGTCGTAGGCGAGATAGAGCTCGTACGAGGCGACGCCCTCGATGGTGAGCTGCTGGCCCACCATGATGCCGGGCACGCTCGTGTCGGCGCCGTCGGGAAGCGCGACCGACTGCCAGATCTGCTGGTCGGGGTTCGTCCGCACGAGGGCGCGCATGGACGACGTCAGCAGGTCGGGCATCACAGCCTCGGCGGTGCTGAAGTCCTGGGGCGCGTTGGGCACCGGCGGCCCGATCCGGTACGCGGCGACCATGTCGGCCGACGACTGGTTGCCCAGAGCGGTGAACGCGAGGGTCATCACGTTCTGCATCTGCACGGCGTCGCTCTGCACCGCCGCATCGAGCGTGCGCTGCGCCGCCGCGCGCGCCTGCTCGGCGTCGATGAGCACCTGGTCCTTGCGCGACGCGAAGAGGTCGTTCTGGATCGCCAGCCCCATCCAGACGCACGCCACGACCACGGCGAGCGCGGTGAGGCCGATGGTCACGAGCAGGGTTCGAAAGCGCAGCGATCGTCGCCAGAGGCCGGCGATGTCGCCCGGCCACGCCCGCCACAGGCGCCACCACGCGACGCGCGCACGCGTCTGGCTCACGCCCGTGATCGGCGCCGTCACCATGTTCCTCAGACGACGGCGCCGGCGCGGTATCCGACGCCGCGCACCGTCGTCACAATCTTGGGATTGTCGGGGTCCTTCTCGACCTTCGCCCGCAGGCGCTGCACATGCACGTTCACCAGGCGGGTGTCGGCCTTGTAGTGGTAGCCCCAGACCTGCTCGAGGAGCATCTCCCGCGAGAACACCTGCTGCGGCTTCGATGCGAGCGCGACGAGCAGCTCGAACTCGAGGGGCGTGAGCGCGATCGGGCCGTCGCCGCGACGGACCTCGTGCGCGGCGACATCGACGGTGAGGTCGCCGATCCGCAGCGAGTCGTTGGACTGCTGGCTCGCGGGACGCAGCCGCGTGCGGATGCGCGCGACCAGCTCCTTCGGGTTGAACGGCTTGACGATGTAGTCGTCGGCGCCGGACTCGAGGCCCTTCACGACATCAGCCGTGTCGGTGCGCGCGGTCAGCATGATGATCGGGATGCCGGACTCGGCGCGGATGCGGGTGCAGATCTCGATGCCGTCGATGCCGGGAAGCATGAGATCGAGCAGGATGAGGTCTGGCCGCTCGGTGCGCCAGACGTCGACCGCCTGGGCGCCGTCCGCGCAGAAGACCGTCTCGAATCCCTCCGTGCGCAGCACGATGCCGATCATCTCGGCCAGGGCGGTGTCATCGTCGACCACCAGGATGCGTGAAGTCATCGCGCGCGTTCGTTCCTTCTCTCCAGGCACAGACGGCACGCGCCGTCCCCATGCGCTTCACACAGAGTAGTCGACACGGCCTGTGCACCGGCCGTACCTCGCCCGAACACACGCCGGGAGTGCCTCGCGCGCGGCGGGTGCGGCATCCGGTCGATGTGGAACGATAGGGAACAAGCCGACCATCGCCGCGCACCGACCGCCCGGCGCCGACGGAGAGGGGAACCGTGACCGCGTACCCGGCTTGGACGCCGGCGTCCCGCCCCGGGATCATCCCACTGCACCCGCTGTCGTTCGGCACGATCCTCGGCCGTTCGTTCGCTGCCCTGCGCCAGAACCCGCGCGTGCTCCTCGGCTTCGCACTGGTGGTGCAGACCCTGGCTTACGTGGTGGTCCTCGGCGGAGTGCTCGCCGTGACGTGGGCGACGTTCTCGCGCCTGGACACGGTGCCGGAGGGCACCGAGGAGTACGACACGATCCTGGCCGGCTCGATCGCCCTGACCGCGATCGCGGGCATCGTGCTGTCGCTCGCGGCCGGCGCCCTCAGCGTCATCGTGCAGGGCATCGTGGTCGTCGAAGTGACGCATGCGGCGGTCGCGGAGAAGCTCTCGCTCGGCGCGCTGTGGCGACAGGTCAAGCCGATCGCGTGGCGGCTCATCGGGTACTCGCTGCTGGTGATCCTCGCCGTCGCAGCTCTCGTCACGGTCGTCGTGCTCGCGATCGTGGGCATCGCGATGGCCGCGCTGCCTGCGGCGATCGGGCTCACGATCCTGGTCATCCTCGCGGCGATCCCGCTCACGTGGTGGCTCATGATCAAGCTGCTGCTCGTGCCCGCGGTGATCATCATCGAGCACGCCACGATCCTGCAGGCCGTCTCGCGATCCTGGACGCTGACGCGCCGGCGCTTCTGGCCCGCCCTCGGGGTCATCATCGTCATCAGCGTCATCTTCGCCGCCGTGGCGCAGGTCGTGAGCCTGCCGATGAGCTTCCTGTCGATGGGCCTGACCACGATCATCGCGCCGACCGGAGACCCCGAGCCGACCGCGATCATCGGCTTCATCGCGGCGGCCCTGCTGACGCAGGTGCTCACCCTGCTGCTCCAGTCCGTCGCGGTCGTCGTGCAGTCGACCGCGACCGCCCTCATCTACATCGACTGCCGCATGCGGCGCGAAGGACTCGATCTCGACCTGCTGGCGTATGTGGAGCGACGGGATGCCGGAGCCCCCGGCCTCGCCGACCCCTATCGCGAGCACATCGGGCGTGCGATCGCGCCGCGCGGCGTTCCCGGCACGTTCCCCGGGTACGCGGGGTACCCGTATCCGCCCGGATACCCGCTTCCGGGCTCCACGGCCGCGTACGGAACGCCGCCCGCCGGCACGCAGCCCGGCTATGGGCCCCACCCCGGGTACGGCGCACCGCCGGTCTACGGCGCACCGCCCGCCTACGGGGCACCGCCCGCCTACGGGGCACCGCCCGCCTACGGGGCACCGCCCGCCTATGGGCCGCCACCGGCGTACGGCGCAGCGCCGACGCCTCCCGTACACAGGGCTCAGACCGAGGGCTCCGGTCTGCCGGCCGACGCGACCGCGGACTCCCCCGACGCCGTCCCGCCCGCAGAGCCGCCCTCGTCCACCGCCTGGACCGCTCCTGGCGCAGCTCCCGGCGGCACCGACCGCGACGCGCCGTGAGCCTGACCTCCGCACGGTCGGCGCTGCAGCGTCCCACCGACGCCGTGCCGCCGCTGACGCCGGACGGCGACGAGGCGCGGCGCTGGGCGGAGGAGGAACTGTCGGACCCTTCCTATGACATCGCCGAGCCGACGCCGTTCGACCGGATCGCGCGTGCGATCGGCGACTTCATCGGCTCGCTGCTGAACCCGGATGTGTCCGGGGGGTGGGGCTCGACCTTCGCGCTGGTCGCCGCGATCGTGGTCGTGGTGATCATCGTCGCGGCGTTCCTGGTGTGGGGCGTGCCGCGGGTGACCCGCCGTTCGGCCCCGCGCACGCCCCTGCTGTTCGGCGACACCGAGCACCGCTCTGCGGCCGAGCTGCGCGGCGCCGCCGCCGAGCGCGCCCGGGCGTCCGACTGGGACGTGGCCATCGTGCTGAGGTTCCGCGCCCTCGCCCGCGGCTGCCTGGAACGCGGCGTCGTCGACCCGCCCCCCGGCGCGACCGTGCACGCCTTCGCGCGGGCAGCGGCACGTGCCTTCCCTGCGCTCGCCACCCGACTCGAAGACGCCGCGGCGGCGTTCGACGATGTCCGCTACCTGCGGCGCCCCGGCACGGCGGAGCTCTACCGCCTCGTCGCCGCCGTCGACGACGCCGTCGTCTCGGCGCGACCGGCGGCGCGTGAGGAGGTGCCGGCGTGAGCGCGACGGCCACTCCCCCGCTGCCCGACACCGGGCTGCCCGGCGCCACCGCCCCGCCGGCGCCCTCCCGCCGCCGCCGGGTAACGGCATGGGTCGCCATCGCGTTCGTCCTTCTCGTGGTGGGCGGCATCGGCGGCGCGGTGTCGGCGGCGAATCAGTGGGCCCAGCGCGGTGCACTGGACCCCGACTCCAGCGGCCCCGACGGAATGCGCGGCATCGTCGAGGTCCTGCGCGATCACGGCGTGGACGTCGTCGTCGCGCGCGATCGGGCGGCGGCGTCCGAGGCCCTCGAAGGGGGCCCGGCGAGCCTCGTGCTGCCCGACGCGCCCGCACTGTCCGATGACGCCGTGGCCGGCCTCGCCGGGGCCGCCGACGATGTCGTGCTCATCGAACCGCGGGCGCGGACGCTCGACCTCCTGCTGCCGGGCTCGGCACCTGCCGGCGTCGCTCCGGGCGGCGCCGATGCCGCGAGCCTCGAGCCGGACTGCGAAGTGCAGGACGCCGTCCGTGCCGGCCCCGTGACCCCGGGCGGCCTCTACAGCGCGGGCGACGGCACAGCCGCCTGCTATCCGGCCGCCGACGGCTTCGGCCTCCTCGTCCGGACGGGCGACGGCGGCCGCGTCGCCGCCGTCGACGCGGCCGCCCTCTTCACGAACGAGCACCTCGCCGAGAACGGCAACGCCGCACTCGCCGCGAACCTGATGGGGCGGCATCCGCTCGTCGTCTGGTACATCCCCGGCCTGGGCGACACCGACCTCGCCGACGCGAACCCGTCTCTGGGTGATCTCACCCCGCCGTGGGTGAGCCCCGTGATCGTGCTGCTGCTCGTCGCGGGCGTTGCCGCGGGCATCTGGCGCGGCCGCCGGTTCGGCCCGCTCGTCGCCGAGCGCCTGCCGGTGACGGTCCGGGCGTCCGAGACGACCGAGGGCCGCGCGCGCCTTTATGCCCGCGCCGGAGATCCTCTGCACGCCGCGGACCGGCTCCGGATCGGCGCGCTGCGGCGCCTCGCCACCCTGCTCGGGCTGGCCGCGAACGCCGCCGCCCCCGAGATCGCCGACGCCGTCGCCGGCCGCACCGGCCTCGATCGCCGGGCGGTGCGGGGCATCCTGCTCGATGAGATCCCCCGCAGCGACGCCGACCTCGTCGCCCTGAGCACACGCCTGAGAGACCTCGAGGACGCCGCCCGCGCGGCCGTCCGCCCCGAAAGGAGTCCCCGATGACGGATACGCCACCGGCGCCGAGCACGACCACCCCCGACGGGCCCGCCCGCACGCCCGCACCTGAGGCGCTCGACGACGCCGCGCTCCGCGAGGCGATGAACCGCGTGCGCCTCGAGGTCGGCAAGGCGGTCATCGGCCAGGACGGCACCGTGACCGGCCTCCTGATCGCCCTGCTCGCGCGCGGGCACGTGCTGCTCGAAGGCGTTCCGGGTGTCGCCAAGACACTGCTCGTGCGGGCGTTCTCGACCGCGCTCGGCCTCGGCACCACGCGCATCCAGTTCACGCCCGACCTGATGCCGGGCGATGTATCGGGCTCGCTCGTCTACGACGCGAAGACCGGCGAATTCGAGTTCCGAGAGGGCCCGGTCTTCACGAACGTCGTGCTCGCCGACGAGATCAACCGCACGCCCCCCAAGACGCAGGCCGCACTGCTCGAGGCCATGGAGGAGCGTCAGGTTTCGACCGACGGCGTGACGCGGTCGCTCCCCGACCCGTTCCTCGTCGCGGCCACGCAGAACCCGATCGAGCACGAGGGCACCTACACACTGCCTGAGGCCCAACTCGACCGCTTCCTGCTGAAGCTCATCGTCGACGTGCCGGCACGGGATGCCGAGCTCGCGGTCCTCCGCCGCCACGCGAGCGGCTTCGACCCCCGTGACCTCGCCGGCGCGGGTCTCGGCCGCGCCGCCAGCGCCGCCGAGATCCGCGCGGCGCAGCGGGCCGCGGCATCCGTCACCGTCTCGGACGACGTGCTCGGCTACATCGTGGATCTCGCACAGGCCACCCGCAGCAGTCCTTCGGTGCAGCTCGGCGTCAGCCCGCGGGCGGCGACCGCACTCCTCGCGGCGTCGAAGGCCTGGGCGTGGCTCGGCGCGTATCCCGCGATCACCCCCGACCACGTGCAGACGATGCTGCTGCCGACCTGGCGGCACCGCATCCGGCTGCGGCCCGACGCGGAGCTCGAGGGCGTCTCGGTCGACGCCGTACTCGGCTCGGTCCTGCAGCAGACGCGCGTCCCGATCTAGGAGCCGGTCGTTGAGCGAGCGAGGAACGAGCGAGACGAAACGCGCCGAACGGAACGACGCCTGATGTACCTGACCGGTCGCCTGCCGCTGCTCCTCGCCGTCGGAGCGGTGCCCGTCGTGCTGCTCTCGGCGGCGGGCGTCGACGCGTGGCTCGCGGCGGCAGGGTGGATGCTGCTGTGCCTGGTGGCGGCGCTCGCAGATGCGGCGGCAGCGCCGGACCCCCGCCGGATCACGGTGCAGCGACGGCTGCCGCGCCGCGTGCTTCTCGGCCAGGCCGTGCGCGCAGAGCTGGTGCTGCGCAACGGTGCCGATCAGACCAGCGCGAGCGGCCGCGCCGTGCGCGGGCGCGTGCGTGATGCCTGGCAGCCGACCGCCGGTGCGCCGGCGGAGCGCCCGGCGATCGACATCCCGCCGGGCGAGTCGCGGACGATCGCCATCCCGCTGCTGCCCCGCCGTCGCGGCGAACTGCGCTCGCGGTTCGTCGTGGTGCGCTCGGACGGCCCGCTGCGGCTCGCCGGACGCCAGGCGCGGCTCGACGAGCCCGGCGCATTGCGAGTGCTCCCGCCGTTCACCGCGCGGCGTCATCTTCCCTCGCGGCTCGCACGGCTGCGCGAGCTCGACGGCAACACGAGCGTGCAGGTGCGCGGACAGGGTACCGAGTTCGACTCCCTCCGGGAGTACGTGCGCGGCGACGACGTGCGCTCGATCGACTGGCGCGCGACGGCGCGGTCGAGCACGACGATGCTGCGCACCTGGCGCCCCGAGCGAGACCGACACGTGGTGATCGTGATCGACACGGGACGCACCGCGGCCGCCCGGGTCGGCGACGGCGTGCGGATGGATGCCGCGATGGAGGCGGCGCTGCTGCTGGCCGCCCTCGCGACGCGGGCCGGCGACCACGTCCACCTGCTGATGTTCGACCGCACCATCCGCGCCCGCGTCACGCGCGTCGACGGCCCGGGTCTGCTGCCGGCGCTCGTCGACGCCATGGCTCCGGTGGAGCCGCAGCTCATCGACACCGACTGGGACGCCGCGTTCGCCCAGGTGCGGCTGCTCACCTCCCGCCCGTCGCTCGTCGTGCTCCTGACGGCGCAGGACGCCGCGGAGGCCGCCCGCGGTTTCCTCGGGTCGCTGCCGGCGCTCGCCCACGGCGCGCACGTGCTCGTCGGCGCGGTCACCGACGAGCAGGACCCGCTGCCCGAGCGGCCGGACGCCACCGACGTGTATCGCGCCGCGGCGATCGAGCGCGCGGCGCATGATGCCGCCGTCGTCGCTGCGGCGATCGGCCGTGCAGGCGGCGAGGCCATCGCCGCCACGCCCGAGGACCTGCCACCCCGCATCGCCGACCGCTACCTCGCGCTCAAGGCGGCCGGACGCCTCTGAGTCGGCGACCGGGCGGTTCGTATCCGATCACCCGTTTGGGGCGCGCCGCGCACGTTTGGGGCGCACGACCCACGCCCCGAACGCCTCTCACGCGCCCCAAACGCGGAAGGACGCCGAACAGCCGGCGACGAATGCCTGAACACGATGGGAAAACTGGCGAGATCACGCGCCACACTCAGACACTCCGCGCGCGGTTCCTGGGAATCCGCTGGGTGGAACGCTAGCCTCACGACGAGGAAAGGAGTCCGCCATGTCGGATACCACCATCCCGCCCACCGCGGTGAACAGGCTCGTCGCGGAGGCTCTGGGAACGTTTCTGCTCGTCTTCGGCGGTGTCGGCACCGCGCTGTTCGCGGCCAACTTCCCGGCGGACGCCGAGAGCAACCCGCTCGGTGTCGGGTTCGTCGGCGTCGCGCTCGCGTTCGGCCTGACCGTCGTCGTCGGTGCCTACGCGTGGGGTCCGGTCTCGGGCGGCCACTTCAACCCCGCGATCACGCTCGGACTCGCCGCCGCCGGCCGCTTCGAGTGGAAGAACACGATCGGCTACATCATCGCGCAGCTGATCGGCGGCGCGCTCGGCACGACGCTCATCGTGCTGATCGGCATCTTCGGCACGGACGACTGGCTCGCGAACGCCCAGGACGGCGGGTTCGCCTCCAACGGCTACGGCACCGGCGAATTCGGCTCCCCCGGCGGTTTCGGTCTCGGGGCTGCCATCATCGCCGAGGTGCTGCTGACGGCGATCTTCGTGCTCATCATCCTGGGTGTCACCCACTCGACGCGCGGCACCGCGGCACTCGCACCTCTCGCCATCGGCCTGACGCTCACCCTCATCCACCTCATCTCGATCCCGATCGACAACACGTCGGTGAACCCGGCACGTTCGATCGCGGCGGCGATCTACGGCGGCCTCGAGCCGCTCTCGCAGCTGTGGGTGTTCATCGTATTCCCGATCGTCGGCGGCCTCCTCGCCGGCGTCCTGCACCGCGCGCTCTTCGAGCCCAAGGGCACCCTGCCGCCGGTGCAGGCCACCGCGCGCCTCCCCTAGGCACGGCACGCATCGCAGAGCGGCCCGTCCCCTTCCGGGGACGGGCCGCTCTTGCGTGACGCGAGGTCAGACGAGATCGAAGCGATCGAGCTCGGTCACCTTGCCCCATGCCTTGACGAAGTCGCGCACGAACTTCTCGTTCGCGTCGTCCGAGGCGTACACCTCGGCGACCGCGCGCAGCTCGGAGTTCGAGCTGAACAGCAGGTCGACGCGGGTGCCGATGCCGACGGGCTCGCCCGAGCCGTCCTTGGCGCCCGAGAACGCGTGGGCTCCCGGGTCCAGCGGCTTCCACGTGGTGCCGAGGTCGAGCAGGTTGACGAAGAAGTCGTTCGTCAGCACGCCCTTGCGGTCGGTGAAGACGCCGTAGTCCGAGTCGTCCCAGTTCGCGCCGAGCACGCGGAGGCCGCCGACGAGCACCGTGAGCTCGGGAGCACTCAGCGTGAGCAGGTTCGCCCGGTCGATGAGGTGGTGCTCCTCGGGCATGAACGCGCGCGGCCCGTAGTAGTTGCGGAAACCGTCGGTGATCGGCTCGAGGAACGCGAACGACTGCTCGTCGGTCTGCTCCTGCGTGGCGTCGGTGCGGCCCGGGTGGAAGACCACCTCCGCTTCGACGCCCGCGTCCGCGGCTGCCTTCTCGACCGCCGCGTTGCCCGCGAGCACGATGAGGTCGGCCAGCGACACCTTCTTGCCGTCGGTGCGGCCGTCGTTGAACGACGCCTGGATCTGCTCGAGCTTCGCCAGCACCGTCTGCAGCTGAGCGGGCTTGTTCGCCTCCCAGTCCTTCTGCGGGGCCAGGCGGATGCGGGCGCCGTTGACGCCGCCGCGCTTGTCGCTGCCGCGGAACGAGGATGCCGCCGCCCACGTCGTCTCGACGAGCTCCGAGATGCTCAGGCCCGACGCGAGGATCTGCGCCTTGAGCGCCGCCGCATCGTCGGCGTCGATCAGGTCGTGCTCGACGGCGGGAACGCGGTCCTGCCACAGCAGCTCCTCGGCCGGCACCTCGGGTCCGAGGTAGCGGTCGATCGGACCCATGTCACGGTGCGTCAGCTTGAACCAGGCGCGGGCGAACGCGTCGGCGAACGCCTCGGGGTCGTCCTTGAAGCGGCGCGAGATGGCGTCGTATGCGGGATCGGTGCGGAGAGCCAGGTCGCTCGTCAGCATGCGCGGCTCGCGACGGCCGTTCGAGTGCGCCAGCGGCACCATGTCGGCGCCGCCGTTGTTGATCGGGCGCCACTGGTGACCGCCGCCGGGGCTGCGCATGAGCTCCCACTCGTACGCGTAGAGGATGTGGAAGAACTCGTTGTCCCAGCGGGTGGGGTGGTAGGTCCACGTCACCTCGAGGCCCGAGGTGATGGTGTCGTCGCCGTGCCCGGTGCCGTGGTTGTTCTTCCAGCCGAGGCCCTGCTGCTCGAGGCCGGCCGCCTCGGGGTTGTCCTCGATGTTCGTGTCGGGTGCGGCGCCGTGCGTCTTGCCGAACGTGTGGCCGCCCGCGATGAGCGCGACGGTCTCCTCGTCGTCCATCGCCATCCGGCCGAAGGTCTCACGGATGTCGCGGGCCGAGGCCAGCGGGTCGGGGTTGCCGTTGGGGCCCTCGGGGTTCACGTAGATCAGGCCCATCTGCACGGCCGCGAGAGGCTTCTCCAGCTCCCGGTCGCCCGAGTATCGCTCGTCGTCCAGCCAGGTGGTCTCAGGGCCCCAGTAGACGTCGGCGTCGGGCTCCCACACGTCGACGCGACCGCCCGCGTAGCCGAACGTCTCGAAGCCCATCGACTCGAGCGCGACGTTGCCCGCGAGGATCATGAGGTCGGCCCACGACAGGGACTGGCCGTACTTCTTCTTGACGGGCCACAGCAGGCGGCGGGCCTTGTCGAGGTTGACGTTGTCGGGCCAGCTGTTGAGCGGAGCGAAGCGCTGCTGACCGGCCCCGCCGCCTCCACGACCGTCGGTGACGCGGTAGGTGCCGGCGCTGTGCCAGGCCATGCGGATCATGAGCGGACCGTAGTTGCCGAAGTCCGCGGGCCACCAGTCCTGCGACGTGGTGAGCGTCTGGGCGATGTCGGCCTTGACCGCAGCGAGGTCGAGCGCCTCGAACGCCGCCTTGTAGTCGAAGTCCTCGCCGAGGGGGTTCGCGACCGCGGGGTTCTTGGCCAGGATCTTGAGGTTCAGCTGGTTGGGCCACCACACGCTGTTCGCGTTGCCGGTGGTCGGGTGCGGCTGACCGCCGTGGATCACCGGGCAGCTCTCGGACTCGTTCGGGCGCGGGCGCGTCTCGCCGTCCGCGCGCTCGTCGACCGGCGTGTCGATCGGCGTGACCGCCTGGTCGGCGTCGGTGGGGTTCTCGCCGATCTCCGGGATCGTGTCGTTGGTGTCGGTCATGAGCTTCCTTCCAATCGGGATGGGCTATCAGAGGGTCGGGCAGGGTGTCAGGGGCGCGTGGCGGCGACCGGCTCCGTGGCGCTCGCCCGGGCCGTCACGCAGGCGGGGCACACGCCCCAGAAAGTCACCTCGGCGGCCTGCAGGGCGTAGCCGTGCGCGTCGGACGGCGTCAGGCAGGGCGCCTCGCCCACGACGCAGTCGACGTCCTGCACGGCGCCGCACTCGCAGCAGACGAGGTGGTGGTGGTTGTCGTCGACGCGCAGCTCGAACAGGCCGGGGCGGCCCGCGGGCTCGATGCGGCGCGCGAGCCCGGCGTCGACGAAGTCGCCGAGCGCGTTGTACACCGACTGCAGGCTCGTGCCGGGAATCGTCCGCGCCACGATGCCGAACAGTTCGTCGGCGCTCGCGTGAGGGCGCTCGACGAGGGCCTCGACGACCGCGCGCCGTGACTCGGTGACCCGCAGCCCGGCCGCGCGCAGTCGTGCCGCCGTGTCGACCGCGTGGCTGTCGACGGTGGAGTGGGCGGGCATGCCTTCAGCCTACCGTTGTTTTGATCCATTCAAAACAGTGATATGCGCCATTCGTCGCCCCTCCCCCGGGCGTTCACTTGCGCTGAACGTACGCGATTCCCGCCGCGGAGCGTACGTTCAGCGCAAGTGAACAGGGATGAAGGCCGCAGGCGGCGGGTGGGAAGTGGTGGCGCATGGATGCCGGGAGTCAGCCCGCGACGAGGGTCGGGGTGCCCGCCTCGTACTCGGTGAGGTCGCCGCTCTCACCCAGGCGGTGCGCGCGGCGGCCCACCACCAGCATGTAGACGAGGAACAGCGCGAGCGCCGCCGCGCCGATCCCGATCTTGAGCGGCCACGGCCACGGCTGCGCGGTCACGAAGCCCTCGATGATGCCCGAAACGCCGAGGGCGATGACGAGCCCGATCGCGATCGTCGCGAGCGACCGGCCCGCCGCCGCCAGCGACTCGCCCCGCGAGCGCGGACCCGGCGCGACCCAGGCCCAGAAGATCTGCAGCCCTGCCGCCCCGGCCACGAAGATGCAGGTGAGCTCGAGCAGGCCGTGCGGGAGGATGTACAGCACGAAGACGTCACCGCGATCGAAGGCGGTCATGATCGCCGCGGCCGTGCCGACGCCGACCGCGTTCTGCACGAGCACCATGACGGGCCACACCCCGGTGATGCCGAACAGCACGCACTGCGCGGCGATCCAGGCGTTGTTGGTCCAGACCGTGCCGGCGAACACCGCCGCAGGGTTCTCGCTGTAGTACTCCGTGAACTCGTTCTCGGCGTACTGCTCGAGTTGGGCCTCGCTGCCGAGACTCGCGACCAGCGCCGGGTCGCCGGCCACCCACAGCGCCACGACGCCGGCGACCGCCACGAAACCCAGAGCGATGGCCAATGTCGCCCAGCGCACGCGGTACAACGCGGCCGGGAGCTGCAGCGCGAAGAATCGCGGGATCTGACGCATGACGTTCTCGGGTGCGCCGGTGAGTCGCAGCCGCGCCCGCCCGAGCATGGTCGAGATGTGGTCGCCCTGGATGCTGCGTCCCGCCGATGTCTTCGCGTCGGCCAGGTCGGCCGATGCCGCTCGATAGCGCGTGACGAGCTCGTCGACCTCTGCGCCCGAGAGACGCCGGGATCGGCTGAGTTCGTCGAGTCGCTCCCACTCCTCGCGGCGGGCGGCCGTGAGCGCGTCGAGATCCATGTGTTTCACTGTAGCCATGACCGCTGAGCGCCCCGCGATCGTCGACATCCATCAGGACGAGGTGCTCACCGGCGAGGCCGTCGCGCTGGACGTGCAGCCGCTCGGCTACTTCCTTCGGGCGCTCGGCGTGCTGATCGACATGGTGCTCGGCGTCGTCGTGCTGCTCCTGTTCGCCTGGGGCGTCGGATGGCTGCTGAGCATGGACGCCGTGGATCCCGCCGTGGTGCCGATCCTCACGATCGTCGTCCTGGTGCTGGTCATGGTCGTGATTCCCACGGTGGTCGAGACGACCACCCGCGGGCGCAGCCTCGGACGCCTCGCGGTCGGCGGGCGCATCGTCCGCGTCGACGGCGGAGCGGCGGGTTTTCGCCACGCCTTCATCCGGGCACTCGTCGGCGTCTTCGAGCTGTGGTTCACGGTCGGCGCCGTCGCCGCGCTGGTCGGCGCCTTCACACCGCGCTCGCAGCGGCTGGGCGACCTGCTCGCCGGCACCTACTCCGAGCGCACGCGAACCCCGCGACTGCCCGACGTCAACCTCGGCATCCCTCCGATCCTCGCCGAGTGGGCGGCGGTGGCGGACGTCGCACGCTTGCCGGAGCGGCTCTCGCGGCGCCTGGCGCAGTTCGCACGTTCGGCGGTGAACATGGAGCCGTCCGCACGCGCGCGGGTCGCGGCATCCCTCGCGCAGGAGGCGGCCGAGCACGTGTCACCTGTGCCGGCCGTCGACGACGAGACGTTCCTCATCGGCGTCGTCGCCGTGCGACGCGAGCGAGAGCTGCGGGCGCTGCAGCTCGAGACCGCGCGTGCGGATGCGCTGGCGGGTCCCGTGGGGTCCGCGCCGCGCGGGTTCCCGGAGCGGTGAGGCGCCTCCCGGCGCCCGCAGGGCGACCGGGTGAGCCGTCAGTAGCGGTAGTGGTCGAGCTTGTACGGGCCCTCGACCGGCACGCCGATGTAGGCCGCCTGCTCGGGGGTCAGCTCCGTGAGCTGCACGCCGAGCGCGTCGAGGTGCAGTCGCGCGACCTTCTCATCGAGGTGCTTGGGCAGCGTGTAGACGGCGGTCGGGTACTCGTCGCGCTTGGTGAACAGCTCGATCTGGGCGAGCACCTGGTTCGTGAACGAGGCGCTCATGACGAACGACGGATGCCCCGTCGCATTGCCGAGGTTCAGCAGCCGGCCTTCGCTCAGCACGAGCACGCTGCGTCCGTTCGGCAGGCGCCATTCGTGCACCTGCGGCTTGATCTCGACCTTCTCGACGCCGGAGAGCGACTCCAGCGCGGCCATGTCGATCTCGTTGTCGAAGTGGCCGACGTTGCCGACGATGGCGAGGTGCTTGAGCTTCAGCAGATCGTCGGTGGTGACGACGTCCTTGTTTCCGGTCCCCGTGATGACGATGTCGACCTGGCCGGCGACATCCGCCAGGCGCGCCACCTGATAGCCGTCCATCGCCGCCTGCAGCGCGCAGATCGGGTCGACCTCGCTCACGATGACGCGCGCGCCCTGGCCCCGGAGCGCCTCGGCAGCGCCCTTGCCGACATCGCCGTAGCCGCACACGAAGGCCACCTTGCCGCCCATGAGGACGTCGGTGGCGCGGTTGATGCCGTCGGGAAGGGAGTGGCGGATGCCGTACTTGTTGTCGAACTTCGACTTCGTGACCGAGTCGTTCACGTTGATCGCGGGGAAGAGCAGTTCGCCTGCCGCCGCCAGTTCGTACAGCCGGTGGACGCCGGTGGTCGTCTCCTCGGTCACGCCGAGGAGGTCCGCCGCCATGCGCGTGAAGCGCTGCGGGTCGCGGGCGAGGCTGACGCGCAGCGTGTCGAGGATGATGCGGTACTCGGCGTTGTCGTCGGCGACGGCATCCGGAACCGCGCCCGCCTTCTCGAACTCGACGCCCTTGTGCACGAGGAGGGTGGCGTCACCGCCGTCGTCGAGGATCATGTTCGGACCGTCGAAGCCCTCGGCCGACCAGTCGAAGATGCGGTCGGCGAGGCGCCAGTACTCCTCGAGGGTCTCGCCCTTCCACGCGAACACCGGCACGCCGGCCGGAGCGTCGACCGTGCCGTCCGGGCCGACGACCACGGCCGCGGCGGCTTCGTCCTGCGTCGAGAAGATGTTGCAGCTCGCCCACCGCACCTGGGCGCCCAGAGCGACGAGGGTCTCGATGAGCACCGCGGTCTGCACGGTCATATGGAGCGACCCGGCGATCCGCGCACCCTTCAGCGGCTGCGACGCACCGAACTCCTCGCGCAGGGCCATGAGGCCCGGCATCTCGTTCTCGGCGAGGCGCAGCTGATGCCGTCCTGCTTCGGCCAGCGAGAGATCGGCGACCTCGTACTCGAACCCCTCAACGGAGTCGGAGACTGCAGAGGTGGAGAGCGTGGCGGCAGGCGTGTGGGTCGGCATCCGCCCATTCTCCCACGCCGGCTCAGGCGCGGAGCGTCTCGTGCCGCACGACCACCCAGCCCTTGGGCACCGACAGGCGGTCGGTGTGGATGGCGCAGAGGTCGTGCGCGTGAGGATCTCCCCCGGCGCCGAGCGGCCCCAGAGCCGCCATCTGGTCGCCGTAGTCGTAGGTGAGCGTCGACACCGCCTCACGGGCGCAGCCGACCTTGGAGCAGACTCTCTCGCGCATCGGGTCGACGCTATCGTGCACAGGTGACGCGGGGACGGATGCCGCGCCGCAGCGTCCCCGGCCCACCTCTCGGACAGCTCGGAGACCTTGGGCCTGAGCCGGACGGAGCAGGTCGGCGGACCGGTTCTAGGATGGGGAGCATGGCGTGGCGGCGTACCCGGACCAGCGAACGCACGCAGCCGCGTGCGTCCCGTCACGGACGCCACGGCCGGGAAGGACGCAGCCCCGTCGTGCGGCCTCCCCTGCCACCGCTCGACACACGGGTCGATCGCTTCGACCTCTCGGTCGGCACTGCGGCGGAGTTCCTCCGCTCGGCGTGGCCGGAACTGCGCGACGTGCGGTTCGAGGTGGCCGACATGCCGGCCGCGACGGACGACGACGGCATCCCCCGATGGACGGTGCTGCCCGACGCGGGCCGCATCATCCTGTACCGCCTGCCGATCGAGCGCCTCAGCCACCTGCATCGCGATGACGAACTGCACCGGCGCATGCTCGTCGAGGGCGCCGTCTTCCGGGCGGCGGCCGAGTACCTCGATCGCGACCCGTGGGACCTCGGCCCGGAGCGCTTCCGGTACTTTTGACGCGGCCCGGATCAATGCGAGCGCCAGCGAGCGTCGATGCGAGCCGGGTCAAGGTTGAGCGAGCGAAGCGAGTCGAAACCCACGACGGCGGGGCGCCGGGAAGCTCGCCTCAGGGGTAGACGACGACCTCGGGAGTCGCGATGTCCGCGGGCCATACCGGCACGCCCGCGAGCGCGCCGTCGCCCGCGAACGACAGGCCGGCATGCACCGGCGCCTCGGGCTCGAGCCGGTACACGGTGCGCGGCGAGAGTCTCACCGCGATAGACCCCTCAGCGGGCACCGTGAGCGTGATCGGCGACCCGCCGTCGATCGCGGTGACCGCGACGGCGACCGGTTCGCCCGACGGATTGACCACGGAGAGCGACGGCGTCGGCCCTCCGGGCGTGGCGAACAGGGATCCCACCGATACCTCAGGCGCCGGCGTGTACCAGGCGAAGTCGTCGCCCGCGCGGACGCCGGTCGCCTGCCGCACCGCGGCGACGACGGGCACGTCGGCGTCGATCGCGACAGTGTACGACCCTGCGAGAAGGGCGTTCAGCGCCAGTTCGAGCGGCTTGCCGGCCTCGAGCGCCACCTCCTCGGGTTCCCGCACCGGCTCGCCGGTGCCCACTGCGGTCACCGTGACACGGGCCGTCGCCGCGGCCGAAGGCGCCAGCATCCGCAGCACCGTCACGTCGTCGGCCGCCGCGTCCAGGGCGCCGCCCTCGTCGCCGGCCGCGCCTTCCTCGGCCGACCGACGCACCACGGTGATGCCGGTGATGACGTCCGATGTCGCGGCCTGCGCGACCGGACCGACCTGATCGACACCCCCGGGCGTGAGCGTGCGGGTGATGCTCGCCTGCAACGAGGCCCGGATCGGCGCGCCCACGGCGGAGACGCGCACCACCGGCGTCTCCTCGCCGAGCGCGATGCCCGCGAGCGGGACCACGCGCTGCGTGCCGGGCGGGATCACGAGATCCACACCTCCCGGCGGGGTCTGCGCCCCGGCTGCGCCGTACACCGTCAGCTGCACGGTCGCCGGAACCGTCCCCGGGTTCGTCAAAAGCACGAGGTCGGCGGCGCCGGTGGCACCCGAGCCGCCGACAAGCCATGAGTCCAGGAGCGGCGGGCGGCATGCAGAGGCTGCGAAGCCGGAAAGGTCGTCGGCCGATGCCGTCGCAGCGCCGATCGCCGCCACGTCGATCGCCCGCTCGCCGATCGGCGGGGCGGTGAACGCCAGGGGGCCGGGCCCGACGTCGGTCGTCTCGAGCCGCTGCTCCGCCGGCGGCGGGCCCTCGCCCACCCCGACGACGACGGACTGGGGGGCGGCGACCGTGATGGCGGCGGCATCCGCCGGATTGCGCCCGATGGCCAGCAGGGCGCCGTCGCAGGCGATCACCGACGCCGCAGGCGCCGGAGTGGCCGGCACACTCAGCGGTTCGCGCACCAGCGTCGGCCAGGGCACCGAGACGGCCGTGACGACGGCGATGACCGCGACGATCGACACAGCGGTGCCGATGAGCAGGCGGGCGCTCGTCGTCGCCCAGCGGAACACGCGTCGGTCGCTCATCGACCCTCCTGCCAGTGAGGTCCCACGACGCGCGGCGTCCGCCGGGCCTCGCGGATCGAGGTCGCCGTCGGCAGCGCGAGCAGCAGGGCGATGCCGAGGATCGCGAGCTGGCCGAATGCGATCCAGCGCCCAAGGCCGGTGACGGATGCCGGTTCCTCCGGTCGCGGCGCAATCTGGTCCACGACCCGCCAGAGCTCGCCCTTCGCGGTGTCGCCGACGACGACGAGCGTGTCGCGCTGAGCGAGCGCCGTCGTCGCCGACAGCCGCATCGTACGGGCGGCATCGCTCTCGGGCGGTGTGGTCGGCGCCAGCAGGATGAACCCGACGCCGCGGTCGGCGAGCTCGGCCACCACATCCTCCGACGACGGCGTGACCAGATCGGCGGCGAGTGCGGCGAGCTCCTCGTCCTGCGGGGTCGGCGTGGTGCGCGTGGACAGCGTGGTGGTCTGACCGCCGATGGTCTCGCTCGCACCCCACACGACCTGGGCGGCGATCCCGACGTCCGGCTGCGGCGTGAGCACGATCGTGCCCACATCCGGATCCTCGCGTCCTTCGGCGGCCACGAAGGCGGGAAGCGTGCTCGCCGGGCCGTTCGCGATCGTCGCGGTGCCGCGTGCGAACGCCGTGAGCGACGGCATCGCGAGGGTCACAGCGGCGGCGAAGACGAGAGTGGCCACGAGGCCCCGCACCAGCGCGACCCGCGGGGCGAGGCCGGCGTCGAGAGCGACGAGGGCGCCTCCGAGCGCGCCGAGCCACGCCAGGCTGAGCCCGGTTCCGGGCCACAGCGGCACGGTGAGCGATTGCACGAACGACACCGACACCCCCACCGCGGCGAACGCCGTGCCGAGGCCGAGCGCCGTGATCACCAGCAGCCCGATGCCGGCTGCCCACCGTTGCGTCAACGGCGCGGCGAGCGCGAGCAAGGCGAGCGGCACGCTCAGCAGCGGCACCCACCACGTCGGCCCTTCCGGCAGCAGGGTCGCCCATCCCGCGAGGTCGGAGGTGGGGATGCCGGCGGCCAGGAGGGCGCGGCCCGAGGCGTCCGGGGCGACCTGAGGTCCCGGCCATGGCACACCGGGATCCGCGACGAGCCCCCACGCGCCGGCATGCTCCAGCGCGTTCCAGACGAGCGGGAGCGCCAGTGCCACGGTGGGGATGAGCGTCCACACGAGCCGGGCGACGCCGCGGCCGGCCCGATAGAAGACGGCGAGGAGCACGGCACCGAACCACAGCACCAGCGTCGCCGGCGCGAGCGACGGTGCGGTCGCGAGCACCGCGGCGAGCAGGAGGGAGGCCGCACCGGCGCCGGCCCACGACCGATGCGCGACGGCACCCGCGTAGAACAGCCAGGGCAGCAGCAGGTGAAGGAGCACGCCGGTGGAGCGCCCCTGGGTGAGTGCGACGAGGAGCGCGGGCGACAGCGCCCACACCGCGCCGCCGAGCAACCGCAGGCTCGGCCGCTCGGTGACACGGGTCGCGGCGAACCATCCGCCGAGCGCCGCGAGCGGAAGCGCGAGGACCCACAGCAGCACGAGTGCCCGCGAGGGCGCCCACGGCCAGAGCGAACCGAGCACGGCTACCACCGCCGAGAACGGATCAGCCGGCCCGATCGTGTCGAGTCCCAGTGCGCGCTGCCCGTACGCGGCGTCGTTCCACAGCTGTCCGACCGTCGTCGCGAGCGGCTGGAGCGCGCCCCCGCCGAGCACGGGCCAGGCCAACAGCGCCGGGAACGCGGCGACCGAGACGGCGAGCGCAGCGAGGACGAGCCATGCGCCGCCGCCGGCGAAGAACCGCAGGTCGCTGCGCCGATGGCCGCCGATCGTGACCTCGGGATCGTCGTCGAGCCTCTCACGCAGCTCCGCCTGCGTCGTCCGCAGCGGAACAAGCTGCGCCCACGACGCCGCACGGGCGTGCGCGATCCGCCGACGGGCGCGCCATACCGGCACGATGCCGATGAGGGCCACCGCCGCGGCAGCCCATTCCGAGGGGATGCGGCCCGGCTGCTTGCGCACCAGGTCGACGATCGTGCGCCACAGGGCGAGCGGCAGCAGTGACAGCCAGTGCAACGGTGTGGCGAAGCCCGGTGCGTACGCCAACCGTCGACGCAGCTGGGCGACCCGCTCGGCGTAGACCGCACGTCGTCGGCGCTGCGGGGTGAGCGGCACGGGCAGGCCGGCGACACCGTCGCCCGCCGTGGCGACGAGGGCGCTCGGCACGAGCGACACGCGGCCGCCGGCCAGTCGCGCCCTCACACCGAGGTCGAGGCCCTCATCGGCGCCGGCCAGCCCGCGGTCCAGCCCGCCGAGCCGGTGCCAGGCGTCGGCGCGGACGAGGATGCCGCGCACGTCCGCGCCGAGCACATCCTCCTGGGCGTCGTGCTGACCTTGGTCGAGCTCGTCGTCGGCGAGACCCACCGTGCGGCCGAACCGGGTCATGCTCACGCCCAGCGAGACGATCTCGGAGCGGTCGTCCCAGCGCACCAGCTTCGGCGCCACGAAGGCGACCGACGGCGAGAGCTCGAGCGCCCCCGCCAGCCGCGCGAGCGCGTCCGGCTCCGGCGCGGTGTCCTGCGCGAGCAGCCACAACGCGGCGTCCTCGCCGCCAGGTGGCACGAGGGCGGTCGCCGCGGCGAAGCCCGTCGAGGCCGGCGCCCTCACGACGGACTCGGCGCCCGCGGCATCCGCGAGCTCGAAAAGATGGTCGTCGCCGCCGCAGACCACGATCGTGAGGACGTCCACGGGCCGCGACTGGTCCGCGACCGCGGCGAGAGTGCGTCGCAGGTGGAACGCCGCGGGCGTGCGTCCGTCCGGTCGCACCACGAGAACGGCGTGAATCCGATTCGACCCCTCGGCACGCGACGGGGCGGCAGCGGAGCGGGCGGTCTCCGAGGAGCCGTTGCGCTGCGCGAACGCGTTCGACGTGTCACCGTCCGACGACGGACTGGTCGGCGGCACAGGGGTCGGTGCAGCGGTGGGCATGTCCTGGTCAGCCTAGGCGCGCTGGTCCCTCACCCCGGGCGAACGCGCCGGGTCGGCCGGATCGAACCGGCCGACCGGCGTGCGTTTCAGCCCGCTCGACGCTTGAGCTTGCGACGCTCGCGCTCGCTGAGACCGCCCCAGATGCCGAACCGCTCGTCGTTCTGCAGCGCATACTCGAGGCATTCGCCTCGCACGTCGCACGACGTGCAGATGCGCTTCGCATCACGCGTGGAGCCGCCCTTCTCAGGGAAGAACGCCTCCGGATCGGTCTGCGCACACAGTGCGTCGGTCTGCCATGCGAGCGGATTGTCCTCTTCCGCGTCGATGTTGCGGCGAACCCCCGGTACCCCCAGTTGAACCGGATCGACGAACCAGTCGTCGGGAACGCCGGAACGGTATTGAGAAACCGTCATGTCGTTCTCACCCCCCGTGATCCTGCTCCACGCTGGTGCGTGTACGGATAATTACACCCGTGTAGTTCACCGAGGTCAAGTCGCAGATACTAAACGCTCAACCAAGTCTTGAACCTTCACGACGCGCCGACGGCGTGTCGCGCTGTGATAACGGTCCGATGAGAAAGCGCGTCGAGCGCGCGGTCAGCGCCCCGGGAGAGCGATGAAGAGCTCACCCTGCCCCGCCACCCGGAGGCCACCTTCGTCGGGGGTGACGAGGACGGCCGCCCCCGGAGCCAACGCGGCGACGCCGCCCGATGCCAGGCCCGTCACCTGCGGTGTCCCGCTGGTGGCGACGGCGATCGCCGGTCCGGCCAGCGGCACCTCGACACCCTCCGGGGCAGAGGTCACGGCGAGCAGCGCGAAGTCCTCGACGGGCACGTCGTACTGACGGATGCCGTGACCCAGCGCCCGCGCGTGGATCACGGGCGGCACTCCCGGTGTGGGGTCGAGCACGCTCACGAGCTCGGCCGCATCGACGTGCTTCGGCGTGAGACCGCCCCGCAGCACGTTGTCGCTCGCTGCCATCAGCTCCACCCCGAGACCGTCGAGGTAGGCGTGCAGGACGCCGGCGGGCACGAACAGCCCCTCACCGCGACGAAGCGTCACGAGGTTCATGAGCAGCGCCACCACGATCCCGGGATCGCCGGGGAAGCCGGCATCCAGCGTCCGTGCCAGCTCCAGCTCGGCGGCGAACTCGTCGGACTCGGCCGCGACAGCGGCGGCGATCACCTCGCGCGCGGCGTCGGCACCATCGGACAGGAGCCAGCCGATGACGGCCGAGAGCGAGGCATCCGCCCCCTCCAGCTGTTGCGCGAGCGGCACCGCACGCGTTCCGAGCCCGGCGACGAGGCGGCGCGTGGCATCGAGTTCGCGCAGCCCGGCCAGCGCGCGGAACGTGTCGCTCAGCGCCACGATCAGCTCGGGCTTGTGGTTCGCGTCGCGGTAGGTGCGGTCGGCGGCGTCGCGCGGGATCCCCGCGGCCTCCTCGCGCGCGAAGCCGGCCTCGGCCTGCGTCTTCGACGGGTGGGCCTGAATGGAGAGAGCGGATGCCGCCGCCAGCAGCTTCAGCAGATACGGCAGCGGCTCCTCGATGCCCGATGCCGCCCCGTCGTCGGCGATCCAGCGGTCGAGCGTGCGGCCGTCGGGCGTCTCGGCCGGGTCGCCCGGGTGATCCCCGAACCACACCTCCGCCTCGGGGCGGCCGGACGCCGCGCGTCCCTCGAGTTCGGCGAGCAGGGAGAGCGAGCCCCATGCGTAGTCGCGGGGGTCATTGGCAAGCGGAATCAGCACCCGGACAGCCTATGACGGGGCACTCGTCTGCGTCTGGTCGCCGATCGAGCGAAGCGACTCGATACGCCCGGGCTTCCTCGACGGCTCAGCGCGCTTCGTCTCACCCGTCTCTCGCTCGCTCGACGACCCGGATACGCCAGGGCCGCGCTGTACCCTGAGAGCGATGGCCGTCCACTCGAAGCATCCGGCGTCGGCGCCGCCGGGACCGCCGGTCCGCGAGAAGACCGGCCACCTCATGCTGCGCGGCTGGTGCATCTTCGTGCTGTTCATGTCGCTGTCCGGCACCGCCTGGGTGCACGCGTTCGGCGAACTCACCGCCACCGTGATCACCATCGCCGGCGGCGTGCTGTCGGCCGTGCTGTGGATCATCGTGCGCCCTCCCGTGCAGTGGCGGCGCCTCCCCTGGTTCGTGGTCGCGTACGTGGCGTGGGCGACGCTGTCGATCGCCTGGTCGGCGTGGCCGGCGGCGAGTGCACTCACCCTTCTGCTGCTGTGGATCACGACCCTGCAGGCGATGTTCGTCGGCAGCGTGCTCACCTGGCGCGAGCTCGTGCGCGCGGTCGCATCGGCGCTCAAGTGGACGATGGCGCTGTCGTTCCTGTTCGAGCTGTGGGTGTGGGTCTTCGTGCGCGCACCGCTGATGCCCGGCTTCGTCGTCGAGACGGCGGACGACCCGATCGAGTACTGGTCGCGCAACAACCTCTTCGAGTGGGACAAGCGCATCCAGGGCATCATGGGCAACGCCAATCTGCTGGCTCCCGTGGCGCTGCTCGCGATCATCGTGTTCGGCATCCGTCTCGCTTCCGGGGCGCCCCGGCGGACGTTCCTGTGGATCTGGATCGGGCTCTCGGCGTTCCTGTTCCTGCGCGCGGGATCGGCGACCGCCTACCTCACCGCCGGCGCGGTCGCCGTCGTCCTCGTCACGGTGCTCCTCATGCGCACCGCCACCAAGCCCGGTGAGCGCACCAAGTACTACGTCGGCTACGCGGTGGTCGGCATCGGCGGGCTCCTCGGACTGTGGCTGCTGCGCGATGCGATCTTCACCGCCCTCGGCCGCAGCGGCGACCTGACCGGCCGGGAGGGCATCTGGGAGGACGTTCTCGCCCGCGCGGCCGAGCGTCCCTGGACCGGCTGGGGATTCGCGACGCCGTGGGTGCCCTCGGATCCCGCGTTCGACGAATGGATCATCGACCACGGTCAGACCGTCATGCAGGCCCACAACATGTGGGTCGACGTCAGGATGCAGCTCGGGATCATCGGCGTCGTGCTGCTGGCGCTCCTCTACCTCGCCTTCGTGTGGCGCGCCTGGTTCTTCGCGGTCGACCGGCCGCGCTGGGATCTCCGCGCCGACCGCCCCTACTCGCCCCTCACGCTCCTGCCCACGCTCGTCGGTGCGATCCTTCTCGTGCAGGGCCTCGCCGAGTCCAGCCCGCTGCTGCTCTGGGGGTGGCTCTTCGTCGTCATGCTCGGCGCCAAGATCAAGCAGTCCCCGCACGTCGGCGTGGGACCCGCCGAGCAGAGCGCCGCGATCGAGCGCGGCGACGCCGTCGAGCGCGACGAGCCCGCCGGCAGGGAGCCCGGCTCCGGGGCCGGCGCGATGACGGCGGGAAGCCGCCCGGCAGGGCGCGACGCGTGACCGACACACCGCGCTCCGGATCGCCCGGGTGGCTGGGCGCGCTGCTGGACTCGGCATCCTTCGCCCGCGCCTTCACCCTCATCGTCTTCGCCACCGTCTTCTCCGCTCACGCGATCGAGCGGATCGCCGGCCACGTCACCTACGTGACCATCGTGGCCGGACTGTGCGTCCTGGGTCTGGCGGTCATGATCGCCCGCCGCCGCGAGATCTCGCTGCTGCGGCTGGTGCCCACGACCGTGCTGATCTTCATCGGGTGGGCACTCGCCAGCGTCGCGTGGAGCAGCGACGCGAGCGCATCGTTCTGGAGCTGGGTGTCGATGGCGGCGCTGGCGTTCCTCGCCGTCGTCATCGGACACGTGCGGGACACCCTGCAGACCGTCCGCGCGCTCGGGGACGTCCTGCGGCTGCTCCTCAGCCTCTCGCTCGCAGTCGAGGTGCTGTCGGGCGTGCTTCTGGACATCCCCTTCACCTTCCTCGGGATCCAGGGCAACATCGCCCAGCTGGGGCCGGTGCAGGGCATCTTCGGCACCCGCAACCTGCTCGGCTTCGTCGCCGTGATCGCGCTCATCACCTTCCTCATCGAGTACCGGACGCAGTCGGTGCGGCCCGGCGTCTCGGTGGCCTCGGTCGTGCTGGCCGGAGGCCTGGCGGCGCTCAGCGACTCCCCCACCGTCGTCGTGCTCGCGCTCGGCGTCGGCCTCGCCGTCGGCGCCCTCGCGCTCGTGCGCCACGCTCGCGCCGAGCGCCGTGCCGCCCTGCAGCTCGCACTCGGCGCTCTCGTCGTCGTCGGGGTGTTCGTCGGCTACGCCGCGCGGCATCCGATCATCGCGCTGCTGGGCGCCGGCACCGACTTCTCGATGCGCGTCGAACTGTGGAACTTCATGGTCGACATCCTCCGTCAGAAGCCGGTGCAGGGCTTCGGCTGGTTCGGCGTCTGGAACCAGCGCGAGTACCCGTTCAACGCCATCAACTTCTGGCTCGGCACCGACCACGCCACGGGCCTCAACGCCTACTTCGACGTGGCGCTGCAACTCGGGTGGCTGGGTCTCGTGCTGTTCCTCGCGGTCGGGGCGTTGGCACTGGCGCGATCCTGGCTCGTCGCCGGCGAGCGCCGCTCCGTCGTCTACGCCTGGACGCCGCTCATTCTCGTCACCCTTCTCATCGACTCCATGTTCGAGAGCTTCGTGCTGAGCGGGCTCGGCTGGCTCATGCTCGTGCTGTGCGCGGTGCGGGCGGGACAGTCGCGGTCGTGGCGCGAGCGGCTGGACAGCGGCACGGATGCCGGCGGCGGCGGGCCTGCGGAGGCGTCCGGGTTGCCGCATGCCCAGGGAGAAGGGGCGGCGGGGCTTCCTCACGCCCCGGATGAGCCGCCGCAGGCCCAAGGGTGACGTCTGGCTCAGGGATGGGAGAGTGCGGCAAGGTAGGCTTCTCTCCGGCCCGACGTCTCGGCGCCCGCCGCCTTTCTCCGGAGATCAGCCCCCGTGACCCACGTTCCGTCCGCCTCCGTGCAGTTCGATCCCGCCACCGCGACCATCGCCGTCGTGACCTACAACCGCTCGGGACTTCTGACGCGCCTGCTCACCAGCATCACGGAGATGGATCCCAAGCCCGGTCACGTCGTGATCATCGACAACGCGTCGACCGACGACACGACCGACGTCGTCGAGTCGTTCCGTGAGAGCCTCGAGCCCGCCACGCTCGTCTACCGTCGCATGGAGACCAACACCGGCGGCTCCGGCGGGTTCAGCGAGGGAATGCGGGTCGCATACGAGCTCGGCTCCCAGTGGATCTGGCTGATGGACGACGACGTCGAGGTGCTGCCGGACGGCCTCGCGAAGATGGGCAAGTGGGCACCTCGGTTCAAGAGCATCCAGGGCCGCCGTTATGACTACGACGGCAGCGAGTTCTACTGGCAGTACCGCATCGCCGAGCCCCTCGGCATCCCGATCCCCTTCGCTCCCGCCGCGTTCGACGAGTCGGGCTTCAAGCCGATGAACTCCGGATGCTTCGAGGGCATGTTCATCCACCGCGACATCGTGCAGCAGATCGGCCTGCCCGACCCGCGCTTCTTCATCTACTGGGACGACCAGACGTACGGCTGGCTCGCCTCACGCAAGACGAAGGCGGTGATCGTCGACGAGTTCGTGCTGCGTCGCACCCGCGAGATCAAGCAGTGGGACATGGGCATCCGCCACATGAACGCATCCTCGAACGCCTATCGGTACTACATCATGCGCAACCGCGCGCACATCAAGCAGTACTACCGGTCG
Source organism: Microbacterium sp. ProA8 (assembly GCF_039905635.1). Classification (NCBI taxonomy): domain Bacteria; kingdom Bacillati; phylum Actinomycetota; class Actinomycetes; order Micrococcales; family Microbacteriaceae; genus Microbacterium; species Microbacterium chionoecetis. The sequence continues at coordinate 1,367,764 of NZ_CP157000.1, read as the reverse complement.
GTCGGGATCTACAACCCGGTGGCCTTCGGGCTGGGCACGGCCCTGACCTTCGGCAAGGAGCTCATCCGTCTCGTCGCTGTGGAGCACACCTTCCGCGGCACGTCGAATCTGTTCCGAGGCCTGCGCGATGGGAAGAAGATCGCGAAGGATGCCTCGTGGCGCCCCATGCCGCCGCTCGAGGCGGTGGCCTGAGGGAAGCGCGTCGCCTCAGGCACCGGCGTGGGATCGAGGAGCGCTCACGGACGAACCTCGATCACGACGTCAGCGTCCGTGCAGAGCTCGGAGAGCTCGTCCGCTGTGCTCTCGGCACTCGTGACGATCCGCACCTGGCGACCCCAGGATGCGGCCGCTTCGCACGCCTGGGCAGGGTTCTCCGGGTCGAGGATGTAGGAGTAGAGACGGATCGGCTCGGACGCCGACGTGGACTCGAGCTGGAGCAGCCAGCTGTTGAGGAACCTGTCGCCGGACGGTCCCAGATGATCGACCGCGATGGTCGGGTGACCGGGCTCCGCCAGATCGAACAGTGTACGAGCGGCCGGTGATCCCCCTGCGGTCCCGGAGGCGGTCGCAATCGCGACCGGCGTGAGCAGGGAGTGGAAGAGCTGCGTCGGCGGCGGGACGAGGAGCATGAGTGATGTCGGGACCGCGAGCGCGGCGACTGCGACCCCGGATGCGGCGATCGGTCGACCGCGCAGGCCCGCCATCTCTCCCGCGAGCGAGGCAGCGAGCACCACGATCAGGAGCGATACGAACAGCCACGCGAACTTCACCGGGTAATAGCCCCAGAGCGAGGCTCCGGCGCCCGCGCGCTGACCGATGAGATACGCTCCCGCGACGACCGCGCCCGCGCAGACCGCGAGCACACCGACGAGGTTGTGCCGTTGACCGCGCTGCACGGCGTTGAGGATCGCCACCGCGACCGTCACGCTCATGATGGCCAGAACCACTGCCGGACGCAGTTGCATGATGCCGCCGTCCACTGCGAGCGCCGCGCCGTCGCGGCGCAGATCGGGCAAGGTCACGAAGGCCACGTAGAGCGGCACGGGGAGGACCGCGAGCACCAGTGCGAACCACCGACGATCCCCGGTCCGAGACCGGTGAAGCGAGGCCGTCCGCGAAACGATCGCGACCGCCGCGAGAGCGAACGGGATGATGGCGAGCGGCGCCCAGGTCGAGAGGAGCGCGACGGTCGCGAGGCTCAACGTGGCGGCGGCGGCGATGGGCGCGACGCGAGCCTCGAGCCAGGCGAGCCAGCTCGCAAGAAGCAGCAGGAGCGTGAAAGTCGCGTTGTAGAAGCCGAACTGCGACGCGAAGCCGAAGGTGAACCATGTCAGCGGCATCAATGCCGCGATGACCGCGCCGGCGATTCGCGCGGTCCGTGTGCCGCCGTGAACGCTCCGCGCGCCGATGAGCGCCGCCAGCAATGCCGCACCCAGACTCGCAAGCAGCCAGAAGACCGCGACACCGGAGACGTCGTGACGGAGGAGATCAGCCGGTGCGACCGCGTCGCGTCCGACTGCGATGGCCACCGCGAGCAGTCCAGGGGTCAGCGGAGACGGGTTCGGGTGCGCGATCGCGTCGAGTCCGCCGTCCGCCACGATGAGCCGCGTGGAGATCAGATTCCACACCGCATCGTTGTGCATGGCCCACTCGAGATCGCCCGAGTTGACGCTTCGCACGGCGACGACGACCATCAGCGCCACCGGGACCACGATGATCGGCACGCCCACCCGCAGGGCCCTCCCGCCGATCACGCGTGGGGAGCGGACCACGGCGAACGCCACGAGGCCGGCCACACCCAGAAGTCCGAGGATGATCGCCGCACCCGGCACCAACCCGAGCCCGAGCGACGGTGCGAACCGCACCATGAGAGCGATGAGGGCGATCTCGACGATCACGCTGGCCGCGATCGCGAAGGGCCATGACGTCCGCTGGCCTATCGCGAGAAAGAGGCAGAACAGCACCGCGAATGGCGCGAGCCACGGCGTGATGCCGAGCACGAAGAGGAGCAGTCCCGCCACCAGCAGGGACGCCGCAGATGCCATCCACGCGATGCGTGCCCAGGGTGGGGTGACTCCGGACACGTGCGCTCTCCTCTGATGGCGGCATTCTGCGGCCTATCAGGCGCTGACGACCTCAAACAGGGTAGACGATCCCGCAGGCGCTCCAAGTCAGCTGAGCTGGTTGTTCCACATCGAGAGCGCGGAGCCGATGGCCATGTGCATGTCGAGATACTGATACGTGCCGAGTCGGCCGCCGAACAGGACGCCCTGCTCGCTCTTCGCAAGCTCCCGATACGCGAGCAGACCGTTGCGATCTGCCGGCGTGTTGACGGGGTAGTACGGTTCGTCGCCCGTCCCGGCGAAGCGCGAGTATTCGCGGACGATGACCGTCTTGTCCGTGGGGTATCGGTCGGCGCGCTCGGGGTGGAAATGCTTGAACTCGTGGATGCGGGTGAAGGGCGTGTCGGCATCCGCGTAGTTCATCACCGACGTCCCCTGGAAGTCGCCGACCTGCAGGACCTCCTGCTCGAAGTCGAGGGTCCGCCACGACAGCGCGCCCTCGGCGTAGTCGAAGTACCGGTCCACGGGACCCGTGTAGACCACGGGGACCTGCCCGACGGTCGCCTGCTTGTTGAGCGGTTGCGCGTCGTCGAAGAAGTCCGTCGAGAGCTTCACGTCGATGTTCGGGTGATCGGCCATCCGCTCGAGCCACGCCGTGTAACCGTCGACGGGGAGCCCTTCCCACGTGTCGTTGAAGTACCGGTTGTCGTACGTGTAACGCACGGGCAGCCTGCTGATGACTTCCGCCGGGAGCTCCGTCGGCTCGGTCTGCCACTGCTTCGCGGTGTAGTCGCGGATGAACGCCTGGTACAGCGGCCGCCCGATCAGCGCGATGCCTTTCTCCTCGAGGTTCGCGGCATGCTGCGCGTCGTACTCGCCCGCCTGTTCGTGCACGAGAGCGCGGGCCTCCGAGGGTGAGTAGGCGGCCTGGAAGAACTGGTTGATCGTGCCGAGATTGATCGGCAAGGGATAGACGACGCCCTTGTGCGTCGTGTAGACGCGATGGACGTAGCTCGTGAAGGCGGTGAAGCGGTTGACGTACTCCCACACGGAGGGATTCGACGTGTGGAACAGGTGTGCTCCGTAACGGTGCACCTCGATGCCCGTCTCGGGCTCCTTCTCGCTGTACGCATTCCCGCCGATGTGGTTCCGACGATCGATGACGGTCACTTTCCGACCGGATGCCGCTGCCCGCTCGGCGATCGTGAGACCGAAGAAGCCGGAGCCGACGATGAGGAGATCCATGGCTCTGACCGATCTGGGATTGGGGGGGTGACCAACGGTTGCCTGGCAATTGTATCCGTGACGGCAGCTCGGGTCGGTGAGCGAAGATGGTCGTATGGACCTCGACATCTGCGTTCCCTACTGGGGCGATCCGGCGATGTTCATCCGGACCATCGAGTCGGTCAGAAGGCAGACGGATCCTCGGTGGCGGCTCACGATCATCGACGACGGCTATCCGGGAGAGGCGATCGCCGAACACGTCGCATCGATCGCAGATCCGCGGATCCGGTATCGGCGAAACCACCTGAATGCGGGGATCATCGAGAACTTCCGGCGCGCGATCGCCGCTGCCGAGGGTTCTCACGTCGTGGTGCTCGGATCGGATGACCTCCTGCTCCCGGGATATGTCGAGCACATCCGCGCGACCATCGCGGAGGATCCCCTCGTCGACGTGATCCAGCCGAGGGTGCGGGTCATCGACGGTGACGGTCAACCGGCGCGCTCACTCGCTGACGCGGTGAAGCTCGGTCTCCTGACGCCGAAGCATCCGACGGAGTTCGAAGGCGAGTCGATGGCCGCAACGCTTCTGCGGGGCAACTGGCTGTACTGGCCGTCGCTCGCCCTCCGAACAGAGACGGCGTCGAGCATCGGATTCCGCGATGGACTGCCGATCATCCTCGACCTCGCGCTCTTGATCGACATCGCATTCGCAGGCGGCAGACTGCGTTACACGGACGTGGAATGCTTCGCATATCGCCGCCACGCTGCAAGCCTCTCCCAGACGACGCTGCGCGACGGGACCCGCTTCGAGGACGAGCGCCGCTTCTATCGTGAGACCGCAGCTCGCGCCGAAGCCCGCGGCTGGCGTCGAGCGGCCGCGGCGGCACGCCTTCGGCCGATGTCCCGCTTGCATGCGCTGACGCAGTTGCCTCAGACGATCACGGCCGGGTCGACCGCCTCGAGAAGGGCCACCTGGCTACTGGCCGCAGGCCGCTGAACCACCCGTCATCGACGGGATCCGGTGTCGGCACGGGATGCGGGACCCCGCACGATCGCCACACCATGCACGACGAGACCGACCACGGGGCCTGTGATCAGCGCCACGAGGACGAGTGCCACCGGCTCGAGCGGGAGCAGGAAGCATGCCAACGTCGACGCGGCTGCGAGCAGCCAGCCGAGGGCGTAGACGCGGTGATCGCTCCGGGCCAGGAGGGCGGGCCCGGTGACGCACATGAGCCCTACGAGCACCGCGCTCAAGACCACGAGCGAACTGGTGAGCCCGTCGACGTCGTACTGACCGGAGGACACGAGACTGACGGCCCACGGCCCGACGAACCACGCGAGCGCCACCGCGGCGACGGCACCCGCTGCGATCGCGACCCACCAGCGAGGCGGCAGAAGGCCACGAGCGTCCGATGAACGGAAGGACACGATGAGGTAACTCTGCAGCGCCATCACCGGGATGATGAACGGCGCTCGAGAAAGCGTGACGAGCAGCGTCAGGGAAGCGACCGTCACTGCGGACGCGTCCGCGAGCGCGACCCGGAACACGAGCGGCATCCCGGTCACCATCAGGCCGATCGCCGCCGCTGCGACGACCGTGTGGAGCGCGTTGCGCGCGAGCCTCCGGGTGGAGACGTCGACGGTGTATCTGCCGCGCAACCGAGATCGAACTGCGAGCCACACCGCTCCCACCGCCAGCCCGAACGGCACCGCGATCGCGAAGGCCAGGACGGAAAGGGGCGCCCCGACGATCAACCCCGTCACGACGGCGACGCCTCGAACGGCGGCATCGATGGCCACCAGCGCAGCGACCGCAGCCAGGCGGTGCACCCCGTAGAAGAGCCCTGTCGCGATCGAAGTGAGGACATATCCGACCAAGCCCGTCACCATGGCCAGATCGAGCATCACATGGTCGGTCGTGAATGCGATCTGGCCTGTCAGGACGGCGAGAACGCCTCCCACCACGGCAACGACGACGACGGCGCCGAGCAGGAACGGCTTCAAGGATCTCCGGGGCTCGTCGCCCTCAGTCCAGACGTGCGTTGCGCGCGCGACTTCCTGCTGGACGCCACCCACGGCGGAGCCGAGCAGGAACATGGCCGACCAGAACGCACTGAAGAGGACGTAGCCGTCGGCTGACGGGATGAGGGCGGCGGCGAGCAGCTGGATCGCGTATCCGCTGACACCTGCCAGCGCTGTCGCGCCGAGGATCAGAACCAGACCGCGCGATTCAGTCCGACCGGTGGTCACCACCTTCGTCACCACCACGCTGGGGCGCTTCATCAAGGACGCGATCGAGCCGCTCGACCTCCGCGCGGAGGATCGCCACCTCCTCCGCAACCCTTCTGATCTCATCCTCTGCGGTCGAGAGTTCCCAGGACTGGTGCAGCGTCACGCCGATGAGGAGGGCGAGAGCAAGGATGAAGAGCAGATTCGCCGGCAGCTCCACCCCGACCAGCGTCGCCAGGCCGTCGAGAAGTCCGGGGAAGACCGTGAGGACGAGAATGGCGAGACCGATGATGAACCAGAGCACCGCATACTTCTCGCGGAGCCGGCGCGTCAGCAGGAGCCAGAAGATCACGCCCAGCACACCGAGCGCGAAGGCGATGCCGAGAACGACGATCACGATCGCAACTTCTTCGTCAGGCCACCGCGCATCAGAGCCAGTGCGAGCGCGAACACCGATCTGAGGAGGTAGATCGTCGAGCCGATCGCACCTTGACTCGGGCGACCGTGCATTCGCGCACGCATCGCGACCGGGATCTGCGTCACCGACAGCCCCGCGTGGATGGCGGCGACGAGCGAGTCGACGGTATCTCCCAGATACTCGGCCGGGTAATACACGACATACTGATCGATCGCACGGGCGTTCGCGGCACGGAAACCGCTCGTGACATCGGTAAGCCGTACCTTCGCGACGTTCGTCAGCACCGTCGCGAGGAACACCATCGCCCATCGCCGAGGGCCGCGAGCTTCGTAGTTCCCGACGTCGGCGAATCGAGCACCGATCGAGATGTCGGCGCGGTCGAGTCCTTCCAGGACCTTCGCGATATCCGCAGGATTATGCTGCCCGTCCGCATCCACCTGCACGGCGCTCTGGTAGCCGTGCCGCTGAGCGTAAGTGAAGCCGGTCTTCATGGCCCCGCCGACGCCCATGTTGAACGGGAGCGAGACGACGGTCGCACCCGCGTCGCGGGCCACGGTCGCCGTGCCGTCGGTCGAGCCGTCGTCGACGACGACGACGTCATAATCGTCCCCGGCCGTCAGGATCTCGCGGACCGTGTGACCGACGTTCTTCTCCTCGTTCCATGCCGGCACGATGACCAATACGGATCGGGTCTGTTGTGTCACAATCCGCCATTCTATGGGGCGGTTCACGCGTGACTGAGCCGGGAACCCCGGCCGACTACGATGGTGCAGTGAAATCAGTGCCTCGACCCTCGCAGAGGTGGCTGGCGATCGTCGCGATCCCCCTGTTCGCCTTCCTCACGCTGTGCGCATGGTCCTTCGCGTCTCCCGTCGGCTCCAGCCCGGACGACGACTTCCATCTCGCTTCGATCTGGTGCGGGCTCGGAGAGCGGCCAGGACTGTGTGAGATTCCCGATGAGTCGGATGCCGAGCCGACATCGCGCTTGGTTCCGGCCGCGCTGGTGAATGCGCCCTGCTTCGCATTCAAGCCCGAGCAGGCTGCGAGCTGTTGGGACCCGACGGTCGAAGAGCTGGCGCTCGTCGCCCGCGCCAACGTCGACAACCTGTATCCGCCGCTGTTCTATTCGGCGGCCTCGGTGTTCGCGAGCAGCGACCCCCAGTTGTCGGTGCTCGCGATCCGCCTCGCCAACTCCGCCTTCGCTGTGGCCTTCCTCAGCGCGGTCTGCTTCGCCCTGCCTCGTTCGGTGCGACCCGCGCTCCTCATCTCGGTTCTCGCCACATCCGTTCCGCTCGGGGTCTTCATCTACGCCTCGACCAATCCATCGTCGTGGGCGATGCTGTCGGCTGCCACCGTGTGGACCTCGCTGTACGGCGCCACCAGGGCGTCGGGCAGGCGTCGCTGGGTGCTGTGTGCGCTGGCAGTGATCGGTGCTGTCCTCGGCGCCGGCGCACGAGCCGACGCGGCCATCTTCGCTGTCTACGGCGTCGCTCTCGCGCTGCTGCTCGGTGTGCGGACGGTACGGCGCCAGATGGTGCCGATCGCGACCGGAATCCTGATCTGCATCATCAGCGCCGCCTTCTATCTCAGCGCCGGGCAGGGTGGAGCCGCCTTCGGCGGACTCGACCCTTCGCAGAACCCTCTGACCCTTTCTCAGCACATCTGGAACCTGCTCGAGATCCCCGCGCTCTGGACGGGGGCCCTCGGCCAGGCGAACCTCGGCTGGTTCGACACGCGGATGTCGGCCGCCGTGTGGGTGCTTGCGACGACGGCATTCGCGGGAGCGCTCTTCGTCGGCATCCGCCGACCGACCCGTCGCCGGATGATCGCGATCACGCTGTCATTGCTTGCGATGTGGGCGGTTCCGTTCGTCATGTTGGCGCAGTCGAATGCCGTGGTGGGGAACACCGTTCAACCGCGCTACCTGCTGCCGTTGATGCTGATCGCCGTCGGCGTCGCCAGCCTGCGACCGGACGCGGAGCGAGCCTGGGATGGATTCCGGTTCGCCGCCGCGGCCGCGTGCCTGTGGATCGCTCTGACGATCGCGATGCGCCAGAACATCTCTCGCTACACCTCGGGCGGCGGCGACGACGCCGTCGATACGGGCGCGTCTGCCGGGTGGTGGTGGGCCGGTGCCCCGGAGCCGCTGGTCGTCTGGGTCGCCGGCTCCGTCGCGTTCGGAGCGATGCTCGTCTCGATCTGGATCGTCAAACGACGCCCGACCCGCGAGCGGCGCACCGCGGCACTGCCGTCCACCGTTGGGGAACCCGCCCTCTCCCGCGTGTAAGCGTCGCATCCACGCGGGTGAATCCGCCTCTGCTCACCCCGCTGGATGGTCGGCGTTGTAACGGTCCAGCACCTCGGCGATCGGGGCATCCATCACGAGCCTGTGCTTGTCGAGATAGAGGCCTCTGGTGCAGAAGCGGCGGAGGTCCCGCTCGCTGTGCGAAACGAAGAAGAGCGTGCGGCCGTCGGCGAGCAGCTCATCGATCCGGCGATAGCATTTCTCGCGGAACGCCTTGTCGCCCACGGCGAGCACTTCGTCGACGAGGAGGATCGGTTCCTCGAGCTGTGACACGACCGAGAACGCGAGTCTCACCTTCATGCCGTTGCTGAGGTGCTTGTAAGGAGTGTCGACGAAATCGGCGAGCTCGGCGAAACCGATGATGTCATCGAACCGACGCGCCACCTCGGCTCGCGGCATCCCATGCAGCCCTGCCGTCAGGCGGACGTTCTCGCGCACCGTGAGGTCGCCGACGAAGCCGCCGGTGATCTCGATGAGGGGCGCAACGCCGCCGTGTACGGTGACGCTCCCCTCGTCTGGCAGCAGGACGCCGGCCACCAGCCTCAGGAGCGTCGACTTGCCCTGCCCGTTGCGCCCGACCACACCGATCGATTCCCCGGGCGAGACATCGAACGTGACGTCACGAAGCGCCCAGAACGCGTCGGGGCGGGCTCGGCGTGCCGATCCCGCGAAGAGGTCCTTGAAGCTGCGGCGTCCGCGGCGGTTGCGACGAAACTGCACGCCGAGCCGCTCGACGACGATGGCGGGAGCGTCCGACATCACAGCTCCTTCAGTACGGGTCGCTCGAGGCTGCGGAAGCCCCACAGCCCGAGGGCGAGGATGACGAGCGACATGACGGCGCCGATGCCCACCACCCACGGGTCCCACTCCTCGGGGAAGAACCCGACTCTGTAGAGGGCGAAGATGCCCGCGAGCGGGTTGAATGCTGCGAGGGTCTCGAACGCACCGGGCAGGTCGGAGACTCCGTAGATCACGGGCGACGCATAGAAGAGCGCGCGGAGGATGAGCCGCGTCGTGCGCTCGAGATCCGTGAACAGCACGCACAGGGGCGCCACCAGCAGCCCCAACCCCACCAGCAGCACCGTCTGCAACAGGACCGCCACCGGGAACCACAAGAGTCCCCAGTTGAGGTGGAGGGGCGTAGAGCCGCCCACCTGCGCGATCACGACGAAGAGTCCGAGCACGGGGAGCGAGCAGAGGAACTCGATCCCTTTCGACAGCACGATGCGGTTCACCCAGATCGAGCGCGGGATGGCGGTCGACCGAACCAGTCGCGCGTCCTTGCTGAACGCCTTCGTGAAGTCCGAGACCGCGGCGTTGAACCAGACCCACGGCAGCAGGGCCGTGATGAGGAACACGATGTACGGTTCGTGGCCGACGGTGCGCTGGAAGATCTGCGTGAAGACGAACCAGTAGATCGCACTCATGACGAGCGGATCCAGCACCGACCACAGATAGCCCAATGCGCTGGTCGCGTAGCGCACGCGCAGATCACGTGCCGAGAGCAGCCACAGTGAGTGGAGATAGCGTCGGGGGGATCCGGGCGCGCCGACCGTAGCTATCATCACGGAATGAGTCTAGGCGCGCAGATCGGCGCGCTTCCGCCGAGAGGGGCCATCACCCGCACCTTCGTCTGCACACCTATCCGACCGAGATCGCCGCGTCCGCGAACACGGATCCCGTCTGGGTCGGCGACGCCGGCACGGAGAACGTCGCTCCCTGCCATTGGATGTCGAACGGGTGACCGTCGGCGGCGAGCACCTCCGCATTGACGAAGTACTTTCCGCCCGCGAGCGGAAGACTCGGGAACTTGTAGCTCACCGTGATCTGCCCGGCGACGTTGGGCCCATGACTCGTCTCGTGTCGGCGGGTACCTGTGCCGAACACTTGCTGACCGTTGGGCGTGTCGATGCTGAGGCTCGAGTGCCACTCGTCGATGTCATGCGGGAGTTCGACTTCGACATCGATCGAGAGTTCATCACCCGTCGAGGCGCTCTCGACGATCTCGCCTGCCGCGTTGCGGACAGCGATCGACTTGATCTGGGGTACCACGGCGGCCTCGGCGCCGGCTGCGGCGGCCTCGGCAACGGACTTGCGGTTGCCCTCGAGAATCTCACGGTGCACCCGAGTCGCTTCCACCGCGGAGCCGATGAAGGCCACTTCTCCGTGGCTGAGCACGAGACCTCGATCGCAGACTTCCATGACCTGCTCAGCGGAGTGCGAGACCAAGACGATGGTGCGCCCCTCCCGCTGGAACTGCCGGATCTTGTCCATGCACTTCCGCTGGAATGCCTCATCTCCCACGGCGAGCACCTCATCGACCAGGAGCACGTCGGGATTGGTGTGGACGGCGACGGCGAACGCCAGCCGGACGTACATCCCCGAGGAGTAGAACTTCACCTGTGTATCGATGAAGTCACCGATCTCCGAGAACGCGAGGATGCTCTCGAACTCCGCGTTGGTCTCCTCCTTCGACAGCCCGAGAATCGCGGCGTTCAGGTAGACGTTCTCGCGCCCCGAAAGATCAGGATGAAAGCCCGCGCCGAGTTCGAGGAGGGCGGCGAGGCGACCGCGGCGCTCGACGGATCCCGACGAAGGGTCGATTATGCCGCCGATGACCTTCAGCAGTGTGCTCTTTCCGGAGCCGTTCGAGCCCAGGAGGCCGATGGAGGAACCTGCCCGGATCGAGAAGGACACGTCCTTGAGTGCGTCGAACGACTCCTGATGAGCACGGCCGCGTCGGCCGAGCGTCACCACCCGCTCCTTGAGCGAGTTGTCTTTTCGGATGACAAACGACTTCGAGACGTGATCCACGCGCACGACCTCGGGGCCCTCGGCATCCTTGCCACGATCAGTTGTCAACATATTCACAGCTCCTGCGCGAAGTTGCCCTGCAAGCGGGCGAACACACGCTGGCAGAGCCAAAGGACCACGAGGCCGACCAAGAACGCCACGAGCATCCTCAGGCCGAGATTCGGCGGGTAGTCGGCGTCCGTACCGGCGGTCCAGAAAGCTCGATGGAACCCGAGTACCGCCAACGTCAACGGGTTGTTCGTGTAGACCTCCAGCAGCCAGCTCGGGAGGTTGTAGAGCGCGAACACGTCCTGCACCATCTTCCATCCGTAGACGATCGGTGCGGCCCACATCGAGAGCGTCAAGAGGATCTGCACGAGGTACTGGATGTCGCGCAGATAGACGTTGAGAGCGGAGAAGAGGATGCCCATCGCCGCGGCGTACAGCACGATGAGAGCGACCGCGGGGATGAAGTAGACGAATCCCGACGTGAACGGAGGCGCCCCGAGGATCAGGCAACCGGCGATGAGAACGACGACCTGCACGCTGAACGTGAACAGCGCGGAGCCCATCGAAGCCAGCGGGAAGACCTCGCGAGGCACGTAGACCTTCTTCACGAGCCCGGCGTTCGCGATGATCGAGCCCGTCGTGCCCGTCAACGCCTCGGACATCAGGCCGAAGATCGTCAGACCGGAGAAGACGTAGATCGCGAAGTCCTCGATGCCGCGCGCGGCGCCGAGAATCTGCCCCATCACGACGTAGTAGACGACCAGCTGGACGATCGGATTGATCAGCGTCCACAGCACGCCGAGCGCACTGTCTTTGTAGCGGGCCTTGACGTCTCGCCGTACAAGAAGGCTGAGCAGCTGACGGTGGTCGAAGACCGCCTTCATCGCACCCCAGGTGCCTACGATCCCCACCTTGCCCGTTGGAGCGATGAACGGCTGTTCACTGAGTCGCTCGAACCGGTTGAGAGCACTGTCGGTCAATTGATACCTTGACTTTCTTGCTGAGAACAGCGACTCACTATACCTGCACGGATGTGCGAATCCCCCCAGTGATGCGGGCGCTCGTACACGCCCCTTCGCACCCCGAAGTCAAGGGCCGCGATCACCATCTCAGCTCGCGGGCGGGATAACGCAGCCCCGCCCACGCGCCTCGGAGTGCGGCGGCGATCTTCCGGCGCTTGTCACGCTCCAGAAGAAGGACCTTGGCCCATGCCTTGGACGTGAACCAGACATCCTCCCAGAACCAGCGCCCGAATCCGTGGCGGCGGATGACGATGATGCGGTTGCGGGCTGCATGGAAGTGCCGCATCGGCGAATAGTTCGCACGGTACACGCGGCGACCGAAGATCGTCACGGGGTCGGAGTCGCCGAAGCTGTGGTCCAAGATCGCGTCGTAGACCTTGAAGTTGCGGAAGCCTCGCCCGCGAGCGCGAAGACAGATGTCGTGGTCGACATAGTCGATGAAGAGTGGCTGGTCATGCAGGCCGATCTCGTCCAGAAGCGACCGGGAGAAGAGCGAGCCGGAGCTGATCAGCACATCGACCTCCTCTGCGCCGACACCGGTCTCGCGTGCGTAGACGACGCCTGTCGCATTCGAACGCAGCGCCGGAGCAACTATCCCGGCGCGGTCGCCCGCCGCATCACGCGCTTCGAGCAGTCGCCGCAGGGAGCCGTCCGTCACGGTGCTGTCCTGGTCGAAGATCCACACGTCGTCGAAACCCGACGCGAGCGCGGCCCGGATGCCGGCGTTGAACCCTGTCGCGACACCCACGTTCCCCGGTTGGTCGAGGATGACGACATCGTCTCGCCCCGAGAGGGGGCTGAGGATCCGGGCGGACGCGTCTCCGGGAGAGTTGTTCACGACGTACACTCGCGCGACTTGAGCAGACACGGCATCGATGTTGGACACGACGTCTGGGTCGGGCTGATACGTCAGCACCACAGCCGCGACATGAAATTTCGGGTCGGAATCCACTCCCCCATTCTCCCTGATCGATACCCCTCTACTTTCCGCAGGCGGATCCGGCCGGCGTCAGGAAGCTGCGGCGACCGTATCGGCGATCGTCGCAGCGAACGGCACCGTCGGCGACCAGCCGGTGTCAGATCTGAGACGCGAGGCATCCCCGACGATGATGGGCGGGTCGGTTGCCCGGATGAGCGACTCGTCGACCTCGAGGGGTGGGGTCGGTCTGCCCAGCGCAGCCGACAACGCCTCGAGAATCTCCAGGCCGGAGTGCGACGAGCCGGACGCCACGTTGTACACATCGTGGGTCAGCTCGGGCGCGGTTGCGAGAGCGACATACGCCCTCGCGACGTCTCGCACGTCGGTGTAGTCCCGACGCGTCTCGAGGTTGCCGACCCGGAGGGGTCGATCCGGTGGAGACGAGCGCAACTGGCGAAGAAGATCCGGCAGGAGGAAGCCCGGCCCCTGGTGGGGGCCGATGTGATTGAACGGGCGCGCCACGACGGTCCGCAGGCCCCGTCGCGAATAGTACGCGAGCAGATTCTCGACCAGGATCTTGCTGACGACATAAGGGGATGTGTAAGCGACGGCGTCGCGCTCGGTGCGCGGGTCCTCACCCTCCTTCTGCGCATATACCGCACCGGTCGAGACGCCGACGACGCGACCCGTGAAGCCCGAAGCAACGAGCCCTTCGCACATGTTCGTCACGATGGCGCTGTTGCCCGCGATGTAGTCCTGGGGTCGATCGAACGACGGGCCGACCGCCGCGAGCCCGGCAAGGTGGATGACATCGGCATCCTGAGGCAGCCCCTGCGGCCACTCCTGGCGCAGATCGGCGCCCGTGTAGCCGGCGAGGGTCGCGAGCAGGTCGGGGTCGGGCTCGGGATTTCGAGAGATGCCGAACACGTCCAGTCCGGACTCAGCGGCGATGCGGGCGAGGTGTCGCCCGACGAACCCGTCTACCCCCGTGACGACCAGGCGACGGGTCATACCGTCTGTCGCTGAATCTCCGCGACGCGGAGATCATGGGCCACCATGAGACTCACCAGTCCAGGGAAGTCGACCTTGCGCTCCCAGCCGAGCACCTGCTCCGCCTTGGAGGGATCGCCGAGGAGGATGTCGACTTCCGCCGGTCGCATGAAAGCCGGGTTCTGCACGACATACGGACGCCAGTCGTCGATGTCGACCTCTGCGAAGGCAAGCGTGAGGAACTCCTCGATCGAGTGGGTCTCACCCGTCGCAAGCACGAAGTCGTCCGGCTCGCTGTGCTGCAGCATCCGCCACATGCCCTCGACGAAGTCGCCCGCGTAGCCCCAGTCGCGCTTCGGCCAGAGATCTCCGAGTTCGATGTTCGGCTGCAGCCCGAGCTTGATTCGCGCGACGGCGTGGGTGATCTTGCGAGTGACGAATTCGACGCCGCGTCGCTCGCCCTCGTGGTTGAAGAGGATGCCGCAGGAGACGAACATGCCGTAGCTCTCGCGATAGTTCTTCGCAATCCAATGTCCGTAGAGCTTCGCGACGCCGTAAGGGCTGCGCGGGTGGAAAAGCGAGTTCTCGTTGTAGCCGGCACCGGGACGGTTGTAGTCGAGGCCCCCGAACATCTCAGACGTGGACGCCTGATAAATGCGAGTGGTTCGCTCGCGTCCGGTGACGCGTACGGCTTCGAGAACGTTCAGGACACCCTTCGCCGTCACGTCGGCGGTCAGAGACGGGTTCTTGAACGAGTATCCGACATGGCTCACGGCCGCGAGGTTGTAGAGCTCGTCAGGATCACTCGTCTCGACGGCACGAACCAGCGACGTGGGATCGGTCAGGTCGCCCTCGATCAGGTGGACGAACGGCATGTCGCGCTCGACCTCTGATCTCCGGGGATTGTGTTGCCCCCGCATGAGGCCGAATACCTCGTAGCCCTTCTCGTGGAGCAACTGCGCGAGATGTCCGCCGTCCTGTCCTGTGATTCCCGTGATCAGCGCGCGGCGTGTGTCTGCCATTGGTGTGTCTCCAGATTCGAATAGGCCCAGAACATCTTAGCCTCGACGTCGGCTCGCCCTCAGGCACGAGGGATTTCGATCCCCCGCCCGGTCCCTCTAGTGCTGGAGGTACTCGCGCAGCCCGTCACGATGATCCCGCGTGACGAACCCCGCTGCCTCGATCTTCGAGAGGCTGAGGACGCTGTTGCGCGGGCGTGGCGCAACCGGCCCCGCCGCCGTCGAGAAGTACTCGTCGGTCGTCACGCCGCTGACCCGCGCCGGATCGTGTCCCGAGAGGTTGAATACGTGGCGCGCGACGTCTGCCCACGACAGCGGGTCTCCCGAGCCGGTCAGGTTGTAGACGCCAGGCGAGGCATCGGTCTCCAGCAGGTGTCGGATGCCTCGCGCGATCTCATCCGTGAACGTGAGTCGTCCGATCTGATCGTCGACCACCTTCGGATCGATGCCGCGCTCGGCGAGCGAGGCCATGGTCGCGACGAAGTTCTTCCCGTCGCCGATCACCCAGGAGGTGCGCACGATGTAGTGGCGGGGCACGGTCGCGACGACCGCGTCGCCCGCCGCCTTCGTCTGGCCGTATACGCCGAGGGGCGCGAGCGGATCCTCTTCGGCGTACGGCCGGTCGGCCGTCCCGTCGAACACGTAGTCGCTCGAAACATGCACGAGCGTGATGTCGTTCGCCGCGGCGACGCGCGCCAGAGCGGTCACGCCGCCGACATTGGCTGCCCACGCATCCGCACGACCCGCGGGCGTCTCGGCCACGTCGACCGCCGTGTACGCCGCCGCATTGATGATCGTGTCGTAGTCACGCCACCGGCGCGCCGTCGCGAAATCCGCCGAAGCGAGATCGAGGTCGTCGCGCGTGGCGAACTCGACGTGCGAGGCATCCGCGAATTCTGCGCGAAGCGCCCGCCCGAGCTGGCCGTTCGCGCCCACGACGAGCGTCCTGCGCGGGGTCATCGCAACGACATCGCCGAGACGCGGGTGCGCGAGGTCTTTCTCCGAGATCTCGACCTGGTCGAGAGGAATCGGCCAGGGGATCGCCACCGTCTCGTCCGCGAGGTTGAGGAAGGTGTACTCCGCATCCGGCGACCAGTGGTCGTTGACGAGATACGCGTAAGCGGTGTCCGGCTCGAGGGTCTGGTAGGAATTGCCGACGCCGCGGGGAACGAAGATCGCCCGGGACGGATCGATCTCGGCCGTGAACACCGCACCGAACGTGGGTCCCTCGCGGAGGTCCACCCAGGCGCCGAAGATCCGGCCGGTCGCGACAGACACGAACTTGTCCCAGGGCTCGGCGTGGATGCCGCGCGTCGTTCCCACCGCATCGTTGAAGGAGATGTTGTTCTGCACCGGCCCGAAGTCGGGAAGACCGGCTGCCGTCATCTTCTCCCGCTGCCAGTTCTCCTTGAACCAGCCGCGGCTGTCGCCGTGGACGGGGAGCTCCCAGATGACGAGCCCTGGGATTCCCGTCGGCGCGGCGGACAGCGCCTTGCGGAATTCGGTCATCACTGACCCTTCGCTGCGTAGAACGCCTCGACGCCGTCCTTGGCACCCGCCCACCAGGACTCATGATCGCGATACCAGCGGACCGTGTCGGCGAGACCGGCCTCGAAATCCCGGAACCTCGGTGTCCATCCGAGCTCGGTGCGCAGCTTCGTCGAGTCGATCGCGTACCGGAGGTCGTGGCCGGCCCGATCCGTCACATGGTCGTACGCATCGGCACGTTCCCCCATGAGCTCGAGGATCAGTTCCACCACGGTCTTGTTGTCCTTCTCGCCGTCGGCACCGATCAGATACGTCTCGCCGATGACCCCCTTGTCGAGAATCGTCAGGACGGCCGACGAGTGGTCCTCTGCGTGGATCCAATCGCGCACGTTCTCACCCGCGCCGTAGAGCTTCGGACGGATGCCTCGGATGACGTTCGTGATCTGCCGCGGGATGAACTTCTCGACGTGCTGGTAAGGACCGTAGTTGTTGGAGCAGTTCGAGATGGTCGCCTGCACTCCGAAGGAACGGACCCAGGCGCGCACAAGGAGGTCGCTGCCCGCTTTGGTCGAGGAGTAAGGACTGGAGGGGTTGTAGGGCGTCGACTCCGAGAAGCGAGCCGGATCGTCGAGCGCGAGGTCGCCGTAGACCTCGTCGGTGGAGATGTGGTGGAAGCGGGTGCCGTGGCGGCGCACAGCCTCAAGGAGCGTGTACGTGCCGATGATGTTCGTGTCGAGGAACGGGCGGGGGTCGTGCAGCGAATTGTCGTTGTGCGACTCCGCGGCGTAGTGCACGACCGCATCGGCGTCGGCGACGAGCTCGTCCACGACGGACGCGTCGGCGATGTCGCCGTGCACGAACGTGAGACGGTCCTCCGGAAGGCCGTCGAGCGATGCACGGTTGCCCGCGTAGGTGAGCTTGTCGAGCACCGTCACATGGTCGTCTGTGTGCTCGATCACATGATGGACGAAGTTGGAGCCGATGAATCCGGCGCCGCCGGTGACGACGAGTCTGCGCATCACTCCAGCCTAGCGAGAGCCCTTGCCGGAGCTGTACTGCGAACGTGGCGGCGATGGATGCACTCCCCGACGTCATCACCGGGCGGCCGTCACGGGGATTCGAGACCGAAGGAGCTCGAGTCGTGTCGGCTGGTCGATACCAGACGATGCTCGCACCGGGCGGAGAGCCGTGCGCTGACGAAGACCTCACATCGCGCCCGGATATGATCGGCGTCATGTCGGACATCCCATTCGTTTCGTACGCCCAGAACGCGGAAGATGTCGTCCTCTGGCGTACTCTCGGGCACGTCAAGGAGGGTCGCTACGTCGATGTGGGCGCGAACCACCCCCGCACCGACTCGGTCACCCGAGCGTTCTACGAGCGAGGCTGGCGAGGCATCACCGTCGAGCCGCTGGGTGACTTCGTGGCCCTCCAGCGTGCCGAGCGACCACGCGACATCCAAGTGCAGGCGGCCGCGGCCGAAGCCGACTCCGACGCGATGACCCTCCATTCGGTGCCCGGCACCGGGCTTTCGACCATCGTGAATGAGGTGGACGAGCGCAATCGGATGGACGGTTGGACGGTTGAGGACATCGAGGTGGAAGCGCGGACGCTGACGCGGATTCTCGACGATGCCGGCGATGACTTCGACGAGATCCACTTCATGGTCATCGACCTCGAGGGCGCCGAGGGGCAAGCGCTGAGCGGACTCGACCTGCAGAGATGGCGACCCTGGATCCTCGTGGTCGAAGCCACTCAACCGAACTCGATGGTTCCCACCCATGAGGAGTGGGAGGATTCCCTGATCGCGGCCGGATATTCGTTCTGCCTGTTCGACGGCCTGTCGAGGTTCTACGTCGCCGCCGAGCATCGGGAGACCTTGGAGGCGTCGCTGTCGTACCCCGCGGGCGTGCTCGACCACTACATCCCTCTCAAGCAGGAGCAGCTGCAGCGCGACATCGAACAGCTTCAGGATCAGCTTGAGGACGCAGAGCGCCAGCTCACCCGATGGCGGCACAAGGCACTCATCGAATGGGCGGAGATCGCCGCCGCCGCCACGGCGGACAGCGAGCGCATCGCCCGCGAGCTGGATGGGTTGCACGGAAGCCTGTCCTGGCGCGTCACTGAGCCGCTGCGATCGGCGCGCCGAATGATCGGGCGCGTACTTTGAGCGCAGGATCGTCTGCGTCCGAGCGTCTCCTGGAGGCCGTGGATCAGCGCGTCGCCGCAGCGTCGCAGGTCCTGTTGCCGACTCGATCCCTCGAGTCGGGCCGTGCCCCCGGCTACGCGACCGCGACCCTGCTTCCCGAGTTACTCGACCACGCGAGGGCGACCATGAGTCAGCCGGCGATGTGGCTGATCCTGACCGCCGTCACCGGCAGATTCCCTGCGGCCGACACGGTGCGCCGTGTTCGGAGGTCGCTCCGGCTCGACCCACCCGAAGAGGTCGAGCGCCTCGTGCTGTCCATAGCGACCGAGACGGCGAGCAGGAGCCGGATCGATCTGCCCATGCGGATCGTCACCTGTCCTGTCATCGACGTCGACACGTCGGGGCGATCCGACTATCAGTCCGGGATTCACCGCGTCGTTCGCGAGACCGTCTCCCGCTGGGTTCAGCAGCACACCGTCGAGCTCGCCATCTGGGACGACACGCACAAGGTCATGCGATCCGCAGCCCCTCGTGAAGTCGGGCGTGTGACCCGATTCGGCGGTGAATTCATCGCCGGCGTCGACGACGCACCGTACGAGCAGGAGTTGATCGTGCCCTGGGACACCGTCGTCGTGCTGCCCGATGTTCCGCTCGGCAGCCCTGCCGAGGTGCTCACCGGAATCGCCCAGTGCTCCGGAAATCTGCTCACTGCGATCGGGTACGACCTGATCCCGATCACGAGCGCCGAGACGCGACCGCTGCACGAGTCGACGGCCGCCGGCGAGTGGCTCGTGCCGCTGAAGAGCGCCCACCGCATCGCGGGGATCTCGAGTTCGGCCACGGCCGAGTTCAAAGGGTTCGCGCGGATGCTCTCGGCACAAGGACTTCCGGGTCCAGAGGTGGAGGAGATCCGACTCCCCGCAACCATGCCGCCGAGCTGGTTCACGCGGGCGGCGCGGGTCGCCCACGCCACCCCGCGCATCGTCGTGTCGGGCACCCGTGAGCCGCACAAGAACCACGATGCCGTTCTGTACGCGGCAGAGCGTCTTTGGGAAGAAGGATTGGACTTCGAGATCCGCCTGGTGGGCGGCAATGGCTGGACCGACCGCCACCTCGGTGACACCATCACCCGCCTCAAGGCGGCGGGACGCTCGCTCGTCGACCTCGGCAGAGTGTCCGAGGAGGATCTCTGGAACGAGCTGGCGGATGCCGACGCTGTCGTGTTCCTTTCGCTTCACGAGGGCTACGGACTGCCCGTGGTCGAAGCACTCGCGGTCGGCACGCCGGTGCTGACGACGTCGTACGGGAGCCAGGGAGAGATCGCCCGTGACGGAGGCTGTCTGACGGCGGACCCCCGAGATGAGGAGTCCATCGTGACTGCGCTGCGCCGTCTGGTCACCGAACCCGAACTGCGGCAATCGCTGGCGCTCGAAGCAGGCGAACGACCGCGAGTTTCGTGGGATGAGTACGCCACCGCGCTCTGGGACTTCCTCGTCGCCGATCTGGAGGTGACGACGTGATCACGCGCAGACGATCCACGCCGATGGTCGCGGTCTGGCTCTCGCGTCTGCCGAGCCTTGCGGAGGCGTTGGGCCGTGACCACCTCCCCGCTCGGGATGAGGCGAGTTTCGCGGCGGCCCTCGGTGCGTTGATCAACGCCAGAGATCGCAGCGAGGTGTGGCTCGCCCTGTCCGTGCTCACCGGCCGCTTCCCCGGGGAATCGCTCGTCCTCGAGACCGCCCGCTCATCCGAGATCGACCCCCGCGCGCTCTTCCAAGCGGTTCGCCGCGAGACCACCCGAGAGAGCGCCGCGTGGAAGGTCGTCGTCGAGCGTGAGAAGACTCTCGTCGACGTGGCCGACACGTCGACGTCGACGCTCGCAACGGGGATTCAGCGCGTCGTTCGTGAAGTCGCCAAACGGTGGGCCGCGATCGAAACCGTGCGCTTCACCGGCTGGACGAAGGACTGGCAATCGCTGCGCGACCTCGAAGCATCGGAGATGGGGCGGATCCAGCGCGGGGCCCCGCGCACGGAGGACGAGGATGAGGCGATCGCCGACGTCGTCGTCGTCCCCTGGCGCACGACCTACATTCTGCTGGAGGTCTCGGCCGAGCCGCCGCGCTCCGAACGCATCCGCGCATTGGCTCGCTTCAGTGGGTGCCGGACTGCGGCGCTGTGCTACGACCTCATCCCGGTGACCTCGAGCGAAACGGCCTCGCCGGGGATGACCGGCGTGTTCGCGCACTACATGGCCGCCCTCAAGTACTTCGATCGTGTCTCGACCATCTCGCGGGCCACAGCCGTCGAGTATCGAGGGTGGCGCGAGATGCTTCCCGCAGCAGGCGTGCCCGGACCCGACATCGTTCCGGTGCTGCTGCCCGCGTCAGTCGGCGACTCCGACGACGCGGCGCTGAATGCGGCGAGGGAGAGACTGGTCATCGGCAGGATGCCGTTGATACTCGTGGTGGGCAGCCATGAACCGCGCAAGAACCACCTGGCCATCCTCCAGGCGGCGGAGATCCTGTGGAGGGAGGGTCACTCGTTCTCGCTGAGCTTCATCGGGAGTCGTTCGTGGCGGGGCGACGAATACCACGATCGTCTCAGGCAGCTGCAGGACCAAGGACGTCCCGTCGAGTCGATCACCCGGGCCAGCGACACTCTGCTCTGGGCGGCCTATCGACTTGCGCGCTTCACCGTCTTCCCCTCCCTCAACGAAGGCTTCGGGCTGCCCGTGGCGGAATCCCTGGCGGTGGGAACGCCGGTCATCACGTCCGACTTCGGAAGCACCGCCGAGATCGCTGAAGACGGCGGTGCCATCCTCGTCGATCCGCGTGACGACGATGACCTGACCTCCGCCATGCGCACCTTGCTCACCGAGGAAGACACCCTCGACCGCCTGCGAAGCGAGGCGGAGAGCCGTCCGCGAACGAGTTGGGATCAGTACTCGCGCGAGCTGTGGAATGCGATGCTGCCGTAGTAGCGGCAGCGTAGCCACCGTGCCGACGAACTCGATCGACTCGGTTCTCGCGCTCGCAGGGATCGGCAGGCGGTAGCGGCGGCGCCGGTCCTGTGAGCGCCGGGCTACGCGCGGAGAACCCGTGACCGCAGCCGGCGCAGGTACGCCCGCAGCGGGGCGAGCGCCCTGCGGGCGCGCAGTCGGTCGCGTCGGTCCCATGCGGCACGAAGCGCCTCGTTCACACGCTCCCCCGCGGCAGCAGGCGAGTGCAGGACGCGCACGTCTTCTGCGGCTCGAACGCCCACCGCCGATGCGGCCGCCGGCTCGTCGATGATTCGACGAAGTACCGCGGCTGCCTGATCCAGATCGGGATCGCCCCACCGGGTTCCGGGCGGGTAGGGCTCGGCGTCCATCGGAATGGTCGTCATCGTGCAGGGGACGAGGAACGCATTCCGACTGTTCGTGAATTGCATGTTGCCCGAATAGGCGCTCACGACCACTGGTCGCCCCCAGGCCATGGCCTCTGCGATCGTGAGCCCGAGGCCCTCTGCCCGGTGCAGGGACACGTATGCGGTGCACCTCGCCATGAGCGCCGTGAGTTCGTCGGGTTCCAGATACTCGTCGATCACGATGACGTCGGGTCGACGCGCGGCGGCGAGACGAAGTCGCTCTGCGTCCCCCACCCGGCGGCCGGCGTTGAGGGTCTTGATGACGAGAACCGGCCCCTCGGCGTCGTCCGGCGAGAAGGCGCGCGCGAATGCCTCGATCAGGCCGAGCGGATTCTTGCGTTCGATCGTGCTCAGGTAGTCGAACGCGAAGAAGAACCAAGGCCTATCGACCGGAATTCCGAGCCGGGGGGCGACTTCGGGCGGTGAGACAGACGTTCGCTGCGGAAGAGGAGGCGTCACCGTCCGCACGGGTACGGTGGCGCGCTGGGCGATCGCGTCCCGTATGAAATCCGTCGCGACCCAGACCTCGTCGACATGGGAGAAGGCGGCGTCCCGCGAAGCGGGAAACGACTCGACCTCCCAGTACCACATGCCGATGCGGTAGCTCCTGGCCACGACGTCCGCCAGCGACTCTGCCACCGTCTGCGTCTGGTCGGCATTGACCGCGATCAGCGACGTGTCATAGCGAGTGCCATCCGACCGTCGATAGGCAGCGGTGGCTCGCGACTGAAGATGCACGCTGGCCGAGAATGTGCTGGTCGGAATGTGAGCCGCTTCGAGGGCAGCGTCCATCAGACGTGCCGACGTGCCGATCCCCAGCTCGCCGGAAAGATAACCGACGAGGTTGACACCTCGCGGCCGCTTGTTGTTGGTCTTCTCCGGCGCCGGCTGGGCGGCGAGCGTGAGGTCGGCTGCGCGACGGAGCAGATCGGGATCGTAGCCCGGCTCGTGGACGCCGTGGTCCAGGGCCCAGCGCGCGAGCTTACCCGCGTCCCTGCCCGGCACATCGGGGAACGTGCGAACGAGATCGGGCCGTGCTCGATGCACTCCGGCGAGATATCGGGTGACAGGTGTCCGGTCATCGGGAGAGAGCAGCTGAAGCAGCCACTCATCGAGATCCGAGAGCGCCTGATCCAGAGTCTCTCCGGCCTCCGCCGCGGTTCTGGCGATGTCTCGGATGACATTCCGATCGGGGCGTCGAACCTCGGCTGAGACGATGTCGGGCGCCTGGCGTGACGCGAGGTCGTCCAACAACGTCACGAGCGCCGGGTTGCGACTCAGGAGCGGACCCGACGAGCGGCCGGGGCGACCGTCGAAAAGCCACGGCCGATTCGGGATCAGGCCGACGAGGTCGAGCGCCACGACAGGTCTGCCGGCCCGCACGAGCCGGCCGTCGTCGTCGATGCCGAGGATCGTCTCCGGTCCCGAGTTGGCGCTCGAGACGAATGCGGCGTCGTCGACCACGATCCGGTGGGGGACGCGCGCGATGAAGAGATCGAGCCACCGGTCCGCCGTGCGCCAATCGGCAGCGAGTCGGTGGAGATCCGACCGGTGCGGGAGTGCGTCCGTGCCGAGTATGAAGAGCTCGTTCGCGAGGATGGATGCCTGGGGCTCCCCCATCGAGGTCGGATCGACGGCCCTGGCGAGGCCGACGGTGATGCTCGGGTCGGCGTCCCAGTCAGGTCGGCCTCGGAGCATGACCCCGGCGACGACCCCGAGCACCGGTTCGCCGCTGTCGAGGAGATGAGCACTCCAGACCGCGGTCAGCGAGGTCAGGAGCGTCTCGTCGTCATGCGTGAGGCGGATCGCCCCGAGATGAAGGCCGGCATCGTCGGGGGTCCGGACCTTCTCGGGCCCGTTGGGGCGATACCGACCGTCCAGATCGAGCACCTCGCACCGGCTGTCAGGATCCGCGGCCAGCACCGCCCGGACGGTCTCGCGCGCAGCCGAAGCGCACGACTCGGTCGCCACCACGGCGACGATCATCGCGGGACCTCACAGCATCGGCGCGCAGATCGCATCCGTCAGCCTCTCCGCGACCGAAGCCTGCTCACGGCCTGTTTGCCGCGGACTGCCCCGGCGATGCTCCATCCCAGCAGCCGGCCGACTCGAGGGTGCAAACCGAAGTACATGCGCACGAAGTCTCCTGGGCGCCCGGTTCCGACATACCCGGCCTGCTTGAGCAGCATGATCCTGTCGACGCTGTCACCTGTGGTGGTCGCCGAGAGATGATCGAGATTGAACTCCATCGACGTGTGGCTGATCGACAGGTATTCCGCGGTGGAGACTGTGCGCGTGTGGTAGCCGAGCTCCGCCGCCGCATAGGACGGCATGCGTTCGAGGATATGGGCCAGTCCCCCGTCGCGGTATGCCTCGGCGCCACCGAAGTCGCCGTACGTCCAGTCGTGCTCGGTGAGAAGACGCAGCGACTCCGGGCGGGCGATGTACATGGAGCCGAAAGGCGCCAAGGGAGAGATCTCATCGAGCGGCACGTGGATCCCCAGACGTTCGCAGTACTTCGCGAAGCCCGGCTTGTTCGACCACCATCCTCGTCCCATCGTCGGATAGCCGATGTGGATCATGGGCGGGTACACGAGTCCGAGCCCAGGCTCCTTCTGGAAGAGGGCGAGCAGATTTGCGACGTATCCCCGGCTTGCGAGAAGGTTCGAGAACTGCTGGCGCTTGAAGTGACGGCCGACGTTGAAGCCGTCTTGAGGCGTTTTCTTCGAGTGCAGCTTGACCACGAGATCGTAGCGATCGCCGAGAAGCACATCCCGACACCCGATCAGGAAGGCGCTCTGGTCTCTGCCGTCGTTGGAGGCAAGCACCCGCACGTCGACGTCTCCGCGCTGCTCCCTGCGCGAGACGATGTCGCTGATCTCGGCCGCCCTTCCGGCATCAGGAGTCGTGATGACCAGGTCATATCGGCCGGGCAGATTGTCCGCCAAGTCGAGCATCTCGTCCGTCATCTCCGGATAGAAGATGTGCAGGAGCGCAACGATGCGGAAAGGACTCGCCGGGTCATATGCGACGTCGGTATCCGGGAGCACCTCATGCAGTGCGGCATTGGCGTTGAGCACTCTCGGCTCCACCGTGCGAGCGAGGTTTCTCCAGATCAGCTCGACCGGGTAGCCGTACTGCTCCACTTGCTCGATGATCCATCGACCCACCACGGCGTGCCGGTCGAGGAACGGCGGCCAGTGGAAGAGCGGCCGTCGCTTGAGCGTCGGACATCCGTCTCGCAGAAGCAGATCGGGATTGAAGAGGGCCGGATGGTTCGTCGGATACGCGGTCGTCGGGAATGCGACATCGGAGGTGAAGCCCCGGGTTGTGAAGTGCTCGGTGAAGACTGCTTCATGAGTGAGGACGGCGTCGAGGTAGTCGGGCATCTGCGGAAGATCCCGCCAGTACTTCGCCCACGCCTCGGACCGGACCATGCGGCGACGGACGGCGATCCAATACGACTGCAGGTGATACGGGAGCACACCTGACTTCGTGAACGGGTTCGGCGCCTCGCGCGGATGATCCGTCATGCCCCAGAAGTCCGCGCTGCTGAGATCCATGCGTTCGAGGACGGAATCGAACTCACGGACGGGCCCGAACCAGGTGTCGTTGGTCAGAATCACCTCGTCGAATTCGTCGATTCGGGCGCCGAGGTGATCGATCGCATGCTTATGAGCCCAGATGTCATAGCCGCGGTTCTCTCGGACGAGCACCTCGTCGCACACGTCGGCGAGCTTCGCCCGGCCGGCAGCCGTGAGCGAGCCGTTCACGACGACGACGATCCGCTCCGCATGAGGACGCAACCGCGCCAACGCATACGGAATGAAGTCCTCGATCCCACCCCGTCTATCCCACACGGCATAGACGACGAGACGGCGGGGGCGCGTCCCGGCCAGATCGGCGTCGGTCATCGGACATCTCCTCTGCGTCGCCCGAGCGATGTCAGCCGATGGACAGCGCTGCGGGCCGCCGAGGCGACCGCAGCGGTAGCCTGCGGGTGGTTCAGGCGAAGATACATGCGCGCGAGATCCAGCGCACTCCCGCGACCCACCCGTCCCGCGCGGTGGAGATACTGGATCTGCTCGACGGGGTATCCCGGTGTGGTCGAGGACAGCTGGTCGAGCGTGAACTCCAGCGCGGTATGGCTGATGTCGGCATACTCCCTCGCGAGGACGGTCCGGCAGTGGAATCCCCGCTCACCCATGGCGTAGGCGATGAGGAGCTCCTGCGTGTCGGCGAGCGGTGCGTCCGGGAACGGGGAGGCGGGCGCGTAGTCGGAGTACTGCCAGGCATGCTCCGTGAGAAGCCGGAGGGCCTCCGGTCGGAACACCATCATCCCGCCGAAGGGAGCAAGCGGCGATACGTCGTCGAACGGCACGCTGATCCGCAGTTTCTTCGCGAGCGACTCTGCGCGTGGCCGAAGACGCCCCCATCCGGCGCCCAAGTGTGAGCTTCCGAGCAACACCGTCGGCGGAAAGACCGCGCCAAGCCCCGGCTCGCGCCGGAACAGAGCCATGAGATTGGCCACGTAGCCAGGCGAGTTCAGCAGATTGTCGAACTGATGCCGAGCGAGATAGCGGTCCGCGTTGAACGATCTGCGACGAGGACTGGCCGCGATGAGCTTGACCACGATGTCGTAGCTTCCATCGAGCAGCACGTCGCGACATCCGATGAGCAACGCGCTCATATGGTTCACTTCCGGACGGGGTAGCGTGCGTACGTCGATGCGCGCGAACCGCGGGGCGCCATCGCGCCCGAGCCGCTCGCGGATACGCGCCGAATCGATGTGCGGCGGAGCCGTGACGATCAGATCGCTCGATGCCGGGAGATTCCGGACATGGGCACCGATGTCGTCCAGCGCCTGTTCGTCGACGACGTGGACGATCACGGCGAGCCGTGGAACGGCGCTGACCGTCTCGTCCGGCAGGGCTCGATCCCACAGGACCTCGAGGGCTCCGGCATTCGTGTTCGCGACTCTCGGAGCCACGTTGCGCGCGACATCCTGCCAGATCACCCCGGTCGGGTATCCATAGCCTTCCACCTCGCCGAGCAGCTCTCGGCCGATCACCGCGTGGCGATCGAGGAACGGGGGGTAGTGGAAGAACGGCCGGCGCTTGAGCAGTGGGCATCCATCACGGAGCAGAAGGTCGGGGTTGAAGAGCGCCGGATGATCCGTCGGATACTCGGCCGAGGGGAACGCGACGTCATGGCGGAAGCCCGCGTTCGCGAAGTGCTCGGTGAAGATCGCCTCATGCCGCAGAACGGCATCGAAGTAGCCCGGCATCTCCGGCAGTCGCTGCCAATAGGCACCCCACTGCGCGGACATGAACATCCTGCGCCTGACCGCGATCCAGAACGACTGCAGGTGATAGAAGAGGACACCCTCGCCGGTGAACGGGTTCGGCTCCTCTCGCGCGTGATCCGTCATGCCCCAGAAGTCGACGGGACTCGCATCCATCCGCGTGAAGACCGGACCATAGGGGCGGACAGGCCCGAACCACGTGTCGTTGGTCAGGATCAGCTCATCGAACTCTTCGATGCGGGGTCCGAGATGGTCGAGGGCGTGCTTATGGCCCCAGATATCGAACCCGCGATTCTCGCGAACGAGGATCTCGTCTGCCAGAGGCTCGAGCGTGGCGCGCCCCGCGTCTGTCAGGGCACCGTTCACGACCACCATGATGTGAGCGGCGTGCTCCCGGAGACCTCCCAGTGCATGGGCGACATAGTCCTCGACGTCACCGCGTCGGTCCCAGATGACGTAGACGATCAGCCTGCGCAGGCCCGTATGGACGTCGTCGACGAGCGGCCCGCTGCCCGTAGCGGGCATCAGGAGACTCCGACGTTCACGCGCGACCTTGCTCGAGAGCCTTCAGCAGGTACGCGCCGTAACCGCTCTTGACGAGAGGCTCGGCCCGTTCACGAAGCTCGTCGTCGGTGAGGAATCCCATTCGCCACGCGACCTCCTCAGGGCAGCCGATCGAGAGCCCCTGCCGCTTCTCGACGGTGCGGATGAAGTCGGTCGCCTCGCTCAGCGAGTCGAACGTTCCCGTGTCGAGCCATGCGGTACCCCGGGGCAGCAGCTCCACCTTCAGGTCGCCACGATGGAGGTACGCGAGATTCACGTCGGTGATCTCGAGCTCACCGCGCGGAGACGGCGAAAGTCCCTTTGCGATCTCGATGACGTCGTTGTCATAGAAATACAGACCCGGAACCGCGTAGTTGCTCTTCGGCGACGCCGGCTTCTCCGCGAGGGACACGACGCGGCCGTCGGCGTCGAACTCCACGACGCCGTACGCACTGGGGTCATCCACCCAGTATCCGAAGACCACACCACCCTGGAGATCGGCATACTGGCGCAGCCGGGTGCCCATTCCCTGTCCGTAGAAGATGTTGTCGCCGAGCACGAGAGCCACGGGTTCGGATCCGATGTGCTCCTCGCCGAGGATGAACGCCTGCGCAAGGCCATCGGGTGACGGCTGGGTCTTGTACGTGATCGACACGCCGAATACCGTGCCGTCGCCGAGAAGACGACGGAACTGCTCGGCATCTTGAGGGGTCGTGATGACCAGGATGTCTCGGATACCCGCGAGGATCAGGGTAGAGAGCGGGTAATAGATCATCGGCTTGTCATAGACCGGAACCAGCTGCTTCGAGATGCCCCGTGTGATCGGGTGAAGCCTGGAGCCGGTGCCACCGGCGAGGATGATGCCGCGCATCCCTCTAGTCTTGAGCATCGCCGTTGCATTGCCAAACCGGCATCGACCCGACATCGTTGGGGTCCTCGACACAAGGTGGAACCCGGCGCGGCGGGTTGCGAGCCCTCCCTACCGCGGGATGACGATGACCTGAGCCCCGGTCGATGAGCCCAAGAAAGTCCAGTCCTCGCCATACGCCGCCTCGACGAACGGGAGCCACTCCGAGTCGTCCGCGTATGCACGACGGTCGATGTAGACGCCGCACGCGTCGGACGCGTCGACCGCATCCGCGAACAACGCAGGCGATTGCGCCTCGCTCCAGAAATCACCGGCACGTGTTCCCGAGACTGCGCCGTAACTCCATCGGAGCGTCGACTGGTCGCCGCCGACCACGTACGGCAGTGCCAGGTCATAGTCGCCGAGGCCGCCGATCGGACCGGATTCGGGGAAGCTCTTCACCGGCAGTTGGGCGAGACCGCACTCGGGGTCGAGTGCCACGTCGGCGCTCGAGATCAGGCTCCGGAGCTCGGCATCGGCTGTCGGCTGCAGATCGACCTCTTCGCCCACGCCGGCGATCTGGTCCACGAACGCGACTATCACGACCAGCCCCAGCGCGATCCAGAGCGACAGATGCCGCCTGAAGGCCGTCTCGATGAGGATGGCGAGGACGGCAAGTCCGAAGGTCGCGAGCACGATGCTCATCCGCACCCAGGCTCGGATCTCGGACGTGACGAGGGCTGCGAACAAGAACCCCAGACCGCCCACTGCGTAGAAGAGCAAACCGACCCAGAACGAGAGCGCGAGAACCGACAATCGTTGATCCGCCAACGCCTGCGGACGACGCTCGCCGAGCGGGACGACGAGCCGGGCGAGCGTCCAGACGACGAGCAGCACGAGTCCGGCGATCGCCAGCGCAGACATCCCCGTAGGTTCCGCGTACGGAGACACCGTTGTCTGCGCCGCGTACGCGCGTACGCGATCGCCGACTCCCGGGATGCCCGACCCGGGCCATGGAAGAAGGAGAGTCGTGATCTTGCCGGAATGCTGCTCGGACTCGATCGGACTCCGTTCCGAGAAGTACTTCTGGTAGCGGTCACCGAAGTTGAGCGAGAGGACTGCGAGCTGGATCGCTACGAACACGACAAGGGAACCGAGCGTGACGACGGGCCACAGCAGTCCGCGCAGGCCGTCACGGCAGATCAGGCAGACGATGGCGCGGACCGCGATCACGCATCCGAGGATGATCGCGGCGAAGACGAAATAGTAGGAGTTCGTCAGAGAGAGCGCCAGCGTCATCACCAGGATGGGGACGAGTCGGCGGGTGATTCTCCCGGCTCGCGTCGGCGCCGCATCCGCCCATGCAGCGATGGGGTCTGTGCGTTGTCCACCTGCGATGAGCACCAGCACCACCAGGACTGCGACACCCCAGTAGTTCGCGACGAACGCATGGCCGAGGGCGACCCGCTCGAAGTGGAACGGGGCGAGCGCGAACACGGTGCCGAAGACGACCGCCGTGATGTTCCGCAGGCGAAGCGCGCGGAACATCAGGAAACCGGCGAACCCCGTCATGAAGAAGCCGAGGAGCTGGTATGCGTTCAGTAGGACGACGGGGTCTTGGATGAGAAGTGAGCCGGCCGCCAGCACGAGAGCCGATGCGAAGTCGTACATCGGCGCGAAAAAGAGATTCTGGTACTCCGGGAATCCGAGCCGCGGGTTCGGCGTGAGCAGCGAATGGTCGACGGCGGCCGCAGAGACGATGTAGTGCAGCATCTGGTCGCCGGTGGCGCCCGAGGCCCACCGCATCGCCATGACATCGAAGGTGAGCCCGAGCGCGAACCACGCCACGACGAGCGCAATGACGCCGGTGGCTGCGGCCAGCCCGAGCTGCGTCGCCACCGAGCGCCCGCCGTGCCCGCGGACTGCGGCTGCACGATCGCGCGGCGCGATTGCGCCGCGCGAGGAAAAAAGCACGGGGACCACTATACGAGGAGTGCGAGCGCGTCGATCACACGGCGGGCGGATCGGCGACTGCCGTGCCGGCTGCGGGCGCCGCCTCGACGGCGGGCTCCTCTGAAGAGGCCGCCTGTCGAGAGCGGAAGATGACGAACTTGTAGAAGAGGAAGTTCCAGATCAGGCCGAGCAGCACGGCGGCCGCCTTCGCGATGTTGATCGCGACGAAGTGCTTGCCGTCCTCACTCGGCAGGAACAGAAGTGAACGACCGAACTCTGTGTCGAACAGGAGCTCGAACCCGAGGATGACCGCATTCTGCAGGATGAGCGAGCTGAACCCCGTCACCAGGAAGAACATCCCGAATCGCTTCAGAGAGATCGGCTCCTGGTAGCGGAAGACGAAGAAGTGATTCAACAGATAGGAGACGCAGATGCCGACCGTGACCGAGATCGCGTTCGCGACGAGGGTCGGGGTCCCGAAGGCGAACACCAGCACGTTGAGTAGCACGAAGTCGAGCGCCGTGTTGACACACCCCGCCACCAGGAATCGAACCTTCTCGTTCGACAGAAGCCTCTTCACCTATTGGGGTATCCTTCACAACCATGCTCAAGCTCGCCATCGCCGTGCCCACGTACAACGAGGTCAACAACGTTGAGGCGCTGATCGAGTCGATCTCGCGCGTCAGTTCTCAGCATCCCGACACCTCGATCACGCTCTTCGTCCTGGATGATTCCTCCCCAGATGGCACTGCCTCCTTCGTCGAACAAGTGGCCCCGTCCCTCGAGCGGGACAACTTCGCTGTGCGAGTCATCGTGAAGCCGACGAAGGAAGGACTCGGAGCAGCCTATATCCACGGCTTCGCGCTCATCCTGAGTGAGGAGTTCGACCACATCCTACAGATGGACGCTGACCTCTCCCACGACCCCAAGTACATTTCGGGGTTCATCCACCAGGCGCAGGCAGGCACACCGTTCGTCGTCGCCTCCCGATACATCCCCGGGGGCGGCACGCCCGACTGGTCGTTTCGTCGCAAGTTCCTCAGCCGCGGAGGAAACATCTATGCCCGGACTGTGCTCAGCCGGCAGATCACCGACTACACCGGCGGGTTCAACATGTTCTCGAGTGAGGTCCTGCGCCGCATCCAGCCGCAGACCATATCGGCGACTGGCTACGGATTCATCCTCGTGCTGAAGTACCGTGCGCTGCTCGCCGCGAAGCGAGTCGTCGAACTCCCCATCGTCTTCTTCGACAGGACCAATGGGGAATCGAAGATCCCGCGCAACACGCTCATCCAGAACTTCGTTCTGGTCCCGCGTATCCGGGCGGCGCGCGGAAATGTCTAGCGAGACTGCTGTCAGACCACCCCTCTCACCTGCGCCACCCCGGTTCCCGTGGTGGGCGCGCGCGGGCGTCGAACTTCTCGCGGTCGTGATCGTCATCGCGGCGAGCTTGATCATCCTCGCCCGATGGATCAATACCGACTGGGAGATCAACCTCCTCTATAGCGGTGACTCACTCGTGCTTCCTCTGCTCCGAGAGTCCGTGCTGGCGGGCGAGCCTTTCGAGTGGGTGTTCTCGTCGCAGTTGTTCCTCTTTCCCGAGGGCGTGCTCTATTGGATCGTCAGCAGCTTCACCGACAACCCGCGTGCCGCGCTCGCGGGGCTCGCGGTGCTGAATCTCGTCCTGCTCTACGTACTCCTTCGTTGGTGCACACGGCTTCTTTTCCGGCACTCTCGACACCGCCTCGTGGAGGTGTGCGTCGCGCTGGGCGCGACGGCCACGTACATCGTCTACGTGCTGCTGGAGCCGGTTTCCGACATCAACGGGACGGCGATTGCGAGCCTCTTCCTGCTCGTCTCGTACTACCCGGGTGTGGTCCTCTCCGGCCTGACGGCGATCGGCCTCACCCTCTGGGTGACACACAGCTTCACCGATCCACCCGTGCGCGCGCCTCGAACGGCAGTGTTCACAGTGCTGTTCGTGGTGCTCGGCGCCTTGACGGGCGCCTCCAACCCTCTGTTCTGGATGCAGGTTCTCGCGCCTTTCAGCGTCACGTTGGTCATCGCTGTGCTGCTTCGTCGGATCCCGCGCCGGTGGTTCTGGACGCTGGCCATCGTCATCGTCGCCACTGTGATGGCCGGGTA
This sequence comes from Microbacterium sp. ProA8, assembly GCF_039905635.1. Taxonomy (NCBI): domain Bacteria; kingdom Bacillati; phylum Actinomycetota; class Actinomycetes; order Micrococcales; family Microbacteriaceae; genus Microbacterium; species Microbacterium chionoecetis. The sequence continues at coordinate 1,334,935 of NZ_CP157000.1, read as the reverse complement.
CGTTCTCCGCCAGCTCCTGGAACGCTTCGGCTCGCGGAGTGTAGGCAGCTACTTCAATCCTTCGATGATCGGAGAATCGCTCGCGTTGCTGAACCGGGTCACCGGTGACCTGCTCGCCACCCCGCACGGTTTCCTCAAGCTTCTCATCGCCTCGGTGGCGCTGCTCATCACCGCGCTGCCCATCGCCAGAGCTCTGATCGGCTCGCGTCACTCAGATCTTCGCTGGCACGTCACGTCTGCCGAGCTGATCCTCGCCATCTTCTCGTGGGCGAGCGTGACGTCGCTGCTCGTCGGGATGGTCGTCACGGGCACGATGACGACGCGCTACCTCGAACCGTTCTTCGTCTTCCCATTGCTCTCCGCCTCCTACGAGGCGGTGCGGTTCCTGCGACTGACCCTCGCATCGGTACGCGATGAGCGCGTGAGGCGCAGCCTCGTCGTGTACGGAATGATCTTCGCGTCGGGGATGGGTCTTCTGATCATCATCGGAGGAGCGCTGTCCGTCCACCGAGCTTCGGTGCTGGCGTTCTCGGAGGAACGCTCCGGCGCCAGCTGTACGGCCGATCTTCCCGCGGACGCCGAGTCTGGAGTAGGGACATTCTGGCTGACGCGCAATTGGGATCTCTACGGCACACACGATGAAGCGATTCTTCAGGTCAATTCCGACCTGACGGTGTATCCGTGGATGATCAACCTGGCGAGCTACGATGACCAGCGCTTCACCTTCGTCGTGGCAGACCCGTGGGGCTTCGTCACTGAAGACTCGGTCGCACCGCTCGGACCGCCGAAGTCCGTGCAGGAGTGCGCCGGTTTCACCATCTACGACTTCGAGGGAACGCCAGGTGAGGAACTGCTCAACGAGCGGATCGAGTCGAGCCTGCTCGACGAGAAACGGCTCCGCGGATTCGAATGACATCCGCACCCGGTTCCCCTGACGCGTCAGGGGAACCGGGTCGCTGCTCGGGATTGGTACTCGGCGCTGCCGAGGATCCCCATTCGGACGGCGTTGTGCCCATATCGCAGATCATGGTCGCCCCAGCCCTCCAGGGCGGCCTGGTCCGGCTCGCGCCCCAGGTAGGCCCTGTACATCACGGCCACGCGCGCTCGAGCCGTCTCCACTGAAGTCCATATGCTGTCGACCACGGCTGCTCGACCGACAGCAGCCACAACCCGAGACCATCCTTCGATCTCCTCCTGACCCGCCGCGCGATGCAGGATCTTCTCGTAGACTGCCGCGACGAACCGGGCGTCGGTTCCCCCGGTCAACATGTAGTACTCATCGGACCGCAGGAAGGCGCGGTACGCATCGTCGGGTGCGAGCACGCCCCCTCGCATCCCGTTCAGCCAGGCCGTCATGCCGCCGTCCTCGGGAGCCCGCCCCAGGACCTCACGGTATGCCTCGGTGATCTTCAGCATGCGGAACTCATCGCTGTTGACGAAGCCGTACACGACCTGCAGACGCGGCATGCCGTTGGCGATCGCCTGACCCCATCCCGCCCGCTCCCCCGTCCCTGCCTGCCGCCCCAACACATCGATGTAAACGGCCTGGAGGAATGAGTCGACATCCTTCGGCGTGACATAGAGAAGGTATTCGGAGGCAACCCAGTAGGCACCCCCATTCACACTCACCTTCCACCACGAGCCGTACTCGCCGAGCTTGAGCACCTTCGTTCCCTGAGCGAGGCTCACGACGCCCTCGCCGCAACTCTGGGTCGGTGCCTTGCGGGCATTGAGGGAAGCAACGTTCACCATGTACTCGCCGCTTGCGGGGGTGACCTGACTGTCTGGCGGCGGCTGGCACGGATTCGGGGCCTGAGTCGATCCGAACCAGTCCGTGAAGTACTGGAAGAAGTTCCGGTTGCCGTAGCTGGAGCATCCGTCGCCCTCGCCGTACCCGGCGCGAAGCGCCGCAGCATTGGGCTGGTAGGGCGTGTAGTAGTAGAGGTTCGCAGTCGCCTGGTTCTGGATGTGAACCGGCGACGAGCCGCACGCGGCGTTCGGATGCCAACGCACGTTCCACGTCTTGCCAGGCGCGTACCAGGTGAAGTACTGGCTCGTTCCCGGCGGGTTCGCGTAGCGCTTGAGCTGCCATGCGGCGCCGTACACCTGGTTGAAAAAGCCGTAGTACCGGGTGTCGCAGGCGGCGGTATCGGGGCAACCTTGCCCCATCGCGATCGTGTAGCGCCAGTCACTGGGCCAGACGTGGTTGACGAGACCCTGCTCCTTCTGAAGCGTCGCGAGGATCACTTGCGGGTTGATGCCGCACGCCTGCGCTACGCGATAGATGATCCGAGAGGCGCGCTCGCGCATGCCCCCGGAATATCCACCGCACATGGCATCGGGGTTCGTCGTGCGCGACGTGTCGTACCAGTCCTTGAGGCACGTATAGCCGGCTTCGCAGCGCGGGACCCGTTGTTCCAAGAAGGTCTGGATCTGCGCCTCAGTCATCGTGTCGCGATTGAAGAACACCGCGTCAGCGATGATGTTCCCTGACTGGAACAGCGACAGATCCGCGGCCCGGACGACTCCTGTCTCAGCGTGGAAGTCGGACGCCACCACGGCTGCGGCGGGGGCCGCCGGCGTCGCAACCGCCGTCAGGGCAGGGACCACCCCGACGAGCAACCCGAGCGTCGCAATCAACGCGATCGTCGATCGAGATCGTTGGGCAAAGCGGTGTTTCATACCCCCCGGCATGTGACCAGTGTGGCGTATGTGATTCACTCTGACCAGTGCACGGTGGAATCCGGTGAATCGACCGGTCGAACCGCTACAGCTCCGCGTGCAGCATCCACACCTTGTCGGCGGCTTCACGCCACGAGAACGCGCGCCCGCGGTCACCCGCCAGCACGCCCAGCCGCTCCGCGGCCGCCGTCGACCCGAGCGACGCGGACAGCGCCGCGCCCAGGCCGTCGACAAGGCTCGACGCATCGGTGCCCGCGATGAGGACCCCGCCCTCGGCGACGACGTCGCTGTGCACCGCGGAGGACGCGGCGATGACCGGCACGCCCAGCGTCAGTGCGTCGACGACGCGCCAGGGGAATGCCGCTCGCCGCGACGGCGCGACGAACGCGACGGCCGCGCCGAACACCGCGGCACGGTCCACCGCCGACAGCACTCCGCGCACGTGCAGCGCGCGTTCGGGGATCCCGGCAGCTGAGGCGAGATCCGCCACCGCCGGCTCGTGCCCCTCTTCGACGTCGATCACCACGACCGGCAGATCGACACCGGATGCCGCCACTGCGGCGAGTCCGGCATCCAGCCCTTCCGAGCCCAGCGGCCCACCGGCCAAGAGGATGAACCCATCCGGCAGGCCCAGCTCGCGGCGGCGGCCGACCTCGTCCGTCGGGACGGAGAAGCCCAGTGGCGACGCGCCGGAGATGACCCGCACGCGGTCACCGAGGGGCGCGATCTCGAGCAGCCGGCCCGCGAGCGAGTGCGTCGGCACCACCACGGCGTCGGCGTGCTTCACCGCGCGCTTGAGCATCGCCTTGTGCCACGCGACGACCGGGCGCGGCAGCTCAGCGGGCGATTCCCAGGGGCGCAGATCCCACACGGTCACCACGGTCTGATCGTTGTCGTGCAGGCGGTCATGACGCACGAGCGGCGCGAAGAGCGACGGCGCGTGGATCATGCCGCCGCCGATGCCGGTTCCCACCCCGAGCTGCAGCGCGGCCGACAGCTCGCGACGGGGCAGCGCTGTGCGTCGCACACCCGCCAGCCCCGTGACGGCGGCCAAGGCCTCATCCGAACCGCCGGCCGGCGCGATGGCCTCGACCTCGCAGCCGGAGGGCGCGCCGATCACGAGCGCCCGCGCGAGCTCGCGCGACGCCTCGGCGAGCTCGGGCTCGGTCGGCGCGACGAGCTGGTCGAGCACGACGCGCAGCGTTGCCACCACGGGTCAGCCCTCCGGCGTGGGGGTCGGCGGGTGGAGGGTCGTCTGCACGAGGCCGGCGATGTACGCGTAGTCGGGGTTGAACTCGTCGATGCCCTCCGCGGGGGTCAGCTCGATGGTCTGCACCGGCTGCTCCTTGGCCTTCAATCCGAGGTCGACGAGCGTCGGGATGAACGACTGCGGCAGATCGGTCTTGACGAGGTCCGATCCCGCGGTGGCGACATCCTGGAACCGCGTGAGCACGACCTGCGGCGTGAACTGCGCGAGGATCGCCTCCTGCAGCTCCCGCTGACGCCTCATGCGATCGAAGTCACTGGTCGTGTAACGCGAGCGGGCGTACCACTGGGCCGTGTCGCCGTCCATGCGCTGCTGACCCGGCTCGATCCAGCCGATCGCCCAATCCTCCGCGGGCTCACCGGGGTATGAAGGGCCACCGCCCTTCGGCAGGCGCTCGGTGACATTGATGTCGACGCCGCCGAGCGCATCCACGAGCGCTGCGAAGCCGTGCATGTCGACGAAGACGTAGTACGGGATCTCGATGCCGAGGATCCCCTCGGCGGCGTCCTTCGTCGCCTCGATGCCCGGCTCCGAGCCCTGGGCCTCGGCATCCGGATACAGCGTCTTCCCGTCCTCGCAGACCTCGACCTCGGTGCGGAGCTGGTTGATCCCGCTCCCCCACCCGCAGGTCGGGTCGGCGTGGCCCTCGTGGCCGTCGGGGTACCTGTCCTGCAGGGGCCCTTCCGCGAACGGGAAGTTCGGCATGTCCCGAGGGATGCCGGTGATCGTGGTCGCGCCCGTCTCGGCGTTGACCGACACCACCGAGATGCTGTCGAACCTCATCGAGTCGCGGCCCTCGCCACTGTCGGCGCCCAGCAGCAGGATGTTGTAGTAGCCGTTGGACGGCGCCACGGTCGGCCCGCTGGCGCCGAAGACGGTGCTGATGGTGCTGCGCACCGCGCCGACGGTGGTCGCGGCGTACCCCGCGGTTCCGCTGGCGACCACCATCAGCCCGATGGCCACGAGGGCGATCGCGAAGCGGGCGCGGCGCCCGGTCTTGACCAAGCGCACGAGGCGCAGTGTGTCGATCGTGAGCACAGCCCAGAGCACGGCGTACCCGATGAGCAGACCTTGCGCGAGCAGCAGCGGGATCGGTCGCAGCAGCGCAAGCCAGTCCGGCAGCCACGCGCTCGTGACGATGCTCAGTCCCGCGGTCGGGGCGAGCAGCGCGAACAGCACGGCGATGACGAGGAGCACCCACATCAGCAGCGTCGCACCGATGCCGAAGCGTCCGAGCCTGCGGTTGCCGGCGAGCACCTGCGCGGACCCGGGGATGAGGAAGTTCAGCGCGACCAGCCACCACCCGCGGCGCGTCATGAGCGCGCGGGAGGAGGCATCCGGATTCCGCATCGGACGCTCCTCGACGACGCCCGGTCGAACCGGGCGTGCCTGGGCGCTCGGCGGGCTCGTCACGCTCACAGGGACTCCTTGAGCCGCCGGTTCTTCTGCTCGACCTGCGCTTCGAGGTCTCGGGCATACGCCTCGACGCGATCAGCGATGGCGTCGTCGGCGGCCCCGAGGATCCGAGCGGCGAGCAGTCCGGCGTTCTTGGCGCCGTTGATCGAGACGGTGGCGACCGGGATGCCGGCGGGCATCTGCACGATGCTGAGCAGCGAGTCCATCCCGTCGAGGGTCGCGAGCTGCACGGGGACGCCGACGACGGGAAGTGCGGTGAGCGAGGCCAGCATGCCGGGAAGATGTGCGGCCCCGCCGGCGCCGGCGATGATGACACGCAGGCCGCGCGAGCGCGCGTCACGGCCGTAACGCAGCAGCTTGTCGGGGGTGCGGTGCGCCGAGACGACTTCGACCTCGTGCGGGATCCCGAAGTCCGTGAGCGCCTGCGAGGCGTCGCTCATGACCCGCCAGTCCGAGTCGGAGCCCATGACGACGCCGACGAGCGGCGTCTCGGAGGAATGGAGGGGCCGCGATTCAGCAGAGGGCGCAGTCACTCGTCAAGGGTAGGGGCGAAGGCTGGAAGATCCCCGCAACGGCGCGCTTCTGCCCGCCGCGGGATCAGTCCTGGAAGAAGGATGCCGCCGCCCGGGCCTGGTACGCCACATCATCGAGGTCGTCGCCGACGACGTTGATGTGCCCGACTTTGCGCCCCGGGCGGGGCGCCTTGCCGTAGGTGTGGACCTTCGCCTGCGGGTGCTCCTGCATCGCCGCGGTGAAGCGCGCGTCGAGAGGATCCTCGCTCGGGCCCCCCAGGATGTTCACCATCACCGCCCACTCGGCGACCGGCTCGGTCCCGCCGAGCGGAAGGTCGAGCACGGCGCGGAGGTGCTGCTCGAACTGGCTCGTGACGGCGCCGTCCTGGCTCCAGTGCCCGCTGTTGTGCGGGCGCATCGCCAGCTCGTTCACCAGGAGGCGTTCGTCGGTGGTCTCGAACAGCTCGACCGCCAGCATCCCGGTCACGCCGAGGCCCTCGGCGATGGACGCCCCGATGCCGGCGGCCACCTGCTGCAGCCGTCCGCTCGAGTGCGGCGCCGGCGCGATCACCTCGGCGCAGACGCCGTCGCGCTGCACGGTCTCGACGACCGGGTATGCCCTCATCGCGCCGGAAGGTCGCCGGGCCACCTGCTGAGCGAGCTCGCGCGTGAAGTCGACGAGCTCTTCGACCAGAAGGGCGCCGCCGTGGGCGTCCTCGGCGAGCGTCGCGAACCAGTCGTCGGCTTCGGTGCCCGTCGACACCACGCGGACGCCCTTGCCGTCGTAGCCGCCGCGCGGGGTCTTGACGACGGCGCGGCCGCCGTGATCGTCGATGAAGGCCTGCAGCTCGTCGGCGTCGGTGACGGCCGCCCAGTCGGGCTGCGGCATCCCGAGCTCCTGCAGGCGGGCCCGCATGACGAGCTTGTCCTGCGCGAACTTCAGTGCGTCGGGGCCGGGGTGGACCGCTACCCCCTCGCCGACGAGGGCGGTGAGGACGTCCTGCGGAACGTGCTCATGGTCGAAGGTCACGACGTCGACGTCGCGCGCGAACGCGAGCACGGTGTCGGCGTCGCGGTAGTCGCCGACAGCGGTCGCGGCGAGGGACGCCGACATCCCCTGGTCTTCGGCGAGCACCCGCAGCTCGACTCCGAGCTCGACCGCCGGCGCGATCATCATGCGGGCCAGCTGCCCGCCCCCGACGACTCCGACTCGCAGCGCCATGCACTCTCCCTCTCGGCTTGAAGCTCCCTCCATCATCCCGCACGGTGGGGCGAGCGACGAGCCGAGGTCAGGCCCGCGGGAGGGGCGGCCGCGGCGGAACTGCGGGCGGCGCGCCCGGCGGCAACGGCTGAGCGTCGCGGTGCGCGAGGATCTGGTTCACCTCGACCTGATCGACGAGCGCCTCGTGCACGAGGTCGGCGCTGGGGATGTTGGCGAGCCGCAGCGGCTCGTCGATGCCGTTGCTGAGGGTGATCGTTCCGGCACCCCAGATGCGCTGGAGCAGACCGCGGTGCACCTTGAGCGTGTACCCCCGCACGTGGGCGAGTTCGCGGCGCTTCACCGCGAACACCCCGCGACGCTCCATCACGCGTCGCGTCGTGATCGTGTACACGTGCCCCGACCACACGAGATACGGAAGGATGACGAGCACCAGCACGACACTCGCAGCCGCGGCCAGCAGCATCCAGTTCTCGAAGGGCGCCGGAAGGTTGCCGTAGAAGTACCCGCAGGCGGCGGCCACCGCCATGAGCACCAGCGCCGACCACGCGAGCCGCCGCGCGTGCGGGCGGAACCGCGCGACGAGCAGCTCCGGCGTCGGTGCGCCGGGGGCCGGCGTGAGCGGTCTGCCGCCGTAGCTCGTCGGCTGCGTCATGTCCCCATTGTGCGACGAGCCGCAGACACTTCGGGGCGCACCCGCCGTTTTCCGTCATGCCGGGTCGTTTTGTCCCGCTCGCGCCCGCTCAAGATTGGGATCCGGATACCTGGCCCGGCGTGTGCGCCGGGTGCAGGCGTTTCGTCTCGCTCGTTCCTCGCTCGCTCAACGACCGGGACACCGGATGCCTCGGGCCCGGGTGTGCGCCGGGTGCAGGCGTTTCGTCTCGCTCGTTCCTCGCTCGCTCAACGACCGGGACACCGGATGCCTCGGGCCCGGCGTGTGCGCCGGTGCAGGCGTTTCGTCTCGCTCGTTCCTCGCTCGCTCAACGACCGGGTCTCAAGAGGCGACGGGACGCGCCCTCACGTGCACGACGTCGCCGGCCGACACCACGCTCTCGTACTCGCCGTCCTGCACGACCACCAGGCGTCCGTCGCTGTCGATGCGCTGCGCGCGCCCCCACAGCGTCTGGCCGTCCGGCAGCGACACGGCGACGTCGCTTCCGAGCGTGCTGCAGAGCGCTTCGACCTCGGCGAGCACGCCCGACGCGGCGGCGTCCCCTCCGGCGGTGGCGATCGCCGTCAGCTGCTCGTCGAGCGCGGTCAGGTAGTCGGCCAGCAGGCGGTCCTCGTCGCACGTCAGGCCGACGGCGGCGAACGACATCGCCGTGTCGACGGGAAGATCGGCGCGCGGCATCCGTGTGTTCACACCCGCTCCGATGACGACGACATCGGGATGCGCCGGCACCACCTCCGCGAGGATGCCGCAGACCTTCCCGCCATCGAGCAGCACGTCGTTCGGCCACTTCAGTGTGGCGGTGTGCACGGTGCCGGTGAGCTGCGCGGCGATCGCGCGGGTCATGGCGGCGCCGGCCAGCAGCGGGACCCAGCCGCGCGCCGTTGCCGGGATCGCGGACGCGTCGACGACGACCGAGACGGCGAGCGCGGTGCCCGGCGGCGCCACCCAGGTGCGGTCGAGGCGTCCGCGCCCGGCGCGCTGGTCGGTGGTGAGCAGCAGCGACAGATGGGGCCACTCGTGCGGCGCATCGACGACGTGACGCACGACATCGGCGTTGGTGGAGTCGGTGGTCTCCACGACCTGGACCCGCGGGCTCACGGCGGCGGTGAGCGGGAACCCCTCGGACGAGTAGGACATGGTGCTCACGCTACGCGCCCGGCGCGGCCCGGCGCAGGCCGCCGCCGGACACGGGCTACGCCTGCCGGCGGCGCCGCGAGCCGGTCGGCGCGAGATCCCGGCAGATCCTTCGCCGAGGACACACAGTGGATGTCGCGACCCCTTGTACCAACCCTCCAACAGATCCCTCGAACCCGCCGATAGGGTGGAATCCGTGACCGATCAGCCCGACCTCTCGACGACCGCCGGCAAGATCGCCGACCTCCGCGCACGCTTCCAGGAGGCCGTCCTCGATCCCGAGGAGGTCGCCAAGGAGAAGCAGCACGCCAAGGGCAAGGGCACCGCGCGCGAGCGCATCGACATGCTCCTCGACACCGGGAGCTTCGTCGAACTCGACGAATACGTGCGCCATCGCACCACCGCCTTCGGCATGGACCGCTCGCGCCCCTACGGCGACTCGGTCGTCAGCGGCGTCGGCACGATCCACGGCCGCACCGTCGCGGTGTACTCCCAGGACTTCTCGACGTTCGGCGGATCGCTCGGCGAGGTCGCCGGCGAGAAGATCATCAAGGTCATGGAGTTCGCGCTGCGCTCCGGCATCCCCATCGTGGGAATCCTGGACTCCGGCGGCGCCCGCATCCAGGAGGGCGTCGTCGCCCTCGGCAAGTACGGCGAGATCTTCCGTCTCAACACCCGGGCGTCCGGCGTCATCCCGCAGATCTCGATCATCATGGGACCGGCCGCCGGCGGTGCGGTCTACTCCCCCGCCCTGACCGACTTCGTGGTCATGGTCGACAAGACCAGCCAGATGTTCGTCACCGGACCCGATGTGATCAAGACCGTGACCGGCGAGGACGTCGGCATGGAGGAGCTCGGCGGCGCCTACACGCACAACACCCGCTCGGGCGTCGCGCACTACCTCGCCGAGGACGAGGACGACGCGATCGACTACGTCCGCTCGATGCTCGGCTTCCTCCCCGACAACAACATGGCGGAGCTGCCGGTCTACGAGAGCGGCTTCGAGTTCGAGACGACGGATGCCGACCGCGCACTGAACGCGATCATCCCCGACTCGCCCAACCAGCCGTACGACATCCACCAGGTGATCCGCGGCATCGTCGACTCCGAGGACTTCCTCGAGGTGCAGCCGCTGTTCGCGCCCAACATCGTGATCGGCTTCGGACGCATCGAGGGACGCTCGGTGGGCATCATCGCCAACCAGCCGTCGCAGATGGCCGGCACGCTCAACATCGAAGCGGGCGAGAAGGCCAGCCGGTTCGTGCGCTTCTGCGACGCGTTCTCGATCCCGATCGTGACGCTCGTCGATGTGCCGGGATACCTTCCCGGCACCGACCAGGAGTGGACGGGTGTCATCCGCCGCGGCGCGAAGCTGCTGTACGCCTACGCCGAGGCGACCGTGCCGCTGGTCACCGTGATCCTCCGCAAGGCCTACGGCGGCGCCTACATCGTGATGGGCTCCAAGCAGCTGGGCGCCGACGTGAACCTCGCGTGGCCGACGGCCGAGATCGCCGTCATGGGCGGCCAGGGCGCCGTGAACATCCTCTACCGCGGCGAGATCAAGCGCGCGGAAGAGGCCGGCGAGGATGTCGCGGCGGTACGCACGCGCCTCGCCAACGAGTACACCTACAACGTGGCCTCGCCCTTCCTCGCCGCGGAGCGGGGCGAGCTCGACGGCATCATCGAGCCGGCGCAGACGCGCGTGTCGATCGCCAAGGCGCTGCGTGCGCTGCGCGGCAAGCGCGCGAGCCTGCCGCCCAAGAAGCACGGGAACATCCCGCTGTGAGCGCCGCGGACGGCGAGACGGCGCCGACGGCCGGCACGGATTCGTCTGCGCGCGAGAGCATCGCGATCGACGTGCTGCGCGGCACTCCCACCGAGGAGGAGCTTGCGGCGCTGATCGCGGTCGTGACCGAGGCCTACACCGGCGAGGCCGCGGAAGCGGTCGCCGAGGATCGCGTGCGTCGCACCGGCTGGGAACTCTCGCAGCGCGCGCTCCGGCAGCCGCTCGACCGGGATCTGGGCTGGGGCCGCTTCGGCTGAAGCGGTGGGGGACGCCTTCGTCGGTTTTGTCCCCCGAAATACCTACAGACACACCACTTGCGGTCTGGAGATACTGGATCCGCTGGAACGCTTCTGCGTTCGGCCGATCCGAATCCGCTCTGCGGCTTCCTCGGATCCGGCCATGCGGACGGTTTTCGGGTAACCGTCCGCGCAGGCGAGGGGCGGGCGGCTTCGCCGCCCCTCGCCTCCTTCGATTCCGTTCCCCGCCTGGTATCCCTCCCCCTCCGGGCGGGGAGCGAGATGCCGCCGGGCAGTACCGCCTCAGACCCTGCCGGGATGCGGGATCTCAAGCCACAGGTCGACCGAGTCCTCGTCGCTCGGCCCGCCCACCGACGGTGAACGCCCGACGACGGTGACGGCGACGCGTTCGTCGGGCGACGTGCGGATATAGAGCCGATCGGATGCCGCCGACCGCAGCGCGTCGGCGAGCTGGGCGCGGATGACGCCGAGCTGATCCTCGTCGACGTCGTCGAGTCCGCCCTCGTCGAGCACCGTGACGTTGGCGCCGCGACGGCGTAGGCGTTCGAGCTCCCCACGCACCTCGTCGTCGAGCAGCCGGGGCCCACGCATCTCGTCACGCAGCTTGCCCTCGGCGATCCGCGCCTCCAGACGGTCGGCGTCGGTGAGCATGCCCGCGTGCGCGACCGTGCGCGTGAGCACGGGGCCGGCGACGGCCAGGGCCTTCTGCACCTGCACGCGGCGTTCGCGCTGGCGGACGACCTGCGACGTCTGCCACCCGGTCGCGGCGCGCTGCAACCGGGTCAGACGCGAGGTGTCGCGGGCCGCCCGGTCCATCGAGTACACGAGCAGCTGAGCGCAGGTCACCCACACGATCGAGCCGACCAGCCCGAGCGCGAGAGCGTTGAGGGGACCCATCCAGAGCATCGACGCGACAGTGAGCGCGAGGATCCCGGTCCATGCCGTCCAGGGCCGGCGACGCACCATGACGATCGTCATGAGGGCGCCGATCCCGCCCAGGTACCAGGTGGCGAACGGCGCCGTGCGCGACGCCGCCCCCACCGCGACCGAGATCGCACTCGGCACGAGGACCGCGCACGAAAGGGCCAGGATCTGGGCGATCGCAGGAAGGGGAACAGGACCACGGATGCCGTCGACCAGCGCCTTCGCGCCGTCTTCCGTGTGCGCTCCCGGGGCCTGCGCCTCACCCGCACGGGGTGCGTCACGGACCGACGCCGGCTCCCAGAAGATGCAGAGCCAGGTGGTCGCCAGGTAGAAGGCGAGGGTGATGACGACGACGAGGGGCTGCGCGACCGTCCCGGTCCACGACAGACCGCGCGCCGCGAGATAGGCCGTGAAGGCGACCGCGAGCACGACGAGCACATTCTTGACGCTGATCACGCGGCGGTCTCCTGCCAGGTGAGCCGCACGACCGTGCCGTGGGGGCCCGTCTCGAGGTCGGCATGCCCGCCGACGGCGGCGACGCGCGCCATGATGGAGGCGCGGATGCCCAGCCGGTCGTCCGGGACGGCTTCGAGGTCGAAGCCCTCGCCGGCGTCGTGCACCTCGACGCGCACGCGGCCGCCCGCCTCCATCACCGCGACACCGAGCCCCGCTCCCCCGGCGTGCTGCAGCGCATTCGCCACCGCCTGCGTGGCGGCCAGCGCGAGCGCGCGGGCGACGCGTCCGGGGATCAGCGAGCCGGCATCGTCGAACTCGCGCTGCACGTCGACGTCGACGCCGAGCTCGCCGGCGGCGGCATCGATCTCGGCCGCGAGCGCCGCGACGTCCCACGGCTCGTCGGTGCCCTCGTGCGCATCCTGCTCGGTGTTGGCCAGCCGGGTCAGCGCTTCGCGCGCCATCGACGCCGCGAGCGTGCGCTCACGGGGCGTGCTCGCGCGCTCTGCGGCGATGAGCGCCGCGAGCACGCTGTCGTGCATCAGCGCCGCCACTGCGACGCGCTCCTGTTCCGCAGCATCCGCCGCCGCCGCCCGCGCGTACGAGGCGACCGCTCGGGCACGCGTCTCGTCGACGTTGACCGCCATCGAGCGGAACAGCCACCCGAGGGTGACGATGACACCGCCGAGGATCAGCGCGAACGACACGTCCAGCCCGACGGTGACCCAGTAGTCGCTGGAGAAGCCCAGCTGCATCAGCCGGACCACCCCGAAGAGGACGGGGGCGAGGATCGTCCACCCGATCTGCAGCGGAAAGGGGAAGGCCAGCACGGCCGCGAGGGTCGACAGATTGAGCAGATACCAGATCCACGGCTCCTCGCCGGACGTGGGCGGTATCTCCGCAGTCGCGATCGGCCAGGCGACCAGCGCGAGCACGTAGACGAGCGCGAAAGCGCCGGCGGCCACGCGGACGCCGCGTCCGATCACGCAGGCGAGGATCATGACCGCCAGGGTGCCGAACACCGAGATCATCAGGGCCTCGTGCCAGCCCGGCCGCTCGTCGGTCGAGCCGAAGCCCGTCAGGAACGCCTGCAGGCCGAGGACCAGCGGGCTGAACGCGCCGCCGACGAGCGAGATGATGCGCTCCACCCGGGATCGCGTGAACGATCCGATACCCGCGGTGGCCTGCGGTGAGTGCGGGATCTGACCCCACGCCGTGTCGAGCAGGCCGGTCTGGGCGTCAACGGCCACGCGGGCGGTCTCCCGGGTCCGCCGACGGCTCGACGAGGATCCCATCCTCGACGGCGCGGTGCAGCAGGTCGATCTTGGTCGGAGCGGGGCGCCCGACCTCGACGTACTTGACGCGGATGCGCGTGATGTTCTCCTTCGCCGTCGAGTACGCGACCCCGAGGCGGTCGGCGACGACCTTCAGCGGGAGCCCGGCGGCGTAGAGCCGCAGCACGTCCCGCTCGCGGGCCGAGAGCTGGGCGTCGGCGAACGCACGGTCTCCCTCGACGGCGCTGGCCCACTCCACGTTGTTGAGCGGCTCGCCACGCGCCACCGTGCGCACGGCCGCGATCACGTCGCCGATGGGCGAGGACTTGCTCACGACGCCGGCCGCCCCCGCGGCGAGCGCCTCGCGCACCGCTGCGGGCCGGTCGGCGACGCTGTGGATGATCACGCTCGACCCGTCCAGCACGAGACGCCGGACGTTCTCGGTCACCGTGGTGCCGTCGCCGAGGGTGAGATCGAGCACGACGACGTCGGCCGGGGGCTGGCGCGAGAAGGCACGCCAGTCGACGTACTCGGTGACCGTGCTGCCCGAGAACGCGACGTTCATCGCGTCCGCGCGGAGGCAGGCCGCCTCGAGCCCGAGCCGTACCGACTCGTGGTCGTCGATGAAGGCCACGCGCGTCATTCCGCCAGCCTAGCCACGTGCGTCACCCGCGGGTGAGAACCGCCACGGCTTCGACGTGATGCGAGTTGGGGAAGAGATCCAGCGCGTCGACCCGGGCGAGGTCGTAGCCCCCTGCCCGGAAGGTCGCGATGTCGCGCGCCAGCGCCACGGGATCGCACGCCACGTACACGACCGCGGCCGGCGAGAGCGCCGTGATCTGCTCCACGACCTCTCGCCCGGCGCCCGAGCGGGGCGGATCGATGAGCACGACGCCTCGCGACAGCCGTTCGCGTTCGGAAGCGGATGCCTCGGCCCCGAGCCGCGTCAGCCACCGGTCGACGCGACCGGTCTCGGCACGTGCGCCGACCCACTCGGCGAGGTTCTCGCCGGCGTGCTCGGTGGCACGCGGGTCGGACTCGACGCTGGTCACACGCGTCGACGGTCCGCCGAGCTCGCCGAGCGTCGCGGCGAACAGGCCGACCCCGCCGTAGAGGTCCAGGTGCGAGGCCTCGGGGTCGACGGCAGACCCTCCCGGCTCACCCCGGAGCGCGGCCGACACCGCGGTCGTGAGCGTGTGCGCCGCGAGGCGGTGCACCTGCCAGAAGCCCCCGGCGTCGACGCGGAACTCCCGTCCGCCGACGCGTTCGACGACCACTTCGCGCGTCGGGGCCTTGCCGCGCCTGGCGGACGCCGGCCGTGCGCCGCGCCCGCGACGGGCGTTGGCATCCCGATCGATCTGGGGACGCGGCAGCACGCGCACGCGACCGTCGGCGGGCTGGACGAGATCGATGCGTCCGGGCTCGCCGCCACGCAGCTCGAGCGCGATCCGCTCGACCGCCGCGGTCGCGAGCGGCAGGTCTTCGAGCGGCACGACGCGGTGGCTGCGCGCGGCGTACTGGCCGACGTTGCCGTCGTCGTCGACGTGCAGGCTGACGCGCGTGCGCCACGCGGTGCCGTCGACCGTCTCGCCGTCGGCGTCCTCGTCGCCGGCGTCCGAGCCGGCCGTCGGCGGGGCTGAGACCGGGCTCATCGTCGCGGTCGGCACGGCGATGCCGCCGAAGCGCTGCAGCGCGTCGAGCAGCACCTCGAGCTTGAGGGCGCGCTGATGTGCGAGGTCGATGTGCCCGAAGTCTGCGCCACCCGGGCGCTGCTCGGGCGGAACGTCGACGTCGGCCTGCCGCCACACGTGCAGCTGGCGATGCGGCGAGGCCTCGAGCACCTCGAGCGTCTCGGCGCGCCAGAACGAGCTCTTGGCCGTGTCGGTGAGCCGCACGCGCACCCGCTCCCCCGGGATGGTGTCGGGCACGAACACCACCCGGCCCTCGTGCCGGGCGACGAAGACGCCCCCGTGGGCGACGCCCGTGATGTCGAGGTCGAGGAGGTCGCCGGTTCCGCTCATCCGTCGAGCCTACGGCTCGGCCGCGTACCGTGGGGGCATGCGCGTCTGCCTCGCCTCGACCTCGCCCGCCCGGCTCATGCTGCTGGCGCAGTTCGGCATCCGTCCCCTCACCATCGCCCCCGACGTCGACGAAGAGGAAGTCATCGCCGCGGTCGAGGCGGCCGAGGGCCGCGTCCTGGAGCCCGACGAGCATGTGCTGCTGCTCGCTCGGCGGAAGGCCGCCGATGTGGCGGCGCGGCTGCGCGACGACATCCCCGACTTCGACGGCATCGTCATCGGCGGCGACTCGATGTTCGAGCTCGACGGCGAGGTGCTCGGTAAGCCCTACACCGCCGAGAACGCCGTCGCCCGGTGGCAGGCGATGCGCGGTCGCACCGGCGTGCTGCATTCGGGCCACGCCGTCGTGCGCATCGAGCCGGGCGCGCCCCCGCGCGAGGTGCACGGGACGGCTGCGGCATCCGTCTCGTTCGTCGAGGACGTGACGGATGCCGAGATCGAGGCGTATGTCGCGACCGGCGAACCGCTGCACGTGGCCGGAGCCTTCACCGTCGACAGCCTGGGCGGCGCGTTCATCGAGCGCGTCGAAGGGGACCCCTCGACGGTGGTCGGCATGTCGGTGTCGACGCTGCGCCGGCTGGTGCGCGAGGTCGGGGTCGACTGGGCGTCGCTGTGGAACGTCACCGATCCGTCGCTCCGGCCGTCGGACACCGAGCCGCCCACGCTCTGACGACCCTCGTGTGGGAGAGCGCACGCCGGCGGGACCGCCGTCACGGTGCCGCCTCCGATGGCCGACCGGGCTTGTAGTAGGAATCCCACGTTTCTGATCGGTTCTTGTATGAACCGCTCAAAAGCAGCCGGGATGCCGTCGGTAGGCTGGCATCCATGCCCCAGATCGCCAAGGTTCTCATTGCCAACCGCGGCGAGATCGCCGTCCGCGTCATACGCGCCGCCCGCGATGCCGGGAAGTCGTCTGTCGCCGTCTACGCCGACCAGGACCGCGACGCCCTGCACACCCGCCTCGCCGACGAGGCGTACGCCCTGGACGGCTCGACCAGCGCCGAGACGTACCTGTCGATCGACAAGATCCTCTCGGTCGCGCGCCGCTCGGGCGCCGACGCCGTGCACCCGGGCTACGGATTCCTCGCCGAGAACGCCGGCTTCGCCCGCGCCGTGATCGCGGCGGGGCTCGTGTGGATCGGCCCCTCGCCCGAAGCGATCGAGGCCCTCGGCGACAAGGTGACCGCCCGTGCGGTCGCCGAGAAGGTCGGAGCCCCCCTCGCACCGGGCACTCCCGGGCCCGTCGCGGGCGCCGACGAGGTCGTCGCGTTCGCCGAGCAGGTGGGCCTTCCCATCGCCATCAAGGCGGCGTACGGCGGCGGCGGGCGAGGCCTCAAGGTCGCACGCACCATCGACGAGGTGCCCGAGATGTTCGAATCCGCGACGCGCGAGGCGATCACCGCCTTCGGTCGTGGGGAGTGCTTCGTCGAGAAGTACCTCGACCAGCCGCGTCACGTCGAGACGCAGTGCCTCGCGGATGCCGCCGGCAACGTCGTCGTCGTCTCCACGCGCGACTGCTCGCTGCAGCGCCGTCACCAGAAGCTGGTGGAAGAGGCGCCGGCGCCGTTCCTCTCCGACGAGCAGAACCGGATCCTCTACGACTCGTCGAAGGCGATCCTGCGCGAAGTGCGATACGTCGGCGCGGGGACCTGCGAGTTCCTGATCGGCGCGGACGGCACCATCTCGTTCCTCGAGGTGAACACGCGCCTTCAGGTGGAGCACCCGGTGTCGGAGGAAGTGACCGGCATCGACCTGGTGCGCGAGCAGTTCCGCCTCGCCGAGGGCGCCGAGCTCGGCTACGACGACCCGAAGCCCGAGGGCCACTCGATCGAGTTCCGCATCAACGGCGAAGACCCGGGCCGCGGGTTCCTCCCCCAGCCCGGGCCGATCCACGTGTTCAAGACGTTCGGCGGTCCCGGCATCCGTCTCGACTCCGGCGTCACCGCGGGCGACAGCGTGTCGGGGGCGTTCGACTCACTGCTCGCGAAGATCATCGTCACCGGCCGCGACCGCGCCGAGGCGCTCGAGCGCTCGCGCCGGGCCCTCGACGAGTTCGAGGTCTCGGGGCTCCCCACCGTCCTCCCGTTCCACCGCGCGGTCGTGCGCGACCCCGCATTCACCGCCGAGGACGGCCGATTCGGCGTGTACACGCGCTGGATCGAGACCGAGTTCGTGAACGACATCCCGCCGTGGGACGGCGAGCTCGACGCCCCGGCGCCGGCAGAGGCGCGGCACACCGTCGTCGTCGAGGTCGCCGGCAAGCGCCTCGAAGTGAGCCTTCCCGACCGCGTGGTCGCCGCGCCCGGTGTCGCGGGGCGTCCCGCCGCCGTGCCGCCGTCGCGGCGTTCGCACGCTCCGACGGTCGTGGCCGGCGCCTCGGGCGACGCGGTCAAGTCCCCGATGCAGGCGACGATCGTCAAGCTCGCCGTCGAGGAGGGCCAGCAGGTCGTCAAGGGCGACCTCGTGGTGGTGCTCGAGGCGATGAAGATGGAGCAGCCGATCCAGGCGCACAAGGACGGCGTCATCGGTGCGATCAACGCGAACCCCGGCACGACGGTGTCGGCCGGTCACCAGCTCCTGACGATCTCCTGACGCCCGTTCCCCCCGGGCACGTGCCCGGGGCAGGATGGCGGCATGGATGCCTCACCCCCCTCTCCCGAAGTGTCTGCGGCGGCGATCAACGTCGTGATCCCGCCCGAGCTGCGCTGGCACGACACCCGGCGCGGCGAGGAGTTCGAGCTGCAGACCCTGACGGTGCGGCTGCTGCCGGACCACAGCCTGGCGGTCAAGGCCTACGGCCGCCCGGTCGCGGGTGGGCGGGGAGCGTACGTGTCCTTCGCGATGCCCGACCGGCCCGAGCTGCGCGCACTCGTCGACGCGGGCGCGCACCGTGCCGCAGAGCTCTGGGCCGCCAGCACCGGACTCGATTAGCGAGACGAAGACGGATGCCGCAGGCCGCGGCATCCGTCCTTCGACAGGCTCGGGGACCGCTCGAGGTCAGCCGCCGTAGACGTTGTGGTCGACGACGTGCATGGCGCGGGCGGCGTCCGTGATGCTGCCCGACAGCGACGGGTAGACCGCGAAGACGCGCGAGACCTGGTCGACGGTGAGGCGGCGCTCGACCGCGATCGCGATCGGGTAGATGAGCTCCGAGGCGCGCGGGGCGACGATGACGCCACCGATGACGGTGCCGCTGCCCTCGCGGGCGATGATCTTCACGAAGCCGTCCTTGATGCCCATCATCTTGGCGCGCGGGTTGGCCGCGAGCGGCAGCTTGTGCACGACGCCGTTGATGTGGCCGTCCTCGATGTCCTTCTCCTGCCAGCCGATCGTCGCGATCTCGGGGGCGGTGAAGATGTTCGATGTGATGCGGCGGTGCTCGAGCGGGATGACGACGTCGCCCAGCGCGTGGAAGATGGCCGTGCGGCCCTGCATCGAGGCGACCGAGGCGAGCGGCACGAAGGAGGTGCAGTCGCCGGCGGCGTAGATGTTGGGCACCGACGTGCGTGCCACGCGGTTGACCTGGATGTTGCCCGACTCGGTCATCTGGATGCCCGCCTCTTCGAGGCCGATGCCCGCGGTGTTCGGCACCGAGCCGACGGCCATGAGGCAGTGGCTGCCTTCGACGGTGCGGCCGTCCGACAGGGTCACCACGACCTGGTCGCCGGTGTTCTCGACCTTCGCGGCCCGCGACTTCGACAGCAGCTTCATGCCGCCGCGCTTGAAGACGCGCTCCAGGACGGCCGCGGCATCCTTGTCCTCGCCCGGAAGAACCTGGTCCCGGCTGGACACCAGCGTGACCTTGGCGCCCAGGTTCATGTACGCGCCGGCGAACTCGGCGCCGGTCACACCCGATCCCACGACGATGAGGTGCTCAGGCAGCGCGCTCATGTTGTACAGCTGCGTCCAGGTGAGGATGCGCTCGCCGTCGGGCTTGGCGCTCGCCAGCTCGCGCGGCGAGGAGCCGGTGGAGACGACGAGCGTGTCGGCCTCGATGCGGTCGAAGTCCGTGCCGCCGGGGCCGGTCGATACCACGACGGCGTGGTCGCCCTCGAGCCGCCCGTGGCCGGAGATGATGCGGACGCCCGCCTCGACCAGGGAGGCGCGCATGTCGTCGGACTGCTGCCGCGCAAGGGTGAGGAGGCGCTTGTTGACGGCGCTCAGGTTGATCGCGATCTCGGGCTTCAGCGGCTTGCCGTCCTTGCCCTTGGCGAACAGCTGCACGCCCAGGTCGCCGGCGCCGGCGATCGCGACGGCCGCGTCGGCGGTCGCGATGAGCGACTTCGACGGAACGACGTCGGTGATGACCGCAGAGCCGCCGATGCCGGCTCGCTCGACCACCGTCACCTCGGCTCCGAGCTGGGCGGCGGCCAGCGCCGCTTCGTAGCCTCCGGGGCCGCCGCCGAGGATCGCGACGCTCTGGGTGGTCTCGAAGCTGATCGACATGGATTCCATTCTTCCCTGCCGGACGACGCCACCACGACACATCCGGCGACACTCCCGGCTGCGGGGCGGAAGCGCCCGCGCTGGCTCTTGGACCCGGGGGTTCCTAAAGTGGTGGCATGTCAGACACCACCGGCAATCCTCTCGACGACCCCACGGCCGACCCCTTCGCGGTCGCCGCCGCCGCCGCGGAGGACATCGCCCGCATCACCCGCGTCGAGCGCCACGACATCGCGCTGACCCTCGGCAGCGGCTGGGGCAAGGCCGCGGAGCTGCTCGGCGAGACGACGGCGACATTCCCCGCCACCCAGGTGACGGGCTTCAGCGCTCCGGCGCTCAGCGGTCATGTCGGCACCCTGCGCAGCATCGTCACGCCGAAGGGCCGCCGCGTGCTGGTGATCGGCGCCCGCACCCACTACTACGAGGGCTACGGCGTGCGCCGGGTCGTGCACAGCGTGCGCACCGCGGCCGCCGCGGGGGCGCGCACGATGGTGCTCACCAACGGCGCGGGCGGCATCAAGCACACGTGGACGCCGGGGCGACCCGTGCTGATCAGCGACCACATCAACCTCACCGGCGACTCGCCGCTCGAGGGCGCGACGTTCATCGACCTCACCGACCTCTACTCGCTCCGCCTGCGCGACCTCGCGCGCTCCATCGACCCGAGCCTCGACGAGGGCGTCTACTGCCAGTTCCGGGGGCCGCAGTACGAGACTCCGGCCGAGGTGCAGATGGCGAAGGCGATCGGCGGGCACATCGTCGGCATGTCGACCGCTCTCGAGGCGATCGCCGCACGCCAGGCCGGCATGGAGATCCTCGGCTTCTCGCTCATCACGAACATGGCCGCCGGCATCCAGAAGACTCCCCTCAGCCACCAGGAGGTGCTCGACGCCGGCCGCGAGGCCGAGCCGGTCATCTCGTCGCTCCTCGCGCGCGTGATCGGCGCGCTGTGAACGGCGCGGAGGAGGTGCCGGCAGCCAGCCCCGACGTGCAGGAGCCGGCACCCGACAAGGTCCCGGCGGGCTCGGACGCCGCCGCCGACATCCTCGAACGCGCGCGCGCGTGGCTCGCGCAGGACCCCGACGGCGAGACCCGCACCGAGCTGCGTGCTCTGATCGAGGCCGCCGAGGCCGGCGACCAGCTCGCCGCGGACGAACTCGAAGACCGATTCTCGACGCGGCTCGCGTTCGGCACCGCCGGGCTCCGAGGCGCGCTGGGCGCCGGCAGCAACCGCATGAACCGCGTCCTGGTCGCCCAGGCCGCCGCGGGGCTGGCCGCCTACGTGCGCGAGCAGGCCGGGCTGCCTCCGTTGGGCGCAGAAGCGCCGGACGCGGATGCACGCGCGGAAGCGCCGGGCGAGGGTGCGACAGACGCCGAAGCTGAGGCTGGTGCGGCGGATGCCGAGGCGGAGCCCGGTACGGCGGATGCGGCGCGAGCCGAGACGCCTGGGGAGGGCCCGGACGCCGGCACGGATGCCGAGCCCGGCGCCGCGGCACACGATGCGTCGTCCGACCCGGATGTCGCCGTGCCGACGACGGAGTCAGCCGACGGGGGTGCAGGCACCGAGGGCGGATCGCCGGCGACGGACGGGGCTCAGCACGCGGCCTCCGATCTGCCGGACGCGCCCGAGCTCACCGACGCACCCTCGGCGGACGCGCTCGAGGCGGAGGGTCCGGAGGTTCCCGGGATCCTCGACGATGCGCCGATCGTCGTCATCGGGTACGACGGGCGCCGCAACTCCGACGTGTTCGCCCGCGACTCTGCCGAGATCTTCGCCGGCGCGGGGCTGCGCGCGATCCTCCTCCCGCGCCTGCTGCCGACGCCGGTGCTGGCGTTCGCGGTCCGCCACTTCGGCGCCGCCGCCGGTGTCATGGTCACGGCGAGCCACAACCCGCCGGCCGACAACGGCTACAAGGTGTACCTCGGCGGAGACGACGACGGCTCGCAGATCGTGTCGCCGGCCGACGCGGACATCGCGGCGCACATCGCCCGGGTCGCCGAGGGCGCCGACATCAGCACGCTCCCCCGCTCGCTCGCCTTCGAGCTGGCCACCGAGGGCGTCGTCGACGAGTACGTCGCGGCCACCGCGGCCGTCGCTCCGGCTCCCGCCGGCGCGGACGGCCTGACTTGGGTGTACACCGCGATGCACGGCGTCGGGTGGGAGACCCTGTCGCGCATCCTCGACGCGGCCGGCTACCCCGCACCGGTGCCGGTGCCGGCGCAGCTGGAGCCCGACGGCGAGTTCCCGACCGTGGCGTTCCCGAATCCCGAGGAACCCGGCGCGATGGACCTCGCCTTCGAAGCCGCGCGCGAGGCCGGCGCGGAGCTGGTGATCGCCAATGACCCCGACGCCGACCGGCTCGCGGTCGCCCTGCCCGACGAGTCGGCCGAGGGCGGCTGGCGGCGTTTGACCGGCAACGAAGTCGGGCTGCTGCTGGGCTGGCGAGCGGCGCAGCTTGCGACTGCCGGCGGCGCGACGCCCGAGGGTGCGTCTCTCGCCTGCTCGCTGGTCTCCTCGCCCGGCCTGCAGACCGTCGCGGAGCACTACGGGCTCGGCTTCCACGCGACGCTCACGGGCTTCAAGTGGATCTCTCGCGCTCCCGGCCTCGTGTTCGGGTTCGAGGAGGCGCTCGGCTACCTCGTGAACCCCGGCACCGTGCGCGACAAGGACGGCATCTCTGCGGCGGTCGCGATGCTCGGCATGGTGACCGAGGCGCGCGGCCGGGGCGCGACGCTCGCCGACCTCCTCGCCGAGTTCGAAGAGCAGTTCGGCGCCTTCGCGAGCGACCAGATCTCGATCCGCGTCGACGACGTGTCGCAGATCTCGGGCATCATGGCCGCGCTCCGGGCGCGGCATCCGGAATCCGTCGGACAGGTCGCGGTCGATCGCGTCGACGACCTGCAAGAAGGCGTCGATGACCTGCCGCCCGGCGACGTGCTGCGGCTGTGGCTCGCCGACGGCTCGCGCGTCGTCGTGCGCCCGAGCGGCACCGAGCCGAAGCTCAAGCTGTACCTCGACGTGCGCGGCGAGTCTCGCGACGACGCCGGGGCACGCATCGGGGCGCTCGCGGACGGCGCCCGGGCACTCCTCGCCGAGTACGGCGGCTGACGCGCCGACTCCGGTCGTTGAGCGAGCGAGGAACGAGCGAGACGAAACGCCGCTGACGATCACGAAGACTTCAGCGCGTTTCGTCTCGGTCGCCTGCGCTCCCTCGCTCAACGACCCGGAACTTCACCCCCGGTCGTTGAGCGAGCGAAGCGAGACGAAACACGCCCGACGACCGCGCGGGAGGAGTCAGCGGAGGACGAAGTGACCGGGTGAGACCTCGGCGAGCTCGGTGCCGTCGGGCTCGAGGCCGACCGGCTCGGGTCGCGTCGAGATGCGCTCCAGCCGGCGCCGTGCCTGCGCCGGGTCGGTCGACAGCGCGGCATCGAGCAGATGGCGCGTGTAGGCGTGCTGCGGCGACGCGAAGACCTCCGCCGTCGGCCCGAGCTCGACCACGCGCCCGCGGTTCATGACCGCGGTGCGCGTGGCGATCTCGCGCACGACGGAGAGGTCGTGCGAGATGAAGAGGTAGGTGAGCGCCAGCTCCCGCTGCAGCCGCAGCAGCAGCTCGGTGACCTGCGCCTGGATCGACATGTCGAGGGCCGAGAGCGGCTCGTCGCACACGACGAACCCGGGGCGCACGGCGATGGCGCGCGCGATCACGATGCGCTGGCGCTGACCTCCCGAGAACGCGCGCGGGCGCCGGTGGACGGCATCCCCGTCGATCCCCACCGCGGCGAGCGCCTCGATCGCCTGCGCGCGAGGGTCGGCGTCGGGGGCGAGCACGGTGAGCGGCTCCATGACGTTCTGCAGCGCGGTGCGGTGCGGGTTCAGCGACGAGAACGGGTCCTGGAAGATGACCTGCATCGATCGGTGGTACGGCGCTCGGCGGGCGCGCGGGAGTGAGGTGAGGTCGACGCCGTCGTACGTGACGGTGCCGCTCGTCGGCTCTTCCATCTGCAGGATGCTGCGCCCGAGCGTCGACTTGCCGCTTCCCGACTCCCCCACCAGGGCGAGGGTCTCGCCGCGGCGGATGGTGAGGTCGACGCCGTCGACGGCCCGGACCGTCCCGGTCGTGCGACCCCACGCGTTGCGAACGGGGAAGGTCTTGACGAGCCCGTCGACCCGCACGAGGTCGTCTGTCATGTGCGCGCTCATGCGTCCTCCTCCCCGAGCGTCGACGGTCCGCCCGGTGCGGCATCCAGCAGCTCTCGGGTGTACGGATGCTGCGGCTCGCGGAAGACGCGATCCACGTCGCCCGACTCGACGATGCGGCCGTCCTTCATCACGAGCACGTCGTCGCACACGGCGGCGACGACGGCCAGGTCGTGCGTCACGATGAGCACGGTCAGCGCGCGCTCGGCCTGCAGCGCGCGCAGCAGCGCGAGGATCTGCGCCTGGATCGTGGCATCCAGCGCCGTCGTCGGCTCGTCCGCGAGGAGCAGCTCCGGCTGCGCGAGAAGCGCCATCGCGATCATCGCGCGCTGGCGCATGCCGCCCGACAGCTCGTGCGGGTAGCGCGAGAGCACGCGGTCGGGGTCGGGGATGCGCACCGCGACGAGCGCCTCGCGCGCGAGCGCCGTCGCTTGGCGGCGCCCGACCCGCTGGAATCGCCGCGCGACCTCGACCAGATGCGCACCGATCCGCACGAGCGGATTGAACGAGGTCATCGGGTCCTGGAAGACCATCGCCGCCGGCAGCCGCTCGCTCGACGCCGCGGCGGTGATGTCACGGCCGTCGAGGACGACGCGCCGCCACCCGCGCGTCGCGCCGTCGGGAAGGATGCCGAGGAGCGCGCGCAGCAGCATCGTCTTGCCCGAGCCGGACTCGCCGACGATCCCGACGACGCGGCCGCGCGGCACCGCGAACGAGACGTCGTCGAGGACGCGGACGCGGCCGCCGGTGCGGCCGGGCAGATCGACGTCGAGCCCCTCGACGCTCAGCAGCACGTCGTCGGCTGCGCCGTGGGCACCCGTCGGCGCGGTCGCGGGATCGGGGACCGTCATGCCGCTCCTCCTTCGCTGACCGATTGCCGCAGGGCATCGCCGAGGACGTTGAACGACAGCACCGTGAGCAGGATCAGGATGCCGGGGATCAGCGCCAGGTACGGCGCGGTCTGCAGGCTGCCCTGTGCCGATTCGAGGAGACTCCCCCACGACGCCATCGGCGGCTGGATGCCGAGGCCGAGGAAGCTCAGCGCCGACTCGGTGAGGATCGCGGTCGAGATGCTGGCCGTCGCGGCGACGATGATCGTCGGCGCGGCATCGGGCACCACGTGCCGCCACATCACGAGCTCGCGTCGTACGCCGATGTAGCGGGCGTACCGCACGAACGCGCGCTCCCGCAGGGTCAGCGTCTCGGCGCGCACGAGGCGGGCCGTCGCCATCCACGAGAACACGCCGATCACGAAGATGATGGTCCAGAGCCCCGGCTTGAGGAACACGCTGGCGACGATCACGAGCACCATCCATGGGATCGACGACAGGAAGTCGACGAACCGCATGAGGAGGTCGTCGATCCGCCCGCCGGCGTATCCTGCGACGAGACCCACGACGACGCCGATCGCGGTGGCCGCCGTCATCGCCAGGATGCCGACGGTCAGCGAGATGCGCCCGCCGTAGACGACGCGCGAGAAATAGTCGCGGCCGAGCTCGTCGGTGCCGAACCAGTGGGCGGCGCTCGGCGGCTGCCAGCGGATCGCAAGGTCGGTCGAGGTCGGATCCAGCGGGAGCAGCGGTGCGAGGAGCGACACGGCACCGACCACGACGAGGAACGCGATCGCCAGCAGCGACGCGACCGAGCGGAACGAGCGGGTGCGGTGCACCAGGGCAGTCGCATCGATGGCGGCGGCGACGTTGGGCGTGGTGGCGGTCATGAGCCCCCTCCGATCCGGATGCGCGGGTCGACGACCACGTACAGGATGTCGGCGATGAGGTTGCCCAGGATCACGAGCACCGCCGACAGCAGCAGCACGGCGAGCACGACCGGGTAGTCGAGGCTGCGGGTCGCGGTCAGGAAGTACGGCCCGATCCCCGGCCAGCCGAAGATCGACTCGGTGACGATGGCACCGGTCACGAGGATCGGGAGGGCGAGGCCCAGCTGGGTGATGATCGGAAGCATCACGTTGCGGCCGACATGGCGCGTGAGCACCTGACCACGCGAAGCGCCGAAACCGCGCTGCACGAGCACGTAGTCCTGCGAGAGCTGACTGATCGTGGCCGCCCGCACGTAGCGGGCGAGCTCGGGGAAGAACGCCACCACGAGCACCAGGAACGGCATCACGAAGTGCAGGAGGAAGTCGACGGGGTCGCCCTGCTTGCCCACGGAGTGCATGCCGATGATGGGGAACCACCGCAGCTGGTACCCGAAGACGTAGATGACCAGCAGCGCGAACCAGAATGACGGTGTGGCGATGCCGATGCCGGCGATGCCGTCGATCGTCTTGTCGACGAGGGTGCCGCGACGGGAGCCGGCGATCAGGCCGAGCACCACGGCGATGACAAGAGCGGCGAAGTAGGCCGGAGCCACGAGCAGGATCGTGTTCGGGATGCGGGCGGCCAGCTCCTCGGCGATGGGTTGCCGGCTCACCAGCGAGTAGCCGAGATCGCCCTGCACCACGTTGGCCAGCCAGAGCCCGTACTGCACGACGATGGGCTGGTCGAGACCGTAGCGGGCGCGTATCGCCGCCTGGGTCTCCTCCGACATCTGCGGCGTCGTGATCGTGTCGACGACGTCGTACGGCGCCGCGTGCAGCAGCAGGAAGACGACGAACGTCACCAGCAGCAGCATCGGAAGGACCTGCAGCAGACGGCGCAGGATGTAGACCGCCATCGGTTCTCCTTTCGGGCGGACGATGAAACGGATGCCGGCGGCCGAACCTCGGCCGCCGGCATCCATTCGTCCCTTACTGCTCGGTGAGCAGCCCGAAGTTCTCCAGCGTGTAGATGGGCACGAGCTTCGCCTCGTCGACGCCGCCGATCCGCGGGTTCACCGCGAGGATCTTGAGGTTGTCGGCGAGCGGGAAGACCACCGCGTCCTCGGCGATCTGCGCCTGCAGCTCGGCGTAGACCGCCGCGCGGGCCTCGGGGTCGAGCTCGACGGCGCCCTGGTCGAACAGCGCGTCCGTGGCCGGGTTCGAGTACGAGAAGTAGTTGGCCGAGGCGCCGGTGCGGTACAGCAGGCTGTACGCGTCGGGGTCCTGACCCATGATGTAACCGCCGAGGAATGCGTCGTACTGCGACTCGGCGCCCTTCTGGATCTCCTCGAAGACCGCCGCGGGCTCGATGCCGGCGAGCTCGACCGTGATCCCGGCATCCTGCAGCTGCTGCTGGATGAGCGTCGCCTCCGTGGTCTGCGCCGGATCTGCACCGGCGTACGCCAGCGTGATCGAGAGGTCCGAGACGCCGGCCTCTTCGAGGAGGGCCGCCGAGGCATCCGTGTCCTGCTCGTACTTCTCGACGTCCTCCGTCGCGAACGCGTTGCTCGGCGGGAGGATCGTGTACGCGTTCTCGTAGTACTCGTCGCTCAGGAACGCCCCGGTGTTGATCTCTTCGCGGTCGAGGGCGAAGAAGATCGCCTGGCGCACCTTCGGGTCGGTGAGCTTGGCGGCGTTGAGGCCGACGTAGGCGACGCGTCCCTCTGCGTACGGGTAGACGTTCAGGCCGGCGCCCTCGAGCTCGGTGATCTGGGCGGGCGTCGCGAACGAGGCGTCCACCTCACCGGTCTGCAACGCCGTCTTGACCGTGTCGGCGTCGGCCACGATCCGCAGCGTGACCTCGGGGATGTTCGGCGCCTCGCCGTAGTAGTTCTCGTTCGCCTCGAACGTGAGGTACTGGCCGCGCTCGTACTCCGTGAGCTTGTAGGGTCCCGAGCCGACCGCGATCGGGTCGAGCTCCGACACCGAGAAGTCGGTGACGTCGCCGTACACGTGCTCGGGGATGATGTACGTCTCGGTCGCGATGTTGCTGAGGGCCGCCGCGCTCACGCTCGGCAGGTTGAAGACGACGGTGCGCTCGTCGGCCGCCTCGGCCGTGATGGGCTGGTCGCCGACGTACAGCAGGTCGGCGTTGCCGTTCTCACGCACCGCCTTGTTCGTGTAGGTGAAGACGACGTCGTCGGCGGTCAGGGGCTCTCCGTCGGACCACTTGAGGTCCTCCTTGAGGGTGACCGTGACCGACAGGCCGTCATCGGCCGGCTCGATGGACTCGGCCAGCTCGTTCACGACCGTGCCGTCGCCCTCGACCCGCGCGAGCGGCGAGTAGACGAGGTTGGTGACGGTCAGACCCCAGCGGTCGGCGACATTGATCGGGTTGAGCGAGGTCGGGTCGCTCGCGATCGCGTAGGTGAGCTGGCCGGTCGCCTCGGCGCCGGTCGTCTCAGGTGCCGCGTCGCCCTGCGCGCACGCGGCCAGTCCGATGGTCGCCGCCAGTGCCAGTGCGATGGGGGCGATCACTCGCCGTCTCGTCTTTACGAGCTCTTGGGTCTTCATCGTGGTTCGAGTCCTCTTCGCTGTGCATGCGCCCGAATGAACGCACCGTTCGAGCCTAGGTCGGCCCGTGCGAGCGAGGCTTCGATCGGCAGAACAATTGCGAAGTATGTCGGCGCTGTGACATGCACATCGAGCCCTAGGCTCGGAGCATGCTGCTCACCCTGCCCATCGCGCTGGAGAACGAGTACGTGCGCCTCGAGCCGCTCGCGCCCGAGCACGAAGCCGATCTCGCGGCGGCGGCCGTCGGCCTCGAGCACACCTGGTACACCTCGGTGCCGCGTGCCGAGGGGGTCGGCGCCGACATCGCGCGGCGTCTGGCATGGCGCGACGAGGGCCATATGAATCCCTGGGCGGTGCGCAACCTCGACACCGGACGCGTGGTGGGGACCACCACCTTCTGCAACATCGACCAGCCCAACCGCCACGTCGAGATCGGCCACACCTGGATCGGACGAGAGGCGCAGCGCACCGCGGTGAACACGGCGTCGAAGCTGCTGCTGCTCGGCCATGCGTTCGAGGCGTGCGATGCGATCGCTGTCGAGTTTCGCACCCACTGGCACAACCTCCAGTCGCGCGCGGCCATCGCCCGCCTCGGTGCCCGACAGGACGGCGTGCTGCGCAACCACCGCCTCGGGCCCGACGGCACGCTGCGCGACACCGTGGTCTTCTCGATCCTCCCCCACGAGTGGCCGGCGGTGCGCCTCGGCCTCACCGAGCGCCTCGCCCGCGGCTGACCCGCCGCACCGGCATCCGTCCCGCCCGGCCCTTCCTCGCCTCCTCGGCCCCTCCCCCGGGACCTTGTCGGGTTTGGGGCGCGTTCTCTCCGTTGGGGCGCAGAATCTCCGCCCCAACTGAGATTTTGCGCCCCGAACCAGAGGAGGGACGGATGCTGCGCCCCGCCACCGCAACACCCGCTCCTCCCGACCCCGGCCATTCGCGGCTCGTCGGCCGCTTCTCCACGGTCGGCGCCACGGGAGTCCGCACCGCGCGCGGGCTGTGAGCAGGCTCGACGCATGCCACCGATGCGCCTGCTCCGTCACCACGATCTCGTCCTGCTCGGTATGAGCCCGCGCCGGCTGGCGGCCGCGCTTCGTGCGGGATCAGTGGTCAAGGTTCGGCCCGGGGTGTTCGTGCGCGGCGACGCGTGGAACGCAGCCAAACCCGAAGCCCGCTCCGTGGCACGGGCCCAGGCACTGACGGCGGTCTCAACGACCCCGCCGGTCGTGTCCCACGAGACGGCGGCCGCTGTGCACGGTCTGCCCCTGTATCGCGCGGATGACCGGGATCGCGTCCATGTGATCGCCGCCACCGGGCGCCCTGGTGCCGCCGCAGGGGTCGTACGCCATCGCGGGGAACTCCCCGACGACCACGTCGTCGTGCTGGAGGGCATGCGCGTCACCTCGCTCCTGCGCACGGTGGCCGATGTCGCGCGCACCACCACCTTCGAGCAGGGGGTGACCATCACCGACGCGGCGCTGCGCCAGCAGTTCGTCACCGGCCCCGGTCGGTACGACTTCGACGGCGCCGAGGACTTCCGGCAGAGGGTGTTCGAGATCGTGCGACGAGCAGCGCACGGGCAGACGCGCGCACGGCGTGTGCTCGATTTCGCCGACGGGCGTGCGCAGCTTCCGGGCGAGAGCATCAGTCGCATCCGCCTGCACGACCTGGGGTTCCGAGCAATTCAGCTGCAGGTGGCGGTGGCAGGACCACGGAACACGGCCTACTTCGTCGACTTCGGCCTTGAGGACATCGCCGCGCTCGGAGAGTTCGACGGTGCGATCAAGTACGTGAACGGCCGACTCCTCGACGGGCGCACGTCGTCGCAGGCACTCGATGAAGAGAAGCAGCGAGAGGACTGGATCCGCGGGACGACCCAGCGCCGCTTCGCCCGCTGGGGGTGGCCGCACCTGCGCACGGCCGCCCACCTGGGCGCACGGCTCGCGGCGTTCGGCATCCACCCTCTGTGCTGAGCCCGCCGCCGCCCACGGACCGGACCGCTCGCCCCTACTCACCAGGTTCGGGGCGCGTTCTCTCCGTTGGGGCGCAGACTCTGCGCCCCGACGGAGGAAATGCGCCCCGAACCTGAGAAGAACCGCGGATGCGATGGGGTCAGCCGTCGATGACGGCGACGAGCTCGTCCAGGAAGGCGTTGAAGTCCGTTCCGCGGCGGACGATGCGCTGCACGCTGTCGCGCTCGCTGAACACCTCGACGAACTGCTCGAACACGGTCTGGAACGCCTCGCGGTCGGTCTCGGAGAAGGCGACGAGGGCCACGACCTGCACGCGCCCGTCGCCCCACGCGATCGAGGGGTCGGCGATGCCGATGGCGATCGCGGTGCGGGATGCCGTCATCTCGAGCGCATGCGGCACGGCCAGGGCATCGGTGAACGCCGTGGACGAGAGCCGCTCGCGCTCGATCGTGCGCTCGATGTACTCGGCGTCGATGACACCGCGCTCCAGGAGCAGCGCGCCGAGCGTCCGGATCACGCCCTCCTCGCCGGCGACCGCCGCGTCGTCGAGCCCTCGCAGGAAGGCCGACGGCTCGAAGTAGCGCTCGAGCTCGGCCCGCAGCCGCGCCAGCCGCCGCGAGCGGCGGATGCGGCCCGCGGCCGCCTGCACGCGTTCGACGTCGGTGTCGGTCAGGAACGGCTGGATGCGGACGATCCGCTCGTTCGTCACGGGCGGATCGATGGTCGTCAGCACCAGGTCGGTGTCGATCGACGCCCAGTCCGGATCGACGCGCGTCTCGACGCCGACGACCTCGATGGCCTGGCCGAGCGAGCGGTCGACGCTCGAGCGCAGCAACTCGTGCAGGTCGTAGTAGCCCGGGCACACGATGGTCGCGGTCAGCAGCTGGTCGGCGCGGCGGCTGCGCTCGAGGCGGCCGCCGACGTGCATCGCGATGTAGGCGATCTCGTCGTCGGGCAGCGGGATGCCCAGGCGCTGCTGCAGGCGGCTCGCGATGAAGACCGCCACCTCGAAGATCATCGGGTACGTCGACTTGAGCGACCGCGTGAGCGGGTTGCGCGACCAGGCCTGCTCGCGGGCGCGGTGCAGCAGGTTCTGCACGTGCAGGGCCAGCCGCGCTACGAAGTCGTCGTGGGCGATGTCGACGAGGAATTCCTCGGCGGCGGCGGTCACGACGTCGTGCACCGCGGCCTCGACCTCAGGATCGAGGGTGGACGGCGCGGTGGCGGATGCCGCGCCCTCGAGCCCGTCCGGTGCGACGACCCGGGTCAGCACGAGGGTGGCGAGATGCTGCAGGTCGGCACTGCCGAGGTGCACCTGGAGGTGCCGCTCCGACAGGTCGGCGATGATCGCCGCCACCTGGGTCTGCGTAGGCCGGTCACGGGCGGCAGCGCCCTCGGTGCCGATGGCGTCGAGCGGGCGGTCCCGCGCGGTGCGGTCGGCCGCGATCGCGATGTGCATGACCACGTCGGCGATGCCGAACTCGTTGACGAACCAGCCCAGCTCCCCCAGTCGCGCGACGAGCTCGGTCTTGAACGGCCCGAACGCCTGGGCACCGACCGACCCCTCGCCGAGCGTGCGCCGGAGGGCCGCGAGGTCGAAGGATCCGGCATCCATCTCGTCATGCGCGAGTTTGCTGAGGAGCCGGCGCTGGGCACCCTCGGTGCCGCGCAGCCGGGCGCGCGATGCGGAGCGCTCGAGGGTCAGCTCTGTTCCGCCGAGCAGGCCACGCACCCGCGCGAGGTCGGCGTCGAGTGTCGCCGGCGAGACGTGCAGGGTATCGGCGGTCTCGAACACATCGATGCCGTCGGCCGCGTCGAGGAGCGCCCGCACCAGCGTGTGCAGGCGGTCGCGCGGCGTGCCGGCGTCGCTGCCCGCCCGGAGCGCGGCGGCGGCCTCGGAACCGGCCCGGTATCCCTGCGGACCCGACTCGACCGCGACCCCCGGGGCGACGCGGGCGTTCGCCGCGGTCACGTACGACCGGATGCTGCGAGGGGTGACGCCGAGGGCGTCCGCGAGGGCGGATGCGGTCACCCAGTCGCCGTCGCGCAGGAGCAGTCCGAGCACACGATCCTGCCGGGCCCGGGTCACCTGCCCAGTCAACCACGGCTGCCATGCTCCGGCGCGGGAACGGCGGCTGCGCGGTGCTCCGCATGGCGGCGTTTCCTCCCCCGCGGAAGAAGGAGTGGTTGTCCCCTCCCAGCGTTCTCACAAGAATGGCCCTTGAGGAGGCGGGTCGATGAGGATCCTTGTGGTCTGCGGAGCGGGTGCCTCGAGCACCTTCGTCGCTCAGCGTGTGCGCCATGCCGCGCATGCCGAGGGCCTCGACTACTCCGCCTTCGCCGGCACCGAGCAGTCGCTGCCCATCGACCTCGATGCCGCGGACGTCGTCCTCGTCGGGCCTCATCTCGCGCATGCGCTGGAGCGCATCGAACGGGATGCCGCCGCACGGGGCACGACGGTGGTGCTGCTTCCGTCCGACATCTTCGGAGATCGAGACGGCACCCGCACCCTCGCGCTGGTCCGCGCCGCCACCGGCAGCTCCGGGGGGCCGCTCCCGGCCGCGGACGCGGCAGGGCGCGAAGGCCCGGACTGACCTACCGCCCAGACACAGCGCGCAGACAGACCCGCACCGACAGAGCAGTCCTGAACCAGAATCCAGAAAAGGGGTCGACGACATGCCACCCATCTCCCGCACCGTCCGCATCGGATCGGCGCACGGCCTGCACGCCCGGCCGGCGAAGCTGTTCGCGCAGGCGGCGAAGGACGCCGGCATCCCGATCACGATCGCGAAGGATGCGGGCAGCCCGGTGAACGCGGCGAGCATCCTCGGCGTGATCGCGCTGGGCGTCGAGCGGGGCGACTACGTGACGCTCACCGCCGACGGCGACAACGCGGAGGCGACGCTCGACACGCTCGCCGAACTCCTGACCACCGACCACGACGCGGAGGCGTGACCATGACCGAGCTGCGAGGTGTGGGAATCGGCCTGGGCGTCGCCCAGGGGCCTGTCGCACGCATGGCGGAGCCGGCGCCGGCTCCGACTGACGCGCCCAGCACGCTGAGCGCCGACGAAGAGAAGGCACGGGTGGCGGATGCCGTGGCCACCGTCGCGCGCGAGCTCGAGGCGCGCGGCCAGCAGGCCGGCGGCGCCGCGCAGGAGGTGCTCGAGGCGCAGGCGATGATGGCCGAGGACCCCAGCCTCGCCGACGAGGTGGACGCCCGCATCGCCCAGGGCAAGACGGGCGAGTTCGCCGTGTTCGACGCCTTCGCGTCGTTCCGCGATCAGCTCACGGCGCTCGGCGGCTACCTCGGCGAGCGCGCGGCCGACCTCGACGACGTGGCGCAGCGCGTCATCGCCCGGCTGCGCGGCGAGCCTGCTCCCGGTGTGCCCGACCCGGGGCATCCGTTCGTCCTCGTCGCGAAGGATCTCGCACCGGCCGACACCGCCCTCCTCGACCTCGACAAGGTGCTGGCCCTGGTGACCACCGAGGGCGGCCCGACCTCTCACACGGCGATCCTCGCCCGCGAGAAGTCGATCGTCGCGATCGTCGGCGCGGTCGACGCCAAGGACCTCCGCGACGGCGAGACGGTGATCGTGGATGCCGCGGCCGGCGTCGTCACGACCGCGCCCACGCCCGACGAGCTCGAGCGGGCGCTGCGCCGCGCCGAAGACCGCGCGTCCGCGTCGTCGGCGCCGATCACCGACGGCGCGCTCGCGGACGGCACGCCGGTGCCGCTGCTCGCCAACCTCGGCAAGCCGGAGGGCGCCATCGACGCAGTCGCGCTCGGCGCCGAGGGGGTCGGGCTGTTCCGCACGGAGTTCCTCTTCCTGAGCTCGGCGCAGGCTCCCACGGTCGAGCAGCAGCGCGAGGCGTACACGAAGCTCCTCTCCGCGTTCCCCGGCAAGAAGGTGGTCGTGCGGGTGCTCGACGCCGGCGCCGACAAGCCGCTGGCCTTCCTCAACGACGCCCACGAGGAGAACCCGGCGCTCGGGCTCCGCGGCATCCGGGCCCTGCGGGCCAGTGAGGACATCCTGCGCGAGCAGCTCACGGCACTGGCCGACGCGGATGCCGCCACCGACGCCGACCTCTGGGTGATGGCGCCGATGGTGGCGACCGTCGAAGAGGCCGAGTACTTCACCGACGTCGCCCGCGACTACGGCATCAAGACCGCCGGGGTCATGGTCGAGGTGCCCTCGTCCGCGCTGCTCGCCGACCGGATCCTGTCGTACACCGACTTCGCGTCGATCGGCACCAACGACCTCACGCAGTACACGATGGCCGCCGACCGGCTGCTCGGCTCGGTCGCCGCGCTGCAGGACCCGTGGCACCCCGCCGTGCTGCGGCTCATCCGGGAGGTCGGCGACGCCGGCCGGGCGCACGGCAAGCCCGTCGGCATCTGCGGCGAGGCGGCGGCGGATCCGCTCCTGGCCGTGGTGCTCGTGGGCCTTGGCGCCACGAGCCTGTCGATGGCTCCCACGGCGCTCGCCGACGTGCGCGCCACCCTGCTGAAGCACACCCTCGACCAGGCGCGCGACATCGCCGCCGCCGCCGTCGCCGCGTCGGACGCGGCATCCGCTCGGCTCGCCGCGCAACAGGCTGCGAGCGGCACCATCCCCACCACCGCCCAGACGGCGGCCACCCGATAGGCCGCCCGCAACTGCGGCAACGAGAGAAGGAGACAGCAAAATGACAACGGCGTCAGTGCCCGCATCGGGCACCAGCAAGGCGCGGGTCGGAGTCCAGCGCTTCGGCACGTTCCTGTCCGGCATGATCATGCCGAACATCCCCGCGCTGATCGCGTGGGGCATCTTCACGGCGTTCTTCATCGGAGTCGGCTGGACGCCGAACGCCGACCTCGCGACGATCGTCGGACCGTTCATCCACTACCTGCTTCCGCTGCTGATCGCCTACACGGGCGGAAGCATCATCTACGGCATCCGCGGCGGCGTGGTGGCGTCGATCGCCACGATGGGCGCGATCGCCGGCTCCGACCTGCTGATCGCGCAGATCAACGCGGACCTGCCCGCCGACAACCAGCTCGGCCAGGTGCACATGTTCATCGGCGCGATGATCATGGCGCCGATCGCCGCCTACTCCATGAAGTGGCTCGACAGCGTGTGGGAGGGCAAGATCAAGGCGGGCTTCGAGATGCTCGTCAACATGTTCTCGGCCGGCATCTGGGGCTTCGTGATGGCCATCGTCGGGTTCTACCCGATCGCCTGGCTCGTCAACGGGATCATGCAGGTGCTCAGCAACGCCGTGAACTGGCTGGTCGACTACAACCTGCTGCCGCTCACGAGCATCATCATCGAGCCGGCGAAGGTGTTCTTCCTGAACAACGCCATCAACCACGGCGTGCTGACGCCGCTCGGCGTCTCGGAAGCCGCCGACACCGGCTCGTCGATCCTGTTCCTGCTCGAGGCGAACCCCGGACCTGGTGTCGGCCTGCTGCTCGCGTTCACGTTCTTCGGCCTCGGCGCCGCACGCGCCTCGGCACCGGGCGCGGCCGTGATCCAGTTCTTCGGCGGCATCCACGAGGTGTACTTCCCCTACGCGCTGATGAAGCCGATCCTGATCCTCGCCCTGATCGGCGGAGGCATGACCGGTGTCACCACCAACATGCTGCTGGGCGGTGCGCTGCGCGCGCCGGCGGCCCCGGGCAGCATCATCGCGGTGCTCGCACAGACCGCGCAGGGTGCATACTTCGCGGTGATCCTGTCGGTCGTCCTGTCGGCTGCCGTCACGTTCCTGATCGCCGCCCTCATCCTGCGGGCCTCGCGCAAACGCGACCTCGCGGCGATGGCGGCGACCGACGACGCCTTCGGCGCCGCGATCACGCAGACCGAGGCGGCCAAGGGCAAGTCCTCCGACGCCCTCGCGGGGCTGCGCGGCGGTGCCGCGAGCGGAGTCGACGGCGGCATCGAGCCGGCGACGATGACCGAGCGCGAGATCAAGAGCATCGTGTTCGCGTGCGACGCCGGCATGGGCTCGTCGGCGATGGGCGCCAGCGTGCTGCGCAACAAGATCAAGAAGGCGGGCATCGAGGACGTCACGGTCGTCAACAAGGCGATCGCGAACCTGGATGCCTCGGCCGACCTGGTCATCACGCAGAACCAGCTCACCGACCGGGCGCGGCAGAAGACGCCCGGCGCGGTGCACGTGTCGGTGGACAACTTCATGAACTCGCCCCGCTACGACGAGGTCGTGGACCTGGTCCGCACGCAGCACGAGGATGGTGCGTAACTGAGACCGCGGTGGGGCCGGGCGGGCGCTTCATGCCCTCGGCCCCATCGCCCTCGCTCCGGCCGCGCCGCCACTCGGCCGCCGGGGCGAACGGCGGGGGCGGCATCCGCTCCTCCGAGCATGACAAGCGAACACGACAGCCAGTACGACAAGACAGCGGGAAAGGCGAAGACATGGCACGCGACGTTCTGAGCATCGGCCAGGTGCGCATCCACTCCGGCAGCGCCACGCGCAACGAGGCGATGAAGGAGGCCGCCGACATCCTGCAGACCGCCGGCGCCGTCACGGGGGCGTACTACGACGCCATGCTGCAGCGCGAGCAGACCGTGTCGACGTACATGGGCAACGAGCTCGCCATCCCGCACGGCACGAACGAGACGAAGGGCGAGATCCTCGAGTCCGCGCTGTCGGTGGTGCGCTACGACGGCGGCGTGGACTGGGACGGCAATCCGGTGACCTTCGTCGTCGGCATCGCCGGCAAGGGCGACGAGCACCTCGAGATCCTGTCGCAGATCGCGATCCTCTTCTCGGAAGAGGACGACGTCGCCCGCCTCAAGCAGGCGCAGACGCCGGAAGAGCTGTACGGCCTGGTGTCCGCGGCAGGCGTCTGATGAAGGCCGTCCACTTCGGCGCCGGCAACATCGGCCGCGGCTTCGTCGGCCTGCTGCTGCACGAGGGCGGGTACGAGCTCGTCTTCTCGGATGTCGCCGCCCCGCTCGTCGACGCGATCAACCACGCGTCCCGCTACACGGTGCACGAGGTGGGCGAGGGCGGCAGGGACACCGTCGTCACCGGCTTCCGGGCGATCAACAGCGCCGAGCAGCCCGAACCCGTCGTCGAGGAGGTCGCGAGCGCGAACGTCGTCACGACGGCGGTCGGGCCGACGATCCTGAAGTTCGTCGCGCCTCACATCGTCGCCGGGCTGGCGCTGCGCAATCCGTCGAGTCCGCCGCTGCAGATCATGGCCTGCGAGAACGCCATCAACGCCACCGACCTGCTCCGTGACGAGGTCAGGCTGCTCGCCGGCGATGCGTGGGACGCGCTCGCCTCGCGCGCCGTGTTCGCGAACACGGCCGTCGACCGCATCGTGCCCGCTCAGCCCGAAGGCGGAGGGGTGGACGTCACGGTCGAGCCGTTCTTCGAATGGGCGATCGAGCGGCCGCCGTTCGGCGACGACCCGCCGCGCATCCCGGGTGCCCACTTCGTCGACGACCTGGCGCCCTACATCGAGCGCAAGCTGTTCACGGTCAACACCGGGCACGCCGCGACCGCGTACTTCGGCGCCCAGGCGGGGGTCGAGGGCATCGCCCAGGCGCTGTCCGACCCCGCGCTCGCCGCGCGAGTGGAGGCGGCTCTCGAAGAGACCTCGGCGCTCCTCGAAGCCAAGCACGGGCTCGACGCGGACGAGCTCGCCGCATACCGCGCCACGATCCTGAGCCGCTTCCGCAACACGGCCCTCCCCGACACGGTGTGGCGCGTCGGCCGGCAGCCGCTGCGCAAACTGTCGCGGCATGAGCGGTTCGTCGGTCCCGCCGCCGAAGCGGCGGAGCGCGGACTCGGCGTCGATGCGCTCGTCGCCGCGATCGGCGCAGCGCTGGCGTTCGACGACAGTGAGGACGCTCAGTCAGTGGATCTGCAGCGGATGCTGCGTGAACAGGATGCCGCGACCTTCACCGCGTCGGTCACGGGCCTCGAGCCGGGGCATCCGCTCTTCCCGAGGGTCGAGGCCGTCGTCGCGGCGCGGCAGGCCGAACTCGCAGGCTGACCGCGTTCGCAGGTTCGGCCGCTCGGGCGCGGCTACGCTCTTCCGGTGACCCCGAGCGCCCCCTCCACCGATACCCGACCCGACGTGCACACGGGATCCGCCGCCCCCGCAGCCGTCGCCGTCGTCAAGACCCGCCGGCGCGGCCTCCGGGTGCTCTGGTGGATCATCGGCTCTCTCGGCGGCCTCATCGTGCTCGGCATCGTCGGCATCGTCATCTGGAGCCAGATCGGCGTCATGGCCGCCGAGCCCGAGCCGCTCGCCGAGGTACGGTCGAACGCCGCGATCGAGATCACCGACACCGACACGGGCATCGTGCTCGCACCCGCCGGGGAGTCGGCCGACGTCGGCCTCGTCTACGTGCCGGGCGCGAAGGTCGACCCCTGGGCCTACGCCGACAAGCTCTCGGGACTCGTCGCCGAGGACGGCCTCACCGTCGTCATCACGAAGCCGTGGCTGAATCTCGCGTTCTTCGACCTGCGGCCGCTGTCGGCCTTCACGGACCTCGCCACGGGCGTCGACACCTGGCTCGTGGGCGGGCATTCGCTCGGCGGCGTGCGGGCGTGCCAGCTGGCGGCCGACGCCGACGGCCTCGCCCTGTTCGGGTCGTACTGCGCGAACGACCTCTCGGCGTCGGGACTGCCGGTGATCAGCGTCGCAGGCAGCGAGGACGGGCTGTCGACGCCCGACAAGATCGCCGACGCGCGGCCCCTGCTCCCCGACGACGCGCAGATGCACGAGATCGAGGGTGCGAGCCACGCGTCGTTCGGGGACTACGGCCCGCAGCCGGGCGACGGCACTCCCACGATCGCGGACGACGACATGCGCGACGAGCTCACCGAACTCGTCGGCCCGTTCGCCCTGGCCACCGGCGGTCGCTGACCGGAAGGCGCTTTCGCGCCCGAAACTGAAACGGCTGACGTCTCGACCGCGTCCAGGGCGTTTCGTCTCGCTCGTTCCTCGCTCGCTCAACGACCGGCAGGAAAGGTCCCGGTCGTTGAGCGAGGGAGCGCCAGCGACCGAGACGAAACGCCTTGAGCCGACGCGCTACAGCGGGCTCGACGACCGGCAGCCCCCGCCTAGACTGGAATCCCGTGACCGTCATCCTCGCGGCGATCGCAGCCTTCGTCGCTGCCGTCATCCAGCGCATCACCGGGCTCGGCTTCGTGCTGGTGCTGGTCGGCCCCATCGTCCTGCTGTACGGACCGGTCGAGGGGGTCACCCTCGCCGTGCTGCTCGCACTGGTCGCGTCGCTCGTCGCCATCCCGCTCGTGTGGCGGCAGATCGACTGGGGCCGCTCGTGGTGGCTCATCTGGCCCGGTATCGTCGCGGCGCCGTTCGGTGCGCTGCTCGTGCACCTGCTGCCCGACGCCGCCCTCCTGCTCCTCATCGCGGCGATGGCGTTCCTCGCGCTGCTGGCGGGACGCATCTCCGCCCTCTCCGCGTCGCTGACGGGACGCATGGGCGCCGTGGTCTCGGGCTCGGCGGCGGGGTTCATGCACGTCGCGAGCGGCCTGTCGGGTCCGCCGCTCGCCGCCTATGCGGTCGGCGACCGCTGGCCGCAGCGCAGCTTCGCGGCGAGCTCGCAGCTGATCTTCACCGTATTCGGCGTGGTGTCCGTGGCGCTGCGCGGGCTTCCGGTCTCCCCCGCCCAGGATGTCGGCACCCTCGTCGTCGCGACGATCGCCGGCATCGCGATCGGCACGATCCTCTCCCGCAACGTCTCGCCGCGGATCGCCCGAGCCGCCATGCTCGTGCTCGCCTGGGCCGGAGCGACAGTGGTGCTGGTGCGCGGCATCCTGGCACTCTTCCTATGACCGGTTCCGCATCCGACGCCGGCCATGCCGAACGAGCTTCGGCGTGAGCACCGTCGATTTCGGTTAATGCCGCTTCACGCTTAGTGTTCTGTCGGCGGAATCGTCACGCCGGCACGAGGACGTGCGCATCGACGAACGTGAGGATCAATGAGCGACCATCGCTACGCCGTCATCGGCGCCGGCCCCTCGGGCCTGTCTGCTGCCCGTGCCCTGCAGAAGGCCGGCATCGAGTTCGACGGCTTCGAGTCGTCCCGCGGGGTCGGCGGCCTCTGGGACATCGAGAACCCGCGCTCGACCATGTACGAGTCGGCCCACCTCATCTCGTCGCGGACCACGACCGAGTTCGCCGAGTTCCCCATGCGGACGACCGCCGACTATCCGAGCCACCGCGAGCTCATCGCGTACTTCCGCGACTTCGCCGACCGCTTCGGGCTCACCGAGCGGTTCCGCTTCGACACGAAGGTCACCTCCCTCGAACGCACCGACGACGGCGGATGGATGCTGGAAGCCACCGGTCCCGCCTCCGGTTCCGGCGCCGTCGAGCCGGTGAAGCAGCGCTACGAGGGCGTCATCCTCGCCAACGGCACGCTCGCCGAGCCGAACGTCCCCTCTTTCCGAGGCGAGTTCACCGGCGAGCTGCTGCACACCAGCGCGTACAAGTCGGCGTCGCAGCTCAGCGGCAAGCGCGTGCTCATCATCGGCGCCGGCAACTCCGGCTGCGACATCGCGGTCGACGCGGTGCACCACGCGGCCTCCGTCGACATGAGTGTGCGCCGGGGCTACTACTTCGTGCCGCGGTACCTCTTCGGCAAGCCGTCCGACACGCTCAACCAGGGACGACCGCTGCCCGCACGGATCAAGCAGTTCGTCGACACCCGCGTGCTCCGTGCCTTCACGGGCGACCCGGTGCGGTTCGGCTTCCCGAAGCCCGACTACAAGATCTACGAGTCGCACCCCATCGTCAACACCCTGATCCTCAACCACCTCGGCCAGGGCGACCTGCGCATCGTGCCCGACATCGACCGCTTCGACGGATCCACAGTCCATTTCCGCGACAGGTCCTCCGCGGAGTACGACACGGTGATCCTCGCGACGGGCTACAAGCTCGACTACCCGTTCGTCGCTCGCAGCGAGCTCGCCTGGACCGGCATGGCGCCGCACCTGTACCTCAACGCGTTCACCCCGTTGTTCAACGGGCTGTACGTGATGGGCATGATCGAGGCATCCGGAATCGGCTGGCAGGGCCGCTACGAGCAGGCCGAGCTCATCGCCGCGTACCTTGCGGCGCTGGAGAAGCACCCCGAGCGTGCCGCGGCCTTCCGCAGGCGGGTCGCCGACGAGCCGTGGCCCGACCTCACCGGCGGCTACCGCTACCTCGGCCTCGAGCGCATGTCGTACTACGTGAACAAGGATGCCTACCGCGGTGCGGTGCGCGCCGCCACGCGGATGCTGAAGACGGATGCCGCAGCGCCGGCGTCGCGGCGCGGCGCCCTCGACAGGCTCAGGCACCGGACGAAGTCGGCGTCCATGCGCACGCCCTCCTCGAAGAAGGTGACGGCATGAACCCGGACGACGTGCTCCTCAACTTCAATCCGGGCACGCTCGTCCTGCTCAACGTGGTGCTCGGGCTGATCATGTTCGGCATCGCACTCGACACGACGATCGACGACTTCAAGGTCGTCGCCCGCAAGCCGAAGCCGTTCGTCATCGCGATCATCGCTCAGCTCGTCGTGCTGCCGGCCGTGACGTTCGGGCTCACCCTGATCCTGCCGGTGACGCCGTCCATGGCGCTCGGCATGATCCTCGTCGCGTGCTGCCCGCCCGGGAACATCTCGCAGGTGCTGACGCACCGCTCCGGCGGCAACGTCGCCCTGTCGGTGTCGATGACGGCGGTGTCGAACCTCCTCTACATCTTCGTGCTGCCGCTCTCGGTCGCCTTCTGGGGGTCGCTGCACCCGACCGCGAGCGAGCTGCTGGTCGCCGTCGAGCTCAACCCCTGGGTGATGCTCGGCGACATCCTGCTCATCATCGGCGTGCCGTTCGCCCTCGGCCTGTTCATCCGGCACCGCTTCCCCGCCTTCGCCCGCAGGGTGCAGCCGTGGGTGAAGTGGTTCTCGCTGCTCGCGCTCGTCGGCTTCATCGTGGCGGCCCTCGCCGGCAACTGGACGTTCTTCGTGGCGTTCCTCGGCATCATCGTGCTGGTCGTCACCATCCACGACGCGGTCGCCCTGGGCATCGGCTACACCACCGCCGTCGTCGGCGGCCTCGGCACGCGCGAGCGCAAGGCCATGACGTTCGAGGTGGGCATCCGCAACGCCGGCCTCGGCCTCGGGCTCGTCTTCACCTTCTTCGGCGGCCTCGGCGGCATGGCCATCGTCGCCGGCTGGTGGGGCATCTGGGACATCATCGCCGGCCTCGCGGTCGCCGCGCTGTGGGCCCGGCACACCCGCCGCCGGACCGGTTCCGCCAAGGGCGACGCCTCACGCCGGGCAACCGATGCCGTGGGCCGGGACTCGGACGCGGGGTCGGGGTCCGGCGCGGGTTCCGGCTCGGGGTCCGGCTCGGGGTCCGGCGCGGGTTCCGAGGCACCCACGGGAGCGCCGGAGTGAGCCGCACAGGGCACACCGGTGCCGCGCGCGCCGCGGCCGCGCTCAGCAGTCTCTCGACCCAGCCGATCACGGTCGTCGATCGCGCCACGCGGGAGTCCGCGAACGAGCGCGTGCGGGTGCTGGTCACCGGAGGCGCCGGGTTCCTCGGATCCCACGTGGCCGCAGCGCTCGTCGCCCGCCCCGACGTGGAGCTGGTCGTGGCAGGCGACGTGCGGCGGCCGGAGCATCCGATCGAGGGCGTCGTCTACGACGAGTGCGACGTGACCCGCGCCGCCGGGCTGGTGCCGCTGCTCGAGCGCCACGGCATCGACGTGGTCGTGCATCTGGCCGCGATCGTGAACCCCGGCCGCGACCACGAGCTCGAGTACCGCGTCGACGTCGACGGCTCCCGCCACGTGCTCGAGGCCTGCGTGGAGGCGGGCGTGCGACGCATCGTGGTGTCGTCATCGGGCGCCGCCTACGGCTACCACCCCGACAGCCCCGAGTGGCTCCGTGAGTCCGACCCGGTGCGCGGCAACGACGAGTTCGCCTACTCCAAGCACAAGCGCCTCGTCGAGCAGCTGCTCGCCGCCTACCGCGTCGCGCACCCCGAGCTCGAGCAGGTGGTGTTCCGCATCGGCACGATCCTCGGACCGACCGTGCAGAACCAGATCACGGCACTCTGGAACGGCCGTGCGGTGCTGGCGGTGCGCGGCTCGGTGTCGCCGTTCGTGTTCGTGTGGGTCGACGACGTCGCCGGCGCGATGGCCCGCGCCGCGACCGACGGGCCTTCCGGCGTCTACAACGTGGCCGGCGACGGGCGCGTGACGGTGCCCGAGATCGCCCGCCGCCTCGGCAAGCCGGTCGTG
The DNA here is from genome assembly GCF_039905635.1 of Microbacterium sp. ProA8. Taxonomy (NCBI): domain Bacteria; kingdom Bacillati; phylum Actinomycetota; class Actinomycetes; order Micrococcales; family Microbacteriaceae; genus Microbacterium; species Microbacterium chionoecetis. The sequence continues at coordinate 1,291,031 of NZ_CP157000.1, read as the reverse complement.
ACCGTGTCGGCCGGGCTTCTCGGATTCGCGCTGCGGATCGGACGGATGCTGCGCCTGACTGTGCACGGGCCCGAGCAGGTGGGCTTCCTGCGCTACCGCCCGGTGCTCGCGAACGACGCCCTCAAGCGCGACTTCGGCTACACGCCCGCGAAGACCTCGGCCGAGGCGTTCGAGGCCTACCTCGATACCCACCCCGGCGTCGCCCGCCGCTCCTGACTCATGTGACGCGCCTGCGAAACTCCACGGATCCCGAGCCTTCGGCAGCTCAAGAGGGGCGGACACCCGCCCGCAGCTCAGCATCCGTGGAGTTCTGCAGGTTCCTCCACAGCGCCGGTCGGGGTCGCCTTCTCCACGGACCGGCCTTCGAACCGCACGGCCCCGCATCAGAGGGCGTCTCATCGACGTATGGCCACGGGGGAGATCTGGGATGCGGCGCGCCTCATCCTGCCGGCAACCTTTCTGAGCCCCGCGGCGTTGACCGCGATGGGACTGGGCCGATATCGGGTCAGCTGCCTGGTGAAAGACGGCCGGCTTGTCAGGCTTCGCAACGGTCGGTACATCCCGGCTGATCTGCACCCTGATCTGGTGACGGCGGGTCGACTCGGAGGAAGGCTCGACTGCGTGTCCCTCCTCTCGGCGATCGGGGTCTTCGTCCGCCACAAGCCGACGGCACCGCACGTGCAGTTCACGCCGGGTACGACGCGCCTCCCACCGCGACCCATGGGGGTGACAGCGCACTGGCGCCATACGTCAGGCGAGCGTGCCGGTCTCGCGGCCGAATTGACCGAGGCACTGACGCAAGCTTGCCGTTGCCTGACGCCGCGCGATGCGGTGGCGACGCTCGACAGCGCATGGCATCACGGGCTTGTGGACGAGCAGGCCATTGCTGAGATTTTCGCCCGCCTCCCCCGCCGGTACAGGTCACTGCGGCAGCTGCTCGATCGCCGCAGCGAATCGGGCGCGGAGACCTTGATGCGATTGCTGCTCCGCGGGCTCGGCTGCCGAGTCGAGATTCAGGTCAAGGTCCCGGGCGTCGGACGCGTGGATCTCATGGTGGATGGATGGCTCATCGTCGAATGCGACAGCCAGGCCTTTCACGAGGGCTGGTACGCACAGAAGCGCGACCGTCGTCGCGACCTCGCGGCAGCCGCGCTGGGCTACACCACTGTGCGCCCGCTCGCCGAGGACATCTATTACCGCCCCGACGAAGTCCTCGCGACGATGAAGGCGGTGGTGAGTCACCCTCGCCTGCAGAAATCCACGCAATCCGTGGGGGTAGCGCCCCTGGGCTCAGTGTCGAGGCGCGCCGCGCACTGATCCCGTGGAGTTCTGCAGGTGAACCCGGCAGCGGGGCGCCGGCGGCTAGGCCTCGAAGCCCTCGGCGATGAGGTCGATGAGCTCCTCGCGCTCCTCCACGGGGAGGAAGGCGCCGGCCGCGGCGTTGAGCTGGAAGGTCTCGAGGTCGTCGAGGCCGTACTCGAAGGTCTCGGAGAGCAGCGCCAGCTCGCGCGTCAGCGACGTGCGGCTCATCGTGCGGTTGTCGACGTTCACGGTCACCGAGAAGCCGAGCTGGTACAGCAGGTCGAAGGGGTGGTCCTCCATCGTGGTGCCCCAGCGCTCGATCGCGCCTGTCTGCAGGTTCGACGACGGCGACAGCTCCAGCGGGATCTCACGGTCGCGCACCCAGCGCGCGAGGTCGCCGAACTGCACCAGCACCTCTTCGCCCGCGCGCGACACGACCTCGAGGTCTTCGGCGAGGCGCACGCCGTGACCGAGACGCAGTGCACGGCCGTCGATGAGCGCCGAACGGATCGACTCGAGCCCGGCCGCCTCACCGGCGTGCACGGTCGCCGGGAAGAACTCGGACGCCAGGTAGTCGAAGGCGTCGCGGTGGTTCGAAGCCGGGAAGCCGTCCTCGGGTCCGGCGATGTCGAAGCCGACCGCCCCGCGGTTGCGCCACTCGACGGCGAGCCGGGCGATCTCGAGCGACCGGTCGGTGTGGCGCATCGCGGTGATGAGCTGCCCGACGCGGATGTCGTGCCCGCGACGCTCCGCGGCATCCTCGCCCTCCTCGATGCCCTCCTGGACCGCGGTGACGACCTCGTCGAGCGACAACCCGCGCGTCAGGTGCTGCTCGGGCGCCCACCGCACCTCGCCGTAGATCACGCCGTCGGCGGCCAGATCCTCGACGAACTCGCGTGCGACGCGCGTGAGTCCTTCGCGGGTCTGCATCACGCCGGTCGTCAGGTCGAAGGTCTTCAGGTACTCGACCAGCGAACCCGAGTCGCTCTTCTCGGCGAACCAGTCCGCCAGGTCGTCCGGCTCGGACTGCGGCACCTCGAGCCCGATCGCGTCGGCCAGCTCGATGATCGTCGCCGGTCGCACACCACCGTCGAGGTGATCGTGCAGCGACACCTTGGGCAGGCTGCGGAGCGACACGCCATCGAGAATGGCGTCGCCGTGCTGGTCGATGGGCATGGATTTCTCCTCGTTGCGATCGCGAGTGGGGATGTGGGACGGATGCCGCGACCCGGCGCCGCACCGGAGCCCCGGCGCGGGACTGACCCAGCCTAGGCGGTGATGCGTTCCAGGACGAGAGGAGCGGCAGCCGGCGCCTGGGCGCCGATCCGCAGCGCGCCGTCGACCGCCTCGAGCGCACGCTCGAAGCGCGAGTCATCCTCGCCGAGCAGGGTGAACAGCGGCTGTCCGACCGCCACCTCGTCGCCCGGCTTGACGTGGAGGTCGATGCCGGCGGCGTGCAGCACGGGATCCTGCGCCCGCGCACGCCCGGCGCCCAGACGCCATGCGGCGATGCCGAACGGCAGCGCCTCCATGCCGGTCACGTATCCGGCCTGCGCGGCGGTGACCGTGTGGGTCTCGTTCGGGGCCGGGAGGGCGGCATCCGGGTCGCCGTCCTGTGCGCGGATCATGGCGCGCCAGGCGTCCATGGCACGGCCGTCCTGCAGTGCCGCCTCGACGTCCGCGTCGGGCTGCCCGGCGAGCGCGAGCATCTCACGTGCGAGCGCGACCGTCAGTTCGACCACGTCGGCGGGGCCGCCGCCGGCGAGCACCTCGACCGATTCGCGGACCTCGTTCGCGTTGCCGATGGCGAGACCGAGCGGGGTGTTCATGTCGGTGAGGAGCGCGGTCGTCGCCACGCCCGAGTCGGTGCCGAGCGCCACCATCGTGCGCGCCAGTTCGCGCGCCTTGTCGACGTCGCGCATGAACGCACCGGAGCCGAACTTCACGTCGAGGACGAGCGAGTCGGTTCCCTCGGCGATCTTCTTCGACATGATGCTCGACGCGATGAGCGGGATCGCCTCGACGGTGCCGGTGACGTCGCGCAGGGCGTACAGCTTCTTGTCGGCGGGCGCGAGCCCGGACCCCGCGGCGCAGATGACCGCGCCGACGTCGCGCAGCTGCGCGAACATCTCGTCGTTCGACAGCGCCGCGCGCCACCCGGGAATGGACTCGAGCTTGTCGAGCGTGCCGCCGGTGTGGCCGAGCCCGCGGCCCGAGAGCTGCGGCACCGCGACGCCGAACGAGGCGACCAGCGGGGCCAGCGGCAGCGTGATCTTGTCGCCGACGCCGCCCGTGGAGTGCTTGTCGACCGTCGGCTTGCCGAGGCCTGCGAAGCCCATACGCTCCCCGGAACGGATCATCGCGTCGGTCATGACGCGGATCTCGTCACGCGCCATGCCGTTGAGCAGCACCGCCATCGCGAACGCCGCCATCTGCGAATCCGCGACGTAGCCGCGGGTGTAGGCGTCGACCATCCAGCGCAGCGCCTGCTCGGGCACCGCACCGCCGTCACGCTTGGCTCGGATGACATCCACCGCGTCGAACGGCTCCACGGCGTTGAGCGGCTCCGCCGCGGCATCCGTCATCGCGCCGCCTCCTCGAGGTCGCGGGGCCCGAACGCGTCGGGGAGCACCTCATCGATCGTGCGGATGCCCGACACGGTCTCGAGCAGCATGCCCGGCATCGCGAACTCGTTGAGCAGCTGCCGGCAGCGGCCGCACGGCATGATCGTGTCGCCGTGGCCGTTGACGCACACGAAGGCCACCAGGCCTCCCCCGCCCGACATCTGGAGTTCGCTGACCAGGCCGCACTCGGCGCACAGTCCCACGCCGTACGACGCGTTCTCGACGTTGCAGCCGGTGACGATGCGGCCGTCGGTCACGAGCGCGGCCGCGCCCACCTTGTAGCGCGAGTAGGGCGCATAGGCGCGCTGCATGGCCTCGGTCGCCGCGGCGCGCAGCTCGTCCCAGTCGATATCGGTCACTTCAGGACTCCGTTCACGGTGAGGGAAAGCGTCACAGGGGTCCGCCGCCGTTCCGTCGAGCCCGTCGGGGCAAGCGCCCGACTGCGCCGGTATCCGGAGGGTCGGCGACGGCGGGTCCGGATGCCGCGGCTCGGCATCCGTCCCTCGTCAGGGTCTCGGCGGGCATGGTCAGCCCTTGATATAGGGCTTGCCGGCCGCCGCAGGGCCGCGGATCTGGCCTGCGAAACCGGCGACGGCGATGATCGTCACGACGTAGGGCAGCATCAGCATGAACTCGCTGGGGATCGGCGTCCGCAGCACGGTCAGCAGGTTCTGCAGGTTCGTGGCGAAGCCGAAGAGCAGGGCGGCGAGCGTCGCCCGGATCGGATCCCATCGACCGAAGATCACAGCCGCCAAGGCGATGAAGCCCAGGCCCGCGGTCATCTCCTTGGTGAACTGCCCCACCGATACGAGCGTGAAGTAGGCGCCGCCGATGCCGGCGATCGCGCCGGCGAGCGAGACGTTCCAGAAGCGGCTCGTGTTGACCTTGATGCCCACGGTGTCGGCTGCCTGCGGGTGCTCGCCGACGGCGCGGAGGCGCAGGCCCCAGCGCGTGCGGTACAGCCCCCACGCGACCAGCGCCACGGTGACGTACATGAGGTAGACGATGAAGGTCTGATTGAAGAGCACCGGGCCGATGATGGGGATCTCGCTGAGGACGGGGATCTCCCAACGGGTGAAGCGCACCGGCCGGTTCAGCTCCGCCTCGTTCGGAACGAGCAGCGCACCGTAGAGGAACCCGGTGAGACCGGTGACGAGAACGTTGAGCACGACGCCGACGATCACCTGGTCGACGAGGTACTTGATCGAGAACGCCGCCAGGACGAACGCGACCAGCACGCCGCCGATCATCGCGCCGATGAGCCCGACGAAGGGGTTCTGCGTGATGCTCGCCAGGAGTGCGGCACTGAAGGCGCCGAAGAGGAACTGCCCCTCGATCGCCACGTTGACGACGCCGACCCGCTCGCCGATGACACCGCCCAGCGCACCGAAGATGAGGGGCACCGAGAGCGAGAGCGAACCGAACAGCAGCCCGGTGACCGGCACCAGACCGCCCGCCGAAGCCCACACAAGGAACGCGAAGATGGCGAGGAAGCCGAACACGATCGGCAGCCAGATCCCGGTGCGGCGGTACGAGATCGCGTCCCAGAACGCCCACAGCGTGAGCAGGACCAGCAGCGCGACCACGATCCAGCAGGTCAGCGCGGTCGGAACGCTCACGTTGGGCAGTGCGATCGACGATCCGGGGTCGCCGAGGCGGAACGTGCTGACGCCGTCACGCGGAACCAGGAGGAACAGCAGGGCGACCAGCGCCGTCGCGATCGCGAGGGTGACGGGCAGCTTGAAGTGGCGCACCTTCACGGTGGCGAGCTGGATCGTTCCGCCGGCGGCCGGCGCGGGAGCGAGCGTGGTCATGCGGACACCGCCTTCTTCGCGGCCTTGGCTCTCGCCTTGGCGGCCTTCTCGGCATCGGTCTTCGGCAGGAAGAAGATCGTGCGGATGAGCGGCGGGGCCGCGATGAACAGCACGATGAGCGACTGCACAACGAGCACGATGTCGACCGGGATGCCCTGCGACGCCTGCATCGTGAACGAGCCCGCCTTGAGCGCGCCGAACAGGATGCCGGCTGCGAACACGCCCCATGCCCTGCTGCGGCCGAGGAGCGCCACCGTGATGGCGTCGAAGCCGATGCCGGCGTCGATGAGGCCGTCGAAGCCGGTGGTCACCGACCCCTGGATCTGATTCATGCCGGCGAGGCCCGCCAGGCCTCCGGCGAACAGCATCGCGTAGATGTACATCCGCTGCACCGAGATGCCCGATGCCCGGGCTGCGTGCGGGTTCTCGCCCACCGCCCGCAGGCGGAAGCCGAGGCTCGAGCGCTCGACCAGCCACCACACGAACACGGTGGCGCCGATCACGATGATGAAGCCCCAATCCAGCAGCGGGAAGCGGGGCCCGAGAAGCTCGGGGAACTGGGCGTTGGCGGGGGTGCCTTCGGAGATCGGCTGATCGCCGGCGGGACGCTGCAGGATGCCGGGGGTGCGCACCATCCACGTCACGAGGTAGAACGCGACGTAGTTGAGCATGATCGTGAGGATCACCTCGTGCGCGCCGGTGCGGGCTTTCAGCACACCGACGATGCCACCCCAGATCGCACCGCCCGCGATACCCGCGGCGAGCGTCAGCGGCAGCTGGAGGAAGATCGGCAGGTTCAGGTTGAACGTCAGGAGCGCCGCGGTCGCGCACGCGATCAGGATCTGACCGCGGCCACCGATGTTGAAGAGGCCCACGCGGAAGGCGAGCGCGACACCCAGCCCGGCCGCGATGAGCGGCGCGGCGAATCCGAGCGTGTTCGTGAGCGGCCGGATCTGCGTGGCGAAGTCGTTGGCGCGGGGGTTGAAGACGGCACCGCGGAACATCGCCTCGTAGCCGCCGTACACCGCGCTCCAGATGGCGCCGAAGGTGTCGCCGGGGCGGGCGAAGAAGTAGCCCGAGGCTTCCTGGACGTCTTCGTCGGTGAGCGCCATGAGGATGCCGCCGACGATCATCGCCACGACGATCGCGAGGACCGTCGTGACCCAGTTGCTGCGCAGGAGGTCCTTGATGAAGACGTTCTGCCGCGGTGGCGGCGGCACCTCGCCGTCGACGGCGCCGGGCGCGTCGGGGGTGGGCGCGGGGACGTCCGGTGAGCCTGTGAGGGGCCCCGAGACGCTCGGGAGCTGCTCGGGTGGCAGGCCCTTCAGCGGTTCGCCGCTCGCGGCGGGGATCTGACCGCTCACGCGACCGCCTCCTCTGGCTTCTCGCCGGCCATCATGAGGCCGAGAACGTCACGGGGGGTGTCGCCGGGGACGATGCCCACGATCGCGCCGCGGTACATCACGACGATGCGGTCGGCGAGGGCGGCGACCTCGTCCAGCTCGGTGGAGACGACGACGACGGGGATGCCGGCATCCCGCGTCTCGACGATGCGCTTGTGGATGAACTCGATCGAGCCGACGTCGACGCCGCGTGTGGGCTGCGCGGCGACGAGCAGCTTGAGCTCGCGGCTCATCTCGCGCGCGATGACGACCTTCTGCTGGTTGCCGCCCGACAGCGTGCCGGCCGGGACGTCGGGGCCCTGCGTCCGGATGTCGTACTCGGTGATGCGCGCCTTGGCGAAGTCGTCGAGCACGCCGCGGCGGATCGTTCCGCCGGAGACGAACGCGGAGTCGCCGGAGCGGTCGAGGATGAGGTTCTCGGCCACCGAGAAGGTGCCGACGAGGCCGTCCTCGGTGCGGTCCTCGGGGACGAACCCGACGCCTTCGTCGAGGATGCCGCGCACGCTCTTGCCCACGAGCTCGATCCCGTCGAGCTCGATGGAGCCGCTGACCCGGTCCGCCAGTCCGACCATCGCCTCGATCAGCTCGGTCTGGCCGTTGCCCTGGACTCCTGCGACCGCCAGGATCTCACCCGGGCGGACATCGAAGCTCACGTCGTCGACGACCACTGTGCCGTTCGTGGTCACGACACGCAGGTCACGCACCTCGAGGCCGCCCGCCCCGGGATTCGGCGGGCCTTTGTGCACGGTCAGCTCGACGGCGCGTCCGACCATGAGAGAGGCCAGCTCCGCGTTGGACGCGGTGGGTGCGGCCTCGCCGACGACCTTGCCGAGGCGGATGACCGTGATGCGGTCCGCGACGGCGCGGACCTCGCGCAGCTTGTGGGTGATGAAGACGATCGACGTGCCCTCGTCGCGCAGCTGGCGCATGATGGCCATGAGCTCGTCGGTCTCCTGAGGCGTCAGCACGGCGGTGGGCTCGTCGAACACGAGCACTTTCGCGTCGCGCGAGAGCGCCTTGATGATCTCCACGCGCTGCTGCACCCCGACGGGAAGGTCTCCGACGACCGCGTCGGGGTCGACCTCGAAGCCGAACCGGTCGGCGACGTCGCGCACGTGCTGACGCGCCTTGGCGAGGTCGAGGGCGCCGAGCGCTTTGGTGTCTTCATGCCCGAGCATGACGTTCTCGGCGACGGTGAAGACGGGGATGAGCATGAAGTGCTGATGCACCATGCCGATGCCCGCGTTCATGGCGTCACCGGGTCCGCGGAAGTGCTGGACGTCGTCGTCCAGGAGGATCTCCCCCTCGTCGGCCTGGTACAGGCCGTAGAGCACGTTCATGAGCGTGGACTTGCCGGCGCCGTTCTCCCCGAGAAGGGCGTGGATCTCACCGGGCTGGACCACGAGATCGATGTGGTCGTTCGCGACGAGAGACCCGAAACGCTTCGTGATGCCACGGAGCTCGAGCTTCATAACTGCACCTTATATATATCCAGGAGGCCGCGGCAGAAATATCCGGGGCGGCGGCGCCGCCCATCCCATCGGCCGCGGCTCATCGGCATCACCGCGCCGGACGAACGCGGGCCGGGTGGAGTTTCGTCCACCCGGCCGCGTCCTGTCGTCGTGCTGCCGTTACGGCGAGCTGGGCGAGGTGACCTCGAGCTCGCCCGAGATGATCTGCTCGCGCAGCGCGTCGAGCTCGTCGGTCAGGCCCTCCGGCAGCTCCGCCTCGAAGGAGCCGAAGCCGGACAGGCCGACGCCCTCGTTCTCGAGCGTGCCGATGTACGGCGTGACGTCGAACTCGCCGGTCGAGGCCTCCAGGGTGGCCTGGTAGACGGCCTCGTCGATGCGCTTCATGATCGAGACGAGCACCATGTCGGCGACCGACGGGTCGGCCGCGGCGAGGTCGGAGTCGACGCCGAGCATGACGGTGCCGGTGCCGCCGTCGGTGATCGCGTCACGCGCGCTCTGGTAGATCGGGCCGCCGACGGGCAGGATCACGTCGACACCCTGGTCGAGGATGCCCTGCGCGGTCTGCTTCGCGGTGTCGTTCGCCTGGAAGCCACCGGTCATCGAGCCCTGCTGCGCCGCGACGTCCCACCCGTAGGTCTCGACGGTGCCGCCCTTGTCTTCGTTGTACTTCTCGACGCCGTCGACGAAGCCGTCCATGAAGATGGTGACCGGCGGGATCGGGATGCCGCCGAACGTGCCGACCTTGTTGACGCCGGCCTGCGCCGACCACGCGGCCGCGGCGTAGCCGCCGAGGTACGCGGCCTGGACCGTGTCGAACATGAGCGGCTTGATGTTGGGGGCGTCGGTCTCGCCGTCGCCGATGTCCTTGCCGTCGTCGTCCTTGGCGCCGGTGTTGTCGGCCCAGTCGTCGATGATCGCGTAGTTCACGTCGGGGTTCGCGTTCGCAGAGGCGATCGTGTCGGCCGAGAGCTTGAAGCCGACCGAGACGATGAACGTGCAGCCTTCGGCGATCAGGTTCTCGAGGTTGGGCGCGTAGTCGTTGGCCGAGCTGGACTCCACCTCGATCGGTTCGACGCCGAGCTCCTCGGCCGCGCGCTCCATGCCCTCGAGGGCCGACTGGTTGAACGACTTGTCGTTGAACCCGCCGTCGTCCGAGACGAGACAGGGCGTGAAGCCGTCGACGACGTTGCCGGCGTCACCGGTCGGATCCGTCTCCTCCGGAGCGGAGCCGCAGCCCGCGAGTGCGATCAGCAGGCCCGCGGCGGCTGTGACGCCGATGAGCTTCTTGGTGCGTGAGATGGTCAACTCAGCCTCCACTACGTTCGCCCGCGTCCTTCACGGGGACTGGACAAAGTTACCTACTGTGACGGCGCGGTTGCCTGCTCCAGGGGGCCCTGTGCGCGAAAGGTTACAAAGACGCAATCTGCGGCGCGATGAGAAGTCGATGAGGAAAACGGATGCCGCCGCCGCGGCATCCGTCAGAGCACCTCGCCGCGCCCGCTCAGCTTGAGCGCGTCGACGACGCCCTTCACCCGCTGGGCGTGCTCGCTCGTGGTCACGAGGAGCGCGTCCTCGGTGTCGACCACGACGATGTCGCGCACGCCGATCAGGCTGATGACGCGCCGCGTCTGGCTGACCACGATGCCGCTGGCGGCGTCGGACAGGATGCGGGCGTTCTCGCCGAGGATCGCCAGATCGTTCATGCGGCCGTGCGAGTTGAGCTTGGCGAGGCTCGCGAAGTCGCCCACGTCGTCCCAGTCGAAATGGCCCGGGATGACAGCGAGGCGACCCTTCGCGGCCGCGGGCTCGGCGACGGCGTAGTCGATCGCGATCTTCTTGAGCGTCGGCCACACCTGGTCCACGACCGGCCCGCGCTCCTCGCGGTCGTCCCACGCCTCGGCGAGCTCCATGAGCCCGGCGTAGAGCTCCGGCTCGTTCTCGGCGATCTCGGCGAGCAGCACGTCGGCGCGGGAGATGAACATGCCCGCGTTCCACAGGTAGTTGCGGTCGGCGAAGTACTCCTTCGCGGTGTCGAGATCCGGCTTCTCCACGAAGCTCTGGACGAGAGCCGCCTCGGGCGCTCCTTCCACAGACAGCGCGTCGCTCTTCTTGATGTAGCCGAATCCGACGGACGGCTCGGACGGCTGGATGCCGATGGTGCAGATGTATCCCTGGCGCGCCGTCGCGACCGCCTGGTTCACGGCCCACTCGAACAGCTGCGGCACGCGGATGACGTGGTCTGCGGCGAACGAGCCGATGATGACGTCGGGCTCGCGTCGCGAGAGGATCGCGGCGGCCAGGCCGATCGCCGCCGTCGAGTCGCGCGGCTCGGACTCGAGGAAGACGTTCTTGTCGGCGATGCCGGGCAGCTCCCGCTCGACCGCTCCGCGGTGCGCGCGCCCGGTGACCACGGCGATGCGGTCGGTGCCGGCGAGGGGTGCCAGGCGGTCCCACGTGTCGCGGAGCAGCGTCTGCCCCGACCCGGTGAGGTCGTGGAGGAACTTCGGTGCGTCGGCACGCGACAGCGGCCAGAGTCGGCTGCCGATGCCGCCGGCGGGGATCACGGCGTAGAAGTCGTCGATGGGTCCTGACATGCTGTCGAGGCTACCCGCAGATCCTCCGTGCGACGACGGCGGGGCGCCTCGCGCCCCGCCATCGTCGCGCCTGGATCAGCCGCGCCGCGGGGAGGTGCCCGGTGTGGCGTCGGTCAGCGACTGGAGCATCGCGTCGAAGGCGGGCTTCGGGGTGAAGTCGTCCTCGAAGATCGTCGCCCAGCCCTCACCCGGGAAGACGTCGGGGACCCAGGAGTTCGCGTCCGGGAAGCCCCACACCGTGAAGGACGAGCACGCCGGCACGTTGAGGCACGCCTCGAGCATCGCGTCGTAGCGCTCGGCCTGCACCGCCACCTGCTCGGGCGTCGGCCCCGTCTCGCCGGCCTGCAGCGGGATGCGCACGTCCGCCTCGGTCACGGCGACCTTCAGGCCGAGTGCCGCGAAGCGCTCGAAGTTCGCCTGGATGGAGGTGTCGAAGCCGTACAGGAGGCTGAGGTGGCCCTGGGCGCCGAAGCCGCCCAGCGGGACGCCGTCGGCCAGCATCCGCTGCGCCAGCGCGTAGTAGGCGTCCGTCTTCTCGTTGATGCCCTCCGCGTTGTAGTCGTTGAGGAACAGCACCGCGTCGGGGTCGGCTTCGTGCGCCCAGCGGAACGCGTCTTCGATGAGCGCGATGGGGTCGTCGGCGCACGCCCGCAGGAACGGATTGGCCTCGGTGCGCAGACGCACGCCGCCGTTGTCCCACGTGTCCTGGAAGATCTCGTTCGCGACGTCCCACTCGTAGATCTGGCCCTTGAAGTGGCCCACCACGGTGCGGATGTGGTCCTCGAGCACGGCACGTGCCTGGTCGCACGTCCATGTCTGGCTCGCCGCGGTGACCCACGCCGGGTTCTGGCTGTGCCAGAGCAGCGTGTGACCGCGCACCTGCTGGTGGTTCGCCTCGGCGAAGGCGACGAGCGCATCGGCGGAGGTGAAGTCGTACACGTCCGGAGCCGGGTGAACGGCATCCCATTTCATGTCGTTCTCGGGCGTGAGAGACGAGAACTGCGCGCTGAGCACCTGCTGGTACTCCGTGGGGGCGGAGCGGTCGTACTCGATGAGGTCGCGCTGGCCCCAGACCGCGCTGCCGATGGCGAGGTCGCGCGGCGCCTGGTTGCGGAGGGCGTCCTTGTCGGCGTTGCTGATTCCGGGCGGGGCGGCACCGGCCGCGGTCGCGCCCCACAGGGGCAGCACGAGGGCGGCGGCGGCGGTGGCCACCAGAAGTGATCGGATCGATCGGCGCATGGGAACTCCTGACATCGTTGTCGGCACATGTGAGCCGCCTGTGCGGCACATATGTTCTTGCGTGCAACAAACGCTAGGCGGGGCTTCCGGCAAGGGCAAAAGGTTTCGGAGCGTTTTCCACCATGGGCGCCGCAGCAGCCGAGATCTCTCGATGTCGAGAGAAGTTAGGCCCGCCTAATCACCCATGCCCGCGCGACGGGAATAGGATGGTCGCAGCGCCCGCGTGACGCCGACGGCCCGAAGCGCACTTGTTCCGGGCCCACTTCGGGGGACGTCCTCAGCAGTCGAGGCCGGCCCCACCGTGTTTCGATCCAAGGAGGACGGCCGTGTCTGCACCAGCACGCGTCACACCGTCGGTATCCGAGACCACCTCCCGAGTTCCCCGCGGCACCCTGTACCGCGGAAACGAAGGCATGTGGTCGTGGGTGCTGCACCGCATCACCGGCGTCGCGATCTTCTTCTTCCTGCTGGTCCACATCCTCGACACCGCTCTCATCCGGGTCTCCCCCGAGGCGTACGACGCGGTGATCGGCACCTACAAGAACTGGGTGATGGCCCTCGGCGAGGTCGCCCTCGTCGGCGCCATCGCGTACCACGCCTACAACGGCCTGCGCATCATCCTGGTCGACTTCTGGTCGTGGGCCACGCGGCACCAGCGCCAGCTGTGGTGGGGCGTCCTGGGCCTGTGGGTCGTGACGATGCTGGGCTTCGCGCCGCGCCACCTCATGCTCGCGTTCGCTCCGGGAGGAGGCCACTGATGACCGCCATCGCCGAACCCCGCGCCCCGCACGCCCCCGCCCGGCGCAAGGGCCCCAACCTCGAGAAGTGGGGCTGGATCTACATGCGCGCCTCCGGCGTGCTGCTCGTCGTCCTCATCTTCGGCCACCTCTTCGTCAACCTCATGCTCGGCGAGGGCATCCACGGCATCGACTTCGCCTTCGTCGCCGGAAAGTTCGCCACGCCGTTCTGGCAGTGGTGGGACGTGCTGATGCTGTGGCTCGCACTGATCCACGGCGCCAACGGCATGCGCACGATCGTCAACGACTACGTCACCCACCCGACGACGCGCCGCGTGCTGGTGTGGGCCCTCTGGCTCGCCGCGGCGTTCCTCATCGTGCTCGGCACGCTGGTCGTCTTCACCTTCGACCCCTGCCTCGGCTTCGACGCCGAGACCGCGTCCGACCTCATCGTCAGCATCTGCGCCTAGCGTTCGGGCGCGTCCCCCGAGCATCGACCACCGAAAGCATCCAGCGTGAGCACTGAGACCCCTGCCGGCACCGAGAGCATTGCAAGCTACGTCAAGGATGGCGTCCACTACCACCAGTTCGACATCGTCATCGTGGGCGCCGGCGGCGCCGGCATGCGGGCGGCCATCGAGGCCGGCCCCGGAGCACGGACGGCGGTCATCTCGAAGCTGTACCCCACCCGCTCGCACACGGGTGCTGCCCAGGGCGGCATGGCGGCGGCATTGGCCAACGTCGAAGAGGACTCGTGGGAGTGGCACACCTTCGACACCGTCAAGGGCGGCGACTACCTCGTCGACCAGGATGCCGCCGAGATCCTCGCCAGAGAGGCCATCGACGCGGTCATCGACCTCGAGAACATGGGCCTGCCGTTCAACCGCACGCCCGAGGGCAAGATCGATCAGCGCCGCTTCGGCGGCCACACCGCCGATCACGGCAAGACTCCCGTGCGCCGCGCGTGCTACGCCGCCGACCGCACCGGTCACATGATTCTGCAGACGCTCTTCCAGAACTGCGTGAAGCTCGGCATCAACTTCTTCAACGAGTTCTACGTGCTCGACCTCATCACGGTGGGCGAAGGCAAGGACCAGCAGATCGCGGGCGTCGTCGCCTACGAGCTCGCCACCGGCGAGCTGCACGTCTTCCAGTCCAAGGCCGTGATCTTCGCGACCGGCGGCTTCGGCAAGATCTTCAAGACCACCTCCAACGCGCACACCCTCACCGGTGACGGCGTGGGCATCATCTGGCGCAAGGGCCTGCCGCTGGAAGACATGGAGTTCTTCCAGTTCCACCCGACCGGCCTGGCCGGGCTCGGCATCCTTCTCACCGAAGGCGCCCGCGGCGAAGGCGCGATCCTGCGCAACGCCTCGGGCGAGCGCTTCATGGAGCGCTACGCGCCGACCATCAAAGACCTGGCGCCGCGCGACATCGTCAGCCGCTGCATGGTGCAGGAGGTCGCCGAAGGCCGCGGCGCCGGCCCGCACCGCGACTACGTGCTGCTGGACTGCACGCACCTGGGCGCCGAGGTGCTCGAGACCAAGCTCCCCGACATCACCGAGTTCGCGCGCACGTACCTGGGCGTCGACCCGGTGGTCGAGCCGGTGCCCGTCATGCCGACCGCGCACTACGCGATGGGCGGCATCCCGACCAACAACGACGCGCAGGTGCTGAGCGACAACACGACCGTCGTGCCGGGCCTGTACGCCGCCGGCGAGTGCGCGTGCGTCTCGGTGCACGGCTCGAACCGCCTCGGCACCAACTCGCTGCTCGACATCAACGTGTTCGGCAAGCGCGCCGGGCGCAATGCCGTCGAGTACGTCAAGACCGCCGACTTCGTCGCGCTGCCCGATGACCCGGCCGCCGAGGTGCGCACCCTCATCGAGGGCCTGCGCAACAACCAGGGCACCGAGCGCATCGCCGTGCTGCGCAAGACGCTGCAGGACGAGATGGACCGCAAGGCCCAGGTGTTCCGCACCGACGAGTCGCTGAGCGAGGTGCTCGAGGTCATCTCCGAGCTGCGCGAGCGCTTCAAGAACGTGCACGTCGACGACAAGGGCAAGCGGTTCAACACCGACCTGCTCGAGGCCGTCGAGCTCGGGTTCCTCCTCGACATCGCCGAGGTCGTGGTCGTGACCGCGAAGAACCGCAAGGAGAGCCGTGGCGGTCATATGCGCGACGACTACTCCACGCGCGACGACGAGAACTACATGAAGCACACCATGGCGTACCTGTCGGGCGACCCCGGGTCCTCGCATTCGGAGGACCACATCCGCCTCGACTGGAAACCCGTCGTCTTCACGAAGAACGAGGCGGGCGAATTGCGCTACCCACCGTTGGAGAGGAAGTACTGATGTCGACCTCGGTCACCGACGTCATCGAGCGCACCGACGCCGACGCACCCGTCCGCGCGGAGGAGTCCGCGAACGACACCGGCATCCAATCGTTCCTGGTCACCTTCATCATCCGCCGGTTCAACCCGGAGGTCGACGAAGAGCCGCGCTGGGTCGACTACGACGTCGAGCTGTACTCGACCGACCGCGTGCTGGACGCCCTGCACAAGATCAAGTGGGAGGTCGACGGGTCGCTGACGTTCCGCCGCTCGTGCGCCCACGGCATCTGCGGGTCCGATGCGATGCGCATCAACGGCCGCAACCGGCTCGCCTGCAAGACGCTCATCAAGGATCTCGACATCTCGCAGCCGATCTACGTCGAGGCGATCAAGGGCCTGCCGCTCGAGAAGGACCTCGTCGTCGACATGGAGCCCTTCTTCGCGTCGTACCGCGAGGTGCAGCCCTTCCTCATCGCGAGCTCGAAGCCCGAGCCCGGCAAGGAGCGCGTCCAGTCGATCGTCGACCGCGAGGTCTTCGACGACACCACGAAGTGCATCCTGTGCGCAGCGTGCACGTCGTCGTGCCCCGTGTTCTGGACCGACGGCCAGTACTTCGGCCCTGCCGCGATCGTCAACGCGCACCGCTTCATCTTCGACTCGCGCGACGACGCGGGCGACGTGCGCCTCGACATCCTCAACGACAAGGAGGGCGTGTGGCGCTGCCGCACCACCTTCAACTGCACCGAGGCGTGCCCCCGCGGCATCGAGGTGACGAAGGCGATCGCCGAGGTCAAGCAGGCGGTCCTGCGCGGACGCGCGTAAGCACCTCGACAGCTTTCACAGACGGATGCCGCATCGCAGCGCGATGCGGCATCCGTCTGTCGATAGTGTGACTTCCGTGAGTGAACGGGACGACTCCGACGGCCGAGGCCCCACTCGCGCTCAGGGCCACGAGGTGGCCCGGGATCAGGCGGATGCCGCACAGCGGGAGGAGGAGTCTCTCCGCGCCCGCTGGGAGGCGACGCAGGAGGGCCTGCGGGAGCGCTTCGACCAGCCCATCAGCAGGGCGACCGCGATCACCCAGCGCACCCTCGCGTGGTTCCCGGTGCGGGTGTGGCGTCACTTCCTGCAGCACAACGGGTTCCTGCTCGCCGCGGGCGTGAGCTACCAGGCGCTGTTCGCGACGTTCGCCGCGATCTACGTGGCATTCGCGATCACCGGGCTGTGGCTGGGCGGAAGCTCGGAGGCCGTCGCCGGGCTCATCAGCCTCATCAACAGCTACATCCCGGGCCTGATCAGCGAAGACGGGCTGTTCACCCCCGCGCAGGTCACCGAGGTCGCGACGAGCAATGCCGGCGTGCTCGGCGTCACCGGCATCATCGCCCTCGGCACCCTCATCTGGACGGCCATCGGCTTCGTGACCTTCACGCGCCGCGCGGTGCGCGACATCTTCGGCCTGCCACCCGACCTGCGCAGCTACTTCTACCTCAAGGCGCGCGATCTCATCGGCGCGGGAGTCTTCGCGCTCGCCCTCGTGGTCGGATTCGCCGCGACGACGCTCGGCACATGGGCGCTGAACTGGCTGTTCTCCTTGCTCGGGTGGAGCAATGCGTCGCGCTGGGTGGGAGTCACCACCAGCGTCGGATCCATCCTGATCTCGTTCGTGATCTTCAGCGCGGCGCTCGCCGGGCTGATCCGGTACCTCACGGGTACCCAACTGCCGTGGCGGCGCATCTGGCCGGGTGCCCTCCTCGGCGGCGGAGCGATCACCGTGCTGCAGCTGTTCACCGGCTGGCTGTTCGTCTACACGCCGACCAACGCGCTGCTGGCCACTTTCGCGATCTTCGTCGGCCTCCTGCTCTGGTTCCGCATCATCGGCATCATCATGCTCGTCGCGGCCGCATGGGTCGCGGTCGCGGCGAAGGACGACGAGGTCCCGCTGCTCCCCCAGACCGAGGCCGACCGGCTCGCGGAGGAGCATGCCGCGCTGCTGGTGGCCGCCCGGGTGCGCCTGCGCACCGCGCGCGAGGCGCGCGAGACCGCGCCGTGGTACCGCCTGTTCGCCGCGGACCGTGCGGTTCGTGCCGCAGAGCAGGAGCTGGCGCAGGTCGAGGCCGCCACTCCCCCGGCACGCAAGAAGAAGGCCGGCAGCCTGTTCGAATGAGTGTCGGCGGTGGCGGATAGTCTTGCCGTCGTGTCTCGCCGTGTTCGCATCGCCTCTGTCAACGTCAACGGAATCCGTGCCGCCACCCGCAAGGGCATGAACGACTGGCTCGATGCCGCGGACATCGACGTGATGGCCCTGCAGGAGGTGCGGGCCACCGAGGAGGAGCTGCGGGCGGCCCTGCCCGGCTGGGAGATCGTCAACGACGAGGCCCTCTCGAAGGGGCGGGCCGGCGTCGCCGTGGCCAGCCGCATCCCCTCGATCGAGGTGCGCCGCGTGCTCGGACCGGCCGCGGAGGACGCAGCAGAAGTCCTGGACAGCGCCGGCCGCTGGATCGAGGCCGACTTCGACATCGACGGCGAACGGCTCATCGTCGTGAGCGCCTACGTGCACACCGGTGAGGCGGACACTCCCAAGCAGGACGCGAAGTGGGCCTTCCTCGACGCGATGGAGAAGCGGATGCCGCAGCTCAAGGCCGCGTCGCCACTGGCGCTCGTCATGGGCGACCTCAATGTCGGCCACCGCGAGCTCGACATCCGCAACTGGAAGGGCAACATCAAGAAGGCCGGCTTCCTGCCGCGCGAGCGCGCGTACTTCGATCGCTTCTTCGGCGAGGAGGGCGCCGAAGTGACCGGTGCCGACGGATCCCGGGGCGCCGGTCTCGGCTGGGTCGACATCGGACGCCGCTTCCACGGCGACGTCGACGGCCCGTACACCTGGTGGTCGATGCGCGGACGCGCGTTCGACAACGACGCCGGGTGGCGGATCGACTACCACCTCGCGACGCCGGAGCTCGGCGGGCGGGTCGTCGACTACCGCGTCGTGCGCGCACCGTCGTGGGACACCCGCTGGAGCGACCACTCCCCCGTCGTGGCGGACTACACGATCGGGCACTGAGCGCCCCGTCCGCGGCGGCCGGCGCCGAGGTGCGCCGCCCGGCCCCCGGCCGGCGCGGGGCCGCGGCATCCGTTCAATAGACTTGACGGATGAGCAAACCGCGCCTGTACTCCGGCATGCAGCCCTCCGCCGACTCGCTCCAGATCGGCAACTACATCGGGGCGCTCATGCAGTGGCGCGATCTGCAGGAGTCCTACGACGCGTTCTTCTCCGTGGTCGACCTCCACGCGCTGACGCAGCCGAACGATCCGGCGGAGCTCCGAGAGAAGACGCGCCGTACCGCGGCGCAGTACATCGCCGCCGGCATCGAGCCGTCGAAGTCGGCGCTGTACGTGCAGTCCCACGTGCCGGCGCACGCCGAGCTGGCGTGGATCCTGTCGACGGTCACGGGTTTCGGCGAGGCCGGGCGCATGACGCAGTTCAAGGACAAGTCGCAGCGCTACGGCTCGGACGTCACCTCGGTCGGGCTCTTCACGTACCCGGTGCTGATGGCGGCCGACATCCTGCTCTACCAGACCGACATCGTCCCGGTCGGCGACGACCAGAAGCAGCACGTCGAGCTCACGCGTGACCTCGCCGAGCGCTTCAACAGCCGCTACGGCCGGACGTTCGCCGTTCCGATGCCGGTGATCCAGCAGGAGACCGCGCGCATCTACGACCTTCAGAACCCGACGGCGAAGATGTCGAAGTCGGCGGAGTCGGATGCCGGCGTGCTGTGGATGCTGGACGACCCGGCCGTGTCGGCGAAGAAGGTCATGCGCGCCGTCACCGACTCGGAGGGTTCGGTGCGCTACGACCGCGAGGCCAAGCCCGGCGTCTCGAACCTGCTGGTGATCTACGCGGCCCTCACCGGCCGGCAGATCCCCTCGATCGAGGACGAGTACGCCGGCCGCGGCTACGGCGACTTCAAGAAGGGCCTCGCCGAGGTCGTGGTGAACGAGTTCGGTCCCGTCCGCGAGCGTGCCCTGCAGCTGCTCGACGATCCGGCCGAGCTCGACCGCGTGCTGGCCGCGAACGCGGCCAAGGCCGAAGAGGTCGCGAACCGCACGCTCAACGACGTCTACGACAAGGTCGGCCTCCTCCGCCGGGCCCGCTGAGCCAGGGCGCGGGGCCGGTAGCGTGGGCGGGATGGAGCCCTCCATCCTGCGAACGGACCGCCTCGAACTGTCGTTGCCGGTTGACGGCGACGTCGACGCGATCTACGAGGCGTGCCAGGATGCCGAGATCCAGCGCTACACGCCGGTTCCCTCGCCCTACGAACGCCGGCACGCCGAGGAGTTCGTACCGCGTGTCGCCGCCGACTGGCGCAGCGGAGCCCATGTCAGCTGGGCGATGCGGGAGGGCTCGGTGCTGGCCGGCATGATCGGGCTGTACCGCCTCGACGGACGCGGCTCCGGGGAACTCGGATACTGGGTGTCGCCGTGGTCGCGCCGGCGCGGTCTCTCGGTCGAGGCCGCCCGCGCTGTGATCGACTGGGGCTTCTCGCCGGACGGATTGGGCCTCGATCGCATCGAGTGGCGTGCCGTCGTGGGCAACATCGGCTCGGCACGCGCCGCGCGCACACTCGGCTTCCGCTACGAGGGCACGCTGCGGCAGGCGCTCGTCGGCTCGCACGGCCGCGACGACGGCTGGATCGCCGGCGTCCTCGCCACCGACGACCGCTTGCCGCAACCCTGGCCCATGCTGGACTGACCACCGCAGGGCGGACCACCGCCTCCCCCGTGGGATGCCACGTGTCGCCGCCGCGTGGCAGGATGAGCGCATGCCCGAGATGCCCGAGGTGCAGGGGCTCGTCGACTTCCTCCGCGAGCGGCTGACCGGGGTGCGCATCACCCGGGCGACGGTCGCCAACATCGCGGCGCTGAAGACGTACGACCCGCCGATCGAGTCGCTGGCGGATGCCGAGATCACCGGCGCTGCGCGACACGGCAAGTTCGTCGACCTCTCGACCACGGGTCCGCATCTGGTCTTTCACCTCGCCAAGGCGGGGTGGCTGCGCTGGTACGACGAGCTGCCGAAGACGATCATCCGGCCGGGCAAGACGCCGATCGCCCTGCGCGTCGCGCTCTCGGACGGGGCCGGATTCGACCTCACCGAGGCGGGCACCAAGAAGTCGCTGGCGGTGTATGTGGTTCGAGACCCCGCCGACGTCCCCGGTATCGCACGACTCGGGCCCGACCCGCTCGACCCGGCCTTCACGCGCGACACGCTCGCCGGGCTGTTGGAGGGACGCCGCACGCAGATCAAGGGCGTGCTGCGCGACCAGGCGACGATCGCGGGGGTCGGCAACGCGTACTCCGACGAGATCCTGCACGCGGCGAAGATGTCGCCCTACGCCCTCGCGACCTCGCTCACCGACGACGAGGTCACCCGGCTCTTCGAGGCGATGACCGAGACGCTGGCGGACGCCGTCGCCGAGGCATCCGGCAAGCCCCCGGCCGAGCTCAAGGATGCCAAGCGTCGGGGCATGCAGGTGCACGGCCGTCGCGGTGAGACCTGCCCGGTCTGCGGCGACGAGGTGCGCAGCGTCTTCTTCGCCGACAACTCGCTGGAGTACTGCCCGACGTGCCAGACCGGCGGCAAGATCCTCGCCGACCGCCGGCTGTCGCGACTGCTGAAGTAGGCGGGAGTGCCCGGGGCGTTTCGTCTCTGCGTTTCGACTCGCAAGCTCGCTCAACGACCGCGTTCCTCGCTCGCTCAACGACCGGCGCCCGAACCGGGAGCGACGCGTTGCTCGTTCGGAACGCCTCAGCCCTCGACGGTGTCCATGAGGATCCGCGCATCGTCGTCGACCCAGTCCAGGGACTTCGACACGGCTTTGCGCCACTGCCGGAACCGCCGCTCACGCTCGTCCTCCGGCATCCGCGGTTCGAAGCGCACGTCTTCCTGCCAGTGCGCCCGCAGCTCGTCCAGGCCGCTCCACACGCCCGTCGCGAGCCCGGCCGCGTAGGCGGCGCCGAGGGCGGTCGTCTCCACGACCTTGGGACGGACGACCGGGATGCCGAGGATGTCGGCCTGGAACTGCATGAGCAGGTCGTCGCGCGTCATGCCGCCGTCGACGCGCAGCTCGTCGAGCGTGCGGCCGGTGTCGCCGACGACCGCCTCGATGACGTCCCGGGTCTGGAACGCCGTGGATTCGAGGGCTGCGCGCGCGATGTGCGCCTTGTTGACGTACCGCGTGAGGCCGACCAGCGCGCCGCGCGCGTCGGGCCGCCAGTACGGGGCGAACAACCCCGAGAACGCGGGCACGAAGTAGGCGCCGCCGTTGTCGTCGACCGTCGCGGCCAGGGTCTCGACGTCTTCCGACCGCTGGATGATGCCGAGGTTGTCGCGCAGCCACTGCACGAGCGATCCGGTGACCGCGATCGAGCCCTCGAGCGCGTACCGCGCGGGCTCGTCGCCGATCCGGTAGCCGACCGTGGTGATGAGGCCACTGCGCGAGCGCACGATCTCGGTGCCGGTGTTCACGAGGAGGAAATTGCCGGTGCCGTAGGTGTTCTTCGACTCGCCCGCGTCGAACGCCGCCTGCCCGAACGTCGCCGCCTGCTGGTCGCCGAGGATGCCCGCGATCGGCACGCCGTCGAGCACCGACGGCAGCTGCGAATGCCCGACGACCTCGGACGAGGAACGGATGGCGGGCATCATCGCCCGCGGGATGCGCCAGGTCTCCAGAAGCTCGTCGGACCAGTCGAGCGTGCGCAGGTCCATCAGCAGCGTGCGCGAGGCGTTCGTCACGTCGGTGACGTGGATCCCGCCGCGGGCGCCGCCGGTGAGGTTCCACACCACCCAGGTGTCGGGTGTGCCGAACAGCAGGTCGCCGGCCTCGGCCGCCGCGCGTGCACCGGGGACGTGGTCGAGGATCCATTCGACCTTCGACGCCGAGAAGTACGTCGCCAGCGGCAGTCCCGTCGTGTCGGCGAACCGGTCGGGCCCGCCGGCCTTCGTCATCTCGTCGATGCGCGGCTGCGTGCGCGTGTCCTGCCAGACGAGCGCGTTGTGCACCGGCCGGCCCGTGCGCTTCTCCCAGACGATGGCCGTCTCGCGCTGGTTGGTGACGCCGATGCCGGCGACGTCGGCTGCGCTGATCCGGGCGCGCGTCAGACATGAGGCGATCACCCATTCGGTGTTCGTCCAGATCTCCACCGGGTCGTGCTCCACCTGCCCCGCGCGGGGGAAGATCTGCTCGTGCTCGCGCTGCGAGACGGCGACGACGGCACCCGCGGCATCGAAGAGGATCGCGCGCGTGGATGTCGTGCCCTGATCGATGGACAGCACGTGTTCGGGCACCGTCGTCTCCTTCCTCGGCGGGCGGCGGCGCCCGCGGTGGTCGCGCGCGGGGCGCGGGTGCGGTCAGGCTATCGCGCGGACGCCGGGGACCACGTCGGGTCCGCGGCGTGGACGTGGTCGAGCGCGCGGACGACCTCGATCGCTGCCCGGTCGGCATCCCAGCCGAGCACCGGCGCGATCGCATCGGCCACCTCGGCCAGCGCCTCCTCCGTCGCGGCGCCGATGAAGGCGATGCTGGTGCGCCGCAGCAGGATGTCGGCGAGATGGACCACGTCCTCGGTCGCCGCGAGGTGGCGCAGCTCCCCCGAGCTGTAGTCGGGGAGGAACCGCAGCGAGGCGTCATCGGGATCGGCGGCGACGGCGTCGACCACCGCCTCCGCCACCGTGCCGTAGCGGTCGAGCAGCGTCGCGACGCGCGCAGCCGGCAGGTCGACGGCGTGCGCCGCGATCCACTGCTGGCGGGCGCGTTCGGTCGTGGGATAGCCGCGGCCCCCGCCGATCGGCATACCTCTGGTCGAGCGGCGGCGCGGCATCGCCAGCAGCGCGAGGACGCGGTCGGCCAGGTGCTCGGCCGAGGACCGGAACGTCGTCCACTTGCCCCCGACGAGGCTCAGCACGGTCGCGCTCGTGCGGTGAGAGACCGTCCCCGGCGCCGGGGCGTCGTCGTCGCCGAGCGGCGCCGACTCGACGCGGTAGTCGCGCGAGACGAAGCCCGGCGACACCTCGCCGTGGCCCGGCAGCGGCCGCACCCCGGCGAAGCGGTAGACGATCTGCGCACGCTCCACCGGGATCGCGGGAAGCACCTGCCCGATGAGCTCGATGAAGTAGTCGACCTCGGCCTCGGTGCAGACGATCGGCTCCGCCATGTCGTGCTCGAGGTCGGTCGTGCCGACGAGCACGCGCCCCTTCAGGGGATAGATGAGCACGATGCGGCCGTCCTCGTTCTCGAAGAACAGCTCTCTCCCGCCCGTCGCCGCGAGAAGCTCCGGATGGTCGAGCACGATGTGGGATCCCTTCGTGCCGCCCATGTAGCGGGTGGGGTCCCC
The DNA here is from genome assembly GCF_039905635.1 of Microbacterium sp. ProA8. Lineage (NCBI taxonomy): Bacteria > Bacillati > Actinomycetota > Actinomycetes > Micrococcales > Microbacteriaceae > Microbacterium > Microbacterium chionoecetis. The sequence continues at coordinate 1,267,117 of NZ_CP157000.1, read as the reverse complement.
CAGCGCGAGATTGGTCTCATCCGTCCACGGGCCGCTGGCGTTGACGATGACGGATGCCGCGAACCGTGTCTTCTCGCCGGTGACGGCGTCACGCAGCAGCACGCCGCCGTCCTCGACGCCCACCGCTGCGGTGTAGTTCGCCGCACGGGCGCGGGCGCCGCCGGCCGAGCGCCCGTCGCGCAGCACGTCGATCGCGAGGCGCTCGGGGTCGTGCAGCGAGGCGTCCCAGTAGGTCGCGGTGTACTTCACGTCGGGGTTCAGCTGCGGCAGCTGAGCGAGCGATCGCCGGCGTCCGTGGAACGTGTGCCGCGGCACGGTTGCGGTTCCGAACAGCCCGCCGCCGCGCGAGAACGAGTCGTAGATCACGAGCCCGACCTTGATCAGCACCGCTCCGCGCTCGCGGTGCTTCCCCCCGCCGTGACGGAGGAAGCGCAGGGGCGCCGAGAGGACACCCGAGAAGGTCGAGAAGATCGGGATGGTCGTCTGCAGCGGACGCACGTAGTGGGGCGCGGTCTTCAGCAGGGCGTTGCGCTCGGTGACGGCCTCCTGCACGAGGCGGAACTCGCCGTTCTCGAGATAGCGGATGCCGCCGTGGATCATGTGCGACGACGCGGCGGAGGCGCCGCTGATGAAGTCGTCGCGCTCGACGAGCGCGACATCGACGCCCTGCAGTGCGAGATCCCGGAAGGTGGCGAGTCCGTTGATGCCGCCGCCGATGATCAGCACGTCGGCATACGGACGCGCCTTCAGCTCTTCGAATGCCCGCATCGGACCCACCGTGCTCATCGCCTCACCATCCCCTCCCAGGCTACGTCCGCGCAGGGACATCGGGACGCGCGACACCGGTCGTATGCGCGCTCCGGCACTTCATGCACCGACATGGAATGTCTGGGCGGATGCCGCGTTGACTACACTCGAGAGCATCAACGTGCTCCGGGGTCGGTGAGAATCCGAACCGGCGGTGACAGTCCGCGAGCCAAGGCTTCAGCATCCGTTTCGGATGACGCCCTGGCCGATCCGGTGGAATTCCGGAACCGACGGTGATGCGACGTGGTTCCTTCGGGAGCGTGGTCGCTAGTCCGGATGGGAGGCAGCACACAGCGACGCCGCGCGCGTCGCCGCTTCCCCTGCCCCGGAGCCTCGAGATCACGAGACGAGGGGCGGATGGCCGGCACGGCGGAACACGACGCGATGCGTCGGGCACTCGCGAACGCGTTGCGCGGTCCGCGCGGTGTGAATCCGCAGGTGGGCGCCGTGCTCCTCTCGCCCGACGGCGAGATCATCGCCGAGGGCTGGCACCGGGGCGCCGGCACGCCGCACGCCGAGGTCGACGCGCTGTCGCAGCTCGCCCCGGGCGCGGCGCGCGGCGCGACGGCGATCGTCACCCTCGAGCCCTGCAACCACACCGGCCGCACCGGTCCCTGCTCCGAGGCCCTTATCGCCGCCGGCGTGACGCGGGTCGTCTACGCGATCGCCGATCCGGGCGATCACTCCTCGGGCGGCGGCACACGGCTGCGGGCGGCGGGCGTCGACGTCGAGGCGGGTGTCCTCGCCGAGGAGGCGACGGCGCTCCTCGACTCGTGGCTCACCGTCCAGCGGCTCGGACGCCCGCACGTCACCGTCAAGTGGGCGCAGAGCCTCGACGGCCGGGCCGCGGCATCGGACGGCACGAGCCAGTGGATCACCGGACCGACGGCACGCTCCGATGTGCATCGCCGGCGCGCCCAGGCCGATGCCATCGTCGCGGGAACCGGCACCGTGCTGGCCGACGACCCCGCCCTCACCGCGCGCGACGACGCCGGATCGCTGCTGCCCCACCAGCCGGTGCCCGTCGTGATCGGCACCCGGCCGGTCCCCGACGGCGCGGCGCTGCGGCGACACCCTCACGCGTTCCTCCAGTATCCGGGCGACCCCGCGTCGGGCGGACTGGCCGCCGCACTCGAAGACCTGCGCCGGCGCGGCGTGCAGCGGGTGTTCGTCGAAGGCGGCCCGACCGTCGCGGCCTCGTTCCTGCGCGAACGGCTCGCCGACGAGCTGCTCGTCTACGTCGCACCCGTCCTGCTCGGCGGCGAGCGACTCGCGCTGCACGACATCGGCGTCACGACCATCGGCGAAGCGCAGCGCCTGGCCGTGGCATCCGTCACCCCACTCGGCGACGATCTGCTGTTCGTCGCCCATCCCACGCCCGATCTCGCCGGCGCAGGCGCGCCGCGCGCAGAGCGCGGACGCGTGGGTACCCCGTCGTCGGAAGGAGACGAGTGATGTTCACCGGAATCATCGAAGAGATCGGCGAGGTCACCGCCGTGGAGCCGTCGGGCGACGGCGTGCGCCTGACGGTGCGCGGACCGAAGTCGGTGTCGGATGCCGGACACGGCGACTCGATCTCGGTCAGCGGCGTGTGCCTCACCGTGGTCGGGCAGGGCGACGACTGGTTCACCGCAGACGTCATGAAGCAGACGCTCGACATGTCGACGCTCGACGGCGTCGCCCCCGGTCGCGTCGTGAACCTGGAGCGGGCGATGGCCGCCCACGGCCGCCTCGGCGGGCACATCGTGCAGGGCCACATCGACGGCACCGGCGAGGTGCTCGACGTGCGTCCCGGGGCCGAGTGGCAGGTGCTGCGCATCTCGCTTCCCGCGGAGCTGGCACCGCTCGTCGTCGACAAGGGATCGATCGCCGTGGACGGCGTCTCGCTCACGGTCAGCAATGCGAGCCCTGCGCCTTCGACAAGCTCAGGAGCCCCGGCGCAGGCATGGTTCGAGGTGTCGCTCATCCCCGAGACCCTCGCCGCCACCACCCTCGGCGCTCGTGCGCCCGGCGACCGCGTCAACCTCGAGACCGACATCCTCGCGCGCCACGTGCAGCGGCTGCTCGCATTCCCGGCTCCGGCCGCACCCGCGCCCGGTTCCGCCGACAGTGCTTTCCCCGCGGACGCGTCCGCACCGACGGAAGGAGGCTCCGAATGAGCCTTTCCACCATCCCCGAGGCCATCGAGGCGCTGCGCGCCGGACGGCCGGTCATCGTCGCCGACGATGAGAACCGCGAGAACGAGGGCGACGTCATCCTGTCGGCCCAGCTCGCCAGTCCGGAGTGGGTCGCGTGGACGGTGCGATGGACGAGCGGGTTCCTGTGCGCCCCCATGCCCGCGGACTGGGCGGACCGGCTGGATCTGCCGCCGATGGTCGAGGTCAACGAAGACGCGCGGGGCACGGCCTACACGGTCAGCGTCGACGCGGCGGACAAGGTCTCGACCGGCATCAGCGCCACCGACCGTGCGCACACGCTCAACGTGCTGGCCGACCCCGAGTCGAAGCCCTCGAGCGTGATCCGTCCCGGCCACATCCTGCCGCTGCGCGCCGTCGACGGCGGCGTGCGCGAGCGCGCCGGCCACACCGAAGCCGCCGTCGAGCTCATGAAGCTCGCCGGTCTCGCGCCGGTCGGCGTGATCGGAGAGGTCGTCGCCGATGACGGCAGCATGATGCGCCTGCCGGCGCTTCAGGAGCTGGGCGCCGAGTACGACATCCCGGTCATCACGATCGAGCTGCTGACGGCGTACCTCGACGAGCACGACCCCTGCGACCCCGCGACGCGCAACGCCCACAAGCGTCGCGTGAGCCTGCGCGCCGAGGCGAACGTGCCCACCTCGCACGGCGCCTTCCGGTTCCTGGCGTACAAGGACCGCGTCACGGGCACCGACCACATCGCTGTCGTGTCGGGCGAGCTGGGCGACGCGCCGCTGGTCCGCGTGCACTCCGAGTGCCTGACCGGCGAAGCGTTCGGCTCTCTCAAGTGCGAGTGCGGTCCGCAGCTGGAGGCGGCGCTCGACGCGATCGAGCAGGACGGCGGCGTGGTCATCTACATGCGGGGTCACGAGGGCCGCGGCATCGGGCTCATCAACAAGCTGCGCGCCTACTCGCTGCAGGAGCGCGGGCTCGACACCGTCGACGCCAATCTCGCGCTGGGCCTTCCCGCCGACGCGCGGGACTACGCAGCGGCTGCCGGCATCCTCTCGGATCTCGGCGTCGAGCGCGTGCGCCTGCTGACCAACAACACCGACAAGGTGAAGCAGCTGCGCGAACTGGGCCTCGACATCGTCGAGCAGGTACCCCTGCTGGTCGGCGTCGGCCCGAACAACCACCAGTACCTGGCGACGAAGCGTGACCGCATGGGTCACATCATCGCGGAGGCGGACCTCGCCGACGCGATCGCCCACATGCACGAGGGAGCATAACGATGAGCGGCAAGGGCGCACCCCAGGCCACCGGCACCGTCGACGGCACGGGACTCGACGTCGTCGTGGTCGCGGGGACGTGGCACGAGACCATCACCGACGGCCTCATCGCCGGTGCCGAGCGCGCCGTGAAGGCCGCCGGCGCGTCACACCGCATCGTGCGGGTGCCCGGATCCTTCGAGCTGCCCGTCGTCGCGAAGGCGGCACTGGATGCCGGCGCCGATGCGGTGGTCGCGCTGGGCGTCATCATCCGCGGCGGGACACCTCATTTCGAGTTCGTCTCGAACGCAGCCACCGACGGCCTCACGCGCGTGGCGCTGGACACCGGCAAGCCGGTCGGCTTCGGCGTGCTGACGCTTGACGACGAGGATCAGGGCATCGCACGCGCGGGCCTTCCCGGGTCGATCGAAGACAAGGGTCATGAAGCAGCGGATGCCGCGATCCGCACCGCCGTCGTGCTGCGGGAGCTTCGCGCCTGACGCACGTCGGTCGTTGAGCGAGCGAAGCGAGACGAAACGCCTGGGACGTTTCGTCTCACTCGTTCCTCGCTGGCTCAACGACCGGGCCCCTGGTGATCGGCCAACCTTCAGCTAGACTGATGGCATGGAAACCCTCCGCCACGTCGTCGTGCTCATTCACCTGGTCGGCTTCGCCGTGCTGTTCGGCGCCTGGGTGGTGGAGGCGGTGAACGGCAAGCGGCGCTTCACCCGCGTGATGGACTGGGGTCTCGCCATCGCCGCCGTCGCCGGACTCATCCTCGCCGCGCCGTGGGGCATCGAGTACGACCTCAACTACGTCAAGCTCGGCGTAAAGCTCGTGATCCTGGTCATCATCGGCGCGCTCCTCGGCATCGGCCGCGGCCGCCAGCGCAAGACCGGAACGCTTCCGCCCGCCATGTTCTGGGCGGTCGGCGTGCTGACGCTCACGAACGCCGCCATCGCGGTCATCTGGCGCTGACACCACCCGCAGAAGTGCGAGCGGATGCCGCGGCCCTGAGCAGTCGCCCAGTGCCGCGGCATCCGCTTTCCGCATCCGGAGCCGCCGCCGATTCGCCGGAGTAGACTCGATGCTCGTGCCGGGCGACAACGCCCGCGCCCACGGTGATCCAGTGCAGTGCCGCCTGACGCGTCACCCTGCGCCTTGCGGACGCCCACCGCCGCATCCCACCAGGATGCCCCGCCCCGCGCATGCCCAGGTGAAAATTGACCTCCTCCTCAACCACCGCCGCCACCCCCGCGGCCCCCGCCAATCCCCGTTCCCGCGTCATCCTGGCCAGCCTCGTCGGCACGACGATCGAGTTCTACGACTTCTACGTCTACGCGACCGCCGCCGTCCTGGTCTTCCCCATCCTCTTCTTCCCCACTGGCAACGACACCACGTCGCTGCTGCTCTCGTTCAGCGTGTTTGGTGCGGCCATGGTCGCCCGCCCGCTGGGTGCGATCGTCTTCGGTCACTTCGGCGATCGCTTCGGCCGCAAGGCCACACTGGTCGCCTCGCTCCTCACGATGGGTATCGCGACCTTCCTCATCGGGTGCCTGCCCACCTACAACGAGATCGGCGTGTGGGCGGCCGTGCTGCTGCTCGTGCTGCGCCTCGCGCAGGGCTTCGCGCTCGGCGGCGAGTGGTCGGGTGCCGCACTCGTCGCGACCGAGAACGCCCCGAAGGGCAAGCGCGCCTGGTACGGCACGTTCCCCCAGCTCGGAGCGCCCCTCGGCTTCATCATCGCGAACTCGGTGTTCCTCGCCATCAACTACCTGCTCCCCCACCCCGACGGCGCCGGGCAGCGGTCGGAGGAGTTCCTGGCGTGGGGCTGGCGCGTGCCGTTCCTGTTCTCGGCCGTCATGGTCATCATCGGCCTGTGGGTGCGACTGCGCCTCGTCGAGTCCGAGACGTTCGTGAAAGCGGAGGAGAAGGGCGCGATCCGCAAGTTCCCGCTCGGCACCGTGCTCCGCCACCACTGGTGGCACCTGATCCTCGGCACGTTCATCATGCTGGCGACGTACGTGCTGTTCTACCTGATGACGAACTTCACCCTCTCGTACGGCACCAAGGCGGCCGACCTCGAGACGGCCTCCGCCGCCGCCCAGGCCGCCGCAGAAGCGGCGGGCAACCCGTTCGACGCCTCCGCGTTCGCGGCCCAGTTCTACCCGGGCCTCGGCTTCGGCTACACCGACTTCGTGGTGATGCAGATCATCGGCGTGGTGTTCTTCGGCATCTTCACGCTGCTGTCGGGCCCGATCGCCGACGCGATCGGGCGACGACGCCTGCTGCTGTGGGTGACCGGACTCATCATCGTGTTCGGCCTGACCTTCAACATCTTCCTGCTGCCGCAGGTCGACCCGAAGTTCACCGGCGCGCTCGTCCAGGCGTTCCTGGTGTTCGGCTTCATGCTGATGGGCTCGACCTTCGGCCCGATGGGCGCGGTGCTCCCGGAGCTCTTCCCGACGAACGTGCGGTACTCCGGCTCGGCCATCTCGTACAACGTGTCGTCGATCCTGGGCGCCGCGCTCGCGCCGATCGTCGCGGTGTGGCTGTGGGCGTCGGCGGGCGGAAGCCCGGTGCTGGTCGGCCTCTACCTGTCGGCGATGAGCGTGCTCACCTTCATCGCGCTGATCCTGGCGCCCGAGACGAAGGACATCGACTACGACGCCGACCTGGGTGTGGGAGCGACCGGCTCGCTCTGACCCTCAGCCCTACGAACGCGAGATGCCGCAGCCGGTATGGGCTGCGGCATCTTGCGTTGCGCGGAACGGTGTCAGTCGAGGAACAGCACGCGCAGGCGCTTCGTCGTGAACACCAGGCCGATCGCGATCATGACGACGTAGTAGAGCACGTGCCACCACATGGCGGGGGTCAGGATGCCGGTGGTCAGTCCGCGCACCAGCTCGACCCCGTGCCACAGCGGGAACGCCATGATGATGTGCTGCACCCACTCGGGGTAGATCGTGATCGGGTACAGCGTCGCCGAGAACAGGAACATCGGCAGCAGCACGAAGTTGATCCAGTCCATCTGCTGGAACGTCTTCATGTAGCTCGTGACCGCCATGCCGACGCTGGCGAAGCCGAAGGCGATGAGCATCACCGCCGGAAGCGCCAGGATCGCGGTCCACGCCAGGTTGAGCCCCAGGATCTGCATGATGACCATGAACCCGGTCGCGTAGAGCAGTCCGCGCAGCAGCGCGTAGAGGATCTCGCCGAGGGCGACGTCCAGCGGGCCGAGCGAGGTGGCCAGCATGCCCTCGTAGAGCTTGCCGTAGTTGAGCCGGAAGAACACGTTCCACGTGGAGTCGTAGATCGCGCCGTTCATCGCCGAGACGGCGAGCAGGGCGGGCGCGATGAAGGCCGCATACGGCACCTCGATCCCGCTCGAGGTCTGCACGTCGCCGATGAGGGCGCCCAGGCCGATCCCCATCGAGGCGAGATAGAACACCGGCTCGAAGAAGCCCGACAGCACCACGCCCCAGCTCGAGGAGCGCGCCGCGATGACACCGCGCTGCACGACGGCTTGCGGGTTGCCCGCCCACAGCGCGCGCACGCCGCCGGCACGCCTGACGGCGGTCTCGGTTCCGGTCGCGACGCTCATTCGCCGAGCCTCCTCTGGAAGACCCGCCGCCCGATCAGGTACGCACCGATCGACAGCACGAGCAGGTAGGTGATGTGGATCACGACGGCGAACGGCTCGGCAGGCATGCCGTAGGTGGCGATGCGCCCGAGCTCGGTCGCGTGCCACAGCGGCGAGACCCATCCGATCCACTGCAGCCACAGCGGCAGCGTGTCCAGCGGGTAGAAGGTGCCGGAGAACAGGAACATGGGCATGAAGATGAAGCGCTGCACCATGGCGACCTGGCCCTTGTCGTCGGTGATCGACGCGGAGTACGCCATGTACGGGATGCCGAAGGCGAGGCCCGCGAGCAGGCCGATGGGAATGGTGAGCCAGCCCGTCGCCGGGTCGGGCACCGCCTGGAACAGCCAGAGGAACAGGTAGTAGGCGAGGACGACGACCACGATGCGCGCGGACGCCCCGGTCACGACGCCGCCGGCGATCTGGCCCGGCGACAGGCCCGTGGCACTGAAGCCGAAGAAGTAGCGGCGCCACTTGAACCCGGCGATCACCGGGTACGAGAACTCCTCGGACGCCACCGAGATCGCCGCCGTCATGAGCAGGGCCGGCGCCACGAAGACGAGGTACGACACCTCGACGCCGTTCTGCACGATGGGCGCGTCGATGAGCGCCGCGAGGCCGACGGCGAGACCCAGCAGGTAGAGGATCGGCTGCCCGAGGGCGCCGACCACGATGGTCCAGCCGTAGGCGCGCATCGCCCGCACCATGTGCTCGGTGACGTAGAACGTCCCGAACGCGCGGGGCTTGCGGCCCCACTGCATCGCTTCGGCGCGCAGCTCGTCGAGCGACAGCTGCGTGACGGTCGCCGATGCGTGCCCGCCGGACGCGCCGGGCCGGCCGGACGCACCGGGAAGCGGCATCCGTGATTCCACCGGCTCCCCCGACGGGTGAGCGTCTTCGGGTACCGCGGTCATTCGATCAGCGACCTTCCGGTGAGGCGCAGGAACACGTCCTCGAGGCTGGAGCGCCGCACGAGCGACGTGATCGGGGTGAGGCCGCGCTGCGTCACGGCTTCGAGCGCCGCCTCGCCGTCGCGGGTGTAGACCAGGATGCGGTCGGGCAGCACCTCGACGCGCTCGCCGATGCCCTCGAGCTGCGGCGCCACCTGCTCGTTGCGGTCCGAGCCGAAGCGCACCTCCAGCACCTCGCGGCTGGAGTGCTCCCGGATGAGCGACGCGGGGGTCCCCTCGGCCATGATGCGGCCCTTGTCGACGACGATGAGCCGGTCGCAGAGCTGCTCGGCCTCGTCCATGTAGTGCGTCGTGAGCACGAGGGTCGTGCCGCGCTCTTTGAGGCGGAACAGGCGGTCCCACAGCACGTGGCGCGCCTGCGGGTCGAGGCCGGTGGTCGGCTCGTCGAGCAGCAGGATGCGCGGGTCGTTGATCAGGCCGCGCGCGATCGTCAGGCGCCGCTTCATGCCGCCCGAGAGCTGTTCGACCTTGCTCTTCGCCTTGTCTTCGAGCTGGGCGAACGCGAGCAGCTCGTCGGCCTTCTGGTGGCACACCTTGCCGGGAAGGCCGAAGTAGCGGCCGTAGATGTAGAGGTTCTCGCGCGCGTTGAGCTCGCCGTCGAGGTTGTCCTGCTGGGGCACCACCCCGAGACGCGAACGGATCTCGGGGCCGTACCGGTCGGGGTCGAGCCCGAGGATCGACAGCTCACCGCTGCTGCGCGTCGAGACGGCGCCGACCATCTTCATCGTCGTGGACTTGCCGGCGCCGTTCGGACCGAGGAGGCCGAACGACTCGCCGGGCGCCACCTCGAACGACAGTCCGTCGACGGCGAGGAAGTCGGGCTTCCCCTTGACCTTGTAGGCCTTGACGAGGTTCTCGGCGGTGATCACGGGCGCAGGCACCGGACTACCCTAACGCCCGGTTCGGACACCGCACAGCGTCGGCACCTCCCCCGCCGCACCTGTTGACTTGCGCTAAACGTACGCGACACGCCCAGCGCGGTGTACATCTAGCGCAAGTGAACAGGGATGGTGAGGCGGGCAAGGCGGGCGAGGCGGGCAAGCGGACCCGGTGGGGCCAGGAGTGTCAATGCACGTTGACAGATGCTCGAGCGTCAACTACGGTTGACGACGGATGCCGCAGCCGCGGCATCCGTGATCCGGCCGCTCATCGTCCGATGGGCGGCCACCACGGGAGGCGACGCGATGAGCGGAGACGACCTGCGCACCCTGATCGGCGCCGCGGACGCACGCGAGCCGCTCGCCGAGCTGCACCGTCTCGCCGAGGTGCGCCGCGAGCTAGCGCGCGCCGAGGAGGTGCAGGTGCGGAAGGCCCGCAACCTCGGCTTCTCGTGGCAGGCGATCGCGAGCGCCCTGGGCGTGAGCAGACAGGCCGTCCACAAGAAGTACGGTCGAAGGTAAGCCCCTTTCACGAACGAGGTACACCCATGCCCTCCGCCGAACTCGACGAAGCCCCCGCCGCCGCACCTGCGGCGCCCGCCCCTCGCGCCGCGCGCGGCCGCGGACGTCGCGGCAAGACCGACGAGGGTCCCCGCGCCAGCTTCGGACAGCTGCTGCCGTACCTCTTCGAGCACAAGCGCACCCTCGCCGTGGTGGTCGTGCTCAGCATCCTGAGCGCGGGTACGTCGCTGGTGCAGCCGCTGCTGGTCGGTGAAGTCATCACGCGGGTGCAGGAGAACCTCGACCTCGGCCTGCTGATCTGGGCGCTCGTCGGGTTCGTGGTGCTCTCGTCCCTCATCTCGGGCTGGCAGCACTATCTGCTGCAGCGCACCGGCACCGCCGTCGTGTACTCGAGCCGGCGCCGGCTCATCGCCCGCATCCTGCATCTGCCGATCAGCGAGTTCGACGCCCGTCGCACCGGCGACATCGTCTCGCGCGTCGGCAGCGACACGACCCTCCTCTATTCGGCGCTCACCCAGGGCCTCGCCGACTCCGTCGGCAACGCGCTGCTGTTCGCCGGCGCGCTGATCGCGATGGCGGTCATCGATCCGGTGCTGCTCGGCATCATCGTGCTCGTGATCGGCATCTCGGTGCTCGGAGTCACGGCCCTCAGCGGCCGCATCCGCACCGCGTCCACCGAGCAGCAGGAGAAGGTGGGCGCACTCGCCTCTGGCGTCGAGCGCGCGGTGGGGTCGATCCGCACCGTGCGCGCGTCGGGCGCGACGGAGCGCGAGGTCGAGTCGGTCACCGCGCAGGCGACGGATGCCTACACCGTGGGCGTCCGCATCGCCAAGGTGTCGGCGCTCGTCGTGCCGATCGCCGGCATCGCCCTGCAGGTCTCGCTGCTCGTCGTGATCGGCCTCGGCGGCTTCCGCGTCGCGACCGGGGCGCTCTCGATCGCCAGCCTCGTGACCTTCATCATGTTCCTGTTCATGCTCATCGCCCCGCTCGGCTCGTTCTTCGGCGCGATCACGTCGGTGAGCCAGGCGCTCGGCGCGCTCGGCCGCATCCAGGAGGTGCTGGATCTTCCGACCGAGTCGCAGGACGACGACGCCGTCGCCGCGCGTGTCGCCGCTGCGTCGGCCCTCGGACAGACTCAGCGACCGGCAGACGGCGCCACGGCGGCGATCGAGTTCCGCGATGTGCGGTTCCGGTACCCCGAGAACGTCGTCGAGGCTCGTCGCAAGGCCGAGTCCGAGGCGCGCGCGGTGCTCGAGAACGCCCATGTCGACACCTCCACCATCGTCGTCAGCGACGCCGGTGCGACCGCGGACGGCGACGGACGGGCGGATGCCGCGACTTCGCGCTCCGCGGATGCCGACGTGCTCCGGGGCGTGTCGTTCTCGGTGCCGCGCGGCGCGCGCGTCGCCCTCGTCGGGCCCTCCGGCGCCGGCAAGAGCACGACCCTGGCGCTCATCGAGCGCTTCTACGACCCGACGGACGGTGCGATCCTCCTGGACGGCACCGACGTGCGGGCGCTGGACCGCGACGCGCTGCGTGCGCAGCTCGGCTATGTCGAGCAGGACGCCCCGACGCTGGCCGGCACGATCGGCGACAATCTGCGTCTCGCTTCGCCCGGGGCATCCGATCCCGAGTGCGAGGCGGTGCTGCGCGCCGTGAACCTCGGCGACGTCCTCGACCGCAACCCGCTCGGCGTCGATGCGCCGGTCGGCGAGGCCGGCGTCATGCTCTCGGGCGGTGAGCGCCAGCGCCTCGCGATCGCGCGGGCGCTGCTGGCCGCTCCCCCGATCCTGCTGCTCGACGAGTCGACGTCGTCGCTCGACGGGCTCAACGAGCAGCGTATGCGCGAGGCGATCGACGCGGTGGCCGCGGGCCGCACGCTCATCGTGATCGCGCACCGCCTCTCGACCGTCGTCGACAGCGACCACATCGTCGTGATGGATCACGGCCGGGTCGTCGGCCAGGGCACGCACTCCGAGCTCGTGCAGACCACGCCGCTGTACCGCGACCTCGCCAAGCACCAGCTGCTGGTCTGAGCGCGGGCACCGATGACGGATGCCCCGGCCACCGCACAAGTGAGGCCGGGGCATCCGCTGCGACCGGTGGGCAGGAAATGCCCCGGGTCGTGCAGGCGCCCGCCCGTTCTGCCAAGAAGACGAAGCGGGCGCCGGTCTGGGATCAGGCGCGCTGCAGGCGGTACCGCAGCGCGGCCAGCTCGGCCCACAGCGGCGCCGGAACGCGGCCCTCGAAGGTGCGGTAGAACTCCTCGGTGAGGTCGGCCTCCTGCAGCCACAGCTGCGGGTCGACCGCGAACAGCTCGTCGAGGTCGTCCTGTGAGACATCCAGGTCCGAGATGTCCAGGTCCTCCGAGCGCGGCAGGCGTCCGATCGGGCTCTCGACGGCGCCGACCTCACCCTCGATGCGGCGGATGATCCAGTCGATCACGCGCGAGTTGTCGCCGAACCCGGGCCACAGGAAGCGGCCGTCCGAGCCCTTGCGGAACCAGTTCACCTGGAAGATGCGGGGCGCACGGTCGAACCGCAGCTTCTGCCCGACCTTGAGCCAGTGCGCGAAGTAGTCGGCCATGTTGTAGCCGCAGAAGGGGAGCATCGCGAACGGATCGCGACGGAGCTCTCCGACGGTGCCCTCGGCGGCGGCGGTGCGCTCGGACGACACGTTCGAGCCCATGAACACGCCGTGCGTCCAGTCGGTCGCCTCGACGACGAGCGGCACGTTGGTGGCGCGCCGCCCGCCGAACAGGATGGCGTCGAGCGGCACGCCCTGCGGGGCATCCCAGTCGTCCGCGATCTGCGGGCACTGCGCGGCGGCGACGGTGAAGCGCGAGTTCGGGTGGGCGGCGGGACGACCGGATGCCGGCGTCCAGGGCTTGCCCTCCCAGTCGGTGAGCTCTGCCGGCGGGTCGTCGGTGAGGCCCTCCCACCAGACGTCGCCGTCGGGCCGGAGCGCGACATTGGTGAAGATCGTGTTGCCCCAGAGCGTCTCGACGGCCGTCACGTTGGTGGAGGCGCCGGTGCCCGGCGCCACGCCGAAGAAGCCCGCCTCGGGGTTGATCGCCCAGAGGCGGCCGTCCTCACCCGGACGCAGCCATGCGATGTCGTCGCCGAGGGTCTCGACGCGCCAGCCCGGGATCGTCGGGCGGAGCATCGCGAGGTTCGTCTTGCCGCACGCCGACGGGAAGGCGGCGGCCAGGTGGTACGCGCGCCCGGCGGGGTCGATCACGCGGATGAGCAGCATGTGCTCGGCCAGCCACCCCTCGTTGCGGCCGATCACCGAGGCGATTCGCAGGGCGAAGCACTTCTTGGCGAGGATCGCGTTGCCGCCGTAGCCCGATCCGTACGACCACACCTCGAGGGTGTCGGGGAAGTGCACGATGTACTTCTCGTCGTTGCAGGGCCACGCGACATCCTTCTCGCCCGGCTGCAGCGGAGCGCCGACGGAGTGCACCGTCTTCACCCACGGGGCGCCGCCGGCGATCTCGCGCAGCACCTCGGTGCCCACGCGCGTCATGATGCCGATCGAGGTGACGGCGTAGGCGCTGTCGGTGACCTGCACGCCGATGTGCGACAGCGGACCGCCGACCGGGCCCATCGAGAACGGCACGACGTACATCGTGCGGCCGACCATCGACCCCTCGAAGAGCGGCGTGATCGTGGCACGGATCTCGTCGGGCGCGGCCCAGTTGTTGGTCGGGCCGGCGTCCTCTTCGCGCTCGGAGGCGATGAAGGTGCGCGCCTCGGTGCGGGCGACGTCGCTGGGGTGGGAGCGCGCGAGGTACGAGCCGGGGCGCCACTCGGGGTTGAGCTTGATGAGCTTGCCCTCGTCCACCATCTCGCGCAGCAGCGCGTCGTTCTCGGCGCGAGAGCCTTCGACCCAGTGCACCCGCGCAGGACGGGTGAGCGCGGCGATCTCGTCGACCCAGGCGCGCAGTGCCACCATGCCCTCGCCCTGAACGGTCGGCAGTTCGCCATACGTCCGCACGGTGCCGCTGGGGGCGCCGGTGGGACGTGCGGATCCAGCGCCTTCAGTCCGGGTGAAGATGTCGGCAAGGGCCATGGTGTCGCTCCTCGTTGATTCGACCGTCAGATGGTTTCGACGATGCAGATTCGTGCTCTTCCTCTACTTTCGGCCGTGATGGATGCCTCTTCCCACGAAATCTGGTGTCAAAAGTTGCAATTCTTTCGCTAGCATCAAGGAATGCCGCCGACCTCCCTCGAACTGTCGACTCTGGGCCACCGCATCCGTCATCAGCGTCTCGCCCATGGCTACACGCTCGATGAGCTGGGAGCCGTGGTCGGCGTCGCCGGGAGTCAGCTCAGCCTCATCGAGAACGGCAAGCGCGAGCCGAAGCTCTCTCTACTGCAGGCGATCGCGACGGCGACCGGCGTGGATGTCGGCGACCTGCTGTCGACCGAGCCGCCGAATCGTCGTGCGGCGCTCGAGATCGAGCTCGAGCGCGCTCAGACCAGCTCGGTCTTCCGTCAGCTGGGCGTCCCGCCGATCAAGGTCTCGAAGGGCATGAGCGACGACACGATCGAGTCGATCCTGGGCCTGCACCGCGAGCTGCAGCGCCGTGAGCGCGAGGCGATCGCGACCCCGGAAGAGGCGCGTCGGGCCAACACGGAGCTGCGGCTCATGATGCGCGACCGCGACAACTACCTGCCCGACATCGAGAAGCTCGCCGAGAAGCAGCTCAAGGCCGCCGGGCACGTCTCGGGCGCCCTCACCCACCGCACCGTCAGCATCATGGCCGAGAAACTCGGTTTCGAGCTCCTCTACGTCAACGACCTGCCGCACTCGACCCGCTCGGTGACCGACCTCGAGCACGGCCGCATCTATCTGCCCCCGGCATCCATCCCCGGCGGTCACGGCCTGCGGTCGATGGCGCTGCAGGCGATGGCGCACCGGCTGCTCGGCCACAAACGGCCCACCGACTACGCCGACTTCCTGCAGCAGCGACTCGAGATCAACTACTACGCCGCGTGCTGCCTCATGCCCGAGACCGCGTCGGTCGGGTTCCTGCAGCAGGCCAAGAAGGACCGCAACCTCGCGGTGGAGGACTTCCGCGACGCGTTCGGCGTGACGCACGAGGCTGCGGGGATGCGGCTGACGAATCTCGCCACGCAGCACCTCGGCATCCGTCTGCACTTCCTCCGGGTCGACGGGTCGGGCGCGATCACCAGGGTGTACGAGAACGACGACCTGCCGCTGCCCATGGACGTGACCGGCGCCGTCGACGGGCAGATCGCCTGCCGCAGGTTCTCGGCGCGCGCCGCCTTCTCGGAGCAGAACCGCACCACCGAGCACTACCAGTACACCGACACCCCTGCCGGCACGTACTGGTGCTCCACGCAGACGGGCAGCACGTCCGACGGCGAGTTCTCCATCACCGTGGGCGTGCCGTTCGACGACGCGCGCTGGTTCCGCGGACGCGAGACGCAGAAGCGCGCCACCTCCACCTGCCCGGACGAGTCGTGCTGCCGCCGCGTCGCCTCCGACGTCTCCGAGCGCTGGTCGGGCAAGGCCTGGCCGAGCGCGCGCGTGCACATGCAGATGTTCTCGCCGCTCCCCCGCGGCGCCTTCCCCGGCGTGGACGACAACGAGGTCTACGACTTCCTCGACCGCCACGCCTGAGTGCCACGGATTCCGTCTCGCTCGTTGCGTCCTCGCCCCACGACTCGGTGCGGAGCCCGGTTGATCACGCTCTGCCGTCAGGCCGTGATGAAGTCGCGGTAGCGGTCCAGTGCGGCGGCGACTTCCGCGTCGGTGGCAGCATCCGTCGTGAACAGCTCGGGAACGGGATCATCGGCGTGGCGGCCGACCGCGACCGAATGGGTCCACACGCCGACGATCTCGCCGCGGGCGACGATGATGGGCCGCACGATCCCGTTCATCGACGGACCGATCGCCGTGAGAAACTCCGGCGCGCAGGCCACCGTGCGATCTGCGTACGAGATGTAGTACTCCTCGAACGGCGGGAGGGCGACGACCTCGGGCGCCGCCGGGTTGCGCCGCGGCCGCGCGCCGGCCACGACGTACTGCGGCTCGGGTTCGTCGCCGACGACGAGAAGGCGATCGGATGCCGCCTCCGCCGCCGTGCGGGCGGTCCCGAGTGGCAGTGAGGACCACCATGCGAAGTCGCGCGCGCCGGCAGGCCCGTGCGAGGCGATGTAGCGGACGAAGTACTCGCTCAGCGGATCAGCGGGAGTCGCAGGCTCGCGCACCCATTCGTCGAGGAGCACGAAGTACTGCTCGCGGCTTGGGCCGCTCTCGCGGGGCACGACGGGTCCCTGGCAGATGACGCCGCGCAGCGACATCGCGACGAGCAGGTGGTAGCCGCGCTGCTTGACCGTCGACACGCCGGCCTGCTCGAGAACCTCGAAGATCTCCTTGCGCGCGAGGCGATTGCCACCGCCTAGGGCGGCGCGCACCGCCGTCTCGGCGCGGTCCACCTCCGACGCGTCGATGCGTTCGGCCCGGTGCACCGCCGCAGCCTGGCGGTGCTGCCGCTCCGCTGTGATCGAGAGCACCCACGCCAGGTCCTCTGCCGGGATGACGTGGATCGTGCCGCGCATCGTCCACGACCGCACGATCTCGCCGCGCTCGAACGCGGCGTCGACATCGCGGATGGTGGTGCGGCCGGTCGTACGCGCCGCGATCGCCCAGCGCCCTCCCCAGAACTCCTGCCCCTGCGTGGCCAGCATGTGGCGCGCCGCCTCAGCGACGGTCGACGCCGGAGCGCTCAGTCGATGCGACCGCAGCCGTTCGCTGCGCAGCGCCGAGACCGGACCTGTGCCGCGGGAAGCTCCGGCCGCGGGAGAGGGCGTGCGGATCATGCGCCCATCATGGCGCAGACCGCGGACGTCGGGTGAGCGGATGCCGCGGCCCGCGGCATCCGCTCATCTCCTTCTCTTGACGTGCCGCCTCCGGCGCGGAATAGTTAGGCATATGCCTAACTATTCCGACGAGTTGGATGCGGTGCTGCGCGCGCTCGCGGATCCGACGCGACGGACGGTGGTGGAGCGCCTCGCGAAGTCTCCGGCGGTCGTGTCCGACCTCCTGGGACTGGTCTCGATGACGCTGCCGTCGCTGCTGCAGCACCTGCGCATCCTCGAGGACGCGGGAGTCGTCACGTCGAACAAGCAGGGACGAGTCCGCACCGTGAGCCTGCGACCAGGCTCGCTCGACGTGCTCCATCTGTGGCTCGGCGAGCAGCGCACGCCCGCCGAGCGTCAGGCAGACCGCCTCGGCATCCATCTCGCCCGCGCAATCACCAAGGAGACCTCGCAATGACCCGAGTTCGCATCGGCCTGTTCTCATCGCTCGATGGCTACACCGCCGCGCCCGATCCGTCCGCTGGCAATCCCATGGGCGAGGACTGGGGACCGCTCACGGCGGCATACGGAGCGACGCGCACGTTCCGGCAGAAGGTCCTCGGCGACACCAGCGGCGCAGGAACGACCGGCATCGACGAGGCGTATGCCTCCGCGTACTTCTCAGGTGTCGGCGCCGAGATCATGGGCGCAGCCATGTTCGGTCTGCACGCGAATCCCGACGACCCGGAGTGGAAGGGGTGGTGGGGCGACGAGCCGCCGTTCGGCTACCCGGTCTACGTGCTGACCCACGCGGCGCCCCGCCCGTCGATCGCGATGGACGGCGGCACGACGTTCCACTTCCGCAGCGGCGCCCTCGAGGACGTGCTCGCGGAGGCGACCGCCGCGGCCGGCGGTCGCGACATCCGGGTGGGCGGGGGTGTGCGCACCGCCCAGGAGTTCCTTCGCGCCGGGCTCGTCGACGACCTGCACGTTGCGATCGCACCCATCGTGCTCGGCCGGGGCAACCGTGTCTGGGACGACCTCCGCGGCCTCGAGCACACGCACGCGGTTCGGACCGAGGTCGCCGAGAGCGGCACGATCCACGTCACCTTCACCCGAGAGGCACGGCGATGACGATCGAGCGGCGACTCGCCCACGCCGGGTTCACGCTCACGCGCGACTATCCCGTTCCTGTCGAAAGAGTCTGGCGCGCCTTCGCCGACGAAGAGCAGAAGCGCAACTGGATCGGAGACGGCGACGCCTTCGAGCCCCGGGAGTGGGCGTTCGACTTCCGAGTCGGCGGGCGCGATATCGATGAGGCGCAGTTCCACGGTGGGCCGGTGTCTCGGTATGAGGCCGTCTACACCGACATTGTCGAGCACGTCCGCATCGTCACGACCTACGACATGTGGCTGGACGGGGCCCACATGTCGACGTCTGTGGCGGCGTTCGAGTTCGAGCAGATCCCCGAGGGCACCCGGCTCACCCATGCCGAGCACGGAGTCTTCTTCGACCAGTTCTGGGCCGACGCGCCCAACCGAGAGGAAGGCACGCGCGGCCTCCTCGAGGCTCTCGGCAGGCACCTGGGCTAGCGGCACAGCACGCACCGGGCGGCGCACTGCGGGGTCCATCGCCGCGGGACTGCGCCCATCGCGCCCGACCGACGCGTCGTGCCGGGAAGCGCGGGCCACTGGGCGCGCAGTGCCTTTCGGCCCTCCTCCGCCGTCGCCTAGACTCCACTGAAGTCCCCCGACGTACGATGCCGTATCTCTCGATACGACGTCGTATCCCCCAAGCGGGCCCCCGCCCGCCGTCCATCGGAGTGCAGTGGTTCGAATGCAGCCGAACACGCCCGCCGGCGAGAACATCCCCACACGCGCGGCCGCTCGTGCCGCGCAGCACCGGAAGCGCTCACTGATCCTCCTGGCCGTCATCCTGTCGCTGGCCGTCGCGATCGCCGTCGTGCTCGGCATCCTGTTCCTGCGCGGAGCCGCGGATGAACCCCAGACAGCGCCCCCGTCGGCTGACGAGTGTCTGCCGTCGGGTCTTCGCGTCACCGCGGATCCCGCGGTCGCCGAGGCGCTCGAGGCGATCGTCGCCGACCTGCCGGGGTCCGGGTCGAACTGCCCGGACGTCACGGTCCGTGCCGAGGACAGTGCCGTCACGGCGGCCGCGCTGGCCGCGGGATCGGCGCCGGACTTCGACGTCTGGGTTCCCGATTCCGCGATGTGGCCGGCGCGGGTGACCGGCCAGGCGGAACTGACGGGCGTCGACGCGGCAGACCTCGTGGTCGGAGCCACCGTGGCCACCACCCCGGTCGTCTTCGCGGCCACCGAGCCCACCGCGACCGCGCTGCAGACCGAGGGCGCGGGCTTCGCGAGCCTCGCCGGGCGGACTGTCGCCGCCGTACTGCCGGACCCCGCGACGGTCGCTGCGAGCTCCGCCGCGCTGCTGGCTCTGCAGACGGCGCTCGGTGGAGACGCGCGGTCGTTCACCGCGCTCGCGCTCGCGCTCGACACCGGCGTCGTCCCCACCACGACCGACGCACTCGCCACGGCCTCGGCCGCAACGACGCCGACGATCGCCGTGACGACCGAACAGGCGGTGCTCGAGCAGGGCGATGACGCGGCGGCGCCCCTCGTGCCGGTCTACCCCGCCGACGTGAAGCCGGAGGTGAGCGTGCCGCTCGTGACGCTCGCCGAAGCGTCGGGCGACACGCTCATGGCTGTGGATGCACTCGCCGCTGCCATCACGGACGCCGGAGACCAGCTCGCCGAATACGGACTGCGGGACGCGGAGGGCAACGCTCCGGGCTCCACCCCGGAAGCTGCCGAGGCCCCCGATGCAGCGGCCGAGCCGAGCGACGGCGCGAACCAGGCAGAGGTGCTCCGCACCTGGCAGGTGCTCACTGCGCCGTCGCGGATGCTCTCCCTCAACGATGTCTCGGGCTCCATGCTCCAGCCGGCGACCGCCGACATGCGGCGCATCGACCTGTTCGAACAGGCCGCGGTCCGCGCCGTCAACTCCCTCTCGCCCGACTCGTCTCTTGCCACGTGGGTGTTCTCCAGCCGGCGGATCGGCGGCCAGGACTGGCAGGAGATCGTCCCGTTCGGTCCGCTGGGCGATCCGGCTCACAAACAGCGCACGATCGACACGGCGAACGGGCTCGACAGCCTCGTGGGCGGCGGGACGGGGCTGTACGACAGCGTGCTGGCAGCGGTGCAGTACATGCGCGACGCGTATGTCCCGGGTCAGATCAACCTGGTCCTGCTCAATACCGACGGGTACAACGAGGACGATGACGGCCTCGACCTGCCGGGCCTGCTCACGCAGCTCGAGGCGCTGCGGGATCCCGCGAAACCGGTCGCCGTCATCGCGATCGGCTACGGGCCCGACACCGACCAGGCCGCCCTGGAGCAGATCGCCGCGGCCACCGACGGTGCGGCGTATCAGGCGCTGCAGCCGACCGACATCGGCACGGTACTGGTCGACGCCGTCACCCAGCGCGGCTGCCGTCCGAACTGCGGCTAGCCCGTGAGAGCTTCGGCCCCGACGACCCGGGCCGCGGCGCGGGTCCGTAAGCTGACGGAATGACGTCGGATGCTGTGGACCCGAGAGTCTGCCCGACCTGCGGCGATCCCCTGAGCTTCGAGATCCTCGACGACGAGCGCTTTCTCGTCGCGTGGTCGTGCGTGAACTGCGGCCTCATCCGCGCCACCGAGCCGGCGTAACGGCCGACGCGACCGCGGCTGCTGCTACTCCGTGCCCTTCTCGACCCACGTCACCATGAGATACGGGCTGTACACGTAGACGATCTTGTCGCCCTTCCACGCGATCTCGATCGTGCCCTTGCCCGCGTTCATGGCAGCGAGGATCTGCGAGTGAACGGCTTGCCACGCCTTCGCATCGGTGAACCGGAACTTCTTGTAAACCGTCTCCGGGCCGATGTAGAGGCTCACGTCCGTCGTCATGGAACGCACTCTACCGAGCCGGGCGCGCTCCTCCTGTCACGTGGTCGAAGTCGGTGCGCGAACACCTCCCATTGTCGCGCTTCTCACGTAGGCGGCGACAGAGAGGCCCGGCGCTCGCGCCGGGCCTCTTCAACAGCAGTCAGGAGTTGATCTGCTCGACGACGTCGTCCGCCGACTCCTCGATCGCCTTGCGCAGCTTCTCGTAATCGTCGGAGTCGATCGCTTTGCTGATGCGCTTGTCGGCCCTGGTCAGGGCCTTCTCGACGTTGTCGGCCCACTTGTCGTCGACGACCGCCACGACGGCGGAGGTCCCGGGCGCGAGGTACTCGTCGACATCGACGCCGAACTGCTTCTCCTCGCGGTTCTTCTTGATCTTCCCGAGGATCGCACCGATGCCGGCGCCGACCGCGGTGGCCGCCAGCAGCGGCGGCGCGAACAGGCCGACCACCACTCCGGCGCCAGCGCCCCAGGCCGCGCCGCGTCCTACGGACTTGTCGCCATGCTCCCTCACTTCGACTTTGCCGTCCTTGTCGCGGACGAGCACCACGGCGCCGATGATCTCGTACCCGCCGGCGTCCTGGCCGCTGCGGAGGGCTTGGTAGTCGTCCGCCGCGGAGGCCGTGTCGTCGTACGAGCCGACTACCAGTGCGAGGTTCTGCGTACCCATGGATCTCTCCTTCAATTGATCTCCGAGAACGGCCGGTCGGTCGCTTCCGGACTCTAGGTCAGGGTGCTGTGATCCTATTGCGCCGCCCCATGCGCTGGCGAGGGTCCGGAGCGTGAATTCTCGGACGGAGGCGGGTCGGTCACCGAGCCGCGGAGTCGGGCCGGGGAAGCTCGCGGAGCTCGTGAATGGCGAGGGCGAGTTGAGCGGGTTCACTCCCCAGATTCTGGAGGATGGCCGTTGCAGAACCCGTGAATCCTCGGGAGTCGATCGTGAGACGGTCGACGTTGAGAACGAGTCCCTTCTCGTTGACCGCCCACTCGCCGGCCGCGCCATGCCACGCATGCGCGATGAGCATCACGGCGTGAGACGCGCAGAGCGCCACGTAGGCGACGTCACCTCGCTTCGCCCCCTTCGCCGCGCCGTCCAGCAGAAAGTCCACCTGCCAGAGGTTGCGGAGTAACGCTGATCGCAGCGCCGCGGGAAAGGGCGTGAGCAGTGCCCTCATGCCCGCCAGGATGGCGTCCGGATCCTCGAGTGGCATGGCATTCGCCACTTCGCCGGCGTAAGCGACGTCGAGGAAGCCGAAGGGGTGACCAGGCTGCGCGAAGAACGCGAACTCCCCCGCCCGTGCGCGCTGACACTGTTCGAGGACGCGGTCGACATCGCGCAGAATCCAGTCCACGTCCACGCCGTCGACCGAAAGCCACGCGCCGCCGTCGACCCACGGCCCCCAATCTCCGGGCGGCGCGATGTCGACTCGACCCCCGACCCAGCGTCGTGCGAGAGCCGCGAGAGCATCGACATCGAGCGATCCCCGGTCGTAATAGAGGCCGAGATCGACATCCGAGTCCGGACGGTGAGTTCCGCGGGCGCGGCTCCCACCCAGAGCCACTGCCCGCACGCCCCGCACGCCGACGAGTTGGTCTGTCATCTCTCGCAACCGGCTATCACTGATCACTCGAGCAACGATAACCAGGCGCTGAAGCGCTCGGGTCGCGTTTCGACGGGCGCTACCTAGACGTGCGCGTTCGGCACGGCCGTTTCGGCCATATTCGCGAGGAGTTGCAGGCGTTCTTGGCTGGCTGATCCTGCTTCAGCCGAGAAGACGACCATCTGGAGCCCGCGGTCGGAGGCGAGGTCCATCGCCTGGAAGGTGAGGTCCAGGTCGCCGACCGCGGGATGGTGGACGAGTTTGAGCCCGGTGCGGTGCTCGCGGACGTCGTGGGCTCCCCACAGCTTTCGGAATAGTTCGCTGCGGGTGGACAGCTCGCCGACCAGGTCCGTCAACTGGCGATCGTACGGCGAGCGGCCCGCTTCGGCGCGGAGCACGCCCACGATCTGGCGGGCCTGCGCTTCCCATTCACGGTAGAAGATCTGGGCGCGCGGTTCGAGGAAGATGAATCGCGCGGCGTTGACAGGTGGGCGAGCGCCGTCGAACATCTCCGAGAAGAGCGCTGCCCCGAGCCGGTTGGTGGCGACCGCATCAAGGCGGCCGTTCTGAATGAAGACGGGCACCGTCGACATGGCGTCGATGGTCTGCCTCATGCCGGGTGTGAGTTGCGTCTTGCGGGTGGCCCCTGCTCGTCGCTGCGGGTGTGCGCCGGCGTTGGCGGCGCGGATCAGGTCGTACAGATGCGCGCGCTCGGCTTCATCCAGTTGCAGAGCGCGGCTGACGCCCTCGATGACGGCTCCGGAGACCCCGGCCGCGTTACCCCGTTCGAGACGCTTGTAATACTCCGCGCTCATACCCGCCACCAGCGCGACCTCCTCCCGACGCAATCCCGGAACCCGGCGGCGACCGCCGAAGTCCGGCAGCCCCACCTGCGACGGAGTGAGCTTCGCGCGCCGCGTGGTGAGGAACTCGCTGATCGAGTCCGAGGTGTCCATGCCATCGAAACTACGCCGACTCGGTGCACGCAAGGGGTCCCTGTCGGGGCACCTGTAGGTAGGGCCGCGCTGACTCCGGCTGAGAAGCGTTGACTCTCACCATCACGAATCTGTGGGCCATGCTCACCTCGCGGGCCCCGGAACGTCCGGAACGGAGAACACCTCATGAAGAACGCACACCTCGGCAGCCTCGAAGTATCCCGTATCGGGCTCGGCGCCATGACGATGGCCGGCACGTACACGACCGGTGGCGGCCTCGACAACGACGAGTCCATTCGCACTATTCACCGCGCACTGGGCCTTGGCGTCACCCACATCGACACCGCCGAGATCTACGGCCCCAACCTCAGTGAGGAGATCGTCGGCCAGGCCATCCGTGGCCGCCGCGATCAGGTGAAGATCGCCACCAAGTTCGGGCTCGTCTCCCACTCCGGCGGCGGACCGGGCGTGACGGACAGCGCCGCGGCGAATGTGAAAGCCGCCGTCGAGGGTTCGCTGCGGCGCCTCGGGACCGACTACATCGATCTCTACTACCAGCACCGCGTCGATCCGAAGACGCCGATCGAGGAGACCGCGAGCGCGGTCGCCGAGCTGATCGCCGAAGGCAAGGTGCTCCACTTCGGCCTCTCTGAAGCGTCGGCCGCTACGATTCGCCGGGCACATGCGGTACAGCCGGTCTCAGCCCTGCAGACCGAGTACTCGCTGTGGACTCGCGACGTGGAAGCGCACATCCTGCCCGTGCTCCGAGAGCTCGGCATCGGCTTCGTCCCCTATTCGCCCCTCGGGCATGGTCTGCTGACGGGACAGATCCGATCCGCAGCCGACATTCCCGACGATGACTGGCGCAAGACCAACCCGCGGTTCGTGGGCGCGAACTTCGAACGCAATCTCCGCCTCGTGGATGAGGTCCGTGCGATCGGTGCTGAGATCGGCGCGACTCCTGCGCAGACGGCGCTGGCGTGGATTCTCACCCGCGGCGACGACATCGCCCCCATCCCGGGCACTCGTCGAGTGGCGCGCGTGGAGGAGAACATCGCCGCCGACACGGTGGAACTCACGGCGGACCAGGCCGACCGCCTGACCGCGCTCGAACCCGCTGCCGGAGAGCGACACGACGAAGCCAACATGGTCTCCATCGACAAGTGACCGGGTTGCGGCGCGTCAGGTAGATCGCCGGCTGAGCGCTCTCTCTGTCGAAGACCCGCGCACCGCGCACCTGAACCGGCGGGCTGAAGCAGTGCCGAGGCGCGGAGCCGCGCGGAACCGCGCGGAGGTTGATGTCCCGGCGGGTCTCTGCGACGGTACTTGCATGACGGATCAGACATCCTCCGGTCCCACGGCCGAGACCGGCTACGTGGAACTCGGGCAGCTTCGCATGTACTACGAGGTCCACGGGGATGTCGCCGTCGGCACGCCGCTGGTACTGCTCCACGGCGGTCTGTTCGACATCGAGCAGCAGTTCGGTGCGCTCATCCCCGACCTCGCGGTCGGGCGGGGAGTCGTGGCGGTGGACTTCCAGGGGCACGGGCGTACGAACGACATCGACCGGCCGTTCTCGGCGGCGGCGTTCGCGGAGGATGTGCTGGGGGTGCTCGACCATCTCGGCATCGGGCGCGCGGACATCTTCGGTTTCAGCGTCGGCGGGGCCGTCGCGCTCGACCTCGCCATCGACCACCCGGAACGAGTGAGGCAGCTCATCGTCTCGTCGACGTCGTTCGCCGCGTCCGGCATGCGCGGGTCCGAGAACGCGGATGCCGTGGGCGGGATGACCGTCGACATGATCGCCGGCACGCCGATGGAAGCCGCCTATCTCGCGAAATCACCACACCCCGACCTTCAGCATCTCCAAGTGCTCCTCGACAAGCTCGGCGCGACCTACGCGGGCGGGTTCCCGGATCGCACCGAAGCCGAGATCCGCGCGATCGCGGCGCCGACGCTCATCACAGTGGGTGACGCCGACATGGTCTCGCTCGAGCATGCCGTCGAGTTCCTGCGCCTTCGCGGCGGCGACGTGAACGGCGATTTCGTCGGTGTTCCGGCATCCCAGCTCGCGGTGTTCCCGGGCACGACCCATTTCTTCGGGCTCGCGCGAACCGACCTGGTCCGTGACGTGGTCGTCGGATTCCTCGACGACGCGTCGGCTTAGGCGGTCACCGCTCGTCCGCACATCAGCGTGTGAGCAACGCGAGTTCGGTCTCCCACCGGGTCTTGCGCGGCTCGGTGCGCGGATCGGTGACGTAGATCTCGAATCGCCCGGCCCACCTGGTGCCGACATCCGATTCGTCGATGTCGAATCGGATCTGCTGCGCTTCCGCCCATTCGAAGAGGAGCCGGTGCGCGCGCATCGAGTGATTGATGTAGCGCAGCACGACGTAGTCGCCGCCGGGCATCGCGCCTTGCGTGACCCTCTCATCACCGGGTGCTGTCGCGAAGGCGCCGACTTCGATCTCCATCTCGCCGGCCATGTCGACCGTGTGCAGCCGCAGATAGAACGAACCGGCCGGCTGGACACCGCGATCCGTCATCCAGTCGATCAGCTCGGCGAGCAGGCGATCGCGTTCTGCGAGCATCCCCCGAAACGGAGTGCGTATTCGGATCCCCAACGTGGGCCGCGAACCCCGATGCTCGAGACGCGGGCCGTCGACAACCTCCACGCCTGCTCCCTTCACCAGCGGTGATCATGACGGTGCGGCACAGCTGAGCTCGAGTAGGGAGGGACCCTAGAGAGTTTCCAGCGCTCGGCTCGACAAGAGGAGCACCCCGAGGAGAAAAGCAAGCGACAGAACGACCGCACCCCACCCCGTAAACGCTCGCAACCACGCAAGCCCTCGTTGTCCGGGTGGACTCTTGAACAGCGCCAGCAGCGACATCCCGGCGGCGAATGCGGTGATGCCGACGCAGAGGATCGGAGCCCCGGCGGCCGCCCACACGACAGGAAAGAGCAGCTGCAGCCATGCCCACGCTTCCGACGGCCCCGAAGCCATGGACATCACCCAAGCGAGGGCTGAGACGACCACATTGGCCGTATTGCCGATCGTCAGCACGCGAAAGCGAAAGGCGGCGTCTGCGACGAGCCGCCGGTACGCGTTGGACCGCCCCGGCGCTAGATCCACGTCCGTCTGGCTCATGGCATCGAAACGCAAGCTGGGCGGCCGCGACGGGACTGGTGCACTTACCAGATGGTGCCGCCGCCGAGCGAGATGCCGCCCCACGTCAGCGCGATGAAGATCGCGGCGAAGACGACGGGAGCGATGCCCTTGCCGCCGCGCGCCAGTCCCTTGAGGAGGCCGATCACCGCGAGGACTGCGGCGATGATGGAAAGGCCGCCGCCCACGATCAGCCCGATGAACAGGGGGATGGGCATGAGCACGAGGCCGGCGAGGGCGAACCAGAACGCGGCCCAAGCAGTCGGATTGGAACGGGGTTCGACGGAGGAAGACATGCGCCCCATTATCCCGTGTTCGCCGACCGCAGCCCGCGCACGCCGTCCGCCACGCCACACACCGACCCGCCGGCGGGCCGATCTCCCCCACGAGAAGATGAGCGGATGCCCCCTCCCGGGGCATCCGCTCATCTCATGTCATCGATCCAGGCAGGGATTCAGAACGGGTTCGGCGTCAGGGTGTACTTCGTCTGCAGGTACTCGTGGATGCCCTCGGCGCCGCCCTCGCGTCCCAGGCCCGACATCTTCCAGCCGCCGAACGGCGCGGCCGCGTTGGAGACGACGCCCATGTTGAGGCCCATCATGCCGGTCTCGAGGCGCTCGATCATCCGCTGCCCGCGGGAGAGGCTCTCGGTGAAGACGTACGAGACGAGGCCGTACTCGGTGTCGTTCGCGAGGCGCACCGCGTCGTCCTCGGTGTCGAACGGGATGATGGCGAGCACCGGCCCGAAGATCTCCTCGCGCAGGATGTCGGAGCCCGGCTGCACGTCGGTGACGACGGTGGGCTCGTAGAACGTTCCCGGCCCGTCGATCTCGTTGCCGCCGGTGGCGACCTTCGCGCCGCGGTCGACGGCATCCTGCACCAGCTGCGACGCCTTGGCGACGGCGCGGTCGTCGATGAGCGGGCCGATGGTCACGCCGTCTTCGGTGCCGCGGCCGACGGTGAAGCCGTTGACGCGCTCGGTCACCCGCCGCGCGAACTCGTCGGCGACGGAGCGGTGCACGATGAAGCGGTTCGCCGCGGTGCAGGCCTGGCCGATGTTGCGGAACTTCGCGAGCATCGCGCCGTCGACCGCCTTGTCGAGGTCGGCGTCGTCGAAGACGACGAACGGCGCGTTGCCGCCGAGCTCCATCGACGTGCGCAGCACGCCCTGCGATGCCTGCTCGAGCAGACGCTGACCGACCTGCGTCGATCCGGTGAACGACAGCTTGCGCAGGCGCGGGTCGCGGATGATCGGCTCGGACACGGCGCCCGAGGTCGACGTGGTGAAGACGTTGACGACGCCCTTCGGCAGGCCGGCATCTTCGAGCAGCTTCGCGAAGAACAGGGTCGTCAGCGGCGTCAGCTCGGCGGGCTTGATCACCACGGTGCAGCCGGCGGCGAGCGCGGGCGCGATCTTGCGCGTGGCCATCGCGAGCGGGAAGTTCCAGGGCGTGATGAGGAAGCAGGGGCCGACGGGGTGCTGCGACACGATCATGCGGCCCGTGCCCTCGGGGTTCGCGCCGTAGCGGCCCTGCACGCGAGCGGTCTCTTCGCTGAACCAGCGCAGGAACTCGCCGCCGTACGCGACCTCGCCGCGTGCCTCGGCCAACGGCTTGCCCATCTCGATCGTCATCAGCAGCGCGAAGTCCTCCTTGCGCTCCTGCAGCAGGTCGAACGCGCGGCGCAGGATCTCGGCCCGCTCGCGCGCCGGCGTCGCCGCCCATGCCGGGAACGCGTCGACGGCCGCGTCGAGCGCCGCCTTGCCGTCCTCGGGCGACGCGTTCGCGATCTCCTTGACGACCTCGCCGTTGCTGGGGTCGTAGACCTTCAGTGTCTTGTCGCCGGATGCTGCGCGCCACCGGCCGCCGATGAACAGGCCGTCGGGCACGGACGCGAGCAGTTCGCTCTCACGGGTTTCGGTGATCGTCGTGGTCACGGGGACTCCCTTGTCGGTTCCGGATGCGAGCTGCCTGCGGCATCCGCTCCTGTCGATGTCTACGGGCAATTCTGCCCGTCGCCGCCGGAGCGGCCGATATACGTGCTGTACAGCTGAGCAGGGTCTTTCGCCGTCGCGGAGTTGCTCAGCCCGCGATGGTGGCGGTCTGCCGCTGAGGCAGGAACGCCTGCGCGAAGAACGCCGACAGCTCGTCCGTCGCCTCGAGCGGGAAGACCCCGGCGACATACTGGTCGGGGCGCACGACCACGACCACGCCGTTGCGCGACAGCCCTCGTTCCTCGAAGATGTCGTCGGTCGTCCACGCGCTGGGAGCGGCGGCGTAGACCTTCTCCCAGTCGGTGAGCCCGAGCGGTCCCGTCTTCGGCAGGAAGAACTCGGGCACCCGGGTGAGGTCCACGTCTTCATGCCGCTGCTGATACACGACCTTCACGTCGAACACCCCGTCGACGTCGGCGCCTTCCGGGGTGCACCGGAGGACGGGCGACTCGGGTGACGCCATGAACGCGGCCCACTCCGAGAGGACGGATGCCTCCCCCGCCGCGCGCGCGTCGGCGAAGGCATAGACGCGCCAGCGCCCGTCGGCCCGGGCGTGGTGCCCGAGGTGGACGGGGTTGCCGTCGCACACGCGGACCACCTCGACCGACTTGAAGCGCTTGCCCAGCGGGAAGCCTTCGGCGAGCCCTTGGTGCGCGGCATCCGTCACGATCATCGACGGCCCGTACTGGGTCATGAAGCCGGACGGGAACTCGGCCGTGCCGAGGTAGAACGTGGCGAGCTCCTGCGGGTCGGAGATCTCCTCGGGCTTGCGCGCCATGAGGGCCGACCACTCCCGGTCGAAGTCGATGAGCTGCTGGGCCACCGGCTGCCGCTCGGCGGAGTACGTCTCGAGCAGCGACGCGGGGCTGAGGCCGGTGAGGACGTGCCCGAGCTTCCAGCCGAGGTTGAAGCCGTCCTGCATCGAGACGTTCATGCCCTGGCCGGCCTTCGCACTGTGCGTGTGGCACGCGTCGCCGGTGAGGAAGACCCGCGGGGCGTGTCCCTGGTCGGGGTTGACGTCGTCGAACTTGTCGGTGACGCGATGGCCCACCTCGTACACGCTGTGCCAGGCGACCTGCTTCACGTCGAGCGAGTACGGGTGCAGGATCTCGTTCGCGCGGCGGATGATCTCGTCGATCGGGGTCTGGCGCACACGGTGGTCGTCGTCGGCGGCCACCTCGCCCAGATCGATGTACATGCGGCTGAGGTAGCCGCCCTCGCGCGGGATGTGGAGGATGTTCCCGGCGGTGGAGTTGATGGCGCACTTGGTGCGCCAGTCGGGGAAGTCGGTGTTGACGAGCACGTCCATGACGCCCCACGCGTGGGCTGCGAACTGCCCGACGTGCTTGCGGCCGATCGCCTCGCGCACACCGCTGCGCGCGCCGTCCGAGCCGACGACGTACTTGGCGCGCACGGTGCGCTCCTCGCCGGCGCGCTGCCCCGCCACGTACTTCACGCGCACCTCGACCGGGTACTCCCCGGCGCTGGGGTCGGCGCCGTCGTGCATCGTGAGACCGACGAACTCGATGCCGTAGTCGGGCACGATCCGCCCCGGGCCTTTGGCCGCGGCCTCGGCGAAGTAGTCGAGCACCCGCGCCTGGTTGACGATGAGGTGCGGGAACTCGCTGATCTTGAACGCGTAGTCCTCGGTGCGCGCGGTGCGCACGATGTTGCGCGGGTTCTCGGGGTCGGGCCCCCAGAAGTTCATCCAGGCGATGTTGTACGCCTCCGTGATGATGCGCTCCGCGAACCCGAATGCCTGGAAGGTCTCGACGCTGCGCGGCTGGATGCCGTCGGCCTGACCGAGCACGAGCCGCCCGTCGCGGCGCTCGATGATCCGCGTCGTCACGCCCGGGAACTGCGACATCTGCGCCGCGAGCAGCATGCCCGCGGGACCCGAGCCGACGACGAGCACGTCCATCTCGTCGGGGAGGTCAGCCGGGCGGTCGATGCCGGTGCCGGCGCCATCCTGCACGCGCGGGTCACCCGAGACGTAGCCGTGGTGGTGGAACTGCATCGGTGTCCTCCTCGGACGACGGTGTCGAGGGCTTGTGGCCTGGGAGACGTGTGTTCTATATTCGAACGCACCGTTCTACTATTGAACAGATCGTATACGACCCGTGCCGTCGTGGGCAAGGCCGCCCTGTCCCCGGGGCGCGAAACTTCACGAATGTCCGCGAAAGGACCCCGCACGATGACATATGTGAAGTCTCGGCAGGGGACGGACCGCCCCGCTCCCGCTTCGCAGACGCTGAGCCGCGGCATCCGGATCCTCGAAGTGCTCGCCGACGCGCGCGCACCGCTCTCGATCGACGAGATCGCGCGGCGGCTCGACGTGCATCGGTCGGTGGCGTACCGGCTGCTGCGCACGCTCGAAGACCACGGGCTCGTCGAGCGCGACTCAGCCGGTTTGATCGAACTCGGTGCGCGAATGGCGGCCCTGGCCGCGGGCGTCGCGCACGACCTGCAGGCCGAGGCGCTGCCCGAGCTCACGGCGGTCGCCGGCGACCTCGGTATGACCTGCTTCCTCGCCGTGCTCGATCACGACGAGTGCGTGACGCTGTCGAGCGTCGAGCCGCGCCACGCCGTGAACCCGGTGGCGCAGCGGCCGGGAACGCGGCATCCGGTGACCCGCGGCGCCCCTGGCAAGGCGATCCTGTCGCTCATGCCCGAGGCGTCCTGGCCCACCGGTGTGTCGCCGCAGCTGGCTGCGGAGGTGACGGATGCCGCGGCCCGCGGTTTCGCGACCAGCCACGACGAGGTCATCCCGAGCCTCCGGGCCGTCGCCGTGCCGCTGGTCGTGCGCGGGCGCGGGCCGGCGGCGATCGCCGTCGTCTTCGTGGCGAGCGCGCACACCGATGAGGAGATCGCCGCGCGCCTGGCCGGGTCGTCGGCGGCGATCCGCGACGCGCTCGGAGGGTGAGCCGTCAGGTCTCGCTCTGCTCAAGGACCGGCGTCGGTCTGCCGGTCGTTGAGCGAGCGAGGAACGAGCGAGACGAAACGCAGCGAACTCACGACGAACCCTGCTCTGCGCCAGGCCCGTGGCGTTTCGTCTCGCTTCGCTCGCTCAACGACCGGGGAAGAACTCCTGCACGAAGCGGATGTTGTGCTCGGCGACGCGCTGCGGGACGCCGGCGAACGCCTCGGCGCGTGCGTCCGATGCCATGTACACCTTCTCCAGCGCGAGGAAGGCCTCTTCGTCGCCCTCGGCGCTGACCGCCCACACGAACTCGTTCGTCTCGGGGAGGCCGTAGGCGAACTCGATCGCGAAGCCCGCCGCGGGCCGCACCTTCGGCATCCACTCACCCCACCAGGAGACGAACGCGTCGTACTCCCCCTCGACGAGCGTGTACCGGCGCAGCTGGATCGTCTTCATGACTCCCATCTTGGCGGAAGTCCTATACTCGGACTCGTCCGACGGGAACGACCCCGCCGGTGCTCGAAAAATGGGCACGCAGCGCGCACGCGCGAGACACATACGGCTTCCGCATCCGTCCCTGTCTCGAAAGGCTTCGCCATGCCCGCCCATCCGGCTCTGAGCACCGTCTCCGCGCACGTCGCCCTCACCCTCGCCCGCCACATCGACCACGTCTTCGGTGTGATGGGCAACGGCAACGCGTACTTCCTCGACGCGCTCGAGCGGTCCACCGACGTGCAGTTCACCGCGGTGCGGCACGAGGCCGGCGGGGTCGTCGCCGCCGACGCGTACCACCGCGCCTCGGGGCGTCTCGCTGCGGCAACCGCCACGTACGGCGCCGGCTTCACCAACACCATCACCGCCCTCGCCGAGGCGGTGCAGGCGCACGTGCCACTGGTGCTCGTCGTCGGCGACGAGCCGACCTCGGGTCCGCGCCCGTGGGACGTCGACCAGATCGCCCTCGCGTCGGCCGTCGGTGCGCGCACCTATACCGTCGGGCGAGCGGATGCCGCGGCCACGACGGTGATCGCCATCGAGCACGCCCTCACCTACCGGGTGCCGACCGTGCTCGCGATCCCCTACGACGTCGCCGCGCGCGACGCCGGCCCGGTGCCCGAGGCGCCGCAGCCGCGGCTTCCCGCTCCGCTCGCCCCGATCGGGGAGTTCTCGCGCGCCGCGGTGCGGGAGATCGCCGAGGCGCTCGCCGGCGCGCGCCGGCCGTTCCTGCTCGCCGGGCGCGGGGCGTGGATCTCGGGCGCCGGCGCCGCTCTCGGCGCCCTCGCTGACGCGACCGGAGCCCTCACCGCCTCGACCGCGCTCGGCCGTGGCGTCTTTCCGAAGGCCGAGTTCGACCTCGGGGTGACCGGCGGATTCGGGGCGGAGAGCGCGATGGAGCTCGTGCGCGAGGCCGACGTCGCCGTGGTGTTCGGGGCGTCTCTCAACCAGTTCACGATGCGCTTCGGGGACCTGTTCGCGCCCGGCACGCGGGTCTTCCAGGTGGACATCGCGCCCACCGCGACGCATTCCCACGTCGGCGGGTACGTGCGGGGCGACGCGCGCCTGGTCGCGGAGGCGATCGGGCACGAGGTGCGGAGGATCGCAGCGGAGCCGACCGACTGGCGCGAGTCGGTCGACGCAGCCGCGGCCCGCAGGCATGACGCCGGGGACGGGATGGCACCCGACGGCCGGCTCGACCCGCGTTCGGTCGCCGCACGCATCGCCGAGCTCCTGCCCGAGGACCGCGTCGTGGTGTCGGACGGCGGCCACTTCATCGGCTGGGCGAACATGTTCTGGCCCGTCGCCTCGCCCGACCGGATGATGATGGTCGGCACCGCCTTCCAGTCGATCGGACTCGGCTGGCCCTCCGTGCCCGGCGCCGCCCTCGCGAAGCCCTCAGCCACGGTCGTGCTGACGACGGGCGACGGCGGCGGGCTCATGGCGCTCGCCGACCTCGAGACTGCCGTCCGTGTCGCGCGCGGCCGCGGGCTCGCCGTCGTGTGGAACGACGCGGCGTACGGCGCCGAGGTGCACCTGTACGGGCTGAAGGGCCTCGCCGAGGAGCCCATGCGCATCCCGGAGGTCGACTTCGCCGCCCTCGCAGCGGGCGTCGGCGCCGAAGGGGTCGTCGTGCACAGCCTCGATGATCTGGAGCGCCTGGCGACGTGGGTGGCGGAGCCCGAGGCATCCCGCCCGTTCCTGGTGCTCGACTGCCGCATCTCGGGCGAGGTCGTCGCGCCGTATCAGCGCGAGATCATCCGCGTGAACTCCTGACCCTCGGCGAGAGTCCGACCGGCCTCTGCGCGTCACTCCCCCGTGAAGTCGGGCTTGCGCTTCTGCTGGAAGGCGGCGAAGCCCTCGCGGTAGTCGGCGGTGGTGCGCAGCGCCTCCTGCCCGCGCGCCTCCTGGGCGACGGCATCCCACAGCTTCTCGTCGCGAAGGCGCGCAATCAGCCGCTTCGAGGCGAGGAACGCGGCGGTGGGGCCGGATGCCGCCACCGTCGCACGCTGCCACGCGAAGTCGAACACCTCCTCGACGGGCATGGCGCGGCTGAACAGGCCCGCCGTTACCGCCTCCGCGCCGCTCAGCATGTCGCCGGTGTAGATGAGGTCGAGCGCCCGGTGCGCGCCGAGTCGCTCGTAGAGCAGGGCGTGGCCGCCGGAGTCGAGCATCGCGCCCAGGCTCGCGAACGGCGAGCCGATCTTGGCGTCGTCGGCGACGTAGACCACGTCGGTCGCGATAGCGAGCCCCAGACCCACTCCGAGGCAGGCGCCGTGCACGGCCGCGAAGGTCGGAGCGGGGAACGCGGCGATCCGCCGCATGAGCGTCTCGACGCCCGCGAGGTACTCGGGCACGTCGTCGGTCTCGGGGTCGACGCCGGCGATGTCGCGCCCGGCACAGAACGCCCGGCCTTCGGCCCGCAGCAGCAGCGCCCGCACGCCGGACTCCTCGGCGGTGCGGTAGGCGGCATCCATCTCCCCCAGCGCCCGCAGTGAGAGGGCGTTGAGCTTCTCGGGGGCGTTCAGGACGACCTCGGCGACATCGCCGGTGATGGACAGCTCGATCATCTCGTTCCTCCGCGTTCGAAAGGGCTAGACGTCGTAGTCGACGACGACGGTATCGGTCGTCGGGTGGGATTGGCAGGTGAGCACGTAGCCGCGCTCGAGCTCGTCGGGCTCGAGGGCATAATTCTCGGTCATCGTCACCGAGCCCTCCAGCAGCCTCGCGCGGCACGTGCCGCAGACCCCGCCGGCGCAGGCGAACGGCACATCGGGGCGCACACGCAGTGCCGCGTTGAGGATCGACTCGTGCGCCGCGACAGGGCTCTCGACCGCCTGCGACTGGCCGTCGAGGGTGAACTCGATGCGACGCACGGGCTCGTCGGGGGCGACGACCACCGGGCGACCGGCAGACGGCTCGGCGCGCTCGCCCTCGCCGGTGGTGAACAGCTCGTAGCGCACGTGCGCGGAGTCGACCCCGATGTCGGCGAGGGTGTCGCGGCAGAGCTGCACCAGCTCGAACGGTCCGCAGAGGAACCATTCGTCGACGGTGTCGGGCAGTACGAGCTCGTCGAGGATGCGCCGCAGGCGCGGCTCGTCGATGCGCCCCGACAGCAGCGGTGCCGTGCGCTGCTCGCGCGAGAGCACATGGTGCAGCGCCAGCCGCGTCGGATACCGGTCCTTCAGATCGGAGAGCTCGTCGAGGAACATCACGTCGAGGCTCGAACGGTTCGTGTAGACGAGCGTGAACCGCGACGTGGCGGACCGCGCGAGCACCGTCGCGGCGAGCGCCATGAGCGGCGTGATGCCGGAGCCCGCCGCGATGCCGGCGACATGCGCGCCGTCGAGGTCGGCGAGCTTCGAGGTGAAGGTGCCCTGCGGGCTCATGACGTCGATCCGGTCGCCCGCATGCAGCTCGGTCTGCGCCCACGTCGAGAAGCGGCCGCCCTGGTCGCGCTTGATCGCGACGCTGATCGTGCGGGGACCATCACCGCCCCCGCCCGCATCCTCTGCACGGCACAGCGAGTACGAGCGGCGCAGCTCCTGCCCGTCGAGCACCGTCCGCAGTGCCACGTGCTGGCCGGCGAGGTAGTCGAACTCGCCGCGCACCTCTTCGGGGATCGCGAACGTCACCTCGACCGCGGCGTCGGTCAGCGGCCGGACCGCTGCGACCCGGAGCGTGTGGAACCGCGCGCGATGCCGGCTGCCCCGCGGTCCGCCCACCGAGGTGGTGAGCAGCGTCTCGGCGATGCGCTGGTTCTCGCCCGCCGCGACCTCGTCATTCAGCCCGCGGTTGCCCTCGCGTTCCATCAGTGCACCTTGAAGTGGTCGAACGGCTCCAGACAGGCGCGGCACTCGTACAGCGCCTTGCACGACGTCGAGCCGAACCGCGCGAGCTCTCGGGTGTCGAGCGACCCGCAGCGCGGGCACCGCACCGACAGCTGCACACGGATCGGACCCGCGACCGCGGCACGCCCGTTCGGCGGAGCGATGCCGTAGTCGACGAGCTTGCGCTTGCCGGCATCCGTCATCCAGTCCGTCGTCCACGCCGGCGCGAGCACGAGACGCACGTCGACGTCGTCGAACCCGGCGGCTGTGAGAGCGAGCATGACATCGTCGCGGATGGCATCCATCGCCGGGCAGCCCGAGTAGGTCGGCGTGATCGTCACCGTGACCCGGCGCGCCTCGCCGGACTCGTCGGCGACCACCTGGACGTCACGCAGCACGCCGAGGTCCTCGATCGTGAGCACGGGCACTTCCGGGTCGAGAACGGATGCCGCAGCCTGCCACGCGCGTCGGGTCGCCGCATCCGCGGCAACGGGCCGCTGCGTCCCCGCCGGTTGCCGAGCCGCCCCCACCGGTTGCCGAGCCGCCCCCACCGGTCGCTGAGCCTGTCGAAGCATCACCACGTCGCCCCCGGATGCTGCCGCGCGAGCACCTGCATCTCGGCGAGGAGAAAGCCCAGCGTCGAGAAGTGATGCCCGTTCCGCCCGCCGGCCGAAGACGTCGGCCCGGTCGGAAACTCCAGCTCGGCCTCGGCGAACACAGCGGCGATGACCGCGTCGAACGCCGGCTGCAGCGTCGACGGGCGAACGGCCACGCCGTCGAGCCGGTCGATGAGCGGCTCGTCGCGGAACAGCTCGGCCACGTACGGCCAGACATCGCCCACCGCCCGGATCATGCGGCGGCGCGATTCGTCGGTGCCGCCGGCGAGCCGCAGCGTCCACTGCACGGCGTGGTCGCGGTGGTACTCGACCTCCTTGACGGCCTTGGCCGCGATCGCGGCCAGCGTCACGTCGGACGAGCCCTGCAGTGCCGTGTACAGCTCGAAGAGATAGACGGATGCCGCCAGCTGGCGCGCGATCGTCTGCGCGAAGTCTCCGTTGGGCTGCTCGAAGAGCCAGGCGGACCGGAACTCCGGCTCGTCGCGCCAGTAGGCGAGGTCGTCCTCGCTGCGGTCGTCGTAGGTGCCCGCGTAGCGCAGGAACGAGCGCGCATGACCGAGCAGGTCGAGCGCGATGTTGGCCAGCGCGACGTCCTCCTCGAGTTCGGGGGCACGCGCGATCCATGCTCCGAGCTGCTGGGAGAGGATCAGCGCGTCGTCACCCAGCCACAGGGCGTACTCCGCGACGTCGGCGGAGGCGGCACGCCCCTCCCCGCCGGCGAGCTCGGCCGACAGCTCGACCCGCTCGACGGTCACCTCGCCGTGCGGATCGGTGGTGGGCTGGCCGCCGCCGGGTCCGACCGGTGCCTGAGCTTGTCGAAGGGTCACAGGTGCGGCACCCCCTCCGACGCCGTGTAGTACGTGGCGTGACGGTAGTTCTTGCCGGCGGGGCTCTCGAAGAACGCGCCCTTGGAGTCGGGGTCGCTCGTGGTGATCGCATCGGCAGGCACCACCCAGATCGAGGTGCCCTCGCCGCGACGCGTGTAGACGTCGCGGGCGTTGCGCAGCGCGAACTCCGCGTCGGGGGCGTGCAGCGAGCCGGCGTGCACGTGGCTGAGCCCGCGCCCGGCGCGGACGAACACCTCCCACAGGGGCCAGGACTCGCGCGGCGAAGCGCCTGAGGTCGTCATCGCGCCACCTCGTCTCCGGTCGTTGAGCGAGCGAAGCCAGACGACACGCGATCGACGTCCGTCGCGGACTCACTGCGTTTCGTCTCTGCGTTTCGACTCGCGGGCTCGCTCAACGACCGCGTTCCTCGCTCGCTCAACGACCGGGGGTCGCGTCCGGCGGCGCGCTCGTCGCTCAGCGAGCGGATGCCGGCCTGCTTGCGGGCGTATTCGGCGGCTGCCTCACGTACCCAGGCGCCGTCCTCGTGCGCGTTGCGCCGGTTGCGGATGCGCTCGCCGTTCATCGCGCCGCGGCCGGCGATCACCTCCTGCAGCTCGCTCCAGTCGATCTCGCTCGTGTGCCAGCGCTGCGCCTCTTCGTCCCAGCGCAGCTCGGGGTCGGGGAGCGTCACGCCCAGCACCTCGGCCTGGGGCACCAGCATCCCGATGAACCGCTGCCGGAGGTCGTCGTTCGAGAAGCGCTTGATCTTCCACGCCATCGACTGGGCTGAGTTGGGCGACGCCTCATCCGGGGGCCCGAACATCATGAGCGAGGGCCAGTACCAGCGGTCCACGGCATCCTGTGCCATTCGCTGCTGGGCCGGCGAGCCCTGCATGAGGGTCAGCAGGATCTCGAAGCCCTGCCGCTGGTGGAACGACTCCTCCTTGCAGATGCGCACCATCGCGCGGCCGTACGGGCCGTACGACGCACGGCAGAGTGGCACCTGGTTGCAGATGGCGGCGCCGTCCACGAGCCAGCCGATCGCGCCCATGTCGGCCCAGGTGGGGGTGGGGTAGTTGAAGATCGACGAGTACTTCGCCCGGCCGGTGATGAGCTGCTCGGTCATCTCGTCGCGCGTGATGCCGAGGGTCTGCGCCGCGGAGTACAGGTACAGCCCGTGCCCGGCCTCGTCCTGCACCTTCGCCATCAGAATCGCCTTGCGCTTGAGGCTCGGCGCGCGCGTGATCCAGTTGCCCTCCGGCTGCATCCCGATGATCTCGGAGTGCGCGTGCTGCGAGATCTGCCGGATCAGCGTCTTGCGATAGGCCGGCGGCATCCAATCCCGCGGCTCGATGCGCGAGTCGGCCTCGATGATCGCGTCGAAAGCCGCCTGCTCGGCAGCCTCGTCGATCAGCACATCGGTCGTCATCATCGACTCCGTTCCGGATCCTGAGCCTGTGTCCCCCCAGCTCCGGCGCCTGGACGTTCCGGCTCCTGAGCCTGTCGAAGGATTACAGACCGTTCGTTCAGTAAGTCTAACCCAGGACGGATGCCCCGTCCACGGCGCCCGGCCGCGATGGGGACTTCTCACCCAGGACGGATGCCGCCGCCGCCGTCAGCCGGTGGTACCGGGCTCGGCGCGGCGGGTGGTGAACGAGCGTCCGCGGAACTCCGCCACCACGTCCCCGGTCTCGTCCGTCACCGTCACGTCGTACAGCCCGCTGCGGCCGGTGAGCGCGCGGCGGCGTGCGTGGGCGGTCAACGTCTGCCCCGCGCGCGTCGCCTTGAGGAACGAGATGTCGGCGCCGGCCGCGACCGTGATGTCGGCATCCGTGTCCGCTTCGCCGGTGCCCACGGCGTTGCAGGCCATCGCGAACGCCGTGTCGGCGAGCGCGAACACCAATCCGCCGTGCGTGATCGCGAAGCCGTTGGTCATGTCGTCACGGATGCGCATCGACACGACCGCCTCTCCGGGCTCGTCGCGTTCGACCACCATGCCCAGCGCCGCCGACGCGCGATCGCGCTGGAGCATGCGCCGCTGCCCGGCGAAGTGCTCGGCAGGATCCGTCACGCCCCGGCCTCTGCCGACACGGGGTCTGCGGTTGCCGCGTCCGGCGCCTCCGCCGTCTTCGCCACCAGCGTGAGCACATCGTAGGTCGCGACGATCTCATCGCGCTGGTTGAGGATGACGGCGTCCCAGCGCACCTCGCCGTACTCATCCGTCTCACGCGGGGTGATCTGCTTCGCGGTCAGCACGACGCGGATCTCGTCGTCGGGTGACACCGGGGTCATGAACCGCAGGTTCTCGAGCCCGTAGTTGGCGAGCACGGGGCCGGGATCCGGGTCCACGAAGAGCCCGGCGGCCCACGAGACGAGAAGGTAGCCGTGCGCGACCCGGCCCGGGAAGAACGGGTTCGCGGCGGCGGCCTCCTCATTCATGTGAGCGTAGAAGAGGTCGCCGGTGAAGTTCGCGAACGTCTCGATGTCGGCGAGCGTGACGGCGCGCGAGGGCGACGCGAGCTGGTCGCCGACGGCGAGTTCGGCGAGCGACTTGCGGAACGGATGCCGGTCGGATCGGGATGCCGCGCCCTGGTGCCAGACGCCGGTCAGGGCGGTCAGCATCGCGGGCGAGCCCTGCACAGCGGTGCGCTGCATGTGGTGCAGCACCGCACGGATGCCGCCCAGCTCCTCACCGCCGCCGGCCCGGCCCGGACCGCCGTGGACGAGGTGCGGCACGGGCGCGCCGTGGCCCGTGGAGGTGCGGGCGTCGTCGCGGTCGAGGAACAGCAGCCGGCCGTTGTACGCCGCCGTGCGCGCCAGGAGGGTGGCGGCGACAGCGGGGTCGGAGGTGGCGACGCTGGTCACGAGCGACCCGCCACCGCGGCCGACGAGATCCGCAGCCTCGTCCACGGTGCGGTACGCGAGCACGCTGGCCACCGGGCCGAACGCCTCGACGTCGTGCACCGCGTCGGGCAGGGCATCCGCCGGGCCGTCGAACCCGACGAGGATCGGGACGACGAACGCCCCCTCCGGGGCGGGGCCGGTGGTGCCGTCGGCATGCGTCACTTCCGGGGCATCCGTCGTTCCGAGCATGATGCGGCCGCCGGCGGTCTCGAGAGCGCCGACCGCGCGCAGCACTTCATCGCGCTGCGCGAGCGAGACCAGCGGGCCCATCGTGACGGCGTCGGCGCGCGGGTCGCCGACGACGACACGCTCGGCGATCTTCGCCCGCAGCGCCTCCACGAGCGGCTCGACGGAGTCCGCAGGCACGATGGCACGGCGGATAGCGGTGCACTTCTGTCCGGCCTTCGTCGTCAGCTCGACCATCAGCTGCTTCACGTAGGCATCGAACTCGGGCGTGCCCGGCGCCGCATCAGGTCCGAGCACCGACGCGTTGATGGAGTCGGTCTCGCGCGTGAAGCGCACCCCGGGCGCGGCCTGTACGCGCAGTCGCTCCGCCGTCGAGGCGCTGCCGGTGAAGCCGACCAGGTCGCCGAGCCCGAGGTGCTCGAAGAGACCCGGCACCGCACCGCTCACCAGCTGCAGCGACCCGGCGGGAAGCAGCCCGGTCTCGACGAGGATGCGCACCCACGCCTCGGCGACGTACGCGGTCGGTGACGCCGGCTTCACGATCGTCGGCACGCCGGCGAGGAAGGCCGGCGCGAACTTCTCGAGTGCGCCCCACATGGGGAAGTTGAAGGCGTTGATCTGCACGGCGACGCCGGGCAGCCGCGTGTAGACGTGACGACCGAGGAACGAGCCGTCCTTCGACAGCGATTCGACCGGCCCGTCGAGGTACACCTGGCCGTTCGGCAGCTCGCGGCGCCCCTTCGACGAGTACGTGAAGAGCACGCCGATGCCGCCGTCGATGTCGTTGAGCGAGTCGCGCACGGTGGCGCCGGCGCGCTTCGACAGCTCGTACAGCTCCTCTTTGCGCGCGGTGAGGGCCTTGGCGATCTCCTTGAGCAGCAGCGCGCGCTGGTGGAACGTGAGCGCACCGAGGTTCGCCTGCCCCACGGTGCGGGCGTGGGCGATCGCCGCGGAGAGATCGACGCCCTGCGTGCTCAGGTACGTGACCACCTCGCCGGTCGAGGCGTCGAGCACGGGCGTCGCGTCGTCGCCGGTATCGGGGATCCACCACTCGTCGCGCAGATAGCTGGGGAGGATGCCGGTGCGGGGCGGTTCGATCGTCCCCGCCTGCTCGATGGTCCCTGTCTGCTCGATCATCGCTGATCACTCCATTCGTAGAAGCCGCGGCCGGACTTTCGGCCAAGGTGTCCTTCGGCGACGAGACGCCGCAGCAGCGGCGGGGGCGCGAACCGCTCCCCCAGCGTGCGGTGCAGCTCATCGGCGATCCCGAGCCGCACATCCAGGCCGACCAGGTCGGTGGTGCGCAGCGGACCCATCGGATGCCGGTAGCCGAGCTCCATCGCCGCGTCGATGTCGGCGGCCGAGCCGACGCCCTCCTCGAGCATCCGGATCGCCTCCAGCCCGAGGGCGATGCCGAGGCGGCTCGATGCGAAGCCCGGACTGTCGCGGACGACGATCGGCGTCTTGCCGAGCGCGTCGATCCACGACCGCGCCTCGTCGACGAGCCCGGGCTCGGTGGCGGCACCGGTCACGATCTCCACGAGCTGCGAGGCGGGCACGGGGTTGAAGAAGTGCAGCCCGAGAAAGCGCTCCGGCCGAGCCAGCGTCGACGCCAGGTCGTCGATGGAGATGGAGGACGTGTTGGTCGCCAGTGCCGCGTCGGGCGAGAGCACCCGCTCCGCGCGCGCCAGGGCCGCGATCTTCACATCCCTCTCCTCGGGCACCGCCTCGACCACGAGCCGGCACCCGGCGAGGGCCTCAGCATCCGTCGCCGTCTCGATCGCCGCGGCCAGCGTGTCGTACCCGCGGGCTGTCGCGCCGCGCTCGACGCTGCGCCGCACGGTCTCGAGCAGCCGAGCGGATGCCGCAGCCGCCGCGTCCGCGTCGCGCTCGACGACGACCACCTCGGCGCCGGCGAGCACGAACGCGTGGGCGATTCCCGCGCCCATGCGGCCGCCGCCGATCACCCCGACGCGCTGCGGCACGCTCATCGCTTGCGGCTCTCGAGGAACGCGGCCATGCGCCGGTCCTTCTCGGGGCTGTCGAACAGCTTCGCCTGCAGTTCGAGCTCGATCTCGGGGTGCGCGGCGCGGGGGGCCAGCAGCGCCGTCTTCGTGGAGCGGGTCGCAAGGGGATCGTTCCGGGCGATGCGGTCCGCGATCGCGTGGGCCGCCGCAAGCAGGTCGGCCGGTTCGTACAGCGACGACACGAGCCCCCAGGAGACGGCGGTGTCGGCATCCAGGATCCGGCCCGTCAGCAGCATTTCGGCCGCCCGCGCCTCCCCCACGATCTCGGGCAGCCGCCACGTGGCGCCGGCCGCCGCGATGATGCCGAGGCCCGTCTCGGGATTGCCGATCTGCAGTGCGGGCGTGCCGATGCGGATGTCGGCCGCGTACGCGAGTTCGGCGCCTCCCCCGAGCGCGTAGCCGTCGATCGCGGCGACCACCGGCATCGGGAGCTTGCGCACCCGCTGGAAGGCGCGGGTGTTGATGCCGCGGCGGGCATCGGCACCGCGGCGCTCCCGCAGCTGCGCGATGTCGGCGCCCGAGGCGAACACGCCGTCGGAGCCGGTCAGGATCAGGGTGCGCGGCTCGCGCTCCAGCTCTTCGCAGAGCTCGTGCAGCCGATCGATCATGTCCTGATCGATGGCGTTGCGCACCTCGGGACGCGTCAGCGTGGCGACGACGCGATCCGCGCGACGCTGGATCTGCAGCGGCCCCGCACCCGACCCGCCACTCGACCCGGCACTCCACCCTGGCATCGGCATCCTCTCGATCCGCTCCCTCGCGGTCGCCGCCCATATTACCTAACAATCGTTCAGTAATCCCGGCGGACTGGCGCGAGCCTGCGCACCGACCCGGGCGGCGGTGCCAGACTGGGGCGCATGTCCGCCCTGACGAGCCCCGCGAACGGAGAGCCGACCCCCGCGCGGCGCGGACGCCCGGGCTACGACCGCGACCAGGTGCTCGCGGTCGCCGTGGCGCTCTTCAACGAGCAGGGCTACGACGCCACGTCGGTCGCCGACCTCGCCTCGCGGCTCGGTCTCACCAAGTCGGCGCTCTACCACCACTTCGACTCGAAGGAGCAGCTGCTCGCGCTCGCCCTCGACGAGGCGCTCGGAGAACTCGAGGGCATGCTCGACGCTTCGGACGCCGAGACCGACGATCCGGCCGAGCGGCTCGCCGCCGTGCTGCGCGGTGCGGTGCGGGTGCTGGTCGACAAGCTCCCCTACGTCACGCTCCTCCTCCGGGTGCGCGGCAACAGCGACGTCGAACGGGCCGCGCTCGAGCGGCGTCGCGCGTTCGACCACCGCGTCACGGCGCTGGTCGTCGAGGCGCAACGCGCCGGCCAGGTGCGCACCGACGTCGACGGCGCGGTCGCCACTCGCCTCCTCTTCGGCATGGTGAACTCGAT
This sequence comes from Microbacterium sp. ProA8, assembly GCF_039905635.1. Classification (NCBI taxonomy): domain Bacteria; kingdom Bacillati; phylum Actinomycetota; class Actinomycetes; order Micrococcales; family Microbacteriaceae; genus Microbacterium; species Microbacterium chionoecetis. The sequence continues at coordinate 1,223,206 of NZ_CP157000.1, read as the reverse complement.
CGTCGAGTGGTACCGGCCCGCGGGCCCGGTCGATCGTGAGCGCCTCGCGCAAGACGTCGTCACGGTGGTCCTCGACGGCATGCGCACCCGCTGACCGCAGCGCGCCCCACCCGGCTTTCCGCACCGAAGAACGACGGATGCCGCGCCCCGAGCCTGCACAGGCGCTCGGGGCGCGGCATCCGCCGAGCTGAGTGTCAGGCCTTCGCCATGCCGTAGATCGGGCTGACGGACTGTTCGGCTTCGTGGTCGGGGCCGAGGGGGATGCCGGAGCGGTCGCGCAGCAGCAGCGTGGCGAGGAGGCCGATGACGGTCATGCCGGCGAGGTACCAGGTGACCGACACCGTCGAGCCGGTCGCCTGCACCAGCGCCGTCGCGATGGTCGGGGCGAACGCGCCGCCGAGGATCGCGCCGATCGCGTACGAGATCGAGACGCCCGAGAAGCGGATGGATGCCGGGAACAGTTCGGAGTACAGCGCGGCCTGCGGCCCGTAGGTGAAGCCCAGGCCGAACGTGAGGATCGCCAGACCCAGGAACAGCAGCCAGATGTTGCCGGTGTTCACGAGCGGGAACAGCAGGAAGACGCCGACGAGCTGCAGGATCCAGCCGATGATGTAGGTCGTGCGACGGCCGATCCGGTCCGACACGAAACCGGCCGCGAGGGTCGACAGCAGCCAGGTCACCGCGGAGCCGGCGACGGCCCAGAGCACGGGTCCCCGCTCGAGGGCGAGCGGACCTTCGGGGTTGGTGGAGTAGCCCTGGATGTAGCCGCCGGTGGTCATGTAGCCGACGGCGTTGTTGCCGGCGAAGACCAGCGCGGCGATGAAGACGAGCAGCGTGTGCTTGCGGAACAGCGTGATGATCGGCATCCGTGCCTTCTCTTTGCGCTCCGCCAGCTCGGCGAACACCGGGCTCTCCTCGACCCGGCGGCGCACGTAGTAGCCGACGAGGATCAGCACCACGCTGAGCAGGAACGGCACACGCCACCCCCACACCAGGAACGCGTCGCCGGGCGCGATCATCGCCATCAGCGCCATCACGCCCGAGGCGAGCAGCAGGCCGAGCGGCACGCCGATCTGCGGGGAGGCGCCGAAGGCGCCGCGTCGGGTGCGCGGGGCGTGCTCGACGGCCATCAGCACCGCGCCGCCCCACTCGCCGCCCGCCGAGATGCCCTGCAGGATGCGCAGCAGCACCAGGAAGATCGGCGCCCAGACACCGATGGCCTCGTAGGTGGGCAGCACGCCGATCAGGGCCGTCGCGGCACCCATCAGGATGAGCGTCCACATCAGCACGACCTTGCGACCGTACTTGTCGCCGAAGTGGCCGGCGAGGAACGCGCCGAGCGGACGGAACAGGAAGCTCACGCCGACGGTCGCGAACGCCACGATCGCGCTGTTCGCGCCCAGCGGCGCGAAGAACAGCTGACCGAACACCAGGCCGACGGCCGTGGCGTAGATGAAGAAGTCGTACCACTCGACGGTGGTGCCGACGACGGTCGCGAAGACCACCCGACGGCGATCGACGGGGCTGGCGATGGTGCCGGTGGGCGTGAAACCCTGTGGGGGCTGTGAGCTGCTCATTCGTGACTCCTGTGTCGGGTGACGTCATCGTCTCCGGCGAACTGAGGCGGTTGCCGGATGTGCGACGATCATATACGATTTCGCATACGACGCAAGAGTGAGGGAGCTCGAATGGATGAGAAGACGGATGCCGTCGCCGCGGGGGTGCCCGGATCCTCGGCCGATCCCCGCTTCGCGGCCCTCCCCGCCCGACCCGGCAAGATCGTCGCCGTCCACCTCAGCTACGCGTCGCGAGCGGATCAGCGCGGGCGCCGGCCGCAGCATCCGTCGTACTTCTTCAAGCCGTCGAGCTCTGTCGCCGCCTCGGGAAGCACCATCGAGCGGCCCGGCGGCACCGAACTGCTCGCCTTCGAGGGCGAGATCGCGCTCGTGATCGGCTCGGCCGCCCACCGCGTGCCGCTCGCGGAGGCGTGGGAGCACGTCGCGGGGGTCACCGCGGCGAACGACTTCGGGCTCTACGACCTGCGGGCCAACGACAAGGGGTCGAACGTCCGCTCCAAGGGCGGCGACGGCTACACGCCGATCGGCCCGTCGTTGCTCGACGCCCGGGCGATCCACCCTGACGCCCTGCGCGTGCGCACCTGGCTGAACGGCGCCCTGGTTCAGGACGACACGGCCGCCGGCATGATCTTCCCCCTCGCGCAGCTCGTCGCCGACCTGTCGCAGCACTTCACGCTCGAGCCCGGCGATGTGATCCTCACCGGGACACCGGCCGGATCCTCGGTCACCCAGCCGGGCGACGTGGTCGAGGTCGAGGTCGACGTGCCCGGCGGGCCGTCCTCCGGCCGGCTCGTCACCACCGTCGTGCAGGGGTCGGAGCCGTTCGACCCCGACCTCGGCTCGCTCCCCGAAGCCGACGATCTGCAGCGCGCCGAGGCATGGGGATCCCGCGAGGCCGCCGGCCTCCCCGCCGCGGCGTCGCCGGCAACAGGTGATCCGGCGAGCGCAGGAGCATCGGCGGCAGAAACTCCTCCCTCCGCCGGAACACCTGTTCTGGGCGCCGCTCTGCGAGCCAAGCTCGAGGCCGTCCCGGTCGCGGGGCTCTCGGCGCAGCTGCGCAAGCGCGGGCTGAACAACGTGCACATCGACGGCGTGCGGCCGCTGCGCGCTGCAGACTCGCCGGAGAGGGAATCGAAGCTGGTGGGCACCGCGCGGACGCTCCGCTTCGTGCCGAACCGTGAAGACCTGTTCGCCTCGCACGGCGGCGGCTACAACGCGCAGAAGCGCGTGTTCGACGCGGTCGGCGACGGCGAGGTCGTCGTGATCGAGGCGCGCGGCGACGCCGGCTCCGGCACCCTGGGCGACATCCTCGCGATCCGCGCACACGCCCGCGGTGCCGCGGGCATCGTCACCGACGGAGGAGTCAGGGATGCCGCAGCCGTCGCGGCCGTCGGCATCCCGGTCTACTCGTCCGGCGCCCACCCGGCCGTCCTCGGCCGCAAGCACGTGCCGTGGGACGCCGACCTCACCATCGCCTGCGGCGGCGCGACGGTCCAGCCGGGCGACGTCATCGTCGGCGACGCCGACGGGGTCGTGGTGATCCCGGCGGACATCGCCGAGGAGGTCGTCGACGCGGCGCTCTCCCAGGAGGACGAGGACGCCTGGATCGCCGAGCGCGTCGCGGAGGGGCATCCGGTCGACGGGCTCTTCCCGATGAACGCCGAGTGGCGGGCGCGGTACGAAGCCGACCGCGAGGCCACCCCAGCCATCTCGGGCGAGCGCTCGTCGACACAGACGCAGCCGTCGCAGGAATCGGCAGCGCTCGAGGCCGGGGAGACCGCACGATGACCCCCGAGACCGCCGCGACGCTCAGCAAATCGCAGCTCGCCTACCGCTGGATCAAGGAGCGCATCGCGCGTCAGGAGTTCACCCCCGGCTACCGGCTCGTGCTCGGCAGCATCGCGGGCGACCTCGACATGAGCGTCGTGCCGGTGCGCGAGGCGATCCGCCAGCTCGAGGCCGAGGGGCTTGTGACGTTCGAGCGCAACGTCGGCGCGCGGGTGTCCATGGTCGACGACTCGCAGTACCGCTCGAGCATGCAGTCGCTGTCGATCCTCGAGGGCGCCGCCACCGCCCTGGCGGCGCGCCGGCTCACAGCCGACGACGTGCGTGCGGCACGGCGGATCAACGAGCTCATGATCGAGACGCTCGAGCACTTCGACCCGCGCGCGTTCACCGGGCTGAACCAGGAGTTCCACGCGGCGCTGTACTCGAAGTGCGCGAACCCGCGCATGCTCGAGCTCGTCGAAGCGGAGTGGGGCCGGCTCGGACACCTGCGCGATTCGACGTTCAGCTTCGTCCCCGGCCGCGCGGCGGAATCGGTGCGCGAGCACGAGAACATCCTGCAGCTGATCGAGACCGGCGCACCTCTCGGCGAGATCGAGAAGGCCGCGCGGCGGCATCGCTCGGCGACGCTCGATGCCTACATGATCCACGAGCACCCCGACGAGGCCCTGGGCCTCCCGGCGTTCTGAACCTTCCGGCTGCCGGAACCACCGGCATCCGGATCACGACCTCCGACGAAGGAGCAGCAATGACCGACACCGCCACCACCGCGGAGACGCGCCGCGTGCCCGAGGGCCTGCCCGAGCGCATCCAGCACTACATCGACGGCGCGTTCGTCGACTCGGCCGACGGCGACACGTTCGACGTGCTCGACCCGGTGACGAACGAGACGTACGTGCGGGCCGCTGCCGGCAAGAAGGCCGACATCGACCGGGCCGTGGCCGCCGCGCGGCGCGCGTTCACCGACGGACCCTGGCCGCGGATGCTGCCACGCGAACGCTCGCGCGTGCTGCACCGCATCGCCGACATCGTCGAGTCCCGCGACGCCCGGCTCGCCGAGCTGGAGTCCTTCGACTCGGGGCTGCCGATCACGCAGGCGCTGGGACAGGCGCGGCGCGCGGCCGAGAACTTCCGGTTCTTCGCCGACCTGATCGTCGCGCAGGCCGACGACGCCTACAAGGTGCCGGGCCGTCAGATGAACTACGTCAACCGCAAGCCGATCGGCGTCGCCGGGCTCATCACGCCGTGGAACACGCCGTTCATGCTCGAGTCCTGGAAGCTCGGCCCGGCCCTCGCGACCGGCAACACCGTCGTGCTCAAGCCCGCCGAGTTCACGCCGCTGTCGGCGTCGCTGTGGGCCGGCATCTTCGAAGAGGCGGGGCTGCCGCAGGGCGTGTTCAACCTCGTGAACGGACTGGGTGAGGATGCCGGCGACGCGCTGGTGAAGCATCCCGACGTCCCGCTCATCTCGTTCACGGGCGAGAGCCGCACCGGCCAGCTCATCTTCGGCAACGCCGCGCCGTTCCTGAAGGGGCTGTCGATGGAGCTCGGCGGCAAGTCCCCCGCGGTGGTCTTCGCGGACGCCGACCTCGAGGCGGCGATCGACGCCACGATCTTCGGCGTCTTCTCGCTCAACGGCGAGCGCTGCACCGCCGGCTCGCGCATCCTCGTGGAGCGGTCGGTGTACGACGAGTTCGTCGAGCGCTATGCCGCGCAGGCCGAGCGCGTCGTGGTCGGCTACCCGCACGACCCGAAGACCGAGGTCGGGGCGCTCGTGCACCCCGAGCACTACGACAAGGTGATGAGCTACATCGAGATCGGCAAGCGCGAGGCCCGCCTGGTGGCCGGCGGCGGCCGCCCCGAGGGGTTCGACGGCGGCAACTTCGTGCGCCCGACGGTGTTCGCCGATGTCGCGCCCGACGCCCGCATCTTCCAGGAGGAGATCTTCGGACCGGTGGTGGCGATCACACCCTTCGACACCGACGAAGAGGCGCTGGAGCTTGCCAACGGCGTGAAGTACGGACTGGCGGCCTACGTCTGGACGAACGACCTCAAGCGCGCGCACAACTTCTCGCAGGCGATCGAAGCCGGCATGGTCTGGCTCAACTCGAACAACGTCCGCGATCTGCGGACGCCGTTCGGGGGTGTCAAGGCCTCGGGCCTCGGCCACGAGGGCGGCTACCGCTCGATCGACTTCTACACCGACCAGCAGGCCGTGCACATCACGCTCGGTCCGGCGCACAACCCGACCTTCGGCAAGGCCGACCCACACGAGCCGACCGACCTCGACGATCCCGACCCGCGCTGACGTTTCGTCTCGGTCGCTTCGCTCCCTCGCTCAACGACCGCGATCTCGGTCGTTGAGCGAGCGAGGAACGAGCGAGACGAAACGCCCCGACCATCCGAGCAACGCAAGGACGCGACATGACCCACCGTGACGACATGACCCTCACCTCCTCGGGCTTCTACGTGAGCCAGGAGGCGCCCATCCACACCGACGACCCGGTGCCCACGCCGACGAGCCCGGCCCCCGACATCCTGCGCTGCGCGTACATGGAGCTCGTGGTCACCGATCTCGCCGCGTCGCGCACCTTCTACGTCGACGTGCTCGGCCTCTACGTCACCGAAGAGGACGGCGAGGCGATCTACCTGCGCTCGACGGAGGAGTTCATCCACCACAACCTCGTGCTGCGGCAGGGCCCGGTGGCCGCCGTCGCCGCGTTCTCGTACCGCGTCCGGACGCCCGAAGACCTCGACAAGGCGGTCGCGTTCTACGAGGAGCTCGGGTGCCGGGTCGAGCGCCGCGCGGAGGGCTTCGTGAAGGGCATCGGCGACGCCGTGCGCGTGACCGACCCGCTCGGCTTCCCCTACGAGTTCTTCCACCAGACCGACCACGTCGAGCGGCTGTCGTGGCGGTACGACCTGCACACCCCGGGTGAGCTCGTGCGGCTGGACCACTTCAACCAGGTCACCCCCGACGTGCCGCGCGCGGTGAACTTCATGCAGTCGCTGGGCTTCCGCGTCACCGAAGACATCCAGGACGAGGAGGGCACCGTCTACGCCGCCTGGATGCGCCGCAAGCCGACCGTGCACGACACGGCGATGACCGGCGGCGACGGTCCGCGCATGCACCACGTCGCGTTCGCCACCCACGAGAAGCACAACATCCTCGCGATCTGCGACAAGCTCGGGGCGCTCCGCCGCTCCGACGCGATCGAGCGCGGCCCCGGCCGCCACGGCGTCTCGAACGCGTTCTACCTGTACCTGCGCGACCCCGACGGACACCGCGTCGAGATCTACACGCAGGACTACTACACCGGCGACCCCGACAACCCGGTGGTCACGTGGGACGTGCACGACAACCAGCGCCGCGACTGGTGGGGCAACCCCGTGGTGCCGTCGTGGTACACCGAGGCATCCCTCGTGCTCGACCTGGACGGCAACCCGCAGCCCGTCGTGGCGCGCACCGACGCGTCCGAGATGGCGGTGACGATCGGCGCCGACGGCTTCTCGTACACCCGCCCCGACGACAAGGCCGAGGAGCTGCCCAGCTGGAAGCAGGGTGAGTACAAGCTGGGCCACCAGCTGTGACGCGCTTCGTCTCGCTTCGCTCGCTCAACGACCGGGATCTCGATCGTTGAGCGAGTGAGACGGACCGCCCGATGCCTCGCTTCCGGTCGTTGAGCGAGCGAGGAACGAGCGAGACGAAACGACTCGAGCGCACAAGACACGAAAGGGAGACGGATGCTTCCACCCGAGGTGATCCGGCAGCTCGCGGATGAGCTGGCCGAGGCCGACCGCACGCACGGCGTGATCCCGCGCATCACGGCGCGGTACCCCGACGCGACCGTGGAGGACTCCTACGCGATCCAAGGCGTCTGGCGCGATGCGAACGTCGCCGCGGGCCGCCGGCTCGTCGGGCGCAAGATCGGGCTGACGTCCAAGGCGATGCAGCAGGCGACCGGCATCACCGAGCCGGACTACGGCGTGATGTTCGACGACACCGTGTACGACTCGGGCGCCGAGATCCCGGTCGCGCAGTTCTCGAACGTGCGCATCGAGGTCGAGCTCGCGTTCGTGCTGAAGGCGCCGCTCGAGGGCCCCGACTGCACCCTCGACGACGCCCTCGCCGCGATCGACTACGCCGTTCCGGCGCTCGAGGTGCTGAACTCCCACATCGAGCTCGAGGGCCGCACCATCGTCGACACGATCGCCGACAACGCCGCGTACGGCGCGATGGTGCTCGGCGACGTGCGCAAGCGGCCCGACGAGATCGACCTGCGCTGGGTCCCGGGGGTCCTGAGCCGCAACGGCGAGATCGAAGAGACCGGGGTGGCCGCGGGCGTGCTCGGCCACCCGGCGACCGGCGTGGCGTGGCTCGCGAACAAGTTCCATCAGCACGGCGGACGGCTCGAGGCGGGCGAGATCATCCTCGCCGGATCGTTCACCCGCCCCATGTGGGTGTCGCGAGGCGATAGCGTGCTGTGCGACTACGGACCGATGGGAACCATCACATGTCGCTTCGTCTGAGCCCGACCTTCCGCGCGACGCTGGCCGAGGCATCCCGTCCCCTCGCGGGCATGTGGGTGTGCTCGGGGTCGCCGCTCGTCGCCGAGATCTGCGCCGGGTCGGGTCTGGACTGGGTGCTCATCGACATGGAGCACTCGCCCAACGGTCTGGAGTCGGTGCTCGCGCAGCTGCAGGCGGTGGGTGCCTACCCGGTGACGCCGGTGGTGCGCGTGCCGATCGGCGACGTCGTGACGATCAAGCAGGTGCTCGACCTCGGAGCCCAGAACCTGCTCGTGCCCATGGTCTCTTCGAAGACGGATGCCGAGGCCGCCGTCGCCGCCGTGCGCTACCCCCCACGGGGCACGAGGGGCGTGGGCTCGGCACTCGCCAGGTCGGCGCGGTGGAACCGGGTCGACGGGTACCTGGCCGACGCCGACGCGCACGTGTCGCTGTTCGTCCAGATCGAGACGGCCGCCGGCGTCGAGGCGGCAGCCGGGATCGCCGCGGTCGACGGCGTGGACGGCGTCTTCGTCGGGCCGTCCGACCTTGCGGCGTCGATGGGAGTCCTCGGTCAGCAGACGCATCCGGATGTCGTCGCCGCCGCGCTCCGGACGTTCGACGCCGTGCACGGCGCCGGCAAGAAGGTCGGGGTCAACGCGTTCGACCCCGCCGCCGCCGACGCGTACCTCGAGGCCGGTGCAGACTTCATCCTCGTCGGCGCCGACGTCGCGCTCCTCGCCCGCGGGTCCGAAGCCCTCGCGGCCCGCTGGGTCGCGGCATCCGACGACGACAAGCGCTCGTCGTACTGATCGCCGCCGGCCATCGCGAACGGGCGGTCTTCCGCACGCTGGAGCGGCGGAGATCGAACCTTTCGCGCATCCGCACCCCGGCGTTTCCGTCCTGCCGACGGAACGTGGCACAGTGAACGCATGAAGAAGTGGGTCGTGCGGTTCGCGTCGCTGCTGGTGTTCAACATCCTCGTGCTCCTGGTCGTCGGCTGGCTCACGCCCGCCCGCGTGGGCTGGGCCGCGGTGTGGGCCGGCATCGTCCTGACCGCGCTCGTCATCTGGATCAAGCCGCTCGTCGAGAAGTGGTTCCGCTCGATGGCGTCCAAGTCGTCCGGGCAGCGCACCAAGGCCGGCGAGAAGCTGGTGGAGTTCTTCCTCGCCTTCGCCGTCGCCTTCCTGGTGTGGATCGCCACGGTGGTCTTCACCGGCGTCTCGATCGGCGGCGGCATCTTCGGCGCCTTCTGGGGCTGGGTGCTGCCCCCGGTCTTCCTCCTCATCGGCTGGGCGATCTACGGCGCCATCGACGACAAGGTGGAAGGTCACGCGGGCGCCCTCTACGACCGGGCGACGGGGACGAAGACCGTGACAACGGATGCCGCGACCTCGGCCTCCCCGGCCGGCACGTCACGCGCCTATCCGGGTGCGGCGCCGGCGACCGACGCAGGCCGGCGAGAGCTCGACGACGGCCTCACCGACGAGCAGCGCCGCATGCTGGACGAACTCGGCAAGGGCTGATTCGATCGGACCTGTCGATCGGAGACGGCGGAGATCGTCATAGGGGTGTCGTGATCCCACCAGAAAGGACGACGCCATGCGGTACGCACTGCTTCTGCACTACCCCGAGATGACCCCTGAGGAGCTCGGCCCTGAAGGGCTGGCCGAAGGCATGCGCGAGTTCGACGAGTACGCGAAGGCGCTCGATGCCTCCGGCGTGCTGATCTCCGCCGAGGTGCTCCAGCCCTCAGCGGTCACCACCACCGTGACCGCGGCCGACGGGAGCCTCCGCGTGCAGGACGGCCCCTTCGCCGACACCAGAGAGCAGCTCGGGGGCAGCTTCATCATCGAGGTGCCCGACCTCGATGCCGCGATCGAATGGGCGGGCAAGGCGCCGTCGGCGGGCTGGGGCGCCGTCGAGGTGCGTCCGAGCGCGACCTACTTCCGCGACGGCGCCTGGACCGCCTTCGCCCACTGATGCCCACCGCCGAGGACGCCCGCGCGGCCGCCGAGCGCGCCGCACGGGCGTCCTACGGCCGCATCCTGTCCGTCGTCGCCGCTCAGACGAACGACCTCTCGCTCGCCGAGGACGCCTTGGCCGACGCCTTCGAGCGTGCCCTGCGCACGTGGCCGGATGCCGGCATCCCCGCCAATCCCGAAGGGTGGCTGGTCACCGTGGCTCGCAACCGCCTGCGCGACGCACTGGGCTCGGCATCGCACCGCCGCGGTGTTCCGCTCGACGACGGGATCGCCGCGGCTCGTGCCGACGAGCGCGCTGTCGATGCACTCACGGCGCTCGAGCAGAGCGAGGCCATCCCCGACAGACGGCTGGAGCTGCTCTTCGCGTGCGCGCACCCGGCGATCGACCCGAGCGTCCGCACCCCGCTCATGCTGCAGTCCGTGCTCGGGTTCGACGCCGCCGCCATCGCGGGCGCGTTCGGCGTCGAACAGGGGGCGATGGCGCAGCGCCTCGTGCGGGCGAAGCGCCGCATCCGCGACGCCGGCATCCCGTTCCGCATCCCCACGCGCACCGACATGCCCGCACGGCTGCCCGCGGTGCTCGAGGCGATCTACGGCGCCTACGCGATCGGCTGGCTCGACCAGGGCGAGGAGCCGCGCGAATCCCTCGCCGACGAGGCGCGCTGGCTCGCGGTGCTCACCGCGACGCTCCTCGGCGACGAGCCGGAGGCGTGGGGGCTCGCCGCGCTCCTCACGTACGCGCAGTCACGGGCACCCGCGCGAGCGGAGGCGCCGTGGCCGCCGCTCGATCAGCAGGATCCGGCGCTCTGGGATCGCGCGCTCATCGCCGAGGGCGCCGCGCTGCTGCGGCGCGCCTCCGCCCTCGGGCGCCCGCTCGGCCGTTTCCAGCTCGAGGCGGCGATCCAGGCGGTGCACTGCGACCGCGCCCGCACCGGCGCGGTGGACGTCGAGGCCTTGGTGAAGCTCTACCGCGGCCTCGTCGCCATCGCACCGACGGACGGTGCACGGGCCGCGCTGGCCGCCGCGGAGGCCAGGCTGGGCTGACGCGGTGGACCCGGCATCCATTCCCCTCCCACGGCCGGTGCTCACGTCAGCCCGTGAGTGAATGAGTAAACATGTTGACTCACAGCGAGTCAACTGGTTTACTCAGTAGCGTGTCCGACCGGCTGACCTTCACCCTCCACGAGCTCCTCGCGGAGCTCGACGCCTTCGCGGACTCCGCACTGCGATCCGGCTACGGCGTCACCTTCAACCACTTCCAGTTCCTCGCCGTGCTGTACGACGCGGAGCCCGCCGACATGACGACGCTCGCGCACTGCCTCGGAGTCACGAAGGCCGCGGTCAGCAAGCGCGTCCCCGCCCTCGTCGAGGACGGATGGATCACGGCGCAGTCCCCGCGGGGCGCGGGCCGCAGCATCCTGCTGTCCCTCACGTCCAAGAGCACCGAACTGGTGCGAGACGCGGGCGCTGCGCTCGAGCGCCACTTCGCTGCGATGCTCACCGACCCGGCGCTCGGCGACGACCCGATCGACGCGCCCCGTCTGAACGCACAGCTCGTCGCCCTCACGGCCTTCATCAAGCAGCGGCCGTCGCCCAGCGGGCGCACGGCCATCCCCGAGGAGATCCCCGCATGAACGCCCCTCGCATCCTCGTGGTGATCGGCACGCCGCTCGCCGGCAGCCTCAACCACGCGCTCGCACACTCGTACGCCGACGCCGCGCGCACCGCGGGCGCCGAGGTGCGCCTCATCGACCTCGCCCGCGACACCGTCCCGGCGCATCCGTCAGAGCGCAACGAGGTCCGCCTCCCTCGCACCGACTCCGACGTTCCGCTCACCCCCGCGGTCGCCGCCTACGTCGCCGACGTCGACTGGGCGGATCACCTGGTCTTCTTCTTCCCGCAGTGGTGGGGCTCGTACCCGGCAGCGCTCAAGACCTGGATCGACCGGGTCTTCCTGTCGGGCTTCGCCTACCGCTACCGCGCCACGGGGCGCCTGTGGGACAAGCTGCTCGCCGGCCGCACGGCGCGCATCGTGATGACGATGGACTCCCCGAAGATCTGGAACGCCTGGGTCTACCGCAACGCTGCCGTCCGGTCGCTGCGCAACGCGACTCTCGAGTTCTGCGGCATCCGCGTGCGCGGCGTCACGCGGCTCGCCGAGGTACGCCACCGCAGCGATGCCGACCGCGAGCGCTGGGTGCGCGGCATGGCTTCCCTCGGGGCGACGGATGCCGCAACCGTGGTCGCGCGCGAGAGCGAGGAGCTCGTCCCGGCGTGACGTGCGCCGGACGAGCCTCCCGGGGGCCTCAGCCTTCTCGAACGGCTACGACGACCTTTCCGCGCGCTCGCCCTTCTCCGTGCCAGGCCAGCGCAGCAGGCACCTCGCTCAGACTGAAGACCCGATCGATGTGGATGTCGAGTTCACCGCTCGCGCATGATCTCGCCACCGAAGCGAAGCCTGCGGGACCCTGCCGAACGATGAGCAGGCCGAGCTGCGCGCGGGTCAGCACGCCGAGCAGCCGCCCGACCGTGACCATCCGGAGAACGGCGCGGCTGGTGCCGCCGATCACGACGCAGCGCCCGCCCTTCGCGAGCGCGCGCCGAAAAGCGAAGATCGATCGACTGGCGACGAGGTCGACGATCAGGTCGTACGGACCCGTGCGTGTGAAGTCATCGCGTCGGTAGTCGAGGGTCGCGTCGGCGCCGAGCACCCTCAGGAAGTCCTGCTTGCCGGCATTGTCGACCGCCGTGACGTGCACTCCCTTCGCGCTCGCCAGCTGAACCATGAACGAGCCCGACCCGCCGCCGGCGCCGTTGATCAGCATTCGCGACCCGGGAGTCGCAAGGGCAACGGCCTGCGACGCGATCGCCCCCGCCTGAGGGATCGTCGACGCCTCGGCGAACGAGAGCTCCTTCGGCTTGTGTGTCAGCGCAGACTCCGGCGCCACCGCGTACTCGGCGAATCCCCCTTTGCGTGCGAGGTTGTCGCCGAACACCTCGTCGCCGACGACGAAACGGCTCACGCCATCGCCGACGGCGACGATTCGACCGGCGATGTCGGAACCCAGAGTCTGATGCACGGGTCGGATGAGTCCGCCGATGCGCGCATAGCCGGGACGGCCGCGCAGTCCCTCCCAATCCGAGAGATTGACCGAGGTCGCCACGACTTCGACGATCACCTCACCGCGCGACGGAATCGGTGTGGGGACTTCGCGCAGCGTGAGAGCCTCGGGGCCGCCGTATCGTTCGTAGACCACCGCGCGCACGCGCTCTCCTTACAGGCCCGCGCGGGGCGTCATGCGCGCTCCGCAGCCTCGACGACGTTCGTCATCAGCAGCGCCACCGTCATGGGCCCGACGCCACCCGGGTTGGGCGACAGGTAGCCCGCGACCTCGGCGACGTCGGGATGCACGTCGCCGTACACCTTGGACTTGCCGGTCTCGGGGTCTTCCTCACGGGTGACGCCCACGTCGAGCACGGCCGCGCCGGGCTTGACGTCCTCGGGGCGGACGATGTGCTTGACGCCCGCCGCCGCCACGATCACGTCGGCCTGACGCAGGTGGTGCGACAGGTCGGTCGTGCCGGTGTGGGTCAGGGTGACCGTCGCGTTGATCTCGCGGCGGGTCAGCAGCAGCCCGATCGACCGGCCGATCGTGACGCCTCGTCCGACGACGACGACATCCTTGCCCTTGAGGTCGTAGTCGTTGCGCAGCAGCAGCTCGATCACGCCGCGCGGCGTGCACGGCAGCGGCGTCGTGATCGGGCCGTTGACGTTGAGCACGAGTCGGCCGAGGTTGGTCGGGTGCAGGCCGTCGGCGTCCTTCGCGGGGTCGATGCGCTCGAGGATCGCGTCGGTGTCGATGTGCTTCGGCATCGGCAGCTGCACGATGTAGCCGTGGCACTCGGGGTCGGCGTTGAGCTCGTCGATCAGCGCCTCGACGTCGGCCTGCGTGGCGTCCGCGGGCAGCTCGCGCTGGATCGAGTTCATGCCGATGGACTCGGACTCGCGGTGCTTCATGCCGACGTACAGCTGCGACGCCGGGTCGGCCCCGACGAGCACCGTGGCGATGCCGGGGGTGATGCCCCGAGCCTGCAGCGCCGCGACGCGTTCGCGCAGCTCCTCCTTGATCCGGGCCGCGGCGGCGCGCCCGTCGAGCTTCTGCGCGGTCACTGCTGCAGCCCCGGGTAGAGCGGGAAGGCGGCGGTCAGGGCGGCCACGCGGCTGCGCAGCGCCTCGACGTCGGCGCCGGGAAGCAGCGCCAGCGCGATCACGTCGGCGACCTCCGTGAACTCCGCGTCGCCGAAGCCGCGCGTCGCGAGAGCGGGGGTGCCGATCCGCAGGCCCGAGGTGACCATGGGCGGCCGCGGGTCGTTCGGCACCGCGTTGCGGTTCACGGTGATGTGGATCTCGTGCAGGAGGTCCTCGGCCTGCTTGCCGTCGATCGCGGCGTTGCGGAGGTCGACGAGCACGAGGTGCACGTCGGTGCCGCCGGAGCGGATCGAGATGCCGGCATCCTTGACGTCCTGCTGGGACAGCCGCTCGGCGATGATGTGCGCACCGCTGAGCACCCGCTCCTGGCGCTCCTTGAACTCCGGCGTCGCCGCGAGCTTGAACGCGGTCGCCTTGGCGGCGATCACGTGCATCAGCGGACCGCCCTGCTGGCCCGGGAACACCGCCGAGTTGATCTTCTTCGCGATGTCGGCGTCGTTCGTGAGGATGAAGCCCGAGCGGGGGCCGCCGATCGTCTTGTGCACGGTCGACGAGACGACGTGGGCGTGGGGTACCGGGTTCGGGTGCAGCCCGGCCGCGACGAGGCCGGCGAAGTGTGCCATGTCGACCCAGAGCAGCGCCCCGACCTCGTCCGCGATCGCGCGGAACGCGGCGAAATCGAGCTGACGCGGGTAGGCCGACCATCCCGCGATGATGACCTTGGGCTGGTGCTCGACCGCGAGACGGCGCACCTCGTCCATGTCGATCGTGCTCGTCTCGGGATTCACGCCGTAGGCGACGATGTTGTAGAGACGGCCCGAGAAGTTGATCTTCATGCCGTGCGTGAGGTGGCCGCCCTGGTCGAGCGACAGGCCGAGCAGCGTGTCGCCGGGGCGCGCGATCGCGTGCAGCACGGCGGCGTTGGCCGAGGCGCCGGAGTGCGGCTGGACGTTGGCGAACTCGGAGCCGAACAGCGACTTGGCACGCTCGATCGCGAGCTCTTCCGCCACGTCGACCTCTTCGCACCCGCCGTAGTAGCGACGGCCCGGGTATCCCTCGGCGTACTTGTTGGTGAGCACCGATCCCTGCGACTGCAGCACCGAGACCGGAACGAAGTTCTCGGAGGCGATCATCTCGAGGTAGCCGCGCTGACGCTCGAGTTCGCGCTCGAGCACCTGCGCGATCTCGGGATCGACCTCGGCGAGCGGGGCGTTGAAGTACTGATCGGTCATGACGATCTCCTTGACTGCGGCTTTCGGGGTGCGCGGCACGGGGTGCCGGGAATCACATCGGCCCAGGCGTGCGGTCGAATGCCGTAGTCCGTCGCTCCCCGGTGGTGACCCACCTCAACGCCAGTCGCGACAACCCGAGCATAACCGAACACGACCCGCTAGGCTGAGTCCCATTCCTTTTGTTAGGACTCTTTACATGAATCGTCGACGAGGACGCACCGCCACGGTGGCGATCCTCGCCGCCTCGCTGCTGGCCGGCTGCGCGCCGGTCGCACAGAATGGAGACACTGTGTCGCTTCCTGCCGTGGTCCCCGCTCCCGCCTCCATCGATGCGGGTTCCGGTGCGCCGTTCCGGCTCACCTCAGATACGACGGTGACCGGAGAAGCGGATGCTGTGGCCGCCCTCGCGGCGATCGTCGAAGCCCGCACGGCCCTGACGCCGGCGACGGAGGGAAGCGAATCCGGCATCGACCTGCGGATCGACCCGGGGTCGGGTGCGGCGGAGTCCTACCGGATCGCCGTGGATGAGGCATCCGTCGTCGTCACCGGCGCCGACGCGGCCGGCCTGTTCTACGGCGTGCAGACGCTCGGCCAGCTGATCGCCCGCGACAGCGCCGGCGGCCAGCAGGATGCCGAGTGGACGGTGCCGGCGGTCACGATCGAAGATGCGCCGCGCTTCGCCTACCGCGGTGCGATGCTCGACGTCGCCCGCCACTTCCACCCGGTCGAGACGGTCAAGGGCTACATCGACCGCGCGGCGTCGCTGAAGCTGAACGCGCTGCACCTGCACCTCACCGACGATCAGGGATGGCGCATCCAGCTCGAGTCGCGGCCGGAGCTCACCGAACGGGCCTCGGGCACGTCGGTGGGCGGAGACAGCACCGAGGGCCAGGGCACGCCCGGTGGCTTCTTCACGAAGGCGGACTATCGCGAGATCGTCGAGTACGCGGCATCCCGTCACATGATCGTGGTGCCCGAGATCGACATGCCGGGCCATACACATGCGGTCGGCCTCGCCTACCCCGAACTCGCCGAAGAGCCGACCATCAGCGACCACATGCGCGAGATCATCCGCGACTACGGCGGTGAGGAGCCGCGCCCCGGCGTTCCGTACGAGGGCATGGCTGTCGGCTTCTCGTCGCTGAAGACGCGTGACGAGGCGACGTACGACTTCGTCGCGGACGTGTTCGGCGAGCTCGCCGCCATGACACCGGGACCGTACCTCCACTTCGGCGGCGACGAGTCGCTCTCGACCACCGACGAGGACTTCGCGGTCTTCGTCGCCCGTACCAGTCAGATCATCGCGGACCTCGGCAAGACGCCGGTCGCGTGGCACGAGGCCGGAGCGGCAACGGGCCTCACGGACACCACGATCGGGCAGTACTGGGGCTTCCTCGCCCCGCAGGAAGGCGTGGCCGACAAGGCCCGCGCGTTCGTCGACAACGGCGGGCAGCTGATCCTCTCCCCCGCCGACGCGATCTACCTCGACATGAAGTACCCGAACGGTCCGGAACTCGGCCTCACGTGGGCCAACGGCCCGACGAGCATCGAGCGCGCCTACACGTGGGAGCCGTCGGACATCGTCGCCGGGGTCGACGATTCGGGCATCCTCGGCGTCGAGGCGCCGCTGTGGACCGAGACGATCCGCACCGCGGCCGACATCGACACCATGGCCTTCCCCCGTGCCGCGGCCGCGGCGGAGGCCGCCTGGTCGCCGGCGACCGGCGCCAGCGACCTGCGCACGTGGGCATCCTTCCGTGAACGCGTCGGCGCGCTCGGTCCCCTGTGGACCAGCATGGGCGTCGGCTTCCACCCGTCCGAGGAGATCCCCTGGGCCACCGAATGACGTTCGCCGCCACCACCACCGAGTGATCCGGAGCACCGCATGAGCACCCTCGTCCACGCCATCCGCCTGCTCGGTTCTGCGTCGGTCGACAGCGATCGGGGCGATTCGTGGGCGCTGTTCGACGACGGCCGAGTCGCGGCGACGGGCACCAGCGGCACACCCCCGCGCGCCGACGAGACGGTGGACGGCGGGGGCGGATGCCTCGTCCCCGGCTTCATCGACATCCACGGGCACGGCGGTGGCGGGGCGGGCTTCGACAACGGTCCGGAAGCCATCGCCGCCGCGCGCGCCATCCACCGTGCACACGGAACCACCCGCGCCGTGCTGTCGCTCATCACCGCGCCGATCGACGTGCTCGCGGCGCGCGTGTCCATGGTCGCCGATCTCTGCGACGCCGATCCCACGATCCTCGGCTCGCACCTCGAAGGACCCTTCCTCGACCCCGGCCACAAGGGCGCGCACACCGAGTCCCTGCTGCGGGCGCCGGATGCGGCATCCGTCGACCGACTCCTCGAGGCGGGGCGCGGCACGATCCGCCAGGTGACGTTGGCACCCGAACGACCGGGGGCGTTCGAAGCGATCCACCGCTTCGTCGAGGCGGGTGTGAAGGTCGCGGTCGGGCACACCGACGCGGATGCCGAAACCACACGCCGGGCGTTCGACGCCGGGGCGACGCTGCTCACGCACGCGTTCAACGCGATGCCCGGCATCCATCACCGCGCTCCGGGTCCGGTCGTCCCGGCCCTGCGCGACCACCGCGTGACGCTCGAGGTCATCGCCGACGGTGTGCACGTCGACCTCGAGCTGATCGCGACGCTCTTCGCCGTCGCCGGCGACCGGATCGCGCTCATCACGGATGCGATGGCGGCCGCAGGATCACAGGACGGCCGCTACGATCTCGGCGGTCTCGCCGTGCAGGTGACCGACGGCGTGGCGCGACTGGAGCAGGGGGGCGCGATCGCGGGCTCGACCCTCACGCAGGACGTGGCGCTGCGCAACGTGGCGAGCGCGGGAGTGCCCCTCGAGGTCGTCGCGCACGCGCTCGGCGCCCAGCCTGCGCACGCGATCGGGCGAGACGACCTCGGGCGCCTCGACATCGGCGCACTGGCGGACGCGGTGCTGCTGAACGATGACCTGACAGTGCGTCGGGTGTGGGTGGCCGGCCGCGACCTCTGACGATCGCGTCACGCGGACACGTGAAGGCGGGGCCGAAGGTCCCTCCCCCGAGATACCTTCGAGCCCCGCCAAGCCCGCGAATTCGACGCGGTAGGGCGGCCGCCGTCGTGCCCCACACAATGGGCGGCCAGCCACTCTGACGAAAGAGACCGCGCGACCGCGGTTCTATTACGCGAGTTCCTGAGAATTTTCTGGAGCCGACGCCGGGGGCCGCTCCGACGGCAGCGGTGCCGACAATCGCAGACCACTGGCCAAATCGCACGGTGGCGACGACAATGGAACGATCGCGCCGCGCATCGCGTCGCGAACCCGGTGTGCATCGCGATCGCGAGCGCCCGCCGAGCTGGGGGACCCATGGATCACGAGGAAGTGCGCGAGCACGATCCCGACGTCGTCGCAGACACCGACCTGGTGCTGCGCACGCGCTCGGGCGACACCTCCGCATTCGGCGAGCTGTGGCGGCGCCACTACCGCGCCGGCGTCACCGTGGCCCGCAACATGACCTCGAGCCTGGATGCCGACGACCTCGTGCAAGAGGCGTACACGCGGATCTATCACTCCATCATCAACGGCGGCGGCCCGACCGGGTCGTTCCGGGCGTACCTCTTCACCAGCATCCGCAACACCGCCGCAGCCTGGGGCCGCGCGCGACGCGAGACGGCCTACGACGAGCTCGACGGCGTCGAGGACCTGTCGGCCGTCGAGCACGAGAGCGAGGCCGCACTCGACCGCAGCCTCACGCATCGGGCGTTCCGGAGCCTTCCGACGCGCTGGCAGGAAGTGCTCTGGTACTCCGAGATCGAGCAGATGAAGCCCGCCGAGATCGCGCCCCTCCTGGGGATGAAGCCCACCGCGGTCGCCCAGCTCACGTTCCGCGCGCGCGAGGGGCTGCGTGAAGCGTGGATCCAGGCGCACCTGCGCTCGGTGGCGGACGGGTCGGACTGCCAGTGGACCATCGAGCGCCTCGGCGCCTACGCCCGCCGCAATCTCGGCCGCCGCGACCACGCGAAGCTCGAGCACCACCTCGCCGGCTGCGTGCGCTGCTCGATCGTCGCGAGCGAGGCCAAAGAGGTGTCGGGCCGCCTGGCGCTGGTGCTCCTCCCCCTCGCTCTCGGCGCCGCCGGCACCGCCGGGTACCTGGCGAGCGTGCAGGGCGGCGGCGCCCCGCTGGTCGCGCTGGCGTCGATGCCGGCGATGCCGTCGGCGGTCGTGCATGGCGCGGCCGCGGGCAGCCCGGTGGGCATGGTCGGCGCGGCAGGATCGACCACCGTCGCGGGCACCGGTGCTGCCGCGGGCAGCACAGCCGCCGCAGGCTCCGGCATCGGTGGCGGTGCGGCCGCGATCGGCTCGAGCGCCGGAGCCGGCGCCGCCGCCGCCGGAGCGGGCGCTGCCGCCGGAGCCGGCGCGGCGGCGACCGCGGCCGGTACGACGGCGGTGACGGCGGCGGCGGCGGGCGGAGCGGCGTTCGCGGGAATCGGAGCGGCATCCGGGCTGGCAGCGGCGAGTCTCGTCGTGGTCGGCGGCGTCGTCGCGGCGGCCGTGGCCCTCCCACCGACGACCCCGGAGCCCGCCCCCACGAGCAAGGTCGACGTCACCGCGCCCACTCCGGCCGGAGTGCCCGGAATCACCGACGACAGTTCCGAGTCGCCGCTCGAGCTCTCCGAGCCCGGCCCCGGCCCCGCTGACATCCCGGTGATCACCGACAGCGATACCGCGGGCGGAAAGGGCGCGGGAATCGGCCCGAGCGACACTCGCGGTTCGGGCGGTCCGAAGGCCGGCGGTGAAGCACCGGCGGCGGAGAACGGCGACGGCGGTGACGATGCCGACGCTGTCACCGACCCGGGAACCGGGAGCGGCAACGGCGCGACCGGCGAGAGCGGGGGCACCGGCAACGGCACGCCGACGAACGGCACGGGCAACGGCAACGGCGGGACCACCGGCAACGACGGCACGACCGGCAACGGCACGCCGCCGAACGGGACGGGCAACGGCAACGGCGGGAACACCGGCAACGACGGGACCACCGGCAAGGACGGCACGACCGGCAAGGGCACGCCCCCGACGAACACCGGCAGCGGCGCGGTGAACGGCAAGCTTCACGCGTCGCGGATGAGCAGCGGCCACGCGAACGCGTACGGGATGGCCGCGGTGCCCGACGCGCCGGCGACGACCGACACCGACGCCGTGATCCTCTCCGTCGACACCACGGCCACGCCCCGCGCGTTGCGCTCCACGCAGGGGCTCCGTTCCACCCGTACCGCCGTACCTGGCGCAGCTGCCGCAGCGACGACGGCGGCGCCGGTCGGTCCTCCTCAGGAGGATGCGAGCACGGATGCCGCAGCCGGCCGCTCCGCGACGCGCTCAGCCTTCGCCGCCTCCGGCCGCGCCACCACGCCGGCAGCCCCGACGACGCCCGTGGCAACGGCCTCCCCGGCGAACTCGGCGAACCCGGCGACCGCCACACCGGCCGCACCCGGTTCAGCCGGGACCCCGGCGACCCCCGCTGCGGCCGCAACTCCGGCCACCCCCGCGACTCCCGCGACTCCCGCGACACCGGCCATCCCGGCGACACCCGCCGAACCGGCGGAGCCGGCCGCCCCAGCGACCCCCGCTGCCGAGGGAGCCTCTGCCGCACCCGCGACTCCGATCCCGTCGGAGAGCGAGAATTCCGCAGCCGCGTCCGTGGCGGCGTCCCGGACCCGGGCTTCCGACCCCGGCGCCCCCGCGGCTGCGGCGGTTCTGCCGACGGCCGCGGCACCCCTCGAGGACGGCGCCGTCCACTCGGCCGCAGTGCTGCCCGAGCTCCCCGAGGCCGCGACGCGCTAGCCCGCCGCCGTAGACTGGAGGCCATGTCCGACACGCCGAATGTCACGCCCGTCCCCCCTGCCGAACCGGCACCGGGAACCCGCGCACCGCTCTCGGCGGTCGATCTGGTGGCCTTCGTCTGCGAGATCCTCGCCTTCGGCACGCTCGCGCTGTGGGGCTTCACGATGTGGCCCTTCCCGTGGAACATCGTCGCCGGAATCGCGGCACCGGCGGTCGCCATCCTGCTCTGGGCGCTGTTCGTGTCGCCGCGCGCGGTGTTCGCGGTGCACCCGTTCGTACGGGCGATCGTCGAGCTGCTCGTGTACGCGTCGGCGACGATCGCGTGGTGGTCGATGGGCAACGCCTGGATCGGCGTCGCATTCGGTGTCGTCGCCGTCACCGCGGGGGTCATCGCCGGCCGCCGCCGCCTGTCGTGATTCCGCGCGCGGACGCGCTCGCCCAGCTGCGCACGGCACTCGGCGACCGCGTCGACACGTCGCCGGCGTCGCTCGCCGCCGCACGCGCCGACAAGTCGGGGCACGCGGCATCCGGGCAGCCGATCGCCGTCGTCCATGCCGGCAGCGTCGAAGACGTGCAGCACACCCTCCGCATCGCGAGCCGCACCGGCACACCGGTCGTCACGCGCGGCGCCGGCACCGGACTCGCAGGCGGCGCGAACGCGGGACACGGCGAGATCGCCCTCTCGGTGCGCGGCATGGACCGCATCGTCGAGGTGCGTCCCGACGACCTCCTCGCCGTCGTGGAGCCCGGCATCCTGAACGCCGATCTCAACGCCGCGCTCCAGCCGCACGGACTCTGGTGGGCGCCGGACCCCGCGAGCCGGGCGATCTCGACGGTCGGCGGCAACATCGCGACCGGCGCCGGCGGCCTCCTCTGCGCGAAGTACGGCGTGGTGCGCGATGCGGTGCTGGGCGTCGATCTGGTGCTCGCCGACGGCCGCCTGCTGCGCCTCGGACACCGCACCGTGAAGGGCGTGACCGGTCTCGACCTGACGTCGCTCGTCATCGGCTCCGAGGGCACACTCGGTGTCGTCGTCGGCGCGACGCTGAAGCTGCGCCGACTGGTGCCCGGGCAGGTCTGCACGATCGCTGCGACCTTCCCCGACGTGCGTACGGCGGCCGAGGCATCCGCCGCCGTCACCGCGTCCGGCGCGCAGCCGGCGATCATGGAGCTGATGGATGCCGCTTCCCTGGCGGCCGTGCACGCACTGCTGTCGCTGGACGCGCCCACGCCGGGTGCCGCGCAGCTCACGATCCAGACGGACGGGGCGGCGGCGGTCGCCGAGGCCGACGCCATCGCCGCGGTGCTGCGCAGCGCCGGCGGGAACGTGGCCGTCTCGCACGACCCTGCGGAGGGTGAGAGGCTGCTCGCGATCCGCCGCGCGATGCACCCCGCCATGGAGTCGCTCGGCACGGCGCTCATCGAAGACGTCTCGGTGCCGCGCAGCGCCCTTCCCGAGATGTTCGACGAGATCGCGCGCGTGGAGCGCGAGCACGGCATCGTCATCCCGACGGTCGCCCACGCAGGCGACGGCAACCTGCACCCGAACTTCATCTTCGCGGGCGAGCCCGACGAGTTCGGCGTCGTCGAGGCGCCCGAGCACATCTGGGCCGCTGCCGACGACCTCTTCCGCGCGGCACTGCGCCTGGGCGGCACCCTCACCGGCGAACACGGCGTGGGTGTGCTGAAGCGCCGCTGGCTCGCCGACGAGCTCGGCGACGATCAGTGGGAGCTGCAGCGGCAGATCGCTCGCGTCTTCGACCCGCAGGGCATCCTCAACCCCGGCAAGGTCTTCGCCCCCTGACCCCGCAGCCGGCGTTCACCGGGCGGCGCGAGCGCTGCGCGTCACGCTGCGGGCGGATAGATCTGCACGGGTTCGCCGGACGGTGCCGGGGCACGCTGCGCAAGGACGATGGCCAGGATGCCGAGGGTCACCGGCGCCGCGAACGAGGCGAGCTGTCCCACCCCGAAGAGCAGGATCACCCCGTCGACCTCGGTCCTGCTCTGGTCGATCCCCATCGCGATCAGCAGCACCTGGGCGAGGATCTGCGGCACCACGACGGCGGCGAGCGCCCACGCGGGTGCCCAGCGCAACCGTCCGGTCACGACTCCGGCGCGCGCGATCTGCACCACGAGCACGATCGCCGCCGCGATCTTCACGGTCAGCGAGACGTAGCCCCAGACCTGATAGAACTCGGTCGTGCTCTCCTCGAAGGGCATCGCCCACGTCAGCAGTCGCTCCGCGAACGGCCACAGCGCGAGGACGAGCGCAGCCGTCACGCCCAGTGGGCGTCGTTCGACGATGCTGCCGCCGCGCCCGATTCCGAAGGCGAAGACGAGCACGCTCATCGAGAACGCGACGACCGCAGCCCAGTAGAGGACGGTGTGGAACGGCAGACTCGCCCCGAACGCATTCGGGGCCGCGAACGCGGCGACAGCACTCACGATGAGGAGCACACCGCCGACCATGAGGGTCCGCCCCAGCCCGGGCCGCGCCCGCGCCGGGCCCGTCGGGCCGGCGACATCTCCCGGCGCGCCGGTGTCCTCTGGAACGGGTGGGGGGACCGTCACGCCGTCGGCGGCATCCGTCATGCCGTCAGCCTACGACTCAGATGCCCTGCCAGTCGGGCTTGTTGTCGTAGGCGTAGCGGTAGTAGTCGGCGCGTGTGAGCTGCGACGCCGCGGCTTCGTCGACCACCACGGTCGCGCGAGGGTGCAGCTGGATCGCCGAACCGGGCAGCGACGCCGACAGCGGGCCCTCGACGGCTCCCGCGACGGCGGCGGCCTTGCCCTCGCCGAACGCCAGCAGCACGAGGTGCCGCGCACGGAGGATGGTGCCGAGGCCCTGCGTGATGCAGTGCATGGGCACATCGTCGATGGAGTCGAAGAAGCGCGCGTTGTCGCGGCGTGTCTGCTCGGTCAGGGTCTTGACGCGGGTGTGCGACGCGAACGACGAACCGGGTTCGTTGAACCCGATGTGGCCGTCGGTGCCGATGCCGAGGATCTGCAGGTCGATGCCGCCCGCCTCGCGGATGGCAGCCTCGTACTCCTCGCCGTGGTGCTCGATGCCCTCGGGCGTGCCGTCCGGCGTGCGGATGCGCGACGGGTCGAGTCCGAGCGGCTCGACGACCTCGCGCGTGATGACCGAGCGGTAGCTCTCGGGGTGTGCCGGGTCGATGCCCACGTACTCGTCGAGCGCGAACCCGCGCACACGTGACACGTCGACGCCCTCGAGGCGTGAGCGCAGCGCCTCGTAGACCGGCACCGGCGTCGAGCCGGTGGCAAGGCCCAGCACCGACTCGGGGTTCGCGCGGAGCAGACCCGCGATGTGGTCGGCGACGAGCGCCCCCGCGGCTGCCTTGTCTCGGACGATGACGATCTCAGCCATGAACCAATGCCTCCTGGGCGTCGTGTGTGGCGTCACCCTCCGCACCCACCAGTGCCGCGCCGAGAGCCGCGGCCGGTGAACCCGGCGGCAGCAGCTCGACCCGGTCGGTCAGATGCAGCGAGCGCATGAACGGGGATGCCTCGGCACTGGCAGACAGCTCGGCTGCGACATCCGTCATCAGTCGATCGCCCAAGGCCGTCACACCCCCTCCGAGGACCACGATATCGACGTCGGCCGTCAGCACCAGTACCCTGACCGCGGCCGCCACGCCGCGTGCGAGCCCCGCCCGCAGCTGCCGGGCCGACGGATCGCCCTCATCGGCGGCGTCGAAGACGTCGCGCACCGGCAGCGCCGAACGCTTCGCCCACCGCTCGGCGATCGCTCCCCCGCCCGCGAACGCCTCGATGCAGCCGCGCTGACCGCAGCGGCACAGCGGGCCGTTCGGGTCCACCGAGATGTGCCCGACCTCGCCGGCGGTGCCGCGCGCGCCGCGCCACAGCACGCCGTCCGACACGATTCCCGCCGCGATGCCGGTGCCGAGGTTCAGGTAGGCCATCGAACCGGGCGCCGGCGAGCCGTTGCGGGTGTGCAGGGCCTGTGCGCCGAGGGCGGCCGCCTTGACGTCGTTCTCGACCTGCACGGGCAGCCGCAGTCCCGGGGCGACAGCGCGCAGCTGCGGCGCGACCATGGCCGCCAGGTCCATCTCGTCGACGCCGAGGTTCACCGCGTGCACGACGCGACCGGAACCGGGCTCGATCTGACCGGGGATGCCGACGCCCACCGACCGCACGGCCGAGAGGTCCACACCTGCTTGGGTTCCGAGCGAGCGCACCGCGTCGACGACCGTCTGACCCACGGCATCCGGTCCCCAGCCGGTCGCCATGCGGATGCGTCCGGCGATCGCCCCCGTGCCGTCGACCGCGACCGCGTCGGTCTTGGTGCCGCCGATGTCCAGCCCGACCTTCATCGGCCGGCCTCCCCACGGGAGGCCGTGTCCTGCTGCGCGCGCATCAGCCCTTGACCGCCCCCGCGACGAGTCCGCTGGTCATGCGGCCCTGGACGATCACGAAGAACACGATGACCGGGATCGCGACGATGGTCGATGCGGCCATCACCTCGCCCCAGTCGATCGCGCGGCTCGAGCTCTGCTGCACGAAGCCGCGCAGCCACAGCGGCAGCGTCTGGTTCTCGGCGTTCATGATCACCAGCGCGACCGTGAACTCGTTCCAGCACTGCAGGAAGGCGAAGACGCCGGATGCCACGAGCCCCGGTGCGAGCAGCGGCAGTGTGATGCGCATGAAGGCCTGGGTGCGGCTGAGGCCGTCGACCATCGCCGCCTCCTCCAGCTCGACCGGAACACCCGTGACGAAGCCGCGGAGCATCCACACCGTGAACGGCACGACGGCCGCGATGTAGAGCAGGCTCAGGCCGAAGACGTTGGAGAGCAGCCCCAGCTCGCTCATCATCTTGTACTGCGCGATGAACAGGCCCTCGGCCGGCAGCATCTGGATGATCAGGATGGCCAGCACGAAGGTGGTGCGGCCGCGGAAGCGGAACCGGCTGATCGCGACCGACGCGAGGAACGCGAACAGCAGGCAGAAGAACACCGCGATCAGCGTGACGGCGACGCTGATGCCGAGCGCGCCGAAGAACGAGCCGTCGACGACGCCGCGGTAGTTGGCGAACGAGCCGCCGAACGGCAGGAACGTGGGCGTGAACGACTCCAGGGTGGCCGACGACAGCAGCGACGAGTTGACCATCCAGTAGACCGGGAACACCCAGATCAGGGCGACGAGGATCGCGAGGATGCTCCAGCCCCAGGTCGCGGCCGAGCCGCGGCGCCGACGCTTCGGAGCCGGTGCGGAGGCCCGGGTGGCTGCCGGCCGGGTGGGCCTCGGCGGAGACGCGAGTTGTGCGGACGCGGACATCAGACCTGGTCCTCCTTCAAGAGACTGCGGATGTAGAACCAGCTGAGGACGATCGTCAGGGCGAGCACGAAGATCGCCATCGCGGCGCCCTGACCGAAGTTCAGGCCGGCGACGCCCATCTTGTAGATGTAGGTGCCCAGCAGGTCGTAGTCGCTGGAGTTCGACCCGGCGTCCTGGAGCATCGTGATCTGCGTGAACACGCGCAGGTCCCAGATGAGGTTGAGGAGCAGCACGATCATGATGACCGGGCGGATGATCGGCAGCACGATGAAGCGCAGGCGCTGCCAGCCGGTCGCGCCGTCCAGCTGGCTGGCCTCGACCATCTCGGTCGAGACCTGGGTGAGACCGGCGTAGGCCGAGAACGCGACGAAGGGCACCGACATCCACGTCACGATGATCGAGGCGACGATGAAGAAGATGAACGGCTCGCCGCCGATCCAGTTGAACTGGTTCATGTCGACGCCCGGGATGAGGTCGAGCAGGTAGTTGACGACGCCGCGACGGCGGTCGAACAGCCAGATCCACACCGTCATCGCCGCGACGACGGGCATCGCCCAGGCGAGCAGCAGGGCGATCTGCAGCGTGATGCGCACGCCCGAGGGGACGCGGGTCATCAGCAGGGCGAGCGCCATGCCGACGACGACCGTGATCAGCGCCGTGACGAGGCAGAACAGCACCGAGCGGATGGCGACTTCCCAGAACGTGGGGCTCGTGGCGACAGCGATGTAGTTGTCGAGGCCGACGAAGTCGGGGGCCTTGCCGCCGAGCTGCTGGAGGGCGCCGTACTTCTGGAAGGACGTGATGATCTGCCAGACGACGGGATAGCCCATGCCGAACAGCAGGATGGCGATCGCCGGGATCAGCAGGAAGAGGGGAACCGGTGTGCGGCGCCGGGCTCCGACGGATTCGTCGGAGGGGCCGCCGTGCTCGACGCGGCCGGCGCGGAGCTTGCCTTTCGGCTTCAGGGTGGTGGGGGCAGGAACAGCCATGCCCGCCTCCTTCAAGGGGTGTCGCAGGGGACCGGGGTCGCGGACGCGTGTCCGCGACCCCGGGATTGCTGAAGGTCTCAGCCGTTGATGATGGCGTCGATCTTCTCGTCGTACTCCTCGGCCAGCGCGGGGATGTCGCCACCCGCCGCGACCTTGCCGAAGAACTCCTCGAGGATCTTCTGGCCCTCGACCGCGGCCCAGCCGGGCGCGGCCGGGGTGAGCTTCGAGTTCAGCGCCGAGTCGATGAGCGCGTTGGCGAAGATGTCGTCGCCGAGCGAGTCGACGAACTTCGTGTTCGCCGGGCCCAGGCCGTTCTCGCCGAGCATCTGCTGGTACTCGTCGGAGAAGATGATGCGCAGCAGCTCCTTGGCGCCCGCCTGCTTCTCGCTCTTCGCCGAGACTCCGACGTTCGAGCCGCCGGCGAAGACGGGAGCCGCCTCACCCGCGGTCGTGCCGGGGAGCGGGAAGACGCCGAACGTGTCGTCGTTCCACTCGCGGACCTCCGACACGGTGCCGTCGTCAGCGGTCTTCTCCTCGACGAAGTCGCCGATCGACCAGTGCGCCCAGCCGGGTGCGATGATCGTGGCGGCCGTCGGCGGGTTGCCGGTCTTGTCGTTGTTGATGTTGACCCACGGCGTGCTGTCGTCCTCGGTCGCGGGAGCGTTCGAGGCGTTCTGGAACAGGTCCTGGAACTGCTCGAGGCCGGTGATGGTCTTCTCGTCGCTCAGCGTCGAGACCCACTTGTCGCCGTCCTTGGTGGCGAGCTCGCCGCCGTTCGCGAAGATCCACGAGACGCCGTTGCGCCAGTCCTCGCCGCCGATGTAGAAGCCCGACTGGTCGTCCGTGCGGAGCGTCTTGACGTCCTCGTTGAACTCTTCGAGCGTGGTGGGCACCTCGAGGCCTGCGGCCTCCCAGATGTCCTTGCGGTACGTGATGTAGCGCGAGCCGAAGTAGTACGGCAGCGCGTACTGCGCGCCGTCGACCGTGCCGACGTCGACGAACGACTGGAGCAGGTCGTCGCCGCCGAGGTCGTCGTAGATGCCGCTCAGGTCGCTGAAGGCGCCCGAGGTGGTGAAGGTCGGCGACCAGGTGTTGCCGATCTCGGTGACGTCAGGGGTGTTCTTGGCGTCGGGAAGCTGGTTGGCCAGCTTGGTCAGCGCGTCGCCCCACGACTGCTCCTCGATGGTGAGGGTGCCGCCGGTGGCTGCGTTGTACTCGTCCTTCAGGTACTCGCGCAGCTCATCGGGGGTGTCGCCACCCATGACCCAGAACGTGATGTCCTGGTTCTCGGCGCCTTCGGGGTCGAACCCCGAGGCGTCGTCCGATCCACCGGGGGTGGTCCCGCCGGCGCAGCCGGCGAGCACCAGTGCCGAGGCGCCGATGAGCGCTACGGCTCCGAGCGTCTTCTTCATGGTGTCTTCTTTCGTGTCTTCTGTGGGTGTTCGGGTGGGCCGGGTGACCCATCCGGGGGGAACCGGGGTTCCGGGCGTCGGCCCGGACGGTGTGACCAGTCGCTTCCTGGGGAACCTCCGGAGCGATGGCGCTGCGTCAGGACACCCCGAGTTGTCCTGACAGGACCATGACGGCCGCGCCGCGCAGGACGATGTCCTGGCCTTGCTCCGTCATCCGCACGCGCACGCCTTCGTCGACGGACGGCGCGAGTGTGCGCGCGCGGAGGGTCTCGACGGTCTGCTCCGCGAGGGAACCGCCGAGAAGTTCAGGGGGGCCGGAGAGCACGATCTCCGACACATCGAGTGCGCCGACCACGGGGGCGAGCGCGATGCCGAGCCGCTCCCCCGCATCGCGGAGGATCCCCTCACGCGCTTCGGAATCGGATGCCGCACCCAAGCGCGACGACAGCGAGGGCACCGACAGCCAGGCTTCGAGGCATCCCACCTTCCCGCACGCGCATTGGGGACCGCCGTCGGTGCCGACGGTGACGTGGCCGATCTCACCGGCCGCGAAGCGGCTGCCGCGCATGGGCTGGCCGGCGAGCAGCAGCCCCGAGCCGACGCCGCGCCCGACCTTGACGAGCAGCACGTCGTCCGGAGCGCCGCCGAACGTGTACTCCGCCAGCACCGCCGCGTTGGCGTCGTTGGCGACCAGGACGGGAACGCCGAGGGCGCTGCGCAGCGCGCCCTCGAGATCGAAGCCCGCCCAGCCGAAGTTCGGCGCCGTGAGGATCACGCCGCGGTCGTCGACGACACCGGGCGTGCCGACGCCGATCCCGAGCACGGGGGCGTGGGAGTCCGCGACGAGACCACGAGCGAGCTCGACCACGGTCGAGACGACGTCCTCGTCGGCGGGGAGGGCGACCTCGCGACGGGCGACGATGCTGCCGTCGAGCGTCAGCACCGCGCCGATGAAGGTGTCGCTGCCCGACAGGTCGAGCCCGATGATGCGGTGCCCGGCGTGGTCGAGGTCGACGAGGATGGCCGGCTTGCCGGGGCCGGACGCCTCGCGCACACCCATCTCGGCGACGAAGCCGTCCGCGATCAGCTCGGCGACCAGATCGGAGATCGTGACGCGGGTGAGCCCGGTCTCGCGGGACAGGTCGGCCCGGCTCATCGCTCCCTGGTGGAACAGCGTCTGCAGGACGAGGGCACGGTTGTGACCGCGGGCGTGCTCGGGAAGTACTTTCGTACCCTGACGCAGGGTGCGCCCGGGGGCGAAAGCTCGGGCATTCGCGGTGTGCGGCGCGTGGACGAGGGAAGGGCCGCGCTGCGCTTCCATGGGTGACATGTTTGTTAGTAGACCTTACGAACTCCCTTTTCGCAAGTCTTCCACCGCATTTGAACGGATGCTTTACAAAACCGTGACCTGCGTGTCCCGCCAGATTTCGACGCGGTCCGCGGGTTTCGCCGCGTGACCGGCGATTCGTCTGTGATGAGGCCGTGACCTCGGGACGGGTGCGCGTCCCTTACCATAAGGGAACGCGTTGATCACATTCGGGGGTGAGGCGTGACAGATCTGGCGACCCAGCCACATGCCGGAAAGGCGTCCGGGGATGACGCCGTCGACACTGAGCAGGACGTCGACAAGGACGCGACCGCCGCGGCCGATTTCGAGCCGTCGGCCGCTTCGGACGAACAGAATGCCGTGACTCAGGCGGACGCCGTCACGGAGGATTCCGTCGCGCCCGCAGAGGGCTCCGAGGTGCCCCCCGCGGCCGACGCGGACGCCCAGGCTGACGTGTCGGAGGCCGAAGCGGAGGCGCCGCACGCTGAGGCGCACGCGGCTGAGGCCGAGTCCGATGCCCCTGAGGCCGAGTCCGACGCGCCGGAGGCTGAAGCCGAGGCACCGGAGGCTGACGCGCCTGCGGCTGAGGCGGACGCGCCCGAGGCCGACGTGCCTGAGGCGGATGCGCCCGAGGCCGACGCGCCTGAGGCGGAGGCGCCCGAGGCAGACGACCCCGAAGCCGAGGCCGACGCGCCTGAGCCCGAGGCCGCGGCACCGGACTCTGACGCGCCTGCGGCTGAGGCTGAGGCTGACGCGCCTGAGGCCGAGGCGGACGCGGCCGAAGCGGACGCGCCCGAGGCCGAGGCATCCGAGGCAGAGGCATCCGAGGCCGCTCCGGCCGACGACGACGCTCCCGTCGGTGAAGCCGACGTGGACGCCGACGCCGAGCCCGAAGCCATCGCAGAACCCGAGCCGGAGCCCGAAGGCACTGCAGAGCCCGAGCCGGAAGCTGCCGCAGAGCCGGAAGCCGAAGCCGCCGACGCCCCGACCTCGGACGACGCCGACGCCGACGCCCACGCCGAGACCGACTCCATCGCCGCGGACGCCGAGAGCACCTCCGGCGCCGACCTCGAGACGGTCGCGATGGCGACCGCCGTGCTCGCCCCGGCGGGGGTGGCCCCTCTTGCGCCCTCAACCGTTCCGAACCCCACGCCCTCCCCCGGATTCGTCCCCCCGACCGCCGGAACGGCAGCGGATGGCTCCGTGTACGCGTGGGCCCCTGCAGAGCCGAAGCCGAAGCGGAAGCGCACCGCACTCTGGATCAGCGCGGCCGCAGGCGTCGTGGTGGTCGGCCTCGTCGTCACGTCACTGCTGCTGATCGCCCCGGGCACCGCCGTGGCCGGCGTCTCTGTCGGCTGGATGACCCCCGGCGCCGCGGCTGAGGCCATCGAACAGCGACTCGCCGAGACCACGGTCGTGCTGACCGGCACCGGCGAGGAGGCGGAGATCACCGGCGCCGAGCTCGGCGCCACAGTGGACGCCCAGGCGCTGGCAGACGCGGCCTTCGCCGAGCACCCGATGTGGAACCCGACGGCGTGGTTCGCGGCCGACGAGGCCGAAGTCGCACTCGACGCCGCGACGGCGACCGAGGCACTGCACGATGCCGCCCCCCAGCTGTACACCGATCCGGTCGATGCGACCCTCGCCTTCGATGCCGCGACCGCGTCGTACGTGACCACGCCCGCCGTCCCCGGTGCCGGCGTCGACGTCGCGACCGTCCAGGCGGCGATCCAGGCGGCCTTCGCGGCAGGCCAGACACGCGTTCAGGTGGAACCCGTCCCCGCCCCGATCCCGGCCGCCATCCCGACCGAGACCGCCGACGCCACGGTGGCGCAGCTGAACGGCATGCTCGACACGGTCGGCTTCTACATCGGCGAGGAGCGCACGGTGCCGGTCGATCGCGCGGTCGCGGCATCCTGGCTCTCCATCGCCCCTCAGGGTGACAAGTTCGCGATCACGGCCGACCCCGCTGCGATCCAGCCGGTCGTCGACACCCTGGCGGCCGCGGTGGACCGCGCGCCCCAGAACGCCGTCGTCATCACCGACACCGGCGGCAAGGTGCTCAAGACGATCGCGGCAGGCCAGTCCGGGCGGCAGCTCGGCGACGCCACGGGCATCGCCGCCGCCTTCGCCACGCAGCTGGGCTCCGGCGACGCCGTGTTCAAGCTGCCGGTCGCCGAGGTGCCGGTCAGCACGACCACGCTGGCGCGCAACATCGTCGTCGACCTCAGCGAGCAGCGCACCTACATCTACGAGAACGGGCAGGTGGTCAACAGCTTCCTGATCTCGTCGGGTACGGCTGCCACCCCCACGCACACCGGCAACTTCCGCATCAATTCGCACGTCCGGGTGCAGGACATGGGTGCCCTCTGCTACAACCCGAACGCCGTCAACAGCTACTGCACCGAAGACGTGCCGTGGGTGATGTACTTCAACGGCGATCAGGGCTTCCACGGCACGTACTGGCACAACAATTTCGGCAACCGGATGAGCCACGGCTGCGTCAACCTGCCCCTCGGCACGGCGGAGTCCCTCTACTCGTGGGCGCCGAACGGCACCGAGGTGCGCGTGCAGGCCTGACCGACGCACCTCGACACATGAAAAGAGCGGATGCCCCGGGCCGGGGCATCCGCTCTTCTCATGTCATGCGGGTCAGAGAGCGTCGATCACCGCGTTGAACGTGGCGGACGGACGCATCACGCCGGTCACGAGCTCGGCATCGGGACGGTAGTAGCCGCCGATGTCGACCGGTGAGCCCTGCACCGCGACGAGCTCTTCGACGATCTGCTCCTCGGCCGCAGCCAGCGCCTCGGCGACGGGGGCGAAGGTCGCCGCGAGCTCCGGGTCGGCCTGCTGCTTCGCCAGCTCCTGTGCCCAGTACAGGGTCAGGTAGAAGTGGCTGCCGCGGTTGTCGATCGTCCCGAGCGCGCGCCCCGGCGACTTGTCGTTCTCGAGGAACGTGCCGGTCGCGGCATCCAGCGTGTCGGCCAGCACCTGCGCCTTCACGTTGCCGGTGTAGTCGGCGAGATGCTCGAGCGATGCGGCGAGCGCGAAGAACTCGCCGAGCGAGTCCCAGCGCAGGTAGTTCTCAGCCACGAGCTGCTGGACGTGCTTGGGCGCCGATCCCCCGGCACCGGTCTCGAACAGTCCGCCGCCGGAGAGCAGCGGGACGATCGAGAGCATCTTGGCGCTCGTGCCCACCTCGAGGATCGGGAAGAGGTCGGTGTTGTAGTCGCGGAGCACGTTCCCGGTCACCGAGATCGTGTCCTCGCCCTTGCGCAGGCGATCGAGCGAGTACTGCGTCGCCGCCGCCGGGGCGAGGATCTCGATCGTGAGGCCCTCGGTGTCGTGGTCGGCGAGGTAGGTCTTCACCTTGGCGATGAGCTCCGCGTCATGCGCGCGCGTCTCGTCGAGCCAGAACACCGCGGGGGCGCCGCTCGCGCGGGCGCGCGTGACGGCGAGCTTCACCCAGTCGCGGATGGCGATGTCCTTGGTCTGCGTGGCGCGCCAGATGTCACCCGGCTGCACGTCGTGCTCGAGCAGCACGTCGCCGGCGGCGTTGCGCACCTGCACGACGCCCGGGGCGGCGATCTCGAACGTCTTGTCGTGGCTGCCGTACTCCTCGGCCGCCTGGGCCATGAGGCCGACGTTCGGCACCGAGCCGATCGTCGCGGGGTCCAGCGGCCCGTGCGCGTTGACGTCGTCGATGACCGTCTGGAAGACGCTCGCGTATGAGGAGTCCGGGATGACGGCGAGCGTGTCGTCTTCGCCGCCGTCGACGCCCCAGAGCTTTCCGCCGTTGCGGATGAGCGCCGGCATCGAGGCATCCACGATCACATCGGACGGCACGTGCAGATTCGTGAGGCCCTTGTCGGAGTTCGTGTACGAGAGGCGGGGTCCGCGCTCGAGGTCGGCCGTGATGGCCGCGGCGATCTCTTCGCCGCCCTCGACCGACGGGAGGCCGGCGAGGATGGCGCCGAGGCCGTCGTTGGGCGTCAGGCCCGCCTCGGCGATCTTGTCGCCGTACTTCTCGAACACGTCGGCGAAGTACGCCTTGACGACGTGGCCGAAGACGATCGGGTCGCTGACCTTCATCATGGTCGCCTTGAGGTGCACCGAGTAGAGCACGTCGTCGGCTGCGGCATCTTTCAGCGTCTGCGCCAGGAACGCGTCGAGCTCGGCGGCCGAGAGGAAGGTCGCGTCGATGATCTCGCCCGGCAGCACCTTCAGACCGGTCTTGAGCTCGGTGACCGTGCCGTCGGCGGCCACGTGCTGGATGGTGAGCACGTCGTCGCCGGAGGAGACGAAGGACTTCTCGTTCGAACGGAAGTCGTCGTGCCCCATGGTGGCGACACGGGTCTTGGAGCCCTGCGGGAAAGGCTTGTTGCGGTGCGGGTGCTTGCGGGCGTAGTTCTTCACCGAGAGCGGCGCGCGGCGGTCGCTGTTGCCCTCGCGCAGGACGGGGTTGACAGCCGAGCCCTTGATGCGGTCGTACCGCGCGCGGACGTCCTTGTCTTCGAGGGACTGCGCTTCGTCCGGGTAGTCCGGGATGTCGTAGCCCTGCGACTGCAGCTCGGCGATCGCGGCCTTCAGCTGGGGGATCGATGCCGAGATGTTCGGCAGCTTGATGATGTTCGCCTCGGGCAGCGTCGCCAGTCCGCCGAGCTCGGCGAGCGCGTCGCCGACCTGCTGCTCAGGCGTCAGGTTCTGCGGGAACGCCGCGAGGATGCGGCCGGCGAGCGAGATGTCACGTGTCTCGACATCCACCCCCGCCTGGCGGGTCACGGCCTGCACGATCGGCAGGAACGATGCGGTCGCGAGGGCCGGAGCCTCGTCGGTGTAGGTGTAGATGATGGTGGAGTCGGTCACCTGTCACGTCCTTCTTGCGGGTCGGCCATCAGCCTATCGCAAGCACTCGAGATATCTCGACGTCAAGAGATCTCTGCTCGTGGCACAGCCGTCTTTCTGCGGTTCCGGGCCGATGTCACCGCGCGAGACCGAGCCGATGTCTCGCGTGAACACCGTGTAAATCCCGAACCCGCACAGTGCTGGATGTCGTCATCCGGGCTAGCCTGGGCCCCATGGGTGATCTGCGACTCGTCGAACTGTCCGCCGCGACCATCGTGGCGGTCAACAATCTGTCGCTCAAGCCCGGCCAGGAGGAGTACCTCTCCCCCGTCAGCTACGGCATCGCGGCGACCGTGGTGAACCCGCAGACCACCTGGCAGCGCGTCGTGCTCGACGGCGAAGAGGTGGTCGCCTTCGTGAGCGCCAACTTCGACCCCGACAACCCGGTCGATCACTTCCGCTCGGTGCTGTGGCGCATCAACGTCGACGCCGACGACCAGGGCCGCGGCGTCGGCCGCTTCGCCGTGAAAGGCCTCATCGAAGAGGCGCGCAACCGCGGCATGGACCACCTCTGCGTCATCTACGAAGCCGGAGAAGGCGGCCCGCAGCAATTCTTCGAGCGCGTAGGCTTCACACCAGTCGGCGAGACCGAGTACGGTGAAGTCATTGCAGAGATCCGTCTCTGACACACAGACCGACAGCTTTCCCCACGCAGCGCCCTCGGGCGCCCCAGAGACCGGCGGCGGGGCCTCGAATACCCCTCCCCCATCGAGGCCTCGTCGCCTTCTCGTTCCCTCGTCGAAACGCTTGCGGGCGAACCGCTAGTGTGAGGCAGTGCCGAGATTCGACCTGTCCCCCGCCGACCTCGCGACCTACGCTCCCGAGGTCCGCGAGCCCGCTGATTTCGACGACTTCTGGACGGCCACGATCGCGATGTCGCGACAGTGGGATGCCGCACCCGAGGTCACGCTGCTCGACACGCCGTACACGCTGGTCGACGTCTTCGACGTCACCTTCCCCGGCTTCGACGGCGACCCGGTCAAGGCGTGGCTCACCCTGCCGGCCGGCGCCGAGGGGCCGCTGCCGGCCGTCGTCGAGTTCCAGGGCTACGGTGGCGGGCGCGGTCTTCCCGGCGAGCGGATCGGCTGGGCCGCCGCCGGGTACGCCCACCTCTTCATGGACACGCGCGGCCAGGGGTCGATGTGGGGTTCGGGCGGAGACACGCTCGATCCGCACGGCACCGGCCCCTCGTCGTCCGGCTTCATGACGCGCGGCATCGAGGACCCCGCGACGTACTACTACCGCCGGGTCTTCACGGATGCCGTGCGCGCGGTCGACGCCGTCCGCACGCTCCCGCAGGTCGACGCCGACCGGGTGTCGGTGTGCGGCGCCAGCCAGGGCGGTGGCATCGCGATCGCGGCGGCAGGTCTCTCCGACGGCCTCGTGGCCGTCATGCCCGATGTGCCGTTCCTCTGCCACTTCGAGCGCGCGGTGGGCCTCACCGGCGACGACCCCTACCAGGAGGTCGTGCGCTACCTGGCGGTGCACCGCGGCGCCGACGAGCGCGTGTTCGAGACGCTGTCGTACTTCGACGGCGTGAACATGGCGAAGCGGGCGGATGCCGCAGCCCTGTACTCCGTCGCCCTCATGGACACCATCTGCCCACCGTCGACCGTCTACGCCGCGTTCAACCGCCACGACACGGACGACAAGCGCATCGAGGTCTACACCCACAACGGCCACGAGGGCGGTCAGGCGTTCCAGTTCCCGAAGCAGGCCGCCTTCCTCGGCGACCTCCTCTGACGCAAGCGGAAACACAACCTTTCTCGATTCCCGGTCAGCGGAGTCGCGAAAGGGTGTCTCCGAGCGGCGCGCTGCGTCAGACGGCCTCGAGGTGGAGGACGAAGGCCTGCACGGGCCAGAGCGTCGGCAGCTGCAGGCCCACCTCGGCGAGGAGCGCGCCCGGCAGCTCGATCGCGCCGGCCGTGAACCACTCGGGCGCGATCCACCCGTACTCGGCCGTGCCGATCTCCCGCCGCACGCGCACGCGATAGCGGCGGTCCGGGTCGAGGCCGGGCAGCCGCAGGCGCTCGGCTCGGGCGTCCTCGAGACTGGCCACCGTCGCTACGACCACGACGGCCGCCGTCGCGCCGACGAATGCCGTCGCGCGCCAGGCCGGATCCCGCAGTTCCGGGTGCATCACCCGTCCGCCGTGCACGACTGGCCGCAGCTCTTTGTAGAGCGCCGCGAAGCGCGCGATCGCCTCGGTCTCCGCCTCGTCGCACGACAGGATGTCCCACTCGAAGCCCGCGGAGCCCATGAGGCTCGTGGCCATGCGGTACGACAGCGCCGTGGTGCGGCCCGACGAGTGCGAGGTCGTCGGGCCGACGTGGGCTCCGACGAGTTCGGGCGGCAGCAGCAGGCCGGTCCACCGCTGGATGTCCTGCCGCTCCACCGGGTCGTTGGAATCGCTCGCCCACACGCGGTCGGTGACGTCGAGGATCCCGAGGTCGGTGCGCGCGCCGCCGCTCGAGCACGACTCGATCTCGAGCGCCGGGTGCGCCGCCTTCAGCTCGGCCAGCAGCGCGTACACCGCCGTCATCTGCGCGTGCCCGCCGGGGCGTCCGGCGTGGACGCTCTCGACGAGGTCGCGGTTGTGGTCCCACTTGATGAAGTCGATGCCGAGCTCGGTCACGAGCGCGTCGATCTGGCCGAAGACGTGGGCGTAGGCATCCGGGTTCGCCAGATCCATGACGTACTGCCCCCGCCACGAGATGTCCTCGTCGTGATCGAAGTGGCCGGGGTCGTGCAGCAGCCAGTCGGGGTGCGCGCGGGCGACGTCCGAGTCGAGGCTGATCATCTCGGGCTCGAACCACAGGCCGAACTGCATGCCGTGCCCGTGCACGCGCTCGGCGAGCGGGCGCAGGCCGTCCGGCCAGACCGACCGGTCGACGGTCCAGTCGCCGAGGCTGGTCGAGTCGTCGCGGCGGCCCTGGAACCAGCCGTCGTCGAGCACGAACCGCTCGATCCCCACCTCGGCCGCGCGGTCGGCGAGCGCGGCGAGACGGGCGGGATCGTGGTCGAAGTACACGGCCTCCCACGTGTTGAGCACGAGGGGCCGGGGCGATGACGGATGCTGCGGCCGAGCCCGCAGCCATGTGTGCACGCGGTGCGAGAAACCGTCGAGCCCGGCGGTGCTGTGCACGAACGCCGCTCGCGGCGTGCGGTACTCGTCGCCCGGAGCGAGCCGGATCTCGCCGGGACGCAGCAGCTCGCCGGCACCGATCAGGGTCACCGCGTCGGTGACGCGGTCGACGCGGGTCGTGAGATCGCTCGACCATGCGAGGTGCACACCCCACAAAGCGCCGTCCTGCCAGCGCGGCGCCCCGATCGCGGCGATCGCGGCGACGGGGCTGTCGTGTCCGGGCCGACCGCGCCGTGACTGCCGCACCGTGGCGCCGGCGGGCATCGGGGTCGCGACGGGGCGCTTCTCGCGCGTCCAGCGGCCGTCGAAGGTCAGCAGCGTGTCGGTCGTGGACGGCACCGGCAGCGTCGCCTCGAGCCAATCGACGTCGATGGCCGCCGCCTCGGCTCCGCCCTCGTGCGCCAGCGCGTGCTCCACCCACACGACTCCGCCCGCTTCGATGCCGATCGTGATCGACAGCCGCAGACCGGATGCCGCATCCCAGGCCTGAACCGTCAGCGCGGCGTCGGAGGATTCGATCCCGTCGACCCTCCAGCGCGCGTGATACAGCACGCCGTCACGGCGCAGCTGCATGCCCGGGCGGCCGCTCCACCCGTCGCCCTCCTGCGGTGAGAGCGACAGCTGCCACGCGGCATCCAGGCTGCCCGGCGAGCTCTGCCGGCTCAGCGCGTGGGCGAGCGCCTCGGCATCGGCATCCGTGATCCGCCCGACCGGCGCGCCCCAGTGCAGCACGCGCGGCAGACCCGCGCCGCGGGCGTCGACGATCACGCCGACGCCCTCGTTCTCGAGACGGATGAAGCCGGAAGTCATGCGGTGGTCCTCTCAGCGGGGGGTCGTTCGCCGGTGCCGCGCGGCACCAGCCACGTCGGCATCTCGAGCTGGCGCGTGAAGCCGGCCGGGTCCTGCATGCGCTCGATGGCGAGCGTCGCAGCGGCGCGGCCGAGCGCCAGCGGGTCGTAGCTGATGACGGTCACGCCGAGCACATCGGCGGTGTCGAAGTCGTCGAAGCCGATCAGCGCCGTCTCGGCGTCGTGCCGATCGCGCAGCACTCGCAGTGCAGCCACCGTCACCCGGTTGTTGCCGGTGATGATCGCCGTCGGCGCGTCGTCCCGGTCGAGCAGGTCGTCGATGAAGCCGTCGGCAGGCGTGGCGAGATCGTCGGCCAGGCGCTCCCACCTCGACGAGTCGGAGATGCCGTACGCGGCGAGCGCATCCCGATAGCCGCGCAGACGCTCGGTCTGCGTGTAGACGGATGCCGGATTGCAGATGTAGCCGATACGGCGATGGCCCCGCTCGAGCAGGCGCGTCGTCGCCTCGAAGACGCCTTTGTGGTTCTCGAGGACGATCGAGTCGGCGACGAGGTTGCGTGCCGGACGGTCGATCGCGATGATCGGCGTGCCGAGGTGCCGCTCGCCCTCGAGATAGGACTGGTCGTCGGCCACGGGGATCAGCAGGAGCGCGCCCAGGCGCTGGCTGAGCAGCGCGTCAGCGACCCGCTCCTCGCCCTCCGCCGTGTCGTCGGTGGTGGCGACGACGAGCGAGTACCCGCTCGCCGCCAGCTCGCGCTCGATGCCGGCGGCGAGCTTGTAGTAGAACGGGTTGCTCAGCTCGCCCATGATGAAGCCGATCGTGTTCGTCGGTCCCCCGCGGCGCAGGTTGCGCGCGAGCGGGTTGGGACGGAAGCGCAGCCGCTTGGCCGCCGCGAGCACGCGGTCGACGGTGTCGGGCGCGACGAGGTCGCGGTGCGTGAAGACGCGGGACACCGTCTTCGAGCTCACTCCCGCGAGCCGGGCGACGTCTTCGAGTGTCGCGCGCTGCTGAACCGTCATCGGTCTGGGCCTCCTTGCCGTGCCGGTTCACGGTAGCACTGGATCGCCCGCAATGTCCACGTGGGACATTCCACGGACATTGGCCGACGCTGGAGATTCCTTGCCCGGGATTTATGCCTGGTAAAGGGCATTTTACAGTTCGCCTGTTCGGATCGGACACGACAAGACAGCGCTGACATCGAACGCTTGCGGAACCGTTTCGAGTGTGTCTAATCTGACGGCGCGACGAACCACGCAACGGTGCGACGACGCGCACCGGCAGTTCAAGGGCGAACCTGACAAGGAGACATCACATGGCGAAGAAGGCATTCGCGGGCATCGCGCTGCTGGCCACGGCCGCGGTCGCGATCAGCGGCTGCGCCGGCGGCGGCGCGAGCGACGCGGACAACACGATCGACGGAGAGGTCAAGGGCGACATCAAGGTCGTCACCTGGCGCACCGACCTGGTCGAGGACGGCACGTTCGAGAAGTACGCCGAGGAGTTCAACAAGGAG
Organism: Microbacterium sp. ProA8; assembly: GCF_039905635.1. Lineage (NCBI taxonomy): Bacteria > Bacillati > Actinomycetota > Actinomycetes > Micrococcales > Microbacteriaceae > Microbacterium > Microbacterium chionoecetis. The sequence goes on along the minus strand of NZ_CP157000.1, from coordinate 1,182,643 downwards.
TACCCCGACGTCAAGGTCACGTTCGAGGGCATCACCGACTACGCGGGCGAGATGCTCACCCGCATGAGCACGACGAACTACGGCGACGTCATCGGCATCCCGGCCATCAAGCCCGACCAGTACGAGCAGTTCCTCGAGCCGCTCGGCGAGACGACCGACTTCGAGGACACGTACCGCTTCCTTCCGGCCGCGAGCTACGACGGCACACAGTACGGCATCGCCTGGGGCGGCAACGCCAACGGCGTCGTCTACAACAAGAAGATCTTCGAGGAGGCGGGTGTCACCGAGCTTCCCACGAGCCACGACGAGTGGCTGGACGCGCTGCAGAAGGTCAAGGACAACACCGACGCCATCCCGATGTACACCAACTACAAGGACGGCTGGCCGCTCACGCAGAGCTTCGGCAACCTGGGCGCCATCACCGACGACCCCGACGCGCCGATCACGATGGCGGAGGACCCCGCCCCCTGGACCGAGGGCACGGACGTCTACGCGATCGACGGCCTGCTGTACGACACCGTGGCGGCCGGCCTGACCGAGGACGACCCGCTCACCACGAACTGGGAGCAGTCGAAGGTCGACCTCGGCACCGGAAAGATCGCCACCATGCCGCTCGGTTCGTGGGCGATCTCTCAGATGCAGGCCGCCGCCGAGGAGAACGGCGGATCGGCGGACGACATCGGCTACATGGCGTTCCCGGCGAACGTGGACGGCACGCAGCTCGCTGTCATCGGCGGCGACTACAACCTGGCCGTGAGCAAGCACTCCAAGGCCAAGGCCGCCGCGTGGGCGTGGATCCAGTGGGTCGTCGAGGACTCGGGCTACACCGAGGCGCAGGGCATGATCTCGCCGGTGCTCGACAAGCCGCTTCCCGAGAACCTGCAGGGCTTCGAAGAGGCGGGCGTCGAGCTGATGGAGATCAACCCCGCCCCGGCGGGCAAGGAAGGCCTCATCAACAACGTCGCCGATGACTCGCAGGTCGACCTGTACGGTCCGATCTACCGCCAGAAGCTCGTCGACATCGCCCGCGGCGCCGCCGACGGCGACAAGGAGAGCTACTTCGCCGAGCTGAACGAGCGCTGGGGCGCCTCGGTCGAGAAGCTCGCAGGCTGACCGGGAGGACGGCAGAGACATGGCCATCGCAACTCCGGGTGCGGCACCGGCGGATGCCCCTGCCGTCCTCTCGGCCCCCGCGCGGGCGCGTCGGTTCGGCGGGTCGTCCCGCCGGACCGACCGCCGGCGGGGCGGCTCCGCAGGACGCAACGTCCTGCAGCACCTCACCCCCTGGTTCTTCCTGGCCGCGGCAGTGGGACTGCTGCTGCTGTTCACCTACTGGCCGGCGCTGAACCTGTTCTATTTCAGCGTCACCGACTGGGACGGCATCGACCTCGAGAAGAACTTCGTCGGGCTCGACAACTACGTGCAGGTCTTCACCGACCCGCGGATCTTCTCGGTGTTCGGCGTCAGCCTCTACTACTTCTTCGCGTCGTTCGCGCAGATGGCGATCGCGCTGTACTTCGCCACGCTGCTCAGCTTCTCGACGCGCTTCTCGAACCTGTTCCGCGGCATCCTGTTCTTCCCGTACCTCATCAACGGGGTCGCGATCGGGTTCGTGTTCCTCTACCTCTTCCAGCCCGGCGGCACGCTCGACACGGTGCTGAGCTGGTTCGGCGTCGCGGATCCCCCGCAGTGGCTCGGCAATCCCGACGTCGTCAACTGGTCGCTGGCCGGCACCTCGGTGTGGCGCTACACCGGTATGAACTTCGTGCTCTTCCTGGGCGCGATCCAGTCCATCCCGCACGAGCTCTACGAAGCGGCGGACCTCGACGGCGCGAGCCGCTGGCAGCAGTTCTGGGCGATCATCTTCCCGGGCATCCGCCGCGTGGTGGGCCTGTCGTTCATCCTGGCGATCGCCGGCAGCCTCAGCGTCTTCGAGATCCCGTTCATCATGACCGGCGGCGCCAACGGATCCGCCACGTTCGTCATCCAGACGCTGCAGACCGCGTTCACCTTCCGGCAAGTGGGTCTCGCATCCGCGATGGCCGTGGTGCTGCTGGCGATCGTGCTGGTGATCACGTGGATCCAGCGCAAGGTGTTCCCCGACGAGAAGGTCGACCTGACATGACCACCACCGAACCGCTGCAGACGATGCCGTTGCGCACGAGCCCGCCTCGCACCATCCGGGGCCGGACCGCGCGCGAGCGCCTCCGAGGCGTCAGCGCGACGACCGCGAAGTACCTCAGCCTGATCATCGCGTCGATCCTCACCCTGCTCCCGCTGTCGGTGCTCCTGTTCGCGAGCCTGAAGACCGCGCCCGAGTACGCGCAGACCGGGCCGTTCGACCCGCCCGAGAACTGGCTCAACTTCGACAACTTCGTGACCGCGTTCACGAGCGGCAAGATGCTCGAGGGCTTCGTCAACACGTCCATCGTGCTCGTCGTGTCGCTCGCCGGCACGATCTTCATCGGCACGATGGCCGCCTACGCGCTCGACCGGTTCGCGTTCCGGGGCAAGAAGCTCGTGTTCGCCCTGTTCCTCGTCGCGACGCTCATCCCGAGCGTCACGAGCCAGGTCGCGACCTTCCAGCTCATCAACGGGCTCGGCCTCTACGACACCAAGGCCGCGCTGATCCTGCTGTTCATGGGCACGGACATCATCGCGATCTACCTGTTCATCCAGTTCATGCAGTCGATCCCGGTCTCGCTCGATGAAGCGGCGATGATCGACGGCGCGAACCGCTGGACGATCTACTGGCGCATCGTGCTGCCGCTGCTGCGACCCGCGATCGCGACGGTCGTCATCATCAAGGGCATCGCGGTGTACAACGAGTTCTACGCCCCGTTCCTCTATCTGCCGTCCGAAGGGCTCATCTCGACGTCGCTGTTCCGGTTCAAGGGACCGTTCGGCGCGCAGTGGGAGGTCATCTCGGCCGGCACCGTCCTCGTCATCATCCCGACCCTCATCGCCTTCCTGCTGCTGCAGCGCTGGATCTACAAGGGCCTCACCTCAGGAGCCGTCAAGTGACCACTGCTCTCTCGTTCCGCCCCCTCGACTCGGGCTGGACCCTCCGGGCCGCCGCCGGACCCGCGCCGGACGGCTTCGATGCGCCGGTGGATGCCGTCGTCCCCGGCTGCGTGCACACCGACCTGCTCGCCGCCGGCCTGATCCCCGACCCGTTCCTCGACGACAATGAGTCGGCGCTGGCGTGGATCGGGCTGGTCGACTGGACCTACGCGACATCCTTCACGTGGGCACCGGACGACGCCGACCGCACAGACCTGGTGTTCGAGGGCCTGGACACCGTGACGACGATCCTGCTCAACGGTCGGGAGGTCGGTTCGACCGCGAACCAGCACCGTTCGTACCGGCTCGATGTGCGTGACGCGCTCGTCGCCGGCGAGAACGAGCTCGTGGTGCGGTTCCGCTCCCCCGTCAAGTACGCCAACGAGCAGAGCGTCGCACTGGGCGCACGCCAGCGTCCGTACCCCCTCCCCTACGACGCCATCCGCAAGTCGGCATGCAGCTTCGGGTGGGACTGGGGCATCGCGACCTACACCAGCGGCATCGTCAAGCCGGTCGGACTGGAGTCCTGGTCGGTGGCCCGCCTGGCGCAGACGCGTGTGGTCGCGACGCCGGCGGGCGACGGCGGCACGATCACCGTCGAGGTGGAGGTCGAGCGGGCACCGGGTGCGGCATCCGTTCCCCTCTCCGTCCACGCGACGGTGAACGGGCCCGGTGTGAGCGAGAAGGAGCTGCAGGGGGCCACCGTCGAGCTCGCCGGCGACCGGGCTACGGTCCGACTCGAGCTCGCCTCCGCGGAGCGCTGGTGGCCGGCGGGCTACGGCGAGCAGCCGCTCTACGTCGTCGACGTGCGTCTGCAGGGTGGCGACGGCCCGGATCCGCTGGATGCCGCGCACCGCGTCGTCGGCGTCCGCGATGTGCGCTGGGACACGACGCCCGACGACGCCGGCACGCCGTTCACGCTCGTCGTCAACGACCAGCCGATCTTCGTGAAGGGGGTCAACTGGATCCCCGACGACGCCCTGACCGTGCGGGTGACGCGCGACCGCCTGCGCCGCCGGTTCGAGCAGGCGCTCGACGCGAACCTCAACCTCATCCGCGTCTGGGGCGGCGGACTGTACGAGTCCGACGACTTCTACGAGCTCGCCGACGAGATGGGCCTGCTCGTGTGGCAGGACTTCCTGTTCGCGTGCGCCGCGTATGCCGAGGAGGAGCCGCTGCGCTCCGAGATCGAGGCCGAGGCGCGCGAGAACATCGTGCGGCTCGGTCACCACGCCTCGCTGGTGCTGCTCACCGGCAACAACGAGAACCTCTGGGGCTACGAGGACTGGGGGTGGAAGCTGCGCCTGGACGGCAAGACGTGGGGCGCGCACTACTACTACGAGCTGTTCCCGGCCCTCGTGGCCGAGCTCGCCCCGCACGTGCCGTATGCCCCCGGAAGCCCGTTCAGCCCCGGTGCCGGCTGGGACGGCGAGGCTCAGACGGGCCCCCATCCCAACGACGAGCAGCACGGCTCGATGCACCTGTGGGAGCAGTGGAACCGGCTCGACTGGCCCACTTACCGCGATCACCGGCCGCGGTTCGTCGCCGAGTTCGGCTGGCAGGGACCGCCCGCGTGGAGCACGCTCGTCCGCTCCGTCTCGGACGCCCCGCTCACGCCCGAATCGCCCGGCATGATCGTGCACCAGAAGGCGATGGAGGGCAACACCAAGCTCACGAACGGGCTGATCCCGCATTTCCGGATGCCGGAGGCCATGGAGGACTGGCACTGGGCCATGCAGCTCAACCAGGCGCTGGCCGTGCGCACCGCGCTCGAGCACTTCCGCTCGTGGGCGCCGCACACGCAGGGCGCCATCGTCTGGCAGCTCAACGACTGCTGGCCGGTCACCTCATGGGCGGCGATCGACGGCGACGAGCGCCCGAAGCCGCTGTACTACGCGCTGAAGAACGCATTCGCACCCCGGGTCGTGACCGTGCAGCCCCGCGACGGCGGACTCGCCGCCGTGCTCGTGAACGACACCGCCGACACGTGGGACGGCGAGGTCGTGGCACGCCGCGTCGGCTTCTCGGGCGACGAGCTCGCGCGGTTCACCTCGACGATCACGCTTGCGCCCCGGGAGACGATCACCGTGCCCCTGCCCGCCGAGGTCGCCGCGGCGGGCGACGCGGCGAGCGAGCTCGTCGTCGCCGGCGTCGGCGAGCTGCGTGGCCACTGGTTCTTCGCGGAGCCGCGCGACTCGGCGCTCGGCGCGGCGCAGGTGGAGGTCCGCACGGAGCCGGCCGCGGACGGCACGCTCGTCTCGCTCACCGCGAGCTCCTTGGTGCGGGACCTCACCCTGCTCGTCGACAAGGTCGACCCCGGCGCCGTCGCGTCCGACGCGCTCGTGACCCTGCTGCCCGGCGAGAGCACGACGCTGCTCGTACGCCACGACGGCGACCCGCTCGCGGCATCCGCGCTCTCGGATCCGCGGGTCCTGCGGACCGCCAACGAACTGGTCGCCTCGTGACCGCCGAGCCCACCCAGGCGCTCGAGCCGTACGTGGCCGGGATGACCTGGGGTTGGACGGGCGTGCGCGGCACGTGGGCGACGGCCGAGGCATCCGAGTCCCTCCGTGAGATGGCCGACCACGGCGTGAACTGGACGGCGATCGCGTACTCGGCCCTGCAGGAGACCGCGCAGTCGACCGAGGTGCGGTTCCGCGAGGAGCCGACGGTCACCGACGACGAGATCGTGTGGGCGATCCGCGAAGCGCGGGCCCTCGGGCTGAAGGTGTGCCTGAAGCCCGTGGTGAACGTGGCCGACGGAACGTGGCGCGCCCATATCGGGTTCTTCGACCGGGATGTGCCGGGCGAGCCGACGTGGGGCGAGTGGTTCGCCTCGTACCGCGAGTTCATCCTGCACGCGGCCGGCATCGCCGAGGCCGAGGGCTGCGAGATGCTCTGCATCGGCTGCGAGATGGTGCGCGCCGATGCCCGCGAGGCGGAGTGGCGCGAGCTCGTCGCCGCGGTACGCACCGTCTACTCCGGCGTCGTGACGTACAACTGCGACAAGTACCAGGAAGACCGCCTGGGCTGGTGGGACGCCGTGGACGTCGTCACGTCCAGCGGCTACTACCCGATCGACCGCTGGGATGCCGAGCTCGACCGGATCGAGCGGGCCGTGGCCGCGACGGGCAAGCCGTTCTTCTTCATGGAGGCCGGATGCCCCTCGCGCGAGGGCTCGCCCGACCGCCCCAACGACTGGTCGCTGCCGGGCGCCCCTTCGGGCGACGAGCAGCTCCGCTACTACGAGGCGATGTTCGCGGCGTGCGACGGACGCCCCTGGGTGCGCGGCTTCATGCTGTGGGACTGGCCGCCCCGGCTGTACGCCGCCGAGACGGCGGCGGGCAACGACGACTACTGCCCGTACGGCAAGCCGGCCGGGGAGTTCCTCCGCGAGGCGTACCGCCGGCGCGCGGGCCAGGCGAGGATGCCGCAGCTGCCATGACCGAGCACACGGCGACAGGGGTATCCGCGGAGGCCCCGACAGGTGGAGCATCATCCTGGGACGGGACACCGGCCACGCCGGCCGGCGACGGCCGGCACGACGGGGACGGCTCCGTCGAGGGCACGGCGTCGGGCGCCGGCGCCGGCACGGGCACGACCGACTCTGCGGGAAGAAGGGGCGACAGCCGCATGAGCACAGTACTGGCGATCGATGCCGGGCAGACCGGCATCAAGGTGCGCCTCCGGGGCCATGACATGGTCTTTCCCGGCATCCGCACCCACGAGCCGCTGCTGCCCCAGCTCACGGCGGTCGCGCACGCCGCGATCGAGCGGACGGGCGCCGAGGTGTCGGTCGTGAGCGCCGGGGTGTCAGGGCTCACCACCCAGGAGGCGGATGCCGCCGAGTTCCTCGCCCGCATCGGCGATCCCACGGTGCGCGAGGTCATCCTCGCGCACGACTCGACGACGTCGTTCCTCGGCGCTCTCGGCGACACCCGCGGCGCGGTCGTGGCCGCGGGCACCGGCGTCGTGACGCTCGCCGTCGGCGCGGAGCGCGTGGCCCGCGTCGACGGGTGGGGCTACCTCATGGGCGACGCCGGCAGCGGCTACTGGATCGGGCGCGAAGCGCTCGACGCCGTGATGCGCGAGTTCGACGGGCGCGGTCCCGCGACGCGGCTGCGCGCCGTCGCCGAGGAGCGGTGGCCCGACCTCGGGCAGGCGTACATCCACCTGCAGTCCGCCGACGACCGCGTGAGCGTCGTCGCCTCGTTCGCCGAGCAGGTCGCCCGGCTGGCCTCCGACGGCGACGCCGTGTCGCAGCACATCACCGTGCGCGCCGGCGGAGAGCTCGCCCACAGCGTCGAGACGGCGCTGCGGCGGGTGCGTTCCGACGATCCTGACGAGCACTTCGCGGCGTGCGCCATCGGCGGCGTGTTCCGCTCCCCGCAGCTGCACGAGGCGTTCGCCTCGCACATCCGGGCGAGCGAACTCGACGTCACGCTCGTCGAGCCCCGCGGCCTCGGCATCGACGGCGCCGTCGCCCTCGCGGGCCTCGAGGCGGGGCATCCGCTCGCCCACGCCGTCTCGGTCGCGCAGGTCTGACGCCCGCCCACGACGAAGACGGATGCCCCGGCCCTGTGTGGACAGGTGGGCCGGGGCATCCGGGTCTTTGCGAGGAGTGAGGCCGGTCAGACCAGCGACTCCCTCCAGGCCCGGGGTCGCTGGCCGGAGCCCGCCGAACGCCTCCCGGGCGAGGACTCGAGGGTCAGACCAGCGACTCTCTCCAGGCACTGTGGAGCTGGGCGAACTTGCCGGCGCCGGCGATCAGCGCCTCCGGGGCGTCGTCCTCGATGATGCGGCCGTGCTCCATGACGAGCACGCGATCGGCGATCGCGACCGTCGACAGACGGTGCGCGATGATGATCGCGGTGCGGTCGGCGAGCAGCGTCTGCAGGGCATCCTGGATCTGTCGCTCGGACGGCATGTCGAGCGACGCCGTCGCCTCATCGAGGATGAGCACCGCCGGGTTCGCGAGGAAGGCGCGCGCGAACGAGATCAGCTGACGCTGCCCCGCCGACACGCGGCCGCCGCGCTTGTTCACGTCGGTGTCGTAGCCGTCGGGAAGGGCCTCGATGAAGGCATCCGCCCCCACCGCCTTCGCGGCGGCCCTGATCTCGTCGAGCGTCGCGTCGGGCTTGCCGAGTGCGATGTTGTCGGCGACCGTGCCGCTGAACAGGTAGGCCTCCTGCGTGACCATGACGATCGCACGGCGGAGGTCCTTCGGGTGCAGCGAGCGCAGGTCGACGTCGTCGAGAGTCACCGTGCCCCTCGTCGGGTCGTAGAACCGCGACACGAGCTTGGCGAGCGTCGACTTGCCGGCTCCCGTCGTGCCGACGAGTGCGATCGTCTGCCCGGCGGGGATGTCGAGCGAGAAGTCGGGCAGGATGGTGCGCCCGTTGCCGTAGCCGAACTCCACATCACGGAACTCGAGGTGGCCCTTCGCCGTCCAGAGGTCGACCGGGTGCTTCGGGTCGGGAACCGTGGGCTCCTCCTCCAGCACGCCCGACACCTTCTCGAGCGCCGCCGTCGCCGACTGGTACGAGTTCAGGAAGAACGCGACCTCCTGCAGCGGCGAGAAGAAGTTCCGCACGTAGAGCACGGCGGACAGCAGGAAGCCGATCTCCATCGCCCCGTCGACGACACGGATGCCGCCCCATGCGATCACGACCGCGAGCGTCACCGATGCCACGGCCATGAGCCCCGGCTCGAAGGTGCCGAACAGGCGGATCGAGCGCATGTTGACGTCGCGGTAGTCCATCGCCACGGCGCCGAACTCTTCGTCGTTGCGATCCTCCTTGCGGAAGGCCTTCACGGCGCGGACGCCCGTCATCGTCTCGACGAACTTGACGATCACCTTGGCGCTGATGACGCGCGACTCGCGGTACACCAGCTGCGAGCGCGAGTAGAACCAGCGCATCAGCAGGTACAGCGGAATGCCCATCACGGTCAGGATCACGCCGGACTGCCAGTCCACGATGTACAGCGCCGCCAGCGTGAACGCGCCGTACAGGATGCCCGAGACGAGCTCGTTCAGGCCGCCGTCGAGCAGCTCGCGGATCGTGTCGAGGTCGCTCGTCTGACGGGAGATGATGCGGCCCGACGTGTAGGACTCGTGGAACTCCAGGCTCAGCCGCTGCGTGTGCAGGAAGATGCGCTTGCGCAGGTCGAGCATGACCGCCTGCGTGAGGCGTGCGGCCACCACGACATACCAGCCGATGAGGGCCGCGCCGCCGATCGCTGTCACCAAGTAGACCAGCACGACGAGGATGGTCGGCATCCAGTCCATCCGCTCCACCGCGGCGGGCAGGGCGTTGTTGATGCCGATGCCGATCAGCCAGGGACCGGCGACGCGGAGCGCCGTCGAGACCACCAGCACGACGCCGGCGAGGATCAGCTGCCCGCGCACCGGAGTGATGAGCGAGCCCAGCAGGCGCAGCGAGCGCCGGCGGATCTCCTTGCTCTCGGCACGGGTGTAGTCGGAGCGGTCTTCGCCGCTCGTTCCGGTCACTGTGGTGCTCACAGGGTCACCTCCCCCATCGGTTCGTGAGCTTGTCGGGCTGCCTGCATGCGCGCTTCCTCGACCTCGAGACTCGAGATCACGTGTCGGTAGTGGCTGCTGGTGCGCAGCAACTCGGAGTGCGTGCCGACCGCCGTCACGCGCCCGGCCTCGAGCAGCGCCACGCGATCGGCGAGCATCACCGTCGAGGGACGGTGAGCCACCACCAGCGCGGTCGTCTCAGACAGGACCTGGCGAAGGGCATCTTCGACGAGGGCCTCGGTGTCGACGTCGAGCGCCGACAGCGGGTCGTCGAGCACGAGCACCGCCGGACGAGCCGCGACGGCGCGCGCGAGCGCGAGCCGCTGACGCTGACCGCCGGAGAGGGACAGCCCCTCCTCGCCGATGATCGTGTCGACGCCGTCGGGCAGATCGTCGACGAACCCCGCCTGCGCGACGCCGAGCGCCTCGCGCAGAACGCGCTCGGCCTCGTCGCTGTGCGGGACGAGGTCCTCGCGTCCGAGCAGCACGTTGTCCCGCACGCTCTGCGAGAACAGCGTCGCGTCCTCGAAGGCCATGCCGATGTGCCGGCGCAGCTCTTTCAGCGTGAGGTCGCGCACGTCGACGCCGTCGAGCGTCACCCGGCCGCCGGTCACGTCGTAGAGGCGCGTCGGCAGTGTCGTGAGCGTCGTCTTGCCCGACCCGGTCAGGCCCACGAGCGCCATGGTCTCGCCCGGACGGAGCACCAGGTCGATGCCGTCGAGCAGATCCCGTTCGTGGGACGCCGCATCCTGGTAGCGGAAGCGCGCGCCCTCGAAGGCGAGCTCGCCCTGCGGGCGCTCGATCGAGACCGGGTTTTCGGGGTCGACGATCGTGTTCTCCTCGTCGAACACCTCGAAGAGGCGGTCGGTCGCGGTTCGCGCGTCCAGCAGGAACGAGAACAGGAAGCCGATCGACTCCATCGGCCAGCGCAGCACGGTGGCCATCGCGAAGAACGCGATGAGCTCCGCCCCCTGCAGCTGCCCGATCGCCGTCAGGTAGATCCCGGCACCCAGGCACAGCGCGAAGGCGATGTCGGGAAGCAGCACCAGCCAGAACCAGATCCAGCCGACCGCGCGTGCCTTGCGCAGCTCGGTCTCGCGCAGCGTCTCGGCCTGGCGCGTGAAGTTCTGGAGCGCATGCTTGCCCCGGCCGAACGCCTTGAGGACGCGGATGCCGTGGACGCTCTCCTCGACGGACGTGGCGAGGTCGCCCGCCTGGTCCTGGGACTCCCGTGCGAGCGTGCCGTAGGCCTTCTCGAACCGGTAGCCCGCGTACCAGAGCGGCGCGGAGGTGACGAGGAAGATGGTGCCGAGCAGCCAGTGCCAGCGGAACAGCAGCGCCGTTCCCACGGCGATCGTGAGGACGTTCACCACCAGCAGCACGAGACCGAACGCCAGCCAGCGGCGCAGCATGCTGATGTCCTGCATCATGCGGCTGAGCAGCTGACCCGACTGCCAGCGGTCGTGGAAGGCGACGGGAAGGCGCTGCAGGCGCGAGTAGAAGGTCTGGCGCAGGTCGTACTCGACGAGCGTCGCCGGCGCGAGCACGAACCAGCGGCGCAGCCAGACCATGCCGGCTTCGGCGAGGCCGAGGAGCAGGATCGCTCCCGCCCCCCACCAGATGGCGGTGACGTCACCCGAGGCGATGGGGCCCTGGACGATCTGCTCGAGCACGAGCGGGATGGCCAGCGCGAGCAGGCTGGCGAAGAGCGCACTGACGGCGCCCATCGTCAATCGCGGCAGCACGGGTTTGGCGAAGGGAAGAAGGCGCGCGAGCGCGCGGGGAGTGGAGAGTCTCTCAGCGGAAGACGTAGTCATGATCCTTGGCGAGTGGTGTGGCGGGGGTGCTTCGATGCCGCGGGAACGGCGGGGGACGGCGCACCGCACAGACAGCGTGCGGGGTCGCCGGAGAGGCGTCCTGTGTGCCAGAACGCGGGAGCTCGTGATCCTATGCCGCGCGGTGTGGCGAGCGGCGGCGCCGCGGACGCGGCGGATCGGCGGAGGTCGGCCCGGGGACTATCCCTCGAGGGCGACGCGCAGCGTCCCGAGAACAGGCAGGAAGACAATCGGCTTCGTGGTGACGACGGCCTGAGACATGGCTTCCTCCTTGAACGTGGGACGGGGACTGGCGATCGCCGAAACGACACGCCAGCCCTCCAGCCTATACCTGGGAAATCCCTGAGCGCAACAAGCGCTTTCCGCCTCCCCGGAAGAAGCCCGCGGGGCCGCACCCGCACGGTGTCCCGGGCCGTCGGCAGACGGCCCGGGACGCCGAGGCTCAGACGAGCGCGGGCACGCCCGCCTCACGGTCGAGCAGCCGCTGCTTCACCGGCAGTCCCCACGCGAACCCGCCGAGACTGCCGTCGGTGCGCAGCACGCGATGGCAGGGGACGAAGAGCGCCGGGGCGTTGCGGGCGCAGATGGATGCCGCGGCACGCACCGCGCTCGGAGAGCCGAGCAGAGCCGCGAACTCGCTGTACGTCAACGGGCGACCCGGAGCGATACGGCGGAGCGCTCCCCACCCGGCGAGCTGCATCGCGGTGCCGCGCTGGGACACGGCGACGTCGTCGATGGCGGCGAGTTCGCCGTCGTAGTACGCGAGGACGGCGGCGGCGGCATCCGTCCGTCCGCTGCTCTCGACGACCGACGGACGATCGCGCGCCGAGAGGCGGGCGAGGATCGTGGCGGGGTCTGCGGTCCAGCCCGAGGCCAGCACGCGCGCGGAGTCGTCGGAGAGGATCGTGAAGGCCCCGTCGGGGGTGTCGATGGTCTGGATGGTCGCGGTGGTCATGACATGCCTCCGGTGGTGGTGTCGGACGGGCCGGTGTTGTTCTCGGATGAGCCGGCGGCCTTGAGGGATCGGTCGGACTTCTTGCGGGAGTGGGGTGCCCTGGGTGGCACGGCGCGCCACAGGTGCGCGGTGAGGTAGCTGCGCCACGGCGCGGTGCCGGCGGCCCAGACATCGAGCGCGCGCGGCTCGGCAGGAAGGCCGATCGCGGCAGCCCCGGAGCGCACGGCGACGTCGCCGGGAAGGAAGACGTCGGGATCGGCGAGCACGCGCATGCGCACGTAGTCCGCGGTCCACGGGCCGATGCCGGGCATCGCCAGGAGCGCGGCACGCTGCTCGGCCCCGTCGTCGCCGGGGGTGAGCGTGAGCGTGCCGTCAGCGAGGGCGGCCGCGGCACCCGTGATCGCGCGGATGCGGGCGGCGGGACCGCGCAGCACCTCGTGGCCGCGCTCCGCGATCGCCGCCATCGTCGGGAACAGGCGGACGGGGGTGGATGCCTCCCCCGCCGCCTGCGCCTCCGCGCTCGTCGAACTCGCGCCGGCCACGCCGGCAGCCGGGAGCGTCCTCGCGAAGACGGGCACCTCCTCCCCGAGCGCCGCGGTCAGGGCCGTGAGGGCGGTGCGCGCGGCGACGACGGTGATCTGCTGGCCGACCATCGCGCGGATGAGCATCTCGTGCGGATCGGCAGCGCCCGGAACCCGGATGCCGGGCAGCGCGGCGATGAGCGGCGCGAGCGCGGGATGCCGCGACAGCGACTGGTCCACCGCGTCGGGGTCGGCATCGAGATCGAACAGTCGCCGCGCGCGGGTGACGAGGGTCGAGAGGTCGGCGAGGTTCGTCAGCGCGGCGCGCAGCCGCACGCGGCCCAGATCGTCGAGGCGGAGCTCGAACCACACGGGCCCGTGCGGCAGCCGCAGCGTGCGGGCGAAGGTCGAGGCGGTCGCGGCCTCGGCACCCGACACCGCGCGAGCCGCCATCCACGCGAACAGTCCCGCGGCGTCGAGCGCGCCCCGGTGCGGGAGCGCGAGGTCGATCGTGACCCCGGGCGCGGCCTGTGCGGCGGTGGCGGAGCGCCGCTCGCCGGGCCGCGCCGGCCGGCGTCGCGCGCGCAGCTCGAGCGGCGGCATCCCGAACACTTCCCGGATGGTGTCGTTGAACTGACGCACGCTCGCGAACCCCGACGAGAACGCGACGTCGGCGGCGGGCAGGTCGGTGCCGACGAGCAGCATGCGGGCCGTCTGCGCCCGGTGCGCACGGCTGAGCGCCAGGGGCCCGGCGCCGAGTTCGGTCGTGAGCAGTCGCGTGAGGTGCCGCGGCGAGTATCCGAGCCGCCGAGCGAGGCCGGGGACGCCCTCGCGCTCGACGACCCCGTCGGCGATGAGCCGCATGGCGCGACCGGCGGTGTCGCCGCGGAGGTTCCACTGCGGTGACCCCGGCGCGGCCTCGGGCAGGCAGCGCTTGCAGGCCCGGTAACCCGCCTCGTGAGCGGCGGCGCTCGTCGGGTAGAACGTCACGTTCGACGGCTTGGGGGTGCGGGCGGGGCAGCTCGGGCGGCAGTAGATCCCGGTGGAGCGCACCGCCGTGACGAACTGCCCGTCGAAGCGGACGTCACGCGAGTCGATCGCGCGGTAGCGCTCATCGAATGACATGGATGCCACGCCCGCTGCGTCGGCCGTCATGGTCAGGCTCATGTCCCTAGCCTGACACGCTCCCCCGACACCCGCTGGCGGGAATCGGACACGGCTGTTCGGCCGCTCCGGGACGGGCCGACGCTCAGCGCGGAGCGAAGGCGGAGCGGATGCGGTGCCAGAGCGGATCGCCCTCGGCGACACCGGAGCCGATGCGGAGCACACCGCCCATCTGGCCGAGCCCGCACGCGAGCGCGATCACACCGATGAGGCCGGCGGCGGCCGACAGGCCGCTGAAGTCACCCGCCGCGAGGTCGCGGACCGCGGCCGCGATTCCGAAGATCGCGGTGAGGAACGCCAACGAGGACGTCAGCAGCCTCACGAGGTTGCGCGGTTCGAGGTAGACGGTTCGCGCCTGCACCCACCCGCCGGCGCGGCGCTGCCGAGAACCCGCCCGGAACGGTGCGCGCAGCCACGCGGTGGCGCTCGTCGTGAGCGCGCGTCCGGTGAGCCACAGCCGCACGAGCCCGAACGCTGCGACGGCGGCGAGGATCGCCGCGACGACCGTCGCCACCACGTCCACGAGCGCCGGGGGACCTCCCCGCTGCACGATCGCATCGACCATCCCCAGGCCGACGAACACGCCGGCCGCCGTGACCACGAACGCGGCGAGCCCGAAGGCCCATCGCGACCACCGTTCGTAGTCGCCGCGGAGCAGCAGCGCGACGCGGTCGGCCTCCGCCACGGTGACGTCATCCGCCGTCGCGCCGCCAATCCACGGGCGAGATTCCGGCCGGATGAGGGTGAAAGCCATGCACGTCAGGTTACGCGGTGCGCTGCGCGGAGCCGGAATCGGGCAGCGGCAGCGCCGGCTCGACACCCTCGGGCAGCACCTGCGTCGTCGACAGGGCGAAGGCGGTCAGCAGCGCCAGCTCTGCGCGCTGCGAGGGATCCGAGCACATGCCCATCACGAGGACGGTGCCGCCGTCATCCGGCAGGAGCAGCTCGCCGACGGTCACCACGTTCGGGATGCCGCCTGTGACCAGCCGGCCGCTGGCGACCGTTCCGACGCGGCCGTCCGGCGCGGTGAAGGTCTCGGCGCCCGCCTCGTCGCCGAAGCGCACGAGGGGGAACAGCCGGTGGAAGGGCGTGGTCGGCACGTCGACGCCGGGCGCCGCGCGCACCACATTGGTGCAGAGGAACGATGCGGCGGGTCGCTCGCCCGCGGTCAGCGAGACGCCTGCGAAGTCGAAGTCGGTTCCCGCGAAGGCGGCGACGCCCGAACGGAAGCCCTCGACGATCGACGTCCGCGCCTCTTCGGGGAGCCAGCCCTCGCCGCTCGCGAGATACCACTCCAGCCATTCGTCGGGGGTGCGGTCGCCGAACGCCCGGAACTCGATCCAGCCCTGCGGCAGCCGCTGCCAGACCCGGTCACCAGTCGTCCGAGTCATGGGATCAGAGCTCCTCGTCGGTGCGGGGCCCGTTGCCGCGGATCGTGTTGTCCACGCGCTCCCCCAGGTTCTGCCACGGACCGCTCAGGCTCTCGACGAAGCTCTGTCCGTTGTCGTGCGCGTCCTTGGCCTGCGACATCGTCCAGTAGGTGTTCGAGACCAGGTTCTGCATGTTGACGTTGAGTGCGACGGCGAGCGATCCGGCCGCGGTCCCGCCGCCGGCCAGCGCAGGGGTCATGCGCTGGATCGAGGGGATGAGCACCTGCCCGCCGGGGCCGATGAGCGACTTCGCCGCCATGCCGAGGGCGCCGCCCGCGAGCATGCCGAGAGCGCCGACCGCGAAGTCGGTCCAGTCCCCGCGCCCGGTGAGCGCCTGAAGCCCGTCGATCGCGACCAGGATGCCCGACATGACCAGGGCGACCGCGCCCAGAGCCGGGAAGAAGAGCGACAGGATCGCGATGACCGGAAGCGCCGCCCGGAGGATGTCCTCGAGGATCGGCACTACGTTGTCCATGAGCCAGGCGCCGGTGTCGGCGAGCCACTCCCCGGCGTCGCCGAAGAAGTTCGAGAACGCGTTGCCCGCGTAGCCGTCGAGGATCCCGCCCGCGTCGTTCAGAGAACGAGCGGCCGCGGCGGCCTCGTCATCGACCTCGGTCTTCAGAGACCGCGCTGCGGCGCGGATCTCGTCGAGCTCGGCGCCGGCGCTGCCGAGCGCGAGCGCCGCATCCGACACCGCGTCGGGATCGGCGTCGTCGTCGTCCTTGTGCTCCATCGCTGTGGCATGCGCGTTCTCGCACGACGCGAGCCGGTTCGCGGCGGCATCCGCCTCTTCGGCGAGCACGCGCGCGCGCTGCTGGAAGGAGGTGAGCTGGGTGGTCCAGGTGCGAAGCGCGTCGCGCGAGGTGCGCAGGGCCTCGCCGGTGTCCGACAGCTGCGGCCGGAAATCCTCGCTCATCGAGGCGCGGAACGCGGTGGCGGAGAGGCCGACCCAGTCGGCGTCGTCGCCACCGTCGAGCGTCGACAGAGCGTCGTCGACGCCGTCGCAGCCCGCCGACAGTGCGTCGAGATAACCCTCGAGCGTCGCGATGTCGCCCGGTGCGGGATCGAAGCCGAGCGCGGTGAAATCGGTCACGCCGAGCTTCCTTCCTGCGGCACCATGCTCGCGCCGAGCTCGGAGTCGAGTCCCTGGAACGCCTCGAGGATGCCCTCGAGGCCGGCACCGGCGTCCTCCGCGTAGCGCGCGAGCTTCTTCATGCCGCCGCCCCACGACCCGTGAAGGTCTTCCAGTCGCCGACGCAGCTCGTCCTGCGGCACCGCCGAACCCGACACGTTCGCGAGCGCGCCGGTGGCGTCTTCCAGCATCGTCCGCATGTTGGCGTATGCATGCCGGCTCGCACTCATCGCGTCGAAGTCGATCCGCACATCGGTCATCGCATTCCCTCCGAAACGGCCTGACCGGAGGCCGCTGCGCGCGGCGCTCCGGTCAGGCTCTCGAGCTTTGTGACGTGAGCGCGGCTCAGCCGCCGGCGAGCTGCTGGTCGAGGTCCTGGATCGCGCGCATCATGCCGAGCAACGACTCCGACATGTCGTTGATGCCGTCCACCGCACCCTTCAGACCCGTCGTCAGCTCCGAGTACCCCTCACCGAACTTGCCCGAAGCGTGCTGCGTCTTGAAGTCCTCACCCAGCAGCGTGTCCACCTGGCTCTTCAGCGAATCCAACTGGCCCTGGATGTCATCACGAGCCTGCGACAGCGACGACGCCACCTGCTCCATCTCCGCATACGAAGCACCGAAATCGGCCATCGTCAACTCCCTCACTCAGATTCCCGACCCACCCCGGGCCGATGACTCCACGCTAACCGGCATGACGCGATCAGCCCATGGGGACCATTCCCCATGCGGCGATTCAGGCCTGATCAGGGCGGTAGTAGGCGGAGCCGCCCTCCGGTGCGACCGTCAGCGCGAGCCGCCCCGGTGCCGTGGCACGGGCCTCTGCCGCGACGTCGGGCGTGATCTTGCCGCGCGCCGCGAGCAGGTCGATCGCGGCATCCCGCTCGGCCAGGATCTCGCTCAGCGTCGAGGGCGGGATCTCCTTCATGCTCTGGTCGACGTTGTCGTGCGGGTTCTGCGGACCGCCCTTGATGGTCGCGCCGCGAATGAGGATCGCCGCGTAGGCGACCACGTCGGCCAGGACGACGACGAGCCAGACCCAGGTGCCGCCGTCCAGCAGCTCGCGACCCGCAGTGATGGCGACGAGCGCCGTGAACAGGCCGGGCACGATGTGCATCAGCGAGGTGGTGCGGATCCCCGCCTGCGAGACGGCGCGCGGACGACGGAAGCGCTGGTACTGGCTCCATGCCGTGGCGAGGAACGAGATGAGCGTGAGCACGCCGGCGAACGCCAGCGGGAAGTCGAAAGCGCTTCCGCCGACGACCCAGCGGAGCATCGCCGCGGCGCCGACGAGCGGGGCGACCAGCAGGAACATGTATGCGAGCGATTGCAGGCAGCTCCCCGCGCTGATGCCCGGGTGCTCCGCGCGCACCGCCTCCTTCGGGGCCAGCATGACGAGTGTGTGCTGCGCGTACGGCGCCCTGGCGAACGAGCGCAGCTCGAGCCGCCACCACTCGAGCGGACCCCACTCGTCGGTCTCGTCGACCAGGCTGGTCAGGGTGCGATCGCTCACAGCGGCCAGTCCTCTCCCGCTCGCACCACCGCGGTGTCGAGCGCTTCCACCCGCGCGCGGTCGGCGGCGGGCAGGAAGCCCTCGAGGACCGACTCGTGCAGGATGTCGCCGGCAACACCCTCCACGAAGGGGAGGCCGTACGGGGCGACGGGGCCGAGCACGGCGCCGAGAGTGGCGTTCTGCCCGACGAAGAGCCAGCGCCGGAACCCGAAGTCGTGGTCGTCGTGACGCTCGAGCAGGGTCACCGAGAATCCGGCGCCCAGCTGCGCCGACTCCACCACCTCGGTGGTCGGCGGCAGCAGCGCCGAGGCCGACCACAGGAAGGCGGCCTGCTCGGGCTCGGCCAGCGGTTCGGATGCCGCGAACACCGTGAACGGCGCCAGGACGCGTCCCTCCGCCCCGATGAGGAGCAGGTTCCGGCGGTCCTCGCCGGTCGCGTCGGCGATGTCGCTCAGCGCCGCGGTGATGCGCTCGGCCGTGGCATCCTCGAATCCCTCGCGCGCGGCGAAGGCGTAGGCGGTCTCCCGCGCCCAGCGTGCGCGCTCTTCGGCGGACTGCTCGACGTGCGGGACGGGGAGGCTCCGCTCGGGATCGTGTCGAAGATTGATCTGCATGTCAGCGCGTGCTCCACGTGAAGGTGGCGACGTGGTGGTCGAAGAGCGCCACCCACGCCAGCAGCACCGGGTCGTCCTCGGCCATGTCGGCCGCATGGGCGACGGTCGCGGTCCATTGCACGGCCTGCGTCCGCCGGGTTCCGGGGATCGGGATGAGGTAGTTGATGAGGAACGAGACGGCGGCGACGCCCTCGACGGTGACCGGGCGACGCTCGGTCCAGCGCACCATGCGATGCCCTTCGCCGATCGCGATGCCGCCGCGGTTGCGGACGGCGTCCTCGACGACGGCGTCCAGCGGGATCTCGGGCGTCGCCTTGCGCCGGAGCCCCACGAGGCTCGCCGCCCCCAGCGCCCAGGACGGCGCCGTCTCGCCCGCCAGCGCGAAGGCGAAGGCGTCCTGCGCGCGAAGGCTGCGCAGGGCGTCCCCGACCTGGACGGCGAGACCCGACGCGAGATCCGGTCGACCGGCCTGCGCCAGTCGCGTCCGCGATGCGCCGAGCAGCTCTCGCTCGGTATCCGCGGTCAGGTCGTACGACTGCCAGCCCAGCGGCAGCAGCATCCGATACTGCGGGACGGCAGGGGACACCGTGCCCCTCAACTCAGCGCGCAGGTCACTCACCCGACAAGTCTCCCATCACCGGCTCCCCGATCCGCGCCGTGCGATCCCGCACGGTGCCGGTCACGAGAAGGGGTTCTGGTCAGGGTCGAACGAGCCGGAGAAGGAACCGGACGCGGCATCCTTGATCTGGCCGACGATCTGGAACTGTGCGACCCAGACGGTGCCGACGATGGCCGCCCCGTCGCGGGCCGTGGAGCCCATCCGCGCCCAGTCGTCGACGTGCTTGCCCGAGAACAGCTGGGCCGAGAAGTCCGCGGCCTTGTCTGCGAATGTCGTGCCGCGCAGCCCGATGAGGCTCGACCCCCAGTCCTCGAAGGACGTGGCACGCAAGCCGGCCAGTCGCACGGCATCGTCGCCGAACTTCGTCCCCAGCGCGCTCCATCCGGATGCCGAGCCGAGGCCGCGGATGGTGCGGGCGGCGGGGCCCAGGAACGGGATGACGCCGATCACGCCGAAGGCGACATCCCACCAGCTGCCGTCGTCGAAGGCGAGCTTGCGGGTGAGTGCGACGGCGAGGGTCGCGACCGCCACGATCGCAGCGAGGGCCAGGATGAGCGGACCGCCGATCACGATGGCAAGGACCGCAAGCACGATCCCGGCGACGGCCAGGACGTTCGCGAGGAAGTCGAGCGCGCCGCGGAGGTTGTCCTTCCAGTCGTCCTCGATCTTGCCGCTCACGCCCTCCCGGATGTTCTTGGCGGCGGTGTCGAAGGCTTCGAACCAGCTGTCCCAGGCGGTGTCGTACTCCCCCGCCTTCTCGACCCAGTCCGCGTGCTTCGCGGTGGCGAGGCCCCGCTTCTCATCGGCGTTCGCCGAGGCGGTGTCGTACGCCGACTGCTCGTCCGCGTCCGCGTCGTCATCGGGCTCGTTCGGCACCGCGCCCTCGGCGGTGTCGGCGGTGCGACTGAGGCTGTAGTACTCCTCCCACAGCTCCAGCAGATCCGACACGAGCGGGTCGATGACGCCCTTCGACGTCTCGAGCTCCTTGCCGTAGGTGAGGATGTGCGGCCCGACGGAGTCGTAGAGCTCGGCTGCCTGGGACAGATCGCTGCTGACCTTGCCGCACAGCTCGCGGAGCTTCTCGATCGACTTCCCCTCCATGTCGGCGCCGTCATCGACGAGCCGGGAGATGAGGTTCCATGCGCTGGACATGTCGCTCGCGAGATCGACGATCTGCTGGCCGCGCGTCTGGACGTCTCCGGCGTCGCCGCGCAGCTTCTCGATCAGGGTGCCTGCCGGCGTGTGCGACGGCATGTAAGGCGTGGTCATTCCGTCATCCGTTCTCTGACTTGCGTGCCGCGTCTTCGTCGAAGCCCTTGAAGGCGGCGATCACGCCGTCGAGGTGCTCTGCGACGCCCTTGCAGTTGTCCATGAGCCGCTTGCGACGGTCGTCCCAGCGACCCTCGAAGTCGTGGGCCGCGTCCTTCAGGTCGTCCTTGTCGTACGGCGTGTCGACAGCGTCCTCGAGATCCCGTCGCCTGCTGCCCGCGCTCTCGAACTCGTCGATGATGTGCTTGAGCTGCGTGCTCAGGTCGCCGAGATCGTCATAGCTGACCTTGACCCCCACCGTCTCTCCTCAAATTCGTGCGCCGCGGTCACCGTCGCCGTGCGGCGGGCAGGCGCGAAGCCCGCCGCACCGGCGATGGAGGTGGTTCAGCCGCCGGCGAGCTGCTGGTCGAGGTCCTGGATCGCGCGCATCATGCCGAGCAGCGACTCCGACATGTCGTTGATGCCGTCCACCGCACCCTTCAGACCCGTCGTCAGCTCCGAGTACCCCTCACCGAACTTGCCCGAAGCGTGCTGCGTCTTGAAGTCCTCACCCAGCAGCGTGTCCACCTGGCTCTTCAGCGAATCCAACTGGCCCTGGATGTCATCACGAGCCTGCGACAGCGACGACGCCACCTGCTCCATCTCCGCATACGAAGCACCGAAATCGGCCATCGTCAACTCCCTCACTCAGATTCCCGACCCACCCCGGGCCGATGACTCCAAGCTAGCGAAACCCCGCCTGCGACCACGATGGGGACCATTCCCCATGCCGGTCCCCAGGTCATCGCTGGACCGCGGTCTGCGGCACCTCCAGGGTGGTTCCCTCGACGAGCGGCATCTGCACCGTGACGGCGCGCCCCGACTGGACGAAGATTCCGCGGCCCTCCGGGAAGTCGGAGCGCTTGACCTTCGGGAACGGCACCTTGAAGATGGCGTCACCGTCGAACGCGTCCGGACGCAGCACGATGCCCTTGCGGCCGCCCTTGAAGTCGCCGATGAGCCCGAACCCGCTCGCGATCTGACTGACGTCGGCATCGCCGATCAGCAGGTGCTCGCTGCGGTTGACCGCCTGGAACAGCGCCTTGAGCGGGCGCTCCGCCGGCGTGTCGGCGAACTGGGGGACGTCCTCGATCACGATCAGGAGTCTGGCATCCAGCGATTCGTCGCCGACCAGGTCGGCGAGCTCGGTCGCCAGATCCTTCGCCTCGTCGGGAGTCGTCGCACTGCGCATCCACGGCGCGAACTCCTTGAGCTGCGAGCGGCGGCCGCCGAAGTGGAACAGCCGCACGCCGGGGTCGAAGCGGGTCATCGACGTGATCAGCGCCTTCATCGCGTTCGTCTTGCCCGACAGCGGCGGTCCCGTCACCACGAAGGTGCCGATCGGATCGAAGTCGCGCGCCGCGAGGGTGTCCTCGGCGACACCCAGCGCGGGGAAGTCGCCGATGCGATCCGGCATGGCGGTGGCCTGCAGTCGTGTGGGAAGCGACCCGATCTCCTCGACCTCGCGGGCGCCCGCGGCACGGAGATCCTGCGCCCACTGGGTGAGCAGCTTGGTCTGCTCCGCCACGTTCGGCGTGCCGCCGAGCACGGCGATCTGGGTCTCGAAGCCGTCCACGATGGCCCGCCCGGGCGCCGAGCGCTCGTCGAGGACGTCCTTGGGCGCGTTGAGCAGGGCGTAGGCGTTCTCGTCCGAGAGTCGCAGCACGACCCGGCGGGACACGTTCGAGCTGATGGCGGTCGGCACCGATCCCGACCGGTCGGCCGTGGCGACGACGTGCACACCGAGGGGGCGGCCCTCGCCCAGGATGCGCATGAACGCCTGGTAGAACGGCATCCGTGCGGTCGTGGACTCCCACTCTGCGCGGAACTGCGGCAGGCCGTCCAGGAGCACGATGATGCGCGCCTCGTCGCGACCGGTCAGCTGGCGGTATTCGGCGATGCTCGAAGCGTTGGCGGCGCTGAAGCGCTTGCCCCGGTCGTCGAGGATGGCGCCCAGCGAGCGCATGATGCGCTGCACGCGCTCGGCGTCGTCCCCGGGGATGATGGAGCCGACGTGCGGCAGCACCTCGAGGCTCTTCAGCGCGCCGGCGCCGAAGTCGAGCCCGTACACGGCCACGTTCTCCGGGCGGCGGCCCGTCGCCGCCGCGATCGCGACGGTGCGCAGCACCGTCGACTTGCCCGAACCGCTGGTGCCGTACACGAGGAGCGACCCGTCGCGGTCGGGCTCGAAGTACACCGGCTCCTGCAGCTGACGCTCGGGGACGTCGCGCTTGCCGAGCAGGATGAAACCGGAGCGCCCGGCCCGCAGCTGGCGGATGTCGACCGTGGTCTCGAGGTCGTCGAGCCACGGGCGGCGCGGCGCGGGGATGCGCGCCACGTCGGCAGCCGCCACGAGCGTCGCCACGATGCGCTTCTGGTCGTTGGGGCCGGGGTCGACGTCGTGCGAGTCGGACTCACCCGAGTCGGGGAGCTCCCATCGCTGCACCGACCCGAACCGCAGCTGTGCGACGGCGACGTCCGCCGCGGGTGCCTGATCGCTGCTCCATCCGCCGGCGTAGGCGGACTGGAACGACACGAGACGACCCGGTCCGGTCTTGGCGATCCCGCGGCCGGGGATGCCGGGGTCGAAGCGCGCAGCCACCGGATCGCCGACGACGTCCTTCGAGTCGGACTCGTCGGCCATGCGCAGCGCGACCCGCAGGTTGGTGTTGGCGCGCAGGTTGTCCTTGATCACGCCGGCGGGGCGCTGGGTGGCCATGATCAGGTGGATGCCGAGCGATCGGCCGCGCTGGGCGATGTCGACGACACCGTCGACGAACTCCGGCACCTCGCCTGCGAGCGCGGCGAACTCGTCGATGACGAGGACCAGCGCGGGCGGGGTGTCGGGATCGCGCCGCTTCTCCAGCTCGAGGAGATCCTTGGCCTTCTTGCGGTTGAACAGGTGCTCGCGGTGGTGCAGCTCGGCGCGCAGGCTCGTCAGCGCGCGGCGGACGAGGTGCGGGCTCAGGTCGGTCACGAGGCCCACGCAGTGCGGCAGGTCGACGCAGTCGGCGAACGCCGAGCCGCCCTTGTAGTCGACGAAGAGGAACGTGACCCGGTCGGGGCTGTGAGCCGCCGCCATGCCCAGCACCCACGCCTGCAGGAACTCGGACTTACCTGCTCCGGTGGTGCCGCCCACCAGGGCGTGCGGGCCCTGTGTCCGCAGGTCGAGCGCCATCGCGTCCGTGGGGCCCTGGCCGACGATCGCGCGCAGCGTGCCCGCCTTCTTCAGCCGGGGCAGAGCGGCGCCCGAGCGGTCCAGAATGGTGTTGTTCTCGCGCCAGCGCTCGATCGCGAACGCGGGGTCCGAGGCCATCTCGGATCCGACCAGGGAGAGGAACATCACGGAGTTCGGGATGTCGGACGCGTCCTCGATGACGGTGCTGGAGTCCACCACCGGCGCGAGCCGCTTCGCGAGGACCGTCATCAGCTCGTTCGAGACGCCCTCCACCGCCGTGTCGGGATAGTCCACGCCGCTGCGGACCGTCCCGGCGCGCGCGCGCTCGAGACCGTTCGTGACGTCGAGGAAGCTCCGGCACACCGCCGGGAGTGCATCGACCATCGGGGCGACGAACAGTCCGTACACGCCGACGTCGGCCCCGCGCTCGAGCACCTGGGTCAGTCGGGCCCGGTCGACGGGCGCGTCGGCGGTGACGATGACGACCACCGCCGTCTGGCCGGGAAAGGTGGCCTCTTCAGCGGCGCGGCGCACGTCGGTGCCGTAGCGCATCGGATCCCAGTCGTCGGCGAGGGGCAGTCGGGGCGACGACGCCGCCTTCGACCGCTGCATCACCAGTTCCTCCAGGCCCGACAGCAGCGCCGCGCCGCTCGACGCCGAGTCCGACAGCGGCAGGTCGCGGAACGGGCTGCGCTCGCTGGAGGTGTGGGGCAGCCACTTCAGCCACTCCAGCTGGGTCGCCCACCGGGGCTCGGTCAGCGCGATGGCGACCAGCTCGTTGGGAGAGTGCAGGCCGAACAGCTGAACGCAGAGGCCGCGCAGCGCATCGGCGGCCTCGCGATCCCCGCCGGCGACGCCGATCACCCCCACGCTCTGCAGCGACTCCAGCACCGGGACGCCGTCGATGGTGCGGTAGCGGTCGCGCAGTCGGTCGACGCGATCGACGAACTCCTGCAGCGCCTCCGGCGTCTCGGACCGCTTGACCGTCGTGCGCGAGGGGGCCTCGGTGATGCCGAGCCGCACCGAGAGGAAGTTCCAGTGCTCGGGGCGTCGTGTCCACAGCATCGGGCCGAGTCGCATCGCCTCCTCGAACACCACCGCCACCGGCGGGGCCTCTGCGTTGCGGATCTCGCGCTCGCGCGGGCGCTCGCGGTAGAGCGTCTCTTCGAGCTCTTCGAACGTGCGCTCGAAGATCTCCGTCTCTTTGCGGGCGCGCTGGCCCACCTGGGTGCGCTGGGAGATGAAGTTGCCGAGCAGCATCAGCGGCGACATGATGACGACGAGGAGCGACCGGGGGTTGCCGTTCATCGCGTACAGCGCCATCCCGAGGATGAGCGGTGCGACCAGCATCGGCCACGGGAACAGCCGCGTGACCGGATCTTTCGGCATCCGCGGCTCCGGGAGCTCTTCGCCGATGTAGCGAGGCTCGACGCGCGGGCTGCGGTTGAACAGCAGCGATCCGCCGCGCTCGAGCACCGGGTCCTGCTCGACCGGGGCGAAGTCCTGGACCATGCGGACGACCACGTCGGTGTCGCCGAGCGAGAACCGCTGCCCCGGGATGACGCGGAGGCGCTGGACCAGACCGCCGTCGACCACGATGCCGTTGGCCGAGTTCAGGTCGACGAGTTCCACCGAACCGCCGACCTCGATGCGCGCATGCACCTTGGAGATCAGCGGGTCATCGAGCACGATGTCGTTGCCTGCGGCGCGCCCGATTGTGAAGTGGCCGCGCGGCAGCGGAAACTCGCGTCCGACGAGCGGGCCGCCGACGACCGAGAGGATGGCGGCCGGCGGGCCGCCGACCGCCCGCGACGCCACGTAGTCCTCTCCGAGGTTCACGATCGATGCGATGAAGCCCGAGCCGACCGCGGCGTCGCTGATCAGCATGTCGGGAGCGAGCATGGTGAAGGTGGACGAGGTGGGCGGTGCCACCTTGAGCGTCAGCACGTCACGCGGAGAGGCGGACGTCTCGCGCGCCGGGTCGGTCTCGACGATGTGCCGGGCCACGTCCTGCACGGTCGCCGTCGTGTCGGAGGTGACGACGATGTCGATCTGCTGCGCGTCTCGCCGCTGGAGTGTGAGTCTGAGTCTCATGCGTTGTCCTCGGGGTCTGCGTCAGCCGATGCGGATGAGGGCTCGCCGGTCGCCCAGCAGGAGCGTGTCGCCGCTGCGGACCGTGACCCCCTGACCGGGCGGAAGGGAGTGCTCCGCGCCATCGCGGATGAGCGCGCTGCCGTTCGTCGATGCACGGTCCACGGCGATGATGGCGCCGCCCGTGCGCAGCAGCGCGAGATGGGTCTTGGAGATCGACTTGGTCGGGTCCTCGATCGGGACGAGGGTGAGCCCGTTGTCGCCCGCCGCGGGCGAGGGATCGCGGCCGATCAGGATGCCGGCGCCGGGGAGGGCGATGCGCGCGCCGGTGTCGAACTCCAGCACGACGGCCGGGGACGACGCATCGGCCACGAGCGGCGCGGCGACGGGCGGCGTGCCCGGGCGTGCCGGCGTGGCAGGACGCGCCGCGGCGGGCAGCGGCGGCCCGGCGGGCGGCGCCGCGTCCGGCATGAGCCGCGGCGGTGTCCAGGGGATACCGGGGCCCGGCGCCGCTGCCGCCGCCGACGAGGCGACGGTGGGTGGGATCGGCGCACGGGTCCCTGGTGCGGGAGCTCCCGCCGCGGGGGCACCAGGATCCACGGCCGCTGCGCCCGGTGCGACGGCCGCGGCACCCGCTCCGCCCGGCGCGGTGCCGGCGGGTTGCGCCTCCCCGCGGGGCGCGCCGACGACACCCCCGCTGCTGCGGGTGACGGGGATGTAGGCGCCCGCGCCGGGGGCCACCGCGGAGGTCGCGAGGGACGGCAGCTCATTGCGCTCGTCGGCGAGATCCGTCGCCGCCGTCTTGCGGGCGATCCGCATGCGCTTCACGTCGTAGGGGTTGAGGCCCTTGCGCACGTCCACGAACCAGGTGGCGCCCGCCATGTCGGCCCAGCCCCGGCCGCGGCGCTCCGGGTCGAACAGCGGGGAGCAGGCGATCACGAGGACGGGCCCGACGACGGGGACGAGGAAGCAGGCCCCGAGCACCAGGTACCGCACGACCGCGCCCCGCCAGAATCCGGGCCGCTCCAGCGTCCGCACGTTGACCGAGCGGATGCCGGTCGCGGCTTTGCCCACAGTGGTGCCCTTGCGCCCGTGGAGGATCAGCTGCAGGACGACGAACGCGGTCGTCAGGGCCGATGACACGGCCGCGCACGCGATGACGAGGCCGAGGTTGCCGGCGTCCGTGAGCGCCGCGGCCGGATCGGCGGACGCGGCGGCGGCGAGGAGCACCGGAAGCGAGACGAGCAGCAGCGGAAGCTGGAGCACCACGAGGATGCCCAGCTCGATCGATGTCGCCAGCACGCGCCGCCCGAAGGGCGCCATGCGCAACCCGAGGGACGCGGCATACTCCGGCCTCGGCCGACCACGTCCATCGAGGCCCTCGACGGTGTGTGTCGAGTCGTCGATCTCCCAAATCACCGGATCCTCCTGGCGAACGCTCCGCATCGACCCTATCCGGCCGACAGCGCGGCTCCCGCCCGGAGCGGGGACATGGGGAAATGGACCCATGCCGCCGTGAACCGGGCGCCGACGGCGTCGCGAGCGACGGCGGTCTCAGTGGAAGAAGTGACGCTCCCCGGTGAAGAACATCGTGACGTTCGCGGCCTTCGCCGCGGCGATCACCTCGTCGTCGCGCACGGAGCCGCCCGGCTGGATGATCGCCGAGATGCCGGCGTCGAGCAGGATCTGGGGTCCGTCGGCGAACGGGAAGAACGCGTCGGATGCCGCAACCGAGCCGGCGGCGCGGTCGCCGGCCCGCTCGACCGCGAGCCGGCACGAGTCGACGCGGTTGACCTGGCCCATGCCGATGCCGACGGTCGCGGAGTTCTTCGCGAGCACGATGGCGTTCGACTTCACGGCGCGGCACGCCTTCCACGCGAAGATGAGGTTCGTCATGTCCTCGTCGGCCGGGCGCTCGCCTGAGACGAGCTGCCAGTCCTTCGCGACCGATTCGATGTCGTCGGGGAAGCGGTCGGCGTCCTGGAGCAGCAGGCCGCCCGACACCAGGCGCACGTCCATGCGCTCCTGCTGCCAGTCCTCGGGCAGCTGCAGCAGGCGCAGGTTCTTCTTCGCCTTGAAGACCTCCAGCGCCGCCGGCTCGAACGACGGGGCGACGATGACCTCGGTGAAGATGTCCTTGAGGTTCTCCGCCATCTTGAGGGTGACGGTGCCGTTGGCCGCGATCACTCCGCCGTATGCCGACACCGGGTCGCACTCGTGCGCGCGCAGGTGCGCGCTGGCGATCGGGTCGAGCGCGTTGGGCGCCGTGACCGCGATGCCGCACGGGTTCGCGTGCTTGATGATCGCGACGGCGGGCTTGACCATGTCGAACGCGGCGCGCAGCGCGGCGTCTGCGTCGACGTAGTTGTTGTACGACATCTCCTTGCCCTGCAGCTGCGTGGCCTGGGCGATCCCGTGGCCGCCGTTGCGGGTGTAGATCGCGGCACGCTGGTGCGCGTTCTCGCCGTACCGGAGGGTGGCCAGGCGCTCCGCCTTGATCGTCAGGTGGGCGGGCAGGTCGGCCTGGGTGAGTGTGCCCTCCGAGAACCAGGTCGCGACGGCGCGGTCGTACTCGGCCGTGTGCGCGAAGGCGCGGGCGGCGAGCTCGCGACGCTGCACCAGGTTCGTGCCACCGGCGCGCACCGCCTCGATGACGGCCGGGTATGAAGACGGCGACACGACGATCGCGACGTTGGCGTAGTTCTTCGCGGAGGCCCGCACCATGGCCGGGCCGCCGATGTCGATCTGCTCGACGACGTCGTCGCCCTGAGCGCCGGAGCGCACCGTCTCGACGAACGGGTACAGGTTGACCACGACGAGCTCGAACGGCGCGATGTCGAGCTCGTCCAGCTGGCGCTCGTGGTCTTCGAGCCGCAAGTCGGCGAGAAGGCCGGCGTGCACGCTCGGGTGCAGCGTCTTCACCCGGCCGTCGAGCGACTCCGGGAAGCCGGTGATGCTCGACACGTCGGTGACGGGGTGACCCGCCTCACGCAGCAGGGTCGCCGAGCCGCCCGTGGACACGATCTCGACGCCCGCCCCGGCGAGCGCCTCGCCGAGGGCCAGCAGATCGGTCTTGTCGCTCACCGAGACGAGGGCACGGCGCACCGGGACGACGTCGCGGGAGCGGTACAGGGCGGGGTCGTGGCTCGGTCCGGCCATGGCGGATCTCCTCGGTGGGATAGGGGTTCAGAGCTGGGCGTCGGCGGACACGGCCGCGAGATCGAGGTCGCCGGTCGCGACGCGGCGCACCACGTCGATGAGCAGGCGGCGCTCGACGGGCTTGATGCGGTCGTGGAGCGCATGCTCGTCGTCGCCGGGAAGCACGGGCACGCGCTCCTGGGCGAGGATCGGCCCCGAGTCGACGCCGTTGTCGACGATGATGACGCTGGCGCCGGTCTGCGCCACTCCGGCCGCGAGCGCGTCGCGGACGCCGTGCGCGCCGGGGAACTCGGGCAGGTACGCCGGGTGCGTGTTGACGATGCGCGGCGACCAGGCGTCGACCAGGTCGGCGGGAAGCAGCCGCATCAGGCCGCTCAGCACCACGAGGTCGGGCCGCCAGACGTCGAGCTGAGCGCCGAGCTCGGCCCCCCACTCCTCGCGGCTCGCGAATCGCGAGAACGGGACCATGAACGTCGGGATGCCGTACTCCTCGGCATGCGCGAAGCCTTCGGCCTCACGATCGGCGCCGACGGCGACGACGCGGGCGGGGAACTCGGGATCGGCCGCCGCGTCGAGCAGAGCACGCAGATTCGACCCTGTGCCCGAGATGAGGACGGCGACCGTGAGCACCCGCCTAGTTTAGTGGGAACCATCTCGCGCGCCGGGCGGGGTCACTCTGAGCGGTCCCGATCACCGCGTGGCGGCAGCGGTGGCAGGTCGATCGGCTCGGTCCGCGCGTCCGCCGCGGCGACACCGGGGATCGGCTGCGGTGCGGCCTCGCCGCCCGCATCGGTCGTCGGCCGGTCCGACGCCTCGTCGACGGCACGGCGACCGGTCCATGCGCCGGCGAGCGCCGACGGTGCCGGTTCCCCTGCGGCCGGCGACTCGACGGACGTGGCCTCGTCGGACGCCGCAGGCGCGGGCGCCGCGTCGGCCGCGCTGCGCTCTCCGCGCACGCTCCGTGGCGCGAGCAGCAGGATCGCGGCGCCGAGCAGCACCTCCAGCCCCACGGCCAGAGCGACCGGGCCGGGCTCCGGCCCGAACGTGCTGAGCCGGCCGGGGCCGAGCGAGCCGGAGGCGGCGAAGGCGAGGAGCGCGGCCGCACCGCCGGCGACCAGGGCGATTCCCCCCGTCACGACGACGCGCGCGCCGATCGGATCCTCCGGAGGGGGCTCGCGATCGACAGGGGCGGCCGGCACCCTGTCGGCCGGCAGCGAGCTCGAGAGCAGCCCGCTGAGAGCCGCCGTCCGCGACGGGTCGAGAGGGGAGGATGCCGTCGCTCCCGGCGAGGTCGAGGGCTGGCGGGACTTCTCCGTCCACGTCCCGCTCGGGTGCAGCAGCCGCGAACGTGCGATCCACCCGGCGAACGCGCCGATGGCGACCGGCAGCAGCCCGAGCAGCAGCAGCCACGACGTCGTCGAGTCCGGCACGGCGCCCAGTGCGGGAAGCCCCGGCACCACGCCCACCTGCGTGCCGGCGGGCGACACCGAGGTGCCCTCGCCGACCGCGAATCCCGGGCCCGCGACGAAGCTCAGCCCCCACACCGCGAGAGTCGGGACGTAGGCGAGCTGCGCCAGCGTGAGCACCGAGGCGCCGAGCGCATCGACGTCGCCGGCCTGGAAGAGCGCGACGATCTGGCCTGCGCGCGCGAACAGCGCCACGGCGGCGATCGCGGCGCCCACGCCGATGAGGCTCACGAGCACGACGGCGGAGCCGCGCGCGATCAGCGCGGGCACCGCGCCCCATCCATGGGGAAGGGTCTCGGCCCGGTCGCGCAGCCGTGCGATCGCCCCGGAGCCGGCTTCCGACCACTCCGTCACGACCGCCGCGACGAGCGCGGGAAGGGCGAAGACGAGCGTCGGGATCAGGATCGCCTGCCACGTCTCGGCGTGCGCGACATCGTTCGCGCCCGACAGGGCCGCGCCCGTCGCCAGGGCCGCGAAAACGACGGTGGACGTCGCCACGCCCGTGAGCCAGGCGTCCGCGTGCGAGGCGCGGGCGCCCGAGCGGGCGGCGAAGATCGCCGTGAACCCGGCGAACGCCAGCGGGGCGAGCGACAGGACGAAGTGTGCCGCGTCCCCGCTGATGCCGGTCGCCGCCAGGTACTCGGGCGGCAGGGCGATGTGCAGGGGCACGAGGTTGCCCAGCTGCCACACCGACACCGCGGACGGCCACAGCACTCCCCAGTCCGCTTCGCCGCCGAACCCGAAGACCCACAGCAGGGTGAGCGGCGCGAGGGTCGCGGCAAGGCCGACGGCGACCGCGATGGCGGCGTCGACGGCGGCAAGGAGGGCGACGATGAGGCGATGCATGCGCCATCGACCCTACTTCGAGGGGCGGCGCCGTCCCGGGCGCGTCCGCGCCGTGGTGCGGCATCCGTCCAGCGAATCCTCAGCTTCGCGCGCGAACGACTAACGTTTCAGGTCGGAGGTCCACAGACATGAGCACAGCCCCGTCCTCGGCATCGAACGCGCCGGAAGCACCCGAGAACCCCGAGTCTCCGCAGCCGAAGAACGGCTTCGACAGGTTCTTCGAGATCACGCGTCGCGGTTCGACCATCGGCACCGAGGTCCGCGGCGGTGTGGTGACCTTCGTGACGATGGCGTACATCGTCATCCTGAACCCGATCATCCTCTCCAGCGGAACTGATGTCGCGGGCGACACCCTCGGCTTCGCCCAGGTCGCCGCGACGACGGCCCTCACCGCCGGTGTCATGACGGTGCTGTTCGGCCTCGTCACCCGCCTGCCGTTCGCGTTCGCGGCGGGCCTCGGCATCAACTCGTTCCTCGCCGTGTCGGTCGTCGGCCAGGTCACCTGGCCCGAGGCGATGGGCCTCGTCGTCATCAACGGCCTGATCATCGTGCTGCTGGCCGCCACGGGCCTCCGGCGCATGATCTTCGACGCCGTGCCGATCCAGCTGAAGCTCGCGATCACCGTCGGCATCGGCCTCTTCATCGCCTTCATCGGCTTCGTCGACGCCGGCTTCGTCACCTCGACGGGGGCCTCCTCTCCCCCGGTCGGCCTCGGCGTCAACGGCTCGGTCGCCACCGTGCCGACCCTGATCTTCGTCTTCACGCTGCTGCTCACCGGCGTCCTGGTCGCCCGCAAGGTCAAGGGCGGCATCCTCATCGGCCTCGTCACCGGCACCGTCGTCGCCCTGGTCGTCGAGGCGATCTGGAACATCGGCCCGAAGTTCGACGGCGACGAGGTCAACCCGGGCGGCTGGGGCCTGTCGGTTCCCGAACTGCCGGCGTCGCTCGTGAGCGTGCCCGACCTGTCGCTCGTCGGCCAGGTCTCGTTCGGCTCGTTCGAGCGCATCGGCGTGCTCGCCGCGCTGATGCTGGTCTTCACGCTCGTGTTCACGAACTTCTTCGACGCGATGGGCACCATGACGGGTCTGTCGAAGGAGGCCGGCCTCGCCAATGAGAGGGGCGACTTCCCCCGCATCAAGTCGGCGCTGATCGTCGAGGGCGTCGGCGCGGTGGCGGGTGGCTTCACGTCGAGCTCGTCGAACACCGTGTTCATCGAGTCGGGCGCCGGCATCGGCGAAGGCGCCCGCACGGGCTTCGCGAACGTCGTGACCGGTGCGCTGTTCCTCGTCGCCATGTTCTTCACGCCGCTCGTCTCGATCGTCCCGACCGAGGTCGCGGCATCCGCGCTGGTCATCGTGGGCGCGCTGATGATGTCGCAGATCCGGTTCATCGACTTCTCGGACTTCTCCATCCTGCTGCCGGTGTTCCTCGCGGTCACGGTCATGCCGCTGACGTACTCGATCGCCAACGGCATCGGCGCGGGGTTCATCGCGTGGGTCGTGGTGCGCTCGCTGTCGGGCAAGGCGCGCGAGATCAGCCCGCTGCTGTGGATCGTCGCGGCCGGCTTCGTGCTCTACTTCGCGCGCGGACCGCTCGAGACCCTGCTCGGCTGAGACACCGAAGGGGACGGATGCCGCGACCAGCGGCATCCGTCCCCTTCGCCGTCCCCGCTGCCACGGCTCTCGGATGCGGGTCAGCGCAGTGGAGTCCAGCCGGGCGGCGTCGGGCCGTCGTACGCGGCCCGCTCGGCGTCGGCCTGCGCCGACCAGCCCTGCGCGGCATCCACGGCGTCGAATCCGCCTCGCGCCACACGGAAGCCCACATCGTCGTGGTGCATGCGCGGTGCGCCGCCGCGGCGGGTCGAGGCTCGCACGCTCCAGGCGTCGTCGGCGAAGCCGCCGCCGCGGAACACCCGGTAATCGGCATATCGGGCCGGATCGAGCAGATCCCAGCACCACTCCCACACGTTCCCGAGCGTGTCGAACAGGCCGTTGAGGTTGGGGAGCTTGCCGCCGACGTTCTGCGGGGCGGTCACGCCGTCGGCGCTCGTCCAGGCGATCTCGGCCAGAGGCCCGTACTGCGGGCCGGTGGAGCCGGCGCGGCACGCGTGCTCCCACTCGGCCTCGGTCGGCAGGCGGAAGCCGTCGGCATCGACGTGCCAGGTGACGTCCACACCGTCGAACGTGTACGCCGGATCCAGCCCTTCCCACTCCGACGCCGCGTTGCAGAACCGGATCGCCCGCAGCCAGCTGACGTCGGTCGCGGGGCGCCTTGGGTGCGACGCTGCCTCGCCCAGCAGCTCGGCGAGCTGCGCCTGCGTCACGGCATACACGCCGAGCTCGAACGGCTCCAGGTCGACGCTCCAGCGGGCCTTCCGGCGCGCGTCGTGCAGCGTCACCGTGCCGCCCGCGATGCGGGCGAGCTCGATGTCGGTCACCCGTCGCGGGGCTCCAGCACGAAGATCGCGATCTGGCGGTCGGTCTTCGTCTGGTAGTTGTCGTAGTCCGGCCACACGGCGGTCGCCCGCGCCCACCATTCGGTGCGCTCGTCGCCCGACAGCTCGCGTGCCGTGTAGTCACGGCGGACGTCGCCGTCCTGCAGCTCGACGTGGGGCTGGCGACGCATGTTCTCGGCCCACTTGGGCTCGTCGGGTGCTCCGCCCTTCGACGCGACGACGGCGTACCGGCCGTCGTGCTCGACGCGCATGAGTGCGGTCTTGCGCAGGGCCCCGCTCTTCGCGCCCACCGTGGTCAGCACGATGATCGGCACGCCGCGCAGGGTGTTGGCCTTCTCGCCGTTGGTCTGCTCGAACGTCTCGGCCTGCTTGCGGGCCCATTCGGACGTGGACGGCTTGTACTCTCCGGTCAGCGGCATGGCACCAGCGTACGTCGGCCCGGAGGCGGCGAGCACGCGCCGTCACACCTCGCGGCGGCGCGCGGCGAGCAGCCCGCCACCCAGCAGCATCAGTCCCAGTGCGAGCAGCAGCCAGGCGGGCAGACCCGCCGAGCCCGTCTCGGCGAGCGCGTCGCCACGATCGCCCGCTGCGCCTGCGGGGTGGCCGCTCGTGCCCTGACCCGGCTGGCCGGGCTGCCCGGGCTGGCCCGGCTGGCCCGGCTCGCCGGGTTCGCCGGGCTCACCCGGTTCCTCCGGCTCTTCCGGTTCGACCGCTCCCCCGTTGATGTACACGTTGCGCGCCGCGGCGTGGTCGTACAGCGGGTCTTCGCTCCACACCGCGTGGCTCACGGTCTCGGTGACCATGCCGGGGCCCGGTTCCGCGGTCGGCACGAGCGCCAGCAGCTCGAACGGGTGGGGTGCGGTCGTGGGCACGAGGCGCACGATGACCGTCTTCGGCCCGGTCTCTCCGATCTCGAAGATCAGCACGACGCGGTCGTGAAACGTGAGTCCGCCGTCGATGGAGATCTGCGCATACGGGGTGCCGCCGGCGTAGCTCGCCGAGAGCGTGATGTACACCCGCGCTGTGGGCGGCGTCGTCAACGCGATCGTGTAGGAGTCCGTCTCCTTCACGCCGGTCTCGAGGGTGGTCGCGCCACCCGATTCGACGATGACGACCTCGCCGGCGCCGCCTGGCTGGGCGGGCGGCACGATCACGAGCGGCACGGGCGGGGGCAGCGCGTCGCCCGGCAGCCCGCGCGGCGCGACGGGGATGATCGGGGCCGCCAGGATCGTCGGCGCGGCGACCCCGTGCAGCTCGATGTCGAGCCCGCCGCCGGTGACCGCGGCAGCGGCATCCGTCAAGATATCGGCGGCGAGCCCCGCCGTCAGCACCGTCACCAGCGAGATGTGCGCGCCGCCGTCCAGCGACAGGAGGCCGTTGGGGCGATAGGTCGCACCGTCGGCGAGGCGCACGGCGAGGACGCGGAACTGATCGGCGCCCGTCGTCGCCTCGACCCGCAGCTCGGCGGCGTGGCCGTTGACGAAGAAGCGGTCGTCGCCGGCGCCGCCGTACAGCACCGCCGGGAAGGAGATGCCGATGCTCGCGTGCCCGAGCTCGGTGTGGACCGTCGGGAACGCGTCGCCCGGCTGCACGTCGGGCTCGATGCGCGGCGTCGCGAAGAACTGGCCGACGACGAACGTGTCGGCGCCGTCGCCGCCGTACACCGTGGTGAGCGTGCTGTTGTCGTCGAAGACGAACAGGTCGTCGCCCTCGTCGCCGTTGACCGTCAGCCGTCCGTTGACGCCCTCGTCGTACGCGATGCGCTCGACCGTGCCGGCGGCGAGGTTCACGCTCGCCACGACGCCCGGACGGCGCGCGTCGGGGTGCTCGGCGATCGCGGCGAGCGCACGGAACACGAACAGGTCGTCCGCCGTCGAGCCGTCGATCCAGAGGGTGTCGATCCCGGAGCGCACGCCGCCGCCCCGCACGATCACCCGGTAGTCGTGGCCCACGGGGTCGTCGGCACCCCACGTCTGGATCTCGAACGTGTTGTCGCCCGCGTGGCCGAACAGCACGAGCGCGTCGCGCACCTCGGTGCCGGCGAAGTCGTCGCCCGGCGCCGCGAGGTGGCTGCCCGTCATCGACTGCAGCCGCCAGACGAAGAAGCGGTCGCCGGTGTCGGTGTCGCCGGGCTTGTTCGACGCGCTGCCGTAGACGATCGTGTGCCCGCCCAGGAGCGTGCCGTCGAAGAGGAAGTCGTCGTCGGCCATGCCGCCGAAGATCTGCGTCGCGTGCCCGGTGACTTCGCCGGCGAAGTAGAGGAGCGATCCGCCCTGCAGCGGCGACGTCTTGCCGAACGAGGCGCGGATGGTCACGGTGTCGCCCACGATCACAGTGTCGGCGGGTGCGATCACGTCCTGGCCGACGAGCAGCGTCACGTGACGGCCGGCCGCGATGCGCCCCTCGGCGAAGTCGACGAGCTCGTCGATCGTGCGTCCGTCGGGGTCGACGATGAGGAACAGGGACTCATCGGGGCCGCCGGCCGTGAACGGCACCGTGAGGCGCACATCGCCGGTCTCGGCCTCGGCGCGCAGCACGACGAGCGACCCGGTGGCCTCGGTGACGAAGACGCCGGTGCGGCCGTCGCTCGAGTGCGCGTAGAGCCGCG
Organism: Microbacterium sp. ProA8; assembly: GCF_039905635.1. Lineage (NCBI taxonomy): Bacteria > Bacillati > Actinomycetota > Actinomycetes > Micrococcales > Microbacteriaceae > Microbacterium > Microbacterium chionoecetis. The sequence goes on along the minus strand of NZ_CP157000.1, from coordinate 1,146,145 downwards.
CGCCGTCGGCGGTGTCGATGACGAGGTCGGCCGAGCGGTCGGGGCTGTCGTCGCCGATCCTGCCGCCCACGGCGATGAGGTCGATCGCGCCGCCGGCGCCGTCGCCGTCGAGGTCTCCGGCGACCACGCGGGTGGCGCCGTCCTCGACGTCGGCGAGGATGCTGCCGCTGCGAGTGCGCAGCGACACGTCGCCGTCGATCGCGAGCGCGTACCGCACCCAGAGGTTCCGCGCCACCTGGTCCAGCAGGATGTCGCCGCCCGCGAATGCCGTGACGCTGCCGCGGCCCGACAGCGAGGACTGGATCTCGAGGAAGTCGGGGGCGATGTCGAAGAACCCGTCGAGGTCGTAGCCGCCGATGCGTCCCGAGTCGAGGCCAGCGATCAGCACGATGTCACGCCCGGCGACGCGCGGGGTGCCGTCGTCGATCGTGCCCTCGTCGAGGATCGACGCGGTGCTCTGCGCGGTCTGCAGCGTGACGTCGTCCGCCGTCGAGGTGATCGTGCCCACCCGCAGATCGGCGATCGTCTCGTAGTCGTAGATCTCGCCGTTCGTGAGAAGGGTGATCTCGCCGTCGAAGTCCTGCGTCGAGTACGACAGCTGCGGGAACCGCATGCTCGTCAGGGTCGCGTCCACGTTCGAGATGACATCGAACGAGATCACCGTGGCGGTGGACGGATGCCGCACCACGATGTCGTCGCCGGCGCTCAGGTCGGTGAACTCGTACGCGCTGTCGCGCAGCACGTTCACGGTGCCCCACGCGACCAGCACCGGGTCGTCGAACCCGCCCCACGGTCCCGGGTCGGGGTGGAAGTAGGTGTGGTACTGGCCGGTCGGCGGCACCGTCGTGTTCGACGGCGGGTGGGTGACGTTCACCTGCACCCAGTACGACGACATCGGCGGGACGTCGGAGCCGTACAGCGAGTCGTTCACGAGGATGTCGATGTCGTCACCGGCGTGGATCGGACCGATCGCGGGCTGGAAGGCCGTGTCGGCGTACGGCGAGCCCGCCGGCATCCGTGCGCTGTAGGTCAGGTCGAGCACCACGTCGTCGCGGGCGTCCGCGACGAGCTGCACGAGCCGCGTCGGATCGACATCGTCGACGAGGTAGTCGCTCTGCACCAGGACGACGGGGATGGGGAGGCGGATGTCGAACCCGAACAGGCTGAAGCTCGCGCCGATGGTGCCCTGGTCGGCATGCAGCTGCGCGACGTTGGTGCGGATGCGGCCGTCGCCCTCTGCCCAGATGTCGCCGTGGTCGTTGATCACGCGGGTCGTGCCGATCGGGTTGTCGATGTACCCGTCGAGGACGATGTCGGGAGTGCCCGGGCCCGTCCAGTTGGCGATGTCGACGAAGGTCGGGAGGAAGATCGGCCGGCCGATGTGGAATCGGAACGCCGACGAGACCTCGGCCTGCACGTTCACGGTGGCGCCGACGTCGTCGAGGTTCACCACGCTGATGCCGTTCACGCGCAGCAGGCGGCTGGAGTGGTTGTGCAGGCGCACGAAGTCGAAGGTGTTCTGCACCTGCAGCGTGCCCCGGTCGCCGGTGAGGGTGCCGACCTGCGAGCCGGCCGGGTTGTTGATGAAGTACGTCGCCGAGCCGCCGCCGTTGTTCTCGATCGGGTCGACCACGATCTCGCGGCCCTCGGGGATCACCTGCCCCAGCGTGTACAGGGTGCCGAGGTCGTCGCGCACCGTGACGGCGTACTTCTTGACGATCCGGCCGGTGGCGTCGACGACGAGCGTCGGGTCGGCGGCGTGCAGCACGACATCCGAGTTCCACTCGATCCAGCGATGCCGGTTGTCGTCGGCGCTGTCGTCGTCGCCGCCGAAGTCGATGAAGCCGCCGCCGGTCGAAGCACGCGGATCGACGACGACCTGCTGGTGGAGGGCCTCGACGCGGAGGGTCGCGGTGCGGATGCGGACGCCGGCCTCACCGGTCACCGACGACGTCGCGTTGTAGCGCACGATCGCGTCGGCGTCGCTGTCGCCGCCGAAGCAGCCGCACGTCGCACGCGCGTCGGCGACGAGTCGGAGATCGAAGTGCTGCGCGCGGATGGTGACCGTCTGGTAGCCGATGATCTTGGCGCCGTCGACCAGATGCACATGGGCGTTCGACGAGAGCGTGACCTCGGAGCGCGCGTCCGAGTCCTCGAACGCGCCGTCGCCGTTGGAGCGGTTGTGGTCGAGCAGGCTCGTGGAGATCATCTGCGCCTCGAGCGTGACGTTGTCCGCCTCGAGGTGCGCGCTGCCGCCGACGGTGAGCGTCGTGTCGTTGTTCGCGACGATGTGGCAGGGGTCGTCCTCGCAGTCGCCCGACGTCGAGCTGCCGGCGAACGATCCGCCGGACGCGCCGGCGCGGAGCTCGGACTGCATGGCGGTGGAGGACGACGCGGAGATGTCGTTCCAGGCGGTGATGCGGCCGTCCAGCCTCACGTGGGAGGTGGTGCCGAGGTCGGCGCGCGTCTGCGCCTCGGTGCCGTGGCCGAAGCCGCCCGCGTCGGAGTAGGCGTACGCGTTGCCGCTCGCCAGCGTGAGCGGATCGATCGTGACACTGCCGCCGGTGGTCGAGAGATCGGTGCCGGGCCGCACCGAGACGGTCGTCGTGGCCTTCGCGCTGACGATGGCGCGCGCGTGGGTGATGGAGATGAATCCAAGGCCGCCGGACGTGCCGTCGGCGACCGCGGCGGCCGTGTTCAGGGCGTGGACGCCGATGTCGCCGCCGGCCGCGATCCGGGCGCCGTCGCCGATCGTGAGGTCGAGCGTGGCGTTCACGTCGACGCGGGGCTCGGTCTCCCCGACCTGGATGAAGCCCAGACCGTCGCCGGCGACCTTCGCCTCGGAGTAGGTGCCCGCCGGAAGGGAGGGTGCCATCGTCGAGACCCGCAGGTGCTGGATGCCGGTGCCCGCGGCGGTGAGGTCGAGCACGAGCTTTCCGCCGCCGAGCGCCGGGCCGAGGTCGACCACCGCGGGGACGAATCGGCTGGTGCCGACGCTGCCGTTCGCGCCGAGCGGGATCGGGAAGCAGACGCCGAGGAGCTCGATGAGCTTCAGTGCGAACGAGCCGGGCGTGGCGTTGCAGACCTCGTACACCTGCCCGTTCTGGAGACCGGCGATGGGCTGCTGCCCCGGCTGGAACAGCTGGTGGATGATGCTGCGACCGCTCTCGGAGACGTCCGGCGCCAGGCCGAGCGCGGTCACCGGGATGAGTCCTCCGCCGCCGTCGTCGCACGTGCCGAGCGCCTCGCACTGGCTGGCGGCGAGCTGGATCCGGTTGCCGTCGATGCGGATCACCCAGTAGGTCGTGTTCTGCGCCAGGCCGCCCAGGGCGCCGCCGGTCGAGCGGTAGACGACCGCGTCACCGGTCTGCAGCCCGTGCTGGCGGACGGCGATGACGTTGTTGTCCTCGGTCTGGAACACCGGCGGGCTGCCCACCTGGACGGGACTGCCCTCTGCATCGACCACGATGTCCACGCGGGTGCTGTAGAACGACGCCCGCGCGTCGGGTGCGAGATACTGCACCATCTGTCCGTCGGAGTACGAGTGAGGCGCGACGATGAGGCCGTTCGCCTCGTCGACGTCGCCGCCGTCGAATTCCACCGGCGCCGAGGGCGTGTCGGCGTCGATGAGCTGGATGCGGAAATCGTCGAGCACCCGCACCCGGTAGGCGTGGCCGTTCGCGAGTCCGGCGACGCCGAACCCCGTCGCCGTGTAGAACACCCGCTGGCCCTCGACGAAGTTGTGCTGCCGCGTGAACGTGATGACGTCGTTGACCGGATCCACCTGCGCCGCCTCGAACGCGGCGCCCAGCTGGATCTGCGTCGGCGAGACCACGATGACGCCGTACTCCGCACCGTCGGTCATCCCGCCGACGCCGGAGCCGCCGCTGCGGTCATAGGTCACGGTGGCCGAGTCGTCGAGGGTGTGGGCACCCGAGAGCGTGATGGTGTTCGAGCCCAGGTCCACCCCCGTGACCGCGTCGAACGCGTAGACGGGCAGCGGCGGCGGAGTCGCGGAGTTCTGATGCGCGGTCAGCGTCACGGCGCCGCCGGCACGCAGCGTGGTGCCGTTCGCCACCGACAGCCGCACCGTCGGGAACGTCTCGGCGAGGGCGCGGTTCGAGCTCACCGCGAGCGCAGCCGCCGAGAAGTTCTCGGCGAACGACCGCGACACCGGCTGCGCCGCCGCCCGCACGTCGATGTCGCCCGCGACCACGATGGGCGTGCCGGTGCCGACGATCGCCTCGGCCGTCGGCCGCACCCGCGCCCACGCCGCACCGTCGCTGATGGTGATCGCGCCGATCGCTGTGCTCGCGAGACGCGCCGTCGCGGTGTCGGTCGTGGTGGCGTGCACGCCGAGCGACGCGGCGGCGGGGACCGTGGCGGCGAAGTGGGCCAGCGTCGATCCGTCGACGAACGCCTTCGGCTTGGCGACGCCGACCGTGATGGCGCCGCCGTTGACGCCGCCGCCCGCGGCGTTCGCGGAGTTCGTCGCGGTGGCATCCACCGAGATCGCCGCAGCCGGAGCGTCGACCGTCGCCCCGTTGTGGACGCGTGCTCGAGTGACGGCGGACTGGCTGATGAGCGCCTCGGCGCTGGAGATGCTCACTGCGATCAGGCCCAGGGCGAGGCTTCCGGAGGTGGCTGCGACCGTGCGGGTCGCCGTGGCCCGGACGGCGAGCGAGGTGCCGCCGAACTGGCGGCCGGCGGCATCCGCCACGGCGGCGGCGGCGATGCGCGCCGTGGGCACCGAGACGCCGGCGACGACGAGGCCGCCCGAGACGAGATCGCTCTTCGCCGTGGCCGACGACGTCAGGAGCGTCTCGACGAGCGCCGCTCCGCTGGTGACGAGGAAGCCGGTGCCGTAGCGCGACGACACCGCGGCCGTGCCGTCGACCTCGGAAGCGACGACCGACCCGCTGATGCCGACCAGGGCGACCTGGAAGGCGGTGATCGTGGCATCGGCCTTCGCGTGGCCGACGGCTCGGACCGACACTCCCGTCGACGCGGTCACGCTGCCGTCGAACGCTGCGGTCACGGGGGCGCGGAGCATCGCCAGCGCGGCGAACACGCCCGCGTCGATGAGACCGCCGCCGGCGCTGTCGATGTCGGCGCGCGCGTGGGTGCCGTCGCGGCTCTCGGCGAGGACCGACACGGCACCCGACGCGGCGAGCGCGACGCTGCCCGTGACGGTCGCCGTGGTGGCCGCGCTCTCGGTGATCGTCGCCTGCGCCATCGTGCCCCGCACCCCGATGATCGACAGCGCCTTGAGCTTCGCGGTCGCGTCCGCCGCGTTGCGGGACGACGCCGACACGGAGAACGATCCCGACGACGCCGAGCCGGAGGCGAACGAGGCGGTCGTCGGCGCCGCCACCGTCGCGACCGGGAGCAGGCCGCTGATCTGGAAGGCGGCGAGCGACGAGGACACCATGTCGGCGGAGGCGGTGTTCGCCGACCGCGCCGAGATGCTGACGGCGCCGGGGCCGGCGTACACCGGCGCGATTCCGGCGTCGACGATCGCACGCACCGCAGCGGTGCCCACGATCTCGGCGATGGCGCCGCCCAGGCCGCCGCTGAGGAAGCCGAACGAGACGTAGTCCACGGCGGCGGTGGCGGTGTTCGTGCCGTCGGCGGCGACCGAGAGGCCGTTGCCGACGAGCGACGCACGCAGCTCGGCCACGGTGGCGGCGGCGATCCGGGCCGTGGGCACGGTCACGTTGCCGGTGATGAAGCCGATGCTCGCGGCATCCGTCTCGGCCGTCGCGGTGTTGACGGCCCTCGCCGACACATTCGTGGGCCCCGAGGACCACACCGGCCCGAAGACCGAGGCGCGGGTGCCGGCCGCCTCGAGCACCTGCGCGTCGACGATCGAGACCGACACCGTGAAGAGGCCGGCGCCGAAGGTCCAGGTCTCCCCCGTGACGGTGTTCGTCGCGTTCGCGGTCGCCTCGACGGCACCGGATGCCCCCACCGTGCTCGAGAGCTCGGCGAGGGTCGCTCCCTCGAGCCGTGCACTCGCGGTGTAGACGCCGACCGACACCAGGCCGCCCGCGAGCGCCTGGATGATCGCCGACGCCACGTTGCCGCCGCCGCCGTCGGTGAGGATCACCGCGCGGACGCCGACCAGACCCGAGCTGAACACGGTGCCCGAGTCGATCGACGCCGTCACCGACGCGCTCGGCGCCACGTTCGCGACGACCTCCACGCCCTGCCCGGCACCGAGGATGCCGACGCTCGCGACACGGGCGCGGGCGGTCGCGCGGTTCTGCCCCTGTGCTTCGACGACGAGGGATCCGGATGCCGCGACATTCGCGGCGAACCGCGCCCAGGTCGGGCCGGTCACGCGTGCTTCAGGGTTCATGTACGCCGCGGCGATGGCCGCGATCGCGCCGCCCAGCATGTCGGCGTCGGTGTGGTTGCGCGAGGTGGCGCGCATCGCGATGCCGCCGCCGGCGCCGAACCAGGACCCTGGTGTGGCGAGCGCCGACGTCGTGCGCGAGACCGTGGAGCGGGCGAACGTGACACCCACGGTGACCGCGCCGCCCTGCGCGTTCGCGGTGTCGGTCTCGACGGTGTTGGTCGCGTCGGCGACGATCGAGACGCCGCCCGCCACCCATGCGGTGCCCGCGTACTCCGCGGCCGTGCGGCCCGAGATCTCCGCGCTCGCGGCGGCGCCGTTGATCGTGCCGGCGACGCCGAGCGAGACGGAGAAGACGAGCACGGGGACGACGATGGTCGACGTCGCCGAGATCGCGATGCCGCCGACCGGCGAGACTGCGCCGAGGGTCACCGCGCCCACCCGGGCGACGGTGTCGCCGGTCGCTTCCACGTCGGCGACCGCGGCACCCAGCGCACCCAGCGCCAGCGCGATGCCGAAGGCGGTCGGCGCGATGCGACGGTCGGCCGCTGCGGCGACCGTGACCGTGCCGCCGGCGGCGGGGATCGCGGCGCCGTCGTCCACATGTGCGCGCTGACGCGAGTCGGTGTCGAGCACGACGATCTGACCGGCGACGGCGACGACTCCCAGCTGGCCGGAGAAGGCCCAGACCTCGGTGCGCTCGCGCGCCTCGGCGCGCACGCTGACGTCGCCGCCTGCAGTGACGGTGGCGAAGGGCTCGATGCCGGCATCCACGACCGTGTGGAGGCTCGCCACGAGGAGCGACAGTCCCACCGCGCCGATGCCGCCGCTGCCGGAGCCGACGAGGCCGAAGAACGCGTCGCGCGCGACGGCCGTGACGGCGACGTCGTCGCCGGCGATCACGGTGGCGCCGAACCCGATCCGGCTCGTCGTGCCGCGGACCGCGGGAACAGAGAGGCGGCTCGTGACGACGCCGGCGCCCGGGGTCGCCGCGGCGACGCCCGCCTGGGCGGCCGCGAGGCCCTGCTGCTTGCGGTCGGCCGTCGCGGTGCCCGACGTGTCGTTCGCGCCGTGGAGGATCGACCCGTACCCGTTCTCGCCGCTGCCGGACGAGTACTCGTCGGCCTGGCCCTGGGCGGTGCCGCCGCTTCCCGACAGCCCGTCCTTCGCGCCGCCGCCGTCGTCGTACGAGCCGGACGGCGCGACACCGGCGCTCCACACCGACACCGATCCGGCGACGCCGACGGCACCGGCGCCGAAGCTCAGTGCGAAGGTCTGGATGCTGCGGATCGACATCGCCTGCACCCGGATGTCGTCGCTCGCGTGCACGACCGCGAAGTCGCCGATGCCCGCGCCGACCGCGATGTCGACGACGCCGATGTCGACGCCGCCCGCCACGCCGACGAAGCCGACGCCGAGTCCGCCGCCGAGCGTGAAGGCGTCGGTGCGGTCGCCCGCCGAGACCGACACGCCCTGTGCGGCGCCGACCGCCGAGCGGTCGGTGTTGACCCGGGCGTTCGGCTCGATGGTGGCGATCGTGTCGCCGGTGATGAGGGTGACGTTGACGGCGCCGGCGACGCCCACGAAGCCGCCACCGGCCGCGAGCGCCATGCCGAAGACGTCCTGCTCGCTGGTCGCGACGACCGCGAGCCCGCTCTGCGACGAGGTCGGGAACGAGGTGTCGGTCGCGGTGCCGAGCGGGATCGCGCCCATCGACCACCCGCGGAGGGCTCGCGCGTCGACGATGTTCGAGGGTCCGATCGATGCCCGGGTGTCCTTGGTGAAGACGACCACCGCGACGCCGGCGCCGCCGCCGACGAAGCCGACGCCGATGCCGCCGGCGACGGTCGTCAGCGACGTCGCGTCGTCGGCGCGGACCAGCACGTTGTTGCCGGCGTCGATCGTGACGCCGCTGCCCGTCAGGGCGTGCGTGTGGCTGTCCACGACGATGGTGGCGACCGCCACCGCGATGCCCGCGACACCCGCGCCGGCCGACGCCGACGCCGCCGTGATCTCCTCGGAGCCGCGGGCGGTCAGCGCGACGTCGCCGGCGGAGCGGACCACCGCCCCGTCCCGGATCTGCGCGTCGATGTCGACGTTCACGATGTCGACCGCCGCGTTCACCGCGATGCCGGCCATGCCGCCGCCGAGCGCGGCCGAGACCATCAGCTGGCGGAACGCCCCGGCGGCGGCCACCGTGACCTTCTGCCACGGCACGGCGCCGGTGTTGTCGTCGTTGATGCGCGCGGCGCGCCCGATGAAGGCATCCGTATCGGCGGTGACGACGTTCACGTTGCCCGCCGCGCCGACGCCCGCGGTCGCCGCGACGGCCGCACTCGCCCCGACGGCGAGGATCTCGTCGCTGTTGTTCGCGATCACCGCGACGCCGTAGACGGCGCCGGGCGCCTGTGTCAGGACGCGCTTGCCCGTGATGCGCGCGGGGTCTCCCGGAGGCTGCATGCCCTGGCGGACGAAGCTGTGCGCGCGTCCGGTGGAGCCGGACTCATCGATGTCGATCGTGACCACCGGCGCGGCGCTGCTGCAGCCGTCCGCCGTCGGCAGCGCCTCGCACTTGGTGCGGGCGAGGCGGAAGCTGTGCGGTCCGGTCATCACCACGTAGTACGTGCCGCCGTCGACCAGGCCCGCGATCGGCGTGTCGCCGTTGGCCGTGTACACGACCGCGTCGCCGGTCACCAGCGGCGTCGCCGTGTACGAGCCGTCCGACGCGTCGGCGTCGCCGCCTGGCATGTCGTAGGGCAGCGTCACCGTGTCGGTGAGCCCGTCGACGTCGGCCGACGGCGTGAGGTACGGCGCGAAGCGTCCGGGGACCGTGGCCTCGTCGGTCGGGAAGATGCGGTGCGACTGACCGGGACGTGCCGGCGAGGCGAGCGGGATGGCCGCGCCGCCCGGCGTGAGGGACAGGCGCAGCCGGGTCGGGAAGAGCGCGTCGACGAGCGCGTAGTACGTGGCTCCCGGAGTCAGGCCGATGATGGGCTGGCCGCCGCCCGCGTCGTACGAGACGGCCTGGCGGTGCTCGATGCCGTGCGCGTAGCCGAGCTCGAGCTGGTCGCCGCCGACGATCGCGGTCTGCGGGGTGAAGCGCGTGTCGATGTACGAGACGCCGAACGCCCCGGCCGCGGTCAGGCCCGCGCCGCCGCCGAGAGCGGTCACGCGCGAGAGGTCGCCGACGAACGCGGCGGTCGTCTTGGTGATGACGGGCACGGCGGCCGTGAGGCCGACGGAGGCGGTGCCGGACGCGGCGACCGAGCCCGACACGATGTCCATGGTGAGCACCTCGTTGGCGGCGATGCGGGCGCTGCCGCCGGCCACGACGACGGCACGGGATGCCACGCACGCGCCCTCGGTGGCGACCGCTGCCGCGCACACCTCGCCGACGAACGCCTTGGTCACGATCGTGTAGACGGACACGGCGGCGTTGGCCGAGACCGCGACCGTGCCGGCGATGCTCGCTCCCGCCGCGACGCTCGTGACATCCTCGCTCGAGGTCGCGTCGACGGTGAGGTCGCCGCTGATCGCGACGATCGCCTCGGGGGCGATCCACGCCTGCGTGGACTTGTCGACGACCTGCACGTCGCCGCCGAGGCCGACCCCGGCCGTGCCGCCGATGGCCGCCTGCCCGGCGATGCCGCGAAGCACCGTCGTGTCGGTCGCCGCCAGGTGCGCCCCGGCCGACCCGCCGGCGGCGACCCCGTCGAGCGTCACGCCGCGATCGAGATGCGCGTGCGTGGTGTTGTGCTGCACGCCGACGGTCGCCGCACCGGTGACCCCCACCGTGCCGCCGACGCTGCCGCCGGCCGCGACGGACCACAGGTCCTCGCTCTGCGCCGCGGTGAGCGTGAGGCCCGCTCCGCCACGCGCCCGCAGCTCGGCCCGCTCGGCGACCCATGCGTCGACGATGCCGGTGCGCACCAGCACCACGGACGAGAGCCCGACCCCCGCCGTGCCGGCGCCGCCCACACCGCCCGCGAAGCCGGTGACCCCGAGCGGGTCGGAGGCGCCGATCGTCACGGCACCGAGCGCCCGGACGGACGTCGGGGTCGCGGCGCTGCTGTCGATGTAGGCGCGGGTCCCCGGGGCACCCGAGCCCTGGTTCACGATGAGGATGACGAAGGCTCCCCCGAGGCCCACGTCGTCGGCCACGCCTCCCGACACGGCGACCCCGGTGAACTGCTCGCCCGCCGTCGCGATCAGCCACACCGACCCGCCGAGGTCGGCGGTCGTGCCCCGGCCGACCCACGCGCGCACGTCCTTGTTGTGGATGCCGAGCACGAGACCGAAGCCGATGCCGGCGCTGCCGGTGCTGAGGCCCAGCGCTCCGGCGACGTCGACGAACCGCGTCTGATCGCTCGCCGTGAACGACAGGTGCTGTCCGGCCGCCGAGGCGATGCCCTGGTTCACGACGGCGCCGTCGCCGATGCCCGCCTGCGTCGTGCGGTTCGTGACGTTGACGATGAGCGACCCGCCGACGGCGGCGTCGCCGTTGCCGGCGGCCGCGCCGATCGCGACGCCGGTGAAGTCGCCGAGGTCGCCCAGCAGCGGGACCTCGGGAGCGGCGAGGGGGACGAGGGATGCCGTGGCCCGGCCGATGATCGCACCGCCCGCCGTCACGATTGCGGGCGTCGCGAACGAGGACTCGATGATCGCTCGCGTCGAGGTGTCGACGTACTGCACCACGATCGCCGCACCCACGCCGTTGCCGTCGAGGGTGAGCGCCCCGGAGGCGGCGATGGCGGACAGCCCCATCGGGTTGCTCGCGTCGAGCGAGACGCCGCCGGCGATCTCGAGCGTCGACCCTGCGCCGATGACGGCCTCGTTGTCGAGGTGCAGCACCTGCACCGCGACCGAGCCGGCCACCGCGGTGTCGCTCGAGCCACCCGCGGCCGCGATGCCCCACGCCTGGAAGTCGTTGCGGGCCCCGTCCGGCGTGAGACCGGTGACCGCGACCGAGCTGGCCGTGATGCGGGCGCCGGCCCCGACGGAGCCGCGGTTGACCACGGTCACGACGTTGAGGGCGACGGCGGCGCCGATGTTGTCGCCGCCCTGGATCTTGCCGGAGGAGCCGGTGGCGCGGGCCGTGGCATCCGTCTCGTTCGAGGCGAGTGCGGCGAAGATGCCGTCCACGTCGACGACGAGCCCGGGCGCGAGCGCGGCGATGCTCTCGACGGTGACCCAGTTGACCGTGACGGCCGCCCCGACGCCGACGCCGTCGCTCTGCTGGCCCGACTCGCCGTTCGCGGACGAGTTGGCCGAGTCGACGTTGCTGCTCGCCGACGGCAGCGCGGAGGTCCTGCCGGCGGTGACGGGCGTGTTGTCGAGCTGGCTCTGCGCCTGCTGGTCGGAGTTCTGCGGCGAGCTCGGGTCGGATTCGTCGGCCATCGGCGCGCCGCCGGCGCTCGCCGAGCCGATCGCGCTGGTGTGCAGCTCGTCGTGGGCGATGAGCCAGAGCGAGCCCGCGGCGACGTTGCGCACCACGCCGGCGCGGACGCTCACGTCGACGACGTTGATCACGATGATGGCCCCGACGGCGGTGTCCCCTGCGGCCTCCGCGTCGCCGCGGACGCCGACCGAGCCGGTGTGCGAGGCATGCACGACCACGTCGCCGGCCGCGACGAACGCGCGCGGGCCGGGCGTGCCGATGCGGGCGAGCACGACGGGCAGCACGATGTTGATGCCGACGGCAGGGCTCACCGCGGTGCCGCCCTCGGAGCCGGCGGTGACCTCGTTGACGACGGTGTCGGAGTGCGCCGCCCGCACCGTCACGTCGTCGCCGCCCGTCACGTCGGCGCCGTCCTCGATCTCGGCGCGCGTCACGTCGTCGGCGATCACGTTGATGGCGACGGATGCCCCGACCCCCGTGCTCGAGCCGCCGCCCGTCGCATCGGCCTTGGCCTTCGCGGTGTCGGTGCGGTGGTTGTGGGCGGCGATCTCGACGCCTCCGGTGCCGAAGTCGACGCGGGCGGTCGACGGGATCCACGCCTCGGTGCTGTCCGTGACGATGTTGAGCGCGACCGCCCCGGCGACGCCGACGTCGGTCGACCCGGCGCCGGCGTTCGCGATCGCCGAGAAGTCGTGCGTCGTGTCGGCGCCGACGGCGGTCATGCGCGCCGCCGCGGTGAAGCCGTTGCCCGAGACCACGGCGTCCTCGCCGAGCCAGGCGCGGTTGGTGAGGAACACGAGGTTGAGCGCGACGGCGACCCCGACCCCGGCGTCGTCCTGGGCGAGGGCGGTGCCGTCGGCCTTCACGATGCCGTCGACCTGGGCGCTCGAGGTGAACCACACGTGCCCGCCGGCGGTGATCTGCAGCGCGTCCGGCAGCCAGGCGGTGTAGCTCACGTCGGCGATGCTCAGCGCGATCGCTCCCGCCACCGAGACGCCGCCGTCGCTCGTCGACGCCGACGGGCTGGCGCTGTTCTGCACGCCCGAGCCGCCCTGCTGCACGCTCTCGGCGTTCGCGTAGTCGCGCTGCTGCTGCACCTGGCCGTCGACGCCGCCGGCGGGAGCGTCGCCGCTCGATTCCCCGGGCGCTCCGCTCGCCGACGCGGCGGCCTCGGCCCCGTTCAGCGACGAACCGGCGGCTGTGAAGGCGACCGACTCCCCCGCGATGATGCTCCGGCGGGTCGTGGCGGTCACGGCGTCGAACGCGAAGTTGAGCGCGATCGCGACGCCGATCGCGGCATCCCCGGCGTCCGTCGCCACGGCACCCGCCGTGGTGCGTGCGACCGTGTGCTGGGTCGCCGAGATGAGCACCGCACCCGTGACGGTGATCGGTGCGGCGGCGAGCGTGCCGATCGACGCGCTCGTGCGCGCGTTCGACACGGTGATGGCGATGGCCGGCGTCACGGTGACGTCGCCGCCCTTCGCGCCCATGCGCGCTTCGGTGGTCGTGCGGCTCTCGGACGCGGCGGCGATCGTGAGGTCGTCGGCGCCGGTGAGCTCGATCCCGTCGTCGAGGCGCGCGTGCGTGTCGCTCGTGACGAGTGCGAGAGCGAAGGATGCGCCGACCCCGGCGTCGCCGGTCGCGACCACGCCCTCGCCCGCCGCGAGCGCCTTGACCGTGGTGTCGATCTTGCTGCCTGCGGCGATGGTGGCGTCGCCGCCGGTGAGCACCACCCGGCCGGACACGGCCGCCAGCGTGTCGAACCAGACCAGTCCGAGCGCGACCGATCCGGCCACGGAGATCTTGCCGCCACCGGCGCCCGATGCGGCGACCGCGCGGATGGTCGAGGTGTCGTCGGCGCCGTCGATCGTGATGGTCGCGAGCACCGCGAGCGCGTGGGCGCGCACCGTGAGCGTCGCCGGCACGACCGAGCGATTGACGACGTCGACGTAGGTGATGGCGACGCCCACGCCGATCGCGGCGTCGCCGCCCTTCGACGACGAGCCGTCGCCGCCGGAGGCCGCGTCGGTGTTCTGCGACGACGAGAGGGTCACCGTGCCGCCCGCCGTGATCTCGGCGACCTGCGGCTCGACGATCGAGAGCGCCCGGATCGTGGCGATGACGATGCCCACGGCCGCGGCGACATTGACCGGCCCGCCGCTCGTCTCGGCGTTCGGGGTGTCGGTGTCGCCGGTGCCTTCGACGCCGTACTCGCCGGCGACCTGATCGGTGTAGTCGCGCTGCCCGCCGACCTGCTCGTCGACTCCGGTGCCGGCAGCGCCGCCCTCGTTGGCGGGGTCGCCCGAGCCGGCGTCCTCGTCGTTCTCGGGCGCACCGGCGGCGGATGCCACGGCGAGGGCGCTCGAGCGCGACCAGCTGAAGGCGTGCAGCGTGAGATCGCCGCCGGCGACCGTGACCCGGCCGAGCACGGCGGTCACCGTGTGGTTGGCGATCGTGAGCGCGAGGCTGATGCCGACCGCCGCATCGTCGGTGGCGATGGCGGCGGCGGTCGCCGAGTTCTCGGCGGCGGCCTTCTGCGTCGCGCGGAGGACGACGTCGCCGGTCGTGGCGAGGGTGCCGGTGCCGATGCGGGCCAGCGTCGTGATGTTCGAGAGCACGATCGCGACCGCGGGCGCGACGGCGACCCCGCCGCCCTTCGCGCCCATGCGGGCTTCGGTGGTGGTGGCATCCGTCGCCTCGGCGGTGAGCCGCACGTCGTCGGAGCCCGTCACCGCCACGCCGTCGGCGATGAGGGCCGTCGTGCGGTGGGTGTCGAGCGTCAGCGCGAAGGATGCCCCGATCCCGGCGTCGCCGGTGCCGCTCGAGCCGTCGCCGATCGGCAGGGCGGTCACCGTGCCGGCCACGGCGCTGCGCGCGGTGAGCGTCACATCGCCGCCGGTGAGGACGAGCGTGCCGTAGACCGCGGCGACGGTGTCGGTGGTGACGATCGCGATCGCCACGGAGCCGGCCACCGAGACGTTGCCGCCCGCGGCACCCGACGACGCCGCCGCGCCGAAGGTCGACGTCGTATCGGCGCCGTCGGCGGTCACCGTGGCCGACAGCGTCACGTCGTGGGCCGTCACCGTCAGCGTCGCCGGGACGGTCGCCCGGTTGACCGTCGTCGAGAAGGTGAGCGCGACGCCGGCGCCGATGGTGGCATCGCCTTCGCCGGCCGCAGACCCGTCGCCCGCGGAGCGCGCGTCGGTGTTGACGCTCGACGCGAGCGTCACGGCGCCCGTCGCCACGATCGCGGTGACCTGCGGTTCGACGAGGGTCTCGGCGCGCACCGTCGACACCACGATGCCGACGGCCGCTGCGACGCTCACCGGACCCGCGCTCGTCTCGGCGCGGGGGTTCTGCGTCGCGCCGGAGTCCGCACCGCCGTTGTCGGTCGAGACGTCGTCGGCGTTCTCACGCTCGCGCTGCGCAAGCTGGTCGACGCCGGTGCCGGATCCTCCGCCGGGGTTGCCCGGGTCGCCGGAGTCCTCGTTCTCGGGGGCACCGGCCGCCGAGGCCGACGCACGGGCGCTCGACGCCGAGACACCGAAGGCGGCGAGGCCGACGTTCGCGCCGGCGGTGACGTTGCGGCCCAGAGCCGAGGTGACCGCGTGGTTGGCGATGGTGAGCGCGAGCGAGACGCCGATCGCGGCATCCGCGGCATCGAGCGCCGCCGCCGATGCGGTGGTGTCGGCCGACGCCTTCTGACTCGCCGACATGGCAAGGCTGCCGGTGATCGTCAGCACGCCGGTGCCGATGCGCGTCCACGTCGTCACGTTCGAGAGCGTGATGGCGACGGCCGGCGAGATGGCGACGTCGCCGCCTTTGGCGCCCATGCGCGCCTCGGTGGTCGCGGCGTCGGTGGCCGTCGCGGTGAGCGTCACGTTGCGGGCGCCGGCGAGGCTGACGCCGTCTGAGATCTCGGCGCTCGTGCGGTCGGTCACGAGGTTGAGGGCGATGGATGCCCCGACCCCGGCATCTCCCGTCGCGACGACGCCGTCGCCGTGGGGCAGCGCCTTGACGGTGCTCGCCACCGCGCTCGCCGCGGTGAGCGTCACATCGCCGCCGGTCAGGACGACCGTGCCGTCGACTGCGGCACGGGTGGTGTGGTTCACCACCGCCAGGGCGAACGAGCCCGCGACCGAGATCTTGCCGCCGCCCGCGCCCGATACCGCCTGCGCCCCCATCGTGGCGGTGACGTCGCCACCGTCGGCCGTGACGGTGGCGGAGGCGACGAGGTCGCGCGCCGTCACAGTGAGCGTGGCGGGCACGACCGCCCGGTTCGACACGTTCGCGAGCGTGAGGGCGACGGCCGCGCCGATCGCGGCGTCGCCGCCCTCCGACGCGGAGCCGTCGGCGGAGGTGGCCGCGTCCGTGTTGGCCGACGAGGCCAGCGTGACCGTGCCGCCGGCGGTCAGGGCGGAGACGACGGGCTCGACGATGGTCTCGGCCCGCACGGTCGCGATCGTGATCGCGATCGCCGCCGCCACATTGACGGCGCCGTCGCTGGACTGCGCCGTGGGCGCTGCCTGATCCCCCGACGCCTCGCCGCCGTGGGCGTTCGCGACGTCGTCGGCGTGCGCGCGCTCCGCCGCCGCGAGCTCGTTCACACCGGTGCCGGCCGCGCCGCCCGGGTTCGAGGCATCCCCGGAGTCCTCGTCGTTCTCGGGGGCGCCCGCAGCGGAAGCGGATGCCGTCGCCGAGGACTCCGAGACGCTCGACGCTCGCAGCAGGACGTCGACGCCCGCCGTGGTGTCACGGCCGAGC
The DNA here is from genome assembly GCF_039905635.1 of Microbacterium sp. ProA8. Taxonomy (NCBI): domain Bacteria; kingdom Bacillati; phylum Actinomycetota; class Actinomycetes; order Micrococcales; family Microbacteriaceae; genus Microbacterium; species Microbacterium chionoecetis. The sequence goes on along the minus strand of NZ_CP157000.1, from coordinate 1,129,625 downwards.
GCGGTCGTCACGGTGTGGTTCGCGATCGTGAGGGCGAGCGAGACGCCGATCGCGGCATCGGCCGCGTCGAGCACGGCGGCCGACGCGGTGGTGCCGGCGGTGGCCTTCTGCGTCGCCGACATCGAGAGACTGCCGCTGAGCGTGAGCGAGCCGGTGCCGATGCGCGTCCACGTCGTGACGTTCGAGAGCGTGATCGCGACGGCCGGGGCGAGGGCCACGTCGCCACCGGCGGCTCCCATGCGCGCCTCGGTGACCGCCGCGTCCGTCGCGGTCGCGGTGAGCGACAGATGGCGGGCGCCCGTGAGGCTGACGCCGTCGGCGATGTCGGCCGATGTGCGGTGGGTGAGGAGCGAGAGCGCCACGGATGCCCCGAACCCGAAGTCACCCGCATCGGTCACCCCTGCGCCGGCGGGCAACGCCGCGACCGTCGTCGCGGTCGCGCTGGCGGCCGTCAGCGCGACGTCTCCGCCGGTGAGCACGACGGTGCCGTCGATGCCGGCGCGGGTCGTGTGGTTGACGATGGCGAGGGCGAACGATCCCGCGACCGAGACGTCGCCGCCGCCGGCCCCGGCGACGGATCGCGCACCGAACGTCGCGGTCGTGTCGGCGCCCGCAGCGGTCACGGTCGCCGAGACGACCAGTCCGCCCGCGGTCACGGTGAGCGTGGCGGGGATGATCGCCTGGTTCAGGACGTTCGCCAGGGTGATCGCGACCGCGGCCCCGATCGTGGCGTCGGCGCCCTGAGAGGCTGAGCCGTCCGCGGCGGACGCCGCATCGGTGTTGGCCGAGCTCGCCAGCGTGACGGTCCCGGCGGCCTGGATGGTGGTGACGCCGGGTGCGACGATCGTCTCGGACCGGACCGTCGCCAGCGTGATGGCGACCGCCGCTGCGGCATTCACCTCGCCCTGGGACGACTCAGGGCGGGGCGCCGTCGCCGTGCCGGCGCCGTCGCCGCCGTTGGCCGTCGAGGTGCTGTCGGCGTGCGCGCGCTCGGCCGCGACGGCATCGGTGACGCCGGAGCCGGATGAGCCACCGCCGCCGGTGCTCTGCGGCGCACCCGCCGCCGAAGCGGAGGCGGTCGATGCCGAGCCCGAGACACTGGCGGCGCGCAGCGAGACGTCCGCGCCGGCGGTGACGTTGCGGGCGAGGGTGGTCAGGGCGATGTGGTTCGCGATCGTGAGGGCGAGCGCCACGCCGATCGCCGCGTCAGCGGCGCCGACGGTGGACGTCGACGCCGTCGAACCCGCCGTCGCGGTCTGGATCGCGCTCGCGGCGAGGGAGCCGGTGAGCGTCAGCGCCCCGGTGCCGATACGGGTGGTGGTCGTCACGTTCGAGAGTGCGACCGCGACCGCGGGAGCGAGTGCCACGTCGCCGCCGGCGGCACCCATGCGCGCTTCGGCGGTCGCCGTGTCGGTGGCCGTGGCCGTGAGGGTGAGGTTGCGGGCGCCCGTGAGCGTGCTGCCGTCCGTCAGCTCGGCGGTCGTCTTGTCGGTGATGAGGGCGAGGGCGACGGATGCCCCGAAGCCGAGGTCGCCGGCCGCGGTGACGCCCGCGCCGGCCGGCAGCGCCTTGACGGTGGTGACGACGATGCTCGTCGCGCCCAGCGTGGCGTCGCCGCCGGTGAGGGCGACGGTGCCGTCGATCGCGGCGCGCGTGAGGTGGTTCACCACGGCGAGGGCGAAGGATCCGGCGACCGACACGCTGCCTCCGCCGGCGCCTGCGATCGACTGCGCGCCGATCGTGGCGGTCGTATCGGCGCCGTTCGGGGTGACGCCCGCCGTCGCGACGAGCGACTGCGCCGTGACCGTGACGCCGGCCGGCACGACGGCCTGATTGACGACGTCCGCCAGCGTGATGGCGACCGCGGCCCCGATGGGCGCGTCCGCACCTTGCGACGCCGAACCGTCGGCGGAGGATGCGGCATCCGTGTTGGCCGACGTGACCAGGGTGGCCGTGCCTCCGGCCGTGACCGCCAGACCGCTCGCGATGAGGGTCTCGGCGCGGACGGTCGAGAGGGTGATCGCGATCGCCGCAGCGACGTTCACGCCGCCCTGCGACGACGACGCACTCGGCGCGGTCGCGGAACCCGCGCCGTCGCCGCCGTTCGCCGTCGATGCGCTGTCGACGTGCGCCCGCTCCGCGGCCACCGCGCTGTCGACGCCGGTGCCGGCTCCGCCGCCGCTGGAGTTCTCGGGCGCACCCGCCGCCGACGCCGAGGCGCTCGACGACGAGGACGACACACTCGACGCGCGGAGGGTGACGTCGCCGCCGGCCGCGACGCTTCGAGCGAGATCGCTCGTCACGGTGTGGTTCGCGATCGTGAGCGCCAGGCCGACACCGACACCCGCGTCTGCGGCCCCCAGCACCGCGGCGGAGGCGGTCGTGGTTGCCGTCGCGGTCTGCGTCGCCGTCGCGGTCAACGAGCCGGTGAGCGAGAGCGCCCCCGTCCCGAGGCGGGTCGTGGTCGTGATGTTCGACAGGGTGACCGCGACGGCGGGCGACAGGGCGACATCGCCGCCTGCCGCCCCCATCCGCGCCTCGGTCGTCGCCGCGTCGGTCGCCGTCGCCGTGAGGGTCAGGTGACGCGCGCCGGTGAGCGTGCCGCCGTCGCCGAGCTCGGCCGACGTCTTGTCGGTGATGAGCGCCAGCGCCACGGATGCGCCGAAGCCGAAGTCGCCGGCATCCGTCACCCCGGCCCCCGCCGGAAGGGCCTTCACCGTCGTCGCGACGCTGCTGGTGGACGTGAGCGTGGCGTCGCCGCCGGTGAGGCTGACGGTGCCGTCGATGTCGGCGCGGGTGAGGTGGTTCACCACGGCGAGGGCGAAGGATCCGGCGACCGACACGCTGCCTCCGCCGGCGCCTGCGATCGACTGCGCGCCGATCGTGGCGGTCGTATCGGCGCCGTTCGCCGTGACGCCCGCCGTCGCGACGAGCGACTGCGCCGTGATCGTGACGCCCGCCGGAACGGTCGCGCGGTTGGTCACATCGACCAGCGTGATCGCGACCGCGGCCCCGATGGTCGCATCGGCGCCCTGCGACGCAGAGCCGTCCGCGGCGGACGCGGCATCCGTGTTCGCCGAGCTGGAAAGCGTGACGGTGCCCTGGGTGTTCACCGTGATCCCCGGCGACAGCTGCGTCTCGGCGCGGACAGTCGAGAGGGTGATCGCGATCGCCGCCGCGACGTTCACGCCGCCCTGCGACGACGACGCGCTCGGCGCGGTCGCGGAACCCGCGCCGTCGCCGCCGTTCGCCGTCGATGCGCTGTCGACGTGCGCGCGCTCCGCGGCCACCGCACTGTCGACGCCGGTTCCCGCTCCGCCGCCGCTGGAGTTCTCCGGCGCCCCCGCCGCCGACGCCGAGGCGCTCGACGACGAGGACGACACACTCGACGCGCCCAGCGTCACAGCGGCGGCCGTGACCCCGCGTGCGAGAGCGGAGACGACCGTGTGGTTCGCGATCGTGAGCGCCAGGCCGACACCGACGCCCGCGTCACCGGCTCCCAGCACGGCCGCGGACGCGGTTGTGCTCGCCGTCGCGTTCTGCGTCGCCGTCGCGGTGAGCGAACCCGAGAGTGCGAGCACGCCGCCCGCGCCGAGCCGGCTCGTCGTGGTCACGTTCGACAGGGTCACGGCGACCGCGGGCGACAGCGCGACGTCGCCGCCCGCTGCGCCCATCCGCGCCTCGGTCGTCGCGGTGTCGGTCGCGCTCGCGGTGAGGACGATGTCCTCTGCGCCGGTGATCTGCGCCCCGTCCCCGAGCTCGGCCGTCGTCTTGTCGGTGATCAGCGCCAGCGCCACGGAGGCGCCGAAGCCGAAGTCTCCGGCATCCGTCACCCCGGCTCCCGCGGGAAGCGCCTTCACCGTCGTCGACACGGCGCTCGATGCGGTCACCGTGACGTCGCTGCTCGTGAGGTTCACCATGCCGTCGATGGCGGCACGCGTGATGTGGTTGACGACCGCGAGGGCGAACGATCCGGCGACCGACACGCTGCCGCCGCCCGCGCCTGCGATCGACTGCGCGTCGATCGTCGCGATCGTGTCGGCGCCGTTCGCCGTCATCATCGCGGAGACGACGAGGTCGCCGGCGGTGATGGTCACGCCGGCCGGCACGACGGCATGGTTGACGACGTCCGCCAGCGTGATCGCGACCGCGGCCCCGATGGTCGCATCGGCGCCCTGCGACGCCGAACCGTCGGCGGAGGATGCGGCATCCGTGTTCGCCGAAGTCGCCAGGGTCACCGTCCCCGCTGCGGTGACGCCGACACCGCCCGCGATCAGCGTCTCGGCGCGGACGGTCGAGAGGGTGATCGCGATCGCCGCAGCGACGTTCACGCCGCCCTGCGACGACGACGCACTCGGCGCCGTCGCAGACCCTGCACCGTCGCCGCCGTTCGCCGTCGATGCGCTGTCGGCGTGCGCGCGCTCCGCGGCCACCGCGCCGTCCACCCCGCCGCCGGCTCCGCCGCCGCTGGAGTTCTCGGGCGCCCCCGCCGCCGAGGCCGACGCACTCGACGTCGACGTCGACGCGCTCGACGCCCTCAGCGTCACCGCGCCGCCGACGGAGACGCTCCGCAGCAGCGACGACGTCACCGTGTGGTTCGCGATGTTCAGCGCCAGCCCGACGCCGACGCCCGCGTCACCCGCGCCGAGCACCGCCGCCGACGCCGTCGTGCCGGCCGTCGCGGTCTGCGTCGCCGTCGCGGTCAGCGACCCGGTCAGCGTGAGCACACCGGTCCCCAGGCGCGTCCACGTCGTGACATTCGACAGCGCGACCGCCACCGCCGGAGACAGCGCCACGCCGCCGCCCGCGGCACCCATCCGCGCCTCGACGATCGCGGAGTCGGTCGCGGTCGCGGCGAGCGTCAGATCGCGGGCGCCCGAGACCGACGACCCGTCGCCGAGCTCGGCCGCCGTCTTGTCGGTGATCAGCGCCAGCGCGACGGATGCGCCGAAGCCCAGGTCGCCGGCATCCGTCACACCCGCTCCCGCCGGAAGCGCCTTCACGGTCGTCGCCACGGCGCTCGTCGCCGAGACCGTCACGTCGCCGCCGGTCAGCGTCACCGAGCCGTCGATGCCCGCGCGGGTGGTCTGGTTCACGACCGCCAGGGCGAACGAGCCGGCGACCGATACGTCGCCGCCGCCGGCGCCGGCGACGGACTGCGCACCGATGGTCGAGGTCGTGTCGGCGCCGTTCGGCGCGACGCCCGCCGAGACGACGAGCGAGCCCGCGACCACCGCTGCACCCGTGGGCACGACCGCCCGGTTGGTCACCGTGGCCAGCGTGAGGGCGACGGCGGCGCCGATCGTGGCGTCCGCGCCCTGCGACGCCGAGCCGTCGGCCGACGAGGCCGCGTCCGTGTTCGCGGCGCTCGCGAGCTCTGCGGCGCCGGCCACCGTCAGCGTCGCACCGGAGCCGAGGGAGGCGGCGGCATCGACCGTGGCGAGCGTCACCGCGACCGCCGCGGCGGCATTGACGCCGCCCTGCGACGACGACACGCTCGGCGTTGCTGCAGCGCCCGTTCCAGATCCGCCGTGTGCGGTCGACGTCGTGTCGGCGTGCGCGCGTTCGGCGGCGACGGCGTCGTCGACGCCGGTCCCCGACCCGCCTCCGCCACCGGAGCTGCCGGGGGCGCCGCCGGCCGACGCCGAGGCGTTCGCGGCCGAGGTCGAGCGGCTGGTCGCCCGGAGCGACGCCGAACCGCCCGTGGCGCTGCGCGCGAGCGCGGCGAGCACGCCGTGCTGGGCGATCAGAAGCGCGAGGGCGAGGCCGATGCCGGCATCGCCGGCGGCGAGCACCTGCGACGACGAGGTCACGGAGGCGGTCGAGGTCTGCGTCGCGGCGAGGTCGAGCGCGCCGGTCACCGAGAGGGGTGCGCCCGTCCCGACGCGCGCGCTGGTCGACACGGTCGAGAGGCCGACGGCCACGGCGGGCGACAGGGCCACGTCTCCGCCCTGCGCGCCCATCCGCGCCTCGACGGTGACGGTGGTCTCGGACGTCGCCGAGATGGTGAGCGATGAGGCGCCGGTGAGCGTGCCGCCGTCGGCCAGCTCAGCCGTGGTGCGGTCGGTGACGAGGGCGAGAGCGACGGATGCCCCGACCCCGAGATCGCCGGCATCCGTGACGCCGATGCCGGCGGGAAGCGCCGAGACCGTCGTCGCGGTGCGGCTGGCGGCGGTGACCGCGGCAGCTCCGCCGGTCAGCGTCGCCGCTCCGGCCAGGGAGGCACGCGTGTCGTGGTCGACGATCGCGAGGGCGAACGACCCGGCCACCGAGACCTTGCCGCCGCCGGCACCCGACACGGCCCGCGCGCCGAACGTCGCGGTCTGGTCCGCGCCGTCGACGGCGACCCCGGCGGTGACGACGAGAGAGCCGGCCAGCAGCGTGGCGCCTGCCGGAAGCACGGCGGCGTTGACGACGTCGGCGAGGGTGATCGCGACAGCGGCCCCGATCGTCGCGTCGGCGCCCTGCGACGCCGATCCGTCGGCCGACGACGACGCGTCGGTGTTGGCGAGGCTCTCGAGGGTCACGGCGCCGCTGGTCGTGACGACGACACCCGGATCGATGAGGGTGCGGCTGGTGGCGCTCACGAGAGTGATTGCGATCGCGGCCGCGGCGTTCACGCCGCCCTGCGACGACGACGCGCTCGGCGTGGCCGTCGCACCGGACGTGGCGCCGCCGTTCGCCGTCGCCGTCGAATCGGCGTGGGTGCGCTCCGCCGCCACCGCGCCGTCGACACCGGTGCCGGCCGCGCCGCCGGGGTTCGCGGCATCGCCCGAGTCGGCGTCGTTCTCGGGAGCGCCGGCCGACGAGGCGGTGGCGACTGTGGTGGTCGCCGAGACGCTGGACGCGCGCAGGGTCGCCGCGGCCGCCGTGATCGCGCGCGCCCACTGCGCCTGCACGGTCGGGTTCGCGATGGCGAGCGCCAGCGCGGCACCGATGCCCGCGTCGCCCGCGGCGACGACGATGGCGCCGGCCGTCGCCGACGTCGTGGCCTTCTGGATGGCCGAGACCATGACCGCGCCGGTCGCCACGAGCGCCGGACCGGTACCGATCCGCGCGGTCGTGCCCAGCGTGGCGAGAGCGACGGCGACCGCGGGCGAGACCGCGACTCCGCCGCCCGACGCCCCCATGCGCGCCTCGACGGCGTCGGTCGCGGTCGACGCTGCGGTGACATCGACCGACCCCGCGCCCGTGACCGTGCCGCCGTCGGCGATCTCGGCGAGGGTGGCCGCTGTCACGACAGCGAGGGCGACCGCCGCACCGATCCCCAGGTCGGTCGCACCGGTCACCCCCGCCCCTGCCGGCAGGGCCTTGACGTCCGTCGCACGCGCGGAGGATGCGGCGACGGTCACGATGGCTCCGGAGACCGTCGCGGTTCCCGCCATCGCCGCGCGCGTGCGGTGGTTCACGATCGCGAGCGCGAACGACCCCGCGACCGACACCTTGCCTCCGCCGGCGCCGGCCACCGACCGCGCGCCGAAGGTCGAGGTCTCGTCGCCGGTGTCGGGCGTCGTGCCGGCCGTGAGCGTGAGCGCGCCCGCGGTGATCGAGACGCCGGCGGGCACGACGGCGTCGGTGTCGACCTCGGCACGCGTGACGGCGACGGCTGCGCCGATCGTGGCGTCGGCGCCCTGCGACGCGGAGCCGTCGGCGTTCGAGGCGGCGTCGATGTTCGCCCGGCTCGTCAGCGCGACCGCGCCCGTCGCGGTGACCGCGATGCCCGCGGCCAGGTCGACCGCGCTGCGCGCCGTGGCGAGGGTGATCGCGATCGCGGCGGCCGCGTTGACGCCGCCCTGCGACGACGAGGCGCTCGGGGTCGTCGCGGCGCCCGTCCCGGGTCCGCCGTGTGCGGCCGACGTGGCATCGGCGTGCGCGCGCTCGGCGGCGACGGTGTCGTCGACACCCGTGCCGGCCGCACCGCCCGGGCTGGACGGATCGCCGGAGTCCGCGGCGTTCTCGGGGGCGCCGGCGCTCGACGCGGTCGAGGTGGACGCGGCATCCGTCACCCCCACGGCGGTGAGCGTGACGGCGTTCGCGGTGAGGCTGCGCGCGAGCTCGGTGGCGACGGCGTGGTTGGCGACCGTGAGTGCCAGGGCCACGCCGACGCCGGCGTCGCCTGCTCCGACGACGATCGCCCCGGCGACCGTTCCGGCGGTGGCGGTCTGGCGCGCGCTCACCGTCACCGGGCCACTCACCGTGGCGAGGGGGCCGGTGCCGATCCGCGCACGGGCGGTGACCGTCGACAGCGTGATGGCGACGGCCGGCGTGATCGCCACGCCGCCGCCCGAGGCGCCCATGCGCGCCTCGGCGGTGGCGGTCGTCGTCGACTCGGCCGTGACGGTGAGCGACGTCGGCGCGGTGAGCGTGCCGCCGTCGCCGAGCCCCGCGACGGCGTCCACCGTGAACAGCGACAGCGCGACCGCGGCGCCGAGACCGAGGTCTGCGGCATCCGTCACTCCCGCGCCCGCAGGAAGGGCCGTGACGTTGCTCGCGACGACGCCCGTGGCGGTGACCGTGACGGCGCCGCCGCCGGCCGAGCCGTCGATCGACGCGAGCGTGTCGTGGTCGACGATGGCGATCGCGAGGCTGCCGGCGACCGAGAGCTTGCCGCCGCCGGCTCCCGCGACCGACGCGGCGCCGAACGTCGAGGTGGTGTCGGCGCCGTCGACGTGGGTGCGCGCGAGGACGGTGAGGCTCGGGGCCGTGACGGCCCCGCCCGTCGCGATGAGTGCGCGGTTGACCACCGTCGCGAAGGTCAGCGCGACGGCGGCCCCGATCGTCGCGTCGGTGCCCTGCGACGCCGAGCCGTCGGCGCTCGAGGCAGCGTCGCTATTCTCGCCCGCGATGATCGTCACGGCTCCGTCCGCGGTGAGCGCGGCGGCGACGGATGCCTGGACCGAGACGGTCGCGACGACCACGGCGATCGCGGCGGCGGCGTTGACCTGGCCCTGCGACGACGCCGCGCTCGGCGTGGCCGCCGTGCCGGATCCGCTGCCGCCGGCCGCCGTGGCCACGGTGTCGGCGTGATCGCGCGCGCCGGTCACCGCCTGGTCGACGCCGTCGCCCGCTGCTCCGCCGGGGTTCGCGGGGTCGCCCGAGTCGCCGGCGTTCTCGGGCGCTCCGGCCGCCGAGGCGGTGGCGGTGGCGACGGATGCCGACACCGACGTCGCGGTGAGTGTCACCGTTCCCACGACGTCGAGGGCGCGGCCCAGGGTCGCCTGCACGCCGTGGTTCGCCACGGTGACGGCGAGCGCGGCGCCGACGGCCGTTCCCGCCGTGGTTCCGGTCGCCGACGTCGCCGTGCTGGAAGCGGTCGCACGCTGCGCGGCCGAGACGGCGAGAGCGCCGGTGAGTGCGGTGACGGCGCCGGCGGCCAGCTCGGCGCGGGTGGTGACGGTCGAGAGCGTCACGGCCGAGAACGGAGCGATCGCAGCGTCCGCGCCTCGCGCCGACCCCTGGGCCTCGCTGCGGGCGACGTCGGCGGCGTTCGCGGTCAAGGTGAGGTCGTCGGTGCCGGTGAGCACCGCGTCCGCTCCGACTGCCGCCACGGTGATGTGGTCGACGCTCGTGAGCGCGAACGCCGCCCCGATGCCGGTGGTCGGCGTGCCGGCCCCGGTGTCGGACAGAAGTGCCCGCGAGACGGTCTCGGCGGAGGACGACGCCTCGACGACGAGAGAACGGGTCGCTCCCGCGAAGGTGACGACGGGAGCATCCGGTCCGGCGGTGAGTCCTGCGGCGCTGCGGAGGACGATGACCGAGAGGGCGACCGAGCCGGCGATTCCGAGATCGCCGCCCGCGCCCTGCCCGCCGGTCGCGGTGGTGGTGAAGCGGTGGGTGCCGTCCGCCGCGCCCGCCGCGTTCTGCGGGGCGACGCCTGCGGAGAGCCGCAGCGTGTCGGCGGTGACGGTGGTGGAGGGGCCGACCTCCGCGCGGACGTCGACGTCCGCGAGGTTGATCGCAACGGCCGCAGCGATCGAGGTGCCGGCCGGAGGTGCGCGCGTCGACGGGGACCCCGTCGCCGTCGAAGCCGCCGACAGGTTCGCGAGCGCCTCGAGAGTCACGGTGGGTGCCTCGATCGAGATGCCCGAGACCGACACGTCGGCGGTCAGGTGGTGGACGTTCAGCGCGAGGGCGGCGGTGACGGTGACCTCTCCCTGGGGCGTGCTCGGCGTCGGCAGCGGCACCGACCCGCTGCCGCCCGTGCCGTCGCCGGCGGCGCCGGCGGCCGGAGCGAGTGCGTCGGCCCACGCGCGCGCATCGCCCGACTGCGCGGCGGGCGTTTGCGACGTCGGGTCGTCCTCACCCGGCGCGCCCGTCGCCGAAGACGTCGCCGTCGTGGCGCTCGACGCCAGCGCCGTCGCGCGCAGGATGACCGCGAGCGCCGCGGCGATGTCCCGCGCCAGTTCCGACCGCACCGCGTGGTCGGCGAAGGTCAGGGCGAGCACGGCCGAGACCGCCGCCCCGTCCTCGGCGTCGACGTTGCCGGTGGCCGTCGTGCTGAGTGGTGCGCGCTGCGTCGCGGTCGACGTGTAGGTGCCGGCGAGGCTCAGCGGGGCACCGGTGCCCAGTCGGGCGATCGTCGAGACGTTCGAGATCGTCAGGGCGAGCACCGTCGCGATCGCGGCGTCCGAGGCGACGCCGCCCCGGGCCTCGGTCGTGGCCGGTGCCGTCGTGTCCGCCGTCAGCGACAGGTCCTTCGCTCCGGTCAGCGTCACGCCGTCGGCGACCTCTGCACGCGTCACGTCGTTCACGATGTCGAGGGCGACGCTCGCGCCGACGCCGGTGGTCGCTCCCGCCTGCGCTCCCGGAATCGCTCGCGCGATCGTGTCGTTGTCGGCGCGCGCGGTGAGCGAGATGTCGGCGGTCGGCGCGGTGACGGTCGCGCCCGTGTCGATCGCCGCGCGCGTGAGCAGGGTCGCGGCGTTCACGGCGAGCGAGCCCGCCGCGCCGACGCTCGACGCCCCGCCGGCTCCGGAGATCGCCTCGGCGGAGTACTCGTTCGTCTCGCCGGCCGTGCGCGGGGCGGCGACGGCGGATGCCTCGACCTGCGGTGCGCCCAGCGCCGCCGAGCGGATCCGGGCCTCAGTGACGAGGTCCGCGACGTTCGCCGAGACGGCGACGCCGACGCCGGCCGCGGAGCCGCCGACCGCCGAGGCGTCGGCGTCGGTCGTGGCCGAGCCGGACGACACGGCCGAGACGCCGATGCCGGTGCCGCTCTGGAACGGCACCGCCGGCGTCGCCGACCCGAGGGTCGCGATCGTCTGCTGGTCGAGCTGCGAGAAGGCGAGCGCTCCCGCGACGCCGATCGTGCCACCGGGGGCGGAGGCCAGACCGCCGGGCTGGCCGGCGGTGGCGGTGGTGGCGCTCGGGCTCGTGCCGTTCGCGGTCGATCCGCCCGGGCTCGCCTTCGCCGTCGTCGACAGAGCGTGGATCGAATCGGCGAGCAGGGTCAGCAGGCCGCCGGCGACGACGCCCTGCGCCGACGCGGTGTCGATCGTCGCAGCGGTGCGGGTCGTGGCATCCGTGGTGGCGATGCCCGCTCCGGCCGTCGCGGCGGTCGCGTCGGCCGACGTGGTCGCGGTCGTCACGGTCTTGGCCGACAGCGTCACCGCGCCGCCCGCCTGCACCGATGCCGTGTCGGTGATCTCGGTCGTGGCTGCGTTGTCGATCGTCGCGTGGGCGACGGCGGCATCCACCGCGGCATCCGCTCCCGTTCCGGTGGACGTCGTGGTCAGCGTGGCGGTCGACGTGCTCTGCAGCACGACCGATCCGGTCGCCTCGACGCGCGTCGCACCCTGCAGGCGGACCGCCGCCGACGACGTGCTCTCGCCCAGGGCGAGACCCACCGTCGCACCCGTGTCGACGGTGCTCGTCGCCGTGGCCGTCGCGGTGATGTCTCCGCCGCGCACCGTGGCGTCGGTCAGCACGACCTCCGCGAGTGCCGGGGTGTCGTCCGTCGACGCATCGGTCGCGGTGAAGGTGACGTCGCCGGTGCCCGCATCGAGGGTCGAGCCGGCGTCCATCACGACCCGGGTGGCCTCGAAGAGGAACGTCACCCCGAGGAAGGTGAGGGATCCGACGATGCGGATCACCGCGCCCTTGCCCGTCGAGGTGACCTTGAACGAGGCGAGCGGACGCACCGAGTGCGACTCGAAGGCGTTGGCCAGGCTGCGCACCAGCAGGTAGCCGGCGTTGCCGGCATCCGGCGCGATCTCGATGGTGTCGCCGTCGGTCGCGTCGGCGAGGTCGAAGTCGGCGACGTCGGCCGGACCGACCGGCTCGAGGCCGTCGTAGGCGATCTCGCGACCCTGCAGCCGGATCGTCCCCGACTGCGGTCCGGTCGGGCGCGAGATCATCGCGCCGTGCGAGCCCGTGAACCGGAGGACGTCGTATCCGCCCCCGCCGCCGTGGACGAAGCCGATGTGGCCGCCCGCGATCACGAAGTCGTCGCGGTTGCCCGCCGCACCGAGGAGCGACGCGAAGCCCGTGAAGCGCTGGCTCGCCACGGTGCCGGCGCCGTCGCCCGTCACCGTCCACGTGGTGTCGGCGGCCGGCCCGGTGAGGCGATGCCCTCCCCCGGCGGCGACGAGTTCGCCGACGCCCGAGAACGAGACGCCCGAGACCTGGCCCGCACCGGCGCCGTCGCTCGACCACGTCAGTCCGCTGCCGCTGACGGCGAGCGCGGCGGCCCCGTGCACAGAGACGGCGAGGCCCAGCGCTGCGGGAAGCGTGACGCGGCCGCCGGCGGTGATGTCGATGGCCGAGACGGATGCCGCGGCCCGGCGCGTCTGCACGCCGTCGGCCGTGATGACGATGTCGTCGCCCGCGGTGGTCACGGTGACGTCGCCCGTCGCGGTGACCGACCATGCCGCCGGCGCCTCGGGCGTCGCGGCGGGCTCGGTTGCGGGTGCGGCCGGGTCGGTGGCGCCGTCGGTCGTCTCGGTGCCTTCCGGCGCAGTCGAGCCGGTCGTGGCGCCGTCAGTCGGGGCGCTATCCGTCGTCGACGGGTCGGTCGTCGCCGGGTCGGTCGTTGCCGGGTCGGTCGCGGCCGGAGCGGTCGCGGGAGTCTCGCCCGCCGGGGGCTCCGCCGGTGACGGGTTCGCCGGAGCGGGTTCGGCCGCCGGGGCGGGAGCGGCGGGTGCGGGCGGCTCGGCTGCCGGGACCGCGTGCTGGGGAGCGGGTTCCGGGACGGGCGCGTCCGTCGCGGCATCCGCCGTCTGCCCCGCCGCTTCGAAGGGACGCACCGCGAGCGCGGCGGTGGCGCCGACCCATCGTCCGGACGCCTCCGGCGTTCCGGTCGGCTGCGGCGCGGGCGAAGGCTCCGGCGCGGGAGTGGGTGCGGGCGTGGGCGAAGGTGACGGGGTCGGCGCGGGCGGCACGGTCGGCTGCGGCGGCGTGGGCGGCGTCGGCGTGGGCGTCGGCGTGGGAAGACCCGGGATCGTCGGCGTCGGCGCCGGCGACGGGTTCGTCCCGATCGTGCCGGGATTCACCGTGCCCGGACCGCAGACGAGGCTCGTGCTGCTGGTGCTCGTCGTGGAGGAGTTCGAGCCGCCGGACGCACCCGGGGTCGCCCCCGTGGTGACCTGCCGGCAGTTCGGGCCGAACGGCGACGCGGGCGGCTCGGGCACCACCGGCGGGGCCGGCGGAGCGACCGCGATCCGCAGGGTCGTGCGGGTCTGGGGAGCCTGCCGGACGGGCGCGTCGGGCGTGACCTCGGCGGGGGGCGCCGGCTCGGGCACCACCGTCTCGAACAGCTCGTCGAGCGCCTCTTCGAGGGGACCGTCGACGACCGCGGGCTCGGTCCACTCGACGAGCGGCGTCGCCGGATCCGCGGGCACGACCTCGATGGGCGCGGCCACCGCAGGGCCGGCCCAGCTCAGCTGACCGAGCACGAGCGCCGCCGCAAGCACGCCGACCACGGCGCTGCGTCGATGCGCACCCGCCGTCGGCCGCACGGCTCCGCCGTTGCGCCCCCACCTATCCCCGAACACGGGGGGTCTCCGACTCATGGGGCCCCTTCTGCCCATTCGTCCTACGAGATCCCCACCCCCAATGCGCCCGGCTCGCGCCGTTCGCACTACGGGGGGAATGTAGCCCCGGCAGGACGCCCTTCACAAGAGGTGAGTCGGATTCCCCTTCTGGAATACATCGAATCCGCGATCATCCGGACGGTCGTCGCTAGGCTGGCGCCGACCGCGCCGGTCCGACGGCGCGGCGGAAAGACGGGGAATGCCCAACATCAGAGTCGAGCTCCTGCCCGGACGCACCGTCGACCAGCGCCGCCGCTTCGCCGAAGAGGTCACCCGCGCCGCCGTCGAGGCGCTCGGCGCCCGGCGGCAGGACGTGCGCATCATGTTCGAGGAGGTCGCCGCCGACTTCGTCGCGAACGGCGGCGTGCTCGCCAGCGAGGACCCCGGCCGCTCGGCCGTCGTCTCGCGCTTCGGTGGCCCGGGGTCACCGGGCTGAAACGACGAACGGATGCCGCGACCGAGGTCGCGGCATCCGTTCTCGTGTGTGGAGCTCAGAGCCCCTGGATGATCTCGCGCATCAGGTCGGCGGTCTCGGACGGGGTCTTCCCGACCTTGACGCCGGCGGCCTCGAGGGCCTCCTTCTTCGCCTGTGCGGTGCCCGCCGAACCCGACACGATGGCGCCGGCGTGGCCCATGGTCTTGCCCTCGGGAGCGGTGAAGCCGGCGACGTAGCCGACGACCGGCTTGGTCACGTTCGCCTTGATGAAGTCGGCCGCGCGCTCCTCGGCGTCGCCGCCGATCTCGCCGATCATGACGATCGCCTTGGTCTCGGGGTCGGCCTCGAACGCGGCGAGCGCATCGATGTGCGTGGTGCCGATGATCGGGTCGCCGCCGATGCCGATGGCCGTCGAGAAGCCGATCTCGCGCAGCTCGTACATCATCTGGTACGTCAGGGTGCCCGACTTCGACACGAGGCCGATCGGGCCCTTGCCGGTGATGTTGGCAGGGGTGATGCCGACCAGCGACTCGCCGGGCGTGATGATGCCGGGGCAGTTCGGGCCGATGATGCGGGTGGTGTCGCCCTTGGACTGCGCGTACGCCCACGCCTCGGCGGTGTCGCCGACGGGCACGCCCTCGGTGATGACGACGAGCAGCGGGATCTCGGCGTCGATGGCCTCGATCATCGCGCTCTTCGTGAACGCGGGCGGCACGAACGCGATCGACACGTCGGCGCCGGTGGCCGCGATGGCCTCGGCGACGGACGCGAAGACGGGCAGCTCGACGGGGTTGCCGTCGGCGTCGGTGTGGAGCACGGTGGTGCCGGCCTTGCGTGCGTTGACGCCGCCGACGACCTGGGTGCCAGCCTTGAGCATGAGGGCGGTGTGCTTGGTGCCCTCGCCGCCGGTGATGCCCTGGACGATGACCTTGGAGTCCTTGTTGAGGAAGATCGACATGTCTGTTCTTTTCCTAGTTCCGGATGTCGGGGCTCAGGCGTTGGCGAGCTCGGCGGCCTTGTCGGCGCCCTCGTCCATGGTCTCGGCGAGGGTCACGAGGGGGTGGTTCGCGTCGCGGAGGATCGCGCGGCCCTCCTCGACCTTGTTGCCGTCGAGGCGGACGACGAGCGGCTTGGAGGCGCTCGAGCCCAGCTCGGCCAGCGCGCCCACGATGCCCTTCGCGACCGCGTCGCACGCGGTGATGCCGCCGAACACGTTGACGAACACGCTCTTGACCTGCGGGTCGCCCAGGATGACGTCCAGGCCCGCGGCCATGACCTCGGCCGAGGCGCCGCCGCCGATGTCGAGGAAGTTGGCGGGCTTCACGCCGCCGTGGCTCTCGCCGGCGTAGGCGACGACGTCGAGCGTCGACATCACGAGACCCGCGCCGTTGCCGATGACGCCGACCTCGCCGTCGAGCTTGACGTAGTTGAGGTCGTTGGCCTTGGCCTTGGCCTCGAGCGGGTCGGCCGCATCCTTGTCTTCGAGCAGCGCGTGCCCGGCGTGACGGAAGTCGGCGTTCTCATCGAGCGAGACCTTGCCGTCGAGGGCGATGACGTCGCCCTCTTCGGTGAGCACGAGCGGGTTGACCTCGACGAGCGTCGCGTCCTCGCCGGTGTAGACGTTGAAGAGCTTGACGAAGACGTCGCTCACCTTATCGACCAGGTCAGCCGAGAAGCCGGCGGCCTCCGCGATCTCGACGGCCTTCTGCTTGTCGATGCCCTGCAGCGGGTCGACCGCGATGCGCGCGAGCGCCTCGGGACGCTCGACGGCGAGCTCCTCGATCTCCATTCCGCCCTCGACGCTGCACAGCGACAGGTACGAGCGGTTCGCGCGGTCCAGCAGCACCGAGAAGTAGTACTCCTTGTCGATGCGCGCGCCCTGGGCGACCATCACGCGCTTGACGACGTGGCCCTTGATGTCGAGGCCGAGGATGGCCTTGGCCGCCTCGTACGCCTCGTCGGGGGTCTTGGCGACCTTCACGCCACCGGCCTTGCCTCGACCGCCGGTCTTGACCTGGGCCTTGACGACGACGACTCCGCCGATCTTCTCGGCTGCGGCTCGCACCTCCTCCGGCGTGTCCGCGACGATGCCGGCGAGCACCGGCACCTCGTACTTCTCGAAAAGGTCACGTGCCTGGTACTCGTACAGATCCACAGTGCATTCCTTCGCAGGTGGCGAATGGGGTGGGATGACGCGAAAAGCGTCTCGACGTCGAGATATCGACCAGTGCCCCAGCCTACTACCGGTCATCGTCCGGTTCTGACCGCAGCGACGCGCCCGCCGTTCCGCACAGGCCGAGCGCGAGGGCGCCTCGCGCCGTTCGGGCGGGCCGCCGACGATCGGTCGGCGCTGTCCGATCAGCGGGCGGCGGCGGGCTGCGGAGCGGATGCCGTCGACCCGTCGTCCTCGATCTCCTCGCCGGGAACGCGGGGCAGGCGGGTGAGATCGCACAGCGCGGGACCCTCGATGCGCTGCCCGTTCGCGGTGAACCGCGACGCGTGCAGCGGGCAGTCCCACGAGCGCTCGGCGTCGTTCCAGCGCAGCACTCCGCCGAGGTGCGGGCAGACGGCGCTGACCGCGCGCGTCACGCCGTCGACGGTCGAGATGCCGACGGGGTGCCCCGCGCGGCTGGCCACGACGCCTTCGCCCTCTTCGGGGCGGCGGACGGGGGCAGGCGTCGCCTGGGCGCCCGCCCATCCGGATGCCGCCTGCCAGCCGACGCGCAGATTCTCGACGCCGCCGCGCGCGAGGTCGGCCGGCACGGTGAAACGGGTCGAGATCACGTTCATCCAGTCGGGTCGTTCGCGCCGCGGCACGCGGCCGATCTCGGCCACGATGCGAAGAGCCGCGGCGGGGGCGTTCGAGAGCCCCCACTTCGCGTAGCCGGTGGCGAAGCGCACGCGGCCGAGTCCCCGCGGCATCGCGCCGACGAACGGGACGAGGTCGTGCGACTGATAGTCCTGCGCCGACCAGGAGGCGACGGGCTCGGCTCCCGGAAAGTGCTCCTGCGTCCAGGCGATGAGGTCGTCGCGGCACGCGCGGGGCGACGGGGAGCGCCCGACCGGGAAGCCGTTGCCGCCGACGATGAGCTGGGCCGCACCGGCCGGCCCGTCGGAGGGAGTGATCGAGCGGATCGACTTCGTCGCGCCGTCGACCGACAGGTACAGCCCCTCGGGCAGTGGCGCGTCGATGGCGAACGCGACGCACGTCGAGCGCAGTCCCCGCGTCTTCGCGAAGTACAGCCCACGGTCGATGATCGGCGTCGCCGTCGCGAGCACCACCTGGTCGGCGGCCGCGAACCCCGCCGACGTCTCGACGCCCGCATGAGGCACGATGTGCGCGTGGGTCACGCGCACACCCGTGTGCAGGGCGCCTCCGGCCTCGAGGTATGCCCGCGCCATCGCCATGAGCAGCTGCTGCGGGTCGATCGCGACCTGGCGATCGAGCGCGACCGCGTCCACGATGGGGAACGGCGACTGCGCGAGCAGGTCGGGCTCCACGCGGCGCACCGGAAGACCGGCCTCCGTCGCCGCCTCGAGTTCTGCCGCCACGGTCTCGATGCCGTCGGGGGTCTGCGCGTAGGAGTAGGCGGTGCGCCGCGAGTACGGCACCCCGAGCTCGTCGGCCAGGGAGGTCAGCCACTGCGCGCCGTCGGCGTTGGCCTCGACGTAGGCCTGCACCAGCCGGGCAGGATGATGACGGCGCATCGTCGACAGCACCGAGCCCTGCAGCAGCGTCAGCTTGCCGGTGTTGGCCCCCGACGCCAGCTCTCCGATCTCGCCGGCCTCGAGCACGGCCACGTCGCGGCCCTGCCGTGCGAGCAGGAGGGCGGTCGCGAGGCCCGTCAGCCCGGCGCCGACGACGACGACCTCGTGGCGCCGTCCGGGCTCGAACGGCGTGCCGGTCACGCGGACGGGGTCGAGCTTCCAGATCGGCGTCATCCTCACAGTGAACGCGCGCGCCCCTGGTTGCTCCACCGGGTTGACACGCACCCGGCGGGGTGGGAAGCAGGCGGGTGGGAGCAGCGCGGCGTGAGACGGCGTGTGTGACGGATGCCGTACGGGACGCACGCGCCGCGCACTAGGCTCTCCCCCGAGATGTCCGACACCGCCGCCGCCTCCGCCGCCCAGAACCTGCTGACGGGCCAGGGCGCTGCGCGCGCGGCCGTGGTCGCCGCCGCGCTGGAGCTGTTCGCCGAGCAGGGGTTCGATCAGACGTCGGTGGAGCAGATCGCGCAGGCCGCCGGTGTATCGCGCTCGACCTTCTTCCGGCAGTTCGGCGGCAAGGACGACGTGGTCTTCACCGATCACGAGGCGCTGCTCGACCGGCTGCGGGAGTTCCTGGCGCAGCCGCACCGCGATCCGTGGGCCGCCGTCTGCGAGGCATCCCTCTTCGTCTACGCGCATTTCGCCGCCGACCCCGAGCTCGCCCGACGCCGCTACGCGGTGGTGCGCGGGGTTCCGGCGCTGCGCGACCGCGAGATCGTCACGGTGTTCCGCTACGAGCGCCTGTTCGACGAGTATCTGCGCGCGTCGCTGCCGGGTCTGGATCCGCTCGACGCGGTGGGCTTCTCCGCGCTGGTCACGGCGATCCACAACCACGTGCTCCGCCGCCTCATCCGCGGCCCGAAGAAGGTGCCGGTGGCGGTGCTGCGCACGGCCCTCGACGACGCACGCCGGCGCTTCGGCGTGCTGCCCGAAGGCGAAGCCGATCCCGCCGCCGACCAGGTCGTCGTCGCCGTCTTCCCCCGCGCGATGCCGACCGCAGAACTCGCACGGCGGCTGCGGGCACAGCTCGACGACTGATTCCCGGCGCGCCGCAGAATCCCTCTGTCGTCCGAGCACGACACGGCGGTAGGTTCGGGCCATGAGCGCCGTGGAGACCACCGCCGGATCGCCCGCCGAGACCGCGTGGTACAGCCAAGACCCAGATGCCGTCATCGCCGCATTCCGCACCGACCGCGACCGCGGGCTGACAGCCGCCGACGCGGCCCAGCGGCTCGCCGAGCACGGCCCCAACTCGATCACCGCCGAGAAGCCGCCGTCGACGTGGCAGGTGGCGCTGAAGCAGCTCGCCGACCCCATGAACGTCATGCTGGTCGCCGTCGCGATCATCAGCCTGTTCATCAATCAGGTGAGCGTCGGCATCCTCGTCGGCGCGCTCGTGGTGCTCAACATCGTGCTCGGCACCCGGCAGGAGCTCAAGGCGAAGGCATCCGTCGACGCCCTCGCGAAGATGCAGATCCCCCAGGCGAAGGTCGTCCGCGACGGCACCCTGCTGCAGGTCGCTGCGACCACACTCGTGCCGGGTGACATCGTGACCCTCGAGGCGGGCGACCTCGTGCCCGCCGACGGCCGCATCATCCGGTCGGCGACGCTCGAGACGCAGGAGGCGGCGCTCACCGGAGAGAGCGCGCCGATCCCGAAGGATGCCGCAACCCTCGCCGATCCCGACACCGCGCTCGGCGACCGCACCGACATGGTCTTCCAGAACACCCAGGTCACACGCGGCACCGCGACGGTGGTGATCACGGGCACCGGCATGCAGACGCAGATGGGCCAGATCGCGACGATGCTCTCGTCCGTCAAGCCCGGCAAGTCGCCGCTGCAGCGCGAGCTCGACTCCCTCACGGGGGTGCTGGGCTGGATCGCGTGGGGCGCCGTCGCCGTCATCATCATCACGGGCCTGCTGCGCGGACAGGAGATCGCGTCGGTCATCCTGCTCGGCATCTCGATGGCGATCTCGGCGATCCCGACGGGCATGCCCTCGTTCGTCCAGGCGATGCTCTCGTACGGCTCACGGCAGCTCGCCGAGCACAAGGCGGTCGTCAAGAACCTGACGGATGTCGAGACGCTGGGTGCGACCAGCGCGATCAACTCCGACAAGACCGGCACTCTCACCATGAACGAGATGACGGTCGAGACGCTGTACTACCGCGGCGAGTGGTTCACCGTCGCCGGGAGCGGCTACGAGAAGGCCGGCGAGGTGCTCCACACCGCCGGCCTGCCGGTGCCGCAGTTCACGCAGCTCGCGCTCGGGCTGACGCTGTGCAGCGACGCGACGGTGTCGGACGACGGCGCCGTGATCGGCGACCCGACCGAGGCCGCACTCGTCGTGCTCGCGGCGAAGCTCGGGGCCGACGCCGAGCTGACCCGCAGCACGTTCCCGCGGGTCGCCGAGGTGCCGTTCGACTCGGCGTACAAGTTCATGGGCACCTTCCACCGGATCCCGGTCGACGGCAAAGAGCTGCTCGTGGGCTACGTCAAGGGCGGTCCGGACGTCGTCCTCGAGCGCTGCGGCTCGGTGGCCACGATGGAGGGCGTGGTGCCGATCGCCGAGCACCGCGATGAGATCGTCGAGGCCAACCGCAAGCTCTCGGAGCAGGGACTGCGGGTGCTCGCCTTCGCGTTCCGCCGTTTCGCGCCCGACGCGCCGGTGGCGGATGACCCGATGGCCGCCGTCGCCGATCTCACCTTCGTCGGCCTGGTCGGCATCATCGATCCGCTGCGCCCCTCCTCCAAGGAGGCCGTGCGGATCGCGCGCGAAGCCGGCATCGAAGTGCGCATGATCACGGGCGACCACGCCATCACGGCCGCCGCGATCGGCGCGAAGCTGGGACTCGGCGAGGGATCCGCGAGCGGCGCCGAGATCCAGGCGATGAGCGACGACGAGCTGAAGGCGGCGCTGCCGCGTCTGCACATGTTCGGTCGCGTCACTCCGGAAGACAAGCTGCGGCTCGCACGCCTCATGCAGGAGGACGGCGCCGTCGTCGCGATGACAGGCGATGCGGTGAACGACGCCGCCGCGCTGAAGCAGGCGGACATCGGCGTCGCCATGGGCTCCGGCAGCGATGTGACGAAGCAGGCGGGGAAGATGATCCTCGTCGACGACAACTTCGGCACGCTCGTCACCGCCGTCAAGCTCGGCCGCGGGATCTACGAGAAGATCGTCAGCTACGTCCGGTTCCAGATGTCGCAGCTGTTCTCGCTCGTCCTGCTCTTCCTCGTCGCGAGCATCTTCGGGATCAACAACGGCGTGCCGCTCACCCCGATCATGGTGCTGTTCCTGAACTTCTTCGTCGCCATCTTCCCGGTGGTCGTGATCCTCCTCGACCCGGTGCCCGAGGGCATCATGCTGAAGCCGCCGCGCGACCCGAAGAAGACGATCGCGAACCGCGGCGCCGTGACACTGTGGTTCGTCTACGGCAGCCTCATCTTCCTGACGACGCTCGTGCCGCTGCTGATCTACCCCGATGAGCTCAGCTCGACCGAGCCCAACGTGCCGGTGACGATGGCCTTCGTGGTCTGCGCGCTCGGCTCGATCTTCGGCGGGCTCGTCATGCGGCGCGACCCCGAGTCGGGGCTGTCCGCTCCCATCGTCGCCGCCGTGAAGTGGCTGTCGATCCCGCTGGCGCTGACCGTCGTGGCCGTCGAGGTCGGCTTCATGCAGCGCCTCATCGGCACGACGAGCCTGACGGGCGACCAGTGGCTGACGGCGCTCGGCCTGGCGCTGCTCGTGCCGGTGCTCATCGAGATCGAGAAGTGGATCCGTCGCGCCCGCCTCGCCCGCCGCGCGGCCGCCGTCGCCTGACCTGCCGCAAGCCGAACGCGCGCCGCCCGACATCGGGTGGCGCGCGTTCCGGCGTTCGGCTCAGATTCAGAGCGCGTCGTACACGGCGCGCAGGTACGTGCGGGCGCGTTCGGAGGCCAGGATGCCGTCCGACATGCGGTTCATGACGTAGGCGAAGGTCACGCCCCGATCAATGTCGGCCGTCACCAGCGATCCGCCCCAGCCGCCCCAGAACGCCACGCGCCCTTCGGGGATGTACGAGGTGGAGAGCGGATGCCGCAGCCCCCAGCCGAGTCCCCACCGCAGCGGCAGGCCGAGCACCAGGTCGACGCCGTCGACCGGCGCACCGAAGATCAGGTCGACGGCCTCGGGTGACAGCATCCGTCGTCCGTCGACCTCGCCGCGACCGGCGACGAGCGCGTTCAGCCGTGCGGCGGAGCGCGCGTTGCCGTGCCCGCCGGCCGCGCCGATGCCCGCGGCACGCCATGCGCGGGTCCAGGTGACCTCGGCCCCGAGCGCGGGCCCCGTGAAGGTCCGTGCGGCGGGCGAGTCAGGGGGAAGCGCCGACAGGTCCAGCTGCGAGGGCGGCGGCGGGACGACCGGCGAGACCCGGTGGTCCTGGTCGGCGGGGAGACCGAGCCAGAAGTCGGCGCCGAGGGGGCCGGCCAGCTCGGCGGCGACGAACGCGCCGAGCCCGTCGCCGGTCACGGCACGGACCAGGCCGTGGATCAGATGCCCGTAGTCGAGAAGGTGGTAGCCCGATGCGGCGCCCGCGGGCCACCACGGAGCCTGAGCCGCGAGGCGGTCGGTCGCGGCATCCACATCGATGATGTCTTCGGCGGAGACGGGCTGATCCCAGCCCGAGACGCCGGAGGAGTGCGTCAGCACGTGGCGGACCAGCACGCCCTCCTTGCCGGCGGCGCCGAACTCGGGCCAGTACGCGGCGACAGGAGCATCGGGGTCGAGGAGGCCGCGGTCGATCAGCAGCAGTGCGGCGAGCGAAGAGACGGTCTTGGAGATCGACCAGACGTTCGTGATCGTGTCGGGCTCCCACGCCCGGGTGCGCTCGGGATCGCTCCATCCGCCCCAGACGTCGACCAGCGGCCGTCCGTCGACGAGCACGCAGAGCGAGCCGCCCAGCTCCTCCCCGCTGGCCAGATTCGTGCGGAAGGCGTCGGCGAGCCCGGCAAAGCGGGCGTCGGCGTCCCCGTCCACCGTCACGGCGAGAGCAGCGCTGTTCGACATCGTGGTCTCCTTCGACCCTCGGCTCCGGCGGCGTCGCTGCCGGGTGGACGCGAGCATACCGCGCGGTCGGTATGCTTGTCACGCACCCGCGTCGAGGGATTCGCGAGAGGCTGGTGTGCCGACGCCGATTGCGCGCGGCGTCACGACGAGGAGGTCGGGATGAAGATCACCGGAGCGGTGCTCGAGGTGTCGGGCGCGCAGCCGCCGTTCGCACAGAGCCGACCCTTCACGGTCGGGGAGCTCGAGCTCGACGAGCCGGCCCCGGGCGAACTGCTCGTGCGCATCGAGGCCGCGGGGGTCTGCCATTCCGACCTCAGCGTCGTCGACGGCAACCGCGTGCGGCCCGTGCCGATGCTGCTCGGACACGAGGCCGCCGGCATCGTCGAGCGGGCCGGTGAGGCCGTCGACGACATCGCGCCCGGCGATCGGGTCGTCATGACGTTCCTGCCGCGATGCGGCGACTGCGACGGATGCCGCACCGACGGGCGGCTGCCGTGCGCCCCCGGCACGGCGGCGAACAATGCCGGAACCCTGCTCGGCGGCGGCATCCGCCTGCACCGCCTCCGCGGTGGGGGCGACGACGGGGACGGCGAGGAGGACGGCGGCCGGACGCAGGACGTCCGCCATCATCTCGGGGTCTCGGCCTTCGCGACGCACGCGGTGGTGAACCGCGCGTCGGTCGTGCCGGTGGACGCCGACGTGCCGGCCGAGATCGCGGCGCTGCTCGGCTGTGCGGTGCTGACCGGCGGCGGCGCGGTGGTCAACGCGGGCCGCCCGGCGCCGGGCGACCGCGTCGCCGTGGTCGGGCTCGGCGGGGTCGGCATGGCGGCGCTCCTGGTCGCCGTCGCCCTCGGGCACGAGGTGATCGGCGTCGACAACGTGCCCGGCAAGCTCGCGCACGCGCTCGCGTGCGGAGCCGTGGAGGCATTGACTCCGGCGGAGGCTGTGGACCGCGGCATCCGTGCTCCCGTCGTCATCGAGGCGGCGGGCGCCGCGCGCGCCTTCGAGACGGCCCTCGCGCTCACCGCACCCGGCGGCACCACCGTCACGGTGGGGCTGCCGGCACCCGACGCGCGCGCGAGCGTGTCGCCGCTCGTGCTCACGGCCGAGGCGCGCACGATCGTCGGCAGCTACCTCGGATCCGCGGTGCCCAGCCGCGACATCCCCCTTTATGTCGAGCTGTGGCGTGCGGGACGCCTGCCGCTCGAGCGACTCGTCTCGTCCCGCATCGGCCTCGACGACCTCGACGCCGCGATGGACCGGCTCGCCGCGGGAGGCGAGCTGCGCCAGTTGATCCAGTTCGACCAGCAGAGAACCTCCGAAGGGAATCACGCATGACCAGAACCGCCATCGTCACCGGCGCCGCACGCGGCATCGGCGCCGCCACCGCCCAGCGCCTCGCCGCCGACGGCCACGCCGTCGCCGTGCTCGACCTCGACGAGGCGCAGTGCGCCCAGACCGTCGGCGCGATCACGGATGCCGGGGGCCGCGCGCTCGCCGTCGGCGCCAACGTGGCCGACGCGGCGTCGGTGGAGCGCGCGGTCGCGCACATCGCCGAGGAGCTCGGCGCGCCCACCATCCTCGTGAACAACGCCGGGATCATCCGCGACAATCTGCTGTTCAAGATGACCGAGGACGACTGGGACGCCGTGCTGGCGGTGCACCTGCGCGGGGCCTTCCTGATGTCCCGCGCGGTGCAGGAGCACCAGGTGAAGGCGAACTGGGGCCGCATCGTGAACCTCTCGTCGACATCGGCACTGGGCAACCGCGGGCAGGCGAACTACGCGGCCGCCAAGGCCGGCATGCAGGGCTTCACCAAGACCCTCGCCATCGAGCTCGGCCGGTACGGCGTCACCGCCAACGCGATCGCACCGGGGTTCATCGTCACCGACATGACGCGATCCACGGCCGACCGGCTGGGCGTCGGATTCGAGGACTTCATCGCGCACAACGCGAAGGAGATCCCCGTGCAGCGCGCCGGCTATCCCGACGACATCGCCGCGGCCGCGTCGTTCTTCTGCTCGGAAGAGGCCGGATTCGTGTCGGGCCAGGTGCTGTACGTCGCCGGAGGTCCGCGCGCATGAGCATCGTCGTCGACTCCCCCGCCGCGCTCGCCGACGCCGTCGGCAGCACCGCCACCGGCGACTGGTTCGCCATCGACCAGCAGCGGATCCAGGCGTTCGCCGACGCGACCGAGGACTGGCAGTGGATCCACCTCGACGCCGACCGCGCGGCATCCGGTCCCTTCGGCGCGACCATCGCGCATGGGTACCTCACGCTGTCGCTGCTGCCGCGGCTGACCGCGGGGCTGCTGTCGGTCGACGGCACCTCGATGGTGGTGAACTACGGGCTCGACAGGGTGCGGTTCCTGCAGCCGGTGACCGTCGACTCCCGCGTGCGGGCCGTGACCGAGGTCGCCTCGGCCGATCCGTCGCCCCAGGGCTACCGGGTGAGCCTGCGCACGACCGTCGAGCTCGAGGGCTCGGAGCGCCCGGCGCTCGTGGCCGACACGGTCGCGCTGTTCGTCCCTGAGGCCTGAAGGAGGCTCCTGGGAAAAGTCAGGGCCTCTCGCCCGGGCTCAGCGCGCTCCCCGGCTCGTGGCCCATGCCCGAGCCGGGTGGCGGGCGGAAGTGGATGGGTGAGGCGACGAAGAGCGCCACGGCGAGCAGCGCCGCGAGCGTTCCGATGACGCAGATCCGGATCAGGATGCCGCGGCCACCGGCCGGGAGCCGGCGTCGTGCAAGGGCGACGAGGCCGAAGCCGATCAGAGCGCCGGCGGTGTTCACCAGCACATCGGTGACGTCGGTGCTTCCGATGGCCAGCACGAACTGGGTCGCCTCGAGCGCCAGGCTGACCACAGCAGTGACGCCGGCGAGGCGGCGCCAGCTCCACCACGGCGCGAGAAGGCCGAGAAACAGGCCGAACGGCACGAACAGCAGCAGGTTGACGATGACCTCGGACGGACGGCTGGCGCCCTGTTCGGCGGTCGCGACGAACGGCACGAGCTTGATCACCCGATCCACCCCGCCGACCCACGGAAGCTCGAGCTTCCAGAGCACGATCCACACGAGCAGGAGCATGTACATCCCGAACGCCGCGATCAGGCGGAAGGGGGCGGCGTCTGCGGAAGCGGCCTCCCGCTCGGGCGGCAGTGCGGTGGTCGTCATGGCGTCCGGTCTCCGGATCTGATCGGGGCTGGAAGCCCGTCGAGGGACCCTTCTCGACGAGGAGGGTGATCCCAGTGAACGGCACCGGATGTTGCGTCCGCGTATGCGAATCCGCGAAGCGCAGCGAATCGGGGTGCCATGCGGCGGCCCCGCAGCTGCTCAATGACGGGACCGCGCGACTGCGCCCCTAGCTCTCGTCCGGGAACCTGCCCCGGACGGTTCCGTCCATGGCATCCGCGAGGGCGTAGATCACCGGCCAGGCACCCTCCGAGCTGTTCCCCAGTACGGTCACCGTGGTGCGCGTCTCCGGAATGTGCGTGGACCGGAACGATGCGCCGGCGTCGTAGCCCTCCAGCATCAGGGACGAGTTGCGGCGGCCCAGCCAGAAGCCCATCCCATACCGCTTGTGCTCGGCCGCCACGTCGAAGCGGGGACGGATCATCTCGGCGAGTGTGTCAGGCGACACGATGCGGCCATCCAGCAAGGCGTTCCAGAACCGGTGCAGGTCGTCCGCGGTGAAGTACATCCCGCCGTCGCCGTTGCCCCGCACCGGGAGGTGCAGCACGTTGGTGCGGTTGCCCTCCTCATCCAGGTAGCCGAGGGCGGCATCCCCGGGGAGGTCGTCGGAGCGGAGGAATGCGGAGCCGGCGAGTTCCGCCCGCTCGCAGACTTCGGTCTGGACCAGTTCATGGAAACCGCGGCCGCTGACACGCTCGGCGACGAGCGCGAGCACCACATACCCGCCGTTGCAGTACGAGAATCGCTCGCCGGGCGGGAACTTCTGCGGGAAGCCGTCGAGGGCGGGCAGGAAGGCCTCGGTCTCGGCGAGCGCATGCAACGGCAGCGAGAAGATGTAGTCGTCGATCTCCCCGTCGCCTTCCTCGTCGAGGTAGTCGCCGATCCCCGAGGTGTGGGTGAGCAGGTGCTCGATCGTCACCGCGTCGTCGATCAGGGGCAGGTCGTCCCCCAGAATGGGTCGCACGGGGTCCTGCAGGCCCAGCAGGCCGCCCTCGACGAGTCGCATGATCGCGAGCGCGGTCAAGCCCTTGTTGCCGCTGGCGGCCGAGATGCGCGTGCTCGGGGTATTCGGAACCCGGAGGGCGCGGTTCGCGAATCCCTCGCAGCGCTCCAGCGTGCGGCGGTCTCCGACATCGATGGTGAGCACGCCGCTGAACGACTCGGCCTCGATCGCTGCGTCAAGTGCCTCGGGCGTGAGGGGGATGGTCATCGTCGGATCTCCAACCGGCTGAGGCAGACGCGGGAACGCGAGCGCGTGATGTCGAGTCCATCACGGATCGATTCGAAGCTGCACCCCCGGGCGTCACGGCACGGCGGCTACGTCGGGCCGGCGGCATCCCATTCGCGGAGCAGGTAGCGCGGCGCCTGCACGCGCCACGCCTCGGTCACCAGCTCGGCGAGGTGGGCGTCATCGATTCCCGACATGCGGAACGCGACCTTCGGCTCACTCCAGGGCGTCGTGGCGCCCAGGAACACGTCGGGCGCCATCTCTCGGAGGGCGAGGGCGTCGATCGGGTCGGCGATCTTCACGCCGACCACGAGCTCGGCCGCGATGATCGCACGCATGTCGGCCGGGATGCTCGGCCACGGATGGCACTCCCACGCGTAGAGCTTGCCGCGCACGAACCAGGCGGCGCCGCCGGTCGTCGCGCGCTCCTCACTGCCCGGAAGCCCGTTCGCGGTGCGGCGGAGATCGTCGAGAGTGGCCACGCACCTACCCTAGGCATCGCCTCCGACACGGCATGGACCCGCGCCACCGGCATCCCGGACCTGCATCATCGATGGCGACACGGGCTCTCTGTCGACGGCTGCCCGCGCGAACTAGGGTGGTCGCGTGAAGCGGATCTGGCCGTATCTCGTGCCCGGCGTGCTGCTGACCGCGGTGGGGGCGATCTGGACCCTGCAGGGCTTCGGTGTGCTGGGCGGGTCCGTGATGAGCGGCTCGACCCTGTGGGCGACGATCGGGCCTATCGTGCTGCTGGTCGGCCTGGGGCTCATCGGCGTCGCGATCGTCATGGCCCGGCGCCGCCCGGGAGCGAAATGATCAGCGGCGCAGGCAGCCGCTGAGGAGGTCAGACGCGCTCGAGCACCATTGCCATCCCCTGGCCGCCGCCGACGCACATCGTCTCGAGGCCGTAGCGGCCGCCGGTCGCCGCGAGACCGTTGATCAGGGTCGAGGTGATGCGGGCGCCCGTCATGCCGAAAGGATGGCCGACGGCGATCGCGCCGCCGTGCACGTTGAGGCGCTCGGGATCGACGCCCAGTTCGCGCGCCGACGGGATCACCTGCGCGGCGAACGCCTCGTTGATCTCGATAAGGTCCATGTCGTCGATGGAGAGGCCGGCCAGCGCGAGGGCGCGTCGGGATGCCTCCACCGGGCCGAGTCCCATCACCTCGGGCGAGAGACCCGAGACGCCGGTCGACACGATCCGCGCGAGGGGCTCGAGGCCCAACTCCGACACGACGCGGTCCGACACGACCACGACCGCCGCCGCGCCGTCGTTGAGCGGACAGCAGTTGCCCGCGGTCACGGTGCCGTCGGGCCGGAAGACGGGATCGAGCCCAGCCAGCGCCTCGACCGTGACTCCCGCTCGCGGGCCGTCGTCCGCGGCGACGACCGTGCCGTCGGCGAGGGTCACCGGCGTGATGTCGCGCGCCCAGAAGCCCGAGGCGATCGCGGCCTCCGCACGCTGCTGCGAACGGGCGGCGAACTCGTCCTGCTCCTCGCGGGTCACGCCCCGCACCTGTGCGACGTTCTCGGCCGTCTGCCCCATCGCGATGTACGGGTCGGGCAGCGCGCCGTCGGCACGCGGGTCGCGCCACGGCGCCGCACCGGCCGCCGACCTCGTGGCGGTGCGCTCGAGGGACGGGGCGAACGCCGGGTTGACAGCATCCGGAAGATCCGAAGCTCCCGCGCCGTACCGCGACACCGACTCGACACCGGCCGATACGAACACGTCGCCCTCGCCGGCTCTGATCGCGTGGAACGCCATGCGCGTCGTCTGCAGGGACGACGAGCAGTAGCGGTTGACGGTCGCGCCGGATACGGCATCCCATCCGAGCAGCACCGCCACGATGCGCGCGAGGTTGAAGCCCTGCTCGCCGGCCGGCTGCCCGCAGCCCAGCAGCAGGTCGTCGATGCGCGCCGGATCGAGCCCGGGCACCTTCTCGAGCGCCGCGCCGACCATGCGTGCCGCGAGGTCGTCGGGTCGCACGTCGACGAGCGATCCCTTGCGCGCACGCCCGATCGGCGAGCGTGCGGTGGCCACGATGTAGGCCTCGGTCATGTTTCTCCTTCAGGCGAGGTGCCGCGCCGCAGCGGGGCGAGGGCGATGCGGGGTACGGATGCCGCGGGTCAGACGAACGCGGCGATGCCGGTGATGGCGCGGCCCACGATGAGGGAGTTCATGTCGTACGTGCCCTCGAAGGTGTAGACCGCCTCGGCGTCGGCGAAGTACCGCGCGATGCCGTAGCCCGCGGGGATGCCCAGCTGCTCCTGGCCGCCCAGCTGCACGCCGTTGCCGCCGCAGATCTCGCGGCACAGGGCGACCGTCTCGCGGACGCGCGCGCTGACGAACGCCTTGGCCATGGCGGAGTGGTGGTCCTTCTGCTCGCCGTCGTCCTGCAGCTGCGACACCCGCACGCACATGCCGATGCAGGCGGTGATGTTCGCGAGCGCATCGGCGAGCTTCTGCTGCACGAGCTGGAACGAGGCGATCGGCTTGCCGAACTGCACGCGCGCCTTCGCGTAGGCCACCGCACACTCGTACGCGCCGACGGCGACGCCGAGCGCCTGCCACGCCACCTGGGCGCGGGTGAGCCGCAGCACGACCGCGAGATCGCGGAAGCCGTCGATGCGCTGCAGCCGGTCGCGCTCGGGCACGACGACGTCGGTCAGCACGATGTCGGCGTTCTCGACGGTCCGCAGCGACTGCTTTCGCTCGATCTTTGTCGCCTCGAAGCCCACCGAGGGCGTGCGCACCAGGAACCCCTTGACCTGGTCGTCGGCGACGTCCCGTGCCCAGATCACGACGACATCGGCGAACGCGGCGTTGCCGATCCACCGCTTCGCGCCGTTGAGCACCCACTCGTCGGTGCCGTCCGGGCCGACGCGGCGCTCGGCCGTCGTCTCGAGCCCCTTCGCGGTGTCGGATCCGTGCCCGGGCTCGGTGAGCCCGAAGCACGCGATCTGCTCACCGCGGGCGAGCACCGGCAGCCACTCCGCGCGCTGCTCGTCGGAGCCGCCGACGGCGATCGAGGTCATCGCCAGCCCGCTGTGCACGCCGATGAAGGTCGCGGTCGACGGATCGGCGCGGGAGATCTCCATCGCGACCCAGCCCCGGAACACGTTGCTGTTCTCGAACGCGCGCGTCTCGGCGAAGGCGTTGCCGTACAGTCCGAGCTCCGCGATCCGGGGCACGAGGTGGCGAGGGCTCTCGGCGCGGTCCCAGTGGTCGTCGGCGTAGGGCCGCACCTCGGTCTCGAGGAACACGCGGATCTCGCGCAGCGCCTGCTGCTCGACATCCGTGAGCAGCGTCTGGAACCCGTAGAAATCGGCGTCGAGCACGTCGGCGAGGGCTCCCTCGGCGGACTGGCTGGCCTGCGGCTCGGTCAAGGTGAACGTCATCGTCTCTCCTTCGTCGGTACGGCTCGAGTATGCATCATATTTTAGAACGTTGCACAACACTCTCAGAAACGTTGCAGCATGTGGCCCTCAGACGGGTAGAGTTCGAGCATGACCCCGACCGCCCCGACGAACTCGCCGGCAGGCACCGCGCCCATCACGATCGCCCCCGCCACGGTTGCGCCTGTCACGATTGCGACGGTGGGGACGGATGCCGCGCCCTCCTGGTTGTCGGAACGCCTGGCGAGCGGTGCGCACCCCGACGCGCGACGGGCGTTCGAGGCGGCGCGCGACACGCTCATCGCCGGACGCCGCATCGACATGACGGCTCTCGCTGCAGGCCTCGGGGTCGACCGCACCTCGCTCTTCCGCTGGGTCGGAAACCGCGACGCGCTGCTGAGCGAGGTGCTCTGGTCGCTCGCGATACCGACACTGGTGCAGGCCGAGCACGCCAACGCCGCGCGCACCGGCGGCGACCGGATCGCCGGCATCCTCACGCATTTCGTGGACGACCTCATCACCGCCGAGTACTTCCGGTCGTTCCTGCGCCGCGAGCCCGCCCGCGCGCTGCGGCTCCTCACCACGAAGGAGAGCCCGATCCAGCGCCGCTACGTCGCGACGGCGGACTGGCTCGTGCGCCGTGATCTCGGCGACGCGCCGCTCGGCGGCGCCATCGCGCCCGCGGATCTCGCGTACATCCTGGTGCGCCTCTCCGAATCGTTCACCTACGCCGACCTCATCTCGGGCGACACCCCGAGTGCCGACCGCGCACGGGTCGCGTTCCGCCTGACCCTGCGGGTGGACGAGTGAGCGCGCCGGCCTACCCGGTGCGCGAGCCGTTCGCGACACGCTGGAACGACAACGACCAGTACGGGCACCTCAACAACACCGTCTACTACGCCGCGATGGACACCGCGGTGAACGCCTTCATGATCCGCGAGGGCGGCCTCGAGCCCGTCGGCGGCGAGGCGATCGCGCTGTGCGCGGCGTCATCGTGCGAGTTCCACGCCGCGGCGGGCTTCCCCGAGCCGCTCGAGGTCGGCATCGGCGTCGAACGCCTCGGTACGACGAGCGTCACCTGGGCGCTCGGCATCCTGCGAGCCGGCGAAGACCAGCCGATCGCGACCGGGCGCTTCGTGCATGTCTTCGTGGATGCCGCGACCCGCCGCCCGACGCCGGTGCCGGCATCCATCCGCGAGGCGATCGAAGGCCGCCTGCTCACCACCGGTCATTGGAGCACCGGCCTTGCGAGCACCAGCCCCACCCCGGTCGTTGAGCGAGGGAGCGCCAGCGACCGAGACGAAACGCCCTGAACGCCCGCTGAGACGCCGGGTGCGACGCGTTTCGTCTCGCTCGTTCCTCGCTCGCTCAACGACCGGACCCTGGAACCGCCACCCACAGCCCCGGTCGTTGAGCGAGGGAGCGCCAGCGACCGAGACGAAACGCCTCGAACCCCCGCTGAGACGCCGGGTGCGACGCGTTTCGTCTCGCTCGTTCCTCGCTCGCTCAACGACCGGACCCTGGAACCGCCACCCACAGCCCCGGTCGTTGAGCGAGGGAGCGCCAGCGACCGAGACGAAACGCCCCGAACCCCCGCTGAGACGCCGGGTGCGGCGCGTTTCGTCTCGCTCGTTCCTCGCTCGCTCAACGACCGGACCCTGGAACCGCCACCCACAGCCCCGGTCGTTGAGCGAGGGAGCGCCAGCGACCGAGACGAAACGCCCCGAACCCCCGCTGAGACGCCAGGTGCGACGCGTTTCGTCTCGCTCGCTCAACGACCGGACCCTGGAACGGCCACCCACAGCCCCGGTCGTTGAGCGAGGGAGCGCCAGCGACCGAGACGAAACGCCTCGAGCCCCGTCGGCACGCCGGGTGCGTATGGTCTCCTCGGGCCGGTTGCGTCGACAAACCGACCATCCGGTATGCTGTCGTCAGCGCCCCGAAGGGGCAGAGAGAGGGTCGACGATGACCGAGGTTCCCGGGCTCGATGTCGCGGGGCTCACCGCGTGGCTGACCGAGGCGCACCCCGAGCTCGTCGACGGGCCGGTGGAGGCATCCGTCATCGCCGGCGGCCGGAGCAACCTCACGTACGCCGTCGACGGAACCCGCACGCCTCTCATCGTCCGCCGCCCGCCGCTCGGGCACGTCCTCTCGAGCGCGCACGACATGCGGCGCGAGCACCGGGTGATCTCCGCCCTCACCGGCACCGCGGTGCCGGTGCCCCGCACCGTCGACGTCGTCGACGACACCGAGGCCGGCCGTGTCACCGGCACCGTGTTCTTCGTGATGGAGCGTTCCCCCGGGATCGTGCTCGCCCGCCCGTCCCAGAACTCGGCCTACAACGCGGCAGGGCTGCGCAGCCTCAGCATCGACCTGGTGCGATGCCTCGCCGACCTGCACGCCGTGGACCCCGCCGACGTGGGGCTCGCCGACTTCGGCCGCCCCGACGGCTACCTGGCGCGGCAGCTGTCGACCTGGCGCCGTCAGTTCGATGCGTCCCGTTCGCGCGACACCCCCGCGCTCGACGCCCTCCAGGAATCCCTGGCCGAAGGGATGCCGCATTCCTCGCGCACCGGGATCGTCCACGGCGACTTCCGCCTCGACAATGCGCTCGTCGTCGGGGACGCCGACGCGCCACGCATCTCGGCGATCCTCGACTGGGAGATGGCGACGCTCGGCGACCCGTTCGTCGACCTCGGCATCTTCGCGCTCTACTGGGACATCGCCGACCTTCCGGGAGGCTCCGCCGGAGCGGTTCCCAGCGCGGTCGACCTCGCCGCCGGCTACCCGACGTTCGACGAGCTCGTCGAGGTCTACGCGCAGCGCGCGGGGATCGGCATCCCGGATCTGCACTGGTATCGCGCCTTCGCGGCGTACAAGCTCGCCGTCATCCTCGAGGGCATCCACTACCGCTATCAGGCCGGCGACACCGTCGGCGAAGGCTTCGACCGGATGGGCGCGCTCGTCGAGCCGCTCGCACAGAAGGGACTGGAGGTGCGCTGATGGACTTCGCGCCCGACGAACGAACGCTCGAACTCACGGAGCGCGCCCGCGCGTTCCTCGACGAGCACGTGCTGCCTGCCGAACCGGTGCTCGACGAGCAGCTGGCCGCCACCCCCGACGACTGGACCGTGCGTCCGGTGTTGCGCGAGCTGCAGACCACGGCCCGCGCGCAGGGGCTGTGGAACCTCTTCCTCCCCGGCGGACACGGCGGCGAGCACGGCGGCGAACACGGCGGCGCGAACGGCGGGGCGGGGCTGACCAACCTCCAGTACGCCCCCGTCGCCGAGGTCACCGGGTGGAGCCCGCGCCTCGCACCGGCCGCGTTCAACTGCGCCGCCCCCGACACCGGCAACATGGAGGTGCTCAACGACTTCGGCACGCCGGCGCAGAAGGAGCGCTGGCTGGAGCCGCTCCTCGACGCCCGCATCCGCTCGGCGTTCTGCATGACCGAGCCGGAGGTGGCGTCGTCCGACGCGACGAACATCGGCACCCGGATCCGCCGCGACGGCGACCACTACGTCGTCACCGGCCGCAAGTGGTGGTCGACCGGCGCGATGAACCCCGATGCGGCGATCTTCATCGTCATGGGAAAGACGGATCCGGATGCCGCACGCCACCGTCAGCAGTCCATGATCCTGGTTCCCCGTGACACCGCGGGAGTGCGCATCGTGCGCCCGCTGAGCGTGTTCGGCTACGACGACCGCGACCACGGCGGTCACGCCGAGATCGCCTTCGAGGAGGTGCGTGTTCCGGCCGAGAATCTCATCGCCGGCGAGGGCGACGGGTTCGCGATCGCCCAGGCCCGGCTCGGCCCCGGACGCATCCACCACTGCATGCGCGCCCTCGGCATGGGCGAGCGGGCGCTCGCGCTCATGATCGAGCGCGCGTCGTCCCGGCACGCGTTCGGGCGCTCGCTCTCCGAGCAGGGCGTCGTGCGCGAGTGGATCGCCGAGGCCCGCATCCAGCTCGAGGCGCTGCGGCTGCTCGTCCTCAAGACCGCGTGGCTCATGGACACCGTGGGCAACAAGCACGCGATGACCGAGATCCAGGCGATCAAGATCGCGGTGCCCCGCGCGGTGCAGCAGATCATCGACCGCGCCATCCAGCTGCACGGCGGCGCCGGCGTCTCGTCCGACACCCCGCTCGCCGAGCTCTACGCCGGCGTGCGGTCGCTGCGCATCGCCGACGGTCCTGACGAGGTGCACCTCGCCGGCCTCGGTCGCGCGCAGCTGCGCGGCTGACCACCCCCCGACCACACGGCTCGAGCGTCGAAGGAGACGATCATGACCACACACCGCCCCGACCCCGCCATCGACGGGCCCGGCTTCGCGACGCTGTCGGTCGCGAGCATCCTCGCCGAGTCCGCCGTCCGTCACGCGGATCGCACCGCGTTCCACTTCGCCGGCACGACGACGACCTACCGGGAGCTCTGGGATCAGACCCGCGCGTACGCCGGCGCGCTGCGTGCGCGCGGCATCGGCCGGGGCGACCGCGTCGCGATGCTCGTGCCCAACGTGCCTGATTTCGCCCGCGTCTACTACGCAGCCCTGTCGCTCGGCGCGATCGTGGTGCCGGTGCATCTGCTCTTCAAGGCCGACGAGATCGCCTTCGTGCTGCGCGACTCCGGGGCCGACGTGCTGGTCGCCGCCGCGCCGCTGCTGGGCGAGGCCGTTCCCGCGGCCACGGCCACCGGGGTGCCCCTGCTGACCGTGCTGCTGCCCGCCGACGCGGGTGTCGACCTGCCGCGCCTCGAAGCCGAGGCCGCGACGGCCGCGCCGATCGTCCACCACGAGGCGGTCTCGCCGCTGGATGCCGCCACCATCCTGTACACGAGCGGCACCACCGGCACTCCCAAGGGCGCCGTCGGCTCGCACCTGTCCATCGTCGAGCAGGTGCACACCACGCTCATCGACGCCTTCGACCTCGGCCCCGACGACGTCGTGTTCGGCGGGCTGCCGCTCTTCCACACCTTCGGGCAGACCGCCGTGATGAACATCGCGCTGCGGGTGGGGGCATCCGTCATCCTCCTCCCCCGGTTCGACGCCGATGAAGCGCTCGCCCTCACCACCGCGCTCGGTGCGACGGCGTTCACCGCCGTGCCCACGATGTACGTCGGGATGCTCGAGGCCGCCCGGCGCTCGCCCGCCCGACCGCCGCTGCGCTACGCCGTCTCGGGCGGCGCGGCGCTGCCGGTGGCGGTGCTCGAGGGCTTCCGCGACGCGTTCGGCGCCGACGTGCACGAGGGGTACGGGCTCACCGAGACCGCCCCGACGGTGTCGTCGAATCCGCTGCACCAGCCGATCCGGCCCGGAACCGTCGGCCGCGCCCTGTGGGGCGTCGACGTCGCCGTCGCCGACCCCGAGACCGACGACGCCGTCGTGCTGCTCGACGAGCCGGAGGCGCTCGGCGAGATCGTCGTGCGCGGCCACAACCTGTTCAAGGGCTACCTCGGACGAGAGGATGCCTCGGCCGCCGCCGTCGTCGACGGCTGGTTCCGCACCGGCGACCTGGGCATGTACACCGACGGCATCCTCACGATCGTGGACCGCAAGAAGGACATGATCGTGCGGTCGGGCTACAACGTCTACCCGACCGAGGTCGAGGCGGTGCT
This sequence comes from Microbacterium sp. ProA8, assembly GCF_039905635.1. Classification (NCBI taxonomy): domain Bacteria; kingdom Bacillati; phylum Actinomycetota; class Actinomycetes; order Micrococcales; family Microbacteriaceae; genus Microbacterium; species Microbacterium chionoecetis. Next base: position 1,092,921 of record NZ_CP157000.1, on the reverse strand, counting down.
GGCGCGGCATCCGGGGATCGCCCTGGCGGCGGTGTTCGGCGTCGCCGACGACGTGCGCGGGCAGGAGGTGCACGCCGCCGTGGTGCCGCACGACGGCGTCGACCTGGACCCGGCCGAGGTCGTGGCGTTCGTGCGCGACCGCATCGCCGCGTACAAGTACCCCCGCGTCGTCCACGTCGTGCCCGCGCTGCCGCTGGGCTCCAGCGGCAAGGTGCTGAAGCGCGAGCTGGTCGCCCAGTTCTCCCCCGTGCCCTGAGCCACGCCCCGCTCATCGCTCGCTCGCTCAACCGATGCACCCAGGTCGTTGAGCGAGGGAGCGCCAGCGACCGAGACGAAACGCGCTCAAACCCTCCGACGCAGTCAGGCGCGTTTCGTCTCTGCGTTTCGACTCGCAAGCTCGCTCAACGACCGCGTTCCTCGCTCGCTCAACGACCGATCCATTCCGGTCGTTGAGCGAGCGGAGCGAGACGAAACGCCCGCGCACACCGAAGGCCCGGACCCCGCAGGGTCCGGGCCTGATGCCTGAGCGGGGGGACTCAGGAGCCGGGCACGCCCTCGCCCGACAGCGCCACGGGCGACGGCTCGACCGTGGTCACGGTCCCGCCGTCGACGGCGTAGGTCGTGCCGATGTAGTCCTGCACGCCCTGGTCGACGGTGGTGATGCCGGCGCCGAGGTAGGCGGCGTGGCTGTCCTCGCCGAACGACAGCGGAAGGATGCCGTTGCCCGCGAGGTCGCCGGAGCTGACGGCGTCGATCAGCGACTGGCGCGTCGGGTTCTCGCCCGCCGCCTCGAGCGCCTCGGCGAACAGGTACGCGACGCTCATGCCGTAGACGGTGTTGCCGTCGAACGGCGCGCCGTCGTTGTACTCGTCGTTGATCTGCCGGAAGAGCGACACCCACTCCGAGCCGCCGCCCGCGGCCGGCAGGTAGTTCGTGCCCACGAGGCCCTGCAGCAGCTTGGGCCCAACGTCGGCGCCGAGGTATTCGACGAGCGTCTCGTAGCTCGCGCCCGATGACGACGAGAACCACATCGGGAACCACCCCAGCTGCGCGGCGGTGCCGAGCGCGAGCGCCGTGAAGCCGTTGATGGTCGCCAGGATGTTGATCTCGCATCCGGCCGCCTTGAGCGCGCCGATCTGCGCCGCGACGTCCTGGTTCGAGACCGAGTACCGCTCGACCTGCGCCAGTCCGTCGGCGCCGAGGGCGAGTTCGGCGCCCTCGATCATCTCGTCGCCGAAGTCGTCGTCCTGCCCGAGCAGGCACACGACCTTGTCGGGATACTCGTCGGCGGCATACTGCGCGAGCGCGGCGCCCTCGACGACGTAGTCGGCGTTGAACCCGAACGTCCAGGGGTACTTCTCGGGCTGGTTCCAGCTCGTCGAGCCCGATGCGACGAACAGGTCGGGCACCTCGTTCTGGTTCAGGTAGTCGAGCACCGCGGTGTGGGTCGGCGTGCCGAGGCCGTTCAGGATTGCGAACACCTCGTCCTCCTGCACGAGTTCGCGCACGACCGTCTGCGTGTTCGCCGGGTTGTAGCCGTCGTCCTTGACGATGTACTCGATCTCGCGGCCGTGCACACCGCCGTTCTCGTTGAGGTAGGCGAAGTAGGCCGTGGCGGCGGCCGAGATCGACGAGTATCCCGCCGCGGCGGGCCCGGTCAGGGGCGTGTGCGTGCCGATCGTCACGGTGTCGTCGCTGATGCCCGGGATGTCTTCGTCGGGGCCGCCGGTGGCGGCGGGCGTGCTGCAGCCGGCGAGCGCGACGAGGAGGGCGGATGCGCCGACCAGGGCCGCGACGCGGCGCGCGGTGGAGTGCTGTGACATGGTCACCTCTTTCTGTGTGGTGTGGGTGGTGCAGAGGAAAGAACGGGTTCCGGATGCCCTGGCGCGGCGCCGTCGGCCGGGTCCGCGGCATCGTCGGTCGGGGGTGCGTGCTCGTCGGCCGGGTCCGCGGCATCGTCGGCTCGGGCCGCGGAGGCGTCCGCTGCGACGTCCCGCGACAGGGTGGCTTCCGGGACGCCGTGCGTGCGGGGATCTCCCCCGTCGCGCGTCGCGGAGCCCGAGGTCGGAGCGGACGCGCGGCGGCGCCGGCGAAGGCTCGCGAGCCCGCCCGGCCACACCAGCATCACGACGATGAGGAGCAACCCGAAGACGAGGATCGAGAGGTTGCCCGACAGTCGCTGCGCGACCTCGACGGGGAGCGGGAGGGCGGCGGTCGCCGCCCCCAGCGCCCACGGGAGCAGCACGATGAGGGCGGAGCCCACCGCCGCGCCGCCGATGCTGCCCAGACCGCCGAGCACGACGGCCACGACGAGCAGCAGCGAGAACGCGAGCGTGTACGCGCCGGGACTCACCGACTGGGTGGCGAAGCAGAGCACGGCGCCGCCGGCACCGGCGGCGACCGAGCTCAGGGTGAACGCGGTGACCTTGACCCGGCCCGTCCGCACGCCGTTCAGCCGCGCGGCGGTCTCGTCGTCGCGGACGGCGCGCATGCGCAGGCCGAGGCGTCCGCCGGTCAGTGCGGCGAGCCCGGTGACGACGACGCCCGCGACGAGGATCGCCACCCACGCCTGCCACTGCTCGACGGCGATGAGCCGCTCGAGCATCCGCGGCACGCCGTCGTAGGCGATCTGCAGGCCCTGATCACCGCGGAGCACACCCGAGAAGACGGCGGCGATGGCAGGCACCGCGATGACGAGTGTCAGCGTCACGCCCGCGAGATACGGTCCGCGCAGGCGCGCGGCGGCCAGCCCCAGCAGCCACCCGAGTGCGGCGGAGACCACCACGGCGGTGAGCATGCCGGCCAGGAATCGCGGGATGCCGGTGACCCCGGCATCCGTCATCGCATTCGCCGTGAGCGCGTAGCCGTAGCCGCCCGCTGCCATGAGGGCCGCCTGGCCGAGCGAGAGCTGCCCGCTCTGCCCGATGAGGAGGGTGAGGCCCGCGGTCGCGCAGAAGTAGGCCGCCACCGTGGCGAGCTGGAAGTTGCGGTAGGGATCGAGCAGGAAGGTGCCGCCGATCGCCAGCACGGTGAGGACGGCTCCGAAGACGACGACGCGCGGGATGCCGCGCAACGAGGGAAGCAGGCGGGTCATGCGCTCCTCGCCTCCCGCAGGGAGAAGATGCCCCCGGGTCGCACGAGCAGCACCCCGACGAGCAGCACGAGCACGCCGATGGGCGCGACGGTCGCACCCAGGTAGCCGGTCACGAGGGTCATCGCGACCCCCACGACGAGCCCGCCGACGAGCGCCCCGACGGGAGAGTCCAGGCCGCCGACGACGGCCACCGCGAAGGCGTAGACGAACAGCATGTCGGTGGCGTGGGGGTTGAGTCCCAGCTCCGTGGGCACGAGCAGCATGGCGGCGAGCGCGGCGACCGCGGAGGACAGCATCCATCCGATCGTCACCATGCGGCCCACCCTCACCCCGAGCACCCGCGACACCTCGGGCGCGAAGGCCGAGGCGCGCAGCTGCAGTCCGAGCGACGTGCGGGTGAACAGCAGCGCCAGCAGGGTCATCACCGCCAGCGCGACCGCGAGCACGAACAGGTCGTACGGCGACAGCAGCGGCACGCCGCCGACCATGATCGGGCTGTCGTCGAACGGGGCGCGCATTGGCCGGTACTGGGCGCCGAAGAGGATGCCGAGCAGCGACTGGAGCACCATCACCAAGCCGATCGCCACGATCACGCCCGAGAGCGGACTGCTGTGCGGGGCGAAGCGCATGAGTCCCCGCTCTACACCGAGGCCGAGCGCGGCTCCGGCGATCAGCCCGGCGGCGAGTCCCGCCCAGTACGAGCCGGTCAGGCCGGTCACCGCGAACGCCGCATAGGTCGCGACGAGCGCCAACGCGCCCTGCGCGAAGTTCACGATGCGGGCGGCGCGCCAGATGAGCACCAGCGACAGGGCGAACAGCGCGAAGATCGCGCCGCGCGCGAAGCCGGTCGCGAGGAGGAAGAGCAGTCGGTCCATCAGAATCCCAGGTAGGCGTGTCGGAGGGTCTCGTCGGCGGCGAGGGTCGAGGCCGGGGCATCCGCCACGACCCGGCCGAGGTCGAGAACGACCCCGCGATCGGCGATCGACAGGGCGCTGGTGACGTTCTGCTCGGCCAGCAGCACGGTCAGCCCGCGGCTCGCGGCGGCGTCCCGGAGCGTCCCCATCAGCTGCGCGACGACGAGCGGCGCGAGCCCGAGGGACGGCTCATCGAGGGCGAGCAGCATCGGGTCGGCGACGAGTGCGCGGCCGACGGCGAGCATCTGGCGCTCGCCTCCCGAGAGCTGGTGCCCGGCGCTCGTGCGGCGACGGGCGAGCGGCTCGAAGAGCTCGTAGACGCCGGCGACCGCGCGGTCGCGGGCCGCACCGCGGTGGCGCCAGAGGGCGCCGAGACGGAGGTTCTCATCGACCGTGAGCTCGGCGACCACGCTCTGCCCGTCGGGCACGAGCGCGAGGCCGCGCCGTGCCCGCTGCTCGGTGCGGAGGGCTCCGAGGTCATCGCCGTCGAGCAGGAGGGTTCCGGATGCCGCGCCCACGAGTCCTGCGAGGGTGCGCAGGAGCGTCGTCTTGCCGGCGCCGTTCGCACCGAGGAGCGCGACGACCTCGCCCGGGGCGAGCGCGAACCCGACGCCGTGGAGCACGGGGGCGCCGCCGTAGCCGACGGTGAGGTCGCGGATCTCGAGCGCGCCGCGGTGCGCGGAGGATTCGGTGCGCGGCGACGGGGCCGAGGCGTGGTCCTGCTCCGGGGTGTGGTCCTGCGCCGGGTCGGGGGCGGGAGCCTGCGCCGGGTCGGGGGAAGGGGCCTGTGCCGACGGCTCGGCGTGCGGCTGTGCGGCGGCGCTCATGCGCTGGCCTTCACGCCGAGGTAGGCCTCTTCGACACGGGGATCGGTGCGCACCTGGTCGGGCGTGCCGCGGGCGATGACGCGGCCGAAGTCGAGCACCACGATGCGGTCGGCGACGCCCATGACGAAGTCGACGTGATGCTCGACGAGCAGCACCGCGCAGCCGGACGCGGCGACCCGTGCGATCACCCCGCCGAGCGCGGCGATGTCGTCGGCGCCGAGTCCGCCGGCAGGCTCGTCGAGCAGCAGCAGGCGCGGGTCGGTCACCAGCGCACGGGCGAGCGCGACCCGCTTGCGGTCGGGGTACGACAAGGCCGTCACCGGGCGGTCCGCCAGTGCTTCGAGGTCGAGCGCGTCGAGCTGCGCAGCGACCCGGGCATCGGCGTCGCGGCGGCCCGCGACCGGAAGGAGCACGTTCTCGCGCGCCGTGAGCCCTGCGAACAGCCCCAGTCCTTGCAGGGTGCGCGAGACGCCGCGCGCCGTCAGCCCTGCGGTGCGCCGCGGTGCCGGCAGCCCGTCGATGTGCACGTCGCCCCTGCGCCGGACCAGTCCGCAGACGGCATTGAACACCGTCGTCTTCCCGGCGCCGTTGGGCCCGATCAGGGCGACCACCTCGCCGGGGCGCACGTCGAACGACACCTCGTCCAGCGCGGTCAGGCCGCCGAACGCGACGCTCAGCGCGTTCACTTCGAGCCGCGCGGGGGCGCGGTCTTCGGCCTCGGATCTTGCGTTCATCGGCACCTCTTCGTGTCGGGTGCGCCCACTGTATCGCAGAAACCGACCGGGCGGTATGTTGTTGTTGCACGATCGTGACCAGCGACCCGCGCCCGTTCCGCGGCGTGCGCAGTGAGCCGTGGTGCCGCCCCCGGCGGCGGCATCCGTGACCCGCCGCGCGAGCTCGCCGCCGGGTCTTGGCGCGCGCGGCCGGAGGCGCGGGCAAGGCTCAGCGGGCAGCGGCCGTCAAGGATTCAGGAGACACGCCGCGGAGGGTGCCCGAGCGGCCAGCTGCGACGGCAGGATTCCTGAATCCTCGACGAGGTCCACCGGCAGACCGCCCGACCACCGGTCGCGGTCGCTCGCCGCTCGTCGCTCGTCGCTCGTCGCTCGTCGCACGTCGCACGTCGCTCGTCGCACGTCGCCCGTCCCTCGTCGCTCGTCAAGGATTCAGGAGACACGCCGCGGAGGCTGCCCGACCGGCCAGCTGCGACGCCAGATTTCCTGAATCCTCGACGACGTCCACCCCGGCAGACGGCGGCGCGGGGCGAGGCCGCCCGCTCGGAAAGGCCCGTGCGGAGGCCCCAGCCGGTCCGGCACTCTCGGAACGGCTACTTGTGCGGGATCCCGGCGATCATGCCGCCGTCGACGACGAACTCGGCGCCGCTCGTGAACGACGAGGCGTCGGAGGCGAGGAACACGATGGTGCCGGCGAGGTCCGACGGCTCACCCGGTCGTCCGAGCGGGATGTCGAGGTGCGCCGGGTCGATGCGCGTCGTCATCTGCGTGTTGATGAAACCCGGGTGCACCGAGTTGACGCGGATGCCGAACGCGCCGAGCTCGACGGCGAGCGACTGCGAGAGCCCGCGCACGCCGAACTTCGCCGCGGTGTAGCCGTGCAGTCCGGGGCTGCCGCGCATGCCCTCGACGGACGAGATGTTGATGATGGAGCCCCGGCCCTGCGCCTTCATGATCGGCACGGCCGCCCGGCAGCCGAAGAAGACGCCGGTGAGGTTCACGGCGATGACGGCGTTCCACTTCTCAGTGGTGAGGTGCTCGATCGGCGCGGCGTTCGCGATGCCGGCATTGTTGACGAGCACGTCGAGCGAGTCGAAGGCGTCGACGGATGCCGCCACCGCGGCATCCCATGCCTTCTCGTCCGTCACATCGAGGTGGACGAACAGTGCGCCATCGCCGAGGCCCGCAGCGAGCGCGACGCCGTCGTCGTCGAGGATGTCAGCGATCACGACCCGGGCGCCGGCCGCGTGCAGTGCTCGGACGTACGCCTCCCCGATGCCGCGCGCCCCGCCGGTGACGAGCGCGACGCGGCCATCCAGTCCGAACCGATTCACCGCGCGCTCCCCGCCTGGGTCGCGGCATCCGTGCGCATCATGTGCTCACGCCGACAACACACGTCCGTCACGCACGCATCGTGTGCGTTCGGCGAGAGCGCATGAAGCGAACACCGCCACCTGACATCGAGACGACGCCCGCTCACGACGTCAGCTCGATCACGACGCGGCCGACGGTCGATCCCGACGCGAGTGCCGTGAGCGCCTCGGGCGCCTGCTCGAACGGCACGGCGTGGTCGACGACCGGGCGGATCGTCCCTGCATCGGCCAGGCGCGTCAGCTCCGTCCGCGCCACGTCGATGAGATCAGGACGCACGCGGGGGTACATGCCCCAGTGCAGGCCCAGCACGGAGTAGTTCTTGACGAGCACGTGACCCGCGGGCAGCGTCTGGATCGTGCCGCCGGCGAAGCCGACGACCACGATGCGCCCCTCGAAGGCGATGCACTTGGTCGAGGCGTCGAAGGCCGCCCCGCCCACCGGATCGAAGACGACGTCGGCGCCGTGGCCGCCGGTCGCGGCCTTGACTCCGGCGGCGAGATCGTCGGAACCGCGCACCAGCACGACCTCGGCCCCCGCCTCGCGAGCGACCGCGGCCTTGGCGTCCGACCCCACGACACCGATGACGCGCGCACCGGCGGCGACGCCGAGCTGCACGGCCGCCAGCCCCACGCCGCCCGCGGCGGCATGCACCAGCAGCCACTCACCCGGCTGCAGCGCCGCGCGGCGGTGGAGTCCGAACCACGCCGTCTGGTACGCGACCGTCAGACCGGCGGCCTCGGCGTCCGACAACGCGGAAGGGGCCCGCCAGACATCGGATGCCGGCAGCACCGCGTACTCCGAGAGCACACCGATCTTCGATCCGACGACGCGCTCCCCCACTGCGAGTCCCGCGACCCCGTCGCCCACTGCGGCGACGACTCCGGCCAGCTCGATCCCGGGGCTGAACGGCAGCTCGGGCTTCACCTGGTACTCGCCCCGGCACAGCAGCACGTCGGGGAAGTTGGCCGCGACGGCGGCGACCTTCACGAGCACCTCCCCCGCGGCGGGTGCGGGCACGGCGACGGTGTCGAGTGACAGGGCCTCCGCGGGCTCGCCCAGCCGCGTCACGCGCCACGCGCGCATCGCGTCGGGCAGGGCGCCCGCAGCGTCGGACCTCGGGGTCACCTCAGGGTGCGGCATCCGTTCTCCTCAGACTGGTCAGGAACAGGTCGGTCAGCTGCTCGGCGACGAGCGTCTTGTCTTCGGGCCCTTCGGGCGAGTACCAGTGCGACAGGTAGTGCACGTCGCTGAAGAAGTGGGCGACCAGCATCGCGAGCGGGATGTCGGTGCGGTACAGGCCCTCGGCCTGCCCACGCGAGATGAGCTCGGCGAACTCGTCGTGGTAGGCGCGGCGGCGGCGCGTGACCTCCTGCCGGCGGGGTGCCGACAGCATGTTGAGGCTGCGGAAGAACACCGCCCCCTCCTCCATCGAGTCGATCGAGGTCTCGAGCACGTCCACGCAGACGGCGCGCAGCACCTCGTCGACGGTGCCGCCCCGGCCGATGATGTCGTCGAGATGCGCCTTCTGCAGCGTCAGCAGCCGCTCGTAGATGCCGAAGAGCAGGTCGTCCTTCGACTCGAAGTAGTGGTACATCGCGCCCTTGGTGACGCCGGCGGCCTCGACGATCTGCTGCACGCTCGTGTTGGCGTAGCCCTGGCGGGCGAACAGCTCGACGGCGGCGCGGGTGACGTCGTCGGCGACGTGGGAATCCTTCATGCCTTCATCCTTCACCCGAACCGGTCGCGCATCCCGTCACGTGAGGGGACGGATGCCGGCGCCGCCGTCGATCGGCAGCGTCTGGCCGGTGATCCACGCGGCGTCGTCCGACAGCAGGAACGCGACCGGACCGGCCACGTCTGCCGGCTCGCCCAGACGCGCGAGCGGATACGCGGCGGACGCCTGGGCCTCGTGCCCCTCGTAGAGCGCCCGGGCGAACGCCGTCTTGATGACGGCCGGCGCGACCGCGTTCACGCGGATGCCGGGCGCCAACTCGTACGCGAGCTGCGCCGTGAGGTTGATGAGGGCGGCCTTCGAGATGCCGTAGAACGCGATACCGGGACTCGCGCCGAGGCCGGCGACCGAGGCGATGTTGACGACCGAGCGGGAGAGGCCGGCGGCGAGCGCGGCACGCGTCCAGTCCAGCGCCGAGACCACGTTGACCTCGAGGATCTTGCGCGCCGCCGCGGCGTCGACGTCGACGATCGGGCCGTAGACCGGGTTGATGCCGGTGTTGTTGACCAGGTGGTCGAGCCGGCCGTGGCGCTCGCCGATGTGCGCGAAGACGGCGGCACGGTGGTCGGCATCGTCGGCGCGGCCCGCGACGGCGGTCGCAGCGTCGCCGAGTTCGGCGACGGCGGAATCGAGGGAGTCCTGCTTGCGGCCGGTGAGGACGACCGATCCGCCCTCGTCGACCAGGCGTCGTGCGATCGCGAAGCCGATGCCGCGGCTCGAACCGGTGACGAGCGACACCGTGCCCTCGAAACGGCGGGCGTGGTCGTGGGTCATGGCGCCTCCTTGCGACAGAACGACTGCGACGGGCAAACATACCGGCTGGTCGGTTTCCCACGTTAGCAGACGCTGAGGCTGCGTTTCGTCTCGATTCGCTCGCTCACCGACCGGCGCGTCGGCAGGCTGACCTCGTCGTCTCCCTCGACCCGGTCGTTGACCGAGCGACGTACGAGCGAGACGAAACGCGGCCAGCAGGAATCGGGTGACACTGAGTACTATGGTTCGTGGGATTCAGTTCCACTGAACCGGATGCCGCAGCACCCGTCACACCGCGTCAGGAGCCCGATCATGGCCGACTTCCAGCCCCGCCCCGGTCAGAGCGTCGAAGGCTACGACGTCACCGCCCGCCGCGGCACCGACTACTACGCCGTGTTCGCCGACATCCCGGCCGCCGATCGCGAGGCGTGGGAACGCGCCGAGTCCTACATCGACGAGGTCGGCACGCGCATGCTCGACGCCTGGGACACCGCCGAATACCCGCTCGATCTCGCCATGCGCATGGGCGAGCTCGACCTCTTCACCGACGGCATCGCGCACCCGGCTCTGACCCGGCTCTCCCCTCTCGCGGCGGGTCTGGTGAACATGGAGATCTCGCGCGGCGACGGCTCGCTCGGCACCGTCCTCGCGGTCCAGGGCGGGCTCGCCCTGCGCACGCTCGCCCTCTTCGGCAGCGACGAGCAGCAGGCGCGCTGGCTCGTGCCGGTCGCGCGCGGCGAGGTTCCGGCATCCTTCGCCCTCACCGAGCCCGACCACGGATCCGACTCGGTGTCCCTCGAGACCGTCGCCCGCAAGGACGGCGACTCCTGGGTGATCGACGGCGCCAAGAAGTGGATCGGCAACGGCGCCTCAGGCGGCATCACGTTCGTGTGGGCGCGCGTCGAAGCCGAAGACGAGTTCCACGGCGCCGTCCGCTGCTTCCTCGTCGAGCAGGACACGCCGGGGTACACCGGCACCGTGATCCAGGGCAAGGCGTCGCTGCGCGGCATCCACCAGGCGCACATCGCCCTCGACGGCGTGCGGGTGCCCCTCGACGCCGTGCTCCCCGGCACGAGGAGCTTCAAGGATGCCTCGACCGTGCTCTACTCCACCCGCTCAGGCGTCGCGTGGTCGGCGCTCGGCCACGCCACCGCCTGCTACGAGGCGGCACTCGCCTACTCGCAGCAGCGGATCCAGTTCGGACGGCCCCTCGCCAAGTTCCAGATGGTGCAGGAGCGCCTGGCGAACATGCTCGAGGAGCTCACCGCGATGCAGCTGTACTGCCGCTGGATGGCCGATCTCGAGGAGCGGGGCGAACTGCGTCCGACGCAGGCCTCGCTGGCGAAGTACCACAACACCCGCGCCGCCCGACGGATCGCCTCGACCGCGCGCGACATGCTCGGCGGCAACGGCATCCTGCTCGAGAACGGCGTCATGCAGCACCTGGCCGACATCGAGGCGATCCACACCTACGAGGGCACGGAGAGCGTGCAGGCGCTGCTCATCGGCCGCGACATCACCGGCATGAGCGCGTTCGCCTAGCCCGGATCGGGACTCGCGCGCAACCCGCAGAGCGGGAAGGCCCCGGACGCATACCCTCGCGACATGGGACTGTTCCGAAACGACCCTCAGCGCGTCGTCGTCGACACGCACGACGTCGAGCCGCGGGCGACCCGCGCGCCGTGGAGCCTGTGGGCCGACGGCTTCGGCAAGCTCGGCATCCGTGCGATCCAGATCATCGTGGTGGTCACGGTGGCCGCGGCCATCTTCTTCGCGATCCAGTCGCTCACCCTCGTCACGATCCCGCTCGTGATCGCGCTGATCCTGGCGTGCGCGTTCAACCCGGTGATGAGCTGGATGCGGCGGCGCGGCATCCCGTCGATCCTCGCGACGCTGATCACGCTGCTCGCCATCGTGGTGATCCTGGGCCTCCTGAGCTGGCTCATCGTGTGGGCGGTGCGCGACCAGTGGGACGACCTGTACGCGCAAGCCGAAGACGGCTTCCAGCGTCTGCTCGCCTGGATGCAGACGCTGCCGTTCGACTTCGTGCAGCCGGATCAGCTCGATGAGTGGGTGAAGACGCTCACCGACTTCGTCACGAGCGCGCAGTTCGGCTCCGGCGCGCTTGCCGGCGTCGGCGCGGTCGCGAACTTCGTGACCGGGCTCGTGCTCATGGTGACGATCCTGTTCTTCTTCCTCAAGGACGGTCCCCAGATGTGGGAGTTCCTGCTGCGGCCGTTCCGCGGGACGAACTACCTGCGCGCGCGCCGCATCGGCGACAAGACCACGACGGTGCTGGGCTCGTACGTGCGCGGCACGGCGACCGTCGCAGCCGTCGATGCCATCGGCATCCTGATCGGTCTGCTGATCCTTCAGGTTCCGCTGGCGATCCCGCTCTCGGTGCTCGTCTTCCTGCTCGCCTTCATCCCGATCGTGGGCGCGACGGTGGCCGGCATCGTGGCGGCGCTCGTCGCACTCGTTGCGAACGGGCCCCTCAACGCCCTCCTGGTCGTCGGGGTGGTCGTGCTCGTCAACCAGCTCGAGGGCAACTTCCTGCAGCCCGTGCTCATGGGCCGGTCGATGAAGCTGCACGCGTTCGTCATCCTGGTCGCCCTGACCGTAGGCACGGTCCTCGGCGGCATCGTCGGCGCTGTGCTCGCCGTGCCCATCACCGCCGCGGCCTGGGGCGTCATCCAGGTCTGGGACGGCCCCGACCTCCCCGCACGCTGGGCGCGGCCGAAACGTCCCGTCGCGGGCTGATGCCCGGCGCCGGTCGCCGGCCAAGGCCGGGGGGTCGCATGACTTAGGCCCCGCGAGACGCATCTAAGGCACTCCCGCTCGCCAACACAGGGCATCCACCCGATGGGGAGCACCCACCTTAGCGAGGAAAGTCGTTCCTGTCAGCACACCGCCGGAACCCGCATCGAGGTTCCGCCGCGACGGGAGAGACTCATGAACGACACCACCTACGCCGGTTACCTCCTCGACCAGCACCGCGCGGCCGACCTCGTCCGCGAGAACGAGCTCATCGCGGCTCAGCGCGAGCGGAGCACGGCCCTCGTGGGCGGGCAGCGTCGTCCGCGCGGCGCCTGGCTGCGCACCTCGACGCACCGGACGCCCCGAGCGGGTGCGGTGGCCGCGGGCCGGAGCACCACGTCCGTCGCCACGCGATGACGCTCCGCGTGTCGGCGGGGAGTGCCACGATATGAGCATGCCCGCACTCCCCTCGAGCCCGCGCATGGTCGGCCGGCACAACGAGCTCGCCGCCCTGCTCGAGGCGTTCGACGAGGCTGCCGGGGGTCGCCCCCGCACCGTCGTGGTGCGCGGAGAGGCGGGTGTCGGCAAGACGCGGCTCGTGCAGGAGTTCCTCGCGCTCGTCACGACCGACCACTTCGGGTCGGGGAAGCCGTCCGTCGACGCAGAGGATGCGGCGAGCCCCGTCGTGGCCTTCGGGCAGTGCGTCGACCTGGGGCCGATCGGCGCACCGTTCGGGCCGATCCGACGCGTCCTGCGCGACCTGCACGAGGCCGTCGGCACCGACGCGCTGCGCGAGGCCGCCGGCTCGGCCGCAGCGATCGCGAGCCTCGCGGCGCTCGTGCCCGGCATCGCCGACACGGCCGCCGAGCACGACGAGCCGGCGGGCGAGTTCGCCGAGGCGATCGAAGTGCTGCTCGAGGAGCTGTCTCGGCGCCGCCATGTGGTCGTCGTGCTCGAAGACCTGCAGTGGGCGGATGCCGCCACCATGGCACTGCTGAAGACCCTGGCCAGCACGCTTCGAGGCCGGCGGCTGACGATCGTCGCCACCTATCGCTCCGACGACATCGACCGCTTCCATCCGCTGCGGCCCGTGCTCGCCGAACTCGACCGCACGCGGTCCGTCGTGCGCGTGGAGGTCATGCCGCTCACGCCCGACGAGGTCGCCGAGCAGGTCGACCAGCTGGCGAGCGGCCTGGACCCGCGCGTGGTCGAAGCGCTCGCGCAGCGCAGCGGCGGCATCCCCTTCCTGGTGGAAGAGCTGGTCGATCTCGGCGACCACGCCCTGCCCGACACGCTGCGGGAGCTCGTGCTCGCCCGCTACATGCGGCTCGGCGCAGAGGCCCAGCAGGTCGTGCGCACGATGGCCGCGGGCGGAGTGCACGTCGACCACGACGTGCTCGCGGCCGTGGCGACGCTCGACGAACCGGCGCTCGACGCCGCGGTGCGGGAGGCGATCGACACGCGCGTCATCACCGCCGACGGCGCCGGCTACGCGTTCCGCCACGCGCTCACGCGCGAGGCCGTCGAGGCCGAGATGCTGCCGAGCGAGCGGGTCCGAGTGCATCGCCGCTATGCCGAGCACCTGGGCGAGCACCGCGGCGACTCTCTCGACGACGCCTCCGCCGTCGCCGAGCACTGGCTCGCCGCCCGAGACCTGCCGGCGGCCTTCGATGCGACGGTCACCGCACTCCATCAGTCCCGCACGCGGTTCTCACCCGCCACCTCAGCGAAGCTGGCGGAGCGTCTCGCCGAGCTCTGGGGACAGGTTCCCGACGCCGAGGCCCGCGCGGGCACGACCCTGCCGGCGCTGCACCTCGATGCGGCGCAGGCATGGCACGACCTCGGCGACCCCGAGCGCTCCCTGCGGTCGGCCAACGAGGGTCTCGCCGTCTGCCCGGACGATCCGCTCATGCGCGCGGCGCTGATGCGGCAGCGGTACGTCCAGACCTTCAACCTCGATCACACCGGCCACCCCGCCGACCTCGAGGAGGCCGTCGCGCTGCTGGAGGGCTTCGACGACCGCCGCGCCCGGGTGCTGCTATCCCGCGTGCTCACGAACATGGCGATCGACGAGCACGGGAAAGATGCCGCCGAGCACGCCGCCCGCGCCATCGCCCTCGCCGAAGAGGTGGGCGACGACGCCGCCCTGGCCGTCGCGCTGACCGTGGAAGCGTGGCGGCTCGCCGGCGACGAGGATCAGGATGCGGCGGCGCTGGCGCCCCTGCAGCGCGCCGTCGCTCTGCGACTGGACCCGTCGATGCGCGCGTACGTGGGCAATGCGCTCACCCACATGCTGGTGTCGGCCGGGCGCCTCGACGAGGCCGTGGTGGTCGGCACCCAGCACTACGAGGACGTCGTCCGCGCCGGCATCGAGCGGGGCTCGGGAGCGGCGATCGCCCAATCGGTCGCGTTCGCCCTGTTCGCCACCGGGCATCCCGAGAACGCGCTCCATTACGCGCGACGCGCGCGACGGCTGATGAGCCGCGCCGATGCCGCCTCGACGCTGCGCCTGCTCTCGTCGCACTTGGCGTGGGACGACCGCCTGAGCGAACGCGATGACCTGCTCGCGACCGAGCGCGGCCGCATCGAGGAGTCGCAGCGCCTGTTTCCCGACAAGGCCGCCTGGTGGGTGGTCGAGCGGGCAGACGCCGCCCTGAACCTTCACGCGCGCGAGGGTACGGATGCCGCCACCGCCGCGCTGGCTGCCGCCGAACATCCGAAGGGCAGCCGCACGGTGGCTCGCTATGCCGTGCTGACGGCGGCGCTGCTGACGCACTCCCCCGGCCACCCTGGCGACCCCGAGGTGCGGGCGCGCATCGAGCGAGCCCTCGCCGGCTGGCCCGACAACGAGCTCGCGGGGCGCGTGTCGAGATTCATCCGTGCCGTGCTCGCGGACGGCGACGGCGCCCCGGCCGACGACCGCGTGACGGCCTGGCGCTCGCTCGTGGACGAGCTGACTCCCGGCGGCATGCCGACGTGGCACCTGCAGACGGCGCGCTGCCGCCTGGCCTGGGCGCTCATCGACGCGGGCGAGCGCGACGAAGCCGCAGACCTGCTCGGCGCGATCATCGCCGAGGCGCCGGCGCTGGGTGTCGCGCGCGCCGCGCGCTGGGCCGCGGAGCTCGCGGCGCAGGCCCGCCTCGTTCCGACAGGCACCGCCTCCGCCTCCGCCTCCGCCTCCGAGACGAAGGCCGGGATCGTGGCGTCGCTGACCCCACGGGAGCTTCAGGTGCTCGAGCTGATCGCCGAGGGGCTCACCAACCCGCAGATCGGGCAGCGGCTGTTCATCAGCCCGAAGACCGCGTCGGTGCACGTGTCGGCGATCCTGGCGAAGATCGGCGCCGCCAACCGCGCCGAGGCCGCCGCGCTGTACGTCGCGACGGCGTCGGCCGCCTCCTCGGTCTGACCGCGCTCGCACGAACCCCGGCATCCGTCGGCCCAACTCCTGCAGCGTTCCGGATGCCGCAGCCCCGCGAGGTCCCGACCGCACCGCAGCCGGCACAGGGTGTCGGGTGTCGGCGGACCACGGCAGGATGAGATCCATGCCGTACGAGATCCCTGCGCCGATGCTCGCGAAGTCCGTGCCCGATGTGCCCGACGCGGCGAAAGTGCCCGGCGGCCTGAGCTACGAGCCCAAGTGGGACGGCTTCCGCGCCCTGATCTCGTGGGACGGCGAGAGCGTCGAGATCGGCTCGCGGGGCGCGAAGCCCCTCACGCGCTACTTCCCCGAGCTGGTCGAGGCGTTCGCGCGGGTGCTTCCCGAACCCTGTCTGCTCGACGGCGAGATCGTCGTGCCGGTCGATCGTGACGGCCGACGCCGGCTCGACTGGGAGTCGCTGTCGCAGCGCATCCACCCCGCGGCATCCCGCGTGAACATGCTCGCCGAGCAGACGCCGGCGATGTTCATCGCCTTCGACCTGCTCGCCGTCGGCGACCGCGATCTGCAGAGCGAGCCGTTCGCCACGCGGCGCGAGACGCTCGTCGAGCTGCTGCGCGACGTGCCCGACCCCGTGCACGTCACCCGCACGACCGACGATCCCGACCTCGCGCGCCGCTGGCTCGCCGAGTTCGAGGGCGCCGGGCTCGACGGCGTCGTCGCGAAACCGCTCGACCAGCCGTATGCGCCCGGCAAGCGCACGATGTTCAAGATCAAGCACGCGCGTACGGCCGACGTCGTGGCCCTCGGCTACCGCATCCACAAGTCCGGCGAGGGTGTCGGCTCCCTGCTGGTGGGGCTGTACGGCGAAGACGGCACGCTCTACCCCGTCGGCGGCGTGGCCGCCTGGAGCAACGCGCGCCGTCTCGAGCTCATCGACGAGCTCGCCCCGCTCGTGCAGCGCGACGCCGACGGCGAGGCGCTGAAGGGCGAGGGCGAGAAGTCGCGCTTCCAGGCCGGCCGCGCCGACTCGTCGTTCGTGAAGCTGCGCCCCGAGCGCGTGCTCGAGGTGCGCTACGACCAGCTGGAAGGCTGGCGGTTCCGCCACACCGTGCAGTTCGAACGGTGGCGCCCCGACCGCGATCCGACGTCGTGCACGTACGAGCAGCTCGAGGTCGTCGCGGCCTACGACCTCGCCGACGTCCTGGTCTGAAGTCAGCCCAGCGTCCTCCCGCGCTGATCCGCGCCTCGCCAGCGGACTCCGGCCCACGGCGGAACCCCCTGTCCGGGCGATCGGCGCGGGTGTACCGTGCGGCCAGAGTCACCGCTGACGGAGGCTTCCATGGCCGAGTCCCACCCCCGCGCACCGCGACGCCGGGCCGGAGTGCGGCGCGCTCTCGCCGGCGCGGCGCTCGGCGCGCTGCTGATCGCGACGGGCTGCGCGGTGGCTCCCTCGGCGTCGCCCTCCGAGGTCATGGACGAGGAGCTGGCTTCGGTGTTCGACGTCGTCTACGGCGAGGAGACGGTCCGCGCGGTCATCATCCAGCAGCACGGCGAGCTCGTGTACGAGCGGTACGTCGACTCCACTGCCGGCGACACGTGGGACGTGCGCGGCGTCACCAGGATCGTGACGTCGACCCTGGTCGGCATCGCGATCGATCGCGGCCTCATCCGCGGGGTCGACGCGACGCTCGGCGAGCTGCTCCCTGCGTATGCCGGGAGCCTCACCCCCGAGACCGCCGCCATCCCGCTGAAGTCGGTGCTCACGCACACCGCGGGCCTTCCCCTCAGAGTCGGCGCGGCCGCCGGGGCCGCCCCGGACTGGATCGCCGCGATCCTCGCCGAGCGGACGATCCGCGATCCCGTGGGCGGCCGGGTGCTCCCGTCGGACGCCGGCGCCCACATCCTCGCCGCCGTGATCACCCAGGCGACCGGGATGTCGCTGCTGCAGTTCGCGCAGCAGGCGCTCTTCGATCCGCTGGGCATCGACACCGATCCGCTGTGGGAGCAGCGCCTGGCGTCCGTGGCCGATCTCCCGGCGCTCGTTCCCTCGTACGACGACGCCGAGATCGCGTGGCCGGCCGACCCCCAGGGCATCAACCTGGGCTGGTCGTATCTGCGGCTGCGCCCCTCGGATCTCCTCCGGATCGGTGAGCTGTACCTCGACGAAGGCGCCTGGGGCGACACGCAGGTGGTGTCTCCGACCTGGGCCGTGGAGGCGACCTCCGCCCTGGTCGCCACAAGAGACATCGGCACGACGAGCTACGGCTACCAGTGGTGGGTCGACCGGCCCCGCGAGGTCTACTACGCGCAGGGCGACGGCGGCACAGCACTGGTCGTCGACCGGTCGCGGGATGCCGTGGCCGTCGTCGTGTCGGAGGTCACCGCCGACGACCCGCGCGGCACGATGGGGCTCACACCGGCGACGGCGGCGGGTCTCGCGATCGCGCTGATCCGGAACCTGCCCGACCCCTCGGGGTGACCGAACCCGGGTCAGCCCTCGTCCTTCGGCCAGTTCTCGGGGTTGATGCGGCTCGGCTGCACGCGGGGCGGCTCACCCGGCATCTTCGGGAAGTCCGGCGGGAACGGCAGCTCACCGAGGCCGTCGTCGAGGTCGCGCTGCCACCACTCGAGCAGCGTGTCGATGCGCCCGGGCTTCGCCAGCAGGTCGGCCCACGGGTCGCCGATCTCGGCGAGGCGCTTCGGCACGGTCCGCACCGTGAACGCGGCGGGATCGACGCCCGCCTCGAGCTCGTCCCAGGTGAGCGGGGTGGAGACGGTCGCGGTCGGCAGAGCCCGCGGACTGTAGGCGCCCGCCATCGTGCGGTCGCGATTGGCTTGGTTGAAGTCGATGAAGATGCGCTCGCCGCGCTCCTCCTTCCACCAGTTCATGGTGACCTTGTCGGGCATCCGCCGCTCGAGCTCGCGTCCAGCGGCGATGACCGCGTGGCGCACCTCGAGGAACTCCCACTCCGGCTCGATGGGGCAGAACACGTGGATGCCGCGGTTGCCGCTCGTCTTGAGGAACGCCGTCAGACCCGCCTCGGCGAGCACGTCGCGCAGCGCGGGGGCGACGGCTGCGGCATCCGCGAAATCGGTTCCCGGCTGCGGATCCAGGTCGATGCGCAGCTCGACCGGGTTGTCGGTGTTCGCGGTCAGCGACGCCCAGGGGTGGAAGACGATGGTGTTCATCTGCACGGCCCACACCGCCGCGGCGATCTCGGTGAGGATGATCTGCGGATGCCGCCGCCCGCTGTTGTACGTGACGGTCTGCGCTTCGACGAACGCCGGAGCGCCCTTCGGCGGGTTCTTGGAGTAGAATCGCTCGCCCCCCACGCCCTCCGGGAAGCGTTCGAGAGACACCGGCCGGTCGCCGTTGGCGGCGAGGAACGGCCCCTGCACGGCGATGAGGTACTCGGCGAGTTCTTGTTTGGTGATCCCCAGTTCGGGCCAGATCTCGCGGCGAGGATTCGAGATTCCGACTTCGCGGTCTCCGTCCGGACCGGGAACGGTGAGGGTGATGCGCTCCGACGCCATGGTCCGACGCTAGCGGGCACCCGCGACAGAGGCCACCCGCCCGCGGGCTCCGCCCCGGCGAGTCGAGGGCTGTCGAGCCGGTCGGCCACGCCGGTGCCGGTCGTTCACACGGCACGAGGTGTGCGAGATTCAGGAGACACGCAGCCGGGGCATCCGTGCTCGCCGGTGACGCCGGCGTGTCTCCTGAATTCTCGACGGCCGCGCGCGACGTCGCTCAGCGCTCGACGGGGAAGACCATGTGCGTCACCCGCGTGCTCGGGATGATCGTCGTCGGATCGCCCAGCCGCACCGCCGCCGGGTCGACGTCGGCGAAGTAGCGGTGGCCGCTGCCGAGCACCACCGGCACGAGGTCCACCGCCACCTCGTCGACGAGCCCGGTGCCGAGCGCCTGGCCCGCGACGGTGCCGGCGGCGAGTGCGACCGCCCGGTCGCCGGCGATCTCCTGGGCACGCGCGATCGCGGCCTCGATGCCGTCGGTCACGAAGTGGGCGTTACCGGTGCGGGCGTGCGCCCAGTCCGTCGGCGCCTCGTGCGTCAGCACGACGTACGGCACCCCCAGCGGGTGCTCGCCCTTCCAGCCGTCGGTGATGTCGAACAGCAGCCGTCCGACGACGAGGCAGCCGATCTCGCCGACCCACTCCCGCCAGTAGTCCGCGCTCGCGGGTGTCAGGTGGAACGACGCGGGCTCGCTCGCGGTGACGACCTCGACGTCGCCGGCCTCGTACCAATCGAACAGCCGGCCCGGGTCGTTGTTCTCGTGGGCGACGAAACCGTCGAGTGACATGGATGCTGAAGCCACGACCTTGCCCATGGCTCAGCTCTCCCCGGCGAGCATCTTCTCGAGCTTGTCGTAGCCCTCGCGCATACCGCGCTCCATGCCCTCGGACTGCATGTTCTCGAGCACCTCGATGCTCGAGAACACACTGCGGTCGGCGATCCGCGACCTGCCGCCCTCGAGCGTCTCGAAGCGGATGACGTCGATGCTGACCTCGTCGGGCCAGCCCTCGTACTCGAACGTCTGGATGATCAGCTCGTTCTCGCGCACGGTGTGGAACACGCCGCGGAACGCGTACTCGCCGTTGGCATCGCGCTGGACGAAGCGGTAGCCGCCGCCGGTCCGGAAGTCCCAGTGGGTGATCTCGGTGCGCTCCTCGCCGGGTCCGATCCACTGGCCGAACAGCTCGGGGTCGGCGTGAGCGCGGAACAGCGCCTCGACGGGTGCGTCGAATTCGCGGGTGATGTCGGCGTACGACGTACCCGGAACGGCTTCGATGATGAGGGGGTTGCTCATGATTCCTTCTCCTTCGTGTCGGTCGTGTGCGAGGGGTTCTCAAGCCTGGTGAGCGGTGGCGGCGGACGAAGCCCCCGGCTGGGGCGCGACCGCGGTCGCGAGCAGCGTGTCCAGCCGGCGGTACGCGCGCTCGGCGTCGAGTCGGTAGCGGTCGATCCACGCGGTGAGCTGCTCCAGCGCCGCTGCGTCGAGATGGACGGGACGGCGTTGCGCGTCGCGGGACCGGGTCACGAGCCCGGCGTCTTCGAGCACCTTGATGTGGCGCGACACGGCCTGCATCGTGATCGCGAACGGCTCGGCAAGCTCCCCCACCGTCGCCGGCCCGCGACTCAGGCGCGCGATGATCGCACGGCGCACCGGGTCACCCAGGGCGACGAACGCCCGGTCCAGCTCCTGATCGTTCATGCTCAACAGAATCCTTTATCAACGTTTATGTTGAATAGGATACCCGCATGTAGGCGCGTGTCAACCATCAAGCCGCCTCTCGATCCGAGGCGGCGCGAGAGCCGTCAGTGGGTCAGGTCGAGCACCGGGCCGAGGTCGTCGCGGGTGAGCCGGATCCAGGGGCCGGCCGGATCGACCACGACGCCCGTGATCCCCTCGTCGCTGGTGAGGGCGCGCGACAGCTGGGCCGCGGTGATCGGCGCCGCGTTGTCGCCGCGGCCCATGACGGCGACCTCGAGCGGGTGCGAGTAGATCTCGAGGAAGCGCGCGCCGCTCCCGTCGCGGCCCTCGGCGAGACCCGGCGCGCCGTTCGCCGCCGTGCCGACGGCGACCCACAGCGGCACGCGGGTGAGCGCCTCGGCGACCTTGGCGCCGATGTCGGGTGTGCGCTCGGCGGCGAGCAGCGTCTTCACGGTGAGCTGCGGGTCCGCCTGATCGACGGCGCGCTGGAGCAGCTCCTTGGGCAGCACCGCGCGCGAGGGCGCCGACGCCGGGTCGATGATGATCCCGTCGTACGTACTTCCCAGCACGTGCCGGAGCACCGTCAGCACCGGCTGGCCCATCGCCGAGGTGTCGGTGTCGCCGTCGGCCTTCAGGCTGGCCTGCAGCGCCGCTCCGCTCGAGAACACGAGCGCGAACGTGCGCTCGCCCGCGTTGGCGACCGCGAGCGGCAGCCCCTTGCCCTCTGCGAGGAGGGTGCGCGCGTCGCCCTTGACCCGCAGGAAGACATGTCCCTGCATCAGCTGTCGCGCGACATCCAGCAGCGCCTGCGATTGCGGTGCGTCGCCGACGCGGCCCAGCGCCGCCCGCAGCAGGACGTTGTCGCGGAGGCCGGGTACCGTCTCGGTCGGCTCGGGCGCCGTACGCATCCACTCGCGCGTTCCGACCCGCGGGCGGGGCCCCGTCGGCATCGGCTCGTCTCCCCGAGGCGCGCCCTCGGGACCCGCAGCCGGCGTGGGTGCGGGTGACACCCCGAGCCCCCCGAACGACGAGACCGAGATGGACACGCCGGCTGCGGCATCCGCATCGGAATCGCCTGCGGGCACGCTCGCATCGGCGCCCTCGACGGCCGCGACACCTTCGTGCTCGGGCGCGGCCGCACCGGCGGGCGCCGCATCGCTCACCGACGGAGCGTCGTGGGTGGGGTCTGCGCCGGCCGTCGTCTCCTCCGCCGGCGACGACTCGGGGGACGGCGTCGACTGCTCGGCGGGCTTCTTCGGACGGCGCGAGAACAAGGCCATTGTGCGAGCCTAACCCGCCGCTCCGACCTGCTCGCCGAGCCGAGTCGCCGAACAGGCCCCGCGGTCATCCCAGCGCCGCAACCCCCGCAGCGATCACGCCGATGCCGACGGCGAGAAGGGATGCCGCCAGCACGACGACGCCGGCCCACAGCAGCGCGATCGCACGCCCGGGCCGCTGCGGGTCGCGTCCCAGCACCGAGAGGAAGAACCCGCCCGGGATCAGGATCGCGCTCGCGAGCACCCCGACCGACGCCCACTGCCACGGGAGCGCCGCGCCCGCCGCCGAGGTGAGCAGCAGGCTCACCAGTCCCAGCAGTACGAGCACGCCGGCATGGGCATGGCCCGCACGGAAGAAGGCCTTCTGCAGGTCGTTGAACGGCAGACCGTGCGATGCGATGCGCAGCAGGAAGGTGCCGCCCGACATCACGCCGATGACGGTGAGGATCGTCGCGCCGGCGACGATCGTGAGGACCGGGTACATGATGACCTCCGTTGGATAGTTATGCTCTCCAGTATTGGATAGCTATACTATCCAGCACAAGACCCCGGAGGATCGCCATGAAGATCTCGGAGCTGTCGGAGCTCAGCGGCGTCCCGGTCGCCACCGTGAAGTTCTACATCCGTGAGGGCATGCTGGCCCGGGGCGAGGCCCTCTCGGCCACGCGCGCCGAGTACGGCGACGAGCACGTCGCGCGGCTGCGGCTCATCGCCGCGCTGGCCGACGTGCGCGGCCTCCCGCTGGCGCGGGTCCGTGAGGTGCTCGCGCTCATCGACGCCCCGCTCGACGACGCGGTGGAGACCCTCGGGCGCGCCGTCGGCGCCCTTCCGCCCTACGTCGACGGCGGGAAAGAGGATTACCCGCGCGCCCGGAAGGCCATCGCCGAACTCGGTCTGACCTACGACGCCGACTTCACCGCGGTGGCTCAGCTCGACGAGGCGCTGCGCGCCCTGGGTGCGGCGGGATTGGATGCCTCCCCCGCCGCCCTCGCCCGCTACGGCGCCGCGATGCGCCAGGTCGCCGCGGCCGAGGTGGCGCCGATGGCGGGCATGTCACCCTCAGAGGCCGTGACGTACGCCGTGCTGGGGACGGCGATGTACGAGCCGGTCATGCTCGCGCTTCGCCGCCTGGCACACCACCACCTGCTCGCCGAGCGAACCGCAAACGACCCGGTTGGTTGAACGAGTGAAGCGCGTCGCGATGCGTCGAGCCACTCGTGTGCGCCGGGTGCGCGCGTTTCGTCTCGCTCGTTCCTCGCTCGCTCAACGACCGACCGAGGAGTACCGGTCGTTGAGCGAGCGAAGCGAGACGAAACCACGCGCCCCGCACCTCAGATCGCCGGCTGCCTCGTCGGCGCGAGCCGCCGCGTCAGAGCTTCGAGATCGGGGCGATCTTGATCAGCAGCTTCTTCGGACCCGCGGCGTCGAACCGCACGTGCGCCACGCGCTTCGCGCCTTCGCCGGTGACGGCATCCACTCGTCCCTCACCGAAGTCGTCGTGACGGATGCGGTCGCCCGGCGCCAGCTCCATGTCGCCGTTGTCGCGCACCTTGGAGGGGATCTTGTTCGCGAAGCGCTCGAGGTTGCCGGCCGGCTCGCGGCGCGCGAGCGGCACCAGGTCGTCGCCGTAGCGCCGCCCTCCCGAGCCGCCGAATCCCGAGCCCGAGCCGGAGCCGCGCCGCGCGTTGAGTGCCCGCGACTGGGTGCCGCCGCGGGAGTTCACGTCGCCGGGCGACTGCCGCCAGTGGAGCAGCTCGTTCGGGATCTCCTGCAGGAAGCGGCTCGGCATCGCCACGGTCACCTCGCCGAATTGCGCGCGCGTCATCGCGAGTGAGAGGTACAGGCGCTTGCGGGCACGCGTGATGCCGACGTAGAAGAGGCGCCGCTCCTCCTGCGGACCGCCCGGCTCACCCGCCGAGATGCGGTGCGGGATGAGGTCTTCCTCGACGCCGGTGACGAACACCGCGTCGTACTCCAGGCCCTTCGCGGTGTGCAGGGTCATGAGCGACACCGAGCCCGAGGCGTCCTCGAGGTCGTCGGCATCGGACACCAGCGCCACCTCGGTGAGGAAGTCGAGCAGTGTGCCCTCGGGGTTGTTGCGTGCGAATTCGCGGGCGACGGCCACCATCTCGTCGAGGTTCTCGATACGCGCCTCGTCCTGCGCGTCTTTGCTCGCCCGCAGCGCGTCGTAGTAGCCGCTCTTGTTGAGCAGCAGCTGCAGACCGTCGGCGACCGCGGTCGGGGGCGCGAGCTCTCCCGACGCGGGAAGCATGATCTCGGATGCCTCGGCCAGCACCGCGTCCAGATGCGCGATGGCCGCTTGGATCTTGGGCCCGACTCCCAGCGCCGACGAGTTCGCAAGGGCGTCGCGGAACGTGATCTGCTGGTCCGCCGCGTAGCGCGAGATGGTCTCGATCGTCACATCGCCGATGCCGCGACGCGGCCGGTTGATGATGCGGCGCATCGCCATCTCGTCGGCGGGGTTCGCCACCGCCACGAGGTACGCCAGGGCGTCCTTGATCTCGGCACGCTCGTAGAACTTCGTGCCACCCATGATCTTGTACGGCAGGGCGGAGCGGATGAAGATCTCTTCCAGCGCACGCGACTGCGAGTTGGTGCGGTAGAACACCGCCACCTGCGAGTAGTCGACGCCCGCCCGGTGCAGCGCCTCGATCTCGTCGGCGACGAACTGCGCCTCGTCGTGCTGCGAATAGCCGGTGAAGCCGATGATCTTCTCGCCCTCGCCGACGTCGGTCCACAGCCGCTTGTCTTTGCGGTCGAAGTTGTGGCCGATGACGGCGTTCGCGGCGGAGAGGATGTTCTGGGTCGAGCGGTAGTTCTGCTCGAGGAGCACGACCTTGGCGCCGGGATAGTCCTTCTCGAACTCGCTGATGTTGCGGATGTCGGCGCCGCGGAAGGCGTAGATCGACTGGTCGGAGTCGCCGACGACGGTGAGCGAGGCGCCGTCCTCGGCGGCCGGCTCGGCCTCGAAGATCATCATGCCGCCGGATCCGGCCATCGGCGCGGCATCCGATCCCGGCGGCCGGGTCAGCTCGTGGATCAGCGCGTACTGCGCGTGGTTGGTGTCCTGATACTCGTCGACGAGCACGTGACGGAACCGACGGCGGTACACGTCCGCCACCTGCGGGAAGGCGCGGAACAGGAACACCGTCTGCCCGATGAGGTCGTCGAAGTCGAAGGCGTTCGCCCGCTGCAGCTCGCGCTGGTACGCGCCGAAGAGCTCGACGAAGACCCGTTCGGCAGGGTCGCTCATGTTGGCCGTGCGGGCGTAGGACTCGGCATCCGCCAGCTCGTTCTTCAGCTTCGAGATCTTCGACTGCGTGGCCGCGGGCGTGAGCCCGAAGGCGTCGGCCTCGTGCTCTTTGACGAGCCGCTTGATGAGCGCGCGGGAGTCTCCCGAGTCGTAGATCGTGAACGACTTGGTGAACCCGAACTGCTCGGCCTCGCGGCGGAGGATGCGCACGCACGCGGAGTGGAACGTCGAGATCCACATGCCGCGCGCCGAATCGCCCACCAGATGCTCGACGCGCTCGCGCATCTCACCGGCAGCCTTGTTGGTGAAGGTGATCGCGAGGATCTGGCTCGGCCACGCCTCGCGGTTGCGTAGCAGCGACGCGATGCGGCGGGTGAGCACGCTGGTCTTGCCCGAGCCCGCGCCGGCGACGATGAGCAGCGCCTGGCCGCGGTAGGTCACGGCCTCGCGCTGCTGCGGGTTGAGCCCCTCGAGCAGGTCTTCGTCGGAACGCGCGCCCACGTGCGGCGCAGCGCCCATCGGGTGGGCGGCGTCGAGGACGATCGGACGAACGGTACCCGCGCCCGGCGCGGTCGGAATGGCGTCGGTCATGTCCCACCAAGTCTAGGTCGCCGCGCCGACACCGGCCGGGCGGGCTGCCGGCCTCGCAGCCACGGACGTGGGCACGCCGCAGCTCACGAAAGACGGGATGCCGTGGCCTTCAGTCGCCGCATCGCCTTCGGGACCTCATCGAGGCGTTCCGAGGCCTCGTCGCGGGCCACCTCGGCGATCCTGTCGTACGCGTGCGACAGCTCCCCCGCGCGCCCGGCGAGGGATGCCTCATGATCCACACGCTGTGCGAGCAGCATGGCGTCACGGTGGGCGCCGAGCGCATCGTGGATGTCGTCGCCGGCCTCCACGAGTTCCTCCATCTCCTTCGTGGACAGCCCGGGAGCGCCGTCGCTGACGGCTTCCGCCACGTACCGCAGGCGTCGTGCGGACTTGCGGAGGGCGTGATAGCGCGCATCCGTTCCGTCGAGGCGGGAATCGGCCTTCTCCACGCGACGTGCCTGTCTCGCCACCGCCGCGGTCAGCACCTCCGCGGCCTCGCGATCGGGCTCGACGGGATTCGCCGCATCCACGAACTCGCGCAGCAGCCGCGCGCGCTCCTCGGCGCGCGGAGAGGCTGCGAGTTCCACCAGCCGCTGATGAGCCCCCGAGTAGGCCTCCTGCTCGCTGCGGATGAGCCGCCGCTGCACGTCCGGATCGTCGATCCCCGCCCGCTCCAGCATCTCGGCCGCGACCTGGGCGCGCACCTCGATGTCGCGCACGACGCCCAGTTCCCGCCCCCACTCTGCGTAGGCCACGCGCACGCGCTCGGCCGCGCGGGCGTCCAGCGCGTCTCGGAAGCCTCCGAGCACGCTGCGCAGGCGCCTCACGCGCACGCGGTGCTGATGTACACCGTCCGGCTCGTCGGCGACCGCGGCCGGCAGTGTCGCCTCGACCTCATCCGCGGCGCGGTGCACCATCTCGCCGAGCACCTCGCCGAGCGTCGGGCTCCCCTGGGGTTCTTGCACGTCCCGAGCTTAAAGATGCCGGCCACGTCACGCGATCTTCATCCTCTCCCAGAGCGATCACGCCCCGAATGCTGCGGTAGCGGCTCAGAGCAGGCGGCGCGCCGAAGCCCACGCCGTCAGCTCATAGCGCGACGACAGCTGCAGCTTGCGCAGCACCGCCGACACGTGCGACTCGACCGTCTTCATCGAGATGAACAGCTCGGCGGCGACCTCCTTGTAGGCGTAGCCGCGGGCGATGAGCCGCATCACCTCCTGCTCGCGCGCCGACAGGCGGTCGAGCTCGTCGCTGGTCGCCGCTGTCTCGCCGACTGCCGCCCCGAACGCATCGAGCACGAAGCCGGCCAGACGCGGCGAGAACACCGCATCGCCCTCGGCGACCGCGTGCACCGCCTGGCTCACCTCCGCACCCGACGAACCCTTCGTGATGTAGCCCCTGGCACCGGCGCGGATGACGCGCACGACGTCTTCCGCGGCATCCGACACGCTCAGCGCCAGGAATCGCGTCGTCGGCACCACGGGGCCGGCCGCCCGGATCACCGCTTCGCCGCCGGCGGCCTCGGGGCCGGTTGCGGTCGCCCCCTGCCCCGACGGCAGGTGCACGTCGAGCAGCACGACGTCGGGACGCGTCGCCTCGATGACGGCGACGGCGGCCGCCGCGTCGGCGGCCTCGCCGACGACGTCGATCGACGCGTCGAAGTCGGCGCGCAGGCCGGACCGGAAGATGGAGTGGTCGTCGACGATCACGACGCGAACCCGGCCATCAGCCACGGCGCACCTCCGATGCAGCACCCGGTGAAGAGCCGGAAGCGGTGGGGTTCGGGCGGCCGGCAACGGCGCCGGACGCGCCCGCGGAACCAGATGCCGCGGCCGCCCCGAACCGCAGGTGCACCTCGGTGCCGCCGCCGGCCCCCCGACGCACGGTGGCCGATCCTCCGGCGCGGCGCATGCGGCCGAGGATCGATTGACGGATGCCGAGCCTGTCGTCCGGCACATCCTGCAGGTCGAACCCGGGGCCGCGGTCGCGCACGTAGACGTCGACCGCGTTGGCGTTGCCCTCGATGTACACCGAAACGTCGCCGCCGGCGTGGCGCGCGGCGTTCAGCATCGCCTCGCGGGACGCCGCCGCCACCTCGCCGCTGGCGCGCTCGGCCGGAAGCCCGGCCGAGACGACGTCGATGCGCACCGGATAGTCCAGCTCGAGGGCCGCCGCGTAGTCGCGGAGGTCGGTCGAGAGGTCGCTGTCGGCGGCGGCATCGCCGTCGTAGAGCCACGCCCGCAGCTCGCGCTCCTGGGCGCGGGCGAGCCGCGCCACCTCGCTCGACGCGCCCGCGCGATTCTGGATGAGTGCGAGCGTCTGCAGCACCGAGTCGTGCAGGTGCGCGGCCATCTCGGCGCGCTGCTCCTCCCGGATGCGCCGCACGCGCTCCCCCGACAGCTCACGCCACTTGTCGATCAGCATCGACGAGTAGACCAGCGCGATCCCGATGAGCGGCATCAGCGCATAGACGAACCCGGCGACCCCGACCTGCTGCAGGGTCGTCAGCTGGGCGAGCAGCAGCACGATGAGCACCACGGTGACGACGATGCGCACGACCGCCTCGTGCCGCGGGCCCCGGGCCGGATCTCGGCGATCGACGAGCGTCGCCCAGGCGCCCGCGGCGACGGCGAGCGCGGTCGCGATGAACACGCCGCCCGTCCAGCCGGGCATCGACGTCTGCGCCATGCCGTTCCCCGAGAACAGCGCGATGGCGGCGACCGTCGCGACCGTGGCGGCGATCGCCGCGCCCGTGAGGATCCACGCCACCGGTGCACGGCGCGTCGGCACCCGCAGCGGCGCGCTGCCGAACGCGGGGTCGGGCGCAGGGGCAAGCGCGGCGTCGTGCGCCGGGTGATCTGCACCGCCCGAGGCCACTGCCCCGCCCGTCGGGCCGGCGTCCGGCCCGGTGCCGGGCTCGGCGTCGTCCCAGGGCATGAAGAGCCACAGCCACGCGTAGAGCAGCACTCCGGCGCCCGAGACGAGCGTGAGCGCGACGAAGCTCGTGCGCACGAGCCAGACGGGCCACCCCAGGTGGCGGGCGAGTCCGGACGAGACCCCCGACACCACGCAGTCCCGCGGCCGCCGGAGCGTCGGTCGCTCGAGCGCCGCCGTCGGCCCGCCTCCAACCTCACCGGCAGCAGCGCCGCCAACCCCGCCGTCCGCCCCGTCCACGACAGGCGGCGAGGTCGCGGGGACCGCGGCGGGCGGGTTCGAAGGCATGCCGCCATCCAATCACCGCCCTCCGCCCCCGACCACACCCGGGCGCGAGGATCAGGGAAGGGTCAGGGGATCACCCCATAGCGGGCGCCTGCCGGCGGCGGCCAGGGTGGAACCATGACCGACACCACCTCCGCTCCCCCCGCCGACCCGGGACCGCCGCCGCCCGCGCCACCCGAGGCGCCGCACGCATCGGACCGGTTCTTCGACTGGGTGCGCGGGCTGGGCATCGCCCGCGGCGACGCCTGGCTCGGCGGCGTGTGCGGCGGACTCGCCGCGCGCCTGCGGATCGACCCCATCATCGTGCGCGGCATCTTCGTGGTCGTCGCACTGCTCGGCTTTCCGGCCCTGCTCGTCTACGCGATCGCCTGGGCGCTGCTGCCCGACACGGATGGCCGTATCCACCTTCGCGAGCTCTTCCACGGCCGGTACGACCAGGCGATGACCGGCGTCTTCATCCTCGCGGCCGTCGGATTCGTCCCGGTGGTGCCGTGGCTGCGCAACGTGCTCCTCTGGCCCGTGTGGGCGCTCACCGGCTTCGCACCGTGGGCGTGGGACGGCGGCGCCGCCGGCGTCTCGGCGCTCGATGTGCTCGGCTTCCTGCTGGGCGTCGCCCTCATCGGTGGACTCGTGTTCCTCATCGTCCGGTCGGCACGCGCCGACCGGTCCCCCTGGGCGGCGGCGCAGAAGGCTTCCGCGCCGCCCGTCCCCCCGGTCGCACCTCATTCGGGTGACGGTGCGACCTCTCCCTTCGCGGCAGCCGCTGCAGGGGCCACGGACTCGGCCGGTCGGGCGCCGGCCGGGTCCGTGACGGGAGATGCGACGACGGATGCCTCGGCCACGGCCGCCGGCGCACCGGCGAACGACGCGCAGGTCGCCGACTGGCGCGCGCGACAGGAGGCGTGGCGCACGCAGAACCAGGAGTGGCAGCGCAGCCAGCAGGACGCCGAGCGCGCGGCTCGCGAGCAGGCGCGCCGCGAGCGGGAGGCCGCCGGCACCGCCTTCGCCCGTGAGGCGGAGGAGCGTCGCCAGCTCCGTCACGCCACACGGCCGCGCACGAGCTTCGCGTTCGTCCTCACCGCGCTGGGCGCCGCGGTCGTGGCGGGTGCGCTCGCGGTGCTCGCCACCGCGTCCACGCCGTTCGCCGGTGCCATCGGCGTTTTCACCGCCGCCCTGGTCACGGCTCTCGCGATGGTCGTCGCGGGCATCGCGCGCCGCCGCAGCGGCTTCCTGACCGCCGTCACGATCGTGCTGCTGGTGATCGGCGGATCGGTGGCGGCGGCATCCGGTCCCGACCGCTTCGCAGTGGGCGATGTCAATCTCGGCACCGCCAGCTACGAGCAGGTGCTCGTACAGCCCTTCGGCAGCACGTTCATCTCGGTCAGCCCGCTGTCGGAGTCCGAGGACGTCCGCGCCGGCGGCGTCGTCCTCACCAAGGGCATCGGCGGCACCGACATCGAGGTCTTCCCGGGCACCGTGCTCGAGCTCGACGCGACCCTCGGCGACGGATCCGTGGTCTTCGAACGACTGCCCGGGTCCGACGGCGGCGACGTCGAGTCGGGCACGGTGAAGCCCGGCAGCGACGGCACCGTCGACTGGCGCGTCAGCAACGACGATCCCACCACCGACGCCGTCACGACGCAGCACATCACCCTCGACCAGCGCACCGGCTCGGTCCGCGTCACGATCTACGAGAAATGAGCCCCGCCATGAGCACTCCTGAGACTCCGGATGCCGCGCCCGGCGCCGACGCCCCCGCCCAGCCCGCCCACACCGACCCCGTGGACACGGCGGCCACCGCCGTCCTGCCGCCGCCCTACGTCGACACCCGGCCACCGGCCTGGCAGGCGCCGGCGCAGACGGCGGTGCCCGAGCGGCCCGCGCCCGCGGCATCCGTGGATCTCACCGGCCCGCGCATCCGCTGGGCGGGAATCGTGTGGGGGCTGGTCCTCGCCGCGATCGCAGCCACTGCCTTGTGGATCCTCCTCGATCCAGCACGACAGGCGGTGCTCACGTCGTGGCTCGTGGGGCTGAACCCGGCGACGGCGATCGCCATCGCCGTCCTTCTCCTCGGCATGTTCGCGCTCATCACGGGCGTCGTCGGCATCGCCCGCCGCGCCCAGCGCGGCCTCGAGCGTCGGCGCGCGTCATCCTCTCCCGCCCGAACCTGACCCCCGAACAGGTCAACCGCGCCTCTACAGGACGTTGAAACGAACCAACCTCCTGTAGAAGGCCGGTTGACCTGTTGAACGGAACGACAACCAGCCCTGCACCCGGCCTCACACCGGGTTCGCGGCATCCGATCGAGAGAATCGACCCGTGCGCACCCTCCTCAACGTCATCTGGCTCGTGCTGTCGGGCTTCTGGATGTTCCTCGGCTACCTGCTGGCGGGGGTGCTGCTGTGCATCCTGATCTTCACGATCCCGTGGGGCATCGCCTCGTTTCGCATCGGCCTGTACGCGCTGTGGCCCTTCGGCCGCACCGTCGTCGACAAGCCGGGCGCCGGCGTCGGATCGTTCCTCGGCAACGTGGTGTGGGTGATCCTCGCCGGCTGGTGGCTCGCGATCGGTCACATCGTGACGGGCGTCGCGCTGTGCATCACGATCATCGGCATCCCGCTGGGCATCGCGAGCTTCAAGCTCGTGCCGATCTCGCTCATGCCGCTCGGCAAGGACATCGTCCCCGCCGACCTGGTCCGCGCCGCTTGAGCGGACGTCCGCCTGAGCGGCGGGACTACTCCCCCGGCAGCCAGGCCTCGATCGCCTCGACGACCTCGGGGGCGTCGGGCTTGGTCTGCGGCGCGAACCGCTTGACCTCGCCCGACGGGCTGACCAGGAACTTCTCGAAGTTCCACGTGATGCGGCCCTTCTTGCCGTCGACGTCGGGCGTCGCGGTCAGCTCCTGGTAGAGCGGATGGGCGTTGCGGCCGTTGACCCGCACCTTCTCCGCCATCGGGAAGGTCACGCCCCACGTCGTCGAGCAGTACTCCGCGACGGCCTCTTCGCTCGAGAGCTCCTGCAGGAACTGGTTGCTCGGGAAGCCGATCACGATGAAGCCACGGTCGGCGTAGGCCTTCTGCAGCGCCTCGAGCTGCTCGTACTGCGGAGCCAGCCCGCACCGCGAGGCGACGTTCACGACGAGCGCGAGCCGGCCGTCCGTGAGCTCGCCGAACGTGGTGGTCTCTCCGTGGATCGTGGTGACGGGGATCTCTTCGAGGGTCATGCGTTTCCCTTCCTTGCCGTTCATGAGGCGACGGATGCCGCGCGCGCGTCGTAGCCGCGCATCGAGGTGCGGAGCGTCCGGAGTGTTCCGATGACAGCCTCGGCGTCGGCGGGCGTGACCTGCATGGCCTCCGCGACGCAGCGCTCGATATGGCCGAGTTCGCCGCGCACCGCCAGGGCGTGCGCGGTGGCGGTGATCCGCACCGAGCGACGATCCGTCGACCGGTGCTCGCGGTGCAGATACCCCATGCGCTCGAGCCGCCCGACGAGTCCCGACACACTGCTGGCGTCGAGGCACAGCGCCTCGGCGAGCTCGCCCGGCGAGACCTCGTCGCGCTCCCACACGATCGCGAGCACCATGAGCTGCTGATAGGTCAGCCCCCACGGCTCGAGCAGGTCGCGGTAGAGCTGCAGGGTCGTCTGCATCGACGTGTACAGCGCGAAGCACACCGACGATTCCAGCGGGGTCGCAGTCGTCGTCATCATGGCCAAAGCTTTGCATACAAACTATTGGCATACAAGAGATGCCGACCGATCGCCGGAAGTCAGACCGCCCACCGAAACGCGTTCGCGCCGTGCACCCGGAGGTGCACGGCGCGAACGCGGTGGATCCGGCGCCGCCCAAGGGGCGGCGCCGTGGGATCACTCGGCGGCGAGGCTGCTGCAGCCCTCGTCACCCGAGCCGACGCAGAGCACGAGGGTCTCGGCGTCGACGAGCGCCTCGGGCACCTGGAAGCTCCACACGAACGTGTAGGACTTCTCCGGCGTCATCGGCACGTCGACCGAGCGCTGCGACACGGCCTCGGCCGAGAACGACTCGTCCTCGGTCGAGCGCAGGACGGGCGCGACGTCGACGTCCGAGAGGTCCTCGTCGGTGACCCACTGGGCGACGTTGACGGTCACCCACTGGTTGCCGGCTTCCGGCTCGTCCAGGACGGCAGCAGCGCTCTCGTCGGGGACGATGCTGCTCCAGACCTCGAGCTCGGTGCCGTCCGCGCCGACGCGCTCGCCCGCGGCTGCGGGCTCGGAGACCGACGACTCGACGACCGACGATGCGGCCGACGTGGACGTGGGCTCGGGCTCGGCGGTCGACGCGCAGCCGGCGAGGAGAAGGCCGGAAACGGCGGCGATGGACAGGAGTGCTGTGCTTCGTGAGCGCATGGGAAATACCTCTTCGAATCGTTTCGGGGGATCTTCCCAGAATAGTCCTTCGACGCGGGTGCTCGAGACAGGACGGTGCCGTACCCCCTCCTTCGGGAGGGAACGTCGACCGGCCGCTACGGTGCCGCAGGCGCGTCGCTGCGCGCCTCGGAGCTCGTGCGGGCAACCGCTCGCCTGCGCCGCCAGGGCAGTGCCAGAGCGGTGCCCACGACGAGCAGGACGGCGCCGAAGGCGGCCGCGGCCCAGGGAGTGGCATCCGGGATCTCGAGGTAGGTCGTGATGCCGAGGATGCGGGCCAGGCCCCAGGGCAGCAGCCCCATCTCGTCGTTCCACAGCGTGAGCGCCGTCTCGAGGCCGACCAGTCCCACGACGGCCGACGGGATCAGCAGACCGGCACCGACGGCGGCCAGCACGAAGCCGGTGGCGCGGCGCGCGCGTACCTGCGCCGCCAGCGCCCACCCGGCGGCGACGAACACCCAGACGAACAGCGCGAAGGCGACCGCGATATAGGCGGTGCGCAGCACCGGGTCGGTCCAGAACGCGAACCAGTAGCCGCCCGGTCCCGTGAACGACAGCGCGAACAGCGTGACGATGCACCGCAGCATCACGACCCCGCCGACCGCGGCGATGACCGGCCACGGCGACCGCCGCCAGACGAACAGCCGCACCACGAGGGCGAAGACGACCCACGCGCCGATGGTGACGGCGACGTGCGTCCACGACAGGAACGACGTCTGCACCGCCCGTGTGGCGACCAGCAGCGCGGCCGGCACGATCAACAGCAGCCAGCGGTCGAGTTCGAGCAGGCCGAGCGTCGACTCCCGCGCCCGCCACGGGCGGGTCGAGGCGATCCACGTTGCGCGCGCCGCGGCGGCGCCGGGCCGCGCGACCAGGCGTGTCCGGGCGGCGAGCATGCCGATGACGACCCACGCGAGCGCGAGCAGCAGCAGGCCACGTGCGAGCCACGCCATCGTGAGGTCGCGCTCCGCGCGCTCCACACCCAGCTGCGCGGCCGTCAGGTTGAACGCGGGATAGTCGATGTCGCCCTCGTACCGCTCGAGGTGCGCGGCGGCGAGCGCCTCGTAGTCGGCACGGTCGGCATCCCACCGGGCATACGCGTCGGGCGAGAGGGTGTCGTGCCACTCCCCCTGGTGGAGGATCATCGCGCGATACGCCTGAAGCAGCCGCAGGGTGTCGAGTTCGTAGTCCAGGGTGTCCACGAAGGCGTCGCGCATGTCGGGCGAGCGCCAGGTCGCGGCATCCGTCCCGGTCACGAGATCCCGCATCCGCTCGACGTCCGCGACCGCCTGCGCACCGCCGGCGATCGCCGCGTCGATTCCGCCGGCACCCGCCTCGACCGAATCAGCACCGGCTTCGGCCGTACCAGCACTGTCGCGCACGATCGCGTAGAGCACGTCGAGCACGGCGGAGTCGCCGGTGAGGATGTCCCACTCGAAGATCCACATCATGGGCGGCGGCTCGAGCCCGATGGCGAACACCCGCTTGTCGGCGAATTGCTCGATGTACATCCCCTGCGCGATGGCGTCGCGCGAGAGCGCCATGGCCTCGGTGATCGCCTGCACCGTCGCGGGGTCGTCCGAGAACCACTCCCGCGCCCAGTCGGCGTTCACCTCGGCGACGTCAGTCTCAGGGTCTTGGGCGAGGGCAGCCGCCACCTGGGTGTTCAGCTCGTAGAGCTGCCAGAAGCCCGACTTGAGGTAGAGCGACATCGGTCCGGCGCGCCAGGGTCCGCCGTCCTGCGTCCACACCCAGACGCCCTCCACGCGGTCGTTCGCGGCGAGCAGCTGCTGCAGCGCCGCCTGGTACTGCGGGCCGAGATCGTTCGCGAAGGCGCCGAAGTTCTCGAACTCGCGGCGGCTCTGGAACTCGACGATGCGCCGCTGATCGCCCTGCTCGAGCGTGTGGTTCAGCGGCAGCCACGTGTAGAAGTCGCCGAGGGTGTACTTCGTCGACACGATGAGCGCGGGCGAGTCGATGCCGTCGAGCACGGCCTCGTACGACGCGTCGTTCGTGTGCATGTCGCCGACGGCGCCGACGCCGACGCTCCACGTGCGGAAGATGACTTCGCGATCGGATGCCTCGGCCTGCGCCGTGAACGCCCCGAGCATCGTCCGCACCGCGTCGACGGTGGTGACCTCGAGCGCGGAGTAGTAGTCCCAGCCGCCGACGTCGTAGACGGGTCCCGCCTCGCCGATGCGGATCAGCACGCCGTCGAGTGCGGGCACGGCCTCGTACAGCTCGTCGAGGCCGGCGGCGTAGACGTCCCAGAACTCGGGGTTCTCGGTGTCGAGCGATCCGAAACGGTCGATGAGGTAGCGCTCGAGGGGTCCGGTGAGGGCCAGCATGTCGGTGCGCAGGAACACCTTCACGCCGAGCTCGTCGGCGCGCTCCCAGAACGGCGCGAAGGCCTCGCGGAGGGCGAGCGCCTTGTCGCGGTGGTCGTCGCCTTCGGGATAGACGGCGCCGTCCGGCGCGTCGTCGAACGTGACGAACTCGACGAAACCCGGGAATGCCACGGCGTTGATGCCGTTCGCGAGCGAGTGGCGCAGGAATCCGTCGAAGTCCTCGAACGCCGCGGCGAGCGCGGTCTCATCGATGTACGGCGCCTCGGGCTGAATGACGGCGGCGAACGCCTTGGATGCGTGCGAGTAGTCGTCGCCCGACTCCCATTCGGCCGGGTCGGGCGTCACGCCGACGGCTCCCAGGTCGCTCATTCGCAGCGGCAGACGGGATGCCGCATGCGTGCCGAGCAGGTCGGTGAGAGGCTGTGCGGCGCGCACCCGGCCGGCGAGGTCGTAGATCGCCCGTGTGGCGCCGGCCTCGCTTTCCGCCTGGATGCGCAGGGCTGCGGCGTCGCCGTCCAGCGTGTACCCGTCGGCCTCGTCGCCGGCGTCCGCACCGAGGATCTCGACGGCGAGGGATGCCGTCCCGGCGCGTGCGGGTGCGTCCGCGACCGCGTCGAGCAGCTCGTCCATCGCGACGTCGACGCGCTCTGTCGTGGGCAGGTCGACGGCGGTGATCTCGGGCGGGGCCGCGGCATCCGTCGCAGCAGCAACCACGGGCGCTTGGGACTGCATCTGCGCAGCCGGCTCGGTGCGGATGCCGAGCGCATCTCCGACCACGAACGCGACCCCGGCGCCCATCGCCAGCAGGACGATAGCCGTGACGACAGCGAGGATGCCTCGCCGTCGCGCCGTCGTCATCCTCTGATCCTAGGTGTGCGTTATCGGCGCTCCCGACAGACCGCCGAACACGTTGTACACCCGTTGCGAGTCACCCGCCGACTGATGACGGATGCCGCGACCCAGGGCCGCGGCATCCGTCATGCTTCGTCAAGCCCCGGTGGCTGAGCCTGTCGAAGGCGCTTCGACAAGCTCAGCGACCGGACGGCACAGGCCTAGCTGCTCTTGCGCATCGCCCGGATGCCGACGGCGAGGCCGACCACCGCCAGCACGATCGCGGCGACCCAGCCCCACAGCACCGTGATGTCGCCCAGGTCGCCGGCGAACAGCGCCCGCTCGGCCTGCACGACCCAGTTGATCGGGTTCACGGTCGAGATCGCGCGCATCCACCCGGGTGCTTCGTCGAGCGGCAGCAGCATGCCCGACAGGATCAGCAGCGGGAAGATCAGCGTCTGCTGCACGCCCCAGAACAGCCACTCGCGGTCCTTGGTCTTCAGCGCCAGCGTGTACGAGAGCGCGCCGAGCCCGATGCCGAAGACCGCCAGCAGCGCGAGGCCGATCACCAGCCCCGGGACGTTGATCGTGAATCCGAACGGCCAGGCGATGAGCACGATGATGAGCGCCTGCACGATGATCGGCACGATCTCCTTGAGCGCCCGGCCGACCAGCAGCGACGACCGCGCCAGCGGCGCCACGAGCGTGCGCTCGTGCGAGCCCGTCATCATCTCGTACTGCAGGTTCGACCCGGTCGCGCCGGTGCCGAACAGCACGATCATCACGAGTACGCCGGGCACGAACCACTGCAGGGTCTCGCCCACCGGCTGGCCCGACGAGCCGACCAGCAGCGGCGCGAACAGCCCGAGGAACACCAGCGGCTGCACGAGGCTGAAGATCAGCGTGAACGGGTCGCGCATCGCGGGCTTCAGCTCGCGCGTCAGCACGTTCCACGTGTCGCGCGCCGGGTTCGCCCGTACCGCGGTGTCGGGCCGGGTCTGGATCTGGGCGGTCATCGGTTCGCTCCTGTCTTCTCGGCCGCCACGTCGGCGGTTCCGGATGCCTCGGCCGAGGCATCCGTGTTGTCATCTGCTTCGTCGGGCTCACCCTCGCCCTCGCCCGCTTCGCGCAGGGTGCGGCCGGTGAGCGCCAGGAAGACGTCGTCGAGCGTCGGCGGCACGCCGGTCGCGGTGCGGACCGTGAGCCCCGCGGCGTCGAGTGCGCGCACGGCGGCGGGGAGCAGCGCGTCGCCCTCGGGTGCCGTCACGGTCACGAAGGTCTGCGCTACCCCTTCGCCGGTTTCCCCTTCGCCGGTTTCCCCTTCGCCGGCTGCCTCTTCCCCGGTCCGTCGCACCTCGCGGTCGATCAGCCTCTGCACGACGGAGACGGCGGCTGCGGCATCCGTCTCGGTCGCGAAGCCGAACGTGAGCACGTCGCCCGCGAGCTCGGCCTTGAGCCGCGTCGCGGTGTCGTCGGCGATCACGCGTCCGCGGTCCATGACCATCACGCGCTCGGCGTAGCGGTCGGCCTCCTCGAGGTAGTGCGTGGTGAGGAAGACCGTCGTGCCGTGCTGCGCGCGCAGGTCGATGATGTGCTGCCACAGGTTGGCGCGGCTCTGCGGGTCGAGCCCGGTCGACGGCTCGTCGAGGAAGAGCAGCGGCGGCGCGTGCATGAGCCCCAGCGCGATGTCGAGCCGGCGCTTCTGCCCGCCCGACAGCTGCTGCACCGACCGCGTCGCGAAGCCGGCCAGGTCCAGCGACTCGATGAGCTCGTCGGCCCGGGTGCGCGCGGCGGCCTTCGACATGCCGTAGAACGCGCCCTGGCTCAGCAGCTCGTCGCGGGCACGCTGCGAGAAGCTGCCGCTCGTGAGCTGGCCGACATACCCGATGCGGGCCCGGACGTCGGCGGGCTGCTTCAGGATGTCGAAGCCGACGACCTTCGCCGTGCCCGCGGTCGGCGGAATCAGGGTGGTGAGCATGCGCAGGCTCGTCGACTTGCCGGCGCCGTTGGGTCCGAGGAACGCGACGAGCTCGCCGCGCGCCACCTCGAACGTGAGGTCGGTCACGGCCTCGACGGTCTTGCCTTTCACGGTGAAGCGCTTGGTGAGTCCCTGCGCTTGGATGATCGATTCGTTCGCCATGACCTCAGGTTAGGAACCAATGCGGACAGTTCCGGTCCGCAATCTAGGGCAATCTTGAATCATGTCCGATACGACGACGCGAGCGCTCTCGCTCCTGAACCTGCTGCAGACCCACCGCCACTGGCCCGGCTCCGAGCTGGCGGACCGCCTGGGCGTGACCGAGCGCACCGTTCGTCGCGACGTGGAGCGGCTGCGTGACCTGGGCTATCGCATCGAGTCGTCGCCGGGTGCCGCAGGCGGCTACCGCCTCGAGGCCGGCAGCGCGGTGCCCCCGCTGCTGCTCACCGATGAGGAGGCCGTGGCCATGGCGATCGGACTGCGGGTTGCGGCGTCCCAACGGCTCGTCAGCGGTCCCGAGACGACCATCACCGCCCTCGCGAAGCTCGAGCAAGTACTCCCCGCTCCCCTGCGCCGCCGCGTGGCGGCGCTGGCCGAGGCCGTGCAGCCGGCCGGCCTCAACGCGGGTGCGGCCGTCTCGGGAGAGGTGCTAGGAGAACTCGCCCTGGCCACGCGCGACCACGAGCGGGTGCGCTTCGTGTACACCGCGGCATCCGGGGAGGTCACCCATCGCCGTGTCGAACCGCACGCGCTCGCCCCCGCCGACCGCCACTGGTACCTGCTGTGCTGGGATCTCGAGAAGGAGGACTGGCGCACCTTCCGCGTCGACCGGCTGGCGGATGTCGAGCACACCCGCGTGCTGTTCGAGCCGAAGCCGCTCACGCCCGAGCAGATCGAGGAGTTCATCTTCGTCGCGCGATCGTGGGTGCGCCAGGCGGTGGAGGCGGACGCGGTGATGGAGCTGCCCCTCGAGACCATGCGCGACTACTTCGGGCAGTGGGGTCAAGGCGCTTCGGATGAGGGCGATGGCCGCACCCGCTGGCCGGTCGGTGGCGGCGACTTCCGCGAGACGATGTACGGCCTGTCGTGGATCCCGGAGGGCGTCGAGTACACGACCGACCTCGCCTCACCCGCCCGCGAGCAGCTGCGCGAGACCCTGGAACGGATGCTGCGCGCCCTGGACAAGCCCGCGCCACCGGTGCCGCCAGAGCGCG
This sequence comes from Microbacterium sp. ProA8, assembly GCF_039905635.1. Classification (NCBI taxonomy): domain Bacteria; kingdom Bacillati; phylum Actinomycetota; class Actinomycetes; order Micrococcales; family Microbacteriaceae; genus Microbacterium; species Microbacterium chionoecetis. Next base: position 1,052,997 of record NZ_CP157000.1, on the reverse strand, counting down.
TGAAGGAGCGAGAGCGGCAGCTGCCCGCGTGAGTTGGCAGGTCGTTGAGCGAGGGAGCGCCAGCGAGCGAGCGAGAGGAAACGCCCCTGGCGTTCCGCATAAGTAGAGGCGTTCGTCTTCGCGCGCCAGAGCGCCCTCCGCTCAACGACCGTCAGCAGGCTGGGGCCCTCGGTCGTTGAGCGAGCGAGCGCCAGCGAGCGAGACGAAACGCCCCTGGCGTCCCGCAGAAGTAGCGACGTTCGTCTTCGCGCGCCAGAGCGCCCTCCGCTCAACGAACGTCAGCAGGCTGGGGCCCTCGGTCGTTGAGCGAGCGAGCGCCAGCGAGCGAGACGAAACGCCCCTGGCGTCCCGCAGAAGTAGCGACGTTCGTCTTCGCGCGCCAGAGCGCCCTCCGCTCAACGAACGTCAGCAGGCTGGGGCCCTCGGTCGTTGAGCGAGCGAGCGCCAGCGAGCGAGACGAAACGCCCCGGACCAACGAGCAACCTCGCCCACCGGTTCCTGACCGTACGGCGCCTCGACACGCTCAACCTCCTCGTGAGCCGAAACACCCCAACCCAGCCGTCGACCCGTGCCGCGGCAACCACCACCGCATCTGAATCTCTGGGGGTCGGCGCACGGGGCGCGAACGTCGGGGTCTACGCGGACCTCGCGCGTCTCAATTCATTGAGCAGGAGCCGGTTGGGCTCTCGCCATCGTCGTTGCGGGTCGACCCAGCCAGGTGGTCGCACGTGAGGCACGCCGTCGACCATGCGGATCTCCCAACCGCTGGTCTCGATGCCGCGATGATGGTGCCAACACAGCAGGACGCCGTTGTCGACGGAGGTCGGGCCACCCTTCGCCCAGTCGATGACATGGTGCACCTCGCACCAGGCGGCGGATACGGTGCAGCCCGGGATGACACAGCCACCGTCGCGGGCGCCGATCGCCTTGCGCTGCCAGTGGTTGAACACGCGGTCTTCGATGCGGAGCGCTTTGATCGCGCCGTTCGCCGCAAGAGTCACGCGGTGCATCGTCCCGTGGCAGCCGACGTGCCGGGCGAACGACGCCGGAACCGGCACGGGCCCGGCCGCGCTCTCGACGAACGCAACACCTTTCGGCGTGGCCAGGTCTTCCTCGGTCGTCGTGATGATCAGAGTCGGTGCGGCACCGCCCAACGTGGGAGTCTCGGCCGCGCCGGCTGCCGCCGACAGGATGGACGCGAACGCATCATGGCGCTTCTGGTCGATAGTGCGCGGATCCGGCACGCAGTCGTCGGGCACGCCGTCAGCCTCAGCCTCTGCATCGACGAACCGCGGCCCACGGTCCTGCACACGCGGGTTGAGGTGCGCGTCCACGAGCCGGTCGAACTGCGCCGCGACGTCGTCCGTGACATCGCCGTAGATCCGTCGCAGTCCGCGACGCGACAGTCGGCTGACGCGGATCCCACGCATCCGCTCCGAGTACTCCTCATCGGGGAGTGCACCATCCGGATCGAGGAACAACGCCCACGTGGTCGCCATGACCTTCAATTCATGGATGCCGCACGCCGGCGCCTCGGCATCGCCCACCGCGGCTCCCACGAGCTCGAACTCGGCAGCCTCGAGCTCGTCGACCGAGCACCGCCCCTGGAGGGGCCGCAGTGCGTCGACGATCGTGGTCAGCGCATCGGCGCTGAGCCGCCCCGCCGCAAGTGCCGCACGCGCATGCTCAAGTGGTGCCGGGCGTGTCTGCCCCGTCAGCGTCATCCTGCCGGTGATCGCCTTCGCATCTCGCAACCGTGCCCGCGCTGTCGCGGCGGACACCAGCGTCGTCCGCTCCACGATTTCCTGCGCCGATCCGCACCCGAACTGTGCAGTGATGGCATCGTCTCCGAACTCCGAGTCGGCGCGTCGCCCGACCTCTCCGGCGAGCGCAAGGCGCGCAGCATCCGTGATCCGTCCCAGCCGTTCGACGACACCCAACGCATCCACGAGCTCGCGGTTCGACAGGGCCCGGTGCGCCTCGCCGCCGAGCGCCGAGCCGAGGGTGTCGCCGAGCAGATCGGCGATGCCCTCGAGGTCGGCGAGCGGGAAGTTCATGTACCCATTCTGGTGAGGGGTTCCGACATCCGTAGCACCTCAAAAGACCAGGTCAGAACTGGTTCTGTGGACAACCTCAAAACCACCGACGAAACCCCCACCTGTGGAGGAATCGCTGCTGAACGCCTCCCCCACATCACGCGAGATGCCCCGCTCGACCACCGCCTCGGTGTTCCGCTTGAGCGCTGCACGATCCTGCGAGCGCGGGCGTCGCGCGACCCAGCGCTCGCAGCAAACTGCCACCCTCGTCGCACGCAATGGCGCGCAGCGTCCTCGGCCCCAAGCGCGAACGCCGCCCCGCACCCTGCCGCGATCGGTCGCGCTACGTTCGTCCCATGACCGACGACATCGCCGCCCAGCTCGCCCGCGTCCAAGCTGAGGAGGCCGAGGTGGTGCTCCCCCGCTTCGATGTGACGGATGCCTGGACCCTCGGCTCCCGCATGCGCGAGGCCGCTGCGGCCGCCGGCCTGCCGATCGTCATCGGCATCAGCCTCGGCGAGGCGCGGGTGTTCCACACCGCGCTGCCCGGCTCGAGCGCCGACAACGACGGCTGGCTCGATCGGAAGACCCGCGTCGCGCGGCGCTACGGGCGCTCGTCGTTCGGTGTCGGGCTGTCGTTCCGCGCCGCCGGCGGCGACTTCGACAACGACGCGCGCCTCGACACCACCGCGTACGCAGCGCACGGCGGCGTCTTCCCGATCACGATCGCCGGCGTCGGCGTCGTCGGAACCGTCGGCGTTTCCGGCCTGCCGCAGGCCGACGACCACGCGTTCGTCGTCGAGCAGTTGCGGGCGTGGCAGACCGACGCGTCGTAGTCCGGTTACCTCGGGGCGTTGAGCGAGGGAGCGTCAACGACCAACACGAAACGCGCCAACCCCGCAGCCTCGTCAGGCTTGCTGTCCCCCGAGGGTGACCGAGATCGGGTCACCCAACGAGCCGTCCGGCTGTTGAATCTGGTACGTCATCGTGACGGAAGCGAAGCCCAGCGAGATATGAACAACCGGATCGTCGCCCGAGTGCGCGGTGCTGACGGAGGTCACGGCAGCATCGGCCAGCCGCAGAGTGAGGTAGTCGCCGATCATCCCGTTGCGGCGGACGGACAGCAGCACCTCAGCGAACCGCTTGCCACGCGCGCAGGCATCGAAGAGGCGCGGAGTGGCCGAGTCGAAGCGGAGCACCAGCATGATGTCGGACAGCTCCGCCTTGCCCACCCGACCTCCCCCGCCCGCCCCGCCGGATGTCGCGTGGGAGACCACCCAGCTCCAGTTCAGGACCTCGATCGACCCCGGATGGCGATCGTCTTTCACCTCACCGGGAATCGACGGAATGGTGAGGAACTGCTCGTCGGACATCGGATGCGCCCCTTCGCCGATCGCCCCCGGCATCATCGCTGGGGACTCCGACGATTCCACTACCCCTGGCAGACCTCAAGAGCGTCGAGCTCGCCCGACCGCAAGACGGCAGATCCCCGCTGAGAAGAGCCGTGCACTGCTCAGCGGTTTCTCACCCGCACCCCGCCGCCCCCGTTCGTCTGCTCGAACGTGAAGCGATCCAACTCGCGAAGGAGTTCCGACAGCTTCGCATAGCCCCAGTTGCGGGGATCGAAGTCGGGAAGCTGCTTGCGGATCTGCAGTCCCACCGCCGACAGGTTCGCCCATCCGTCGTCTCCCGACGCGGTGCCGATGCTCTGACGGATCGTCGACAGGAGCTTCGTGTCACCGCGGAGTTTGTTCCCCGGCACGCGTGTCACGACTGCGGCGACCGCTCCGGCATCCGGCTCCACTCCCGTATCCGGCTCGACCAACACGTCCAGGTATGTGAAACGGTCGCAGGCATTGCGGAACGCCTCCGGCGTCTTCCGCTCGCCGAACCCGTACACCGTGACCCCGTCCTCCCGGATCCGCGACGCGAGCCGCGTGAAGTCACTGTCTGACGACACAATGCAGAAGCCGGTGAACCGCCGCGTGTACAGAAGATCCATCGCGTCGATGATGAGCGCGCTGTCGGTCGCGTTCTTACCGACCGTGTTGTCGAACTGCTGCATCGGGTGGATGACGTGCTCGCTCGCGGCATCCTTCCATCCCCGTAGGTTCGCTTTCGTCCAGTCGCCGTACACGCGCTTCACGGAGGCGATGCCGTACTGCGTGATCTCGGTGAGTACCGCGCCGATCCGCGCAGGTGACACGTTGTCAGCGTCGATGAGGACGGCGAGGAGATCGTTGGGTTGCGCCACGGCTACAGCATGGCAGTCGGATGCCGCGCTCGACGCCTTCGGCGGAACCACGGTCCGATCGTTTGACCGAGCGAGAAACGTTCGAGACGACCCTTCCCGCACCTTCCGCACGAGTTGCGTCAATCACCCGCCGTATGCTCGCACCAATGAGCGAGCCCGAGCCCTCCACCGAATTCGCACGAGTGCCCGCGGCCTCTGTGATCACCGCATGTCTCAGCGCCCAGGCATCCGTCGCTCCACGCTCCGCTCTGGCGAAGCTGTTCGGCCGTTCGCCCCTCTCCGCCGACTCGCGCCCGTGGTACCTCGGCGCCCTCGGCGAGCGTCGGGTGGCAAAGCGTCTGGACGCTCTCGGCGACGAGTGGACCGTCCTGCACTCGGTGCCGATCGGCGAGCGCGGCAGCGACATCGATCACGTCGCCCTAGGGCCGCCCGGCCTTTTCACGGTCAACACCAAGTTCCACGAAGACGCCACGATGTGGGTCGGAAACCGCCGCCTCCTTGTGAACGGTCAGCCCACCGATCATCTCCGCAACGCGCGTTTCGAGGCGCAGCGCGTCACCCGACTGATGACAACGGTCACCGGCATTCCTGTGACGGTGACTCCGATCCTCGCCATCGTCGGCGCACGCGACATCACGTTCAAAGAGCATCCCGCCGATGTCATCGTGCTGCGCGAAGGAGAGCTGGCTCGATGGCTGAAGCGTCGGCAAGCCGCTCTCGCGCCGACTGACCGCGAGCGCCTTGCGACCGCCGTCGCTCGACAGGAGACATGGATGCCGAAACCTGCCGCTTCCACTACCCACCAGGTGGCTGCGTTCGAGTCCCTGCAGCGCGACGTCGAACAGGCACATCGAGTGCGTCGCCTCTGGAGCGCCGGCGCGCTCATCACAGGCATCGGCATCGCCGCGGCGGTGGCAGGGAACGCCTATAGCGGGCTCATCTCCGCACTCATCGGCGGCTGAGCGCACGGGCAGGGCATGCGCACACAGAGTGCCCGAACCCACCCGGCTCAGACGCCTGGTTCCTCCTTCGGAGGGTTGTACATGAACTCGATGCGGATGCCGTTGTCGTCCTCGACGAACGAGGCGTAGTAGCGGTCGTTGAACCGCGGGTAGAGCTTGGGCTCCCGCACCGCGACCCACCCCGCCGCGATCGCGATGGCGTGCAGCCGGTCGACCTCCTCGCGGGAGTCGACGGAGAACGCGAGATGCTGCCACCCGACCGTCCCATGCCGGTGTGGGCCGGTTCCCGCCTCCCGGGCCGGGAAGAGAATCAGCTCGGTCTCGTCCTCGATGTACCAGGAGCTCCCGGTGTCAGCATCCGTCCGCTCCATCCCGAGCACCGTGAGCACCGGGTCGAACTGCGCCACCGCGCGGGGCAGGTCGTCGACGGTGATTCCGAGGTGGTCGAGAAGCGGCATCCGTTGTCTCCTGTGGGTTGAGCAGCGAGGAACGAGCGTATCGAGAGCCACCCGACGGTCGCCCCTCGGCACGCTCGTCCCTCGCTCTCCCCTACTCCTCGGCGCCCGCCTCGAGCTGAGGCCGGGTGCTGGCGCTGAGAATTCCGGCGAGTTCGTCGTCGTCTCCGATGCGCCGCACCGCTTCGCCGTACGCCGCAGTCACCTCGCGGGCGACGAGATCGGCGAGGTAACGCCACGGGTCCGAGCTGGCGAGAAGCCACGTGCGCCGACTGTCAGACGTGCAGTCCTCGAGCAGTTCGAACGCGACGACGGCCACGCCATCCCCATCCACCGTGGAACCGACCTCGGCGAGCACACGGCGCTGCACGTCAGGGACGATCCGGACGCGCGCCTGGCGCAGGAACTCGTCACGCTCCTCATCCTCGATAGGCGGCCCGAAGGTCCTGCCGCGGAGAAGGGTGAGGAACTCACGGAAACGCTGGGCGCTCCAGAGGGATTCGTGCATGATCGTGCCGTCTCTCGTATTCGCCGCGCGGGGTGAACCGCACGGGCAGTGAATCGAACAAGGTCGGCCGACAGCGTCGACCGCGACACTCAGCGGGTCGCCGAGCATCGGCTCCTTGGATTGACGGCGCGGAGAGACGCGCGCACGACATCGTTCACGAGTGACACGCCTGAGACCCTACGACGGGGCACCGACACTGGACAAGACCCACGCGGCCCTCGCGCGTCCACCCCGAAGTACGGCGGCCGCTGACTCAGTCGTCGAAGATCCCCACCGACTCCGACAAACGCGTGACCTCGTCCGCACTGAGCTCGAGGTTTGCGGCCTGAGCCGAGTCGATGATGGATGCCGCGCGCCGCGCACCCGGAATCGGAATGACGTGCGAGCCCAGCGCCAGCTCCCAGGCCAGCACCGCCTGCTGCGGGCTGACGCCGTGCGCCTCGCCCACCTCGCGGAACGCCGAGAACCGGTCGCCGACTCGACGCGCTCCGCCGCCGGTGCCGCCCAGCGGGCTCCACGGCAGGAACGCGATGTCGCGCTCTCCGCAGAAGCGCACCTCGTCGATGCTTCCCGGATGCTTCGGCGAGAACTCGTTCTGCACACTGGCGAGGTTCCCCTCGCCGAGCACGTCGATGGCGATCTGGATCTCTTCGACGCTCGCGTTCGAGATGCCGACGGCACGCACCAGGCCGTCATCCTGCAGCTTCTTCAAACCCGCGATGACGTCGCCGTACACGAGCGAGCGGTCGGGGCGGTGGTACTGGTACAGCTCGATCTGGTCGACGCCGAGGATGTCGAGCGACTTCTCGACCGCCGAGCGCAGGTACGCCGCCGACCCGTCGCGCACCTTGGCGCCGCCGTCGCCCAGCTTGATGCCGCCCTTCGTCGCGACGAAGATGCTCGACGCGTCGCCGTCCCAGGTGCGCAGCGCCTCGGCGACGATGCGCTCGTTGTGGCCCATCTCCTCACCGTCCGGTGCGTAGATGTCGGCGGTGTCGATGAGGGTGACGCCGGCGTCGAGCGCGGCGTGCACGGTGGCCACGGCATCCTCGAACGACGGATACTCCTTGTCGTTGTTCATCGACAGCGGCATGGCCCCGAGGCCGATCGCCGAAACCTGTCGTCCCGCCAGCGTGCGCTGCTTCATCGCATCTCCTTCTCGCATGGCACCAGCCTGCCAGGGCTGTGCGACTCGAAGCAGGGACTGGACAGATCCTGTGCCGAGGCCGTAAAGCCCCGGCTACGGCATCCGCTCGAAGATCTCCCGGGCGCGCAGCGACCGCGTCCGCGTGACCGGGTGTGTGGCGAGGACGATCTTCCCGCGCGCGTGCAGCTTCGCCAGGTCTTCGAAGGCCTCCACGATGTCCTCGATGGGGTACAGGCCCGACACCAGCAGGCGGAACGCTCCCACGCCGGCCAGATCCACCACCCGTTGCAGCACCTGCGTCGCGTGCGCAACGGATTCGGGGTCGTCCCGGAGCATCCGCAGTTCGACCTCGCGCCTGTCCGCGCTGGAGCGATAGCGCTCGAAAGGAACCTCGAGCGCTTCCGCGACGTCGCTCCCGTCCTTGCCGTAGTTGTCGATGTACGCGGTGATCGGTCCGCCCGCGAGCCGCCGGATCCGGTCCGCCATCCCCTCGCCGTACTTCACGGGCGTGATGTGCAGCTGCCGCAGGTAGTCGAAGTTGCGCTCGCCGCACGTGCCGATCACGCGGGCGCCGCGGTGCTTCGCGACCTGCGCCTCGATGCTGCCGACGCCGCCCGCCGCTGCGGAGATGACCACCGTGTCGGAGGCGCCGATCCGAAGGTCATCGAGGGTCTCCAAGGCGGTGGCCCCGGCGAGGAAGAGACCTCCGGCGACCTCCCACTCGATGCTCCGGTGCTTGGCCACGAGCTGGTCGGCCGGCACGATGATGTGGCTCGCGTGGGCGCCCGTCCGGGTGTGCCCGACGACGCTCGCGCCCACCCGCAGCCGGGTCACGCCCGGGCCGCAGCCGCGGACGATGCCGGCGAAGTCGCTGCCCGACAGCCGCGGCCACGGGTCGTCGTGCCAGGTGTCCTCCCTGCCGTTGCGCAGGAAGGCGTCCATGTGGTTGATCGCCGTCGAGATCACCTCGACCAGCACGTCGCCCGGCCCGGGCGCCGGCAGTGGGTATTGATGGCGATGGAGAACGTCGGCGTCGCCGTAGTCGGCGTAGCGGTAGGCGAATGCCTCGGTCGGTGCGCGCATGGCGATTCCTCCTCCAGTTCCCCTCGAAGCCGGCGCTGGCCTCGAAGAACTATTCCGGCGGAGGAGCGCTCATGGATGCAGCAGCCCGGTCTTTGCGCGAGCCGCGGCGAGACGAAGCCCCGAGCCGACGAGCAACGTCGGCCCGCGGCATCCCATCCGATTTCGGTTGCCGCACTCGTCGCGCTCGCGCTCGCGCTCGCGACGGTCTACGGGAACACGATCTCCGAATCCGGATGCCGGATGAGAAAGCCCTGCGCGCGGTCGCAGCCCAGCTGCACTGCGATGTCGAGATGAGTGAGCGTCTCGATCCCTTCGGCGACGACTCGCAACGCTTGTGCGTGTGCGATCTCGACGCTGTCTCGCAGCGAAGCCAGTGCGGGTCCCGCTGCCGCCCGCACCAGCTCACCCGGAAGCTTCACCTCGGTGACGGGCACACTGCGAAGCCGGTCCAGCGACGACGAGTCGGTGCCGTATCCCGCCAACGAGATCTCCACTCCGATCTCGCGGAGCATGTGCAGTTGCGGCACCACGCCCTCCTCGGCTGGCTGCACGTCCTGCGTCAGCTCGAGAACGAGCGACCCAGGCGGGAACGCGCGTCGCTCGAACTCCGCGGCGATATCCGAGGCAAAGGATTCGTCCTCGAATTGCAGCGGCGAGACGTTCACGGCGACGGCCCACGCGCGTCCCGTCTCGCGCCACCCGGCGAGCGCGTCGAGGCATTCGTCGAGCATCCTTCGGCCGAGCGCGTGGATCACGCCACTGCGTTCCGCGACCTCGATCATCGTGGCGGGATCGATGTCGCCGAGCCGTGCATGCCGCCAGCGGCATAGTGCCTCCGCGGCGACGATCGACCCGCTCTCCAACGACACCTGCGGCTGATAGACGGCGAAGATGTCGGCTCCGCCGACGGCGATCGCCAGCTCGTCGGCGAGGTCGTCGGTCGTGGGCACTGGTCAAGTTCACCGCGTCGGACCATGCCGTCGCAAACCGGCGATGCGGGGGTCGGCTATCGACTACAGTCCGCCCCCGCAGCGCCGTCCAGTCACTCGGGGTAGACCGCGTCGACCTCCACCTCGACCAGCCATCCGTTCACCGGCAGGTTCTCGACCTCGATCGTGAACCGGGACGGACGCGCGGGGTTCACAACCTTCGGCGCGCCGGCCACGGATCCCAACTGCACCTGCATGGTCTCCCCGGTGGCCAGGTTCGTGTTCGCGAAGAACTGCCGGTAGCCGCGGTTCCAGCCGGCGAAGTCCGCCGCCTGCTCACCGGCGGGGTTCTGCAGGAACACTCGCATCGAGGTCACGTCCTCGTAGGACAGGCCCGCCTTCTTCAGGTTCTCGCCGATCCTCATGAGAGCGTTGATCGACTGCGCCTCGGTGATCGTGACACCCGCCGGCAGTGCGCCACCGGGGAACACGTCCGTAGGAATGTAGCGAGCCTCGGCCGAGATACCCGGCGTGGTGTTGAGCGCGGAGGGCCCGAGGCCCGAGGACTTGTACCAGGCGACGTTCTTGCCGAGGGCCACACCATCGGCGATCGACGGGGTGTCACCGGTGACGAAGGGGACGGCCTCGGTCGGCTTCGGGCGGAACAGCGCGTCAGCGGCGACCGCGGTGCTCGGGACGGCGATTCCAGCGGTGATGGCGACGGCGAGCGCGATCTTGTAGCGGGTCTTCATGGGTCTCCTCGAGTTCCAGGCAGCACCAGCCGGGCTGGTGCATGCGTCATGGCGCATGAAGCCTCGCATTCGCATGTTTCCCGTTGAGGTCATCGGCGAGTCCCGGCTGTGACGCGACGTGGGACTCGGCGGGCTGCCCGGCGGCATTCCGGAATCAAACGGTTTACATCACCGCAAAGCGGACGAAATGGGGGCGAGTTCCCGCACTGGCATATTGCCCATATGTGCGCGTGACGCACTGATCATGCCTCGCGGGCGGCGGTCGCCTCGCAGGGTGATGCGTTGAGATCGAGAGGGTTATTACGTGGAAACTCAGACACCCGCGAGCGTTTCGCGCCGCAGCTTCCTTCATGCGGTAGGCGCAGGCTCCACCGCCGGCGTGCTCTTCGCGACGATGGGAGCACTCGGCCTCGCGCCGACCGAGGCGGACGCCGCCTCACTGTCGTGGACGCCGCCCAGCGGCAGCGATTTCTCCCTCACGGGACGCTCGTCGAAGAAGGTCGTCATCGTGGGCGGCGGCCCCGCGGGCCTTGCAAGCGCGTACGAACTTCAGAAGGCGGGCTACCACGTCACGGTTCTCGAGGCGCGCCACCGTGCCGGCGGCCGGACCCTCACCATCCGGCCGGGTGACAAGGAGACCGACCTCGACGGGCACACCCAGACCGCGAAGTGGGACAACGGCGTCTACATGAATGCGGGCGCCGGACGCATCGCGCAGTGGATGGTCACCATGGACTACCTCCGCGAGCTCGGTGTGCCGTACGAGGTCTTCACCAACGCGAACGCCGACGCCTACCTCTACAACGAGAGCGCCGGTTCGACGCCGGGAAACCCGACCCGCTACCGCACCGCCAAAGCCGACTGGTTCGGCTACACCTCCGAGCTCCTCAGGCATGCCACGGATCAGGGTGCGCTCGACCAGAAGCTCACGGCGACCGACAAAGAGCGGCTGCGCGACTTCCTCAGCCGGTGGGGCTCGCTCCAGGCCGACGGCACGTACAAGGGCGGCTCCAACCGCGGCTACTCCGTCTACCCCTCCGCCTGGAACGAGCACGGGACTCCCCTTCCCGGCCCCGGCACGATATCCGAGGTTCTCGGAACGAGGATGGGCAACTACTTCCCGTTCGAGATCAACTGGGAGCAGGCCATGCTGATGTTCCAGCCGAAGGGTGGCATGGACACGATCTACGACTACTTCGTGAAGGCGATAGGCCGGCAGAACGTGCACCTGCAGTCGCCGGTCACCGGCATCCAGAACACGGCGTCGGGCGTGTCCGTGACGTACAGCCCGCCCAACGGGCCCGCACGCGTCATCGATGCCGACTTCGCGATCGTCACCGCACCGGCGCACCTCATGCGCAAGTGGAGCACGAACTGGGGTACCGAGATCGACTCTGCGCTCGGCGAGTTCTCGGCGGCGTCGCCGGCGGGCAAGATCGGCCTGCAGTACCGCTCGCGGTGGTGGGAGAACGATCACCGCATCTACGGCGGGATCACCGAGACCGACATGGACCTGCAGCACATCTGGTACCCGTCGTACGGGTACGGCGAGAAGAAGGGCCTCGTCGTCGGCTACTACAACACCGGCAACGCCGCTCGCACCTATGCAGCGCTGAGCCCGCGCGACCGCGAGGCCCGCGCGGTGGCACAGGGTGTGAAGATCCACGGCGAGAAGTACCGCACCGAGCTCGAGCAGTCGTTCTCCATCGCGTGGAACCGTGTCCCCTACATCGAGGGTGCGTGGGCGTTCCCGAACACCACCTCGCCGGGGTTCAAGAGGCTCCAGACCGGCTCTGGCAACGTGTACTTCGCCGGCGACTGGATGTCGGAGATCTCCGCGTGGCAGCACGGAGCGTTCTGGTCGGCGCGTTACGCCGTGCAGGCCCTTCACGCCCGGGTCATGGCGGGCTGAGAGCACCTCGAGTGCGCCAGTGGGGACTCGACGTTCGTCATCCGAGTCCCCACTGAGCGTCCTCGGCCGGAGGCCTGAGCCGCGGTAGCTGGGGCGCTTCTGTCGCGGTCGTTGAGCGAGCGAGCGCCAGCGAGCGAGACGAAACGCGCCGAGCCCACGAGCAAACCTCAGCCTCAGCATCCCATCCGATTTCCCCCTCACACCGAAGACCTTTCACAGCGCGGCAGATCGCCGCTGAGAAAGAGAGGTCTCCCATGGGATCGTCACCGAACCGCATCGTCGCCACGGTCTTCGGCGCCGTCTACCTGCTCGTCGGCCTGCTCGGGTTCGCGTTCACGGGCGGCGTCAGCTTCATCGCCACGGAGGGCGGACTGCTGCTGGGCATCTTCGAGGTGAACCCGCTGCACAACATCGCGCACCTCCTGATCGGAGCGGCACTGCTCATCGCCGGTCTGCGCGGCGTCCGCCCCGCCAAGATCGTGAACATCACCGTCGGCGCGGCGTACCTGCTCCTCGGCGTGGTCGGCTTCTTCCTCGTCGGCACCGCGGCGAACATCCTGGCGCTGAACACCCCCGACCACTTCCTGCACCTCGCCAGCGCTCTCGTCCTGCTCGGTGTCGGTCTGGGCGCCGAGCGGTCGTCGCGGGTCGCGACCGCGTGATCGTGCGGCGCGAGGCACCCATGACCGAGCGCGGCATCGACCGCGCACCGTCGTGGGTGCCCGTCGCCGCGTGGGGGCTGGGGCTCGTTGAGATCGCGCTCGGCGCCGCGGCCATCGTGGCGATCCAGGCCGACACCCTCTCGCGAGTGCTCGGCGTGCTCTCCGTCGTGCTGGGCCTCGGCGCCCTGGCGTGGGGAGCTGCGAGCCTCGCCCTCGATCGCACGCCGGCACCGCGGGGGGCGGTTGCCGGCGTGTCCGTGGGGGTACTCGTGGCGCTGGTGCTGCTCGCTACCGCGCCGGGCCGAGCGAGCGTCGTCGCGATCGCCTTGGAGATCGCGCTCGGAGTCGTCGTGGCGTGCGGGATCCTCCGGGGCCGCCGGCATCCTTCGAGGCGAACGAGCCTCGGGGGCGTGATCGCTGCGGCTGCTGTCGTGACAGTGCTCGTCGTTCCCGCGCTCGGCGCATGCCAGGGCGCCGCACTCCTCGACGCCGACGGCACGGTGCTCCCGGTCGTCAGCCACGACGGACATTGACGACGGATGCCGCGTCCGCCGCGGCATCCGACCTCCGGTTTATCCACCGCACCGTCGGGTCATGTTCGGCGCGCGGACGACCTCGAGCACGTAACCCACGAGGCCGCAGAGCGCACCTCGGAGCGGCCTACCCCTTGACCGCGCCCGCCATGACGCCGGCGACGAGATGCTTGCCCGCGAGGGCGAGGACGACCAGCAGCGGCAGCGCCACGAGGAAGACGCCGGCCATCACGAGGCCCGTGTCAGAGGTGAACGCCCCGCGCAGCTGCGGCACCACGAGCGGCATCGTGAGCTGCGAGCGCATGACGACCGATGGCCAGAAGAAGCTGTTCCACGAGCCGATGAAGGTGAACAGCGCCAGGGTGGCCGCTGCCGGGCGGGCCGCCGGGAGCGCGATCGACCAGAAGGTGCGGAACATCGAGGCTCCGTCGACGCGCGCCGCCTCGATGAGCTCATACGGCAGCGCCTCCTGCAGGTACTGCGTCATCCAGAAGACCCCGAAGGCGCCCACGAGACCCGGGACGATCAGCGCCAGGACGGAGTCGATCCAGCCGAACTCGTTCATCATGACGAAGAGCGGGATCGTCCCGACCTGCGCGGGAATGATCAACGTGGCGAGTACGGCGACGTACAGAGCCTGCCGGCCCGGGAACCGCAGCTTCGAGAAACTGAATCCCGCGAGCGTCGAGAAGAACACGACGCTCGCGCTGACGGCGACGGCGACGAGCAGCGAGTTGCCGAAGGCGAGCCAGATGCTGAACTGCTCGGCCGCGACCACCGCGCCGAAGTTCTCGAACAGCGTGGCGGTCGGCAGCCAGCGAGGCAGGGTTCCGACGGCGCGCGAGATCTCCGTCGTCGTCGACGAGCCGTACATCGCCGCGGCATAGAGCGGGAAGACCGACATGACGAAGACGACGCCGAGGATCGCGTAGGTCACCCAACCGGGGCGGCGGGCCGACGGGTGGTGCGCGGCGATCGGCCGGCCGCGCGACGCGCGCTTGGCCGCGTATCGCGCGGCCCCTCGACCGGCGGTGTTCTCGATGTACGCCGTGCTCATCGGCGCGCTCCTTCCATGGCGTCGTCGGCCACAGCCGGTGACGTGGTCGCCTCGACGGGGGCCGTGGCGGGGACGGGAACAGGCTGGGGCATCCGTGCGCCGCGGGCTCGACGTCGTGTTCGGCCCGTGCGCGGGGCGTCTGACGAGGAGATCGCCCGCGTCAGGACGAAGTTCAGCAGCGAGATGATCAGGATGATGAAGGCGAAGATCCAGCCGACGGCCGCCGCCTGACCCAACCGGTCCTGCCACTCCCCGAATCCCAGATTGAACATGTACAGCATCACGGTGGTCCACTGGTTGTCGGTGCCGCCCGCGCCCCCGCCGGTGCCGCCGCCGTCGAACAGGCGCGCTTCGTCGAAGATCTCGAGCCCGCCGATGGTCATCGTCAGGATGACGAAGATCAGCGTCGGCCGGATGCTCGGGATCGTGATCGAGAAGAACTGGCGGCTGCGGCCCGCGCCGTCGACGGTCGCGGCCTCGTAGAGGTCGCGCGGCACCGCCTGCATGGCCGCGAGGAGGATGAGGGCGTTGTAGCCCGTCCACCGGAAGACCACCATCGACCCGATCGCGATGTGCGACAGCAGGCGCTCCTGGAAGAACGGCGAGCTGCTCTCGGTGAAGAGGCCGAGCGCGTGCAGGTTCGGCACCAGGATGCCGAACTGGCCGAAGACCTGCCCGAAGATCATCGACGTGGCCACGGGCATGACGACGAACGGGATGAGCACGCTCATCCGCCAGAACGTCCGCGCGCGGAGGTTCTGATCGAGGATCGACGCGATGAACAGCGCGAGGATCAGCTGAGGGACGCCGCCGAGCAGGAAGATCGAGATCGTGTTCTCGAGGGAGCGCCAGAACAGCGGCTGCTGCAGCACCCAGGCGAAGTTGTCGAGGCCGACGAAGTCGCCCATCCCTGCGCGCCGGTGCCAGTCGTGCAGCGCCACGACGATGTTGAAGAACAGCGGGAACGCCCCGAACACTGCGAAGAGCAGGAAGAACGGCGAGACGTAGAGGTAGGGCGAGAGCTTGACGTCCCAGCGGGAGAGGCGCTGCCCCCAGCCGACCCGCCGCACCGGTCGCGGTGCCGCTGATTGAAGAGCCATCCTTCGTGCCTTCCGTGATGTCTGTTCCATGTCGGGCGATCGCGGCCCGGCTCGCGGAGCGCGCCGGGCCGCGATCTGTGGATCAGTCGGCGGTCTCGAAGCCGAGCGCTTCGAAATCGGCGACCACGGAGTCCCAGGCCTCCTGCGGGGTGGCGCTGCCGGTCTCGACCAGGCGGATGCCGTCCGTGACGAGCGTCTGGATCCCCGCGAAGTTCTCGCCTCGGTACCCGCCCGCTGCGGCGTCGCCCGCCTCTGCGGCGAGGTCGCCGTAGATCTGGCCGAGCTTCTGCCCGCCGAAGAACTCGTTCTCGGTCTCGGCGATGTCAGGGCTCGCGATCGCCTCCACCTGCGAGGGGAACTGCCCGGTGGTGTGGAACCACTCGACCGCGGCGTCGGCCGAGGTCAGGTGGTCGGCCAGCTCGACTGCCCACCCGGTGTTCTCGCCGGTGGCGGGAACGGCGAAGAAGGAGCCGCCCCAGTTGCCGCCTCCGTCGGGGAACGTGCTCGAGACACGCCAGCCGGGCACCCCGTCGGCGTTCTCCGCGATGATGCCGGCCATCCAGGCGGGGGTGACCACGGTGGCCCACTGACGGTTCTGGAATCCGGCCCCCCAGTCCGCGTGGCCGATCGGGATGCCGGCCGAGACGCCGTCCTCCGCCGCTTCGGCGAACGTCATGAACAGCTCCTGGATCTGGGTGTTGTCCGCGAGGTTGTACGGATTGCCCGATTCCGGGTCCTCGAAGGCGTCGGGCAGCAGGTTGATGGCGGCCTGGAACGCGCTCGAGAGCGAGTCGACGAAGTAGTTGTCGGAAGCGGCGACGTATTCGCGGCCCGCGTCGAGGAAGGACTCCCAGGTGGCGGCATCCCCGCCGATGAACTCGCCGAACGACTCGGGATCGGCCGCAAGGCCGGCGGCACCGGTCATGTCCTGGTTGAAGGCGATGCCGAGCGGACCGATGTCGGTGCCGTACCCGGTGATGACGCCGTCGACCGACCCCTGCGTCACCTTCCAGTCGAGCCAGCGGTCGGGGATCTCGGGCAGCTCCACCCAGTCCTCGGGAACCGCCATCATCTCGGTCCACCAGTCGATCTCGACCAGGTGGACGTCCGACAGGCCGGCGCCGTTCGACGAGAGGCCGTTGCGCAGCACTGTCTGGGCCGAGGCGCCGTCGGGGAACGAGTTGACGACGACCTCGATGCCGTGCTCCTCCTCGAAGGACTTCAGAAGCTCGGGCGGGAAGTCCATCCACGCCGCGACGGTGAGCTTGTCGGGCTTGTTGTCGTCGGTCGCCTCTCCCCCGCCGCTGCCGGCGCCGCCGCCGCCTCCGCTGCAGGAGGTGAGGGCGAGGGCCGCGAGGGCGGTGGTGGCGGCGATCGCCCCGGCGCGCTTGCTGATTCTCATGGTGGTCCTTTCGTGACGTCGTTGTACGCGGGATCTCTGGGTCAGGGGTTGGTGCGCGAGATCGACATGACGGCCCAGGGCGCCAAGGTGATGTCGATCTCGAGGACGCCGTCGGCCCGCACGGTGAGCGAGCTGCGGTCGAGGTCGTCGGCGATCGTCGTGAGATCGGCGACCTGGTGACGGCTGAGGTTGAGCGGCTGGCCCAGGCGGTGCCACGCCTCGGCCACGTTGCCGTGCTCCTGGTCGAGGATCTCGACGGCATAGACGTCGCCGGGCATGAGCCCGTCGACGACGTGGAGGATGCGGCGGGCCGGTCCTTCGCCCGCGAGCCGGCGCGTCTGCTCGTAGCGGGTGGCCCCGCCCACCGAGTGCGAGCCCATCGACTCGGGGTAGTTGAAGAACACCGCGGCCACGGCATCCGTCTCGGTCTTCGTGATGATGCCGTGATCAGTCTGGAGGGCGATGCGATCGCCGAGGCGGTTGAGCATGGCCATCGCGTGGAACGTCGGCTTGTGGATGCCCTGCTCGTTGACGAACCCGAAGCCGCCGTGGAACGGCCCGATGCCGCCCCCGCCCTCCTCGAAGACGTCGGTGAACGTCCAGTACGAGATCGAGTCGGCGAGGTCGTGGCACTGCAGGAAGGCGCGCACGATGTAGGTCGCCGCATAGACCGTGTCGTGCATGTGGTCGCGGCTGGACGGCGACGTCGACCACTCGGTGATGTGCAGGTCGGCGTTCGGGTACGGGGAGTCGGCGATGACCTGCCGCATGATCTCGAGGTCCTGCCGCGTGGCATCGCGACCCCGGCTGATCGACCGCCCGACGCCCTGCGTGTCGAAGGCGTAGTCCGTGGGGTAGAGGTGCGTGGAGAGGAAGTCGATGGGCAGATCCCGCTCGGCGCAGTACGCGATCAGCTCGTTGATCCAGACCGGCTTCCAGGGCAGCACCTCGGGATCCGGCGCCTCGGCGGTCGCCGCCTCGACCGACTTGTCGTGGTACTCGCCGTCGTAGCGCGAGTCCGGCACGAACACCGAGGAGGAAGGACCGCCCACCCTCAGGGCCGGGTCGATCGCCTTCAGCGCTCTCGCCGTCGCTTCGTAGAGCTCGAAGTACTCGGTGCGGGTGCCGGTCCAGAAGTGCGGCACCAGGTTGGGCTCGTTCCAGATCTCGAAGGGCCACGTGCGCACCTCGTCGATGCCGTAGCGCTCGATCCAGTGCTCGACGGTCGCCGTGACGAGGTCGACCCAGGCCCCCATGTCGTTCGGGGGGCTGCAGTGCGCCTTCCACCAGAAGAGCGTCTCGGTCTGCGTGGCGAGCTCGCGCGGCATGAAGCCGAGCTCGACGAAGGGCCGTGCGCCCATGTCGAGGATGGCGTCGAACACCTTGTCGACGTAGGCGAAGGTGAAGACGGGCTTCTCCAGAGGCGTCGCCGGCCCGAAGCCGCCGCCGTTGGAGGTGCGGTACACGAACATGTCGTCGTGGAAGACGCCGTGGAACCGCACGTAGCGGGCACCCAGCGTGTTCACCGCTTCGCGGAAATGGCTCTGCCAGTCCGCACGCAGCGCCTCGTTCGCCCTCCCCGCTCCGAGGCACACGCTCCAGACGTGATGCAGCGGCACGTCGGCAGACGACCGTCCGTCGATCATGAGTGCGGGCGTTGTCACGACGGACAAGGATGACCTCCGTTGGTCGAGATGCGGGTGGATTCGATACTTGCGAAAATGTTTCGCAACATGTATCGTTCGATCAGGCTAGACAGCAGAGCATGCTGCTGTCAACATCGAGCCGACAGGTGAGACCCGCGGAGGACGAAAGTGGAACTGGATTTCGAAACTAGTTCGGAGCTTGCGACGCCGTGGTGAGCGGTTCCGGGCAGCATCGCGCGACCCTCGCAGACGTCGCGACAGCGGTCGGCGTCTCGCGAGCCACCGTGTCGAAGGCGCTGAACGGCCGCGAAGACATCTCGGCTGACACGCGCGAGCGCGTGCTCCAGGCGGTCGCGGAGCTCGGCTACCGACCGAGCACGGCGCCGGCGCCGGCCCCCGACCGTCGCGCGCTGGCCGTCGTCTTCGACATCCCCGCGTCGCCGTACATCCTGGGCGTTCTTCAGGGTGTGCTCGCGGCGACCACCGAGGCCGGCCTCGATCTCATCACGCGCCTCGCACCTGCCCGCGGCTCCCGCACGCAGCGCGCCGTCGCCCGCGAGTGGATCGACGAGCAGAAGGCGTCAGGCGTCGTCGGCTTCGTCGGCCTCACGCTGTCGCAGCCGGACGGGCTGATCGAGGCCGCGAGCAACGCCAGCCTGCCGTTCGTCATGGTGGACCCGGTCGACACGCACCACCCGCGCATGGTGAGCGTGGGTTCGAGCAACTGGGCAGGGGCGCGCACCGCCGCCGAGCACCTCATCGAGCTCGGTCATCGCCGCATCGCCTGGATCGGCGGTCCCGAGGCGTCCGACGCCGCGCGCGACCGGCTTTACGGCTACCAGGCGGCGCTGGACGCCGCGGGAGTGAGCATCGACGCATCGCTGATCCGCGCGGGTCAGTTCGCGATCGAGACAGGAGCCGAGCACGCGCGCGACATCCTGACGTCGGCGAATCCTCCGACCGCGATCATGGCCGGCGACGACGAGATCGCCGTCGGTGTGCTGGCGGCCGCCCACCAGCTCGGCATTCGTGTTCCCCAGGAGTTGAGCGTCATGGGATTCGACGACACCCCGCAGGCGGCGTGGACCACGCCGCCGCTGACGACGGTGCATCAGCACCTCGAGGGGATGGGCGCAATGGCCGTGCAGACGGTTCTGGTGATGGCCGAGGGGAACAAGCCCTCCTCGCGGCATGTCGAGCTCGCGACCTCGCTGATGGTGCGCGACAGCACCGCGCCGGTGCCTGTGGGCGGTCACCGACCTCCCGGTCGTTGAGCGAGCGAAGCGAGACGAAACGCCCACGCCGCCTCCCGCCCGATCGAATCGGCCGTCATCCGTCGACTCACGGCGAAACCATCATTAATCTCTTGCGCACGCCCATCGGCGTCCCGCTACGGTGGTGACGTTCCCGCCCAGCGGGAGCATCGCGACGATCCGGTTGGTTCCGGGCGCCGGCTCATACCCGGTCGCGCAGCGGGTTCGACTCCCGCCGTCGCGTCGACATAGCGCGGGCGCCTCCTCATCGGGAGTTCATAGTGGATCAACCCGAGTGAATAATATTCGGCTCTTGGTCTGAGCGGCGGAGGGTGATGTACCACTCCCGTTGCCCACGAATCGGGCCTGAACGGACAGCACCTAACATGTGGTGCCCCTTCCCTCGTCATGCACGCAGGTAGAGCTCGGCTGGACGGCCGCGCCCCTCGCGCAGCTGCGCGCCGGTAGGCGTGAGCTTGTCGAGCATGGTGCGCCGGAAAGTGTCGGGCAGCAGCTGCTCTCCGAGGACGATCTCGTGGAGCAGGCGGAGCTGTCGGATGGTGAACGGTGCGAGGAGCAGCCGCTCGGGGTCGGGGCTGCGCCGGTAGTCGGTCCGCACCGAGTCGACGGCGAACGCCACGATCGCGGCGTGGTCGTACTTGAGAGGCGGCAGCTCATCGACCGGGGCCAGACGGACCCGCTCGCTCGTCATGAGGGCCTCGGCGCGCCCGACGCCATAGTGCGCGACGGAGAGGACCCAGCCGCGATCGTCGCGCTGCGGCGCGTCGAACACGTGCAGTTGTCGCACCTCGACGCCGACGACGCCGGCTTTGTCGCGCAGTGCCCGGGTGGCGGCATCCCGAAGCGTCTCGCCGGAGTGAATGAATGTCCCTGGCAGCCGCCATTCCGCTTCCTCGCGGCGGGTGGCGTCGTTGGTGAGCGTGAGCAGCACGCAGAGCCGATCGCCCGCGATCGTGAGGACCGCGGTGTCGGCCGCGACCGATGGGCGCGGATAGTCCTCGAGGGATTTGCCGTGGCTGTCGCGGTAGATCATCGCCGTCCGTAGACCTGCGGATTTCCCACTACCCACGCGTTGCTCGCGCGCAAGGCGGCGTGATCGGGCCATGGCAGACCGAGCACCTGGAGGGCGTGCTCGTACTTCTCGCGCAGCCGATCTCTCGTCGGCTCATCGAGGGGCGCGACGCGGTCGGGGTCAGTGTTGTGTGTGACGTCGGCGTACTTCACGGCGCGCGCCGCGGCATTCCCAGCGATGCGACGGTAGTAGTCGTCGCCGCTCGTGTTCGAGTCACGCGTCAGCAGCGCGACGATCTCGATCACGGCGGGATGGATGCCGGCGAGCCGCAGCCTGCGAGCATCGACGGCTGTGTCTTCGAGCACGTCGTGCAACCAGGCGGCGCAGTGTTCGACGGTGTTCGCGATGGGGTCGAAGTGCAGGCTGATGGCGGCCGGGTGTCGAATGTAGTCCACCCCCAGCTTGTCGCGCTGGCCCGTGTGCACGGCGACCGCGAGCGATTGGGCGCGCGCCGACTGCTCGAGCCGCTCCGTGTCGCTGAGGTCGGAGATCGGCTTCTCCTGCACCGTGGATGATGCGGAAGCGGCGCCGTCGCCCCCGTCAGCGTCGCCCTTCACAGGTACGACGGATCCGGCCGAGGTCGCGCGCTTCAACAGGTACTGCGTAACCGTGGGCCAGTCAGGGAACTCGTCGGTTCCGAACGCGATGACCTCACCCTCGAACCTGTCGGCACCGCGGTGGAACGGCCGGTCGTCGACGAGGAAGTCCCCGCGATTCAGGTTCTTGTGATGCGAAAGGATCAGTCGCTTGTACGCGGGCGTGCCGTCGTGCTCGCCGAGGTGCCGCTGGACCCACTCGATCTTGTGCTGCCAGGCCGACGGGTTCAACCACGGCGCGGTGGACAGGATGTACGTGTCGTACACCTCCGCGAGCTCATGGAACGCCTCGATCGCCCCTGGCAGCGGCTCCATGAGGGCGAAGATGCCCGGGACTTCGTCGTACCGGTCCGCGAAGTCGGCGTGCTGTCGGGTGTCGATTCGGTCGATGCCGGACCGGAAGTCGACCAGCGTGTTGTCCATGTCGATGTAAAGGATCTGCTTCGGTCCACTGGCGGCGTCGTTCATACTCATCTCGTCTCTCCTCGCTGCAAACTCATCTAGCGGACGTCGTGCTGGATCGCGGGGCCGGCCTGATCACAGGTCTCGCAATGCGTACCCATCAGGAAGGGATGATGCCCGTAGCCAGGCCCACATGATCTGCGCCACCTGCAGTGGGCTCGTCAAGACGTCGTGGGGCAGATAGTCCGCCATCAGATGGCCGGCATCGTAGACCCGCCGACGGCCGATGGCCTGCCAAAGACGTGGACGACCCCGGGCCTGCTGCACTCGCCGCGTGAAGCAGGCGGGTCCGGGAACACCGTTGACTTCAACGATCCAGCCCCCGTCCACTCGCATGCACTGCGCCCACAACGAGGCATGTGTCCGCCTCGCCACCGCCCAGGATCCTTCAGTGAGCAATCCGCTCACCCGTTCGGCAATCTCGTCCACGGAACGGACGGCGATCAGCCCGTTGCCGCGTGGACTCCAGGTCACGGGCGGCGCCGCGACCACGTGATGGCGCAACCATGATTCCACCTCCGTGGCGAAAGCCTGCTCCATCTCCGGGGCCGCCACAGCTCCCCCAGGTCTCTGCACCGGCAACGACGTACGGACCATGCGCTCCTCCATTCCCTCTCGTTCGAAGTTTGTCACCTGCCACCGACATTTAGCTCAGAGCCGCGCAAATATCGCCTGCCCAACATACCAATTCATTTGCTTTTAACGCAGTCTTGCGCAATTTGGCAACGGCAGGCAGACTGGCTTTAGCGCAGATATGCGTTTAATCGAAGGAGCACAACATGAACGAGAGCATCGAGGGCAGGGTCCTGTGCCAGCTGTTCGGCGGCCCGTTGGACGGCGCCTCGTACGGCGACCTGCCCGATCTCGGCGGGCCGTACACAGGAGCTTCGCTGACCATCCCGTTGGGCCAGCCCGCGGCATCCCATCCGTCCGCCGTGTACACATGCACTGGAGACTCCCCCGTTCAGGGGAAGTGGCAGTTCTTCTACCTTCGCACTGAGAGTGCCTCTTCGGTGCGTTCGGGCGAGCGCTCGCACGTCACCCCGGTGGGAGCACACTGATGCACCTCTCCGCGCCGCAGCTCGATCGCGCCGCCGGAGCCGTCGTGGTCTCGGCTGCGGGCGATGCGCTCGGCTCGCAGTACGAGTTCGGCCCCGCGCTCTCGGACTCCGTGACACCTGAGTTCGGTGTCGGCCGTTTCGGTCACGAGGTCGCCGAGTGGACCGACGACACCAGCATGGCCATGCCGGTCCTGGCTCTGCTGGCGGACGGGCACAAGCTCGAAGACGAGTCGTCGATGGCGACGATCCTGCGGAGCTGGCGCGATTGGTCTCGGACGGCGAAGGATGTGGGCTCTCAAACTCGCTCCGTGCTCGGCCGGCTCGCCGACGACGCGGATGAGAAGGACGCGAGAAACGTCGCCGAGGCGATGCACGTCGGCGCTGGGCGCAGTGGCGGCAACGGGTCCCTCATGCGCACGGGACCGGACGCACTCGGCTACCTCGACCGTTCGCCGGCCGAGCTTGGCTCGGCAGCAGGACGGATCGCCCAACTCACGCACTGGGAGATCGACAACGTCGATGCGTGCACACTCTGGTGTCTCGCCGTCCGGCACGCGATCTTGACCGGTGAGCTCGACATCCGGGCTCAGCTGGCGTGGATTCCCTCGGACCGCCGGAATCGGTGGAGCGACCTGATCGAGGAAGCGACGCACCTTCACGCGCACCCTCGCGACTTCCGCGAAGGCAATGGCTGGGTCGTCCGCGCGTTCCAGGCTGCCCTTGCCGCGCTCTCGGGAGCGACGTCACCGCGCGATGTGATCGAACGCGCGGTACGCGGGGGAGGCGACACCGACACGGTTGCCGCGATCGCAGGATCGCTCGCTGGCGCGACGTGGGGAGCGAGCGCTCTGCCCTGGTCGATGAAACGCCGTCTGCACGGATGGCCCGGGCTGGGCTCTGATGAGCTCGTCCGACTCGCATGCCTCGCCGCGCGGCACGGGAAGCCGGACCCTGAGGGGTGGCCCAGCGCCGCCCGAGCCACCGTGTATCCGTTCAACGATCACCTGTTCAGGCACCCGTATGACGACGGTGTCTGGATCGGTTCGATCGCCGCGCTCGATCGACTCCCCAATGAGGTGGATGCTGTCGTCTCCCTCTGCCGCATCGGGCGCCGTCACACACCCGGCAGGGTCGAGAGCGTCCAGATCTGGCTCATCGACCAGGACTACAGAAACAATCACCTCGACGTCGTCCTCGAAGACGCAGTGGATGCCGTCGCCACCCTCCGCCGCGAAGGCGGGCGCGTGTTCCTGCACTGCGCCGAGGGCCGCAGCCGCACGGCAGCGGTCGCCGCGCTCTACGGAGTCCGCCATCATGGCATTTCGCTCGAGCAGGCCTGGCAGGACATCGGCATGACTCTGCCCGGATTCGCCCCCAAGCAGTTCCTGCGCGACGCGGTCGAGCGCCTCAGCCGCAATCCTGTCGCCGCACCGGAGCCTCTGCCATGATCTCGGTCATGCCGACACGATTCGACGGTCCGATCGACGCGACTCGCCTCTACGAACGCTGGGAAGACCGCATCGAAGGCTGGGACGATTTCCAGCGGGTCGTCGATACTCTGACAACCCTCTACCCCTACCGCGGCTTCGTCTGGCGTGGGCAGGCAAATGCGTCCTGGGGGTTGCACAGCTCGCTCGCACGCGCCATCGAGCGGGTGAAGAACGAACCTGCGACCGAAGACGATCTCGTGCGCGCCGAGAAGAAGCTTCTTCGCCTCGCCCGGATCGACTGGCGACTCGACGGAACACCGGCACTCCCGCTGTTCGCGCAGATGCAGCACGTGGGCGCGCCGACCCGACTCCTCGACGTCACTTTCAATCCGCTCATCGCGGCCTGGTTCGCGGTGTCACGGGATGACGAATGTGACCACCTCGACGGCCGCCTTCTGGTGTTCGTCGACGACAACGAGCCGCTGCAGCTGAACTCGCTATGGAAGACGAACACCCCCCGCTGGCACCAACTCAAGTCCGATAGCGCCCGCCGTGTACAGCAGTGGGGAACAGGCGCGGGGCGCAAGATCTGGCGGCCGCCTGCACTGCACGCTCGGATCCCCGCGCAGAATGCTGCGTTCCTGTTGGATGGAGCGCCCGTGTTCGCCGACACAGGGTGGAACGATCTGACCGCCGCCCAGATGCGCGAGTTCTCCTCGATCCCCCTGCGACTCGGACGTGCGAACACCGATCGTCTCGCCCGCGCGGATGCACCCGTCTTCACTTATCGCATCACGGTCGACGGCAAGAAGGAGATCCGCAGCCGACTCGAGGATCGATTCGGCTACCACTTTGCCAGTGTCTACGCCGACATCGAGGGACTGGCGACCTACGCGCACCGATGGCCTGACAAGATCGTCGGCGACTGACTCGCCGCCGCTGCCGGGTGACGATCGGAGCGTTACGGAGACCCAGACATCGCGGTCTGATCCTCACCAACTCGCTCCGTCGGGCTCCTCTGTACGGCCGGATACGCCTCTTGGGTTCCTGCGATCTCGACGATCTGTGCGTCCCCGCGCGCTGACAGTGCGGCGAGGACAGCGTCCCGCTCGCCTGCAGCCGAATCGATGCGGTCCGCGAGTGTCGCCCACACGTCTGCATCGTCCGAGCGAGCGTCGCCCGTGAGAGCAAGAATCCGAGCTTCCGTACTGTTGCTCTCTTGGACCGGCTCGACGCCGAAGGTGCCGTCGGTGCCGAAGACGAAGAATGCGAGGTCACCCTCCCGGAGCCCCAGCTTCTCGATCTCGGCGCGCACGCTTCCGAGCACGATCTGCGGGCCACGCCAGGACACGAGGATGGTTCCTTCGACGCCGGTGCGCACGAGCGTCTTCGCCTCGGCGACCGATAGGTCGATCTCCTCGCCGAGCGCGTTCGGCAACGGGCTGCCGCTGCCCCGGAGATGTTCGGAGTTGACGACGAACCGGAGCTTGACGCTGTCGTCGTGGCGGTAGAGTCCCCGCGTTTGGGCGAGACCCTTCCGCCGTGGTCGCCGCATGTCTCGACGCGCACGACGACGCACGACGCCCTTCAGCGTGATGTACGGGAACGACGTTGCGTACGTGACGATGCTGCGCGGCGAGACATCGAAGCGGCTCGTGATGTCAGCGACGAGGTCGTCGATGGTCATCTCTCCGCCTGCGGTGGTCAGCGATCGGCCGATCATGGCGCGGATGCCGAGGTAGCCGGTGAGCCCCCACGACGCGAGCCCCCAGTCATCGCGGTCGACTCGCGAGAAACGGGGGTCCTCCGAGAGCTGATTCCGGAGCGATCGCACACTCCGATCAACTCCGAGCCCGGCGACGAGGGCTTCGGACGACATCGGCTCCTGCTGAGTATGGAGAATGACCTCGGCGCGATCGGGCATGCCGGCGCGGCCGAGCAACGCGCATCCTCGGAGCAGCGTTACCCCGCAGTACTCAAGCCACTCCGTCGACAGCTCGAGACCCGGGCTGTCGACAGCCGCCAGCTCGACGAAAGAGCGCCCGGCTGCAAGCCGCGTCAGTTCGCTCTTCGTCTGAGCGACCGCACCAGCCACGGTGCCGCGGGCGCACCAGCCGTCCTTGATCTCGTACGAGAGGTCGATCCGATCGAGGAAGCGCCACACGGGCTGCCCGATGGCGGACACGTGCTCTCCGAGTGTCGGGTGGCGCTGCACAAGCGTTCGCAACCCCACGAGCGATCCGATCGCGCCGGAGGCGATCGTAGCGAGGGAGTGAAGGTCGCCCGCCCTCGTGCGCTCGGTCAGAATGGCGATGAGCTTCGACTCGATCTGCCGAATGCGCTCGCGCGTCACCTCAAACTGCTTGCCGAGATCGTCGAGACTCACTGGGTCGTCAGCCATCACCCGATCGCGCAGCACGGTAAGTTCGCGGTCGCCCGGGCCGGCGAGCGCCGCCTCTACCGCTGCGGCGGCCGCGCCACCGTCTTCCACGTCGGGGAGCAGATCGGATGCCGCGAGCGCCGCTATCCTGGCACGCGCGGAAGCGACCGCGGCAGGCTCGACGACGCCGTCCGGCGCCGTGAGTACCGAGACATCCTCGGATCCGAGGATTCGATGCCAGCGCGCGAGTGTCTCCAGGTCCTCGACCACGTCAGCTTTCCATCTGGGTTCCGGCGCAGCATCCATCGCGGCCACCTCGGGTGCGGGAGGCGAACCCGTCGCCGTCATGAGGCCCTCCAGCAGCTCACGCACCGATCCCACCCCCGCGCCCCTCAGGGCGAGCAGGTCGTTGACCGACATCAGCTTGATCTCGCCGTAGCTCCCTAGGCCCTCGCGGCTGAGAATGTTGCGCATGCGAACCCCCATTCGCACTCTTCCAAGATCGAGTCGATCCGGGATCCCCTGCAACCGATCTCTCAGCAACAGCACTCGAAGGCTCTCGTCGAGGGGATCGATGTCGGCTCCGCCGTCGATGTGGTGCGCGAGGACCTGCCCCGTCTCGTCGTTCATGAAAATCCCCATGCCCAGCCGGGCATACGCCGCTTGTCAGACTGTTCCGCCCAGTGCCCCAATGTGGCCGCAACGCCGATCACTCTGCCACAGAGCGCAGACACAGACCCCCGGCGTCTACGCGCCCGCGGGTGCAAGTTCCACCTCCCACGCAGCCGAGCCGTCGGCGCGCACGAACAGCAGCACCGAGCGCACAGGCGCACCCGTCGCCGCCGTCAGCGCCCGCTCATAGGCGTGCAGCTGCGGAGCGTAGTACGCCGACCGCGCTCTAACGGCGCCTACCGGGATCGCGTCAGTCTTGTAGTCGACGATGCTCAGCCCACCGTCGGCGTCCCGGTACATCAGGTCCATGAAGCCCTCGAGCACCGTTCCGTCACCTTCCACCGAGGCGACGAAGAGCTCGCGCCAGTGCTCCAGACGGGATGCCTTGCCCACGGTGCGCGAGGCCAGAGCCGATCGGGCGTACCCCGCGACAGCGTCGGCGAACTCGGTCACCCCTTCTGCCGCGCACTGCGCCGCCACGACCGCGGCGAACTCGTCGTCGGAGGCCGAGCCGTCGAGCGCCACCGTCTGCAGCACACCATGCACAGCTCGCCCGATCATCGTTCCGTACCGGCCCTTGAGCCACGGTGGCAGCTCGAGGTCTCGTGCCCCCTTCGCCTTCCCCGCCGTGACCTCCGCCAGCGCCTCGTCCTCGGCCGCGACGTACACGGCGATCTCGCCGTAGGCCTCGGGTTCCGTGCCCTCGAGTCCCGACGCCGATCGCGCCGCCACGGCCGCCGATCGCGCGCGGGCAGCCTCGACGGACTCGCGCCACGAGGCATCCGTCCCCGCCCATGGCACGGTGTTCGACGCGAGCGGCGTTGCAAGGCGGTCGTCGGTCGGCACAAAGGCGACGGCACCGGGTGCGTCCAATGCCCCACCGCCTGCCAGCACGCGCGCCGAGGTCTGCACCGCGTTGGCGGCCCGGTGCAGCGAGACCGCGAGATGGTCGCGGGCGCGCGTCGCCGCAACATACAGCAGGCGCCGACGTTCGAGGTCGTCCATCTGCTCGTCGAGCGGCTTCGCCGTCTCGAAGTCGTTCGTCTGCACGCCCGACCCGAGCCGCACCGCGTATCCGCCGGCATCCGGCCAGAGCAGCTGCACCCCGGGGACATTGCGCGGGCGTGCGGTCATGCCCGAGAGCACGACCATGCCGAACTCGAGGCCCTTTGCCGCGTGCACCGTCATGATGCGCACCACGTCGAGGTCGTGCTCAGGAAGGATCGCTTCCGCGACGCGTGCGCCCTCCTCCGTCTGACGCGTCGCCCAGGCGAGGTACTCGCGCAAGCCGCCGTGCTCGACCTCTGCCCAGGCACGAGCCTGATCGATGACGAACCGCACGCGGCTCCACTGATCGCGGGCAAGTGGCGCGGCGTCGGTGACGACAGCGGTTTCGAGCACACGCCGCTCGAGGGCGAGCTCGGTCAGCAGCTCAGCCGGGCTCATCCAGCGGCTGCGACGAGCAAGTTCCCCGAGCCAGTCCATGGCGAGGGCTGCGGGCAGTTCCGCTGCGGCATCCGGGATCTTCGTTCCGACGCGGAACCGTCCGCCGGCGCGCCGATAGCGGTAGAGGTCGTCATCGCCACACGCGAAGAGCGGCGAGCGGAGCGCGGCGACGGTCGCCAGCTCATCGCCGGTGTCGGCGATCGAACGCAGCGCGGCCATCATGGCGCGTACCTCCGGAGCCGAGTAGACGAGCGAGCTCGATTCGGTGCGATAGGAGATGCCGGCCGCGCTCAGCGCGGCCTCCAGGAACGGCAGCGAGGTGCGCGCTGGGATGAGGATGGCGATGTCGCTCGCGCGGATCGCGCGCCACTCCCCGGTGCGCTTGTCAGACACCGTCCACCCCTCGACAAGCGCCTGCGTGACGACACCGGCGACGTCAGCTGCTTCGAACGCGCGCAACTCGTCAGCGGTCAGTCGTGCGTCGGGATGCTCCTCGACTCCGAGCAACGTCACGTCAGCCCCCACAGCTTCGGCCTGGCGATACGGCGCGAGGGCGGCGAAGGGCGGCTGCTTGCGGTCCTGTTCGACGATGACGCCCCCGAACAGTCCGTTCACCCAGTCGATCACGGGTGGCGTCGTGCGGAAGTTGCGGCTCAGCGAGACCGTAGTGCCGAGCTTCTCCTGAGCTTCGAGGTAGGTCTCGATGCTCGCGCGACGGAACCGGTAGATCGACTGCTTCGGGTCGCCGACGAGAAACAGGGATCCCGGCGGAACGCTGATGTCGCGCCAATCGATGGCCTCCGCCTCCAGCCCGCCGGCGATGCGCACGGCGAGTTCGAGCTGGATCGGATCGGTGTCTTGGAACTCGTCGATGAGCAGGTACCGGTACTGCTCTTGAAGCTCCTCTCGCACGGCGGGATCGCGACGCAGGAGGTCGCGCGCCGCCACGAGCAGGTCGTGGAACTCGAGTTCGCCGGACGAGATCCGCGCCTCGGCGGACTCGAGCACCCACGCCGCGATCCAGCGTGCGACGGGGCGCACGGCGGCGTCGACGACACGGGCGACGAGGGCGGATGCCTCGGACGCGAGGTCTGCGCACGCGCCACGCATGCCGGCGATGTCGGGCCAGTTGTCCCTGCGTCCGAAGTTGCCGAACTTCAACATCCCCAGCGAGCCAAGGAGACGGAAGCGCTCCACATCGCTTGTCGCACGCCGCAACTGGGTGAGGCTGGATTCGACGTCGGCGAGCTTTGTGACCAGCCGGTCACCAGAATCCCGACACTCCGATCGCCGGTCGAGCAGGAGTTGCGCCTGCCTCAAGATGGGGTCTACATCGAGCGCGGGCATCACCGTGGGAACGGGTTCGGCGAGCACGCGATCGGCGATGAGGTCCCAGTCGTTGCCGAACGCGCGCGCAAGGGAGCGGAGGTCATCGAGCTTTCGGCCCGCGCCGAGCAGCAACCCGAGCGGCGCCGCGAGCGACTCGTCATCGAGGAGACGGCGCTGCGCGACTGACCACCGCTCGTCGAAGGCCACCGACGAGGCCACTTCGTCGAGCGCCTCGACGAGCAGAGGCATGCCGGCCTGGATGGGATAGGCAGCGAGAAGGCGCTGCGCGAACGAGTGGATGGTGCCGATCGGGGCGTGGTCGAGGTCTTCGACGGCCTTGCCTGCAGCGGAATACTGCGGATCGTCCGCACCGACCTCTTCGAGGGCGGCGCGGAGCCGATCGCGAAGTTCGGCGCCTGCCTTCTCAGTGAAGGTGATGACGGCGAGGTGCGTCAGCGGCACACCGTCACGCAGCACGAGCGTCTTCACGCGACCGACGAGCGCGTGGGTCTTACCTGTGCCGGCACCGGCTTCGACGAAAAGGGTGCGATCAGTGTCGTTGGCGATCGCGGTCCGGTCTCCCGTGTCATCCCGTACCTCGATGAGGGTCATCGGCCGCTCCCCTCTTCTGCACCAGCTGTCCCAGCCTGGGACACCACCGCGGGGTCGATGACTCCGAGCAGGCGCCGCATCGCGGCATCCGTGTTCTTCCTGGCGTACCCGTCCCGCAGCGACCCGTACCCGAGTCCGTCGGGGTTGCACCACGGGCATGTGACGAAGAGATAGTCGTCCTTCTCGGGCGGCTTCGCAGGGAAGATCCCCGACCGGATGCCGTCGGCAAGCGTGTCGAGAATGTCGCGGTATCGCGACGACAACTCCTCGTCGAGCGGCACCGCGATGCGGCGCCCGCGATCCTTGCGCACGAACCAGTACTGGGCCGTGACGGGCTGCTCGCCGTACCGGGCCTTGGCTGCGAGGGCGTATGCGGGCAGCTGGAGCTTCGTGCCGGCCACGAGCGGATCGCCGCGCTCGATGTCGGCGAAGCCGCGCGAGCTGCCTGACTTGATGTCGGTGACGACCAGCGATCCGTCGGCGCGCTGGTCAACGCGGTCGGCGCTGCCGCGCAGGCCGACCGAACCACTCGCGACCTGGACGTGCACGGGCCCGATCCCGCGCATGCCGAAATGCAGCTCGCTCGCGAGCACCCGCGCGCTCTCGGCTGCCCGGAAGGCGTCGTCGTCGTCGAGCATCGCGTCGAGATCGGCGAGGATCGACGCCCGATCGGTCGCCCAAAGCCGCGGGTGCCCAGTCAGACCCCGAGCCTCGTAGTCGTCGGCCCTCGCGTTCGCGAGCTCACGCAGACGCGCCCGCTGCTCCGGCGTCCACGGCCCGCCGTAATCGGGAAGACGCTGGGCCTCTTCGCGCGTCAGGTCGTCCATCGTCTCGTGGATGAGGTTTCCGACGTGCATCGGGGCGATCGTGACCGATTCCTCTGGCTGCTCGAGCGGCTTGACCCCCAGCATCCGCTCGACGAAGTACGCGTGCGGGCACTTGGCGTAGGCCTCGAGCGCCGTTGTCGAGACGAGTGTGTGGCCGTTCGTGAGGTCGGGCAGGTCCGCGACGCCGGCCAGGTTGCCGTCGAAGCGAGTGAAGGCAACGCTACGGCGCGCGTCGACGAGCGTTGCGGCGTCGGACAACACCGGATCGCCCAGCTCGTCACCCGCGGCGAGGCGACGCAGGCGCAGCTCCTGCTCGGTCGCCGGCAACTCGGCCGTGCGCGTCTCTGACCAGTTCGAGCTGAGGCCGGTGAGGGCAGATTCCGCGTCGTCCCACTTCGTCGCGGGGAGCGTCGGCAGCCCGGCGAGCGCCCGAATGGTCGGCATCAGCCAGCGACTCGGCAGGCGTTCGGTGCTCCGGCGTAGGTCGCCGCGCGCGAAGCTCGCCGTCGAGACAGGCGCCGCGTGAAGGGCAGCGGCGAGCGCGAGCCGCAGGTCGTCGACGCGTTCACTGACCGTGGGCAAGGCGCCACCCGAGGCCGCCCGGGCGCGCTCGGGAAGCAGCGGATCGGGGTTGAGTCTGCCGGGATACAGGTCTTCCGAGAGCCCGACAACCCAGACGCGGGCCACGTCGAGCGACGCCGCAGACGAGACATGGCCCACGAAAACGCCTTCGCCGAAACGGCCGACGCGCGGCATGCGGGCCTCGAGATCTGCCTCGACGATGTCGCGCAGCGCATCCGGCCGAGGAGTCACGCCGCCGCCCAGCGCCCCGTCGAGGTCGCCGAGTGAGCGCAGCGTCTGTTCGATCGCGATGACGGCGCGCTGCTCGTCCTCGCGCAGATTGTGGAGTTCGTGCGACGGGCCGAGGTAGCGGTGCAGGGCGTTCAGCGCCCACGTGCCGAGCTCCGCCCATGTCTGCACACGAGTCGCCGCCGCAAGCTGATCGCGGAGCTCCGCGACGAACAGTCGCAAACCCTCGGCCTGATCGATCGACATCTCGCGATGACGGATGCTGCCTTCCGAGGCATCCGGGTCGCTCGCAAGCTCCTCTCGCTCTGCCCGCTTGGTGCGCACGAAGGCGTCAAGACGCGTCGTCCAGTGGTCTTCGCCGATGACGCCCGCTTCGCGTGAAATGCGCTCCCACGCGGACCGGGGCGGTGTCATGCGATCGGCGGCCGCCAGGCGGATCGGCGCACGCCCCAGCCAGTCGAAGAGTTCGCGACGGCGAAGGTCGGCGCCATCCAGAGCGAGCAGCGTCAGGAAGGCATCCGCCGTTGCGCGGTCGCGAAGCGGGCGCACGCCGTGACCGTTGAAGGAGATCCCGGCCTCCGTGAAGCGGTCGTGCAGCAGACTCGCGTAGGGCGAGCGGGCCGTGTAGAGGATCGCGAGTCGAGGGCCGGGGTGCGTAGCGAGGGCTTGCAACGCCTGACGAGTGACGGCCCGTACCTCTTCGTCGGCGTCTGAGGCGTGCAAGACCTCGGATGCCATGACCTCTGCCTCACCCGCGAAGATCCCGTGCGCGTCGGCGCCGCGGGTCAGCTGCGTGACGAAGCGCTGCTCGGCGGGCGTGCGCCGCGCGGGCAGGAAGTCGATGATCCGGCCAAGGTGGCGGCCGCCACCGTCGAGAATGCTCGCAGCCTCGACGAGCGCCGCTTCATCCCGCCGCTCTTCGCCGAGGCGCGCGAGCACACGACGGTGCAGCGCGACCACATCGGCGAGCAGCTCGGACTGGCCCGCCAGCGCCTGCAGGTTGGCAGCATCGACGCGGCGCAGTTCGCGGTGTGCGCGGACGAGAGCGCGGACGGTCGACGGATGCTCGGCCACCCGCGCGAGCGACAGCGGCTCGCGCGCGAGCTCGGCTCGCCATGCCATCGTCAGCGTCGCGGTCGTTACGGGAGTACTCGTCTTCCCCGCGCGCGCCAGCTCCAGCTCGGCGAGACGTGGGAGCGTGACGGTCGTGATCGCTGCCACACCCAGGCGACCATCAACGCCACGCGCGAGGGCGCGCCGCACCGTAAGACCCGCGATGTTGTCGCGCACGATGACGGTGACGGGCGCGAGCGAGTCGTCGCGCTGCGCCTCGGCGACGAGCGCTCGCAGGGCCTCGAGCGCGGGCGCACCCCAGGCAGTGTGCGTGATGTTCATACGGCTGACCTCCGGGTGCAGCGGGCATCTCGTTCTTATCAGGAGAGGTCGCCGTTTCAGTACGCCCATTCCCAGCCGGTCGGGCTGCCGGCCATCGCGAGCACGACGAATCCGTTCGTCGCCGCGACGTCGAGGACGATCCATCCCGAGACGCTCTGGCCCGGGCCGATCTGGACCGGCAGCTGCTGGCCACTGTCGAGGCACGACCAGGCGTTGCCGACCGGGTCGTTGAGTCGCTTGCCCTCGGCGTCGTAGGCCTGCCAGTCGTGCTGGGTGAACGTGATCCAGGGGAACTCGTCTTCGGCCAATTCGGGAGTCGTCTCGATGTTGAGGTGGATGCCCAGGTAGTGACCGTTCGCCGGGGCCTCGGCGAAGCCGCTGGTGCATTCGGGGTCCAGCACGATGTCGGTGACGGCGAATCTCGACGTCACGACATCCGATGCCAGCGCGGAGGTTCCAGCGAGCTGGCCGATCTCCTTGACGAGATTGCCGCGCGAGCTGGTGACCGTCTCACCGAACTCAGACGGTGCGGCAGCCTCCGTCGCCTCGGGCGTGGCCTCGGCTGTCGCGACGGGCGCGGTGTCGGGTGTCTTGCCCGAGTCGGCGCGTGGCGCCGGCGAGCACGCCGTCAGCGAGAGAATGAGGGCGACGGATGCCGCGGCGATGGGTGCAATCTTGTGCATGACATGCTCCGGTCGAGGTCGAGGTTGAGCGACAGGCGGAGCGGCCCCCCAGCAGAGCCCCGCCTGTCGCGGCGACGTTTGCCGCCGGAACCGATAGTGGTTCGAGTCGGATGGTGCATGGAGCAACCAGCTTGATAAGCCCTCTTATCGGATGTTGCGTACAAAGTTGCCTGATTCACCGCTAGCTTTGGCGACATGTCCTCGACTCCCCCGCTTCTCATCGACCTGGCCGGCGTCGCGCGCCTGGCCGGCGTGCAGCGGCCGGTGGCATCGATGTGGCGAGCCCGCTTCAGTGGGACCGCTGATCCGTTTCCACATGCGGCACACCAGAAAGACGGACGTCCCTTCTTCGACGCGATGTCCATCGCCCAGTGGCTGGTGCGCACGGACCACGGGAATAATCCGGAAGCTGTGGCCGACGCAGCGGCGTCTGCCGTCCCGCGGGGGTTCGACTTCGCGGATGCCGAGCATGTGGCAGCGGTCGATGCCTTGCTCGCCCTGCACGCGGTGACCGGTGAGACTGTCGGCGGCTTGGACGCCGACGCGCTCAGCCGCCTGGCCGCCGTCGCGGATCCAGACGACTCGTGCCTGGCCGCCGAAGTGTCGGCAGCTGAGCCGGCCTGGGCGGAGTGGGCTGATCTGCTTGCCGACGCCGCGTATTCGCCCCTCGCGGCATCGCGGCTCCTTGAGCGGCGCCATGCGTCGACGAAAGCAGCCGGCGGATCCGCCGGTCCGCTCACGGCTGACGCCGAGGCGCTGCTGCTCGGCCTGTCGGTAGCGCTCATGGCTGGACGCGACTCCACGCTCGTCGTCGCCGCAGGCATCGCTTCGGCGCTCGCACACGAGCTCATCTCCGCTCTCGCCGATTCCGAGGTCTCCCTGGCCGAGCAGCCAGAGCGGCGCGGCATCGTCCGGCGCCTGCTGCTCGACGGCATCGCGTTGACTCTCGACCACACCTCTGGATTGGCGCCGCGGCTCACTGTCACGCGCCTGCCCTCGGCCGGCGCTCTCCTGGCGTCGGAGATGCTCCGGACACTCGACGAGCTGGTTCTCGCCATGCGCGACGATGACCGGGCACTGGTGCTCGCACCGGCCGGCGTTCTGATCGGGTCGATCGCGACGACTGACGCGCTGACGCGCACCGACGTGCTGCGGTCGGGGCGCGTCCGCGCCATCGTGCGGCTCCCCTCCGGCCTGGTCACCTCGGCCGCTCGAGAGGCGCTCGCGCTCTGGGTGCTGGGGCGCGAGGCCGGCGACGTCCCGCTGGCCGATCGTTTCACGGCGGTCGCCGACCTCACCGAGGTCACGCTGACACGAGCGGCCAGGGCGGACCTGGCGAGCGATGTGGTCGCCGCGATGGGCAGCGCTCACGATGTGCGTGCGCACGCGTTCCGGTTCACTCGGCTCGTGCGCACGACCTCGCTGCTCGCCGCACGCGGTGATCTGCTCGGCCCCGGCGCCCGCGCTGCCACCGCCCGAAGCTCGACACGGGAACTCCCGGCGCTGCTGGATCAGGCCCGCGCGAGCATGCCCGACGACGTCCCCGTGGCCTCGCCCACCTCGGCACCCGGGCGCCCACTCGACTCGGCGTCGGTGGATGCGCTCCTCACCGATCGGCACCTGCGTGTTCTGGCTGGGACGCGCCTCGCGCACGACGAGTACTCGCCCACCGGTCTCGTCGCGGTCGGCGCCGAGGATCTCGACAATCCCGCGAAGATCGGCGAGCACCGCGTCGATCCGATGGTGTTCGCGCAGCGGCATCCTTCCGCGCGACTGACAGCACCGGGCGACATCATCTTCCGCACCTCACCGACCGCGAAGGCGTGGGTTGATGCCGACGGCTCCAAGGTCGTGGCGCATCCCGCTCGCGTCCTGCGCATCGACGCGTCCGACCCCGGCGGCCTCGTGCCCGAACTCATGGCGCTCGACATCGATCGCTCGCCCGGCGGTGCCGGATCGTGGCGACGGTGGCGGCTGCGTCGAGTAGCCCCGCAGCAGACGGCGCCGCTCCGGGCCGCACTCGCAGATATCGCTACGCGCCGCAGAGCGCTCGAACACCGCGTCGAAGCCCTCGACGCCTATGCCGACCTGCTCGCCGCCGGCGTTGCCTCCGGCACAGTCATGCTCACCGATCCCGCCGCAGCCGCGGCATCCGTTCCGCAGTAAGGAATACCATGCCCCGCATACCGAAAGCCGCCCCGCAGGCGCCGTCGACGATGAAGGAGCTGAAAGACACGCTCTGGAAGGCCGCCGACAAACTGCGCGGATCGATGGATGCCTCGCAGTACAAGGACGTCATCCTCGGTCTCGTCTTCCTCAAGTACGTGTCAGACGCCTTCGATGAGCGGCGTGCAAGCATCCGCGCCGAGCTCACGGCCGAGGGGTACGACGACGACCAGATCGCCGACCTCATCGACGACACCGACGAGTACACCGGACGCGGCGTGTTCTGGGTACCGGCGAACGCGCGGTGGGGGTTCCTCGCCGAGCGTGCGAAGGGTGCATCGGTCGACGGCGTCGAGAAGTCGATTGGCCTGCTGATCGATGAGGCGATGGATGCCGTCATGCAGGCGAACCCGCAGCTCTCGGGCACGCTCCCCCGCATCTTCAACCGCGACAGCGTCGACCAGCGCCGACTGGGTGAGCTGCTCGATCTGCTGAACTCCGCACGGTTCGCCGCGCAGGGCCAGGGCGGGTCGGACGGGCGCCGCGCGCGCGATCTGCTGGGCGAGGTGTACGAGTACTTCCTCGAGAAGTTCGCCGCGGCCGAGGGCAAGCGGGGTGGTGAGTTCTATACGCCCGCCGGAGTCGTGCGGGTGCTGGTCGAACTGCTGCAGCCGACGCACGGGCGCGTCTATGACCCGGCGTGCGGGTCGGGCGGGATGTTCGTGCAGGCCGAGAAGTTCATCGACGCGCACCACGGCGAGAGCAGCGAGATCTCGGTGTACGGGCAGGAGCTCAACGAGCGCACGTGGCGCATGGCGAAGATGAACCTCGCCATCCACGGGCTGTCGGGCAACCTCGGTCCGCGCTGGGGCGACACGTTCGCCCGCGACCTGCACCCTGACCTGCAGGCCGACTTCGTGATGGCGAACCCGCCGTTCAACATCAAGGACTGGGCCCGCAACGAGTCCGACCCGCGCTGGCGCTTCGGCGTGCCGCCGGCCGGCAACGCGAACTACGCGTGGATCCAGCACATCCTCTCCAAACTCGCTCCCGGAGGGCAGGCCGGCGTCGTCATGGCGAACGGCTCGATGTCGTCGAACTCGGGCGGCGAGGGCCAGATCCGCGCCGAGATCGTCGAGGCCGACCTCGTCTCGTGCATGGTCGCCCTGCCGACGCAGCTCTTCCGTTCGACCGGCATCCCAGTGTGCGTCTGGTTCTTCGCGAAAGACAAGGGCAAGCGCGCAGGCGAGGTGCTCTTCATCGACGCCCGCAACCTCGGCCACATGGTCGATCGCGCCGAGCGCGCCCTGAGCGACGACGACATCGCGAAGATCGCCGGCACCTTCCACGCCTGGATGGGCCAAGAGACGGATGCCGCCGCCTTCGCCTTCCCGGCCACACCGGTCGCTGAGCCTGTCGAAGCGCCCGAGGTCTTGGTCGTTGAGCGAGCGAGGAACGAGCGAGACGAAACGTCTGCACCCGGCGCATACGCCGACACCCCCGGCTTCTGCTACTCCGCACCCCTCGCCGAGATCAAGGCCGCCGACTACGCGCTGACGCCCGGTCGCTACGTCGGCGCCGCGGATGTCGAGGACGATGGCGAGCCGATCGAGGAGAAGCTCGCGCGGTTGCGAGCAGAGCTTGAGACGCAGTTCGCGGAGTCGGCGCGGCTCGCCGAGGTTGTGCGCGAACAGTTGGAGCGAGTGTCATGATCCAAACCGTCACCATTGCTGACATCGCCGCACCCGTGCCGCGTTCCATCGCGATTGGACCCTTCGGATCCGCGCTGCGTGCTGATCGCTACACGAGCAGTGGTGTGCCTGTCGTGCGCGGACAGAACATAGGCGATCGATGGGGACTCTCAACCGACGACCTCGTGTACGTGGCTCGCGAAACCGCGGATGAGTTCCCTGCGTGTCTGGTGAGACCCGGTGACCTGGTCTTCCCTCATCGCGGGGCGATAGGTCGTGTTGCACGGGTAGACGATCAGGAATGGCTGCTCTCATCAAGCATGATGAAGCTGACGGTCGACACGGACGTGGCCGACTCGCGGTTCGTTCTTCTCTACTTCCGCGACAAGGGTCGCGACGAATTGCTGAGCCGCGCCTCGACGGTGGGAACGCCGGGAATCGGGCAACCGCTCACGTCGCTCCGCAGCATCCCGATCCCGCTCCCGCCGCTCCCAGAGCAGCAGGCGATCGCCGAGGTGCTGGGCGCCCTCGACGACAAGATCGCCGCCAACACCGCCCTCGCCGCGACCGCGTGGGGCCTAATGGAGACCCAGTTCCGCTTGATCCAAGCCGATCCTGCACACTCCAAGAGCACGCTTGGAGCGATTGTCTCGCTCGAATACGGCAAAGCGTTGTCTGCCGCCGCGCGGCGCTCTGGCGAAGTCGCCGTGGTTGGCAGCGGGGGCATCAGCGGTGCGCATTCAGTTGCTCTCGTCGACCGCTCGGGTGTGGTTGTCGGCCGCAAGGGGTCTGCCGGAAGCGTTCACTGGGTCAGCGGGCCACACTTCCCAATCGACACAACCTTCTACGTCCGTGGGACGCGCGCGGGGATTTCGCAGCCATATCTATACTTCCTCCTCCGAACACTCCGCCTCGACGAGATGAACAATGATTCGGCGGTTCCCGGCCTGAATCGTTCGGAAGCTCTCGCACTGCCGATCGCACTCGCTGACACGACAAGGATCGCGAGCTTCACGTACCAGGCGGATGCGTTGATCGAACTCATTGACGCTGTCAGCCGCGAGAACCGCACGCTCGCCGCAACCCGCGACGCACTGCTTCCGCAGCTCATGTCGGGCAAACTCCGCGTCCGCCATGCGGAGAAGGTTGCGGCCGCCGCCGGCGTCTGAGCGCAACGGGCTCGATACCGGATACATTCACAAGACTGCACCGTCGCACGCATCTGGGGAGATTCAACGCATGACCACCACGTCCGCGCCGCCTTCGGCGACCGCACCCGCATCGAAGCATGTCAAGAAGACGCCCGTCTGGGCGAAGGTCCTGCTCGTCGCGTTCATCCTGGCCCTCGTCGGCGGAGCCGCCGTTGCCGGCGTCTCAGTCGGCAAGTTTCTCGGTGCCGCCGAGTCGCGCGACACACAGGTGATCCGCTCCATCAAGGGTGAGGAGCAGGTGGTTCTTCTGACCGCGGGCATGACGGATGTCGAGGAGGAGCGCGCGGATGGCCTCAAGCTCGCGATCGGCGATTTCCAGCTCTTCACTCTCCCGGGTACAGAGCGGTCGGTCCTCGTGCGCTATGAGTACGACGCCAAGTATGGGATCGAGGGGAAGGACGTGGAGATTGTCCAGACGGGCGACAACTCCTATCGCGTCCTCATCCCCGATTTCATCTACCTGGGTTACGTCAACCCCGATCTGAGCGTGGCCAAGGAAGAGAACGGCGCACTCAGCTGGACGACACCGGAGATCGACACCACCGCGATATTCGAGGAGATTCTCTCCGATGAGGCGGTTGACGAGCACATCGACGGCTTCCGTCCGGTGCTCGAAGATCAAGCCGCGGCGTTCTACACACGAATCGTGGAAGCCATCGATCCCACGATCAATCTCGAATTCGAGTTCACCTCGTGACCGAGCTCGGCAACCCGGAGAGAGACGCACGCCCATGACCTACGCATCCGAACCCCTCGGCACTCCTGCTGACGAGCCGGGCGATGAGATCGAGCTCATCAGCGATGGCGACGGACTGGTCGTCATCGGCAGGCCGGCCGCCGTCGAACTGTTCGTCGCGACGGCAGGACTGCCGTCGCGCGAACTCGACCTTCGGGGAATCACTTCGTTCGCTGCGAAGGGCGGGTCGGCGCTGCAGACAGCGTCCGAGGTCTCGGCGAACGCCGGGAGGTGGATGAAGCTGACGGAAGAGTCGTGGAGTGCCGCCCAGCACCTTCCCAAAGTGAAGAACTCGTTGACGAAGTTCGATCATGCGACGCTCCGGGCACCGAACGGTCAGTTCGCGAAGAACCTGCAATTCGTGGGCAAACCAACCGCGATGCTCACGAACCCCGCGCTCCTCGCTGGCGTCGGCGGCATCATGGCGCAATACGCCATGCAGCAGACGATGGAGGAGATCACCGAGTACCTCGCGAAGATCGACGCCAAAGTCGACGACATCCTGCGTGCTCAGAAAGATGCGGTGCTCGCCGACATGATCGGCGTCGAGTTGATGCTCGACGAAGCGATGGTCGTGCGCGCCGAGGTCGGCCGAGTGTCCGAGGTGACGTGGTCGAAGGTGCAGGGCAATGCGGCGACGATTGCACGCACCCAGGCGTATGCCCTGCGGCAGCTCGACGGTCTTGCCGAGAACCTCGAGCGAGAGACGAAGATCGGTGAGCTCGCCGACCTATCGAAGCAGGCGCAAGACACCACCGTAGAGTGGCTCGCCGTACTCGCTCGCTGCTTCCAGCTGCAGGAGGGAATGGGTGTCCTGGAACTCGATCGCGTGCTCGACGCGTCGCCGGACGAACTTGACAAGCATCGCATCGCGTTGCAGACGGCGCGGCAACGCCGACGCGAGCTGATCGCCACGACGACGACGCAGCTCGTCGCCCGCATGGACGCGGCCGCCAGCAGAGCTAACTCGAAGGTGCTGCTGAACCCGATGTCGGCGAAGGTCGTGGTGCACGCGAGCAACGAGGTCGCGGTTGACGTCAGTGCCCTGCACGCGACCCTCGGCGTCGCCGATGAGCGCGCAGCCCTCGAAGCCCGCCGTTGGTCTGCGGCAGCCGCCGATGTGCGCGATGGCGTGGTCGGCGCGGGCAAGGACGGTCTGCAGACCGTCGGCCGCTTCGGAGGCGACACCCTCGAGAACGCCCGGATGTCCACCGGGCGGCTCGCGGGAAAGATCGCGAACCGACTTCAGCGCACCGGCGAGACCAACACGACGGAAACCGCCGAAACCGAGGGCACGGAGCGCTGAGGTGACCACCCTCTCCGAAGCAGCCTGGGAGCACGACGCGCTCGACACGCTCGCCGAGCCCCTGGGTTGGAAGCCGGCGAAGGGTGAGAACGTCGCGCCCGGCAGCGGCGAGCGGGACTCATGGGAAGACCTGCTCATCCGTCCGCGCCTGCTCGAGGCACTCCGCCGGCTGAATCCCGGCGTGCCTGGCGAGTATCTTCAGCAGGCAGTAGCTGAGATCGCGTCGCCCAAATCGCAGGATGCGATCACCGAGAACCACCGGATCCACCAGTACCTGGTCGGCGGGTATCCGCTGAGCTACATCGACGCCGACGGAGTCGAGCAGAACCCGAGGCTCCGGCTGCTCGGCTCCGACCCGTCCGAGAACGACTGGCTGGCCGTCAACCAGGTCACACTGCGCCAGGGCGACCTGCATCGGCGGTTCGACATCGTGCTCTTCGTCAACGGGATGCCGCTGAGCATCGTGGAACTGAAGCGGGCCGGCTCGGCATCCACCGGCGTCGCCCCCGCGCACGCACAGCTGCAGACCTACCTGCGCGAGTTTCCGATGGCGTTCCGCTTCTGCGTGCTCACGCTCGCTAGCGACGGGCTGGAGGCGAAGTACGGTACACCGTTCACTCCGCTCAACCACTTCGCGCCGTGGAACGTGGACGACGACGGTGCACCCCTCACTCAGCCCCGCCTCGAGGAGGGGATCTCGGTCGAACCCATCGACGACGCGCTCAACGGGCTCTACAACCAGGAGCGCTTCCTCCAGCTCGTGCGCAACTACACCGCGTTCGACGAGAACTCCGACGGACTCACGAAGCGCATTGCGAAGCCCCACCAGTACTTCGCCGTGACGAAGGCTGTCGGCAGCACGGTGCAGGCCGTCGAGACCAACGGCAAGGCCGGCGTCGTGTGGCACACGCAGGGCTCGGGCAAGTCGATGGAGATGGAGCTGTACGCGAACCTCGTGTCGCGGCATCCGAAGCTCAAGAACCCCACCGTGATCGTCGTGACCGACCGCACGGAGCTCGATGGGCAGCTGTTCCAGACGTTCGATCAGAGCCTGCTGCTCGCCGAGAAGCCGGTGCAGGTGCGCGAACGTGCGCACCTGCGTGACGAGCTGCGCCACCGGGTGACCGGCGGCATCTACTTCACGACGCTGCAGAAGTTCGGACTGAGCAAGGACGAGAAGGACGCCGGAGAGCAGCATCCGCTCCTCACAGACCGACGCAACGTGATCGTCGTCGTCGACGAGGCCCACCGCAGCCACTATGACGACCTCGACGGCTACGCGCGGCACCTGCGCGATGCGCTGCCGAACGCGACCCTCATCGCCTTCACCGGCACGCCGATCTCATTCGCCGAGCGCGACACGCGCGCGGTGTTCGGCGACTACATCGACATCTACGACCTCACCCGGGCGGTGGATGACGGCGCCACGGTGCCGGTGTACTTCGAGCCGCGGCTCATCAAGGTCTCGTTCGCGGACGGCGCCAGCGAAGAGGACATCGACCGCGCCGCCGACGAGTACACGCTCGGGCTCGACGACACCGAGAGGGCTCGGCTCGAGGCATCCGTCGCCGTCGTCAACGCCGTATACGGCGCGCCCGAGCGGATCGAGACCCTCGCCGCCGATCTCGTGCAGCACTGGGAAGAGCGGCGCGAGCGGATGAAGCCGTTCCTCGAGTCTCCCGGTAAGGCGCTCATCGTGGGTGGCACGCGTGAGATCTGCGCGCGGCTCTACACGGCGATCATCGCCTTGCGGCCGGACTGGCACTCTGACGCGCTCGACTCAGGCCGCATCAAGGTCGTCTACTCGGGCTCGGCCTCGGATCAGCCACCCGTGAGCGACCACGTGCGACGCGAATCCGAGAACAAGGCGATCAAGGCC
The DNA here is from genome assembly GCF_039905635.1 of Microbacterium sp. ProA8. NCBI lineage: Bacteria > Bacillati > Actinomycetota > Actinomycetes > Micrococcales > Microbacteriaceae > Microbacterium > Microbacterium chionoecetis. The sequence continues at coordinate 1,009,521 of NZ_CP157000.1, read as the reverse complement.
CGGCTGAAGGATGCCGGCGACGAGCTCGAACTGGTGATCGTCAAAGACATGATGCTGACCGGATTCGACGCCCCGCCCCTGCACACGCTCTATCTCGACCGCCCTCTCAAGGGCGCCCTGCTCATGCAGACACTCGCCCGTGTGAACCGCACGTTCAAGGGCAAACAGGACGGGCTGCTCGTCGCCTATGCTCCCCTGGCCGACAATCTCGCCAAGGCGCTGTCGGAGTACACCGTCTCGGATCAGGAGAACAAGCCGATCGGGCGCGACGTCGATGAAGCCGTGGCGATCGCGACCGAGCTTGTGGCGCAGATCCGCGAGATGCTCGCGGAGTGCGACTGGCGTTCGATCGTCAAGCAGGGTGGCTCGCGGGCCTGGCGTACTGCGGCGACCACTGCCACGAACTACCTGCGCAGCTCGCAGAACCCGCTGAACGCAGAAGAGCTGGGACCGGAGCGTCTGGCGTCGCGCTACCGCACGGCGACCGGACAGTTGGCACGCGCGTGGGCGCTCGCGTCTGGACGTGACGGGCTCGCCGAGCTGCACGACGAGATCGCCTTCTACGAGGAGGTGCGCGTATGGATGGCGAAGTTCGACGCGATCGAGCGGCAGTCACGGGACCAGCCCGTTCCAGAGGAGATCTCACGGCTCCTCGGCGCGCTCGTCGCCGAATCGATCGCGCCGGGCGACGTACTCGACATCTATGACGCGGCCGGGCTTCCGCGCCTCGCCCTCGATGACTTGGGTCCGGAGTTCCTCGCGAAAGCTCAGGCGGCGCCGAACACGCACCTCGCGATCGAGGCCCTGCGCAAATCCCTGACCGATGCCGGATCGGCCGCGACGCGCGGCAATCTCGTGCGCCAGCGCGCGTTCTCGGAGCGCATCGCCGAGATCATGAACCGGTACACGAATCAGCAACTGACCTCGGCGGAGGTCATCGCTGAGCTTGTGGAGCTGGCGAAGGAAGTCGCGGCCGAGGCATCCCGTGGGTCGACGTTCTCACCCCCGCTGTCGAGCGACGAGCTCGCGTTCTACGACGCCGTCGCGACGAACGAGTCGGCGATCGACGTTCAAGGCGAAGATGTGCTCGCACAGATCGCGCGCGAGCTCGTCGCGGTTATGCGGCGCGACGTGCGCACCGATTGGACCGTGCGCGACGACGTGCGCGCGAAGCTGCGATCGTCGATCAAGCGGTTGCTCGTGAAGTACAAGTACCCGCCCGACAAGCAGCCCGAGGCGATCAAGCTCGTGATGGACCAGATGGAGTCCATGGCTCCCCGCTACGCGGACGAGCGGAGCAACTCTGTAAGTCCGAAGGGGACGAAGTGAAGACCACGGTGCGAATGGTCTTCCCTGCGCTCACCGCCGTGCTGTTGGTTGTGTCGCTGACGGCGTGTACTCGGGCATCGACCTACAGTCCGGACGCCGCCTATGGATCCGATGACATCGGCCCGAGTTGTTCCGAGTTGCTGGCCGCGACGGTTCAGTACGCCAGGACCGACAGCGGCGACATCAACTCCACCATGGAGGCAATGCGCCTCAACTGCTCAGACGAGTCCGAGATCGCAGCCGACTATCTGTCGAACACGATCGACAATGAGTTCCGTATCGAATCCTGCGACGAGCTGCTCGGCTACGGCACACGGGCTGAAGCGGTGGATCTCCTCGCCCAGGATGGGTGGTGCAGCTTTGGTGTGAGCGAAGAAGCTGCCGCACCGGAGTGGCCCGACGGTGGTCTGGGTTGGGACCAGACCCATGACTACGTGGGCACCGTGCAGCGTGTGTGCGGTCCGCTCATGAGTGCGCGCGAGACCGAGGACGGTACATTCCTCAACGTGGGTAGCGACTACCCCTCCGCTGACCGCTTCACGATCATCTTCTGGGACATCTACCTCGAGCCGGTCGCCTCCGGCACCACGGTCTGCGGGTCAGGAGAAATCTTCCTTTACAACGGGGTGACGCAGATCGAGATGTGGGACCCAGCGGCGCTCGAGATCTGGAGCTGACCAGCACGTCTGCGGGCTGTGCAAATGTTTGAGGACGAGGGATCTGTGAGGAGTGCAAATGCCTGAGTTCGATGCGCGAGACCACATCGAAGGGGCGCTCGACGCGCTGAGCGAGGGGCTCGCCCCGATGGTTGCGGCGCGCTTCCGCGAACTCGCACCCGAGGTCAAGGACTGGACCGAGATTCTCGAGCGCAAGGACCGACAAGCGGGCCGTAGCTTCGCCCGGTACAACCCCCGTGATCTCTCGCTGATCCTCCGCGCGTTAACCGAGTCGTTCGGGTCCCTTGGATACCCGTTCGGGGGTCTCCTCGGCCGCCAGGCGCAGAACTGGGCGAGCGAGCTGCGTAATGTCCGCAACAAGTGGGCGCACAACGAGGAATTCTCGATCGCCGAGACGTATCGCGCGCTTGACTCGGCGGAGATGCTGTTGCGCGGACTCCGTGCGGAGAGCCAGGCGGACCGCCTGCGGGAGCTCAAAGCACCGGTGCTCGCGGCGATGACTGCCGAATCGGGAACTGCCACGCCCGTGCAGGCTTCCGCTGCAACGCTCGAGGCACCGCAGGCGACGCCTGACATCTCCGCGACCGCGCCCCAAGATGCAACGACTCCTGCGGTCGCCGCCCCTGTCTTCCCAGAGCCCGCGGCATCCCGTCCCGACACCGCCGCGGCGATCGTGGTCAGTGCCCTGCCCGATCTGAGCTACGCGCACGCACACAACTCCATCGCGATCGTCGACGAGGTCACGATCGACTATCAAGGCGAGGAGATGCGCGGGGCGTCCGTCGAGATCGAAGCGATCTGCACGATCGGCTCGCTGGGGGACCCGAAGGTGGTCATCGTCGATCTCGACGGGACCACGCCCACCACATTGCGCAACGCGGACCTCGTGCTCGATCCGGTGCGCATGCTCGCTGTCGAACACCCGACGCAAGGCGTCGTGCGTGTCACTCTGCGCGATGCCGACGGTGGTGTGATCGCACACCGCGACACTCCTGTGACGGTGCTCGCGGCGAATCAATGGCGTGCGAACCCACCACAGCTCAGCCTCGAGCTGCTCGCCTCGTTCGTGCAACCTCACTCTCCCGCCATCACGTCTCTTCTTGTCGAGGCATCCGACCGCCTGCAGCAGATGACAGGCAATCCGGCACTCGACGGCTATCAGCAGGGCTCGCGAGAGCGGGTGGACGCGATCGTGGAGGCCATCTACGAGAGCGCGCGAGCTCGCGACATCCGCTACGCCGAACCTCCCGCGAGCTGGGGGCTCGACGGTCAGAAGGTGCGCACGCCCGGGGAGGTGCTCGAAGGTCGACTCGGCACTTGTCTCGACACGACAGTCACACTCGCAGCGGCGCTCGAGCAAGCCGGCATCAACTCGACGCTGTGGCTGCTTGCCGGACACATCTTCCTCGGATACTGGCGCGATGAGGCGAGCCTCGACGGGCCGGCTCAGCTGGATCCGGCCGAGGCAGTGAACTACGTCGGCATCGGGCAGATCGAAGTCGTGGAGACGACGTTCCTCACTGGCGGCACGACGTCAAAGCCGTTCGCCGACGCACGTCGGCAACATCACATCACCACGCTCGCCGGCGACGTCACGTCTGTGCAGGGGATCACAGACATCATGCAGGCGCGACTCGCGAGGATCTATCCCCTGCCGAGTCGTGCCGTCAACGAGTCGGGTGAGGTGAAGATCTTCGAGTACGCCGTCGCTCAAGCACCTGACGCCCTGCACTACGCTCCGTCCGCTGAGGCGATCTCCGGAGGAGTCGCGCGCGACGTACCAGCTCGCGTCGCCCTCTGGAAGAATGCATTGCTCGACTTGAGTCTGCGGAACAGACTCATCAACTATGGCGAGAAGTCGGGATACCCGCTCGCGGTCCCTCAGCCGTCTCTCGCCAAGTTCGAGGACATGATCAACAATGGCACCACGATCACGCTGGTGCCGAACGACCGCATCCCGACGATCGACGGCAGCCGAGGTATCCGTTTCGGTCAGGATCTGCCGGAAGCCTCCCGCGCAGGGATGCTGACCGAACGAAAGCAGGTCTTCGTCGGCGTCACGGAGGCCACCTACACCGCCCGTCTGCGGGCGCTCTCCTACAAAGCCCGGACCATCATCGAAGAGACGGGCGCCAACAACCTCTATCTGGCGTTCGGGATGCTGCGGTGGACGTTCAACGACCGCGAGTTGCGTTCTCCGCTCGTTCTCGTGCCCGTCAGCCTCGAGGCAGCTGGCGGTGGCAACACCTTCCGCCTGAGAATCGATGAGGCGGGGGAATCCACGCCGAACTTCTGCCTCCTGGAGAAGTTGCGACTGAGTTTCGGCCTCGACATCCCCGGTCTCGCCAATCCTGCGAAGGATGACTCGGGAATCGATCTGCCCGCAGCATTCACCGCGACACGGCGGGCGCTCGCGTCGGCACGACTCCCGTTCACTGTCGAAGACACGGTTGACCTCTCGATCCTCCAGTTCGCGAAGTACCGACTGTGGAAGGACTTGGACGAGAACTGGCGGGAGCTCGCAAGCAACTCCCTCGTCACGCACCTGATCCACACGCCGACAGCAGAGTTCGTCGACCCGTTCCCCGCACCGACGGCGGTCGACCTCGACGCACTGAACAATGCGGTTCCGGTGCCTGCAGACTCTTCGCAGCTCGAAGCAGTAGCCGAGGCTGAAGCTCGACGCACCTTCGTTCTCGAGGGCCCTCCTGGCACGGGAAAGTCGCAGACGATCACCAACCTGCTCGCGCACTCTCTCGCCAACGGAAAACGCGTGCTGTTCGTCGCCGAGAAGCGCGCAGCCCTGGATGTTGTCAAGGACCGGTTGGATGCCGTAGGCCTCGGCCCTTTCTCGCTCGACCTGCATGACAAAGGAGCGCGCCCGACGGCGGTACGGGCACAGATCCGCGCTGCGATCGACGCGCTGGCGCGGCCGGACGGCGCGGCACTCAAGGCCTACACAGAGACCGCAGCAGCTAGCCGCGGCTCGCTCAAGCGCTATGCGCAGCGCCTCCACGAGCCGAACTCCGCCGGCTTGTCCCTGTATTCTGCCCGCGCTCAGCTTCTCGCCTCGGCAGAGGACATCGAGGCGCTCGACATCCCGGCAGCGCTGGTCGCGACCGGGACGGAAGAACAGTTCGAATACCTTCGCGATCTGCTGCGCACACTGCCCGAGACTGCGGACCTCGCTCATCCGTCCCCGTTGCACCCTTGGGGCTTCGTGGCAGTGTCGGCAGCAAACTCGCTCGATACGAACGCGCTCCACGCCGCCGCGCGGGAGTTCGACGCTGCTCTCACCGACGCCCTCGCTCGTCAGCCGAGTCCCGAGCTGCTTGCCCTCGTGTCCTCGCCGGGTCATCTCGATCGCTGGGCGTCGCTGGCGAATGCGCCGCGACACCCGCTGGATGCGATCGACGCCGTGTATGCGCGCACGCTGTCCGGTGAGGTGCCCGCCCTCCAGGATCGGCTAAACGCCAGCAATGCCGATCGCCCCTGGTTCGCCTCGGTCGGCCCAGAAGCGCTGGACGGAGACGTCAACTCCGTACACCGCGCGGCCGTTGCCGCCGACGCCTCTGGCTTCTTCGGGCGCCGCAAACGTCAACGCGCGGTCCTCGCGGAATTCGGCACCGCCCTGCGGACTGATGCACGCTCGTTCCCCGCCCGGGACGTCACCGCTCTCACTGCGGACGTCGCACGCACGGCCGACGAGATCAGGGCACTGCGGGCGGCGCTCGCGAACATCCCACTCTCGCTCGTGTCGTCCGACTGGAACCCCTACCTGCGAGAAGGCCTGGAGCCCGCGAAGGCCACACTCGCGTGGGGCGTGTGGTTGGGCTCCGCGCTGTCCTCGAGCGGCGGCCACCCCGACCTTCGGCAGGCGCTCCGCGGCTACTACGCTGCAAGCCGCCCCGACGCCGACCTCGCCGGCGCGCTCACCCGACTCGCGAAAGCGTGGCGTGCGCTCGCCGCAGCGAGCGGGGTGGCCGAACCCGCGGGTGATGGAACAGATGCCTTCGCCGCGTGGGCCGGGTCAGATGACTTCTTCGCGACATGGCGGTCGACCGCAGGTCCCCGCAATCTCGCGACCACCGAACCTGTCACCCTCGATCGGTGGGTCGCCTTCCGGCAGCATCTCGAGCCGCTCATCCGTTTCGGTATGACCGCCGCCCACGACGCGCTCCTCACCGGCGCTCTTCCCGCAGACCTCGCTTCCCTCTCACTCGACAAGGGCATCGCTCAGGCGTCGATGGCTGAGCGGGCGGACTCGCAGGCCATGGCGGCGTTCGACGTTCCCGCACACAACCGCACCATCGGTCGGTTCACCTCCAGCGCCGCCGCAATCCGTGACGCCCTGCCTCGGTGGATCCCTGCCGAGATCATCGCCAAGCGTCGCATCGACCCCGCATATGAGGGCGGCATGATGGGCGAACTCAAACGTCAACTTTCACGCCAGCGCGGCGGAATGACAGTGCGCGCACTATTCGAAAACTACGGCGACCTCATCACGCAGATCGCCCCCTGCGTTCTCATGAGCCCCGAGTCGGTGGCGCGCTTCTTCCCCGCGAGGGCGAAGATGTTCGACATCGTCGTGTTCGACGAGGCATCCCAGATCCGCGTGGCGGACGCTGTCGGAGCGATGGGTCGCGGCACCTCGGTCGTGGTCGTCGGAGACAGCAAACAGATGCCGCCGTCGAGCTTCGCCGAAGTGAGCAATGACATCGATTCTGACGCCTCGTCCGTCGCTGATGTCGTCGCAGACGAGGAATCGATCCTCACCGAGTGCGTGCAGGCCCGCGTTCCGCGCAAGTGGCTGTCATGGCACTACCGCAGCCAGGACGAGGCCCTCATCTCGTTCAGCAACCACGCCTACTACGACAGCCGCCTCTCGTCCTTCCCCGCACCCTGGTCGGAGGATGCTTCCAGCGTCGACACCGACCACGGAATCTCCCTCGTCCGCGTCGCGGGACACTTCAATCGCTCGGGCCGAGGTCGCGACTTGCGGACGAACGCCGCCGAAGCCGAAGCCATCGTCCGGGAAGTCACGCAGCGATTCGCGAACTCGCCCAACGAGACCCCATCGCTCGGGATCATCACCTTCAACGCACAGCAGCGCACGCTGATCGAGACCTTGCTGCGAGAAGCCCCTGACGGCCGGCTCGCTCAAGCGCTGGACGAGCGAGACGGCCTGTTCGTGAAGAACCTGGAGAACGTGCAAGGCGACGAACGTGACACCATCCTGTTCTCCGTCGCGTTCAGTGCGAACGAACGCGGAATCATTCCGCTCAACTTCGGTCCGCTGTCCCGCGCCGGCGGCGAGCGACGACTGAACGTCGCGATCACCCGCGCCCGTCGGCAGGTGATTCTGTTCGCCAGCTTCGACCCGTCCGAGTTGCGCGCCGAAGAGACCGCGTCTATCGGCATCAAGCACCTGAAGGGTTACCTCGAGCTCGCTGCGTCCGGTGTCGAATCGACCACCGACAGCGCTCATCGCGAGCGCCTGGTCGATCGCCACCGGGACGACATCGCGGACGAACTGCGCTACCGCGGGTTCGCTGTCCAGACCGACCTCGGATTGTCCGACTTCCGCGTCGACATCTCGATCGCTGACGCGGCCGACCCCAGTCAGCCGCTCGTCGCAGTTCTCCTCGACGGCGAGAGCTGGCGGGCACGCCGCACGGTTGCGGACCGCGATGGCCTCCCCATCGACGTGCTCAAGGGCCTCATGAGGTGGCCGGGCGTCGAGCGGGTATGGCTGCCGGAATGGCTTCAGGAGCGTGAGGCGACGCTCGCCCGGCTCTCAGCGGCTGTCGTGAAGGCTGGCGCCGTACTACGGCTTGAACGGCTGAAGGCCGAGGCTCGACCGGCCGCCTCCGCCTCACGTCCAGCCGAGTCCGTCGTTCCGCACGCCTCAGCCGACGCTCCGACACTGCTGCGTTCGGCACCCCGGAGCGACGCGGCCGCACTGGTCCGCACAGAGCTGCGTCATCCGCACCTGCGCCAATTCGTCGAGTGGGAGCCGAAGCGATTCGGCACGACCGACACACTTGATCGCCTGCCGCACGACGCCGCGACTGAGAAGGTGCGCTCGGTGCTGCGCGAAATCGTGCAGAAGGAGGGTCCCATCCACAAAATGAGGCTCGCGAAGCTAGCTGCGGAGTCTTTCGGACTGAACCGCGTCGCGGCCGCGCGCGCCGACGCGATTCTGCGCTGCCTGCCGCAGGAGTATCTCCGCACGACCGACCGATCTTGTGCATGGCCTACTGGACTTGATCCTCTCGAATGGCGAGACGCCCGTCGCAGCCAGCCCGGAGATGGTCGCAACATCGAGCATGTTCCGCTCGAGGAGATCGCTAACGCGATGGCCATCGTCGCCGAGCTGGGGGGCGGCATGAACGAGGACGAGCTGAAACGCCAGGCGCTGGCGCTCTTCGGCGGCAAACGCCTCACCGAAGGAGTGGCGTCACGACTGGATGGCGGGCTTCAGCGCGGGCTCGAGACCGGACGGATCGAACGCGACGAACGAGGGCTGTTCCAAGCCGTCAAAGTCTCGTAGGGCGGAGGCAGATATGGTTCGCATGATCCCGGCATACCCGCGCGAGGGGGCCAACTCTTCCGAACGCAAGGTGTTCAGCGCGCTCGAGGGCATCCAAGGCCGCGACGACTGGGTGGCCATCCACTCGCTCGGGATCGGACGACACGCCTCAGCGTTCCAGGGAGAGGCGGACTTCATCGTCCTCGCGCCAGGCCGAGGCATCCTCGTCATCGAGGTGAAGTCGCCCGCCTACGTCGAGTACAAGGGTGGCGACTGGTACCTCGACCGCGTGCCCCAGCCGCACAAGGACCCGCTCAAGCAGCTCGACGGGGCTCGGCGCAGCATCCGTCATCATCTTCGCGAACGCGACCTGCTCACCGGAAGCGAGCCGATCGCCCGCCTGGTGTGGTTCACCTCGATTGGGCGCCACCAGTTCGAGAACAAGACGCCGGGCGATCTGCAGTTCTTCGAATGGGAGCTGGGGTGGAGTGACGATCTCAGCCGGCCCACCTGGCTCATCGAGAAGACGCTCGCCGAGTACGACACGTGGTACTCGGCCGTTGACGAGGTCGCGAACGATCCGGCCGCGCTGACCGCTGAGCGCGTCGACCCGATCGCCGACGCTCTCATCGCGGACTTCGTCGCGAAGCAGACACCCGAAGAGCGCGCACACGAGCGTCGGGTGACCGAGATAAAGCTGCTCGGATCGCAGGAAGTCGTGCTCGAACTGATCGAGACGAACGACCATGTGTACTTCGAAGGCCCTGCCGGAACCGGAAAGTCGTACCTGATCACTCAGTCGGCGCGCCGCCTCAACCGCGAGGGGCGAAAGACACTCGTGGCCTGCTGGAACGTTCTCATGGCGGACGAACTGCAGCGCTTCGTGGGCGGGCTGCCAAACGTCGACGTCGCCGACCTCAACTCGCTGATGCTGCGACTGGTCGGCATGCCGGCTAACCCGCCGGATGCCCCGCACGAGTGGTACACCCGCGAATTGCCTGAGCAGGCGATCGCGGTCCTGCGTGAGAAGCCGCACCTCGGCGGGTACGAGGCGATCTGCATCGACGAGTTCCAAGACGTCGCAGGCAACCTGCTCGTGCTGGAGCTCATCTTCGCCCTCGCGGGTACGGGCCGTCCGGCGGGGACGAAGCTTGTGTTCGCAGGCGACTCCCGCCAGCAGATCATGCGACGCGTCGATGAGCAGGTGAATCCGTACGCGATCGCGAAGAGCCTCATCCCCGACCTCGTGCACGTCCGCGTACGGCGGAATTGCCGTGCTGTGCCGGGTCTCACCTCGGCGGTCGAGTCGACCCTCAAGCAGCAGCTCGGCTACACCCGCCACCGCGTGGCGAGGAGCGTCCCCGGCGGACTCAGCACGATCGCCATCACGGACGGCAACGAGACGGGAGCCCTGGCGTCCGCGCTGCGCGAACTCCTTCAGCACCACGCGGCGGAAGACATCGTCGTACTGAGCCCATTCGCGGAGAAGCGGTCGCTCGCCGGTCGGCTGCTCGCGCGACCCGAGAGGACCCAGGACGAACGGTGGCTGCGCAAGCAGCTCCAGAGCGAGGGGATGCCGGGCAAGATCCGGTGGCGATCCGTCTTCAAGTTCAAGGGACTGGATGCGGATGCGGTCGTGCTCACAGATCTCGGGGCGGAGGCGACTGCGTTCGTCGAATCCCAGGGCCTCGAGTGGAGCGACCTTCTGTACGTCGCGCTCACCCGCGCAAAGTACCGTTGCGTCGTGCTTCGGCAGGGTGGACTTAAGGCAGGATAAAGCTCGTCAGCGGTGCCAATGACCGTCGTCGACGACGCGTCCGGCGCCCACCATCTCGGGACTCATGCGAAGGAACTCCCTTGTCGAAGTACACCGTCCAGCAGCACTCTGTCGAGACCCTCCTCACGTGGGTGAAGTCAGGACAGGTCGCGATCCCCGAGATGCAGCGTCCGTTCGTGTGGGATTCCACAAAGGTTCGAGACCTTCTCGATTCGCTCTACAACGGGTTCCCGATCGGGTATCTCATCACCTGGCAAAGTGCAGACGTCGGACTGAAGGACGGATCCAAGTCATCGTTCCGGCAGATCCTGATAGACGGTCAGCAGCGGATCACAGCCATGACTGCGGCGCTCGTGGGTCAGATGGTCGTAGACAAGAGCTACAAGCGCAAGCGGATCAAAATCGCGTTCAACCCGACGACCGAACAGTTCGCGACCCTCACTCCCGTCATAGACAGAGACAGCGCCTGGATTTCGGACGTCGCCGAGTTCGTGAACGCGCCATCCGCGTTCTCTGCCACGAAGGCGTACATGGAGGCCAATCCCGAGGTCGACGTGGCGCATGTCGAGCAGGCGCTCCAGCGGCTGTCCGCGATCAAGCAGGCTCAGGTCGGCATCATCACGCTGGCGGAAGACCTCGACATCGAGACGGTGACCGAGATCTTCATCCGGATCAACTCCAAAGGCGTACCGCTGAGCAGCGCCGACTTCGCGATGAGCAAGATCTCCAGCCACGGGACCCTCGGGAGCAACCTTCGCAAGCTGATCGACTACTTCTGCCACCTCTCGGTCGCGCCGCACGTCTACACCGACATCGCCGAGAACGACACGGGCTTCGCGGAGTCCGGCTACCTGCAGGCCATCTCATGGTTGAAGCACGATAACTCGGACCTGTATGACCCGTCGTACACCGACGTCATTCGAGTGGCCGGCATCAAAGAGTTCTCACGCGGCAAGGTCGCCGCATTGGTGAGCGTCCTCTCTGGGCGCGACTTCGAGACCCGGACGTTCAGCGAGGAGCTCGCGGTCGAGTCCTTCGACCGCCTCGAACGGGTGCTGCTCGAGATCGTGAACCAGTACAACTTCCAGCAGTTCACGCTGACGATCAAGTCAGCGGGCTTCGTTGCCCCGCGGCTCATCAGCTCGAAGAACGCTCTGAACTTCGCATACGCGCTCTACCTCAAGCTGCGCACCGAGAAGAACCTCAACGAGGGCGAGATCAAGTTTGTCGTGCGACGCTGGTTCGTCATGTCGGTGCTCACCGGCCGCTACACAGGCAGCTTCGAGACCGCGTTCGAGGCTGACATCCGAAGGATCGATGAGATCGGCGCGCTTCAGGTGCTCCGCGATATCGAGTCGTCCCAGCTCGCGGACAACTTCTGGAACGTGGCGCTCCCGATGGAGATGGAGTCCTCAAGCGTCCGCAGCCCCTACTTCCTGGCGTTTCTTGTTGCGCAGACCCACGGGGGTTTCCGAGGGTTCCTCTCGAAGAACGTCACGGTCGGCAGCATGATCGAGGAAGTCGGCGATATCCACCACGTCGTGCCGAAGAACTACCTCGTCAAGCAGGGCGTGAACGATCGCAGCGACTACAACCAGATCGCCAACTTCGCGCTGACCGAGACCCCGATCAATATCGCGATAAAAGACAGGGCGCCGGGCGAATACATGTCTCTGGTCGACGCGCAGATCGCGGACGGTGCCCTTCGACTGGGTGAGATCAGTTCCGAGGGTGAACTCGAAGCGAATCTTCGTGCCAACGCGGTCCCAGCCAGTGTGAGGACGACAACAGCCGAGTCGTATCCGGCCTTCCTCAAGGAGCGCCGCTTTCTGATGGCTCAGGTGATCAAGAACTACTACCTGGGGCTGTAGGCCGCCCCATCGACTGCGTCGTCACGGAACACGTTTCGCCGTCGGAGAGGAAGCCGGCGTCGACGTACACGAAGGTGGCGTCGGTTGGACGGCAGCGATCTCCAGCTGGGTGCGCACCGCTCGCGGCGGGTGAGATGACGGATGCCGCGCCGGGCGAACCCGGCGCGGCATCCGTCTCGCGTGCTCCGTTCGGTCAGAGCCCGAAGTGGTCGAGCATACGACCGACCACCTCAGCCCGCTGTTCGGGCGTGACGAGCTGCTCGAGGCCGAAGCCGAAGAGCAGCGTGTCCTCGGTGGCGGTCACGGAGGCGAGCTCAGCGAGGCCGTCCGAGCGCTCCCAGTCGGAGAGGTTGTCCGGGCTGCCCTCGGGGGCGCCGAGCACCTGCCAGGCACCCAGCCCTTCCTCGAAGCCCTCGGCCTGGGACGTGCCGGCCGTGGTGATCAGCTTCGTGTCGTCGATGATGGCGCCGAGGCCGCCCGTCGCCGGGTCGGTCACGTAGCTCACGACGACCTCCACCTGGCCGCCCGCGTACGCACTCAGGTCGTACGAGACCGGGATCCAGAGCGAAGAGCCGGTCAGGGCGTTCCACTCTCCCGATGTGCCCGGAGTCGTGCACGGGTCGCCGGGCGTGAGGTAGTGCAGCAGCCACGGGTGGAGATCGAGGAGGAAGCCCGCCTCGCACTCCGTCGGAACCGCGGAACTCGTGGCGCCGCCCTGCTCGAGCAGGGTGGTCCACGCGTCGTCGCCGGCGCCGACCGGGCGGGCTTCGACGATGACGTTGTCGTAGCCTTCCTCGGTGTCGAAGGCCATCTGCGCCTCGAACGCGGGTGCGTTCGCGGCCGTCAGCCCTGTGAGGTCGTACGTCCGACCGAGCCGCTGGTAGCCGTCGTCGATATGGCCGGCCGCCGCCGCCCAGTCGCCCTCGACCGCAGCGAACGGGTCGGGATACTCTGCGACGCCCTCGCTGGCGAACTGCGGGAACTCGTCGACGGGCAGAACGTCGCTCGTGACGACGAACGCGCCGACCTCGTTGATCGGGTTGTCGACCGTCGCCGGGCCGCCGAACTCGAGCGTCACGCCGTCGAGCGGCGGAGCGATGCCCTCGGTGCCCGTCTCGGCTCCGGCGTTCTGTCGTCCGTACGCCCCCATCCAGTACTGGGTGAAGTCGTCGGCGAGCAGGAGGCAATCCGAGAACGGATCGGCCGTGACCACGCAGTCCTGATCGGGTGCCCCGTCGAGGCCGTACCAGATGCCGCCGAAGTTGCTGGCTCCGAGGCCGTAGTACGCCGTCGTCTCACCGTCATAGGCGACCTTGCCGCCCTCGTTGAGGAAGTCGCGTACGGCGATCGTCAGGTACTGCTGGCGCTCCGCGACCGCGAGGTTGGGCAGCGGCGTGCCGAAGTACGAGGTGAGCAGGTCCTCCTCATCCTGCGTCAAACGGTTATCACCGAGATACCAGAGCACCGCGTCGTAGTGACTCAGCACGCCGAGGTCGTGCGGCACGCCGTTGGTATCGACGTCCCAGACGTCTGGGGTCACACCGTTGGCCTCGAGCGCCGCGACGTGCTCGTCGACGTACTTCGGCTCGTCGGCCTGAACCGGTTCTTGGGCGTTCCTGCCACCCGTGTAGTCCTCATTCGCGATGACGAGCACGGAGTTGCCCGTGTCCTGGGCGACCTCGTAGGTGAAGTGCGTGCTCTCGCGTTTCCCTGCCTTCTCCCCCTTCGGCAGGTCGTTGGCGGATGCCACGCCCGTGAACCACACCTCGACCGAATCGCCGGGCTTTGCTCCCTCCACGACGCCCCGGTACTCCGCGTAGTAATCGTCGTTCTCGAAGCCGTAGCGCTCGCCGCCCTCCCATTCGGAGATCGCCGCCTGGACGGCACGGCCGCCGTTGATCGAGTACATGAGCTTCTTGGACTTCAGCGCGCGCTTGGCGGTGACGGCCACTGTCTGCGGGTCGCCGTACGACACCGAGAAGCTGTCGACGCGGAAGTCCTCGGCATCCCGTCCGACCACCGAGACGGGATCATCGGGGTCGAGCGCCGACTCGGCGACAGCGAGGGCGAACGGGACGTTCTTCGCGAACTCCGCCTGGATCAGCTCCTCGTCGTCGGGGAAGTCGAAGCCCTGGAGGTTCTCCCCGCAGTCCTCCTCCGTCCAGTCGTCGTCGGGATCGGATGCCACCGCCACGAGGCACGTCGACATCTCGGGCGTGAATCCGAGCGTCCCGTACGCCTCCTGCATGTGGGAGTCGATGTCGCCATTCGTCGTGTACAGCTCTGCCGCGATGTCGGGGTCGTAGCCCGGAACGGCCGGATCGGCATCGTCGCCGACCATCGCCTCGTAGAGCACGTCATCGGGCGACGGAGTCGCGACCTGCCAGCCGATGCCGTGCAGCAGGAGCTCGGCAGCCGAGTGGTAGTTGATGAAGAACTCGGGCGTGATCTTGGCGAACAGGTCGTAGAGCGCCTGGGACTCGGGCTCCGAGCCGGGCGACGGCCCACGATAGGTGAGACTGATCGGGTTCGGAGACGAACCCTCGTTGTCGTAGCCCCAGCGCGTCGGCGAGTTGCGGTTCAGGTCCACGCCGTCTCCGCCGTCGAGCACTCCGTTTTCGTTGTTGTCCCGCAGATTCTTGCGCCACAGGCGGGTTCCCGGGTCATCGGGCGTCGGAGCCACCTCGAAGGTGAAGTCATAGCCGTCAGGGTTCGCCACGGGGATGAACCACATCTCCGTGTTCCGTACGAGATCTGTGATCTTCGGGTCGCTGCCGTACGAGGTCAGCACTTCGTCGAGCAGTCGGCGCACCATCTCGGGGGTGATCCACTCGCGCGCGTGCTGTGCGGCGAGGAAGACCGTCGTGGGCCGCTTGCCCTCCGCGACCTTTCCCGGGTCGCGCGTCACGCGAACCGCCTGGATCTCCGTGCCGTTCCACGTCTCGCCGAAGGTGACGAGCTGTGCGATGTCGGGATACGCCGCCGCCTGCGCCGCGAGCTCCTCTGCGATGCCTCCCTCACCGAGGTAGGGGCGGAAGACGCCCTCGGGAACCGCTTGCGCCTCGAACGACCGCATCCCCTGGTCGGCCGCTCCGTCGTCGACGACGGGCTGCAGGTCGATGCCCTCGGCGCGGACCTGGTCGGCCTGCACGGACGGCAGGACGACCCGGACCACGAACGTGCCGTCCGCGCCGGGCTGCACGTTCAGCTCGCCCTCCGCGCGATCCACTCCGAGCTCGGCGATCGCCGCGAGACCGTCCGCGTCGACGGTGGCCTCGTACACGCCGACGCCGACGTCATCGGCGACATCGGGTGGCGGCGGACTGGCCATGGCCGGCCCCACCCCGACTCCGGAGATGACCAATGCCACGGCGGTGGCGACGGCGAGCTGACGGAACATGCGTACCCCCTGTGCGCAGATGTGTCTCAGCGCCGGGCTGATCGCCCGGCCGCCCGCTCGCGGAGGTTCGCCGCGATGCGAACGATCCTCATACTGGCCCTCGCTCAGGAGCGGGTCAACAGACTACGGATCACGGCTCCCGATTCGAGCCTGCACCAGGCTGCCACGGCCGTGGGGAGCGCAGGCCGTGACCTCACGCCAGCGGAGCACCGCGTGTCAGCCGAGGGCGACGAAGCGAGCGGTCGCGCCGCGGAACGTGCCGGCGGACGCGGCGCCTGCGTCATGTGGGCGAGCACCAGTTCCGGGCGGCGTCTCAGAGCGGTCATCGACCAGCCGGCGGTGCGAGACGCGATCGCCTCGCGGCCGGAGCAACTCGCCCGCACGCCGCCGGATCCACGCGACGGAGGTCGCCGGTGATACCCGGCGGCGCGCGCTGGTGCCGGCATCCGGGGCCAGCGGCGCGATGGACGGGATGGGGACCGGCTTGCTGCTACGCGGCGTCAGCATGACTCTGACATTCGATGCAGGCGGCCGCGTACGGAAGGACCTCGAGCCGCGCGGGCGCGATCGGCCGACCGCACCGGGTGCACAAGCCGTAGGTGCCAGCATCGATCCGGTTCAGCGCCGCGGTGATCTGGTCGATCGCGACGCGGTGGGATGCCGACGTCTGGTAGGCGACGGGATCGACGCTCGGGAGGGCGAACGGCTGAAGCTCCTGGAGGACGGCGAGCCGTTCCTCGAGCTGCCGCTCGAGCTCGCGCCGGACACCGCCGAGGGCGATGGGGTCGGTGGTGGGAATCTTCATGGCGTGCTCCTCGGGTACAAAAAAAGCGCCGCTGATGCGACGCGCTGGGTGTCCGGTGAGACCGGTCGGGGTGGACGGGGCTCACGGGGGCGCGGCGCGACGAGTGGGCTGCATGATCAGTCCACTCGCGACGCGCCGCCGGGGCGGGAGCACCTCGTGACGGGCGCCCGCGATGTCGGCCACTGCCGTCACGACGGAGGCGTCGACGAGACGCTCCGTGGCGTGGGTGCGGGCCGTGGTGCTCATGGCCATCACCATAGCCAGGTTCCTAGAAAAGGCAAGTCAGCGGGATTTTTCCGAGCCGGTGCCGCGAGTTGACTTTCCTGCGAAGGCGGCTATGGTCGGGGGTTCACCCGCCAGCCAATCAGGGGAAGCGAGTCGTCATGTCCGACAGATCACCGCGAGCGCGCGGCGCCAAGATCCGCCCTCGCGCCCAACTCCCCACGCAGCAGTCCCGCCGACCCGTAGAGCGGCAGACGCAGCCCCGAGAGCGACACTCGCGGCGCGGCTAAGCTCCAGTGTTGGAGGCGATTGCACATGCGCACATCCTCGACTCTGCCGTTGGTCTTCACCCTGGTCGCCGCACAGTTCGTGGTGATGCTGGACTCCAGCATCCTGAACGTCGCACTCCCGTCGATCGTGGCCGACCTCGGACTCAGTCCCGTCGGAACCGCCTGGGTCCTGAACGCCTACTTCCTCACTTTCGGCGGACTGCTCCTGATCTCGGGCCGTGCGGCGGATGTCTTCGGGCGCCGTCGGATGTTCCTCTTCGGAGCCGGCGTGCTGGTCGTCGGCTCCGTGATCGGCGGCTTCTCGACGACCGAGACGATGCTGGTCGCGGCCCGCCTCATCCACGGGGTGGGTGCGGCGATGCTGAGCCCGGCGGCCATGTCCGTGATCCTCGCCACCTTCACCGGCCCGCCGCGTGTGCGGGCGATGAGCGGCTGGGGCGCCGCTTCCACCGTCGGAGGTGCGGCCGGCGTCACCGTCGGCGGACTCCTCACGGCGGCGTTCGGCTGGCAGAGCGTTCTGTTCGTGACGGGGGCGGTCGCAGCCATCATCGGGGTGGCCGGCTGGGCGATCCTCCCCGCAGGAATGGGTGCGGCGGGGCGCCCGTTCGACGCGGCCGGAGCGTCGCTCCTCACCGGCGCAGCGGTCGCCATCGTGTTCGGAGTGCTCTCCGCGCCCCACAGCGGACTCGTCTCGGTGGAGGTCATCGGCGCGACGGTCGTGGCCGTCCTCTGCCTCATCGGGTTCGGCCTCGTCGAGAAGCGCGCCGCGGATCCCGTGCTGCCGCCTCGGGTTCTCCGAGACGCCCGGGTGAGCGGTGGGATCGCGGTCAATCTGCTCGGCGGGGGCGCCCGCGTCGCCTGTTTCGTGCTCGTCGCGCTTCTGCTGCAGCAGGTCCTCGAATACGACCCGGCCATCGCCGGTCTCGCGATGCTTCCGACATCCCTCGCGGGGTTTGCGGTCAGCATCCTCGTCCTCCCGACGGCACTCAACAAGCTCGGACCCCAACGCGTCGCGGCCATCGGACTCGTGCTTCTCGTCGTCGCTCATCTCCTGCTCGCCGCGGTCGACAACGGCGATTCTTACCCGCTGCGGGTCCTCCCGGCGCTCATCGTCGCCGCGACCGGGGTCGCATTCAGCTTCACGCCCACGACCCTCGTCATCGCCGAAGGCATCGCGGCCCGCAACTCGGGCGTCAGCTCAGGCCTCGCGTCCGCGACAGCTCAGATCGGCGGGGCCATCGGGATCGCGGTGTTCGGCGCCGTCGACGCCGCCAGGCGCGCCGCCAAGCTCGATGCGGGTGGCAGTGCACTGGCAGCCGCCGAAGCCGGGCTGCAGGCTGCCAACATCGCGGCGGCCATCGCCGCCGGCGCGGCGGTCGTCATCGCCGTCCTCACCTTCCCGGCATTGCGGTCAGCGCTGACGGGTCGACAACGTCCCGTCGAAACGGATGCCGCGAGCTAGCCGATCCCGTCAGGAGCTGCTGCTGGAGCTCGACGAACGATCCGGCAGGTACGGCTCGATGGCGGCGGCGAGCTTCGCCGGCGACATCGACTGCAGCCAGATGCGACCGGGCCCGTGAATCTCCGCGAGGAACAGCGAGTCACCGAAGAACTTGTTCTTGATGCCCTTCACCGAGCTGAACTCCAGATTCATGTCGGCCTCGAACATCGCGAGGTGCCCGGGGTGGATGAGCAGCGATTGACCGGCCGTCAGCTCGTACTCGGTGATCTCCCCGGCCAGCTGCACCCACGCGGTTCCGTTCCCGGCCAGCCTCTGGAAGACCACGCCCGCGCCGCCGAAGATGCCGGCGCCGAGCTTCTTCTGCAGCCCGACCGACACCTCGACTCCGGCGGTGCTCGCGGAGTACGACCCCTGCTGGACCATGAACGAGTCCGCGGCGTCGATGTCGAGCTGGCGGATCGTGCCCGGCAGCTGCGCGGCGAACGCGAGCAGCCCGCCCTGCGCGGGAGCCGTGTACTCGGTCAGGAACAGCTGCGCGCCGCCGAGCACCCGCCTGAGGCCGCTCATGAAACCGCCCTGCCCGCCGGTGCCGTGCACGGTCGACGTGTCCAAGGCGAAGCCGGGCGACATCCACGCGACGTCACCGCCCTCGGCGACGATCTTCTCGCCCGACTCGAGCGTCAGCTCGAGAATCGGCATGGTCGTACCCGCGATCGTCGACTTCATGCGATCCAAGCTATTCGCCGGCTCGGCGAGGCGAGCGATATTCACTCGACCAGACCTCTGTGCTATGAGGCGGGCCAGCTTCGCAGTTCGGCGGTGAGTTGATCGAGATATTCGGGTGGGCCGGCTTCCGAGAACCACAGCCAGAGCTCAGCGGCGTGTAGCGCATTCCACGCCCTCACCGCGGTGGGATCGGCGCCGTACCCCTCGACCATGACGTCGAACGACCGCGGGTCTTTCCGCGACGCCCCCCATGCCGCCCGGGACAACTCCCTGAGAGGGTCGCCGAGGTGTGCTCTCTCCCAGTCGAGGATCGCCGTGATGCGGCCGCCCGAGGCGAGCAGATTTCCATCCGTCCAGTCGCCGTGGCAGAAGGCCGAATCGGTGGCCGGCGGAATGGTCAGGGGGATCGGCGGGCCACCTGCGCCCCGGTAGCGCTCGATGAGCAAAGCGTCGTCCGTCAGGACCGGGAGCCCGGACGGAGCCGGCAGCTCGTGCAGACGACGCAAGAGAGCGGCTGATTCGCGCAGCCGAGCAAGTCGCTCGTCGGGCTCGACCTCGTCCAGCCGGTCTCCCGGCATGAGCGTCATATGGATCGCGCCGGGGCGGACATCGACGAGCCCCGGCACCGGCATGCCCGAGGAAGCGAGAGCCCTCAGGGCGAGCACCTCGGTGTCGTGCCGACCGGGATCGACCATGCGCTTCTCGACGACCGGCCGCCCGAGATGCTCCACCAGCCGCACGTGACCCACAGCCCCCTGTCGCATCGGCCCATCCTGTCACCCCGAGTTTCCTCTTCGGGGCGCTCGATCCGGGCGTCTACTCCGCGAGCACGCGGTCCAGCTTCGCGAAGGTGCGTCGCCAACCCTCTGCGTAATCGTGATCCGACACGCCCCGGAGTTCGCCGTGCACGAAGCGCATTCGCGTTCCGGTGTCATCGGGCGTGAAGACCACACTCACTCGAGAGGGGGCGTTGGTCTCGCTGAGCCACGACCAAGTGAACTCCAGTGCGGTCAGTTCCTCGACGCGGAGGTACTCGCCGGTGCTGGTGTGCAGATCACCGCTGGAGTCTTGAAGGAGACGGCGAAACGGCCGCCCGGTCGCACATCGAGCGCTGCCGACGTCACGACGCCGTCGGGGTCGGAGCCCCACCAGCGACGTACGACCTCCGGATCGGTCCAGGCTTCCCAAACGGCTCTCTGGTCAGCATCGAAGTGGTGGTCGACGGTGATGGATGACGCGGGCTCCTCGGCCATGCGACGAATGCTATCGCCGGCCCTCGACGTCGTCGCCCGAACCGAAGGACGATGACGGATGCCGCAGCCCTCGGCTGCGGCATCCGTCATCGCATATCGCGCGCGGCGCGCGTGGTCACCCTCGCGCGCGCCCGCCGCGGTGGGCTACTTCGCGAGGAACGCCAGGATGTCGGCGTCCAGCTGCTCCTGGTACTCCCCCGCGATGCCGTGCGGAGCGCCGGGGTAGACCTTCAGCTCGCCGTGCTTGACGAGCTCGATGCTCTTGACCGCGGCATCCGCGATCGGAACGATCTGGTCGTCGTCGCCGTGGGCTAGGAGGATCGGCACGTCGAGTGACTTCAGGTCGTCGGTGAAGTCGGTCTCCGAGAACGCGGCGACGCAGTCGTAGGCGGCCTTGAGTCCGACGAGCATGCCCTGGCGCCAGAAGTCGTCCCGCGCGCCCTGCGACACCTTCGAGCCCTCGCGATTCGCGCCGAAGAACGGCACGGAGAGGTCCTGGTAGAACTGCGACCGGTCCTTCAGGACTCCCTCGCGGATGGCGTCGAAGGCCTCGATCGGCGTGCCGTCGGGGTTCGACTCGGACTTGACCATGACGGGCGGCACGGCACCGGCCGTCACGATCTTGGCGACGCGGCCGACCCCGTGCTGCGCGGCGTACCGCACGACCTCGCCGCCACCGGTGGAGTGGCCGATGAGCACGATGTCGTGCAGGTCGAGCTGCTCGACGAGCTCGGCGAGGTCGCGCGCGTAGGTGTCCATGTCGTTGCCCTGCCAGGGCTGCGACGACCGGCCGTGACCGCGGCGGTCGTGCGCGATCGCACGGTAGCCGTGGTCGGCGAGCAGCTTCAGCTCGACCTGCCAGGCGTCCGAGCTCAGCGGCCAGCCGTGGCTCAGGATGACCGGCTGCCCCGAGCCCTGGTCGGTGTAGTAGATCTGCGTTCCGTCTGCGGTGGTGATGTACGGCATCAGTGTGCTCCGTCTGTCGCGATGGATGAGTAAGTGCGCTGCAGGGTCACGCCAGTTCGGCGATCGCCTCGGTGATGACGGCCGCGACCTCGGCGGGGTGGGTCTGCATTACGAGGTGCGGCGCGTCGATCTCGATGACCTTGCGCACGCCGGCGCGCTGGTAGCCGAACCGCTCGACGTCGGGGTTGATGGTGTGGTCGGCGCTCGAGACGATGCCCCATGACGGCTTGGTCTTCCAGGCGGCGACCGGAGCCGGCTCGCCGAAGGCGACCGCCGAGAGCGGCCGCTGCGAGACGGCGAGCACGCGAGCCGTCTCGGGGTCGACACCGGCGGCGAACACCTGCGGGAAGGCGTCGATCTTGACGGAGACGTCGGTGCCCGGCTCGCCGCCGTCGACGGGGTACGGCGCGTACACGAGGTTCGCTGCGAGCTCGGAGTCGGGGAAGCCGCCCTGCAGCTGGCCCAGGCTCTCGCCCTCGTCCAGTGCGTAGCCCGACACGTAGACGAGACCGACGACGTTCTCGGCGACGCCGGCGACCGTGATCACCGCGCCGCCGTACGAGTGGCCGGCCAGCAGCACCGGACCGTCGATCTGCTCGACGAACGACTTCAGGTACGCCGCGTCACCCGAGAGGCTGCGGTTGAACACCGGCGGCACGAGCACGGTGTAGCCGTCGTCGAGCAGGCGGCGCGTGACGGGCGCCCAGCTCGCGGCGTCGGCGAAGGCACCGTGGACGAGCACGATGGTGGGTGAATCCGACATGGGTTCTCTCTTTCTCTGGGGTGCCGGACGGCGAGATACGAGAACCGTCCGACGGGATTTGGCAGAGAGGCGCAACGCTGAGACCCTCGGACTGTGGTCAGTACGTCCCATTCGAGTCCATCGCCCCGCCAGGCACCACGAAGTTTTCACGCAGATTCGCATCCGGCGCCTTCCGACGGATGAACTCAGCGATACCCCTGCAAGAACTGCTCCGCCAGCACCGCCGTGACGCAGACCTCACCCTCGAAGGGCTCGCCGAACGCTCGGGTGTGAGCGACCGCACCATCAGCGACATCGAACGCGGCATCAGTCTCGGGCCCCGCCGCGGCACGATGCTCGCCCTCGCAGATGCGCTCGAGCTTCAAGATGACGAACGCGAGCGCTTCCTCGCGTCCGCTCGTGCCGGCAGAAAGCCTGCGGTGGCGGATGCTCGATCCGTCGACATCGAGCCGCACCGACTCGCGGATTTCACAGGCCGGGAGTCCGAGATCCTCAGTGTCGTCGCACAGCTCGACCCGACCGGCGCGACAGGCGATCTGGCGGCGCCGGTGGTGCTGCACGGAGCACCGGGAGTGGGAAAGACCTCCATCGCCATCGAGGCGCTCCACCGGTGCGCATCGCGGACGCCCACCCGGCTGTTCGTGGATCTCGGCGGGCTCGACGCCGTGCCGCTGACGCCGCTGCAGGTGCTGCAGGCGCTGCTTCGACAGCTGACGGGTGATCCCGATGTGCCCAAGACGCTGGGCGAGGCCGCGGCGGCATGGCGGACGGCGGCTGCGGCATCCGCTGTCGCCATCCTGCTCGACGATGCCGCAAACGAAGCGCAGATCCGGCCCGTGCTGAGCTCTGACGGCAAGGGCACCATCGTGGTCACGTCTCGCCGCGCGCTCGCCGGGCTCGAGTCGGCCCGGCGCTCACGATCGGTCCCCTGCCCCGGCAGGAGGCCATCGCGTTCCTCCGGCGGATCATCCCCGCAGCGCAGGCGCAGACCGGCGACCTCGACGAACTGGCCGGATTCTGCGACGACATCCCGCTCGCGCTCCGCATCGCCGGCAATCGTCTGGCGACCCAGCCGACGTGGACCGTGGAGGACTTCCTCCGACGGCTGCGCCGAGAAGAGCGCCGCCTGAGCGCCCTGGTGGCCGGCGACCTCGCCATGGAATCGACCTTCGGACTCTCGTACGAGCATCTCGCCGCGCCCTCGCAGACGCTGTTCCGCCGGCTGTCGCTGGTCGACGGGCCGTCGTTCGACGCGCGGCTCGCGGGCGCGGTCGGCGACCTCGATGTGGATGATGCGGAGGACCTGCTCGACGGGCTCGCCGCGCTCGGTCTGGTCGAGACGCTCCGCGGCGACCGCTATCGCCTGCACGACCTGCTGCGCCTCTACGCGGCATCCCGACTCCGCGCGGAGGAGCCGGCTGAGGCGATCTCGGCGGAGCGCCGCCGTCTTCGCGACTGGCTGCTCGCCACGGCGATCACCGCGGGCGCGCGCTTCGAGCCGCGACCGCCCGATGCGCCGGCGGTGGACGGCCGGCTCACGTTCTCGTCGAATGACGACGCACGCGCCTGGCTGATCACCGAGGCCGAGCACTGGTTCTCGGCGTACCAGGCCGCTGCCGCACGCGGCGACCATGTCACGGTGCTGGCGGTCGCCGACTCGCTGCACTGGTTCTCAGACCTCTGGCGTGCCTGGGGACGCTGGCAGGAGGTCTTCGCCACCTCCGCGGCGGCGGCCGCGGCGCTCGACGACCCGGCGCAGCAGGCGCGGCATCTGGGCTACCTGGCGTGGGCGCAGCTGGTCGAGACCTTCGATCCGGCGCAGGCGCGCGCCACCGCCGAGGCCGCACTCCAGGCCGCGCGGCGTGCGGGCGACGTGCAGCAGAGCGGCTGGGCGAACTTCTACCTCGCCTGGAGCATGCTGAACGTGCGCGATTTTGACGTGGCTCACCGATATGCGGATGCCGCGGTGCAGGATTTCGCCGCGGCCCGGGATGTCGAGGGCGAGCTGCAGGCGCGTTCGATCGGGGCGAGCATCCGCAGCCGCTACGAGCCCGAAGCGGCCATCGGTGAGCACCGTGAGCTGCTCGAGTTCGTGGCGCGCGTCGGCGACGAGCTGCCGGCGAGCATCCGCGGCCTGACGGAGGCCAACGCCCACGCGGTCATCGCCTACGGGCTGCTCCAGCTCGACCGGCACGAAGAGGCTGTCGCCGCGGCATCCGCTGCCCTTGCGATCGGCTCGTCGGCAGAGTTCCAGAGCGGGCATGCCTCGGCTCACCGCCACCGTGGCCTGGCGCAGCTCGGGCTCGGTCGCGTCGACGCGGCGCGCGCCGACCTGACGGCCGCGCTCACCCTGGGTGACGGAGCCCGCTCCGCCACATGGCTCGACGAGGTGCGGGCGGCGCTCGACGCGATTCCGGGATGACGCGGAAACGGCGCGACCGCCGGGCGAGGAACGATCCCTCTCCCGGCGGTCGCGCCCGTGCCGGCTACTCGAACGGGTCGAAGTAGGCCACCGTCGCTGCATCGATGTTGCTGTCCATCCCAGCCGGGCCGAATGGGATGGTGCTGGCGCCGGTGATGAACACGCGTCGTGAACCATCTGCGGCCTGGTCGACCGCCACGCCGTTGGCCCCGTCGCTGGCTCCGGCCGCGTCGTACCCCGCCGACCAGATCTGCTCGCCGGTGCTCATGTCGTACGCGATCGTGACGTAGTCCCAACCGGTGTCGACGTTGCCGGACTCGCCGGTGACGACTGCGCGCGTGCCGTCCTCGGTCAGCGTGACGTCCCAGGCCACGTCCATCCCGTGGGCGGTGCCGTCGTACCGCGCGGCCCACCGCTGCTCACCGCTGACCACGTCGTAGGCGACCGTCGCGTAGTCCATGTCGGCACTGCCTTCCACGTTGCCGGCGACCACGACCGTGCTGCCGTCGGGGCTGAGGGCGATCGACTGCGGCGTATCCGTGAGCGCCTCGCCATAGCCCGCTGCCCAGCGCTCTTCGCCGGTCGCCAGGTCGTACGCCACGGTCTCCCAATCGTTCTGACGGTCGGTGTTGGCGAGACCACCCGCGACGATCACGGTGTCGCCGGTGACGGCGATGTTCTGCGCGATGTCGACCATGCCATCGGAGCCGTTGCGCAGGACATCCCACAGCTGCTCGCCGGTGGCGGCGTCGTAGGCGACGGTGCCCCAGTCGGTGAGGCCGGTGTTCTCACCCTGGCTCTGCCCGGTGATCACCACGGTCGAACCGTCGTCGCTCACCGCGATGCCACGGGCGTCGTCCGTGCCGCTCACCGGATCGTCGTACCGCGCAACCCATCGCTGTGCACCGGTCGCCGCGTCGTACGCCACGGTGGCGTAGTCGAGCTGCGGCCCGCCCATGTTCTGGTACCCGGTGACGTAGACGGTCGCTCCGTCGGGGCTGACGACCAGGTCGTTGAGCGAGTCGCCCTCCTGGCCTGGACCATCGAGACGCGTCTCCCATCGCCGCTCCCCCGTGGCCCCGTCGTAGGCCGCGGTCAGGTAATCGCCACCGCTGGTCCCGGCGACGTACAGGGTCTCGCCGTCGGGGCTCATCCCGAAGCCGGTCGGCTCATCGCCACCGCCGTTGCCGGTGGCGTCCCACTGCTCCTCCCAGAGCACGTCCCCGGTCTCGGGGTCGTACGCGGCGGTCAGGAAGTCGGCCACCAGCCCGCCCGCTGACGGGGGCCGGGCGAAGCCGCTCATGTAGACGCGGTCACCTTCGGGGTGCAGGAGAACCTCGCTGCCGACATCCGTCGAGTTGCCGAACTGCCCGCCGGCGCCGTCGTAGCGCGCCGACCAGTCCTCGTCACCCGGCTGCTTCGCCCGCAGCACGATCGGCGACCTCACGGTGTGGCTGCCGTCCGTCCAGGAGAGCTGCCCGGCGAGGTAGTCGAACACGGGGGTCTCTTCGCCGACCGTGAAGGTGACGGAGTACGACGCGGTCTCGCCCGGCGCGACGGTGAGCGTGCTCGGCTCGACGTCGGCATCCACCCCGGCGAGGCCGGTGACCGAGGCCGTGTAGGTGGCGGCCTGGTCGTCGACGTTGGTCACCGTGCGGGTGACGGTCTGCGTGCCGTCGAGGAGACCGATGCCGATCGACGGGGAGTTGAGGTCGCTCGGGTCCAGCGAGCGCCCGTCCGCCTCTAGGCCGTCACAGGTGTCGGCCGGCACGTTGCGGGTCGAGCCGCACAGGAACGCCAGCCAGTCCTCGACACCGCTCTCGTAGACCAGGCCCGGATCCGCTGCGCTGGTCGCCTGCACGTGTCCGGCACCCTGCTTGAAGATGAGGTCAGGGTCGCTGGAAGACTCGCCGTCCAGGACGTCCGAGCCGGTGGTCATCAGGGCCGACTTGATCGCCATCGGCGACCAGTCGGGGTGCAGGTCCCGCAGCAGCGCGGCGAGGCCCGTGACGTGCGGCGCCGCCATCGACGTGCCACTCATCAGGTTGAAGTCCATTCCCCCCTGACCGGGAGGCGCCACGGCGGCCAGGATGTCCTGTCCCGGAGCGATCACGTCGGGCTTCAGCACGTCGCCGTTGCCGGCGATGAGCGGGCCGCGAGAGGAGAAGCCGGCCGTGTAGGGCGCAGCGCCCCCGTTCGCGATGACCGCCTTCTCGATGCTCGCGGTAGCTCCGGCAGAGGCCGCGTAGGCGCTGATCGCACCCCCGGCCGTGTCCTGCAGATGCACCGTGGGCACCGAGTGGAAGTCGGCGTTGAGCGAGTTCTCGAACGCGTTCACGAAGATCATGCCGATGCCGCCCGCTTCGGCCACCGCACGCGAAGAGTCCACGCGGGCGATGTCGCCCCCGCGCTCGCAGAGCACGATCTTGCCGGCGACCTTGGCGGGGTCCAGGCCCGGCTTGCCGTTGTTGGCACTCGCCGGATAGCAGCGCACCGCTGATACGGCCGAGGCACCGGCGGCGCGTGCGGCGGCTCCCGCGATCAGCGGGACGGGGCCGACGGCCGAGGCGCTGAGGGAAACGCCCTCATAGCGCGCGCCGTTGCCCAGCACCACGGCGCTCGTCGTCGTGCGGTCGTGGGTACCCGCCGCGACGGTGGTGAGCCAGGGCCCGGGGTGGGCGACCGTTGCCCCATCGGGGCCGTCGTTGCCGGCGGATGCCGAGACGAAGATCCCGGCGGCCGCGGCGTTCAGGAACGCCGCCTCCGTGGGCTCGAGGAAGTCGGTGCTCGATCCCGACACCGAGTAATTGATGACATCGACGCCGTCGGCGACGGCCTTGTCGATCGCGGCCACCATGTCGGAGGTGTAGCCGTTCGCGGTGGAGCCGTCCTCGACAGACCACAGCGCCTTGTACGACGCGATCCGGGCGCGAGGTGCGATGCCGGAGATCTCGCCGAACGGGTCGGCCGGACCGGTCACGTCGATGCCGTGGTTGCCGCCGGCGGTCGACGCGGTGTGCGTGCCGTGGCCGTTGTAGTCGCGGGGTGAGAGGAACTCCCAGGGCAGCTGCTGCGCGACACCCTCGTTCCCGCCCCAGGCAGCATTGAAGTACTGCGCCGTGACCAGCTTGTTGTTGCAGAGGTTGGCGTCCCACGAGTCGTCACCGACGGTCTCGGCCGACGCGCACGTGCCACGGAAGCCCTCCGGCTTGCCCTGGTAGGCGAGCTTGTTCGACGCGTCGCGGTCCGAGAAGCTGCCGACCTCGGGCCAGATGCCGCTGTCGATGACGCCGATGACGATGTCCTCGCCCGCTCCGGGCGACTTCTTCCCGCCCGTGGGTCCGCCGAGCTGACCCCACAGTCCGTCCTCGCCGTCCAGGCCGAGGAAGCTCGGCGTCGACGACGTGTCCGCCTCGACTTTCTCATCCGGATGCACCGCCACCACGTCGGGCTGCGCCTCGAGTTCGGCGGCCTGCGCAGGGGTGAGTTCGGCCGCGAAGCCGTTGAAGCTGTAGACGTAGCTGTACGAGGGCGCGCTCCCCTTCACCTTCGCCAGGGCGGCGCGCTGCTGCCCTTTGAGGTGGGTGCTGTAGGCCTCCACGGCCGGGTCGGCCGGATCCATCTTGGCGTTGCCACGGGGCTTCGTCGGCTTCAGCCCATCCACGCCGCCGTCGTAGGCCACGGCCGGCGCGAGTTCCATCTGGACGACATACGTCTGAGGCTCGCCCGCTTCCGGGGTGGCGGCCTGGGAATCCTCGGGGCGGGTCACCTCCATGCTGCCGCGGGGCTCGCCGCCGTCTTCCACGGGGGCCGCGGTGAAGACGCCGCCCGGCGCCGCAGGAGCGGTCGCAGCGAACGCGCCGGCCGGTGCCGCCGTGGCTGCGAGCGCCACGGCGGTTGCCAGCGCGATCGTCACTCGCGGCGGGGTGAATCGCCGCTGTCGTTGTCTCAGATATCTGGTCACAGTCTCTCCTCGCGCGCGGATGATTCGATTCACACGTTGCGTTGCAGGTTACGGACGGGTGAATGGTGCCGGCATCCGTGACCTACACTGACTTTTGCTCGCGCCCCACCCGAGGGAATGGGAGTCATGCCCCAGCAATCCGCTCCACCCGCCGGCGGGGTGTCGCCCGTGCTGGTCGGTCGTCATACCGAATTCACCGCGCTGACGGCTGCTGTTGCGGCTCCTCCCGCCCTGATCGTCATCCAGGGTGAAGCAGGCATCGGCAAGAGCCGACTGGTCCGTGAACTCCTCACCGCCGTGTCAGGCACCTCCGCAGTGCTGGTCGGCCACTGTCAGCAGCTTCACGACCCGTTCCCGCTGGGTCCGGTGCTCGACGCATTCCAGCATCACGGCGACCTCATCGAGATCGAGGGGCTGAGCCCGATCGTGGGCAGCCTGGCTCCGCTGGTGCCGGAGATCGCCGATCGCCTGCCGGCTCCGCCGGAGCGACCGGCGGATCAGCGGGAGGCACGGCACCAGATCTTCCGTGCGGCGACGGAGCTGCTCGAGCATGTGTCGCCTGCGGTCCTGGTGCTCGAGGATCTGCACTGGGCCGACACCGTCACCTTCGACTTCCTGACGTATCTCGTCGCTCACCAGCCGGCGAAGCTCACGATCATCGTCACCAGTCGCACGGATCTCGGAACCACTCCTGTCGGTGAGGCGTTCGCCCGGGCACCCGCCGGCCGCACCCGGAGCGTCCGGCTCGCGCCGCTCGACGTCGCCGAGGTCGGCGAGCTCTCCCGTCATCTGCTGGGCATCGATGTGCCGGATCCGATCGCTGCCGGGCTGTACGACGTCACCGGCGGTGTGCCCTTCGTCGTCGAAGAAGTCCTCCGTACCCTGCTGGCGCGCCTCCCCGCCGCGGAGATCCCCAGCCACCCGGACGCGCTCGCCGCCCTGTCGGTCTCCACTGCGCTCCGCGATGTCGTCGTGCAGCGGCTCACCACCCTCGACGCGACAGCCCGGGAAGTGATCGCTGCGGCAGCCGTGATCGAGCTCTCCATCGATCCCGCCCTCCTGGCGGAGGTCACGGAGCACGACGCCCGGCAGGTGGCGACTGCTCTCACATCGGCGCACGCGGCAGGGCTGCTCCACGATCAGGATGGCCGCATCCGCTTCCGCCACGTGCTCGCCCAGCAGATCATCTACGACGCGACGCCGCTGCCGACGCGCCAATGGTGGCACGCACGCGTCGCCGAGGTGCTGGAGCACCGACAGGATCCGATGCTCTCGGCCCGGATCGCACACCACTACCAGCGCGCCGACCGGGTCAGGGAGTTCGTGCGCTGGGCGGAGGCGGCGGCCGACGAGGCCGTGCGCCACGGGAACGAGGCGGCGGCCGCCGAGTTCCTGCGCGAGGCGACCGCCGACATGGCCGCCCTCTCGCTCGACGACCGCGTGCGCATCGCGACGAAACTCGGGCGAGTGGCTGTCGACGGACTCGCTCACGCCGAAGCCGCCCCGATCCTCACCCGGCTCCTGGACAGCCAGCAGCTGACGCAGGCGGCTCGCGGCGAACTCCGCTTCGCCCTCGGCCGGCTGTACCGCCAGCAGGGCTTCGCCCGCGACGGCTACGGCGAGATCGAGCGTGCGATCGACGACCTCTACGACCGGCCCGATCTGCAGGCGCGCGCGCTGGCGGTGCTGGCTGCCCCCGAGACCGTCGTCGACGTGCCGCTCGAGGTGCATCTCGCGCGATCCCTGCAGGCCGAGCAGGCGGCGAGCCGAGCCGGTTCACCGGACGTCGAACTCGGGGTGCGCATCGCGCGGGCTTCCCTCCTCCTGGAGCAGGGCGATCCGTACGCCTGGCAGCTGATCGACGCCGCCCGTCACGACACGGTCCTTCTCACCCAGCCGCGAGAGCACGCACGAGCGGCCATCAACTGGGCCCAGGGTGCGCTCCACATCGGATACGTGAGCCGCGCCGACGAGCTGCTGAGCGAGGGTCGATCGATCGCGGAGCGGTCGGGGTCGGCCCGGCTCCTGGAGGTGTACGAACTCGTCTGCGCCATGATGGACCACGCCGCCGGCCGGTGGGACGGTCTTGCGGAACGCACCCAGGAGCTGGCCTCACGCGCGTTCGGGTTCGGCGCCGCATCATTCGAAGCCGAGTACCTGCACTGCCTCATGCTGGGCTCTCTCGGCAGCACCGTGGAGGCGGCCGCGCGTCTGACGGCGCTCATCCGCGAGTGCGAGACGGTGGGTGCCGCGTGGCCGTTGATTCCCGCACGTGCCGCGCTCGCCCGGCTTCGGCTGATCCTCGGCGATGCACGCGGCGGGTTCGACGCGGCCGAGGCGGCTCTCGACCAGATCCAGCGGAAGGGGATGTGGACCTGGGCGGCCGACGCTCTCGTGTGCCTGGTGGATGCCGCCACGGAGCTGGGCAGAACGGACGACGTCCGTGACCGGGTGACGGCGATCGGCGCGCACGTCCGTCAGGTCGAAGCCCCGGCCATCTCCGTGGCGGTGACCATGTGCGAAGCCCTCATCGCGCAGCTCGACGGTGACGGCGAGGCTGCCGAGCAGCGGATGTCCGGCGCGCGCACGATGGCGCACGCGGCAGGTCTGATCCAGATGACCGCGCAGGCGACCGAGCGGCTGGGCGACTGGCGTTGCGCCCGTGGTGCGGCCGACGGTCCGCGGCTGCTCACCGAGGCACTCACCGCGTACGGCCGCCTGTCGGCACGGCAGGACATCGCCCGGGTCACGCGGACGATGCGTCGCCACGGCGTTCCCGTGCCCTACCCGTGGCGCGGCGGGCGCCCGGCACACGGCAACGATCTGTCGCGACGAGAGCGCGAGGTCGTCGGGCGAGCGGCCGCAGGACGGACGAACCGCGAGATCGCCGCCGAGATGTTCCTGTCACAGCGCACCGTCGAGACGCACATGTCGAACGCGCTTCGCAAGCTCGGGCTGCGCTCACGCGACGAGCTCGACGCAGACGTCCTCGAGGCGCAAGCCGGCGGCTGACACCGCGTCGGTGCCCGATGCCACGCTGGTGCACGACGATCACCGCTGATCAGCTTGCCGCGGCTTCCGCCGATGCGAGGCTTGCGGCCCCGACCGCGAGGAGCAGGACGATTCACAACACCACGATCGACGTCGAGCTGGTGGCGACCCTGATCGCCGAGCAGTTCCCCCGATGGAGTGCGCTTCCGATCACCCAGGTGGTTCCCGGCGGGTGGGACAATCGCACGTTCCGGCTCGGCGACGACCTGAGCGTGCGGCTGCCGAGCAGTTCGGCCTACGTGCTGCAGGTCGAGAAGGAGCAGCAGTGGTTGCCGGTGCTCGCGCCGTATGTGCCCGTGGCGATCCCCCAGCCGGTGGCGATCGGGCGGTCCACAGAGCGATTCCCGCTTCCGTGGTCGGTGTATCGCTGGCTGCCCGGGCGCCCGCCGTCGAGTGACCTCATCGCCGATGACGTGCAGTTCGCATCGGATCTGGGCGACTTCCTTGCGGCGCTGCAGCGCGCCGACGCCGCGGGAGGACCGCTGCCGGGCGCGCACAACTTCTCGCGCGGCGACTCGCCGTCGGTCTACGAAGCGGAGACGTTCCATGCCATCGAGGAGCTCGGCGACAGCATCGACACCCGCGGGGCGTACGAGGTGTGGGATGCCGCGACCTCCAGTCGATGGCAGGGCCCGCCGGTGTGGTTCCACGGCGACGTCAGCGAGGGCAACCTGCTGGTCGACGACGACGGCCGGCTCGCGGCGGTCATCGACTTCGGCACCTCGGGCATCGGCGACCCTGCCTGCGATCTCGTGATCGGCATCGCGACGTTCCGTGGCGACGCACGCGAGGCGTTTCGGGACCACCGCGCGCTCGACGCCGACACCTGGGCACGAGCCCGCGGCTGGGCGATCTGGAAGGCGTTGATCGTCGCCGCCCGTTTCGCGGGATCGCATTCACCCGAGAGCGAGGCACGCAGGGCGCGGCGAACGATCGACGCGGTGCTCGAAGACCACCGCTTGGCGCGATGACGTCGGTGGACCTGGGACGAGCGGAACGGCCCGAGGTGCGGGCTCAGCCCCGCTCTCCCGCACAGAGCCCACAGTAGGGGTCCGCCGCTCGTGGCGCGGAGGAGAGCGCTCTCGGCGCGTCGGGCGTCCGGTCAGTCGCTCTCGCCGGAGACGTCGACCAGCACCTTGCCGACGGCGCCCTTCTCGACGGCGTCGTGGGCGTTCGCCGTCTCGTCGAGGGGGAACCAGATCAGCGGCAGTCCGGCCGCCTCACCGACGGGAAGCGCACCGTCGTGCAGCGCCGCCGTGATGTCCTCGACGGCGGCTGACAAGGCGGCTTCGCCGACCGTGTACAGCAGCAGTCCCTGCATGCGCACGTTCTTGGCGAAGGTCGGTCGCACCGGGATGGTGGCTTCCTCTCCGCCGTTGTCGGCGTAGTACGCGATCGAGCCGTGGTTGGCGACGACCTGCCCGTCGAGGCCGGCGTTCTGCGCGATCGACACCTCCACGATGTGGTCGACGCCGCCGGGTGCGAGCGCCGCGATCTGGTCAGCGGCATCGTCGTCGCGGTAGTTCACGATGTGGTGGGCGCCCGCGGAGCGCGCCAACGCCGCCTTCTCGTCGCTCGAGATCGTCGCGATGACGGTCGCGCCCGCCCAGACCGCGAGCTGGATGGCGGCGTGACCGACGGCACCTGCTCCGCCGGCGACCAGCACGACGCGTCCGTCGAGCGACCCGGGCGACAGGCGCGCCGGCCCGAACTCGTGGACGGTGAGCGCCCGATGCGCCGTCATCGCGGGCACACCGAGGCTTGCTCCGACATCGAAGCCGACGCCGTCGGGCAGCTTCACCGCGCGGTGCGCAGGAACCACCGTGTACTCCTGCGCTGTACCGGTGGGGCGCTGGTGCTGCGCGAGGTACAGCCACACGTGGTCGCCGACCGCGAGGCCGCTCACGCCTTCGCCGACCGCGTCGACCACGCCGGCGCCGTCCTGGTTCGGCACGACCTCATCGAACGCGGGCTTCGCTCCGCCTCCCGCGCGCGCCTTCCAGTCCGTCGGGTTGACGCCCGAGACCGCGACCTTGACGCGCACCTCGCCGGGTCCTGGATCGCCGAGCTCACGCTCCTCGAGCGAGAGGACGGAGGGACTGCCGGTGCGGGAGTAGACGATCGAGCGCATGCGAGAGGCCAACGCGTCTGTCGCTGCGCGCATTTCCCTTCGGGTCGGGACGCCCCGGGTGAGACAGCTGCGCCCGCACCGCGCAGCGAGCAACAGCGGCTGAGCAGCAGCGGCTCCAGCAACCACGACAGACCCCGGCATCCGCCGTCGTCAGACCCCCACCTCGCCTACGGCGACCGGAAGCTCCCGCGCCAGTTCCCGCGCGAGGAACCCCAGTCCGAGGCGCGCGCCCAGCAGCCGGCCCGCGCGGGCGTGGGTCCACGCGGCCCAGACCGCTGCCCTCGACGACGGCTCCAGTCCCCGCGCGGCGAAGCCGACGATCGCGCCGGCGAGCACGTCGCCGCTCCCCGACGTCGCCAGGCCGGCGTCGCCCTCGTCGACGCGCCACGTGCGGCCGTCCGGATCCGCGACCACGCCGTAGCAGTTCACCACCGCGTCGAAACGCCGCGCGATCTCGCGCACGTCGTCTTCGTGGTCGTCGAGGTCGCGTCCCAGCAGGATGCCGGCCTCCTCCTTGTTGGGATTGAGGAGGAGCTGCGCCGGCAGAGCGCTGCGATCCACGTCGCCGAGCACGCCGAGGGCGAACGCGTCGAGCACGAGAAGCTGCGGACCCACCGCCGCGACGGCGAGCAGCGTGGCGCGGGTCTCCGCGGCGTCGGAGAATCCGGGTCCGACGAGGACGGCATCCGCCGACTCCAGCTGCTCGCGCACCTCGCCGTCGAGAGGATCGTCCGCGTCATCCGGAAGGGCGAGGATGCCGGCTTCGGGGAGCGCGATGCCGACGTGGGCGTCGATCGACTGCGGCACGGCGAGCGCCACACGTCCGGCCCCGACGCGAAGCGCGGCCTCGCCCGCCAGGAGCACCGCGCCCGGCGATGTGCGCGAGCCGCCGACCACCACGACGTCTCCGCGCGACTTCTTGGAGTCGCCGGGGTCGGGCAGACCCCAGCCGCGGAGGAGCGACTCGGTGACGCGCTCAGGCCGGCTCGACATCGGGGCTCCCCGGGTGGGCGGTGACATCCGCGTCCTCTCGCTGGAGGTGCGTCACGTCGGAGAACTCGACGAGCTCCCAGCCGCGCTCGCCGCGAACCAGGTGGGTGACCGACGCGTTGAGCACGGTGTGGTCACTGGCGAACGCCAGCAGCTCGTCTTCACGAAGTGGCAGCAGCACGTACAGGAGCAGCATCACCACCGCGTCGTGCGCCACCATCATGACGCTCTCATCCGAGCCCTCGAGGGCCTCGCGCAGGAAGGAGCGCAGCCGCAGGGCGACGTCGGCCCATGATTCCCCGCCGGGCGGGCGGTGATAGAACTTGCCGAGGTGCTTGCGCCGCGCCATCTCCTCGGGGTGGCGGCGCGCCACACCCGTCCAGGTGAGGAGATCCAGGATGCCGAGCTCGCGGTCGCGCAGACGCTCGTCCACGAACACCGTCGCGCCGCCTCCCGAGACGCCGAGGGCGAGTTCCAACGTCTCGCGGGCACGGAGATACGGCGATGCCCAGTAGGCGTCGATCGTCGCCCGCCGCCTCTGCAGCCAGTCACCGAGCGCCGCCGCCTGCTCGCGGCCGGTGTCGGAGAGCGGAACGTCGGCATCGCGCTCATCGAGGGGAATGACCTCGAGTCCTTCGATCTCGGATCTCGTCGCGGCGACGTTGCCGATGCTCTCCCCGTGCCGGACCAACCAGAGTTCTCTGAGCGCCATCACCTCAGGCTAGGGAGAACGCCGGCCCGAGGCACCCGGTTGACACGGGCGCCTCGGCCGCGTGTGCGCGTGGTGCGGGCGCGTGCTTTGGCCTGTCGGAGCGGCGCGGGCGGCGCCGCGTCCGCTGCGCATCGTGGCGGCTCGACGCGCGCCGTCACCTGTTCGAGCGCTGCGCTCCCCCGCTCGGCGGCCAGAGGTCGCCCCGCGCACGTTTCTCGCGAACACAGCCCATCGCCTGAAGCGAAGACACTCGGGCGCCCGCCGGTCAGGCGACGTCGCGCTGCTGGACCCCGTCGACCTTGCCGGCCGCCAGGTCACGGAAGACCTCGAATGCCTGGTTCTTGACGCGCTGAAGTCCTCGATCAGCGCCGCGCACCAGATCCACGAGCCCGAACCGCAGGAACCACTCGTCGGGCTCCTTCTGATCGAACCGGTACAGCCAGTCGACCATCGTGAAGAAGGGGAACCAGGTGTACCCGATGATGCGATGCCCCTCGCCGCGCATCGCCTCGACCACAGCGGTCGACTCCTGCAGCCACGCGATCTTCTCCTCCGTAGTGCCGACCAGGGAGGTCTCGGTCAGGGCGAGGGGCGCGTCGTAGCGGGCCGAATACAGCTCGATCAGCTCACGCAGCCCGTCGGTGCCCGCCCGCACGGGCGTGGACGTGCCCTGCTCGAGCCGGACCTTCGTGAAGTGCGGATAGTAGTTGACGCCGATCACGTCGGGATGCACCGCGTTGTCACGGAACCACTGCAGGTCGCCGTCGGTCACTCCGTGACGCGCGAGCCAGTCCCGAAGCGGCGAGGTGTCGTCGATGCGTCCCGTCACCAGATCGAGCGCCAGGAATCGACGCTCGTCCAACACAGCCCGGGGTTCGGGTGAGGTGTCGCCGTCGTAGAGGAAGCCGGCGTCGACATGGACGAAGGTGGCCTCGGGATGGACGGCGGCGATCTCCTGCTGGGTGCGCACCATGCCGCGCGCGAGCGGGATCAGCACCTTGACGAAGCCGTCCTGCCCGCGAAGGTACGGCGGCCACGAGCCGTTCTGCCCGCACCACTCGGCATTCACGGCGGGCTCGTTCAGCGGTGTGAAGTCGGTCCACGTGTCGCGGTAGCGCTCTGCGACGGCGCGCCCGTACGACGC
The DNA here is from genome assembly GCF_039905635.1 of Microbacterium sp. ProA8. Taxonomy (NCBI): domain Bacteria; kingdom Bacillati; phylum Actinomycetota; class Actinomycetes; order Micrococcales; family Microbacteriaceae; genus Microbacterium; species Microbacterium chionoecetis. The sequence continues at coordinate 973,034 of NZ_CP157000.1, read as the reverse complement.
CACGCGCTCGGGGTACGACGCGTTCAGGAACGAGTTGTCGAGCCACAGCGGCGTGCCGTAGTGCATCAGGTCGACGATGCACCGCAGCCCGAGCTCCCGCATCTTCTCGGCGACCTGGTCGATCCACGACCAGTCGAACTCACCCGGCCGCGGCTCGACGAGATACCACGGGATGCCCCACCGCACGAACTCCGCTCCGCTCTCGGCGACGAGTTCGAGGTCCTCGCGCCAGTGGGCGTAGTGCTGGGTGAGTTCGTACAGGTCGAGCTTGCGGTGGCCGACGGCCTCCTGAGGAATGAAGGTGTCTTCAATGCCCACGCCGTAGCGCAGGCGCCCGTCGGTGTACCAGGGGACGTCGTTCACGCCGCATCCTTTCGTGTGTGTGGTCGGGAGCAGGTCGCACGGTTCATTTGAGGCCGGTGGTCGCGATGCCGGCGACGAAGCTGCGCTGGATCAGCAGGAAGAAGATCACGACCGGCAGCAGCGCCAGGAGCGACCCCGCCATGAGCAGTCCGTACTCGACGACGTGCTGACCCATGAAGAGCGCCAGGCCGGCCGGGAGCGTCGAGGTCTCGACCGACGACGACATCACGAGGGGCCAGAGCAGGTCGTTCCAGTTGTACTGGAAGTGGAACAGCCCGAGCGTCAGCAGAGCGGGCCGGGCGAGTGGCATGATGATGCCCCAGTAGATTCGCCATTCGGATGCCCCGTCCATCCGCGCCGCCTCTTCGAGGTCTTTCGGCAGCGAGAGGAAGAACTGCGTCAGGAAGAAGATTCCGAACGCATTCGTCATGCGCGGGATGATGAGCCCCGGGAGCGTGTTCGTGAGGCCCATCCCGCTGAGCATGTCGTAGAGCGGGATGAGGGTCACCTGGAAGGGCAGCATCAGGAGCAGCAGGATGAGGACGAACACGATCCCACGCCCCTTGAAGGGGATGCGGGCCAGGGCGTAGGCCGCCATCGAGTCGAACAGCAGCGAGATCAGCGTGACGCCGCCGGCGAAGATGATCGTGTTGAGGTAGAGGCGTGCGAACGGGATGCGCTCCCATACCTCGACGAAGTGCTCCACGGTCAGCTCGCGTGGCCACAGCGTCGGCGGATAGGTGACGATGTCGGCCTCCGGCTTGAACGCTGTGAAGACCATCCAGATGATCGGCAGGAGCACGACCAGGCCGGTGAAGATCGAGGTGATCGCGAGCAGCCAGCGAGTGGCGTGGCTCTTTCGCCCGGTCGCACTGCGTCGGGGCTTGGACGACGTTCGGGGCGCGGCATCCCGCGATCTCGTCACTGTGGGCGCGGACATCAGTAGGTCACCTGCTTACGACGGAGGAAGCCGAACTGGATCATCGAGAGGATGAACACGAAGACCAGCAGCACGAACGAGATGGCGGAGGCGTAGCCGAACCGGAGCTCTTGGAATCCCTCGCGGTAGATGAGCATGACGAGCGTCTCGGTACGGAAGAAGGGGCCGCCGCGAGTCATCACCCAGATCTGGTCGAAGGCCTGGAGGGTCGCGATGAGAGCGAGCACCGACACCAGGAGCGTCTGATTCGACAGCAGCGGGAGCGTGATGCTGCGGAAACGCTGCCACGGTCCAGCGCCGTCCAGGCGCGCCGCTTCGTACATGTCCACCGGGATCGACTGGAGCCCAGCGAGGTAGATGACCATGTAGAACCCGACGTTCTTCCAGACGCCGACGATCATCACCGCCGCCATGGCGTAGCGCGGATCGGTCAGCCACCCTTGCTCCGGAGCGATGCCGATCAGGCTGAGCCAGTACGAGAGCAGGCCGATGTTGGGGTCGAGCAGAAACGCCCAGGCGATGGCGATGATCCCGAGCGACACGATGAAGGGCAGGAAGATCGCGGTCCGCGAGAACGCGCGGCCGGCGAAACGCTGATTGAGCATCAGGGCGAACAGCAGCGCGAACACCACGGTGACCGGCGTCACGACGAGCGCGTACAGCACCGTGTTTCCGAAGGCGTTCCAGAAAGCGGGATCCTGCATCAGCTCCTCGTAGTTGGCGAGTCCCACCCATTCAGCTGACCGGATGAGGTTGTAGTCGGTCAGCGACAGGTACACGGCCTGCCCCATCGGGTACAGCGTGAACGCGAGGAGGATGATCAGCGCGGGCAGGAGGAACAGCCACGCGGTCATCGTGCGCCGGCCGTTCGCACGGAGACGGCGGCGGTGGACGGGGGCTGCGACGGTAGGCGGCGCCGGAGCGACAGACGTCGACGTCATGTGAGACCTTTCCGAGGAGCGGGCGACGAGCCGCCGCCCGCCCCCTCGTGATTACTTGTCCAGTTCGGCCTGCACCTGCGTGGATGCCTCGGTGAAGATGTCCTCCACCGACCCCTCCCCGTTGAGCGCCTTCTGCAGCGCCGGCGTGAAGACGGTCTCCAGAATCGGGCCGCCCGCTGCGACGCCGGGCATCAGCACCCGCGCACTGTCGGCGACCTCGGGAGCGCCGAAGATCGCGGGATACGGGCTCTCGGTGACCTGGTCGGCGACGTCGGCGCGCGTGGGCGGGAATCCCGAGCCGTTCGCCCACGTGATCTGACCCTCAGGGGAGTTCCAGTAGGCGAAGAACTTGTAGGCGGCTTCCTTCTTCTCGTCGCTCGTGTTGGCGGGAAGCCCCATCGACACGACATCCGCGAGGACGGCGTCCTCGGCCGGTCCGGCGAACGGCTTGGCCAGTCCGTAGTTCAGCCCGGCCTCATCGAACCCGGTCGTCATCCACGGCCCGACGATCTCGATGGCCGCCTTCCCGGTCTGGAAGAGCTTGTCTGCGTCAGCGCCGTTCAAGCCGACAGGCGCGGCCCGCTGCTCGCGGACGAGCGAGACCCAGAAGTCGAGGGCTTCGATCGACTCCGGGTCGCCGAGCATCGAGGTCGTGCCGTCTTCTGAGACGATCCCGCCGCCGGTGCCCCAGAGCAGGGACGGGAAGATCGGCACGGTCTCGTGGTCGGCGAGCGCGATCGCGTACTGCTCAGGCTTGCCGTCACCGTTCTCGTCGACGCTGAGCTGCGGCACCATCGCAGCGAACTCGTCCCACGTCGTCGGCGGCGCTTCGGGGTCGAGTCCGGCCGCCGAGAAGAGGTCCTTGTTGTAGAACATCATCATCGTCGCGTAATTGACGGGCACCCCGTAGTTGTTGCCGTCGTACATGGATGCCTCGACCGCGGCCGTGGCGAGGGCTTCGGTGTCGTTGTCAGGGTCCTCGTAGTAGTCGTCGAGGGGGATGAACAGCCCTTCGTCCGCGAACTGCGGCATCCGCGTCGCAGACATCGCCACGATGTCGGGGCCGTCGTTGCCGGCGACCGACGTCAGGACCTTCTGGTACAGCGTGTCCCACGGCATGATGTTGGCCTTCACCTCGACCTCGTCCTGCGACGCGTTGAAGTCCGCGATGACCTGCTCCAGCGCCGGGCCGTCGGGGCCGGTGAAGCCGTTCCAGAAGTCGAGGACGATCTTGCCGTCGGCGTTCGTTTCATCCCCGCCGCCGCCCGAGCCCTGCCCTGCGCACCCTGCCAAGACGAGCGCCGCAGCGCTCAACGCCGCCGTTGCGAGAACGGCCTTCCGAGTCCGTCCGCGGACAACCGCGGGCCCGGTCTGCTGTGACTTCATGGATCAATCCCCTTCGAATATGCCGTTCAACGTTGAACGAACGGACCGATTACCGTTATACATGAACGGTAATCGTTGAACAAGCGTCGACGTTGTGCCAATGTCAACAACGCCACGCTGAGCAGGAAAGGTTGGAGCGATGCCACGGACGACCCTGAAGGACGTCGCCGACCGCGTCGGCGTCTCCGCGAAGACCGTGTCGAACGTGGTCAACGGAACGGGCTGGGTGACCGACGAGCTGCGCGAAAGGGTGCGAGAGGCCCTGGTGGAGCTGGGCTATCGGCCGAACGCTGCGGCGCGTCAGCTGCGGAGCGGACGCAGCGGAATGATCGCGCTGGCGATTCCGGAACTGAGCCAGCCGTACTTCGCCGAACTCGCCTCCGAACTGGTGCGGGCCGCACAGGAACGCTCGATCACCGTGCTGGTCAACCAGACCGACGGCCGGGCCGACGCCGAGCGACGCATCAGCGACGGCATCGGCGCGCCCGTCATGGACGGGCTCATCCTGAGCCCGCTCGCGCTCACGGCGCGTGATCTCCAAGGCAGGCTCGACTCGACGCCGCTCGTGCTGCTCGGCGAGCACATCGGCGACAGCACCTTCCCGCATGTCACGGTCGACAACACGGCGGCAGCGAAGGCTGCCACGATGCACCTGATCGATCAGGGATGCCGCCGCATCGCCGCGATCGGCGCACAGGATTCCGGACCCAACGAGACCTCCGTGCTGCGACTCGCCGGCTACGTCGCTGCCCTCCAAGAGGCGGGGATCGAGGTCGACGACCGACTCATCATCCACGTCTCGGAGTATCACAGCCCCGACGGCGCTGCCGCGGCCCGACGGCTGATCGACGACGGCGTCGAGGTCGACGGCGTGTTCGCCTTCAACGACCTGCTCGCGCTCGGCGCGATGCACGTCCTGGTGACGTCCGGCATCCGGGTTCCGGACGATGTCGCGGTCATCGGCTTCGACGACATCAACGAGGCGCGCTACAGCACACCCGCACTGAGCTCCGTGTCGCCAGACACCCCGGCACTCGCACGAAAGGCCATCGACCTGCTCCTCACCGATCATCCGGCTCACGGCATCCACACCGTAGGACATTCCATCGCGCATCGCGCGAGCACGAGAGGCGCATCCGAATGACCATCGCAGACTGGCAGCTCGGCGGCGTCGACGCCTCGTCGCAGGACGGCACCTACCCCCGTCCCCAACTGGTGCGACCCGCCTGGGTCGACCTGGGTGGGGCATGGGACTTCACGCGCGACGACGACCTGGTGAAGTCGGTCCGAGACGTGGAATTCGATCGCACGATCATCGTCCCGTTCCCGCCCGAGTCGCCGGCCTCCGGGATCCACGAGACGGGCTTCCTGCCTTGCGTCTGGTACCGACGCCGCATGCAGCCGGATGAACTGCGCGCCGCCGGATGGGGACCGGACAGCTCCCGCGTGCTGCTGCACTTCGGCGCTGTCGACCACTCGGCGACCGTCTGGCTGAACGGCCAGGTCGTCGCGACCCACGAGGGCGGTCAGTCCCCCTTCGTGGCCGACGTCACCGACGTCATCGATCCCGACGGCGAGAACGTCGTGATCGTGCGCGCGGTGGACCTTCCGGGCGACGTCTCGGTACTGCGAGGCAAGCAGGACTGGTACGAGCAGCCGCATTCGATCTGGTACCACCGCACCACCGGCATCTGGCAGCCGGTGTGGCTCGAGTGCGTGCCGAGCGGCTCGGTGGCCGGCCTGACGTGGCGCAGCGACCTGCCCTCGGCGACCGTGAACGTGGATGTCGACCTCGAAGGCCCCATACCGTCGGATTCGTGGGTCGCCGTCGCGCTCTCGCACGACGGCGTGCTGCTCGCCGAAGCCCGCGTGCGGACGATGGGCCGGACCGTCTGCCCCGTCCGGCTGGTCATTCCGGCGCAGCTCAACGGACAGCAGTACGAGGAGCTGCTGTGGAGCCCCGATCGACCCACCCTGCTCCGCGCGACCGTCGCCCTCGAGCAGGCCGATGGCACGCCGTGCGACGTGGTGGGCAGCTACGTCGGCCTGCGCAGCGTGCTCGCCTCGAGCGACCACCTGCTACTCAACGACCGGCCGACCATCGTCCGCGCCGTCCTCGCGCAGAACTACTGGCCCGAGACGCACCTCGCCGCCACGCCGGAGATGCTGCGCCGCGAGGTGGAACTGATCCTGGGCCTCGGCTTCAACACGGCGCGGGTGCACCAGAAGGCGGAGGACCCCCGCTTCCTGTACTGGGCGGACCGGCTCGGTCTCATGATCTGGGCGGAGACGGCGAGCGCCTACGCCTTCGACGCACGGGCGATCCGCAACCTCGTCAGCGAGTGGACCGACATCGTGCAACGCGACCAGTCGCACCCCTGCATCATCGTGTGGGTTCCCCTCAACGAGAGCTGGGGCGTCCAGCACATCTCGCACGATGCGCGACAGCAGGCGCTGAGCCGCTCCATCACGGATCTGACCCGCGCGCTGGACGGCACGCGCCCCGTGGTATCGAACGACGGCTGGGAGCACACCTCCTCCGACCTGTGGACCATCCACGACTACGAGTCGGATCCCGCGGTGCTCGCCCAGAGGTACGGTGACGAGGCGAGCGTCGCCTCGATGCTGAACGGCTTCGGCCCCGCCGGGCGCCGCATGTCGGTCGCCGCGGCGGGCGAGGCCAAACCCGTGCTCCTCACGGAGTTCGGCGGGGTGAGCCTCGCGACGGGATCGGACGAGGATTGGGGCTACTCCACCGCGACCGATGTGGTGGCCTTCGAGGAGCAGGTGAGTGCGATCCTGCGCTCGGTGCGCACCGCTCGCGAGCTCGCGGGCTTCTGCTACACGCAGTTGACCGACACCGGACAGGAGACCAACGGACTGCTGTACGCGGACCGGTCACCGAAGTTCCCGATCGAGCGGATCCGCACCGCCGTGCGTGGCTGACAGCAGGTTCTTCCTCCTCGCGCGTCCCGCATCACTCGGCTGTAGCGGACCATCTGGGGATGACGCTTCGAGACGCACCCGACGGATTGGGTAAGGCAACCCCAAAGTACGCCGCATGCGTCGATGACAGGTTCCGTCACCGCGCCGCTACCACCACCAGCTGCGCCCGTTCAGCATGTCGCCGAAGTCCTCGGGCGACCCGTGGCCCGGATGCCGCGAGCTCAGGTAGCTGTCCACGACGGCCCGCCCGAGGTCGTCGAGCTCCGGTGCGACGACCTGTCCACCGGCCCGCCGCGCGAGGGCGTCGATGAATCGGGCGAGGCTGGGGTCCTCGCCCAGGCGGAAGAACGTCGTCTGCGCGCCGAGCCGCTGCACGGTGTCGAGCTCGCGCACCGTGGCCGCGACCGTCCGCGCATCGGGTGGATAGGCGAAGTGCGCGCTGCCGTCAGGGCGCAGGTGGGCGGTCGGCTCGCCGTCGGTCACGATGAGCAGCACGGGCTGCGCCGTCGGGTTGCGGCGGAAGTGCCGCTGGGCGAGCAGCAGCGCATGCTGCAGGTTGGTGCCCTTGTCCCAGACGGCGTCCTTGGCCGTCAGCTGCTCGATGTCGATCACCTCGGCGTGGCGGGCGAACGCGATCAGCTGGAGGTTGTCGCCGCGGAATCGCGTCGAGATGAGGTGATGCAGGGCGAGCGCGGTGCGCTTCATGGGCACCCAGCGGCCGTCGAGCGCCATCGAGAACGACGTGTCGACGAGAAGGGCGACAGCGGCCTGCGTGCGCTGCTCGGTCTCGACGACCTCGACGTCGCGGGTGTCGAGGCGCACCCCGGCCGAGACGTCGCCGCCGTCGAGCACGGTCCTCAGCACGGCGTTCGAGACGGTGCGGGGGATGTCCCAGGGCTCGGTGTCGCCGAACGCCCACTCGCGGGTCGAGCCGGTGCGGTCTCCGGCGGCGCCCGCGTTCCGCGTCTCGCGGCGGCCCGTGCGGCCCGACTGCCGCGTCGCGATGTCGCGCAGGAGGGCCCGCCCCAGCTGGCGCATCGCCCGCGGGGTGAGCCGGAGCTGCCCGTCGGACGCGCGCTGCAGCATCCCGGTGTCCCTCAGCTCCTGCTCGAGCTCGCGCAGGGTCCGGGCGCTGACGGCGGCATCCTCGCCCACCAGCCGCTCGAGCGCATCGAGGTCGATGTCGTCCATCCGTGCGCCCGGATACGACTGGCTGAGCTGATCGGTGACCGCGTCGAGGTCGGCGAGATCCTGCATGATGCCGGTCGCCTCGCCGAGACCGGACGGCTGATCGCCGGAGAAGGATGCCGATCCCGTCCAATCCTCGCCCGGCCGGAGCGAGCGCAGGTTGTCGTCGAGTCGTGACAGCGACTGCATGAGGTCGGGCGAGCCGAAGGCCTGCTCGGCGAGACTCAGGAGCTCGTCCCGCTGCTCGGGGGTCATGGAGTTGAGCATCCGCTGCGCGGCCGCGGAGCGCTCGGCGAGCGTGTCGAGGAGCTCGTCGAGATTCTGCGGGTCCTCGGGGAACTGGTCCCCGTGCTTGCGCATGAACTCGTCGAAGTCCTCCTGCGTGTCGTCGCCCAGCCGGCGCTTCTCGAGCAGGTCGTTCAGATCGTTGAGCATGTCGCGGATCGCCTGGCGATCGGCATCCGTGGCACTCTCGAGCGCGTTCTTCATGCCGGCGAACCGCTGGTCCAGGAGTTCCCGGCCGAGCAGTTCGCGGATCCGGTCGTAGTCGGCCCGCGCGCTCGGGCTCTGCCAGTCGTAGTCGGCGAGGTCGTTGACGGCCGCGGCGGTGCTGGCCGGCAGGTTCTCGAGCCGCATCTCGGCGAAGGCGCGGGCGTCGTCGTCGAGGTGGACATCGCGCACCAGGTGCTTGCGCTCCTCCAGCACGGCGCGGTCGAGCAGCTTGCGCACCTCCTCGAGCGTTCCGTCCAGCCGGTGGCGCCGCACGAGGTCGGCCCGACGCTCGCGCACCCGGCGGGCGAGGTCGTCGAGCCCCTCGCGGTCGCGGTCGCCGCGCCGCAGGTACTCGCGCAGCGCGCGGTCGGCAGAGGTGCCCGCCATCACGTCCTGCCCGATCGCCTCGAGCGCCGACTGCACCTCGACGGGCGGCGCGAGCGGATCGCCGCCCGTGTACCGTCCGTATCGCGCGGCGTGGCCGGGCGCGCGGTGGAAGCTGCGCGGCATTACGGGATGCCTCGCCCCGACGTGTCATCCATAGACCGTCTCACCGCCCGCGGTGTCCTTGCCGATGCGCTTCTCGAGGTAGAGCGACTCGAGCAGCAGCTCGAGCGCGCCGGCGCGCTCGCCGGCGGTGCGGGCCTCGAGGCGATCTGCCACCTGGTCGTACAGGTCGGACTCGCCGAGCACGGGCATCGCCGCCAGCACCTCGGCGGCCGTCACCTGCTCGCCGGTCATCACCGTGGCGCCGTCGTGGAGGGCATCGGCGAGCGCGCGGGAGTCCAGGCCGCGCAGGTGCGCGCGCGCGGTGTCGGCGACCGCGGTGCGCAGCAGATGCTCGAGGATCGCGCGTTCCCGACCCTCCTCCCCCGTCTCGAACTCGATCTTGCCGCCGAGCACGTCGACGGCCGTCTCGAGGTCCACGGGTCGGGCGACGGCGACCTCCTCGTGCTGCCGGGTCGCGCGATGCAGGGCCGCCGCGGCGATCGTCTCGGCGCCGGCGATCGCGAACCTCGCCGAGACACCGGCGCGCTGGTCGACGGCATCCGATTCGCGAAGGTTGCGCGTGAAGCGCGCGAGGATCTCGAGGAGGTGCGCGGGAACCTCGGCGACGAGGTCGGCCTCCTGGCGGATGACCGCGATCTCCTCGTCGATCGTCTGGGGGTAGTGCGTGCGGATCTCGGCGCCGAAGCGGTCCTGCAGCGGCGTGATGATGCGGCCGCGGTTCGTGTAGTCCTCGGGGTTCGCGGTGGCGACGACGAGCACGTCGAGGTCGAGGCGCAGCACGTAGCCTCGGATCTGGATGTCGCGCTCCTCCATGACGTTGAGCAGCGACACCTGGATGCGCTCGGCCAGGTCGGGCAGCTCGTTGATCGCGACGATGCCGCCGTTGCTGCGCGGCACGAGCCCGTAGTGGATCGTCTCGGGGTCGCCGAGCGAGCGACCCTCGGCCACCTTGATCGGGTCGACGTCGCCGATGAGGTCGGCCACCGACGTGTCGGGGGTGGCGAGCTTCTCGGCGTACCGCTCGCTGCGGTGGCGCCACGCGACGGGCAGATCGTCGCCCAGCTCGCCGGCGCGGCGGACGGATGCCGGGGCGATGGGGTGGAACGGATGCTCACCGAGTTCCGACCCCTCGATGACCGGCGACCATTCGTCGAGCAGCCCGTTCAGGCTGCGCAGCAGGCGCGTCTTGCCCTGGCCGCGTTCGCCGAGCAGCACGATGTCGTGCCCCGCGAGGATCGCGCGTTCGAGTTGCGGGATCACGGTGTGGTCGAACCCGTGGATGCCGGGCCACGGATCGCGTCCCTCGGCGAGCGCCGCGAGGAGGTTCTCGCGCAGCTCGATCCGCACCGGACGATAGGTGTGACCCGATGCGCGCAGCTGACCGGCCGTGGTGATCCCGGAAGGCGATGGTGTCATGCCCGGGAGGCTACGCCGCCTGCGCGGGGGTGAGGGCCGGATCGGCGAATTTCGTCGCACGCGGCCGCCGGGTGGCGACGTGCCGCCTGCCTGGTCAGGGGATGTGCCAGAACTCCGTTCCCAGCCCGTACATGTTCCAGATCCACCACCACTGACCCACGAGGCACGCAGCCAGCACGCCGAGCCGCCACACGCGGCTACGCGGCAGCGCGACGGCACCCCACAGCGGCGACAGCGGGAACAGGAGCCGAAACACGCTCGACTGCGGGAGGAACACGGCCAGCAGGTAGATGAGGTAGCCGGCCGCCCAGAGGCGGATCTCGGGTCCGAGACGCACCACGTGCGGGCTGGACGCGATGACGGCACCGACGGCGATCACCAGGGCGACGAGCCCGACCAGTCCCCACGCCGGGTCGAGCCCCCACGACCGGAACCAGTAATCGGTCGCCTGCGGCCAGCCCTCGAAGGGGACGAATCCCCCGTCGTCGCCGACCCAGAGCCGGCGCCACGAGAGCTCCGTCGCGAGATACGCATCCGGGCGGCCGGTCACGACCCCGGCGATCACGGGCCACGAGAGTCCGAGCGCCGTGGCGAGCGCGCCCAGCGCCACGATGTGCACGGCCTCCCGTCGCGCGAGCGACTCTTGTGCACGGGTCAGCCATCGACGGATGCCGAAGAGCCCGAGGCACAGCGCGAAGGCCAGCACGCCCGGCCGCGTGAAAGCCATGGCGGGAAGGATGACGTAGAGCCAGCCGTACCGCCTCCGCTGCAGGCACCGTATGCCGAGCATGATCAGCAGCAGGCAGGGCGCCTCGGCGTACGCGACCTGGAACATGGCCGCCAGCGGGGCGGACGCGAAGAACGCCACCGCCCACAGCGACGCGGTCTCTCCGATCGCGGGCTTCAGGATGCTGCGCAGCACCAGGCAGCAGAGGTACCCGGCGACGACGGCGAGCGCGACAGCGCCCGCCGTCCACGAGCCGAGGAGCCATCCGGTCGCCTGCGCTGCCCACGGGTAGAACGGCATGAACGCCCACGCGTTCTGCGCGACCTCGCCCGCGTCAGTGAGCGGAAGGTCGATCGGATACCCCTCGGCGGCGATGCGCTGGTAGTGCTGCGCGTCCCACGCGACCGCGTAGGTGGCGAGGTCGGCGCCGGGGCCGAAGCGGGAGCCGGCCGGCGAGAGGGCCGCGGCGAGGAGGAAGAACGCCGTCGTGATCACGCGCGACGCGAGGTAGATCGCCGCGATCCGCACGGCGGTCACTCCCCACAGCCGACGCGTCACCGGCTCGGGCGGCGCCGTGCGCTCCGCTGTTCGCACCCCGGCCGCGGTCACTCCGCTCCGTCCCCGTTGCCCTGCCCCGAAGACAGCGGTTGCGCGCCGCAGCTGCGGACCTGCCTCACGCCGCGACCTCCTCGCGCCGGAGCAGGTCGAAGGCGACGGCGCGGTACTGGCTCAGCATCCGGCGCCGTCCCAGGCGCGGTCGGGCGGCGAGGGCCCGACGGCGGAACTCGGGCCGGTTCTGCAGCACCGTCTGCCAGGTGTCCGCGATGGTCCCCGCATCCGCGGGGGTGATCACTCCGATCCTGTCGATCTGCGCGGCGGCGTCGCCGACATCCGTGGTCACCGGCGTCGCCCCGCATGCCGCGCCCTCGATCAGGCAGAGCGGCGAGGCCTCGCCGAAAGCGCTCGTCAGAGCGATGACATCGGCGACCTGGTAGATCGAGGGCATGTCCTGACGGATGCCGAGCGCATGGATCTGCGCCGTGGGCACGACGCCCGACTCCGCGGCGAGCGCCCGGAAGGCAGGGTTCTCCCACGACATGCCGGCGCCGCAGAGGACGTAGTGCGTGCCGGGATGCCCCGCGGCGTGGGCCGCCAGCGCGCGCAGGAACAGGCCGGGGTCCTTCATGGGGTCGAACCTCGCCGCGTACGCGACGACCGGTGCCCCCGACGGGATGCCGAGAGCCCGCCGCGTCGCCTGCTGCTCGGTCTTCGTGCCGGGGCGGAAGCGGCGGGTGTCGATGCCGTTCGCGATGACGTAGCGTCGGCTCGCCGTCACGCCGGCGCGCGCGTAGGCGCGGTCGGTCGCCTCCGCGCATGAGATCGTCGCGGTGAGGAGGCCCGATGCGGCCGCCTGTGTCAGCCAGCCGAGCGCGGGCCCGGAGTGCAGCGGATCCGAGCGGTGGAGGCAGGCGGCGACCGGTGCGTCGCTCATCAGTCCGCGCGCCTGCAGGGCGAGCAGGATGCCGAGCGGCTGCTCCTTGAGCGACAGGATCAGATCGGCGGAGTGCACCGCCTCGGCGGCGATCTTGAGCTGTCGGTCCGTGAAGCTCTCCGGTGCGGCCGGATGCCCGCCGGCCAGCTTCCCGAGACTACTGACGCGGACGCCGCCGCCCACCAGCTGCAGATAGCGGGGATCGTCCTGCATGCGCTGCACCGTGGACTCCCGCTGGGCGCGGGACGCGATGGCCAGGACACTGTGCTCCTGGTGACCGCCGGCATGGAGCCCGGCGATGACGTCGGTGTGCAGGATGCGCGCTCCACCGGTGAAGAAGCCCTCGTAGAGCGAGAGCACTCGGGAAGGTCGGACCATGGCGATGCTCCTCTGGGTCGTGACGCGGGGTCCGCGTCGCAGAGGTCGTCGGTCACGCCTTGCCACGCAGGTCCTGCAGTCGTCGATGCGCGGCGCCGGCGCCGATTGCACCTATGCTCCGACGTCTTCGGCCCGAAGTCGATGAATCGCGTGTGTGCAGTGGATGAACGGACGGGTGTCATCGCTCGGGCGGTCACACCGGGGAGCCGTCGGCGATCAGCGGACGGTCAGCCGCCGTGGCGGGCCGTCAACCGTGCGTCTTCGCGCGAGGTCAGTCGGCCCGCTCCCGCATGGAGCGCGCCAGTGACGTGAGCTGCTCGGCTTCGGCCGGATCGAGGTGTGCCCAGCGGGCCTCGAGTCCTCGCCAGATCTCCTCCACGGGCTTCTGCAGGTCACGACCCGCCTGGGTCAGCTGCACGAGGGTGACTCTGCCGTCGGCCGCCGACCGCTCGCGGCGCACCAGCCCGGCCTTCTCGAGGCGCTGCACGGTCTTCGCGATCGTCGAGTGGTCGAGCCCGAGCAGGCAGCGCAGCTCCTTCTGAGAGCGCTCGTCGGCGGCCCAGAGCTGCGACAGCACGAGCTCCTGCCCGGGGAAGAGGCCGAGCGCCGCCAGGCGCTGAGCCGCCAGCGAGCGCTGTGCGTGGGCCAGCTGCATGACGGCCCAGCTCACAGGCGCGACGTCGGCGAGCGTCGATCCGTGCTCACCGGGGTCGGGGGTCGTGGGCTGGGCCGCCATGGTTCCTCATCAGGAAGAGATGCTCGCGAGCGCCGGATAGTCGGTGTACCCGGCCGCCCCTCCACCGTAGAACGTCGCCGGGTCGGCGTCGTTCATCGGCGCACCGGAGCGGATCCGCTCGACGACGTCGGGATTCGCCAGCGCCCACCGCGCGATGGGCACGATGTCGGCGAGACCCGCGTCGATGTCGTCCCCGAGGGCATCGAGCGAGCGCCCTGCGCGGAGCACGAGGAGTGCGCTCGGCCACAGGTCGCGCAGGTCCCGCAGCAGCACCTCATCTGACGACTGCACGACGTGCAGATAGGCCAGGTTCAGCCCGGCGAGCTCGCCGACGAGATGACGGTACTGGTCCGCGGCATCCGGTCCCTCGTCGATGCCGCCGATGACGAGACCGGGCGAGATGCGGATGCCGACTCTGTCGCCGCCGATCTCGTCGGCGACGGCGGCGGCGACCTCGAGCGCGAAGCGCGAGCGCGCGGGGATCGAGCCGCCGTAGCCGTCGGTACGGGTGTTGGCGTTCGGCGAGAGGAACTGGTGCAGCAGGTAGCCGTTCGCCCCGTGGATCTCCACGCCGTCCGCGCCGGCCTCGACGGCCTTCGCCGCCGCGTGGCGGAACTCCGCGATCGTCCGGGCGATGTCGTCACCGCTCATCTCGCGCGGCTGCGGGATCGGCTGCCGCCCGCTCGGCGTGAACATCTCCACACCCGGCGCGATCGCGGACGGCGCGATCGGCGTGCGGTGGTGCGGCGTGTTCTCGGGGTGCGACATCCGTCCGACGTGCATGAGCTGCAGCACCAGGTGGCCGCCCTCGGCGTGCACGGCATCCGCCACCTCACGCCAGCCCTCCACATGAGCGGCACGGTAGATGCCCGGGGTGTTCAGGTAGCCCTGACCGTCGTCCGAGGGCTGGACGCCTTCGCTGATGAGGAGTCCCAGCGACGCGCGCTGCCGGTAGTACTCCGCGGTCAGCGGGCCCGGCGTGCCATCGGGAAGCGCCCGACTGCGGGTCATCGGCGCGAGCGCCAGGCGGTGGCTCAGCTGCATGCGGCCCACCGTGGCGGTCTCCCACAGCGCGCTCATGCGTTCGCTCCCGCGATGTCGGCGACGTGCACGAGGAGCTTCCCGCGCAGGTGGCCGTCTTCGCTGCGACGGTGAGCCTCGGCGACACCGTCGAAGGCCACGACGCCGGCCACCTCGGTGGCGAAGCGCCCGTGGGCCGCGAGGTCGAGCACGGGCGCGAGGGAACGGGCATCCACTGCGAACGGGTCGCCCGCCGCGATCTGCACACCATGGCGCGCGGCGGCGAAGTCGACGATCGTGACGATGCGCGACGGCTCGACCAGCGTCAGCATCCGGTCCGCGAAGCCCCGGCCGCCGGCGTCGAATGCGGCGTCCACCCCGTCGGGCGCGGCGAGCGCGAGGTCGGCGATGAGGTGATCGCCGTAGCGCACCGGTGTCGCGCCCAGTGCGCGCACGTAGTCGTGGTTCACCTCGGACGCCGTGCCGATCACGCGGACGCGCGCCGCGTTCAGCAGCTGCACGGCGGCGCTTCCGACCGAGCCGGCCGCCGCGTTGACCACGACCGTCTCGCCCGGCTGCGCATCGAGCAGCGCGAGCGCGCGCTGTGCGGTCTCGGCGGCGGTCGGAATGGTGGCGGCCTTCGTGAGGGGCAGCGCGTCGGGCACGCGCACCACCCGATCGGGCGTCGTCACGACCAGCTCGGCGTAGCCGCCTGAGGGGACGAAGCCGGCGACGCGGTCGCCCACGGAGGGCTCGGTCACGCCTTCGCCCACCGCTTCCACGACACCGGCGATCTCGTTCCCGAGCACAGCGGGAAAGGTCGTCGGGAACATGGACGACAGGGCGCCGCCGCGGATCTTGGCATCGAGCGGGTTGACCGCCGCCACGGCGACGCGCACGAGCACCTGCCCCGGGCCCGCCGAGGGCGAATCGACTTCTCTCGCCTCGAACACCTCCGGCTCTCCGAACCGGGTGATGACTTGAGCTTTCATGGCCGTCTCCTTCATTCGTGTGGTCGGCAACATGAATGACGTTAGCAGAGTTATGTGGTCGGCAACCTATGTTCGATGACAGCGAACAGGCCGCCCCGAGAACGTGGGGGTGCGGATGTCGGCGGCCCGTGCTTGGCTGGGCGCCATGCGCACCGTGACCTCTGCCGACGGCACACCCATCGCGTACGACCAGACCGGTGAGGGCGACGGTCCCGTCGTCGTCATCGTGAACGGCGCCCTCTCGACGGCGGCCGACGCCGCCGGACTGGCGCAGGCCTTGACGGATGCCGGCTACCGCGCCGTCGCGTGGGACCGCCGCGCCCGCGGCTCGAGCGGCGACGCGCGGGGCTCCACGCCGGATCGCGAGGTCGAGGATCTCTCAGCCGTGGTCGAGGCGGTCGGCGGCGACGCGGCCGTTCTCGGCCACTCCTCCGGCGCGGTGCTCGCGCTGGTCGCAGCATCCCGGGGCGTGCCGATCCGCGCGCTGTTCCTGTCCGAGCCGCCGCTGCGGTTCGGCGTGGACGAACCCGCCGACGATCTCGCCGAACGCCTCCAGCGGTACGTCGACGAGGGCCGTCCCGAAGAGGCGATCGTCACGTTCCAGCTCGAGAACGTCGGACTGCCGACCGAGATGGTCGAGCAGATCCGGGCGAGCGACCAGTTCCCGGCGATGCTTCCGCTGGCGCAGTCGACGGTCTACGACACGAAGCTCGTGCAAGATGTCTCGACTCCGACCCCCGAGATGCTCGCGGTGACCACACCGGTGACGGTGCTGCGCGGCGAGCAGACCTTCCCCCTCCTCATCACGGCCGCCGATCGCCTGGCCGAGGCGATCGACGGCGCGGAACTGGTGATCGTTCCCGAGTCGGTGATGCACCGCCCCGACCCGGCAGCGACAGCCCGCGTGATCCAGGAGCGCCTCAGCTAGAAGCCGTCAGTCGTTCAGCCGTTCGAGCAGATCGACCGCGGCGCGCGCGTACTCGCCGATCCAGCGGTCGTGGATGCGCTTGATCGGCAGCGGAGCGAGGGCGAGGTGGCGCTCGCGGCCGATCCTGCGGCCCGTGACCAGCTCTGCGCGCTCGAGCACGCGCAGGTGCTGCAGCACGGTCGTGCGATCGACCTCCGAGAAGCGGGCGCACAGCGCCCCCGTCGTGAGCGGCTCGCCCTTCAGGGCATCGAGCATGCGCCGGCGCAGCGGCGCGGCGAGCGCCTTGAA
Organism: Microbacterium sp. ProA8; assembly: GCF_039905635.1. Classification (NCBI taxonomy): domain Bacteria; kingdom Bacillati; phylum Actinomycetota; class Actinomycetes; order Micrococcales; family Microbacteriaceae; genus Microbacterium; species Microbacterium chionoecetis. The sequence continues at coordinate 956,291 of NZ_CP157000.1, read as the reverse complement.
CACGCGGTCGTCCACCAGGTCGTCGTCGGACCCCTTGCGCGCGGCATCCGTCATGTTATAAAACTACAACATGTCTGAAGAACTCACCGCACTCTCGTTCACCGTGTCGGGCCGCGTCGCACGGCCGGTGGCCGAGGTCTACGAGGCGGTCGCCGACCCCGAGCAGCTCTCGCGGTACTTCACGACCGGCGGCGCCCGTGGCCGCCTGGAACAGGGCGCCGACGTCACATGGGACTTCGCCGACTTTCCCGGCCGCTTCCCCGTGACCGTCGTGGAGTCGGACCCACCGCGTCGGCTCGTCATCCGGTGGGAAGCGCGCGACGGCCTGGAGGCCGAGACCACGACCACCTTCGAATTCGAGCCGATCGACGACGGCGAGCGGACGCTCGTGACGATCACGGAGTCCGCCTGGCGAGCTGACGCCGGCGGCGCGAAGAGCGCGTTCGGCAACTGCGAGGGCTGGACCGGCATGCTCGCGGCGCTCAAGGCGTGGGTCGAGCACGGCATCAACCTGCGCGAGGGCTTCTACGCCTGACGAGGGTCACCGCAATCGCGCCACGCTTCGCACCGCCCGAAGCCGAAGAAGCGCGGCGCTCACCCGCGGAAGAACGAGACTCCGAGATCGGGGTGGTCCACGAACACGCCGTCGACGCCGGCGTCGCGGATCATGCCCCACTCCGCCTCCCAGTCGCCGAACGCCGCCGGGCCGCCGCGGGTGCGGAACTGCCCGATCAGAAAGCGGTTCTCAGGTCGGCAGGTCCAGGTGAAGACGCGCAGCCCGCGATCGTGGGCGTCGGCGACGACCGCGGAAGGACCGCTGGTGCGCCCGAGTTTGTCAGGAGCGAGGATCGTCCGCTTGTCGACGCTGATCCCGTCGACACGTCCCACCAGTGCGTCGAGACCGGCGGGCGCCGCGGTCTGCCGGTACGTCAGCGCGGCTTTGCCGTGCGCGGCGAAGAGGTCGAAAGGCCGGCCCGACGCCTCGAGCAGATACACGTACGCCGCGCGGATGCCGCGTTCCCTGAGTGCGAACAGCACCGTGGACTCGAACGCCTCGATCGTCAGCGGCAGCTCGCCATCGGCCCAGCCGGCCTCGCGCAGCTCCGCCTCGACGAGGTCGGCGATGTCCCACCCGCCGGCGGCGCCGAGGCACGTGGCGAAGTACGTGGCGTGCTTGATCTCGAGCACCACGCCGATCTCTCGCCCGTACTCGAGCGAGGCTTCGCGGACCGCGTCGAGCACGTCCCGCAGTCGCAGCACCAGCTGCTCGTCGTCGAAGCTCGCGCTCGAGGGTCGCAGCTGCGGGATCCGCTCCCGGCAGCGGAGCGTCGCGAGCTCGTCCCACGTGAAGTCCTCGGTGAACCAGCCGGTGAGCTGTTCGCCGTCGACGGTCTTGGTGGTGCGCCGGTCCGCGAACTCGGGCCGGTCGGCGACGTCGGTCGTGCCTGAGATCTCGTTCTCGTGCCGCACGACGAGAACGCCGTCACGGGAGACCACGATGTCGGGTTCGACGGCGTCGACGCCCATCGCGAATGCGAGCGCGTACGACGAGCGCGAGTGCTCCGGGCGATACCCGGGTGCACCCCGGTGCCCGATGACGAGCGGTTTGCGGCGCGGCACCGTTCCAGCGTAGCCAGCGACCACCTCGCCTACTCCCGCGGGCGAGGAAGCGGCATCCGTTCATAGCCGTCTCTCAGCGCCGATCCGTGCCGTGCGGCCGCCGGTCGGATAATGTTGATCAACAGCACCGTGCTGTTCAACCCCCGTGACTTGGAGTGTGAGAGCAGTGGCCCTCAACAACCCCGCGTTCAGCAACCCGGCCTTCCAGGATCCGAAGGCCGTTCAGACCTACCCGGGCGGCCGCCAGGCGGCGAGCTTGACCCCGCCCCCGGCGCCGACGCAGTCCTCGACCGCGCAGCGTGCCGGAACGGATGCCGCAGCCCAGGCCCACCTCGAGGGCATGTACGCCGCCCCGCCCGCCGGTGCCATCGAGACCGGCCGGATGTCGGTCGAGGACACCGTCTGGAAGACGGTCGGGCTGTTCGCCGTCCTCGTCGCGTTCGCGGCGGTCGGCTGGGTGTGGACCCTCGGCGGCACGTCGACAACGGCTCCCGGCCAGATCTCGATCCTCCCCTGGATCCTTGGCGCCCTCGGCGGCTTCGTGCTGTCGCTCGTCGTGATCTTCACCTCGCGCAAGAAGATCCGCCCGGCCCTCATCTTCGCCTACGCCGCCTTCGAAGGACTCTTCGTCGGTGGCATCTCGGCGTTCTTCGAGGTCCAGTGGGAGGGCATCGTCCTGCAGGCGACCCTCGCGACGCTTTCAGTCGTCGGCGTCACGCTCGCCCTCTTCGCGAGCGGCAAGATCCGCGCGTCGAAGCGGGCCACGAAGATCTTCCTCATCGCGATGGTCGGCTACCTGGTGTTCTCGCTGATCAACATCGTCCTGATGATGTTCAACGCCCCGATCGCGGGCGGAGCCTTCGGCATGCTGAGCAATGAGAGCCCGCTCTTCGGCATCCCGTGGGGTGTCCTCATCGGCGTCTTCGTCGTCATCATGGCCGCCTACTCGCTGGTGCTCGACTTCGACAACATCCAGCAGGGTGTCCGCAACGGCGCTCCTCGTCAGTACGGCTGGCTCGGCGGCTTCGGGATCATGGTCACCGTCGTCTGGCTGTACGTCGAGATTCTCCGCATCATCGCTATCGCGCGCGGCGACAACTGACATTCCGCGCGCAGCGCTCCTGAACGGCCGTCCGGCTCTCCGGGCGGCCGTTCGCTTTCCCTCGCCAGGCACCCGTACGTGGTCTGTGCACGCGTGGCACGCGTGCACAGAGTCGGAGATCGCGGACGAAACGCCGGTGACGGATGCCTCGACACGGCGCGTCGGTCGAGGTCTCCGACTCCGTGCACGAGATCCGGGCGGTTCTGCTCAGAGCGGAACCACTTCGAGCCCCCAGCGCTGTCGTTCTATCGTGAGCGCATGGCCGAGATCATCCCGCTGCCGACGAAGGCGCCGCGTTCCCCTCGTGACCCTGAGCCCCTCTGGCGCGACGCGCTGGGCGACCGCCTGCGCCGCCTGCGACACGAACGCGGCGAGCGCCTTGCCGACACGGCCGATCGCGCGGGCGTCTCGCCGCAGTACCTGTCCGAGATGGAGCGCGGCCTCAAAGAGCCCTCCAGCGAGATGATCGCGGCCGTCGCCGGCGCACTCGAGGTCACGCTGATCGAGCTCACCGCGGGCGTCGTCGACGACCTCCGATCGCGCGGCGCCGACCGTGCGGCGGTCGGATGCCGCACGACATTCGCCCTCGCCGCCTGACACGTCCGGCAGGCCACTGGCCCATGTCGTGGGGCGTCGCTAGCCTGGCCGGGTGACGCCCGCGAAGTCCGAAGCCGAGATCCTCGATGTCGAGGGGCACGAGGTGCGCATCTCGAGCCCGGGCAAGATCGTCTTCCCCGAGCTCGGGATCACGAAGCTCGATGTCGTCCGCTACTACCTCTCCGTCGCCGAAGGCGCCCTCCGCGGGGCCGGCGGGCGGCCGATGGTGCTCAAGCGCTTCCCCAAGGGCATCGACGCCGAGCCGTTCTTCCAGAAGCGCGTGCCCGAGAACCACCCCGACTTCATCGACACCGCGACGCTGCACTACGCGCGCGGGACGTCGGCAGAAGAGGCGGTGATCCGGGATGCCGCAGGCCTGGCGTGGGTGGTCAACCTCGGGTGCCTCGACCTCAACCCGCATCCCGTCCGCGCCGAAGACCTCGACCGCCCCGACGAGCTGCGCATCGACCTCGACCCCATGCCCGGTGTGGACTGGGGGCAGATCGTCGACGTCGCGTTCGTCGCCCGCGAGGTGCTCGACGATGTCGGGCTCGTCGGGTGGCCCAAGACCAGCGGGTCCCGCGGCCTGCACATCCTGGTGCGCATCGCACCGCAGTGGGACTACAAGCAGGTGCGCGTCGCCGCCGAGACGCTCGCGCGTGAGGTCGAGAACCGCGCACCCGGCCTCGCGACCGCACGGTGGTGGAAGGAGGAGCGCGGCGAGAGCGTGTTCGTCGACTTCAACCAGAACGCCAAGGACCGTACCGTGGCGTCGGCCTACTCCATCCGCCCGCTGCCCGACGCGCGCGTCTCCACGCCGCTGGACTGGGACGAGGTGCGCAAGCGCCGCCCGGAGGAGTTCACCCTGCTCACCGTCCCCCAGCGGTTCGCCGACCTCGGCGATCCGCACGCCGGCATCGACGACGCCGTGGGCACCCTCGACGGGCTGCTGCGTCTGGCCGACGAGCTCGGCCCGGCCGAGAAGGCGCCGCGCGGCACAGACGGGTCGGGGCGCCGCCAGTCCACGATGCCGCTCATCGAGATCGCCCGCACCAAGTCCAAGTCCGAGTCGACCGCGGCTCTCGAGGAGTGGAAGACGCGGCATCCGGCCGTGGCCGCTCAGCTGCATCCCGCCGATGTGATGATCGACGGCATGCGCGGGTCGAGCTCGCTCTGGTACCGCGTGCGCGTCAACCTGCAGCACGTGCCCGAGGCCGAGCGCCCGCCGCAAGAGGCCCTGATCGCCGACTACGACCCCTGGGAGGGCAAGTCCTGGCCCGGCGCCCCCGGATCCGCCGGTCGTTGAGCGAGGGAGGGACGAGCGAGACGTACGGCCTCACCCTCGGTCGTTGAGCGAGCGAGGAACGAGCGAGACGAAACGCGCCTGACCTTTTGCGCAGACCCCGAGGCGTTTCGTCTCGCTGCGCTCGTTCAACGACCGGATGGAAACGTCCCCGAGCTCGTCCTACCGCCGGTGGTTGAGCGAGCGAGGAACGAGCGAGACGAAACGCGCCTCACCCCGCCCCGGTCGTTGAGCGAGCGAGGAACGAGCGAGACGAAACGCGCTTCACCCCGCCCCGGTCGTTGAGCGAGCGAGGAACGAGCGAGACGAAACGCGCCTGATGTCCGCACGGACCCCGAGGCGTTTCGTCTCGCTGCGCTCGCTCAACGACCGGTTTCCTCTCGCTCAGCGGGCCGGAACCCGCTCCAGCACGTGGTCGGCAAGACCGTAGGCGACGGCATCCGTCGCAGTGAAGACCCGGTCGCGGTCGGTGTCGGCGCGCAGCTTCGCGGCATCCTGCCCGGTATGGCGCGCCAGGATCTCCTCCACCTCGCCGCGCACGCGCACGAGCTCGTCGGCCTGCAGGATCAAGTCGGGGATCGCGCCCCTCCCCTGTCCGGCGGGCTGATGCAGCACCACGCGTGCGTGCGGCAGCACCGAGCGCTTGCCCGGCGCGCCGGCGGCCAGCATCACGGCACCCACGCCGATGGCCTGCCCGACGACAGTCGTCGCGACGTCGGGTCGCACGTGCTGCATCGTGTCGTAGACGGCCAGCATGGCGGCCGGGTCGCCGCCCTCGCAGTTGATGTAGAGCTGGATGTCGCGGTCCGGGCTGTCGGCGTCGAGGTGCAGCAGCTGCGCGATGAGCGCGTTCGCGACGCCGGCGTCGATCCCGGTGCCGAGGTAGACGACGCGCTCCGTGAGCAGCTGCGAGTAAACGTCCATGATGCGGTCGCCCCGCGGATGCTGCGCCACGACGTTTGGAATCGTGTACGAGGTCATGCCGCCACCTCCCGGGTCGCCGTGACGTCTGCGCCGACGCCGAGACCGGCGGGCCGTCGCCGTCGCGGCACCACCTGCGCGAAGTCGTCGACGATGCCGTCGATGAAGCCGTAGTCCTGGGCCTCGGTCGCTGTGTACCAGCGGTCGTGCAGCGAGTCCTCGAAGATACGGTCGATGCTCTGCCCGGTGTCGCGCGCGATGAGGCCGAGCACGGTGTCGCGCATGTGGCGCAGGTCGTCGGCCTGCACTTCCACGTCGACCGCCGACCCGCCGATGCCGGCGGATCCCTGATGCATCAGGATGCGCGCGTGCGGCAGCGCGCGGCGCTTGCCGCGGGTTCCCGCCGACAGCAGGAACTGCCCTGCGCTGCAGGCGAGCCCGAGCGCCAGGGTGGCCACGTCGTTGGGGATGAGGTTCATGACGTCGCGGATCGCGAGCATCGACGGCACCGAGCCGCCGGGCGAGTGGATCCAGAGCGCGATATCGGATGCCTCGTCCTCGGCTGCGAGCGCGAGCAGCTGCGTCGCGATCAGGGTGCCGTTGTCGTCGTCGAGCGGGCCGTCGAGCACGAGCACGCGCTGGTGGAACAGCTCGCGCCGCGCTTCAGCCCCGAACTGGGGGATCTTGCCTTCGTCTGCCATGCCCCCAGCCTGCGCGGATGCGGCGGCGGCGGCATCCGTTTCCGCTCCCGGCGGCTCTGCCGAGGGCGGAGCGTCTGCCCCGGGATCTCAGGCCTGGGGGCGGCGGCACGGTCCGGTCGCGGCCGCTGCTCAGGCGGGCCGATGCATGAGCGTGCGCGCGGAGGGAAGTGCCGCGACCGCCGCGAAGCCGTGCCCGGCGAACATGGCGACGGTGCCCGTGGAGAAACCCTGTGGGAGCTCGCCGCCGCGCTTCGACGTGTCGATCGGGTACGCCTCGAACGCCGTCGCGCCGTGGCCCACGGCGTGGTCCAGGGCCGCCGCCAGCAATGCCGCACCGACTCCGCCGCGGCGTCGCCGCGGCGGTACGAGGATGCAGTAGATCGCCCACACTCCCGGGTCGTCGGCCGCGTACAGGCTGTGAGCGCGCACGAGTCGGCTCGCCAGGACGTGGCGCACCCGCACGCGTGGCTCGACCCCGCACCAGCCCACCGCCGTGTCGCCGTCGAATGCGACGAGACCACGCGGCGGGTCGAGCGTGCGCACCTGCTCGCGCAGCAGTTCTCGCCGGGACTCGCGCGTGGTGCGGCGCGCATCGGCGTTCTCGAGGATGTGGAACTGGCACTGACAGTTGCGCGACGAGGCATCGGCCTGCATGACGCTGTCGACGGCATCCCATCCCGCCTGCGTCGCCGCGACCACCCGCATGCCCATGGCCCGACCGTACTGCCGGTATCCGACACGACGAGCGTCGGAGCGCGGCTCAGCCTGCCGGGGTACGCCGGGAGGGGTTCTCGACCGCGGCGCGGAGCGCGGCGACGAGGGCGGGGCGCACCACGTCGGGTGTGAACGCCGCCGCGGCGGCACGCGCCCGCGACGACAGCTCGGCGCGGCGGGCGTCGTCCTGCAGCAGACGGGTGATCGCGTCGGCGAATCCGTCGACATCCCCGGGCGCGACCAGCACGCCGGCGTCGCCGATCGCCTCGCGCGGGCCGTAACGGGCGTCGAACGACACGACGGGCAGCCCGCGCGCGAGCGCTTCGGCGATCGACAGCCCCTGCCCCTCGAACGCGGTCGACGTGACGAAGAGCGCCGCGCGGTCGAAGAACGCGTCGCGGTCGGCCGTAGCCCCGTGGAGCGTGACCGATGCCGCAAGCCCGAGGTCGTCGATGAGCCCTTGCAGCTCGTCCCGCAGCGGCCCATCGCCATAGACGTCCAGCCGTGCGTCGGGGACGACGCCGACGACCCGCGCCCACGCGCGGATCGCGAGGTCGACGCGCTTCTGCGGCGCGAGCCGGTTGAGCATCACCACCTGGCGCGCATCGCGGGATGCCGCATGCGGCGGCTCGGTGCCGAGCTCGATCGTGTTGGGCACGACGTGGAACGTGCCGGGGTCGCCGAACCGCGCCGCCACCTCGTCGCGCTGCGCGGCCGTCGGCCACAGCACGGCGTCGTAGCGGTCGACCGTCGAGAGCCAGCGCTGCCACATCCCCGTGACGGGCGCATCGGGATCGTCGTGCGGCGCCGGCAGGTGCGAGTTGTGCACGGTGTGGACGAGACGTACGCGCGGATCGTCCCAGTCGGCCAGGGCCTCACCGATCTGCCGCGACTCGAGGATCACGACGAACAACCGGTCGGGATCTCCGGCGGCGGCGCGTCGCTGCTCGGCGATATGCGTGAGCCACGCGGCATACAGGCTGCGGAAGCCGCGCAGCATGCGGTCGCCGCCCGGAGCGTGCACGATGATCGGCGCGTCGGAGAGGTGCCAGGTGGGGTCGTCACGCAAGACCGGCAGCGAGACGACGGGGCTGGCTGCGGCCGCGTCTTCCACCACGCGATACTCGATCCCGGTCGCCGCCGCGTCGCCCGCCGGCTCCCCCGCCGCGAAGAGCCACGACGGTTCGGCCACGATGTCGTCGAAGAGGTTGCGCGCCGAGGCGGTGCTGTCGAGCAGACCCGCATCGACGAACGCCTGCCGCTGCGCGGCATGCGTCTCGGGCGACGCCCCGTCGACGCTCAGCTGCAGAGGATCGGTTGCGCCGGCCGAGGCCAGCAGGCCCCGTCGCGCCGGCACTGCGACGGCGAACCCGCCGTCCAGTCCCAGCGCGACGCGGCTGCCCAGGAGCACGTAGTCGGCGTCGGGCAGGGTCTCGTCGCGGGCCGCAGTCACGCGTCCATCCTCCCGCACCTCTCCGAAGCACCCGCAACCCCGACAGCCGGCAGACGACAGCGACGCCCCGGACCCGAAGGTCCGAGGCGCCGGCTGGATCACTCCCACTCGATGGTGCCCGGCGGCTTCGACGTGACGTCGAGCACGACGCGGTTGACCTCGCGCACCTCGTTGGTGATGCGGTTCGAGATCTTCGACAGCACGTCGTAGGGCAGGCGCGTCCAATCGGCGGTCATCGCGTCTTCGGACGACACCGGACGCAGCACGATCGGGTGCCCGTAGGTGCGCCCGTCGCCCTGCACGCCCACCGAACGGACGTCGGCGAGCAGCACGACCGGGCACTGCCAGATCTCGCCGTCGAGGCCGGCCTTCGTCAGTTCTTCGCGCGCGATGGCGTCGGCGTCGCGCAGAATCTCGAGGCGGTCAGCGGTGACCTCACCCACGATCCGGATGCCGAGGCCGGGGCCCGGAAACGGCTGGCGGGCGACGATCGCCTCCGGGAGTCCGAGCTCGCGGCCGATGGCTCGCACCTCGTCCTTGAACAGCGTGCGCAGGGGCTCGACGAGCTCGAACTGCAGGTCTTCGGGGAGCCCGCCGACGTTGTGGTGCGACTTGATGTTCGCGGTGCCCGTGCCGCCGCCGGACTCGACGACGTCGGGGTACAGGGTGCCCTGCACCAGGAAGCGGATGGGCTCGCCGTCGGCCGCGGCCTCGGCGACGAGTTCGCGCTCTGCGGCCTCGAACGAGCGGATGAACTCGCGGCCGATGATCTTGCGCTTCTGCTCGGGGTCGCTGACGCCCTCGAGCGCGTTCAGGAACTGCTCGCGCGCGTCGATCGTGATGAGGCGCACACCCGTCGAGGCGACGTAGTCGTTCTCGACCTGCTCGCGCTCGCCCTTCCGCAGCAGCCCGTGGTCGACGAAGATCGCGGTGAGCTGGTCGCCGACGGCCTCGTGGACGAGCGCGGTCGAGACCGCGGAATCGACGCCGCCCGACAGGGCGGAGATCACGCGACCGGTGCCGATCTGCGCACGGATGCGCTCGACCTGCTCGGCGATGACGTTGCCGCTGTTCCAGTCGGCCGCGAGGCCCGCTGCCTTGTGCAGGAAGTTCTCGATGACGTTCTGCCCGTAGTCGGTGTGCTTGACCTCGGGGTGCCACTGCACTCCGTACAGGCGACGCTCGTCGCTGCCGAACGCGGCCACCGGGGTCGCTCCGGTCGAGGCGAGGACCTCGAAGCCCTCGGGCGCCTTGGCGACCTGGTCGCCGTGGCTCATCCAGACGTTCTGCTCCACCGGCTGGCCGCCCAGCAGCACGCCGCCGTCACCCGTGACCGCGGCATCCGTCGCTCCGTACTCGCGGAGTCCGGTGTGTGCGACCTCGCCGCCGAGCGCCTGCGCCATCACCTGGAAGCCGTAGCAGATGCCGAGCGTCGGCACGCCGAGGTCGAAGACGTCGGTGTCGAGCGCCGGGGCACCCTCTTCGTAGACCGACGACGGACCGCCCGACAGGATGATGCCGACCGGGTTCTTCGCCGCGATGTCGGCGGCGCTCGCGGTGTGGGGCACGATCTCGCTGTAGACGCCGGCCTCGCGCACCCGTCGCGCGATGAGCTGCGCGTACTGGGCTCCGAAGTCGACGACGAGAACGGGGCGCTGGGAGGTGTCGGTCCCTGTTTCTGAAAGGCTCTGGGTCAACGCTTGTTCTCCGTCGGCATGGCGGGGGCGGGGGTCGGAAGGGAATCAGCAGCGGAAGAGTGCTCGGCGCGCGTGTGCAGCTCAGCGGCCTCGCGCTCGGAGAGGTACGTCTTCACGTCGCGCGCGACGCGCGCCTCCATGAAGAACGACAGCAGCGGCACGATGCCACCCGCGGCGAGCATGGCGAGGCGCAGGAGGTTCCAGCGCATCAGGCTCCACACGCGGAAGCACGAGATCAGGTAGACCACGTAGAACCAGCCGTGGGCGACGAGGATGCCGAGCGACAGGTTGAACCCGTCACCCGTGGACTCGAGGCCGGAGGCCGTCTCGACGACGGGCGCGAACCAGAGGAATCCACCGGAGCCGCCCAGGAACAGCTCGTAGCCGAGCGCGTACTTGCCGATCATCTCGGCCACCAGCAGGAGCAGCATCGTGCCCGTGATGATCGAGCAGATCTGGTAGAACTTCAGGGCTCCGCGGATCGCCGGAAAGGAAGCGAGCTTCGGGGCGCGGGGCATGGCCCCCAGTCTACCCGCGGCACGGTGCTCGGATTCCGGGCTCAACGCCGCCTCCGTCGCGTCCCGGCGGACGGCTTCAGGATGCCGAGGGCTCCGGTTCGCCCCCCGACTCGCGCCGGTCGTCCTCGAAGTCCTCGGTCTCCTTCTCCCAGGCATCCTTCGCGAGGCGGTACCAGAGGTAGAACGCGAAGCCGGCGAAGACGGCCCATTCGAGTGCGTAGAAGATGTTCAGCCAGTTGACGCCCGAGCCCTCGGCGGGCGCCGGCGACGAGATCGCATCGAGGCCGGCGAACGCGTCCTCCGATGCCAGGTACGGACGGTAGACGAAGAGCCCCTCGACGTCGTGCCACTGACCGAGCAGGGCCGCCGGCGACATGCGCGTCAGGGTCTGCGGGTCGCTGCCGCGCGGCGGCAGCACCGGACCTTCGTCCGAGATGAGGCGACCCGTCACCTCGACGGCGTCTTCCGCGGAAGACCTGGATGCCTCCTCCTCGAGCTCGTCGATGGCAGCACGAGCCTCGTCCTCGCTGGCGGCCCACCCGAGGGCCACTGCGAGCGACGTCGGTCCGAAGGTCTCCGTGCGGTCGGGGTCGAGGCGCAGCTGACCGGTCACCCAGAAGCCCTCGACGCCGTCGTTGAACCGCGACTGCACGATGACGAAGTCGCCGGGCACCCAGCTGCCGGCCGTCTCCACCCGCTGGCCCACGAGGGGCTCGGGAAGGTACTCGCCGGGCGCCGCGACGTCTGCGAGATCCTGAACCTCCTCGGTCGCACCGGGAGGAACCGGATTCGTCACCACCGCACGACCCAGCTGCCACTGCCCGAGCCAGGCGAACACTCCCGCCACCACGAGGCAGAGCAGCAGCATCCCGATCCAGCGGGGTCGCAGCATCACCTCGCGGAGCGTCGGCGGGAACTCCTCGACCGGCTCGTCTGCTTCCGGTCGTCGAGCGGAGGGCGCTCCAGCGCCCGCAAACGAAACGCGCCCGTTCGTCGGATGCCGCGGCAGGGAGTCGTCGGTGCCACCGAGGCGTTTCGTCTCGCTCGTTCCTCGCTCGCTCAACGACCGGGGGTCGTCGTCGGCGTCGTCGGGGTCACTCATCCCGCGGCGTACGGCGCGACGACGACCTCGACCCGCTGGAACTCCTTGAGATCGGAGTATCCGGTCGTCGCCATCGACTTGCGCAGCGCGCCCATGAGGTTCGCGGTGCCGTCGGCGACCGGCGCCGGGCCGTAGAGGATCTCCTCGAGCGAGGCGACCTGGTCGACCTTCACGCGGCGGCCGCGGGGCAGCCGGGAGTGGTGCGCCTCGGGACCCCAGTGGAAGCCCTGGCCCGGGGCATCCGTCGCGCGCGCAAGCGCCACGCCCAGCATGACGGCGTCGGCGCCCATCGCGATCGCCTTGACGATGTCGCCCGACGTGCCCACGCCGCCGTCGGCGATGACGTGCACGTAGCGTCCGCCCGACTCGTCGAGGTAGTCGCGGCGCGCTCCGGCGACGTCCGCGACGGCGGTCGCCATCGGGGCGTGCAGGCCGAGCGTCACGCGGGTGGTGGATGCCGCTCCCCCGCCGAATCCGACGAGCACGCCGGCGGCGCCGGTGCGCATGAGGTGCAGCGCCGCCGTGTACGTCGACGCGCCGCCGACGATCACCGGGACGTCGAGGTCGTAGATGAACTTCTTGAGGTTGAGGGGCTGGTCGACGCTCGACACGTGCTCAGCCGACACCGTGGTGCCGCGGATCACGAACAGGTCGACCCCGGCGGCGACGACGGTCTCGTACAGCTCCTGCGTGCGCTGCGGGGTGAGCGCGCCGGCGACGGTGACGCCGGCCGCACGGATCTCGGCGAGGCGGTCGCGCACGAGCTCGGGCTTGATGGGCTCGGCGTAGAGCTCCTGCATGCGGCGGGTCGCGGCGGCCTTCTCGAGGCCGGCGATCTCGGCCAGGAGCGGCTCCGGGTCGTCGTAGCGCGTCCAGAGGCCTTCGAGGTCGAGGACGCCGAGGCCGCCGAGCTGGCCGAGCATGATCGCGGTGCGCGGGCTCACGACCGAATCCATGGGGGCGCCGAGCACCGGGATGTCGAAGCTGAACGCGTCGATCGTCCACGTCGTCGAGACGTCCTCAGGGTTGCGGGTGCGCCGCGACGGCACCACCGCGATGTCGTCGAACGTGTAGGCGCGACGCGCGCGCTTGGCCCGGCCGAGCTCGATGTCCATGCTCACCCGACCAGCCTACCCGGCGGCGTTGTCGCCGCCCGAGCCCCGCTCTGATCGCAGCTCCCCGCGCATCCGGTCGGCCCGAAGCGTTTCGTCTCGGCCGCTGGCGCTCCCTCGCTCAACGACCGAACTCGGACTCCCGGTCGTTGAGCGAGCGAGGAACGAGCGAGACGAAACGCGCCTGACGAGACGGATGCCGCGGGCCGCGGCATCCGTCACCCCTCAGCGCGCCCGCGCGACGCGCGTCTCGTCCCAGACCGGCTGGTCCGACTCGAAGACGCGCCCGTCGGAGCCGAACACCAGGAAGCGGTCGAAGGACTTCGCGAGCCACCGGTCGTGCGTGACGGCGAGGACGGTGCCCTCGAAGCGGGCGAGGGCGTCCTGCAGCGCCTCGGCCGAGACGAGGTCGAGGTTGTCGGTCGGCTCGTCCAGCAGCAGCAGCGTCGCGCCCGAGAGCTCGAGCAGCAGGATCTGGAATCGCGCCTGCTGCCCGCCCGACAAGCTGTCGAACGTCTGCTCCGCCTGGGCGACGAGGCCGTAGCGATCCAGCGCGCTGCTGGCGGCCTCGCGCGGCAGACCGCTGCGCGCATCCTCGCCGCGATGCAGGATGTCGAGCAGCGTCTTGCCGTCGAACTCGGGGTGGCGATGGGTCTGCGCGAACCACCCCGGCACGACCCGCGCACCGAGGATCGCGCGGCCGGTGTGCGCGACCGCATCCAGCGCCGCGCCGGTCGTCGTGAGGTGCCCGAGCCGGCCGTCCGGGTCGGTGCCGCCGCGGGCCAGGAGGCGCAGGAAGTGCGACTTTCCGGAGCCGTTCGAGCCCAGCACCGCGACCCGGTCGCCGAACCACACCTCCAGGTCGAACGGCTTCATGAGGCCGGTGAGCTCCAGCTGCTCGGCGACGACCGCCCGTCGCCCGGTACGCGCCCCGCGTAGGCGCACATCGAGGTCCTGCTCGCGCGGGCGCTCCTGCGGCGGGCCGGCCTCTTCGAACTTGCGCAGGCGCGTCTGCGCGGCGCGGTAGCGAGAGGTGAAGGTGTCGTTCGCCGTGGCCTTCACCTTGAGGGCGGCCACCAGCTCCTTGAGCTTGACGTGCTGCTCGTCCCAGCGCCGCCGCAGTTCGTCGAGGCGCGCCATCCGGTCGTCGCGCGCGCGGTGATAGCTGCCGAACCCGCCGCCGTGCACCCACGCGGTGCTGCCCGCACCGCCGACCTCGAGTGTCACGATGCGATCGGCGGCGCGCGCCAGCAGCTCGCGGTCGTGCGAGACCAGCAGCACGGTCTTCGGCGTCTCGCGCAGGCGCTCCTCGAGCCATCGCTTGCCGGGCACGTCGAGGTAGTTGTCGGGCTCGTCGAGCAGCAGCACCTGGTCGGGCCCGCGCAGCAGGGCCTCGAGCGCGAGCCGCTTCTGCTCGCCGCCCGACAGCGTCGTCAGCTCGCGGAACCGGGCACGCGAGAACGGGATGCCGAGAGCCGCCGTCGTGCAGGTGTCCCAGACGGTCTCGTACTCGTAGCCGCCTGCCTCGGCGTAGTCCGCCAGGGCTCCGGCGTACCGCATCTGCGTGTCGAGGTCGTCGCGCTCGATGATGGCGGCCTCGGCGTCTTCGAGCTCACGAGCGGCGCGACGCACGCGGTCGGGCGCGACGGCGATGAGGAGATCGTGGATGGTCTGGCCGGCACCGCCGTGGCCGACGAACTGGTCCATCACGCCCAGCCCGCCGTCGATCGAGACGACGCCCGAGAGCGCCGGGACCTCGTCGCGGATGATCCGCAGCAGCGTGGTCTTGCCGGCGCCGTTCTGCCCGATCAGCGCGGTGGTCGAGCCCTCGCCGACGCGGAACGAGACCTCGTCGAGCAGCGGCCGCCCATCCGGCAGCGCATACGAGACGGCGGCGATGTCGATGTAACCCACGGTGTTTCCCTGTCTGCTCCGGTTTCAGCACGTGCGCTGAGCGAGGGACGAGTCGAAGCGTCCGTCGCCGACGGGGAGCCGACCAGACTATCTCAGACCGGACGCTCTCGCCGTCGCGGCGCGTTTCGTCTCGTTCGTCCCTCGCTCGCTCAACGACCGGGTCGCAGAGGCATCGGTCGTTGAGCGAGGGAGCGCCAGCGAGCGAGACGAAACGCCCCAAGCCGACGGGCTGCGCCGGGTAAAGCGCGTTCGGTCTCGTTCGTCCCTCGCTCGCTCAACGACCGGGTCCCAGAGGCATCGGTCGTTGAGCGAGGGAGCGCCAGCGACCGAGACGAAACGCCCCAAGCCGACGGACTGCGCCGGGTAAAGCGCGTTCCGTCTCGCTCGTCCCTCGCTCGCTCAACGACCGGGTCCCAGAGGCATCGGTCGTTGAGCGAGGGAGCGCCAGCGACCGAGACGAAACGCCCCAAGCCGACGGACTGCGCCGGGTCAGGCGCGTTCCGTCTCGCTCGTCCCTCGCTCGCTCAACGACCGGGTCGGAGAGGCATCGGTCGTTGAGCGAGGGAGCGCCAGCGCGCGAGACGAAACGCCCCAAGCCGACCGGGCTGCGCCGGGTAAGGCGCGTTCCGCCTCGTTCGTCCCTCGCTCGCTCAACGACCGGGTCGCAGAGGCATCGGTCGTTGAGCGAGGGAGCGCCAGCGAGCGAGACGAAACGCCCCAAGCCGACGGGCTGCGCCGGGTAAAGCGCGTTCGGTCTCGTTCGTCCCTCGCTCGCTCAACGACCGGGTCCCAGAGGCATCGGTCGTTGAGCGAGGGAGCGCCAGCGACCGAGACGAAACGCCCCAAGCCGACGGACTGCGCCGGGTAAAGCGCGTTCCGTCTCGCTCGTCCCTCGCTCGCTCAACGACCGGGTCCCAGAGGCATCGGTCGTTGAGCGAGGGAGCGCCAGCGACCGAGACGAAACGCCCCAAGCCGACGGACTGCGCCGGGTCAGGCGCGTTCCGTCTCGCTCGTCCCTCGCTCGCTCAACGACCGGGTCGGAGAGGCATCGGTCGTTGAGCGAGGGAGCGCCAGCGCGCGAGACGAAACGCCCCAAGCCGACCGGGCTGCGCCGGGTAAGGCGCGTTCCGCCTCGTTCGTCCCTCGCTCGCTCAACGACCGGGTCCCAGAGGCATCGATCGTTGAGCGAGGGAGCGCCAGCGAGCGAGACGAAACGCCCCAAGCCGACGGGCTGCGCCGGGTAAGGCGCGTTCCGCCTCGCTCGTTCCTCGCTCGCTCAACGACCGGGTCGCAGAGGCATCGATCGTTGAGCGAGGGAGCGCCAGCGAGCGAGACGAAACGCCCCAAGCCGACGGGCTGCGCCGGGTAAGGTGCGTTCCGTCTCGCTCGTCCCTCGCTCGCTCACTGACCGACTCAGGCGGCGGGCGCGGCGTAGCGTCCCGACTTGATGGCCCGCTCGCGCGCCTTGGCGGCCTCTTCCTCGCGATTCTTCGGAGGCGTCACCGCCACGAGGTCGTCGAGCAGGTGCTGCGTGATGTGCGCGATGTCGTGGACGGCACGGTCGAACGCGTCCTGGTTCGCCTTCGAGGGCTTCGTGGTGCCCGCGATCTTGCGCACGTACTGCAGGGCGGCCGCATGCACCTCGTCGGAGCTGGCCGCGGGCTCGAAGTTGTGGAGCGTGTGGATGTTCCGGCACATGCCCCCGACGATACGCCGCGCCTCGGACGGCGGCCAGGTTCGGCATCCGCTTGCCGGCCGTCGAGATCGCAGGCTCTCGCCGACATCACACGTCCTGCGGGCGGAAGTCATGTGCTTTCGACGAGGTCGGTCGACCGATGCCTCGACCCGGCGCGCTACCAGCGCTCGGTGCCTCGAGGCAGGACGTCGAGAACGTGGGGCAGCTCGGTGGGGAAGCACGAGCGGAACAGCTCGGTGATCTGCGGGTCCGAGCCGTAGTCGTCGACGATGCGCAGCCCGATCATCGTGCTGATGAGCATGCCCTCGGCCATGAATGCGCGGGCCTCGTCGGCGCTGAGCCCCATCTCGTCGCGGAAGAACCGCCAGACCGAGGCGAACCCGCGGCGCGCGGCGGCCCCGATGACCGGATTGCTGCCCAGGAGGTACGCGTGCGCGAGCGTCTGGTGCAGCCCGCGCACCTCGATCAGATCGACGTAGGCCTGCCCGATGCGTTTGGCCGCGGTGGGCCCGTCGCTGTCGGCCCCGCCGTCGTCCTCGGCGAGCGCGGCGCGGAACGCCGCCAGCAGCCGTGTCAGGGCGTCCTCGATGGCCGCGAGGAAGAGGTTCTCCTTCGAGCCGAACAGCCGCACCACGTACGGCTGGCTGACTCCGGCCGCACGCGCGACCTCATCGGTGGTCGCGCCCTCGTACCCGCGGGTGCCGAACACGGCCATCGCGGCCACGAGGATCTGCCGGCGCCGCTCGTCGGACGACAGGCGCTTGCCCGTCTCGGCGGGCTCATCGAGAGCGGCGGCGCCGCTGCCATCGCGCTGCGCAGAAGTCATGCCCCGAGGTTATCAGCGAATGACTTGACTTTGTAATCAGTCGATTACTACATTGTGGTAATCATTCGATTACAACCGGAGACTCTCATGACCGACACCTCCCTCGCCCTGCGCACGCGACGACCGCGCCCGTTCGCGCTCGTGGTGGCCGCGGCATCCGTCCCGATGTTCATGGCCACCCTCGACAACCTCGTCATGACCAACGCCCTCCCCGTTCTGCACAGTGAGATGGGGGCGAGCGTCGAGGAGCTGCAGTGGTTCGTGAACGCGTACACACTGTCGTTCGCCAGTGCGATCCTCATCGCCTCGGCGCTCGGCGACCGCTTCGGGCGGCGCACGCTGTTCGCGATCGGCATCGCGGTCTTCGGCGCGGGCTCCGTGCTCGCCGCCCTCAGCACCGACCCTGGGCAGCTCATCGCGGCCCGCGCCGTGCAGGGTCTGGGCGCGGCGGGCGTGATGCCGCTGTCGCTGGCGCTCCTGAGCGGGGCAGTTCCGCCCGCGCGGCGGGCGCTGGCCATCGGCATCTGGGGCGGCGTCTCCGGGCTGGGCGTCGCTGTCGGGCCGCTCGTCGGCGGCGCGATCATGGAGGGATGGGACTGGCAGGCGATCTTCTGGATCAACGTGCCCGTCGCCCTCATCGCGATTCCGCTCGCCCTGATGGTGCTCAACAACGACTTCGGCGCACGAGCCCGCATCGACGTCCCCGGCGCCGTGCTCGCCGCAGCCGGTGTGCTGGCACTCGTCCACGCGATCGTGCGCGGCAACGACGACGGCTGGGACTCGGTCGGGGTCATCGTCGAGATCGTCGTCGGCGCGCTCCTCATCGCCGCGTTCCTGGTGTGGCAGCTGCGCGCGAAGGCCCCGCTGATGCCGCTGCGGCTGTTCCGCGACCGCTCGTTCTCGATCACGAACGTCGTCGGCTTCGCGTTCAGCTTCGGCACCTTCGGCTCGGTGTTCATCCTCATCCAGTACCTGCAGGTCGTGCAGGGCTCGACCCCGCTCGAGGCCGCCGTGCAGACCACACCGTGGACGCTCGCGCCGATGATCGTCGCCCCGATCGCCGGCATCCTCGCCCCCCGCGTGGGCACGCGGGTGCTGCTGGTGCTCGGCCTCGCCCTGCAGGGTGCGGCGCTCACCTGGATCGCGGCGATCATGTCGACCGACCTCGACTACCCGGCGCTCATCGTGCCGTTCGTGATGGCCGGCGTCGGCATGGCGCTCGTGTTCGCCCCCTCGGCGACCGCCCTGCTCGCCACCCTCGGGCTCGTCGACCACGCGAAGGCGTCCGGTGTGAACTCCACTGTCCGCGAACTCGGCGTCGCCCTCGGCACCGCCGTGATGACCGCCATCTTCGTCAGCGCCGGCGGCGAGCTCCTGCCCGATCTCTACGTCGACGCGGCGCGGCCGGCGGTGTTCACCGGCGCCGCGGTGCTCCTCGCCGCCACGGTCGTGGCGCTGTGGCTCCCGTCGGGCAGGGCGACGGATGCCGCGCCCGCCGGCCCCGCAGACCCGGGCCTGGCCGAGAACGACGCCGTCGCGCTCGAGCCGGCCGCCGCGCGCTGAACCCGCCTGCCCGTCCACATCGTGTGCTCTCGCCGAAACCGCATGCTCTGCGCGTCGCAGACAGGTGCACTCGGCGAGAGCACATGATGTGGTCGGTGGCGGGACACCCCGGCTGTCGGCATCCGCGCGATCAGGCGCCCTTGCCGCGCAGCGCCCGCGTGAAGACGCCGTCCAGCAGGAACAGCAGGAACGCGATCGACCCGATCCACGGCGACAGGATGACCACTGCGGCGCTGATGATCAGAGCGCTGAGCGAGCCGCGACCGTAGGCGGCGGCATCCGCGGCGCTCATGTCGGGCAGCATGGTCTCGCGATGGCGGACCGCCCACTGCCACTGCACCCAGCTGACCAGGATCGCCAGGAAGAAGGTGACCGGCATCGCGAGCCGGCCCGCGTAGTACTGCTCGTACTCCGTCATCAGCCCGGTCGCGAACGGCACCAGCACGATGAACAGCAGCCGCGCGTTGTTGAGCCACAGCATCATGGAATCCACGCGGGCGATGTGCTCGAACTGCTGCACGTGCACCATCCACAGGATGCACAGCAGCGCGAAGCTGAGCACGAAGTTGACGAACAGCTCGGACATGCCGCCCAGCGCCGACCACATGTCGGCGTCGGAGTCGACCTGGCCGAGCGTGTGCGTCGTCAGGTCGAGCACCAGGAGCGTCGCCGCGATCGCGAAGACGCCGTCGGTGAAGGCCTCGAGGCGGGTCGTCCGCTGTGTCGCCGCAGGGTGCTGCCGCTGCCTGATCATGGCGCCAGGCTAGCGACACACCGCCGCGCAGGCGGGGATCGCGGGCCGTCATACTCCGACTCCCCTCCGATCCCTCACCTGTGCTGCGCGAGGATGGAAGACGGATGCCGCAGCCCGCGCCTGCGACGCGCTCCGCGTCCGCTCGGCGGGCGGGAGCCCGAGAACCGTGGAGGACCGACCCGTGACCGAGCATGTTCCGTATCTCGTCGTCGGCGCCGGTGCGATGGGACTCGCCACCACGTGGCAGCTCGCCCGCCGCGGCCACCGGGTGCTCACCCTCGAACGGTTCGAACGCGGCCACTCGCATGGCGCGTCGCACGGTGCGACCCGCAACTTCAACAACGCCTACGCCGCGCCGCACTACCTGGACCTGCTCGCCCTCGCCCGCACCGAGTGGGACGAGCTCTCGCGCACGACCGGCGAGCCGCTGCTGCGGCTGCACGGGCTGGTCACCCACGGCGACGATGCGGTGGTGGCCCAGGTGCACGACGCGCTCGTCGAACGCGGTGAGCGTGCCGAGATCCTCGGGGCGGGTGATGCCGGGCGGCGCTGGAGCGGGATGCGGTTCGCCGGCGACGTGCTGTTCACGCCCGATGCCGGTGTCGTGCGGGCGGCGGCGGCCCTCGGCGCTCTCGAGCGCGGCGCGCGCCGCCTGGGCGCCGACATCCGTTTCGGCCACCGCGTCATCGCCCTCGAGGAACGCGACGACGGCGTCGCCCTCACGATCGACGACGGCGAGCGCCGCTACGACGTCGTGGCCGACACGGCGGTGGTCACCTCGGGCGCCTGGACCCCCGGCATCCTGCCCGCGTCCTTCCCGCTCCCCCGGCTCACGGTGACCGAAGAGAGCCCAGCGCACTTCGCCGCGATCTCACCGGATGCCCCGTGGCCGTCGTTCAACCACTTCGTCGATCCTGACCGGGGGCCGATCGGCAACGTGTACGGCATGCCTACGCCGGGCGAGGGCGTGAAAGTGGGCCTCCACCACGTCGGACCCGTCGTCGACCCCGACCAGCGGACGTTCCGGCCGGTGCCCGAGCTCGCTGCCGCCTTGCGCGACTACGTCGCCGAGTGGTTCCCGGGACTGGACCCCGATTCGGCCGAGCCGATCAGCTGCACGTACACTTCGACGGATTCCGAGGATTTCGTGCTCGATCGCCGGGGCCGCATCGTCGTCGGCGCGGGCTTCTCGGGCCACGGCTTCAAGTTCACGCCGGCGGTCGGATCGGTGCTCGCCGACCTCGCGGCCGACGGCACGGTCCGAGCCGCGGAGGCGTTCCGGATCCGTTGACGCCGCGCCGCGGCATCCGTTCGCTCGACCGGCCGGCCGGACCGGCTACCGCTTGTAGTTAGGGGCCTCGACGACGATCTGCACGTCGTGCGGGTGCGACTCCTTGAGGCCCGCAGGCGTGATGCGCACGAACTTGCCCTTGGCCTTCAGCTCTTCGACCGTGCGGGCTCCGACGTAGAACATCGACTGGCGCAGGCCGCCGACGAGCTGGTAGGCGACCGCCGAGACGGGGCCGCGGTAGGCGACCTGACCCTCGATGCCCTCCGGGATGAGCTTGTCGTCGGTGGGGACGTCCGCCTGGAAATAGCGGTCCTTCGAATACGAGGTCTTCTTGCCGCGCGTCTGGAGGGCGCCGAGCGAGCCCATGCCGCGGTAGAGCTTGAACTGCTTGCCGCCCTGGAAGACGATCTCGCCCGGCGACTCGTCGGTTCCGGCGAGCAGCGAGCCGAGCATCACGGTGTCGGCCCCGGCGACCAGTGCCTTGGCGATGTCGCCCGAGTACTGCAGGCCGCCGTCGGCGATGATCGGGATGCCGGCCTCACGGGCCGCGAGCGAGGCCTCGTAGATCGCGGTGACCTGGGGCACACCCACGCCCGCAACGATGCGCGTGGTGCAGATGGAGCCCGGTCCGACGCCGACCTTGACGGCATCCACACCCGCGTCGATGAGCGCCTGCGCGCCCTCACGCGTCGCGACGTTGCCGCCGATCACGTCGATCGCGGCGAACGACTCGTCGGCCTTGATGCGGCGCACCATGTCGATGACACCGGCGGACTGGCCGTTCGCGGTGTCGACGACGATCACGTCGACGCCCGCGTCGCGGAGGGCCTCGGCGCGCTGCCAGGCGTCGCCGAAGAAGCCGATGGCGGCGCCGACGCGCAGGCGGCCCTGCTCGTCCTTGGTGGCCAGCGGGTACTTCTCGCTCTTGTCGAAGTCCTTGATGGTGATGAGACCGGCCAGCTTGCCGTCGTCGTCGAGGAGGGGGAGCTTCTCCACGCGGTGGTGGGCGAAGAGGGCGATGACCTCGCCGGCGCTGATGCCGACCTTGCCGGTGACGAGGCCTTCGCTCGTCATGATGTCGCGCACCTTCGTGGTCTGGCGCTCGAAGCCCGAGACGAAGCGCATGTCGCGGTTGGTCACGATGCCCACGAGGCGGTTCTCTTCGTCGACGACCGGCAGGCCCGAGATGCGGTACTGCGCGCACAGCGCGTCCACCTCGTCGATGGTGGCGTCGGGGGTGGTGGTGATCGGGTCGGTGATCATGCCCGACTCGCTGCGCTTGACGCGATCCACCATCGACGCCTGCTCCTCGATGGAGAGGTTGCGGTGGATGATGCCCAGACCGCCCTCGCGGGCGATCGCGATGGCGAGCCGCGCCTCGGTGACGGTGTCCATCGCGGCGCTGAGGAGGGGCGTGGCCACGGTGATGCGGCGCGTGACCCGCGACGACGTGTCGGCCTCACTGGGGATGACGTCGGTGTGTCCCGGCAGCAGCAGGATGTCGTCGTACGTCAGTCCGACGAAGCCGAAAGGGTCGTTGTGCTCCATGGGGGGTCTCCTCGCGCGCGGCGCGTTGTTTCGGTGTGGACGACGACGGCCGGTGCGCTCGTGACGCTCCGTACTCGATTCTAAGCGTCGGGCGTGGCCGTTTGTTCCCGCGCCATACGGCACGCGCGGGTGCCCGCGCGTGCGCCCGCGGGCGTTCCCGCGGGGGCGCGACCCGAGCATGCGGCGGGGGCAGGATGTCCGGTTTCGATCGGATCACTTATCCACATGGTGGCGTAGGCGAAACAAGCGCGACACATTACGCTCGTACCGTCGAACATCACAGCCGATGCGACCCGAGCTTCGGTGTCCGCGTGGTGGCGAACTGGAGGTTCTGTGGGTCCTACGACTGTGACCACGAGACGTGTTGCAGGAGCGCGCGTCACAGCCGCACTCTTCGGACTGCTGCTCGTCGCGCTGGGGATGTTCGCTGGTGCGATCCCCGCGCACGCCGATGAAGACGATCCGTACCGGATCAGCGGCAATGTCCAACTAGATGGTGAGCCTCTCGAAGGAGTGGCGCTCACGGTCGACGGCCCCGGCGGTGAGCAGGAGGTCGAGACCGACGAGAACGGCCAATGGCGGGTGGGCGTCCCCGAGCGCGGCGAGACGTATGTCGTCACGCTCGACGAAGAGACCCTCCCCGAGGGCATCGTCGTGGTGGACCCCGAGGACGACTCCCCGAACGTCAAGGAAGTCGAGATGGGGCAGGGCGGTCGAGCGACCGTCAACTTCTTCATCGGCGAAGGCGAGCGCAACGTCACGAGCTTCTTCGACCAGTTCATGCAGCGGGTGGTGCAGGGCCTCAGCTTCGGCCTGATGCTCGCCCTCGCCGCCATCGGGCTCACGCTCGTCTACGGCACGACGGGCATCTCGAACTTCGCGCACGGCGAGATGGTGACATTCGGTGCCATCGCGGCGTTCATGCTCGTCGGGCCGGCGACCCTGGCACTCCCGCTGTGGCTGGGCTATCCGGCCGCCGTCATCCTCAGTGCCGGCCTCGGCCTCATCCTGGACATGATCCTCTGGCGACCTCTGCGCAGGCGGCGCGTCGGCGTGGTGCAGCTGATGATCGTCAGCATCGGGCTCTCGCTCGCGCTGCGCTACACCTTCCAGCTGTTCATCGGCGGTGGCACGCTGCAGCTCCCCGGCTCTGCCGAGGATCAGATCCCGCTGTTCGGCGCCGTTCAGATGAGCGTCGTCGACATGGTGTCGCTCGCCATCTCGGTCCTCGTCATCGTGGCCTTCGCGCTCTGGCTGACGCGGTCCCGCATCGGCAAGGCGACGCGCGCGATCTCGGACAACCCGTCGCTGGCCGCGGCCTCCGGTATCGACGTCGACGCCGTGGTGCGGGTCGTGTGGGTGGTGGCCGGCACGCTCGCCGGCCTCGCGGGCATCCTGTACGCGTACTACCGC
The DNA here is from genome assembly GCF_039905635.1 of Microbacterium sp. ProA8. Classification (NCBI taxonomy): domain Bacteria; kingdom Bacillati; phylum Actinomycetota; class Actinomycetes; order Micrococcales; family Microbacteriaceae; genus Microbacterium; species Microbacterium chionoecetis. The sequence continues at coordinate 932,446 of NZ_CP157000.1, read as the reverse complement.
CCGGGCATCAAGTGGGACATGGGCGCGCAGATCCTGCTGCTCATGTTCGCCGCGGTCGTGCTCGGCGGGCTGGGCACCGCGTACGGCGCCCTGGTCGGTGCGCTGATCGTCGGAATCCTGGTGGAGGTCTCCAGCCTCTGGATCCCCGCCGACCTCAAGTACGCCAGCGCACTGTTCATCCTGATCGTGATCCTGCTGTTCCGACCACAGGGCATCCTCGGACGACGCGAGCGAATCGGATAGGGACACACACTCATGGACTTGCTTCAGATTCTCTCCAACACCGCCTCGTCGATCCTCAGCCCGGCGACCATCGGCTACGCGCTGGCCGCTCTCGGCCTCGCCGTGCACTTCGGCTACGCCGGCCTGATCAACATGGGCATCGCAGGCTTCATGGCCATCGGCGCCTACGGCTACGCGATCTCCGTCCTGTCGTTCGACTTCCCCTGGTGGGCGGGCGCTCTGGTCGGACTCGGGGGCGCGGCGGTCTTCGCCCTGATCCTCGGCATCCCGACGCTGCGTCTGCGGGGCGATTACCTCGCCATCGTGACGATCGCGGCCGCCGAAGTGGTGCGCCTGCTGTTCCTCACGACGGCATTCGACGAATTCACTGGATCGGCCGACGGACTGAGCGGCTACCACGGCAGCTTCCGCGCCTCGAACCCGATCCCCGCCGGCGAGTACGGCTTCGGACCGTGGGTCTACAACGAGACCCAGTGGTGGGTGCGCATCATGGGCCTGCTGACGCTCGGCTTCGCAGCGCTCGTCGTGTGGATGCTCACCCGCAGCCCCTGGGGGCGCGCTCTCAAGGGCATCCGCGAGGACGAGGACGCGGTCCGGTCGCTGGGCAAGAACGTGTTCGCCTACAAGATGCAGGCGCTCGTTCTCGGTGGTGTGCTCGCCGCCGCCGGCGGCGTCGTCTACGCCCTGCCGTCTGCGGTGAGCCCGGGTGTGTACGTCACCTCGCTGACGTTCTTCGTCTGGACCGCCCTCCTGCTGGGTGGCGCAGCCACTGTGTTCGGTCCGATCCTCGGATCGGTCATCTTCTGGGCGCTGCAGACCTTCCTGTCGAACGTGCTCCCGGCGATGGCGCAGGCCGGCTGGCTGCCGGGCCTGAACCAGATCCAGGCAGGCACGCTGCGCTTCATCCTCGTGGGCGTCGCTTTGATGCTGCTCGTGATCTTCATGCCGCAGGGCATCCTCGGCAACAGGAAGGAGCTGACCTTTGTCAAGTGAAAACGCTCCGGCCACCGGCACCGCGCCGGTCGCCCGCCCCAAGACCACCGGTCTTCACGTCGGAGAGGCCGTTCCCGGCGTCGCCAAGGTCGACCCGATCATCATCGCCGACGGCGTGCACCGCGCCTTCGGCGGCGTGACCGCCGTCGACGTCGAGCACCTCGAGATCCCGCGGGGAGCGATCACCGCCCTCATCGGTCCCAACGGCGCCGGCAAGACGACCCTCTTCAACCTGCTGACCGGATTCGACAAGCCCGACCACGGCACGTGGACGTTCGACGGCAAATCGCTGTCGGGCGTCCCCGCCTACAAGGTCTCGCGCCTGGGGCTGGTCCGCACGTTCCAGCTCACCAAGGCGCTCGGCCTGCTCACCGTCATGGAGAACATGAAGCTGGGCGCCAAGAACCAGCGCGGCGAGAAGTTCTGGGGGGGCATGATCCCCGCGCTCTGGCGATCGCAGGATGCCGAGCTCGAGGATCGCGCGATGGTGCTGCTCGAGAAGTTCAAGCTCGACGCCAAGGCCGACGACTTCGCCGCGAGCCTGTCGGGCGGTCAGCGCAAGCTGCTCGAGATGGCCCGCTCACTCATGACCGAGCCGACGCTGGTGATGCTCGACGAGCCGATGGCCGGCGTGAACCCCGCGCTGACCCAGTCGCTCCTCGACCACATCATCGACCTCAAGCAGGAGGGGATGACGGTGCTCTTCGTCGAGCACGACATGCACATGGTGCGCCACATCGCCGACTGGGTCGTCGTCATGGCCGAGGGCAAGATCGTGGCCGAGGGCGACCCGACGACGGTCATGAACAACCCCGCCGTCATCGACGCCTATCTGGGCGCCCATCAGGAGCTCGATCTGGGCGTCGTGACGGGTCGCATCGACGTCGTCCAGGCCGATCCGACGACGGATGCCCAGGCATCCGCGACGGCCAGTGCCGACCTTCTGGTCGATCAGGGTGTGGCCGAGGAAGAGAAGGAGGACGGCAAATGACCGCTCCCACCGCGACGGGAACACCCGTCGTCGTCGTCGACGAGGTGCACGCCGGCTACCTGCCGGGCGTGAACATCCTCAACGGCTGCAGCCTCGTCGCCCACGAGGGTGAGCTCATCGGCATCATCGGCCCGAACGGCGCCGGAAAGTCGACGCTGCTCAAGGCGATCTTCGGCCAGGTGAACGTGCGCAAGGGCACGATCACGCTCGAGGGGGACGACATCACCGGGCTCCGGGCCAACAAGCTGGTCGCCCGTGGCGTCGGCTTCATCCCGCAGAACAACAACGTGTTCCCCAGCCTCACCATCGCCGAGAACCTCCAGATGGGGCTGTACCAGCGCCCGGGCGTCTACAAGGAGCGTCTCGAGTTCGTCACGGGCATCTTCTCCGAGCTGGGCACGCGCCTCAAGCAGCGCGCGGGGTCGCTCTCCGGTGGTGAGCGTCAGATGGTGGCGATGAGCCGAGCGCTGATGATGGACCCGAAGGTGCTGCTGCTCGATGAGCCGTCCGCCGGCCTGTCCCCGGTCCGGCAGGATGAAGCGTTCATCCGGGTCTCGGAGATCAACAAGGCCGGCGTGACCTGCATCATGGTCGAGCAGAACGCCCGCCGCTGCCTGCAGATCTGCGACCGCGGCTACGTGCTCGACCAGGGCCGTGACGCCTACACCGGTACGGGTCGCGAACTGCTCAACGACCCGAAGGTCACCGAGCTCTACCTCGGCACGCTCGGCGCATAGCGCGCACGACACGAGAAGAGGGGGACGGATGCCGCGGCATCCGTCCCCCTCTTCTTTGCGTCGTACGGCCTTCGCGCGTCTCGACCGGCGTCTCGGGTCCACCCTCTCGGGTCCGGCCTCTGACGCGGCGCCTTCCGCCTGGTCGCGTCCCCGCTCCTCGCGTCCGTGCACGGTCTCCTCGCGTCCGAAGTCTCACACCCGGCTCCTGGCACCGGCGCGCCCAACGGGTGGCGGTCCATGCCGGCTTCTGATGGCCCGCAGCTTGCGCTCGGCATCCATCCCTCCGCCGTCAGATGTCGCCACGCGCGGATGCCCGGCGCCGTGCCCGAGGGCGGAGCGTGACGCTCCCTAGCGGTGCGCTCCCGCTCGTACCGGAGAAAAGGGGAACGCCCCCGGGTCCGAGGACCCGAGGGCGTTCCGTGTGAGGGTTTCTCAGCCCTCGAACGGCGTGTACGTGTTGTCCGCACCGTACTGGTAGATGTTGATGAAGCCCTCGGTCGGGTCGCCGACCTCGTCGAACGTCACCGGGCTGGAGACGCCGTCGTAGTCCGCGACGTCACCCGCGAGGATGATGTCGGCGCAAGCCGCGAACGACTCGCACTTCTCGCCGTCTCCCGAACCACCGGAGACCTCGATGAGCTTCTCGGCGATGTCGGCCGGGTCGGTCGACTGAGCGGCGAGAGCAGCGAGCGCGATCAGGTTGAGCGCGTCGAACGACTCCGGAGCGTAGGTGTAGTCCTTCAGCGGCTCGTCACCCGACTCCTCGACGAACGCGTCGAGTCCATCGATGAACTCCTGCACCTGGTCCGGCGTCGGGCCGGGGTAGGTGCCCTTCGCGCCCTCGAGCAGGCCCGCGGGGAAGTCGTCCTTGTACGACGCCATGTTGCCGTCGACGAGATACAGGTTGTTCGGGTCGAAGCCGCGGTCCATCAGGGCCGGCAGGATGGTCTTCGCCTCGTCGAAGCTGATGACCGAGATCGCGTCCGGGTCGGCCGCGAGCACCTCGGAGATCTGCGCGTCGAAGGAGGTGTCGCCCTGGTTGTACGTCGGAGCGGCGACGACCTCGCCGCCGGCGCCTTCGAAGGCCTCCGTGATGTACTGCGCCAGACCGGTGCCGTACGCGTCGTTCAGCACGATCAGGCCGAGGGTCTGGTGGCCCTGCTCGGCGACGAAGTTGCCGTGGACCTCACCCTGCAGTACGTCGGACGGGGCGGTACGGAAGTACAGTCCGTTGTCCTCGTACGTCGTGAACTGGTCGGACGTGTTGGCCGGCGAGAACAGGATGGTTCCCTCGCCGATGACCTGGTCGATGAACTGCAGCGAGACACCCGACGACGCGGCGCCGATGATGGCGGCCGGGTCCTCGGCGAGGATGCGGGGCACCTCGGTCTCGTACGCCTTGTTGTCGAGGTCGCCCGAGTCGCCCCAGACCAGCTCAACGCTGAGGCCGGTGGTCTCGGCGTACTCCTCGATCAGCGACTGCGCGTATGCGACACCCGCCTCCTCGGGCGGGCCGAGGAACGCCAGGTTTCCCGTCTGCGGCAGAGCCGTGCCGACCGTCAGGGTCATTTCCTCGGCGGGCCCAGCGCTTTCGTTGGGCTCTTCGCCACCGGTGCCGCCACCACCGGCACAGCCGGCCAGGACGAGGGCGCTGGCGCCGATGAGCGCGATGCCACCGAGGGTGGTGGTGGTGCGCGAGCGGGTGAAGACGCTCATGTTGCTCCTTGCTGTGTGATTAACACGGGAACGGCTCGGGCGCCGACCCAGTGCACTAAACCTAATCGCCCCCGGGCCTCCGCAATGTTGCCTTTCGTTAACGATCTGTAACAGCTTGAAAACCGTGATCGGCGGGCAAATCCTGGGCCCTTCGACCCGCCGTGCCTGTGGATAGCTCACTCTGCGGGCGTGGGATGCCGCGGAAGACGGAAACCGCTCCCCCACGGCCTCCTATACCCCTGGCCGGTATACACTGGATCGACGTACCCCACAGGGGTATCCGAACACCGCACGACACGAGGAGAAGACATGGCTGAGGCCGAGTACAAGGTGACCGGAATGAGCTGCGGGCATTGCGAGGCTTCCGTGCGCGGCGAAGTGTCCAAGCTCGCGGGCGTCGAGGACGTCCAGGTGAGTGCGGCCTCCGGCACGCTCAAGATCGTCTCGTCCACCCAGGTCGCCGACGACGCCGTCATCGCGGCCGTCGACGAGGCCGGCTACAGCGCGGTCCGCGCCTGATGCTCGCCGGTCCCCCTCCCGCCCGGGTCGAACTCGAGATCGGCGGGATGACGTGCGCGTCGTGCGCCGCGCGGATCGAGAAGCGGCTCAACCGGATGGAGGGGGTCGAGGCATCCGTCAACTACGCCACCGAGAAGGCGTTCGTCAGCGTCCCCGCGGGACTCGACCCGCAGGCGCTCATCGACGAGGTCGTGAAGACCGGGTATTCGGCCGCCCTCCCCGCCCCGCCGGCTGTCGAGCCGGTCGCGGGTGACGCCGCCGATCCGGAGCTCACGAGCCTGCGCCACCGCCTGATCGGGTCGATCGTGCTGTCGACGCCGGTGATCCTGCTGGCGATGATTCCGACTCTGCAGTTCACGTACTGGCAGTGGGCGTCGCTGGCGCTCGCGGCGCCGGTCGTGGTGTGGGGCGCCTGGCCGTTCCACCGGGCGGCGTGGATCAATCTGCGCCACGGCGCCGCGACGATGGACACCCTGATCTCGCTGGGCGTCTCGGCCGCGTTCCTCTGGTCGCTCTACGCGCTCTTCCTCGGCCACGCAGGCATGCCCGGCATGACCCATGCGTTCGAGTGGTCGGTGACCCCGAGTGATGGCGCCGGAGACATCTACCTGGAGGTCGCGGCCGGCGTGACGACCTTCGTCCTGGCCGGAAGGTACTTCGAGCAGCGCTCCAAGCGCCGGGCGGGCGCCGCCCTGCGCGCGCTGCTCGAGATCGGGGCGAAGGATGTGGCGGTGCTGCGGCCGACCGGCGACGAGGTGCGGGTGCCCATCGCCGATCTGCGCGCCGACGATGAGTTCGTCGTCCGCCCGGGCGAGAAAATCGCGACCGACGGGGTCGTGGCCTCGGGCACATCGGCTGTCGACGCCTCGATGGTCACGGGTGAATCCGTGCCGGTCGAGGTCGCGCCCGGCGACGCCGTGGTCGGCGCCACAGTCAACGTAGGCGGTCGCCTGGTGGTCCGCGCGACGCGCGTGGGCGACGACACCCAGCTCGCGCAGATGGCGCGCCTCGTGGAGGATGCGCAGTCGGGCAAGGCCAAGGTGCAGCGTCTGGCCGACCGCATCTCCGGCGTGTTCGTGCCGATCGTGCTGCTCATCGCGCTCGGCACGCTCGCCGGGTGGCTGCTCACCGGTGCCTCCGCGTCGATGGCGTTCACCGCCGCGGTGGCGGTGCTGATCATCGCCTGCCCGTGTGCGCTCGGTCTCGCCACTCCGACTGCGCTGCTCGTCGGCACGGGCCGCGGGGCTCAGCTCGGCATCCTGATCAAGGGTCCTGAGGTGCTCGAATCCACACGCACCGTCGACACCGTCGTGCTCGACAAGACCGGCACCGTCACGATGGGGCGCATGTCGCTGATCGACGTCGTGGTCGCCGGCCCCGCGAGCGCGGGGACGGATGCCGCATCCGCTTCGGCCCCCGCCGACTCGGCCTCTGCCGGCGCCCGGGCCGAGCTGCTGCGTCTCGCCGGTGCCGTCGAGCACGCCTCGGAGCACCCGATCGCACAGGCGATCGCGCGCGGCGCCGCGGCCGAGGCCGGCGCGCTCCCCGCCGTCGAGTCGTTCGAGAACGTTCCGGGCAAGGGCGTGTCGGGCATCGTCGAGGGGCACGCGGTGCTCGTCGGACGCGAGTCGCTGCTGGCCGACTGGACGCTGGCTCTTCCCGCCGACCTCGCCGCCGCGAAGGCGTCGGCCGAAACGCTCGGGCGTACCGCCGTGCTGGCCGCGTGGGATGGCCAGGTGCGGGGGCTGTTGGTGGTCGCCGATCAGCTGAAGCCGACGAGTGCCGAGGCGGTGGCGCAGCTGCGGGCCCTCGGGCTCACGCCGGTGCTGCTCACCGGCGACAACGCGGCCGCGGCGGGCGCGATCGCCGATGAGGTCGGCATCGAGCGCGTGATCGCCGAGGTGCTGCCGCAGGACAAGGTGGCCGTGATCACGCAGCTGCAGGCGGAGGGACGCGTCGTCGCGATGGTCGGCGACGGCGTGAACGACGCCGCCGCGCTCGCCCAGGCCGACCTCGGTCTCGCGATGGGAACCGGGACGGATGCCGCGATCGAGGCATCCGACATCACTCTGGTGCGCGGCGATCTGCGCAGCGCGGCCGACGCGATCCGCCTGTCACGCGCCACCCTCCGCACGATCAAGGTCAACCTGTTCTGGGCCTTCGCCTACAACGTCGCGGCCATCCCCCTCGCCGCGCTCGGCCTGCTGAACCCTATGATCGCGGGAGCGGCGATGGCGTTCTCGAGCGTGTTCGTGGTGGGCAACAGCCTCCGCCTGCGGAGGTTCCGCAGCCTGTCGGGCGGCACGACCGGCCAGGCACAGCAGAAGAAGCCGATGCCCGCGGCGCTGGTCGGAGCCTCGTAGTGGGCTGCCTCGTAGCGGGCGGCCTCGGGGGCTGGCTCTCGCCGGCTGCCACCTCGAAATAATGAACATCGCTCACAATGAAGGGTCCACAGACATGACGATCGACACTCACGGCGACGCCGTCCTCGACCACGCCTCTGCACCCGACGGCGACGCCGCGCACCACGGCTACATCACGGACAAGGACAAGTACCTCAACCGCCTCAAGCGCATCGAGGGACAGGCCCGCGGCATCCACAAGATGGTCGAGGACGAGAAGTACTGCATCGACATCCTCACGCAGATCAGCGCCCTGACCTCCGCCCTCGAGGCCGTCGCCGTGGGTCTGCTCGACGACCACCTGCGCCACTGCGTGGTGGATGCCGCACGCCTGGGCGGCGCGGAGGCCGACGCGAAGATCACCGAGGCCACGCAGGCCATCGCCCGCCTCGTGCGCTGACCCGCGAGCGCCCGCCGCCACGCACGCCGAAACCGGGCATTTCCGTCGAAACCGAGGGCGTCGTCCCCGGTTTCGACGGGAATCCCCGGTTTCGCCGCATCCACGCGAGCGCGGCGCGCGTGGTACCCGGCGTCAGCGCGCGGCGCGCGCCCGCCGGGCGTGCAGCACCGAGTCCACCGTGAGCACGATGAGCGCCACCCACACGAGCGCGAAGCCGATCCAGCGCTCGACGGGCATGGGCTCGTGGAGCAGCCACACCCCGATGATGAACTGCAGCACCGGAGCGACGAACTGCAGCAGGCCGATCGTCGTCAGCGACACGCGCCGTGCGCCGGACGCGAAGAGCAGCAGCGGAATCGCCGTGACGATGCCCGCGAGGCCCAGCAGCACCGCGTGCTCCCAGCCATTCGCCCCCATCGTCAGCCCCTCCGTGACGCCCACGACCACCAGGACAATCGTCGCGATCGGGGTCAGCCACAGCGTCTCGAGCGTCAGGCCGCTCACGGCGTCGACCGACGGGCCGACCTTCTTCTTCACCAGGCCGTAGACGCCGAAGGATGCCGCGAGCGTGAGGGCGATCCACGGGAAGGCGCCGTAGCCGATGACGATGACGAGCACGGCGACGGCCGCGATGCCGATCGCGACCCATTGCGTCGCGCGAAGGCGCTCGTGCAGCACCAGCACCGCGAGCAGGACCGTCGCGATGGGATTGATGAAGTAGCCCAGGCTGGTCTCGATGACCTGGTCGCTCAGGGCACCGTAGATGAAGACCTGCCAGTTCACGTAGATCAGCAGACCGGCGATCACGGTGAGCCCGAGCACCCTCGGCTGCCGGAAGATCGCCGCCAGTCGCGCCCACGTGCGCGTCAGCGTGAGCAGCAGGGCGCAGAATCCGAGCGACAGCACGATGCGCCATGCCACGATCTCCCACGGCCCCGTCGGCACGAGCTGCAGGAAGTACAGCGGCATGAAGCCCCAGAGCAGGTAGGCGCTGAAGGCGTAGACACCGCCGAGCGTCCGCTCCCGCGAGGAGTGGAGTTCTGATCCGGATGCCGCCGGCACTGCTATCCCGCCGGTCGCCGCTGCGGCTTGTGCGAGTTCGTCGATACCGCCCTCGCCAGATCTCGAGGACGGTTCAGGAGTCACCGCACCAGCCTACGTCCGCCCAGGTCCGGCCGGCCGCGGGGGCGACCCGCCCCGGCCTCGAGGGTCACGACGCGCCGCAACACCGCCCAGGAACCCGCCGTTCGTGACACCCGAACCGTGCCCGCCTCGGTTCGAGGGTCACGACATGCTGCAACAACGCCCGCGAAGCCCGCATTCGTGACACCGGAACCGGGCGACGCCCGCGCCGGGCGTGACGAAAGGGCCGGATGCCGAAGCATCCGACCCTTTCGGTACGCGCTGTGCGCGGGACTCAGCGAACGACGACCGCGAGCACGTCGCGAGCCGACAGGACGAGGAACTCGTCACCACCGAACTTCACCTCGGTGCCGCCGTACTTGCTGTAGATCACGCGGTCGCCGACGGCGACGTCGAGCGGGATGCGGTTGCCGTTGTCGTCGATGCGACCCGGACCCACCGCGAAGACCTCGCCCTCCTGGGGCTTCTCCTTGGCGGTGTCGGGGATGACCAGACCGCTGGAAGTGGTCTGCTCGGCCTCGACCTGCTTGATGACGATGCGGTCCTCGAGCGGCTTGATGGAAACCGACACGGTCTACCTCTTCTTTCTTGAGACTAAGACTCGTTAGCACTCTGACGTTGAGAGTGCTGATGACAGTCTAGGCAACCGTCTGGCACTCATGCAACGTGAGTGCCAATCGGGCGTCACAGGCGGCCATGGTCGGCGTTTGCGCGGCGGTCGATGGCACCGAGCCACCGTCGCACGGCCCGTGCCGCCGCCCCGGTCTGTGACCCCGCGCGGCCGATTCTCGCGCCCGCGCCGTAGGCTCGGCGGGTGGAACTCTCCGAACTCGAAGCGCTCCTGACGTCCGACGGACTGCGGCTGCTCGACACCATGCCGCCGGTCGAGTCGTCCGACGACGTCGCCCGCGCGGTCACCCGCCTGCGCCGCGACGGCCACTCCCCCGACCTCGTCTCGGCGGTCGTCGGCCAGGCCCGGCTGCGCACCCGCGCGGCGGCGAAGTTCGGCGATCTCGCCGAGCGGATGCTGTTCACCCGCGCCGGACTCGAGCAGGCGACGCGTCTGCCCATCGCCGCGCGTCACGCCGCGCGGTTCCGCGACGCCGGCTTCACGCACGTCGCCGATCTCGGCTGCGGGATCGGCGGCGACGCCCTCGGCCTTGCGGGCCTCGGCCTGCGAGTCACCGCCGTCGACGCCGACGAGGTGACCGCCGGCATCGCCGCGTACAACCTCGCGCCGTTCGGCACCGATGTGGAAGTGCGCCACGGCACGGCGGAAGACGCCGACCTCGACGGCATCGACGCCGTCTGGCTCGACCCGGCGCGACGCACCGCCGGCCACACCGAGACCGCGCGCACCCGTCCCGAGGACTGGTCGCCGTCGCTGGACTGGGTCTTCGACCTGGCGCGACGCCTGCCGGTCGGCGTCAAGCTCGGGCCCGGCCTCGACCGCGGACTCATTCCCGACGATGTCGAGGCGCAGTGGGTGAGCGCCGACGGGTCGACCGTCGAGTTGGTGCTGTGGTCGGGCGCGCTCGCGCGCGAGGGGGTGCGCCGTGCGGCGCTGGTGATCCGCGGCGACGGCGCGAACGGCGCGCAGGCTCACGAGCTGACGGCAGAGACGGATGCCGAGGACGAACCCGCTCGCGCACTCGGCGCCTACCTGCACGAGCCCGACGGCGCCGTCATCCGCGCGCGACTCATCGGCGACGTCGCTCGCAGCCTCGAGGCGGGCATGCTCGACGAGCACATCGCGTACCTCACGTCGGACGCCGCCCTCACCTCGCCGTTCGTCTCGACCTTCCGGGTGCGCGAGGTGCTGCCGGCGGATGTGAAGGCCCTCGCCAAGGCGCTGCGCGAGCGCGACATCGGAACGCTCGAGATCAAGAAGCGGGGGGTGGATGTCGACCCCGCCGCCCTGCGCCCGCGCCTGAAGCTCCGGGGGTCCGGGTCGGCGACCCTGCTGCTCACTCGCATCGGCAACCGACGCACCGCGATCCTCGCCGACCGGGTCTGAGCCCGTCGCTGGGCCGCGCCGCGCCGCGCTCGTTCTCCTGACTCCGTTCACTTGCACTGAACGTACGCGCGATGCCGCCCTCTCTGTACGTTCAGCGCAAGTGAACGTGAGAAGGGGGGTGACTGGCGGCTCAGGCGGTCAAGGGATGAGGTTGGCCCGCATCGCGGTGTAGAGCAGCCAGCCGGCGCTGTACAGGATCGACAGCCCGCCGAGGGCGATCGCCCACACCGCGATGGCGCGGTTCTCCAGCGGACGACGCAGCGCGATGATCGCGCAGACCACCGCCACCAGTCCGATGGGGAAGCCCCAGCCGACGAACATCGACACCAGGAGACCGACGACGGCGAAGGCGAGTGCCCAGCCTGCCAAGCCGCGGTGGAACGCGGAGTCGGTCGCCTGCCACGACGCGTCGTCGGGCGTGAAATCCCCGCCCGGCTCGGAGGGCGCCGTCTCCACGGTGACGGCGACGGGTGCCGTGGGCAGCCGCTGGAATCCGCCGCGGTGCACCCCCGGCAGGGGCGAAGCCTCCTGCGCGAGATCGACGTCCGGCGAAACCGACGTCACGGTGGGACCGGCCGATCGCGCTGGCGGCGCCGCGCCCGTCTCCGGCTCATTCGCGCCGACGGTGGGCTCGGCCGCGGCGTGCGGCGGCTCGGCAGCGGCCGGGTCTGTCGTCACCACCGACGCCGCGTCGGTGGTCACTGTCGCCGAGACATCCTCCACCGGCGCCGCGTCGGTCGTCGCCGGACCTGTAGCCGCTGCCGGAGCTGTCTCCACGGCAGCCGCTTCGGGCGCCGCCGGGGCGGGCTCCGCCGGGCTGGGCGCCGCCGGGGCGGGCTCCGCCGGGCTGGGCGCCGCCGGGCCGGGCTCCGCCGGGCCGGGCTCCGCCGCCGAATCGCTCTCCACCGCAGCTGCTTCGGTCGCCGGGTCGGCCGCCGCCGTGTCGGGGACCGCCGCATCGGGCTCCGCCGCCGGGTCGGGCTCCGCCGCCGTGTCGGGGGCCGCCGAGCCACTCTCCACCGGCGGCGCGTCGGTCGTCGCCGGGTCTGTCTTCGCTGCCTGTTCGGTCTTGACGGGCGCGGCGTCGGCCGCCGCTGCCGCAGGCTCGGTTTCAGCCGCCGGCTCCATCGCATCCGCAGGCGGATCGCTCGCCTCCGCGCCCGCCCGAGGCGTGGCCGCCGGTGCTATGGCCCGCTCGGCGGGCCGCGGCGCGGTCGCTGCGCCGGGCCGGACGGGCTCGGGCGTGGCGTCGTCGCCGGGCGGCGGCATCCGTTCGTCCGTCATGCCGATTCCGCGACCTGGATCTCAGTGACGGGCAGCGTCGAATCGGCGCCGAACTCCAGGGTTGAGGGCGCGCGCCCCGCCATGATCAGCTCGGAGGTCAGCGCGGCGATCATCGCGCCGTTGTCGGTGCAGAGCGACAGGGGCGGAATCCGCACGGTGACGCCCTCTGCCGCGGCGCGTTCGAGCGCCACGTCGCGCAGGCGACGGTTGGCGATGACGCCGCCGCCGAGCAGCAGGCGCGGCACCTCGTAGTCGCGGCACGCGGCGAGCGCCTTGGTCACGAGCACGTCGACGACGGCTTCGCGGAAGCTCGCCGCGACATCCGCAACCGGCACCGGCTCGCCAGCGGCCTGGCGCTGCTCGACCCAGCGAGCCACGGCCGTCTTCAGACCCGAGAACGAGAAGTCGTAGCGATGCCCTGCCATGTCGGACGCGCGCGAGAGCCCGCGGGGGAACGGGATCGCCTTGGGATCTCCGGATGCCGCGGCCCGGTCGATCTCGGGCCCCCCGGGATACGGCAGCCCGAGCAGCCGCGCGACCTTGTCGAACGCCTCACCCGCAGCGTCGTCCATGGTCTCGCCGAGGAGTTCTACGTCCGTGGTGAGGTCACGCACGAGGAGCAGCGACGTGTGCCCGCCGCTGACCAGCAGCGCGACCGTCGGATATTCCAGCGGGGGCGCCTCGGCATCGAGGACGTCGGCCGCGATGTGACCGACGAGGTGGTTGACGGCGTACAGCGGCTTCTCGAGCGACACGGCGAGCGCCTTCGCCGCGCCGACGCCGACCATGAGCGCTCCGGCGAGGCCTGGACCGCTCGTCACGGCGACGGCGTCGAGGTCGGCGAGCGCGACGCCCGACTCGGCCAGCGCCGCCTCGATCGACGGCTGCAGCGCCTCGAGGTGCGCGCGGGCGGCGACCTCCGGCACGACCCCGCCGTAGCGGGCGTGCTCGTCCATCGAGCTCGCGATCGTGTTCGACAGCAGCGTGCGACCGCGGACGATCCCGATGCCGGTCTCGTCGCAGCTCGTCTCGATGCCGAGCACCAGCGGTTCGGCGCGGTTCACGTGCACACCCCTCCGTCCCACGCGGTCCCCGAGCCGGCGTCCTCGCTGGCCGAGCCGCCGTCGGCATCGCTCGCCGAGCCCGTCGATGCGCCGCGCCAGGCCCGCACGTCGAGCCTCATCACCACGGCGTCGACGTCGTCGGGCTGGTAGTACCTGGGCTTGCGGCCGATCTCGGCGAACCCCTCCGACGCGTACAGCTTCTGGGCCACGGGGTTGTCGGCGCGCACCTCGAGGAAGACGTGGGCGACCTCGCGGCGTGCGGCCTCCTCGAGCAGCGTCCGCAGGAGCGTCCGCCCCCGGCCGCGGCCCCGCGAGACGTCGGCGATGGCGATGGTCTGGATGTCGGCATCCTTCGCCCCGGCGACCGCCCGCAGTCCTGCGTAGCCGACGAGGCGCCCGGCCTCGTCGTCGACGACGTACCAGCCGTGCGGCGAGACCAGCTCTTCGCGCATCATCGCCTCCGACCACGCGTCGGTCGGGAACGATGCGCGCTCGAGCGTCATGATGGCGGCGAGATCGTCGCCGGTGGCCCTGCGAATGCTCATGCCTCGCCCCGCTGCTGTTGGTGGGTCGGTCGCGCGGCCGTCACCGGCGTGCGCTGCTCCCCCGGCGTGCTCGACGCGTGCGGGTTCACCCGCTTCGGGGCGTGGGGCAGCGTCACGTCGGGCGACCGCAGATAGAGCGCGTCGGCGTGGCCGATCGTCCGCCCGGCCGAGAGTGCGCGAGCTGCCGCGAGCGCGAGCATCGCGGCGGGAATGTGGTCGGCGTCGCGGCGTGCCGCCTCGGCGTGTGCGAGCGCGGCGTCGAGGTCGTCGCGCGGAACGAGCGCGGGCTCGGCCACCCGGATGGGCAGGCCGTCGTCGTCGATGCCGCGGTACAGCGTGTACGCGAACTCACGCCGGCGTGCGTCCGTCACGACCGCGAAGGTCTCGGCCGCGCCGTCTTCGACGTCGCCGACGTATCCCCAGTCGGCCGTGAGCGCGCTGTGCAGCAGCAGCTCGAGCGCGACGGCGTCGTGGCTCACGACGGGTACGACCGGCAGTCCGCGCCCGAGCGCGAACGTGCGCGCAGCCGCGATGCCGACGCGCAGCCCGGTGAACGGGCCGGGTCCCATTCCCGCGGCGACATGCGTGATGTCGGAGGGAGTGACGGATGCCTCGGCCATCGCCCGCTCGAGCAGCGTGCCGATGACCTCTGCGTGGCCGCGCGGGTCGACACTGCGGACCTCGGAGCGGATGACGCCGTCGGGCTCGACGACCGCCACTGCGGAGCCGAGCGACGTGTCGATGCCGAGGATCACCCTCCCAGGGTAGTCGGCGCGTCATCCGCGCCGGCTGCGCCGTGGCGGGCGATCCTGACGAGCCGGGGCGCGTCGGCGTCGAGCTCCGCCTCGTGGGCGACGCCGTAGCACGCGTCGTCCTGCCCTCGCCCGTGCCACTCGCGCTCGAGCTCGACGTCCCACCAGTGGTCGCGGATGCCGTCGACAAGGCCCCGGCCCCACTCCACGATGACGACCGAGCCGTCGAAGTCGATGTCCAGGTCGTCGAGCTCGGCGGCCGAGCCCAGCCGGTACGCGTCGACATGGACGAGCGGCGCACCGCCGACGAGGGAGGGGTGCGTGCGGGCGAGCACGAACGTCGGGCTCTGGATCGGGCCCCGCACCCCCAGCCCCCGCCCGATGCCGCGGGTGAGGGTGGTCTTGCCCGCCCCGAGCGGACCGGTGAGCACCACCATGTCCCCGGGGCGCAGCATCCGTCCCATCTCCTCGCCGAGCGCCTCCATGGCCTCGGGCGAGGAGATCTCCCTCGTGCCGACGAGTGCGTCGAATCCGTGGGTGCCCGTGTTCGAGATCTTCGTGTCCACGCTCGATTCAACAACGGGCGTGTCGTCGGCGTTCCCGCTCATTCCGAGACCTGCCGGCGGGCGACTCGGGGGCCGACGCGCGTGACGATCTCGTAGTTGATCGTGCCCGCGGCATCCGCCCAGTCCGTCGCGGCGGGAGCGCCGAGCGTCGGATCGCCGAACACCACGACCTCATCGCCGACCGCGACGGCAGCGTCGCCCACGTCGACGACGAACTGGTCCATCGCGATGCGGCCGGCGACGGTGAACCGCCGGCCGCCGATCGACACCGGTCCTGCGCCCGAGGCCTGTCGCGGAACGCCGTCGGCATAGCCGAGGGGCACGAGGGCAAGGGTCGTGTCGCGCTCGGCGCGGTAGTCGTACCCGTACGACACGCCCTTGCCTGCCGGCACGCGGCGCACCGCGGCGACCGCGCCGCGCAGCGTCATCGCCGGTCGGAGGCCGAGGTCGGCCGAGGTGCGGTCGGCGAAGGGCGACAGTCCGTACAGGCCGATACCGATGCGCACGCAGCCGAGGCGCGACTCGGGCAGGTCGATGGCCGCATGCGTCGCGGCGAGGTGCCGCAGCGGCGGGGCGAGCCCGAGGGTGGCGGCGATCCCCGCGCCCTCCTCGAAGGCGCGCAGTGCGGCACGGTCGTCTTCGACCGAAGCGTTCGAGAGGTGGCTGAACAGGGCGATGACGCGCACGCGGCCGATCCGCTCGAGCCGCGCCGCCTCGGCGAACACGACGCGGTAGTCCTCGGGCGGAATGCCGTTGCGCGACAGCCCGGTCTCGATCTTGAGGTGGACTCCGACGGGACGATCGGCGGATGCCGCAGCCGCGGCCTGCTGCAGCTGCTCGAGGCTCGAGATGCCGAGCTCGATCCCGCGTGCGGCCGCCTCGGCGAAGTCGGCGCCGGGGGCGTGCAGCCACGCGACGATGGGCGCGTCGATGCCGGCGCGGCGCAGCGCGAGGGCCTCGGTGATGTCCGAGACGCCCAGGCGCGTCGCACCGCCCGCGAGGGCGGCGAGCGCCGACCGTACCGCGCCGTGGCCGTAGCCGTCGGCCTTGACGACGGCGATGATCTCGGAGTCGGTGAGCCGGCGGAGGTGGCGCACGTTGTCCTCGATGGCGCCGACGTCGACGACGGCCTCGCGCAGCGCGCCGCCGGGAAGGCGGCTCATTCGGCCCCCTCCGCGGTCGGTGTGCCGGCGCTCAGGGAGCGCCGAGACAGGGGATCCCCGTCGACACCGGTGACGTCACCCTCGGTCTGGGCGCGAATCCCCTGGTTCGGCGAGACGGAGGTTCCCGGCGCCGCCTCGGCGATCACGTAGGCGGTCGCGAGGCCGGCGTCGTGCGACATCGAGAGGTGCAGGGCCGTGATCCCGCGCTCCGCGATGACGGCGGCCGTCGACCCGGTCAGGGAGAAGTGCGGGCGACCGGATGCCTCGGACGCGATCTCGATCTCGGTCCAGTGCACGCCGTCCGAGCCGCCGAGGGCCTTGATCAGGGCCTCCTTCGCCGCGTACCGCGCCGCGAGCGAGTGCGGCTTCAGGCGGCGTTCCGCGTCGGAGAACAGCCGCTCGACGAGCCGCGGTGTGCGCTCGATGGTCCGCTCGAACCGCGGGATGTCGACGAGGTCGACACCGATTCCGACGATCACGTGAACCTCCTGCCGCGCCGCGCGCGCGGCATCCGTCAGACTACCGGGCGACGCTCCCGCCCGGCCTCGGTGAAAGAACCGGGACCGATCGCCTCTGACGGGCCATCGGGGCGTCGATTTCCACAATCGAGCCCGGAACTTTCACACCCGCCGCCAGCGAGCGAGGGGCACGGCGCTATGCCAGTGCGCTCACTCCACAGCGCTCACTCGACAGTGACGGACTTGGCGAGGTTGCGCGGCTGGTCGACGTCGAGGCCCTTGGCCGTGGCCAGGCCCATCGCGAAGATGTGCAGCGGCACGACCGCCAGGAGCGGCTCGAAGAACGGGCCCGCGAGCGGGATGCGCAGCACCTCGTCGGCCTTGGGGAGCACGGCGGCGTCGCCCTCCTCCGCGATCGCGATGACGCGGGCGCCGCGGGCGCGGATCTCCTCGATGCTCGAGATGACCTTCTTGTGCATCTCCGCCGACTTGCGCGGCGACGGCACCACGACGAAGACGGGCTGGCCTGGCTCGATGAGGGCGATGGGTCCGTGCTTGAGCTCGCCGGCGGCGAAACCCTCGGCGTGGATGTAGGCCAGCTCCTTGAGCTTGAGCGCGCCTTCGAGCGCGATCGGGTAGCCGACGTGGCGACCCAGGAACAGCACCGACCGCGTGTCGGCCATCCAGTGCGCGAACTGCTCGATGCGGGGCTGCTCGCGCTCGAGGATCTGCGCGATCTTGCCCGGAATCGCCTCGAGCTCGCGCACGTGGTCGGCGGCATCGGTGGCGGCGATCGCCCCGCGGATGCGGCCGACGTGCAGGCCGAACAGGTACAGCGCGGTGATCTGCGCGACGAACGCCTTGGTCGAGGCGACAGCCACCTCGGGGCCCGCGTGCGTGTAGACGATGGCGTCGGACTCGCGCGGGATGGTCGCGCCCTGCGTGTTGCAGATCGACAGCGTCTTCGCGCCGCGCTCGCGCGCGTACTTGACGGCCATGAGCGTGTCCATGGTCTCGCCCGACTGGCTGATCGACACGACCAGCGTGTCGGGCCCGATGACCGGGTCGCGGTAACGGAACTCGTGCGCGAGCTCGACGTCGACCGGAATGCGGGTCCACTGCTCGATCGCGTACTTGCCGACCTGACCGGCGTACGCCGCCGTGCCGCACGCGATCACGATGATGCGCGAGATGCCGAGGAAGAGCTCATCCAGACCGTCGAGCTCGGGGATGACGACCTCGCCGTCGCGCACGCGCCCGCGCAGGGTGTTCGCGACCGCATCGGGCTCTTCCGAGATCTCCTTGGCCATGAACGACGACCAGCCGCCCTTCTCGGCGGCGGCGGCATCCCAGGTCACCTCGAACGGCTCGACCTCGACGGCGTTGCCCGAGAAATCGGTGACCTCGACGCCCGACGGCGTGATCGCGACGATCTGGTCCTGCCCGATGGCGAGCGCGTTGCGGGTGTGCTCGACGAACGCCGCCACGTCGGAGCCGAGGAAGTTCTCGCCCTCGCCGAGCCCGATGACGAGCGGCGAGTTGCGGCGCGCGCCGACGACGAGCCCGGGCTGGTCCTGGTGCATCGCGAGGAGCGTGAACGCGCCCTCGAGGCGCGAGACGACGGCGCGGAAGGCCTGGACGAGATCGCCGGTGCGGTCGTACTCGCGGCCGAGCAGGACGGCGGCGACCTCGGTGTCGGTCTCGCTGCGGAAGGTGAAGCCGTCGGCGAGCAGTTCGTCCTTGAGCTCGCCGAAGTTCTCGATGATGCCGTTGTGGATGACGGCGAGCTTGTCGTCGTCGGCGAGGTGCGGGTGCGCGTTGCCGTCGGTCGGGCCGCCGTGGGTCGCCCAGCGGGTGTGGCCGATGCCGGTGGTGCCGTCGGCGAGCGGCCGGGCGGCGAGGTCGTCGCGCAGCACCTGCAGCTTGCCCGCGCGCTTGCGCATGCCGAGCCCCCCGTCACCGTCGATCACGGCGATCCCGGCGGAGTCGTAGCCGCGGTATTCGAGACGCGAGAGCCCCGAGATCAGCACGGCCTGGCTCGGGCGCGGGCCCACGTATCCGACGATTCCACACATGCCCACAATGCTAGGCGGCGGGTTTTGCGCGGTTCCTTTACGAATAGCGGATGCCGCAGGCCCCGGCACCCGGTCACTCAAATCTGGCGACTCGCCAAGAAATGCGCCGCGCCCGCGCCGATCTTGGCGACCACGCACCGTCAACCGCCATCGCAGTCCTGGCGACTCGCCAACAACGGTGGGTTCGAGGTGCACAACTTGGCGACTGGCCAAGAACGGGACGGATGCCGCGGTCCGCCGCCTGCGCCGCGGCCAGGCGTCAGAGCTTGCGGAGCAGCACCTTCTCGACGGTGTGGTCGGCGGCCTTCTGCAGCACGAGGTTCGCGCGGTGGCGAGTGGGAAGCACGTTCTCCTCGAGGTTCGGGAGGTTGATCGTGTTCCAGTAGCCGAGAGCGCGCTCCACGGCCTCGTCGTCCGACAGCTGCGCGAAGACGTTGAAGAACGAGTTCGGGTTGCTGAACGCGGCCCGGCGCAGCGCGAGGAAGCGGTCGACGTACCACTGCGAGATGTGCTCGGCATCCGCGTCGACGAAGATCGAGAAGTCGAACAGGTCGCTCACCGCGACGTCGTTGGGAGTGGGCGGCGGCTGCAGCACATTGAGGCCCTCGACGATGACGATGTCGGGGCGGCGCACGGTGACGACGGCGTCGGGGACGATGTCGTAGCGCATGTGCGAGTAGAACGGCGCCCGCACCTCGGGCGCGCCGCTCTTCACCTCGGTGAGGAACGACACCAGCGCCCGGCGGTCGTACGACTCGGGGAAGCCCTTGCGGTCCATGAGTCCGCGACGCTCGAGCTCGGCGTTCGGATACAGGAAGCCGTCGGTGGTCACGAGCTCGACGCGCGGCGTGCCCGGCCAGCGCGAGGTCAGTTCGCGCAGCAGGCGGGCGATCGTCGACTTGCCGACCGCGACCGACCCAGCGACGCCGACGATGAACGGCGTCGTCGAGTCCGCCTCGCCCAGGAACCCCGACTCCTCGGCGCCGAGGCGCTTCGTGGACTCGGCATACAGCGACAGCAGGCGCGACAGCGGCACGTACACCTGCGCGACCTCGGCCATGTCGAGGCGGTCTCCGAGCCCGCGGATCTGGACGATCTCGGTCTCGCTGAGCGGCTGCGTCAGCCCCGAGGCCAGCCGTGCCCAGTCGGCGCGGTCGATCTCGCGGTACAGCGAGAGAACGGGGGTGACAGCACCCATGTCATAGGTGGTCGCTTCATCGGCGGACATCGCGTTCATCGTAGCCGCTGGCGGCGGGATGACGGATGCCGGGGGCCTCCGGCATCCGTCATCTCCCGCCGTTCCGCACGACCGGGCGGCCGGGCACGCCCCTGCCGCTACTCTGAACGCGTGCGCCTCGGAGTCCTCGACATCGGCTCGAACACCGTCCATCTGCTGGTCGCCGACGTCCGTCCCGGGGGCCGGCCGCTCGCGACGACGAGCCAGCGCACCGTGCTGCGCCTGATGCGCTACCTCGCGCCCGACGGGTCGATCACCGAAGAAGGCGTCACCGCGCTGGTCGCCGCGGTCACCCAGGCCCGTGAGGTCGCCGCGTCCGAGCGCGTGGACGAGCTGCTGGCGACCGCGACCTCGGCCGTGCGCGAGGCGAAGAACGGCCCCGAGGTCATCGCGCTCATCGAGGCGGCGCTGGGCCAGCCGCTGCAGGTGCTGGGCGGCGAGACCGAGGCGCGGTACACCTTCCTCGCCGTGCGCCGCTGGTTCGGCTGGGCCGCCGGGCAGATCCTGCTGTTCGACATCGGCGGCGGCTCGCTCGAGATCGCGGCCGGGCCCGACGAGCTGCCCGAGGCCGCGGCATCCGTCCCCCTCGGTGCCGGGCGCATGACGATCCAGTTCCTTCCCGACGACCCGCCGGGTGAGGCGGCCGTCGAGAAGCTCCGAGACCATGCCCGCACCACTCTCAGACCGGTTGCCGCGACCTTCGGCAAGCTCGCCCGCCCCGACCATGTGGTGGGCTCGTCCAAGGCGATCCGGTCGCTCGCGAAGCTGGTCGGCTACCCCGCTCCCGGATGGTCGGGGATCGAACGGATGCTGCTCCCCCGCGCCTCTCTGAGCTCGTGGATTCCGCGGCTGGCCCGGATCCCGGCATCCGCTCGACAGGAGCTGCCGGGGATCACTCCCGACCGCACGTTCCAGATCGTGGCCGGCGCCGTCGTGCTGCACGAGGCGATGCGGGCGCTCGACATCGACGAGCTCGAGGTCTCGCCGTGGGCACTGCGCGAAGGCGTGCTGCTGCGCTACATCGAGTCGCTCAGCTGGAGCGCGCCGAGCGCCTGATCGACGGTGCTGCGGAAACGGACTACGTCTCGATGCGCTCGGTGAACGCGTCGTGGATGCCGGAGATCGCGATCCCCGCCAGGTGCCAGTCGCGCGGACCTTCGACCCCCAGCGAGACCGTGCGCGGAGCGTCGATCATCACGGGGTTGATCCGGCGGTGGTCGCCCATGCCGTCGATCGTGGCCATGACGGCGATGGCGAGGTCGCGCTCGTCGAGGCCCGACCGCATGCGCAGCCCGAACGCGGCGTTGAGCACGCGGTAGAGCTCGGCCATCCGATCCAGATACCGGCCGACGATCTCCGACAGCAGCGCGCGGATGTCGTCGCCGCCCGGCACCGCATCCCCGCTCGAGAGCGCCGCAGACATCGTGCGGTACACGCGCCAGGCGACGGTGTCCTCGACCGCGGCCATGTTGTGCGCCACCGCCGCGCGCAGGACGTCGCGAAGGGCCGCCTGCTGCTCCTCGGGCGAGCTCGCCGCAGCCGCGCCCTCGGTCACGGCGTGCTCGATGAAGCCGAGCGTCTCATCGTCGAAGCCGGTCTCGAACCCCGGATCGGCCTCGAACAGCGCGCGGACCAGATCCGCGACGAACGCCGCACGGTCGGGCCAGATGCGGAAGACCGTCGAGCGCGGCACGCCCGCGGCGCGGATCAGATCCTCGAGCTCGATGTTGGCGTAGTCGAGCTGCAGCCCCTCCGCCTTGACCCGGGCGACGGCGACCTCGAGCATGAGCGTGCGCGTCTGCCCCGCGGGTCTCCGCGATCGAGGTCCTGACTCCGGCATCCTTCGATTATCCCGCGGAGCCGACGGCGTGTCCGACGATGCCGAGCCGACGGCCGAGATCCGGTGCCGGGTCCCCACAACCCGGCACCGACCTGGTCGTCCGCGCGACGGCACGGGGCCGTCCACGGATCGCCGTGCTCGATCCCCCCAGAGTCCGAGCACCTCCGTCACTCTAGGGACTGGGAGTCTCACGTCTCAAGTCCGCGGTTCAATCGCTGAGCAGAACCTGATCCACCATTACGTGTCCCCACGCGCCTGTCGCGTCATCGAGGATCTGGATCTGCGCCGTCCGGCCCGCGAACTCGCTCACCTCCCACTCGACCGCGCGGAGCCGTGCGGAGTCCTCGCCGGTCGCGGTGCGCACCGGCCGGCCGTCGACGAGCAGCTGCACCGAAGTGGCCGGCTCCACGCCCAGCGGATGATCGCCCCCGCCGATCAGAAGGTGAACGAAGTTCCGGTCGACGGTGAAGGCGGGTGACGTGATCGTGCCCGTCGCCGGATCGCCCCCGCCTGCGAACGTGTCGGCGACCCGCGTCCCGACCTGTCCGGCCAGGCCCGAGGAGCTGGGAGCGGCTGCGGCGAAGCTGCCGGTCGCCGTCCAGCCTTCTCCCCACGAGGCGCCCTCGAAGTCGCCGATGATCTTGGCCGGCCGCTGCACGACGCTGCCGAACTCCGTGATCGTCAGGTCGTGGAACGCTGCCGGACCACCCGCCGAGTACAGCGCGATGCCGTCGTCGGCGGGGGGCGCGAACACCTGGCTGGAGTGCACATACCGGCCGTCGTCGACGAACACCTCGATCGTCGTCCGGTCCACCAGGATCCGCAGGTGGACGCGACCGCCGTCCGACGAGAAGGGCGAGCGGCTCTCGGCCTTCCAGGTGCCGGCGGGATGACCGGTCTGACCGCGGTTGAGATACGCATAGGTCTCGGTGACCCCGACGTCGGCGTGGCGGGTTCCGTCGGCGGATCGCCGCAGCTGCAGTCCGATGTTGGTTGCGGTCTGCCACGTCACGTCCGCCTCCACCTGGTACGCGTCCCCCTCGTACGCGAGAGGCAGGAACCCGTCCACGGTGACGTCGCCGAGTTCGACACGCGTCGTGGCGATGCTCTCCAGCGCGGCGACCGGCTGGGAGACCAGGCTGAACGTCGAACCGTAGCGCGCGAGCCGGATCTCCCGCGTGATGGAGTCCGTCCCGTTGAACCCGTCGGATCCCCACGTCGGCGTCGAGTGCGCGTAATCCCAGTTGTTCATCCAGCCGACGGCGTACCGGCGATCCAAAGGCGCCGCCGGGTGCTCCCACGTCACCGCCCCATACCAGTCGAACCCGTGGTCGAGCCATTGCGGGGCATCCTGGTCGAAGGCGAACGACGTGCCGTCGAACGAGCCCGTCCAGTACGCGAATGTCGCCGGCTCGTTCGTCGCGTACCCGTTCGCGCTGACGCCGAAGACCCACTTGACGGAGCCGTCGTCGGCACGGATCCGGAACAGGTCCGGACACTCGATGGTGCCGATGCCCGGGTTCACGTACTCCCAGACCCGCGACCAGTTCTTCAGATCCGGCGAGGTGTAGAAGCTCACGCGATCGCGCTCGGCGATCAGCGCCACCCACCGGCTTCGCTCGGCATCCCAGACGACCTTCGGATCGCGGAAATCCGCTCGACCATCGTTGGGGATGACGGGCGCCTCGCCGTGCGGCCGGAAGTTCCTGCCGCCGTCCGTCGAGTACCAGAGGAACTGCGCCTGCGGGCCGGACGCGTTGGCCTGCTGGGCGAGGGTCGGATGATCCATCTGCGTGACGAGCATCACCACGGCGCCCGCGCCGAAGCCGGCGGTGTTCGCGTGATCGACGACCGCCGACCCCGACCAGAGGTCGTAGTTGGCATTGGTCTTCTTGGGCGCAGCAACGCCTTGATCGGCGAAGACGACCCCGTCGTAGGAGGTCGCCAGTCGCCACTCCGTGCCGAAGTTCGCCGTCGGATCGGCGTTGTAGTCGCCGTTGTACAGGTAGTAGTAGTGGAACTTGCCGTCGACGAAGATCGGCCGCTGCGGGTCGTTCTTCCAGTGGTCCGGCACCGTGAAGTGGTACTGCGCGCGGTACTCGTCATCCGAGTCGGCCGCTCGGGCGGCGTTCTCCGGTGACCCACCCATCAGCGTTCCGGCCACGCCGACACCCATCACGGCGAGCGCGCCGGCGGCCAGCCGCACCCGCCTGCGTCCTGCATCTGACACCATCGTCATCCCTTCTCCGTGCGGGCTTCGCACCCCGCGACCGCGGGCGGGACCGGCACCCGCCCGCGGGGTGCCGGCCCGATCGGTGTCAGGCGCTCGCCACCGCCTCGGTGGCGCGCTGGACGAGCCGCCCTCCGCGCCACTCGACGGGCATGGGATCGGTGACGCCTCCGACGAACGCCCCGTCGTCGCCCGCGTTGCGGAAGGCGAAGAGCAGCCACTGGCCGTCCGAGCGGCGGCGCAGCAGGCGCCCGACGTAGAGGCGCTCGTCCGTCAAGGGGTACGCGGCGTCCACGTCGAACGGGCCGAGCAAGCTCTCCGCCGGCACCGCCCAGGTGCCTCCGCCACTGTCGCGGCGCGCGTCGGTGGCGTGTTCGGCGAGGCAGGAGAAGATCAGCACCGGCCGCCCGTCGACGACCTCGGCCTGCAGCACTTCGAGCTGCCCGAACCCCTGCTCGCTCGGCGCGGTCAGCGGGGCGCGAAGCTCCCACGTGCGCAGGTCGGCCGACCAGGCGTGACCCACCACACCACGCCCGGCGACGGGCCCTTCGGGGGCGCGGGCCGTGAGGAGCATGTGCCATCCGTCCCCGTCCGGGTCGGCGAACACCCAGGGGTCGCGGAAGGCCTCATCGTGCCAGGCGCCGCTCGCGAGCTTCTCGTACCAGGGCTCGCGTGCTTCGAGCACCGGTCCCTCCGCCTTGGTCCAGACGAGGAGGTCGGGCGAGGTGGCGTAGCCGATCCGCTGCACATTCCGGCCGTCGGCCGAGAGCGAGGCACCCGTGTAGAACATGAACCACGTGCCGTCCGGATGCCGCACCACCGACCCCGTCCAGGTGGCGAGCTCGTCGAACGCCGGAGCATCGCTGTGCACGAGCGCGTCGGCGACCTGCGTCCACTCGACGAGGTCCGTCGAGACCGCGTGGCCGATCGCTGCGCGATGGTGGCGGGCATCCGGATCATGGAGCGCGCGCGAGGCGTAGAGGAAGAACAGGTGGTAGCGGTCGCCGTCATCGGCGAACCAGAAGTCCCATACCCAGGAGCCGGGGAGGTCGAACAAGAGAGAAGCCTTTCGAGTGAGGCGCGACACGGCGCGCCGGGTGAAGTGGCCGGCGGAAAAGCCGGAATCAGTCCCCGAGGGAGGGGTTCGGTCGGTGGGCGTCACGCGGTCCGCGCGAGCAGCTCCTCCCGCCGCGGCGGGTCGGCGCCCGGACGCGACACCGTGATCGCGGCAGCCGCAGCGGAGCGCCGGAGGAGCGCGTCGAGTTCGCCGGGACGGATGCCGCCACCCGATGCCCGCAGGCCGAGGCCCGGCTCGCGAGCGAGCAGGCCGTCGATGAGCGCGCCCATGAAGGTGTCGCCGGCACCGACCGTGTCGACGACCTCGGTCGTCACGGCGGGAACCACGACCTCGCCGTTCGCGGTCACTGCGATCGCCCCGTCGGCGCCGCACGTGACCACGACGAGGGCAGGGCCGCCGATGAGGCACTCACGAGCGACCTCGATCGCGTCCCGCCCGGGGTGCAGCCACCGGAGATCCTCGTCACTGGCCTTGACGACATCGGCGATGCCGAGGAGCTCGGCCACCCGGGCGCGCACCGCCTGAGGGTCGCGCACGAGCGACGGGCGGATGTTGGGGTCGTACGTGACGATCGCCCGGCCGTGCGCCGCCCGCACGAGTGCGGCGACGTGGCCGGCGCCCGGCTCGAGGAAGGCGCCCACCGATCCGACGTGAATGAGATCGGCCGAGGTGAGCACCTCCTCCGTGAGTCGTGCGACGTCGCCGCCGAGATCCCACTCCAGGTCGAACGTGTACGTCGCCGCCCCGCCCGCATCCAGCAGCGCGGTGGCCGTCGACGTCCGCGGTGCGGCCACGGCGTCGACCGTGACCCCCGACTGCTCGAGCCAGCCGCGCACACGGCGTCCTCTGTCATCATCGGCCAGTCTCGTGACGAGGGTCGGAGCGCGGCCGATGCGACCGAGTGTGAGGGCGACATTCGCGGGGCTGCCGCCCGGCGCCTCATCGACGCCGCCGGCGGTGCGGTGCACGATGTCGACCAGGGACTCGCCGATCACGACGACGCGCGGCGCGGCATCCGTGCTCATCCCTTCACCCCGCTCGCCGCGATGCTGCTCACGAATGCCCGCTGGAAGATCAGGAAGACGATCAGCACCGGCAGGGTGATGAGCGACGTGTACGCCATCACCTCACCCCACGCGGTGTTGAGCTGGAAGAAGTACTGCATGCCGACCATCACCGGCCGCAGCTCCTCCTTCTGCACCACCATGAGCGGCCAGAGGTACTGGTTCCACGCGGGCAGGAAGGTGAGGATCGCGACGGTGGCGAACGCCGGCCCCGACAGGGGGACGAGGATGCGGCGGTAGATGGTGAACCAGCTGGCCCCGTCGATGCGAGCGGCCTCGTCCAGCGACTTCGGGATCGTCGAGAAGTACTGCGTGAACAGGAAGATCGAGAACGCGTTCGCAATGAACGGCACGATCTGGACTTCGTAGGTGTTCAGCCAGCCGAAGTCGTACTTCAGCACCCCGCCTTCGATCACGAGCGTCGGCAGCTGCGCCACCCAGTAGACCATCGGCACCGCGATCGTCTCGAACGGCACGATTAGCGTGGCGATCACCAGCGCGAGGACGACGATGCGGCCCTTCCACTCCAGCCGCGACAGCGCGAAGCCCGCCATCGAGTTCACGATGAGACCGAGCCCGACGGTGAGGACGGTGACGAACACGGAGTTGAACAGGAACTGCGCGACAGGCACGCGATCGAAGACGCCGAAGTAGTTGTCGAGGCTGATGTCTCCGGTGGGGAGGAACGCGTTCACCGAATCGACGTCCTGCAGGATCTGCGCGTCGGGCTTGAGGCTCGAGACGAACATGAACACGAGCGGGAACAGGAACAGCATGCCGAACAGCGACATCGCGACGTACAGGAGGATCTTCCCGCGCCGTCGGTGCGACTTCTCGCTGCGGACGGGGGCCGCGGGCGGCGCCGGGCGACGTGCGTCACGCGTTGTGGTGAGGGTTCGGGTTTCGGACATGAGTCAGTCCTTCTCTCGCGTCACGCGGCGCTGGATGAGCGCGATGATCAGCACGGCGACGAAGAAGATGAGCGAGATCGCGGCGGCATAGCCGATCTCCTGCTGCTCGTAGCCCTTCCGCACGGCGTGGAAGACGATGGTGGAGGTCGCACCCTGCGGCCCGCCCTGGGTCATCACGTCGACCTGCACGAAGAGGCCGAGCGCTGCGATCGTGATCGTGACGAGCACGAACACCATCGTCGGTCGAAGGCCCGGCCAGGTGACGTTCGTGAACTGACGCCACGGACTCGCGCCGTCCATCCTGGCGGCCTCGTAGAGCTCTTCGGGAATCGTCTGAAGACCCGACAGCCAGATGATCATGTGGAATCCGACGGCCTGCCAGATCGACATGAAGATGATCGCGCCGAGCGCGGTCTGCGGATCGTTCAGCCAGTCGGCGCCCGACCACAGCCCGAAGGTCAAGGCGTCGATCATCGAATTGATCAGGCCGTCCTGCTGGTACATGAACTTCCACAGGATCGACACCACGACGATCGAGGTGACGACCGGGATGAAGAAGATCACGCGGAAGGCGGTGACGCCGCGCATGCGCCGGTTGACGAGCACCGCCAGCAGCAGCCCGAGAGCCGCCTGCACGGGCACGACCACCAGCGCGAAGACGGCGGTGTTGCCGACGGACTGCACGAACAGCGGGTCGGCGGTGAACGCGCGGACGAAGTTGTCCATCCCCACGAAGCGCGGGGGGTTGGGCGAGATGAGCCGCGCGTTCGTGAACGACAGCGTGAAGGCGAGGATCACCGGGATGATCAGGAACAGGACCAGGAGGATGCCGGCGGGGGCGATCATGCCGAGTCCGGCCCAGGTCTCGCGCCCCTTGATGGAGCGGAAGCGACGGAGTTCGCGCCGAGGTTCTTCGGCGGCGACCGTCGGTGGAGTGACAGTCATGGCAGGTCTCTCTGAGGATGCGCCGGCGGGGGCATGAGGCCCCCGCCGGCGCGGCGGATCACTGGAAGCCGTACCCGTCGTTCGACGCGATGTTCGCGTCGATGTCCGACACAGCGCGATCGAGCGTCTCCTGCACGTCGGCGCCGCTCATGATGTCCTTCGCGGCGGTCTCGAAGGTGGCCGAGATCACGGCGTAGGCGGGTGTCTCGGGACGCAGCACCGCGTACTCCTGCGAGAACTCGACGAACGGACGCAGGGCGCCGTCGTCGCCGAAGTACTCCGATGCCTGCGCGGCCGCCTCGGTGGCGGGGATCACGACCTGCTTGTCGGCGAACTCGGTGATGTACTCGTCCTGGAAGCTGAACTCGAGGTACTCACGAGCGCCGTCGGCGTCGTTGCACTCCGACGAGATGCCCCACTGCCACGAGCCGCCGCCGATCTTCGGGCCGTTGCCGAGGTCCGGCGGGGGCAGGATGAGCAGGTCGTCGCCGACCGCGTCGAGTGCGGCGACGGCGTTCCAGACGCCCGTGTAGCTGAGCGCCACCTCGTCGTCGACGAACTCCTGGTTGCCGACGGTCCCGCTGTTGTCGGCGTAGCCGTCGGCGAAGAGACCGGCGAACCACTCGCCCCATGCGACCGCCTCGGGTCCGTTGAGCGCGCCGTCGGCGGTGAGCATGGTCGAGCGGTCGATCAGGTCACCACCGAAGCTCTGCAGGAACGGCGAGTACGCGTACGGCCACCACTCGCCGGTGTCTTCGGCGCCGATGTCGATCGGCGTCTCGTATCCGGCATCCTTCAGCGTCGCGAGAGCGGCGCCGAACTCGTCGGCCGTCCACGGCTCCTCCATCGTCGGGATGCGGATGCCGTTGCCCTCGAGCACCGACTGCCGCGCGAAGATGGCGAGAGCCGCATCCCAGTACCCGGCGGAGTAGATCTCGCCCTCCCACTTGCCGACCGCGGTCGGCAGCAGCGAGTCGGTGAGTTCGGTGGGCAGTTCGAGCGGCTGCAGATATCCGGCCCAGGCCCAGTTGGGCATGATGGGGCCGTCGAGGTCGAGAAGGCAGGGAAGATCTCCGGATGCCGCGGCGGCGACGATCGCGTCGTTGTAGGCACCCTGCGGGAACGACTCGTGGACGACCTCGTACTCGTCCTGCGAGTCGTTGAAGTCGGAGATGATCTTCTCGTAGACCTCGAGCTCGGCGGGGTTGCCCGCCGAGTGGGTCCACATCGTCAGCTCGGTGCGGCCGTCCGCGGTCGTGGCGTCTCCTTGGCCGGCTTGCCCGCAGCCGGTCAAGGCGATCGCCGTGACCAGCCCCGCGGACACGAGGATCGGGGTCCTTGTGCGCATTGTTGTGGTTTCCTTTTCTTGGTGACCCACGCCCGCGTGGGTCACCGATCGGTGGCCGCCTCCGGCGGCCTCTCGGTGTGTGAAGCCCGTCGCCGGTTCGGTTTGGCGACTTGCGCCGGCGGCGGGCCTACGGAGTCTCGTCGGATGACGGGACACTCCATGAGGTGCGTGGCGTCCTCATCCCCCTCTGCGCGGACGCCGAGCGCGACCTCCATCGCCCAGCGGCCCATGTCGTAATGGGGCAGGGCGATGGTTGTGAGGGGGGGATCCTGTTCTGCGGCGACGAGCTGCTGATCGTCGTAGCCGACGATCGAGAGGTCCCGCGGGATGTCGAGGCCGCGGCGGTGCGCGGCGATGTACACGCCGGCCGCCATGCGGTCGTTGAAGCAGAAGATCGCGGTGGGGCGCTGCTCCTCGGGGAGCTCGAGCAGCTGTTCGAACGCGGCGCGCCCGCCGCGGGCGGTCGTCTCGCCGTGCACGTGGAGCGAGGGATCCACGGGGATGCCGTTCTCGGCGAGGACTTCGAGGTAGCCCTCGTGGCGCAGGGCCGACGCGATGGGAGTGTCGTCGGTGTCGATGTAGGCGATGCGCCGATGCCCCGCGGCGACCAGCTGACGCACGGCCGCTGCACCCCCGGCGCGGTCATCGGGGACGACGGAGCGGAAGCCCCCGCCCTCCGGCCGGCAGTCGAGGAAGACCGCCCCCGCAGGCAGCCCGGTCGGAGCCGGGACCACCTGATGCCACATGCACGCGTAGATGAGCGCGTCGACCTGTTGGGCGGTGAGCGCGCGGATCGCATCCGCTTCGATCACGCTGTCGCCGCCGGTGTCGATGAGGAAGACGAGGTAGCCGTTCTCTCGCGCGGCGTCCTGCGCGCCGGCGAGCATGTCGCCGGCGAACGGGGTCGTGGCGATCTGGTCCGAGATGAGGCCGACGGTCCGGGTCTGCTGCGTGCGCAGTCCGCGGGCGACCGAACTCGGCGCGTACCCGATTGCCCGCGCGGCCTCGCGCACCCGCTGCCGCGTCTCGTCCGAGATGCGCGATTCCACATCGTTCATGACGAGCGACACCGTCGTCACCGAGACGCCGGCTGCCGCCGCCACGTCTGAGATCCGGGCCCTCGCCATGCTGTGCACTCCATTGTGGTAAATCGATTTATCGAACGGGTCGATTATGAACCGACGACCGGCGTCGCGTCAAGCACCGTGTCGTCGCAGCCGCTGTCCCCCGAACGGCCGACATGCGCGATCGTCCGGTCCGTGTCACTATGGAGGGGTGATGCAAATCGATTTGCATCACCTGATCTCGAAGGAGCTCCAGAAATGAACACTCCCCCGAAGCGCCTCAGGCGCATCCTGACCGGCGGCGTCACGGCCGCCGCCGTCGCGGTGTCGGCACTGGTCGGCCTGCCCGCCGCTGCCGCCGTCGGCTCCACCACCGCAACGGCTCTGCCCGACCTCCAGGACGGACCTGAGCCGACCGTCCACACCCAGGAGGCCTATGCCCCCGAAGACGACTTCACCGCCAAGTGGACCCGGGCGGACGCGCGGCAGCTCAAGCGGCTGTCCGACCCGACCGCCGGCTCGAAGCAGAACTCGATGCCCGCCGAGCTCACGATGCCCGCGGTTCCGCAGGACTTCCCCGACATGAGCAACGAGGAGGTCTGGGTCTGGGACTCGTGGCCGCTGACCGATGAGGACGCGAACCAGTACAGCGTCAACGGCCAGGAGATCATCTTCTCGCTCGTGGCCGACCGCAACCTCGTGTTCGACGAGCGTCATGTCTTCGCGAAGATCGGCTACTTCTACCGCCCCGCCGGCCTCCCTGCCGAAGAGCGGCCTGAGAACGGCGGCTGGACGTACGGCGGCCTCGTCTTCGACGAGGGAGTGACGGGCAGGATCTTCCCCGATCAGTCGTACAGCCACCAGACCCAGTGGTCGGGTTCGGCGCGCATCTCGAAGGGCGGCGAGATCAAGCTGTTCTTCACGGACGTCGCGTTCTACCGCAACGAGGACGGCAGCAACCGCAAGCCGTACGACCCGCGCATCGCACTCAGCGTCGGGAAGGTGCACGCGAACAAGAACGGCGTGAAGCTGACCGGATTCGACGAGGTCACCGACCTGCTGCAGGCCGATGGCACGTACTACCAGACCGGTGCGCAGAACGAGTTCTTCAACTTCCGCGACCCGTTCACTTTCGAGGACCCGGCCCACCCCGGCGAGACCTTCATGGTCTTCGAGGGCAACTCCGCCATGCCCCGCGAGAGCGCGACGTGCACCGAGGAGGACCTCGGCTACCGCGAGGGAGATCCCTTCGCAGAGACGGTCGAGCAGGTGAACGCCTCGGGCGCCACGTACCAGATCGGCAACGTCGGCCTGGCGAAGGCGAAGAACGAGGAGCTCACCGAGTGGGAGTTCCTCCCGCCCATCCTGTCGGCGAACTGCGTCACCGACCAGACCGAGCGCCCGCAGATCTACATGAAGGACGGCAAGTACTACCTCTTCACCATCAGCCACCGCGGCACGTTCGCGAATGGCATCGACGGTCCTGAGGGCGTCTACGGCTTCGTCGGCGACGGCATCCGCAGCGACTACGAGCCGATGAACGCCGGCTCGGGCCTCGCACTCGGCAACCCGACGAACCTGAACTTCGCGGGCGGACAGCCCTTCGCCCCGGACTTCAACCAGCCGATCGGGCACTTCCAGGCGTACTCGCACTACGTGATGCCCGGTGGACTCGTGCAGTCCTTCATCGACACGATCGGCACCGAGGGCGACTTCCGCCGCGGCGGCACGCTCGCGCCGACGGTCAAGATCGACATCGACGGCGCCTCTTCGGCGGTCGACTACTCGTACGGCACCGGCGGACTCGGCGGCTACGCCGATATCCCGGCGAACATCAACATCAACCCCGGCGGCAACGAGAAGACGCTGCGCTGACCGGAACTGCAGAAACGACGGATGCCTCGGCACGGCCTCGTGCCGAGGCATCCGTCCGCCGCATCCCCACCCGAACCACCATGGAAGGATCCGTCATGCCCGAAGGCGACATCCCCTTCACGCCCCGCCGCCGACGCTCCGTCGTGATCGCCGTCGCCGCCGCGCTCGCGGTGCTGGCCGTGGCAGTGGTCGCGGTGCTGGCCATCGGCCTCCCCCGGGGGAAGGTGGCGGAGACGGCTCCCTCGCCGGCCGCGCCGTCGGCCGGTGCGACCGAGCGACCGGCGGACTGGTCACCGCATCGGCCGGGGATCCACATCACGCCCGGCGAGAACTGGATGAACGACCCCCAGAAACCGTTCCTCCTTGACGGCGTGTGGCACTACTACTACCTCTACAACGCCGACTATCCCGACGGGAACGGCACGGCCTGGTACCACGCGACCTCGACCGACCTCGTGCACTGGAAGGACGAAGGGGTCGCGATCGAGAAGTACGCCAACGGCCTCGGCGACATCTGGACGGGCACGGCCGTCGTCGACGAGGAAGGCACCGCCGGCTTCGGCGCCGGCGCGGTGATCGCCCTGGTCACACAGCAGGTGGACGGCGTGCAGCGGCAGTCGCTGTTCTTCTCGCGCGACGACGGGTACAGCTTCGAGTCGTACGACGGCAACCCGGTGATGGACAACCCCGGCGTGGCCGACTGGCGCGATCCCCGCGTGTTCTGGGACGAGTCGGCCCGGCACTGGGTGATGGCGCTCGCCGAGCACGACCGGATCGGCTTCTACACATCGCCGAACCTGCGCGAGTGGACCTACACGTCCGACTTCGCCACCACCGGGCTCGGAGTGCTCGAGTGCCCGGACCTGTTCCCCATGTCGGTGGGCGGAGATGCCGACGACGTGCGATGGGTGCTCGTCGCAGGCGCCAACGGCGCGGCCGAGGGCATGACCACCGGCACCGCGTACTGGGTCGGCGAGTGGGACGGCGAGCGCTTCGTCGCCGACGGCACCGGCCACCAGTGGCTCGATCACGGACCCGACTACTACGCGGCGGTCACGTGGGACGACCCGCGGCTCGGGGAGGAGGAGCGACTCGCGACGCGCTACAGCATCGGATGGATGAACAACTGGGCGTACGCGGACCGGTTCCCGACCGAGGAGTGGCACGGCGGATCCGACTCGATCGTCCGCACGATCACGCTCGGCTCCGAACGAGGGCGAGCCACCTTGCGCTCGAGTCCCGCGGCCGAGCTCGAGTCCCTCGAGGGCGAGCCGCAGCCCATCGACGACATGCGGCTCGCCGCCGACAGCACCGTGGAGCTGGAGGTGCCGGCATCCGGGGCCTACCGGGTACGGCTCGATGCCTCGGGCGAAGCGGGCGAGCTGCGCGTCAAGGTCCAGACCGGCGACGGCGGCTTCGCAACCGTCGGCTACGACTTCGATCGGCAGGTCGCCTTCGCGACACGGGACTCCGACGCGGTCGCGGGGAGCATGCCCGACGCGTACCGGCAGGTGCGCACCGCACCAGCGGAGCCGACGGACGGGCGGATCGAGCTCGACATCGTCGTCGATGCCGCCTCGATCGAGGTGTTCGCGGGCGGGGGCGAGGCCGCGCTCACCATGGCGACCTTCGGGACCGCGGGCGAGCGTGGGCTGCTGCTCGAGGGCGCCCGGGGTGACGTCGTCGTGTCGGACGCGAGCCTCACGCCGCTGCGGGTCGCACCGGTCGCACGCGCGCCCGAGCGCGACTAGCGGGGCGGGCGGGTGGGCGGCGCGGCGACCGATGCACGCTCGACGAGCCAGCCGCGCACCAGGTGAAGGCCGTCGCCGAGGGGCGGCGCCGTGCCGTCGATACGGTCGAGCAGGCGCGTCATCCCCCAGCGGCCCATGCCGTCGTGCGGCAGCGCGATCGTGGTGAGCCCCGGGTCGAGGGCGTCGGCGACCGGATGCAGATCGTCGATGCCCACGATCGAGAGTCCGGCCGGAACCGGGATGCCGCGCCGCGTCGCCGCCTGCATCACGCCCATCGCGATCTGATCGTTGAAGCAGATGACGGCCGTCGGCGGCGCCGGCTGATCGAGCAGCCGGCCGCCCGCTTCCCGTCCGCCCGCCGCATCCGAGGAGCAGAACTCGAGTCGGCCGTCGCCGAGGGCGATGCCCGCGTCGCCCAGGGCAGAGCGCACGCCGATCAGGCGACCTCGGGCCGCGCGGGACTCGTCGACCGTGCCGATGTACGCGACCTCGCGGTGGCCCTCCCTCATGAGCCGCTCACATGCCAAGGTGGCGATCTGCGCCTCGTCGGGCACCACCGCGTCGACCTCCCAGCCCGGCTCCGGAGCGGCGTCGACGAGAACGACGGGCACGTCGTCGGGTACCGCCGGTCGATCGACGCGCTGGTGGTACATCCGCGCGATCAGGAGCCCGTCGACGCGCTGCGCGAGGAAGCGGGCGACGAGGTCGCGCTCCGCCTCCGCCTCACCGCCGCTCTCGGCCACCAT
Organism: Microbacterium sp. ProA8; assembly: GCF_039905635.1. Taxonomy (NCBI): domain Bacteria; kingdom Bacillati; phylum Actinomycetota; class Actinomycetes; order Micrococcales; family Microbacteriaceae; genus Microbacterium; species Microbacterium chionoecetis. The sequence goes on along the minus strand of NZ_CP157000.1, from coordinate 897,289 downwards.
GAGCAGCACATCCCGCTCCAGGCCGGCGCGTCGTGCGCCCTCGATGATCCGCCCGGCGAAGGGCGTGGCGGCCAGGTCGTCGCCGATCAGACCCACGACGCCGGTGCGGCGCCGGCGCAGTCCGCTCGCGACCCGGTCGGGGACGTACCCCAGCTCGCGTGCGACCGCCAGGATCCGTTCGCGGGTCTCGGCATTGACGGCCCGGGCGCCGCTGAGGGCGTGCGAGACGGTGGTCGGCGAGACGCCGGCTGCGGCGGCGACGTCGCTGACCCGCGCGCGTCCGCTGCCGGGAGTCGCACCTGTGGGCATGCCTTCAGCCTATGGGTGCGCCTGCGCGGAGCGGAGCCGGAGACTTCGTGCCGACGGATGCCGCGGCCGACGTCCGGGGCGGCGGCGAGAGGCCGGTTCTGGACCAACCCCTCGCCGCCGATGTCAGCCGGAGAACGGCACCACGCTGCCGAACAGCCGGAGCTCGGCGACACCGAGGATCTGCCCGTTCGCGATGCGGATGTAGCGGTACGCAGCCTGCCCCTGCACCGGCCACCGCTGCCACTCGAGCGTCTTCGCGGGAACGCCCGGAGTCAGACGGGTCCACGTCTTCAGGTCGTTCGACCCCTCCAGGCGCATGTCGGCGATGCGGGAGGTGCCGTACCCGTCCTGCCGCACGAGCAGTTCGGCGCCCGTGACTGTCACACGGGCATCGGTGCCGAAGTCCCACACGTTCCCGTAGGTGCCCGCGTTCAGGCGCGTGTCGGAGTGCGTCGTGGCATCGCCGTCGAACATCTTCGCCGTGTACTGGGTCCACGCGGCATCGACGACGCCGTCTGGACGCAGCACGGTAGCGCCGCGGAACGCATCGTCGAGCAGTCCCTCGTCGGTGGACAGGAACAGCTTCGAGCCGTCGGTCGTCGCGGCGACGGGGTCGGCCGTCCTGCCGTCCGGCGTCGTGAAGGCGATGGTGAAGGTGACCGCGGCGCCGGCCGGGGCTGCGGCGGGCACGGCCGCCGAGGCCACCCACTCGCCGGGGGCGGGAGACGTGACCTGCGCGGGTTCTCCGAGCAGCGTCACCTGCACCCCGGTGTTGCCCGCCGGGCCTGTCATCCGCAGCTCGACGCGGTCGCCGGCCACCACCCGGCCGGCCACGCCGTCCGACGACGACATCGTGACCGTGTCCATGGCACCGGTCGCCTCGCTGCGCACCCCGTCGATCCTGATGTCGGCGATGCTCCAGATGCCCGGGTACGCCGGATCCGAGGGCACCCCCGGCTCGTCGACCTGGAACTTCAGGAACCGGTACCGCTGGTCGCGGACCTCGTCCCGCACCGGGATCCACTCGACGGCGGCATCCTCTCCGGCATTCGGGTGCTGCGTGAGGAGTGTCCAGGTCGCGCCGTCGTCGGAGCCGTACACATTGGTGCCCTCGGCCCGGTTGGGGAACGCGTCGCGCGCCTGGATTCCGAACGCGTCGGCGGAGACGCGGAAGCCCGGCCCGAAGTCGAAGGCGATGCCGGCCACCCGCTGATCGCCCCACGTCGTCTGATTGTCGCCGTCTGCGAGCACCCGGAGCTGCGACGTGCTCAGCGCCGGAGCGGTCACGATGCCGGTGTAGTCGAGGGAGCCGTCCGGCAGCCGCGGGTTGAGCAGCTGCAGCTCGGCGATCGCATCGCCCAGCCGGGCGAGCAGGTCGGCGAACTCCGCCGGGCTCGCGGTCTTGCGGACCTGACGCGCCTGCGTCTCGAGATTCTCCACCGGCTGCCACGTCTCCGTCGTGTACAGCTCCGAGCCACCCTCGATGCGCTCGAGGAGCTTGCCGATCGCCGCCGCGCGGTTCGGGGCGACGGTGACCGCGACGGGAAGAGCCGTCACGGTCGTCGCATCGGACGCGACGACGACCATGTCGGCCGTGCCGCTCTGCGAGGGCGTCCAGCTGACGGTCTCACCGGCGAGTTCGGCGCCCGCGGGCGCGTTCTGCAACTCCAGCTGCACCTCGCCCCCACCGGCGTCCGTGGTCGGGAAGGCCCGCGTCCACGGCTCGCCCGCGACGGCCATGACCTCCACGGCGGGAGCGTCGCCGAACACGGGCGGAGTGAGCACGCCGTTCGCCTGTGCCAGCACGCCGGCGACGTCGACCACGGCATCCGAGCCCGTGGCCTTCAGGAACACGATGTTGTCGCCGACGGCGCCGGGCGCCTTTTCGGCGTTCACGTCGAGCCAGACATAGCGCCACTGGCCGTCCGTGTCAGGCACGACGATCTCTTCGTACTGCTGTTCCTGCGCTGTGCGCGCGACCTGAAACCGTGCGACCCCGTCGCTGCGGAGCTTGATGCCGACCAGGGAGGCCTTCGTCCTGTCGGCCCACACCGCACGCCGCACGGCGAGCTGCGCGTCATCCGCCGCCGCGTCGAGGCGGATGAACGAGGTGCCGTCCTCGTCCGTGTCGCGCTGCGCTCCCCCGCCGAGCGGCGTGCCGAAGCTTCCCACCGAGAGCTCCAGGCCGTCGGCGAGCGGTGCGGCCGCGCCCGGCACGTCGGCGAGCTCGCGCGGGAACGCCACCCAGTACTCGGCAGCGGTGTAGTCGGATCCGCGGTCGTTCCAGAAGTTCTGGACGGCGGCGCCGTAGTAGTACAGCGGCCCGTCGCGGTGGGCGTAGAGCTCGGCGACGTGGGGCGCCTCGGCCTCGACGTCGACGCCGGCGACATAGCGATACTGCAGATACGCCTCGCTCATCGGGTCCTGCAGCCGGCCGCGATAGGCCTGCGAGATCGCGCCGCCCTCGGTCGCGGGGATGTACGGCACCTCTTCCCCCATCATGAACGCGCCGAAGGTGTCGGCGCCGGCGAGGATGCGGTTGTCGAGGAACCGGTAGGGCGACACCGCGTCAGGTGCAGTCGAGACGGTGCCGGCGACGGGGTCGAGCATCGTGCCCTGATTGTCGACGAGGCGCGCGAGGGCGACGAAGATGTCGACGTCCCCCTGGCCGTGGGCCTGGTCGCGCAGCATCTCCATGTGCTGCACGAACGGCGCGCCCGTGGTGTTGCCCGGCGCGTCGGCGGGAACCTCACGGAAGAGCGAGGCGAGGGCGCCGTTGACGTCTCCGCCGTACAGGTCATGCTCGCTCTCGTAGCCCGCGTTCACCGTGAACCATTCCACGCGCTCCGCATAGAGGTCGGCGTCGTCGAGGAAGATGGCGGCCGCCACCATGCCGATCACGCCGTAGAGGTGCTGGTTCCACAGCCGGTTCGGGGAGTACAGGAACGTGTCGAGCACGGGACGCACGAGATTGTCCTCGAGGCGCTGCTGGTCCTCGTCGGTCCAGCGCAGGTCGTAGCCGTTGAGCGAGTCGCTCGCGGCATCGGTGCCCCGCACCACCTCGGCGGCGATCAGCATGTAGTAGAGGGGCACGCCGGTGTGGATGTGCGCGTCGGCGAAGTAGGCGTACTTGGCCGGGTCGAGGTTGCTCCACGTGCGCAGCACGTGCAGCGCGTTCGCGCGGTACTGCTCGTCGCCGGTGACGACGTACTCGAGCGCCTGCGCCATCGCGCCGAGGCTGTCGCGCAGTGCGCTGGAGCGCATGCCGGCGCTCGCGTACGCGTCGTTCTTCGGGGCGTCGGTGGCGTCCTTCGCGTTCTCGGGCACGAACGTGCGGGCCGCGTACTTCGTCTGGGTCATGGCGTCGTAGTAGCTCGCCCAGGGATCCACACCGTCGAGCACCTGAGTACGCATGTTCTCGAGGTGGTCCGCGGTGAACCCGACGCCCGGGTGGGCGAAACCGGCGTCACTCACTGTGCTGATGATCTCGGGCGGAGCGATCGGCGCGACGGTTGCAGCCGCCGCCGGCTGCACCGCGGCGAGTGACCCGGACGCCGCCAAGACCAACGCCGTCAGGGTTCCGATCACGCGACGGACGCCGCGTCGTTGCTCGATCTTCATCGATCTCTCTTCCTGTCGCCCCGATCGACTCCGATCGTGGATGAGGGTGGATAACGTTTGCCGGTTAAGGATGTCGTGTCGCCTGGAAGGCGTCAAGGGGCAATTCAGGACGCGGGATCGGGCTCGAAGCGCATCGCGGCGTGGTCGAGGTCTGCGGTCCAGCCGCGCCCGTCGAGGTCGTCGGCGCGCACGCCGAAGAAGAGCCCGGTGAAGCGCAGTCGGGGCCCGTGGTCATCGGACAGCGTCCACGCCGGGTAGTCCTCAGGGACCTCGCGCCATGCCCCCTCGCCGGCCGGCGCCCACGCGAAGCGCAGCACTGGGCCATCGAGGCGCATCCGCAGGCCGAGTGGCCCCTCGGGCACGGCGATGGGCGCGGAGCGCGTCGTGGTGGCAGCGTCGCGGCGCACCACCCGCAGGTGGCGTCCGTGCTCCGCATCCTGCGTCAGCTGCAGCCAGATCCATCCGGCGCGGTCGTACCAGGCGATGGGCCCGGCGGCCTCGCGGGGGCTGCGCGGCTCGGCGTCGAGGATCACCTCGAAGTCGGCGCGGTGCTCTTCGACGCGGGTCAGGATCATCGACTGATCGAACACGGATGCCGCGGAGTGCCCTCCGCGCAGCCGCAGCCATCCCGGCCGGGCGCCGAGATCCGCCGTCGCGCGGGGCAATGCAGCGCGCAGCGTCGACCAGCGCGTCGAGTCGAGGAGGTCGGCGTCGAAGTCGTCGACCCAGCCGCGCGGGCCGGGTGCGGCATCCGTCCCCTTTCCGTCACCGGGGACCGCGACGGCCACGCTTGCGTGATGACCGCCGTCTGCCAGCCGCAGCCAGCTCTCGTCGTCGAAGACGACGTGCTGCAGGCAGGTCTCGCGGCCGAGCGTGCTGTAGCGCTCCCCCAGGTGCAGCGTCGGGCGACTCGCCAGGTGCGCGAGCACCCAGTCGCCGTCGGGCGTCTGCACCAGTTCGCCGTGTCCCGCCTTCTGGAGTGGATGCCCCGGCGCGTCGCGCGTCGTGAGCACCGCGTCGCGCGGGTCACGCTCGTACGGTCCGAGCAGGCTCCGCGAGCGGGCCATGGTGATGCCGTGATTCCACCCGGTGCCGCCGGCGGCGATCAGCAGGTAGTACCAGTCGGCGATGCGGTAGAGGTTGGGGCCTTCGACGAGACCATCCTCGCGATGGATTCTCACCGCGTCGCCGCTCGTGCGGCGTTCGCCGGGCAGGTACTGCTCCACCACCAGCCCCGAGAACGACGGGTACTCGGGCCGCTGGTCCCACTGCACGCCGACGATCCAGTGCGTGCCGTCGGGGTCGTGGAAGAACGAGAAGTCGAACCCCCGCGATCCCAGGTGGACCGGCTCGCTCCACGGCCCGGTGATCGCGTCGGCGGTGACGAGGTAGTTGTCGATGTCCTTGTCGTCGCCGTCCATGCTGCGCACGATGGAGTACGCGAGCCAGAACTGCCCGTCGGCATGCGTGAGACTCGGCGCCCACACGCCGCCGGAGTCGGGGATGCCGCGCAGGTCGAAGCCGTCGCCGAGTGCATGGCCGAGCGTGGACCATTCCGCGAGGTCGCGCGAATGGTGCAGGCGGACGGCCGGGTGGTACTCGAACGTGCTGGTCGCGATGTAGTAGTCGTGCCCGACGCGCAGGATCGAGGGGTCGGGGTTGAACCCGCGCAGGACCGGGTTGTGGATCACGGGCACGAAGCGCCTCCAGGGACGAGGATCAGGGCAGCACGGGCATCGGGTGCGCGAAGGGCGTGCCGGCAACGAACCGCTCGACCTCGGCGAGCGCCACCTCGCCCAGGCGGCGCAGTTCGTTGCCCGTCGACCCCGCGAGGTGTGGCGTGAGGAACGCGTTCGGCAGCGTGTAGAGCGGATGCCCCGGCTCGAGCACATCGGGCTCGGTGACGTCGAGCACGGCTCGCAGCCGTCCCCGCCGGAGTTCGCCGACGAGGGCGTCCTGGTCGACCAGCGCACCGCGTGCGGTGTTGATCACCGTGGCGCCGTCCGGCAGCGCCGCGAGGACCGCCGCCGACACCATGCCGATCGTCGCGGGCATCTCGGGCGCGTGGATCGAGAGGATGTCGCACCGTGCGGCGAGCGCGACGAGGTCGGGAACGAGCTCCGCGCCGAGCCGCGCTGCGGTCTCGGGGGTGGCATAGGGGTCGTAGAGCAGCACGTGGACGTCGCTGCCCTGGAGCTTCTCGACGACGAGGGTGCCGATGGTCGAGGCCCCCACGATCCCGACCGTCGTGCCGTACAGCCCGGTGCGCGGCAGCTCGGCCTCGCGGTCGATGAACCGCTGCTCGGCGCTGTAGCGGCGCGAGGCCCAGAACGCGTCCTTCGCGGCGAGCGTGATCAACGCGAGGGTGAACTCGGCGACCGGGATCGCGTTGGCCGCGCGAGCGGTGGAGATGCGGATGCCGCGGCGCGACGCCGGGCCGTCCAGTGCGCCGTTGCCCCCACTCCAGTGCACGATCGCCCGCAGCTTCGGGAACGCGTCCAGGTCGTCCGGGCTCACGCGCGAGACGCCCCAGCCGGCGATCAGCAGCTCGACCCCGGACGGGTCGGGGATGTCCGCGAGCGAGGTGGCGGCATCCCCGGTGTCGACCTCGAGGATCTCGCCCAGTCGCTCCCGCTCGGCGTCGCCGAACACGAACGGCACGAGCGCCGGGTCCATCAGCAGTGCGGCCCTCATGCGCCGAGCTCCTCGATGCTCCACCGGTCGCGCCACTCGAGCTCCACCCGGCCGTCGCGGATGCGCAGCGGCAGCCACACCGCCGGCGACTCCGCCAGCCGGGACGGATCCCAGCGGTCGCCGATGTACACGTACCCGTCGCCGACGGGCGCGACGACGCTCACCTGCGACTCGAAGGTGCGGGTGCCGGGCGGCGCGATGGGGTGCCACTCCTCCCACGGCCCCTCCAGCGCCGGAGCACTGGTGTACATGTTGTCGTTCATGCTCCAGCCGGTGAGGTCCGAGCCGAAGAGGTAGTAGCGGCCCTCGTGACGCACGAGGGTGGGCGATTCGTAGCCGATCGCCGGGTTGGCCTGCTGGCGGAGCGTCGCGACGACCGCCTCGACGCCGAGGTGGTCCTCGCGGAGGCGGTAGATGTGCAGGCCGTTGTCGCGGTCCTCCGAGAGCAGGTAGCCGACACCGTCCTCCTGGTACACGCCGATGTCACGGCTGAGGTTGCCGAGGGGACGCTCGCTGCGCACGTACGTGTACGGGCCCTCGGGGCGCTCGGCGATCGCGAAGCCGACGCGTGCATACGCGTAGTCGCCCTCCTCGCCTTCGACCGGTCCATCGACGTGCAGGAGCATCACCCAGCGCCCGTCGGGGCGCTGCAGCACCTTGGGACGCTCGACGACGCGATCGGGGCCGATGTCGCCGTCGGCCCGGGTCAGCGCGTCGCCCTCATAGCGCCAGTGCGCGAGATCGTCCGAGGAGTAGCACGCGACCGCGGTGAAACGGTCGCCCGCAGCCTTGTCCTCGCCCCAGGCGAGCCACCGGTCACCGACCCGCTGCAGGCCGATGCCGTGCAGCTGCGCCGTCCGGCCCCGATCGTCCGTGAACACGCGTCCGGGGACGATGGTGACGCGCTCAGCCACGGGTCACTCGCAGCACACGTGCACCGATCCCTGCCGGCGTCGACACCTCGAGCCCGCCCGGCCCCGTGTCGAGTCCCCACCCGGCCCCATCGGCCGGGAACAGCACCTCGACCTCGCCCGCGACCCCGGGAATCGTGAATGCGGCGGGCGCGGCATCCCGATCCCACACGAACAGCAGGTCGCCGTCCGCGGCGCGAAGCCCCAGGCAGAGCGCCTCGTCGTCCCATGCGGGAAGCCCCAGCGGCCAGAACGGCAGTGCGGTGGCCAGCGAGTCGCGCAGTCCCTTGTGCAGCGCCACCGCCTCGGCGATGCGCGCGCGCTGGTCGGGCCGCAGCTCGTCGAGGAACCCCGACAGGTACAGCCGGCCGCTCAACCCCGTCACGAGCGTGAACGCGGTCTCTTCGTCGCTCATGTCGCGGGCGGGGTAGGCCCAGTTGCCGCACTGCTCGGGAAGGATGGATGCCGGCGCCGACGCCGCGATCGGCGGATACAGCCGGAAGTCCTGCTGGTCGCTCGTGGACTGCAGGTGCGTGACCGCCAGCAGCGCGTAGTCGGCGCGCATCGCGCCCGAGCTGCAGTTCTCGAGGCGCAACGACGGATGCCGCTGCTGCACCCGCACCAGCCAGTCCCGGAACGCGCGGGTGTGCCCGAGCAGTCCGTCCCCCGCCGTCGTGGCGTGGTGCTCGGTCCCCGCACCCGGATTGATGTTGTAGTCGAGCTTCAGATAGCGGATGCCGAACTCCTCGACGAGGTGATCGACGGTCGCGTCCAGATGCGCGCGAGCGGCAGGATGCCGGAAGTCCAGGTGGTAGCGGCGGTCCTCCTGCACCCGCTGCCCGAAGCGCTGGAAGAACGCCTCGTCGGGGAGCCGCGATGCCGCGGGGCTGTCGATGCCGACGACCTCGGGCTCGAGCCACAGACCCGGCGCCATGCCGGCGTCGCGGATCGCGTCGATGACGCGTCGCAGCCCGCCGCCGGGGAACCGGGCGGGCGCCTCGCGCCATTCGCCGACGGTCGACCACCAGTCCCCGATCGCCGGGTCTGCGAACCACCCGGCGTCGATGCAGAACACCTCGACGCCCACCTCGGCGGCGCGACGGACCAGCGGCAGCAGCTCGTCGGTCGTCGGCTGCCCCATCAGCGTGTTCATGAAGTCGTTGTACACGACCGGAAGCTGCTGCGTGCCTGCCGCACCGCGCAGCCAGCGCCGGTACCGGGTGAGCTCGCCGAGCGCACCGTCTGGGCTGCCGAGAGTGCCCGGGCTCAGCGGCCCGACCGCCAGCGCGACGGGCACGGTGGTGAAAGCCTCTCCGGGCAGCAGCTCGTGCGCCCACTGGTGCTCGAGATCGGTCGGGCCGAGCAGTGACAGCACGCCGCCGTCCCGCGCCTGGCAGAGATCCGCGCGCCATCCCGCGCTCGTCTCGATCTGCCACGCCAGCGTCTCGCCGTCAGCACGCGAGAGGTAGCCGCACGGCACGTGCTCTCCGCTCGACCAGCCGCCGTGGCTCGTGAGCCCGGCATGCCCGCGCGCGTCCTGCGCGTGCAGTGCGAGCGAGATGTCGGGCAGCAGCGTGCGCAGCGGCACCTCGCTCCACCGGTCCTCGGCGAGCCACTCGCTCGCGGCCGAGCCCCACACCGTCTCGTCCAGATCGCGCGCCGACCGCCCGAATCCGATCGTCGCCGACGAGATCGCGGCGATCACCACGGCCTCGCGTCCGGCGTTACGGATCTCGCTCTGGATGCGCACCGCCGAGGTGTCCGTGGGTGCCGTGACGGTCGTGCGCACCTCGATCCCGCTGACGGCGTCGCTCTGCACGACGACCGCGCGCACGGCGTCGGACTCGGCGATGACCTGCGATCCCTGTACGCGCAGCCGCTCGCCGACAGCCGACCGCCAGTACGCCTGGCTGGTGCGGGCGCGCTGCTCGGCCGACGTGAAGACCTCGACGAGACCTACGCCGGGCCGGCCGCTGTGCGCCGACGACGGCACGACCAGCGACGCCGGCGCGTCATCCGCCCAGCGCAGTTCGAACACGCCGACGCGCGCGCGGCTCGTGACCGGTGCCGCGGGGCCGGTCTCGCGTGGGATCAGGGAGGCAGGGGCAAGCGCGGAAGAGGGAAGTGCGGCGGGATGTTGCGCGGCAGGATGATGGACGGCTTCGGTCACGGAGTCTGTCTCGTCTCGTCGTTCAGCGGAAGACGCAGCGCGTCGTTGCAGATGTGGATGCCGGCGGCGACCGTCGCGGGCAGGAACAGGGCGATCGCGGGGCCGATCAGCGGCAGCGCCGTGACGGCCAGGCCGACCCCGATGAGGAGGAGCCAGCTCAGCGCGATGTGCGGACGACGCGCCATGGCGCGCATCGCCACGGTCACGGTCTCGAGCGGCCCTCGGACGCCCGCGGGCTGCGCCGCCGCGACGACGCACACCCCGATCAGCAGCACGACGGCGAGCGCCGCTGCGACCGCGGCCAGCAGCACGACCGCGTCGGTGCCGCCGAACAGCGCCAGGTCGTACTGGAGCACCACCACCACGACGCCGAGGCCGAGCGCAGCCCACCAGAGATCGCGGCATCCGCGAGCGAACGACGTCCAGAACTCCCGTCCGGTGGGCGCGTCGCCGCGCTGCGAGAGCAGCGCGCGGGCACCGCGCAGCAGCGCGTATGTCGCCGGTGCGAGCGGCAGCAGCGCCACGGACCCCAGCCACACCGCCAGATGAGTGGCCTGCCAGCCGACCAGCGCCGTGAACGCGAGCACGGGCACGAGGCATCCGATGAACGAGACCGACAGCACGAACGACCGGAAGACGGTCAGCACGGTGGCCGCGAGCGGCCCGTCGAGCGCGAGCAGGACGCGCGCGCGCGCCATCGCGCCGCCACGCTGCGAGGTCGTCGGCGCGGCGCTCATCCCTTCACCGCCCCGACCGACATGCCCTTGATGAAGTAGCGCTGGAAGGCCGCGAAGATCGCCACCGACGGGATGATCGCCAGGATCGCGCCGGTGTAGATGAGCTGCCACTGCGAGGTGAGCAGCCCCACCATCCGGTTGATCGCGACGTTGATCGTGCCCGCGGAGGACGAGTCGAGGAACACCAGCGGGATGAAGAAGTCGTTCCAGAGCCCCAGCGCCTGGATGATGACGAACGCCGACGTCACGGGCAGCAGCATGGGGAACACGATCGACCAGAACGTGCGCAGGCGACCTGCGCCGTCCATGTTCGCGGCCTCTTCCACCTCGATCGGGATGCCCTTGATGAAGCTGCAGTAGAGCAGGATGCCGAAGCTCGCCGCTCCGCCAAGATGCACCAGCACCACGCTGGTCAGCGTGCTGTACAGACCGACCTCGTCGAATCCCTTCACCAGCGGGATCATGCGCACCTGGAACGGGATCATGAGGCCGGCGATGAAGAGGATGTAGATGAACCGGGAAGTGCGGCCGCCGACGCGCTCGATGCCGTACGCGGCCATCGGCACGATCGCGATCAGCAGCACGACCGTGGCGAGCGTGATGATGAGCGTGTTGACGAGCGCCTCGCCGTAATCCGTCTGCTGGAAAAGTTGCACGTAGTTGTCGAGGGTGAACTGCGTGGGCAGCCCCATCGGGTCCATCGTGATCTCGCCGTACGACCGGAACGAGTTCAGCAGCGCGTACAGCACGGGGCTCGCGACGATCAGCACCAGCACCGCGAGGACGATCATCACGACGACCTGGCCGGCGGTCAGCCGCTTGCGGCGCCGCGTGCGCGGGCGGCGCGTGCGCTCGGGCGTGACGAGCAGTTGCGTCTGGGTGCTCATGCCTGGATCTCCCTCTTGCGCATGTAGGCGTTCGCCGCCACGGTGCTGACGATCACCACGAGGAACAGCACGATCGCGGCCGCGCTGCCGAAGCCGGCGCGATACTCGCCGAAGCCGACCTTGTAGATGAAGAACGCCATGGTCTCGCTGACGAACCCGGGCCCGCCGGACGTGAGCACCATGACCTGGTCGAAGATGGTCCACCCCGCGATCATCGCGAGCGTCATGTTGACCGTGACCGCGCCCGCGAGCATCGGCCACGTGACATGGCGGAAGACCTGGCGGCTGTTGGCGCCGTCGATCCGCGCGGCCTCCACCAGGTCCTGCGGCACGGACTGCAGGTTGGCGAGGTAGATGAGGGTGGTGTTGCCGCCGAGCGTGAAGCACGTGATGAAGAGGATGACCCACACCACGATCGAGCTGTCGCCCAGCCAGTCGCGCGCCGACTCGGGCAACCCGATGTCACGCAGGAAGACGTTCACGGCGCCGAAGTTGTAGTTCAGCAGGTACTTCCAGATCGTCGCGAGGATGAAGGCGCTGACGAGCGAGGGAAGGTACACGGCGGTGCGGAACAGCCCCTGCCATCTGCCGACGTGGTCGAGCATCAGGGCCACGCCGAGCGAGATGGCGTTGATGATGACCGCGGATCCGAGACCCAGGATGAGGGTGTTCTTGACGGCGTTCCAGAACCTGCCGCTCCCGAGGATCTCCTCGTAGTTGGCGACGCCGATGTAGTCGTAGTCCGGGCTGATGCCGTCCCAGTTCGTGAAGCTCAGCTGCAGCGACTGCACCGACGGCACGATCACCATGAGCAGGTACACCACCAGCGCCGGGGCGATGAAGCCCAGCATCACCCAGCGCACTCTGCGGAACCGGCGTGTGCGGCGCAGCTCGCTCGGGGGTCCGGCGGGAAGGAACGGGACGTCGTCGGCCGCGCCCTCCGGCGCGCCGTCGAGCGGGCCTTCGCCGGTGAGCCGGACGGCGGTGCCGACCACCGCGGTCTGCCCCTGCAGGGCACTCTGATCAGTCATGGAGACCTCCTCGCCTCCGTTCCAGGGTGCCCGGGCAGCTGCCCGGGCACCCTGTCACGTGTGGTCTCAGCCCGCTGCGACCGTCTTGTCGAACTCCGCCTGCACCTTGGCGATGGTGTCGTCGATCGACGACTGGCCGTCCTGCATCTCGATGCGCGCCTGACGGAAGAACGTGTTGAACGCGCTGAACGTGGACAGGTTCGACACGTTCTCGTACCACGCGAGGTTGGGGTTCTCGAGAAGCGCGAAGTAGTCCTTCGAACCCGGGATCGACGTGTTGCGCTCGATCTCGTCCGCGGCGATGATGTTCGGCGCCAACCAGCCCTGCGACTCCATCAGGTTGGCGGTCTCCACCTGGTAGAAGTACTCCAGGAACTCCGTCGCCGACGCGTACTCGGCGTCGTCGTCGGCCGCCTGGGCCGAGATCGCCAGGCCGCCGGCGGTGTCGCCGTTGACGGCGTTCTTCAGCACGTTGATCGCCCCGTCCTCGGCCGGGATGATGAACAGCCCCGCGTTGAACTCCGGGTCGACCTTGTTGATGTCGTTGAGACGGCCGATGCCCGCCGAAGAGGTCGCCATGACCGCCATGTCGTTCACGAGCAGCGTCGTGGTCTGCGCGTCCGCCGTGGACTGCCAGCCTTCGAGCACGTACTCATTGGTGATGTCGAGCAGCTCCTGCAGCGGCTCGCGCAGGTCCTCGACGGTGGCGTCGCCGTTCTGCGCAGCGGTCCAGAACCCGCCCTCGTCGCCGTACTCCGCGAAGTACGGCGCGGCGAGCGGCTTCCACAGCTGGTCGCTCGGCCACACCTCCGCCGCGGCGGTCGCGAGCGGCGCGTCGCCGTTCGCCTTGATGTCGGCGAGCAGGTCGAGGAAGTCGTCGTACGTCTCGGGCACCTCGAGGTCGTGCTCCTCGAAGTAGTCCTTGTTGTAGACGATGTTCAGGCCGATCTCGCCGTTCAGCGCGCTGTACGGCACGGTGTAGACGTTGCCGTCCTCGGCAGTGCCGAACGCCTCCGGCTGGATGAGCTCGGTGACCGAATCGGGGATCGGCGCGAGCTTGCCCGCGTTGACGTACGTGAGGGTGTCGCGCATGTCGACGACGGCGGGCCAGTTGCCGGTGGCATCCATCGTCTTCAGCGCCGTCGCGTAGTCGCTTCCGGCGGGAAGCGGGTCGAGCTGCACGGTCGTCGTGTCGCTCTGGTCGTTGAAGGCCTCGACCACGGTGTCGACCACCGAGTTCCAGGTCTCGTCGCCGGTGGCGTAGAGGAAGCGGATCGTGGTCTTCTCGGCCGCCGCGCCGCCCTCGTCGCTGTCGTCCGCCGGGCTGCTGCAGCCCGTCAGCGCGAGTGCCGCGACAGCGATGCCCGCTGCGCCGGCGATCCAGGGCGAGCGGCGGCCCATACGGGCACGCATCCCTGCCCGCGTCATCGCGTCATGCATGTGATCTCCCTTGATTCGTGCCGGAACGTTTCCGTCTCGGAGAGAGTACCTCAAAGTGGACAACGTTTGCCACATAGTTTCGTGAAGCGCTTTCCGCCTACGCGCCGGCGCCTCCCCGGCCCGCGGCGACGGCACGATCGCGCTCACACAGTGACGAGCGGAGTGCCGTGGAGGATGGGCGTCGCGCTGAGCGCGATCGTCTCGGCGGGGACCGCGCCGTTGTCGAGCGCGAGCGCGAGCTCGAGCGCCGCGCCGCCGAAGTGCTCGAGCGGCACCTCCACCGTGCTGAACCCCGGCAGCACATCGCCGAGCATGGGCACGTGGTCGAACCCGGTCACCTCGATGTCGGCCGGCGTCGACACGCCCAGTTCGCGCAGGCGGGCGATCACGCCGACCGCCATCGCGTCGCTCATCGCCGCGATCACGTCGAGCTCCGCGAGCCGGTCGCGCAGCTGCTCGACCGCGCGGTATCCCCCGTCGCGCGAGAACTCGGTGTGCACGATGTCCCGTTCCGCGACCTCGATGCCGCGCGCCGCGAGCCCCTCGGCGAATCCCCCGACGCGCTCGAGGGCGGTCAGCTCGATGTCCGGACCCGAGACCATCGCGAAGCGCCGCTTGCCGGCATCCGCCAGTCCTTCAGCGAGAAGTCGCGCGGCGTGACGGTTGTCGACGGTCACGGTCGGGAACCCCAGGTCGTTGTCGCCGATCACCACGATGCGCGCACCGTGGTCGCTCAGCACCTTCAACTGCTCCTTCACCGCTGCCTCGCGCGCGGCATCCGTCGTCCGGCTGGTCGCCATGACGACGGCCAGGTGACGTTCGCCCCGCAGCTGTGCCAGCAGTTCGATCTCGCGCGCGGAGTCGTCACGGGTCGTGCGCACGGCGACCGAGACTCCGTGCTCCTCCGCTGCGTGCATGATGCCGGCGATCATCGTCGCCGAGCCGAAGTCGTCGATGTCGCCGACGATGAACGCCACCGTGCGAGCCCGGCCGCCCTTGATCGCCTGCGCCGCCGGACTCACCGAGTAGCCGAGCGTGCGCGCCGCCTCTTCCACGCGGCTGCGCAGTTCGGGCGACCCGCTCTGCTTGCCGCGGACGCCGCCGTTCAGCGCCCGCGACGCCGCCGGGACCGACACCCCCGCCAGTCGTGCGACGTCCGCGAGGGTGGCAGGCTTGGCGCTCTTCGACATTCGTCTCCCCGGGGCGTGCGCGTGCAGATAACGCTATCCAGTATCCCGGATGCCGGCGCCCGGGGTGCGCCGGCCCCACCGCCGGCGCATCTCGGCTACAGCGCCAGCCGCTCCCGCACGACCTCGGCGAGCGCGTCCGCGTGGCGGCGGGCGTCGTCCTCGGAGCCGGCTTCGACCATCACGCGCACCATCTCCTCCGTGCCCGACGGCCGCAGCAGCACGCGCCCCGAGAGGCCGAGCTCGGCGGAGGCGCGGGCCACGGCATCCTGAACCACATCGTCGGAGCCCGCCCGCGTGCGGTCCACACCGCGGACGTTCACGAGCACCTGCGGGTACACGGTCATGATCGAGGCGAGCTCGGCGAGCGTCTTGCCCGTCCGGGCCATCTCGGCGACCAGATGCAGGCCCGTGAGCACGCCGTCGCCGGTCGTCGCGAACTCGCTCATGATGACGTGGCCGGACTGCTCGCCGCCGAGGGCGAAGCCGCCCTCGGTCATGCGCTCGAGCACGTAGCGGTCGCCGACGGCGGTGGTCTCGACGTGGATGCCGTGCGCCGACATGGCGCGGTGCAGGCCGAGGTTGCTCATCACGGTGGCGACGAGCGTGTCGTCGGTGAGGCGGCCGCGGTTCTTCATCGACACCGCGAGGATCGCCATGATCTGATCGCCGTCGACGATCTTGCCGTCCGCGTCGACGGCGAGGCAGCGATCGGCGTCGCCGTCGTGCGCGATGCCGACGTCGGCGCCGTGCGCCACGACCGCCTTCGACAGCACGTCGAGGTGCGTGGAGCCCACGCCGTCGTTGATGTTGAAGCCGTCGGGGTCGGCGCCGATGACGGTGACCTTGGCTCCGGCGTCCCGGAAGGTCTCGGGAGAGACTCCGGATGCCGCGCCGTGCGCGCAGTCGAGCACGACGTGCAGGCCGTCCAGGCGGTTCGGCAACGAGCCGAGCAGATGCACGACGTAGCGGTCTTCGGCGTCCGCGAACCGGCGGATGCGGCCGATGGCGGCACCCGTGGGCAGCAGCTTCTGCCCGTCCATGGCGCGCTCGATGCGCGCTTCCACGATGTCGGGCAGCTTCACGCCGCCGCGGGCGAAGATCTTGATGCCGTTGTCGGGGGCGGGATTGTGGGAGGCCGACACCATGACGCCGAAGTCGGCATCGATGTCGGCGATGAGGAACGCCGCCGCGGGCGTGGGCAGCACGCCGGCGTCGTAGACGTCGACGCCCGAGGACGCGAGCCCCGCCTCGACCGCGGCCGAGAGGAATTCGCCCGACACGCGGGGGTCGCGCGCGACGACGGCGCTGAGACGCTTGCCTGCGGCGCGGCGCGCCTCGGCGGTACGGCCCTGGCCCAGGACGACGGCGGTCGCCTGGGCCAGAGACAGTGCGAGATCGGCGGTGAGGGGGCCGTTGGCCAGCCCCCTCACCCCGTCCGTGCCAAAGATCGGCATACGGAGGTGAAGCCGATCAGCGCTTCGAGTACTGCGGCGCCTTGCGGGCCTTCTTGAGACCGGCCTTCTTACGCTCGATGACGCGGGCGTCGCGCGAGAGGAAGCCGGCCTTCTTGAGGGTCGGGCGGTTGTTCTCTTCGTCGATCTGGTTCAGCGCACGGGCGATGCCGAGGCGCAGCGCGCCGGCCTGGCCCGAGGGGCCGCCGCCCGAGATGCGCACGATGACGTCGTACGCGTCGGTGAGGTTGAGCACCGTGAACGGGTCGGCGATGAGCTGCTGGTGCAGCTTGTTCGGGAAGTAGTCCTCGAACGCACGGCCGTTGACGGTGATGGTGCCCGAGCCGGGGATGACGCGCACGCGGGCGATGGCCTGCTTGCGACGGCCGACGGCCGCACCCGACACCGAGAGCACGGGGCGCTCGGCGGCGACGACGGTCTCGTCGACCTGGGACTCGGTGGAGTAGCTCGTGGGGGTTTCTTCGATGTTCGCCATCAGTGTGTCCTTGTCTCTGCGGCGCTTACTGGGCGACCTGGTCGAAAACGTACGCGGTGGGCTTCTGCGCGGCGTGCGGGTGCTCAGCACCGCGGTACACCTTGAGCTTCGCCAGCTGGTCGCGGCCGAGCGAGTTCTTCGGGAGCATGCCGCGGACGGCCTTCTCCACGGCGCGGACGGGGTTCTTCTCGAGGAGCTCCGAGTAGGTGACCGACTTGAGGCCGCCCGGGTAGCCCGAGTGGCGGTAGGCCTTCTTCTGCTCGAGCTTCTGGCCCGTCAGGGCGACCTTCTCGGCGTTGATGATGATGACGAAGTCGCCCTGGTCGATGTGCGGGGCGAACGTCGGCTTGTGCTTGCCGCGGAGGAGGACGGCGGCGTGCGAGGCGAGACGGCCGAGAACGACGTCAGTCGCGTCGATGACCAGCCACTCGCGCTGGGCTTCGCCAGCCTTGGGGGTGTAAGTGCGCGTCACAGTAGTGCTGCTTTCTTGATTCGAACGGAGAGGTTCGTGAATCCCACTCCGGGGTGGTTCTGTCTCTCGACGAGGGACCGAACACGCCAGTGGAGGGCTCACGTTCGTGGTGCCAGGTCAGCTGAGCAGGCACCAAAGATCAATACTACGCCAGACGGATGCCGCAGCCAAACCGCCGCTGCGCCTCAGGTCACGGACTCGGCGCCGGTTCCGGCTCGGTTGGGGGCTGCTCAGGCTCGGGCTCGGGCTCGGGCTCGGGCTCAGGCTGCGGCTGCGGCTGCGGCTGCGGCTGCGGCTGCGGCTGCGGCTGGGGCGCCGGTGCGTTGCGCCGAGCGGCTGCCGCCTCCTCCGCCCGCTTCTGGTCGTCGCGGAGCGCCGTGACGGCGGCCGCGTACGCCTGCAGTTCGGGGTCGCCACTTCCCCCTGCGGCCTGAGCCGCGCCAACGGCTCCCGCCGTGGCGAGGACGTCGTCGCGGAACGACTGCCGTGCGAGGTCGTTCTCTTCTGCGAGCGCTTCGGCCGTCGCGGGCAGCGTGGCGCCGAGCACCCGCTGCGCCTCGGTGAGTGCCGTGAAATGCTGCGCCACGGCGGCGGTGGCGGCATCCACCTTCTCCGTCACCGCGATGATGTCGGCGGCATGGTCCCGCGCGGCGTCCGCCGCCTGTTCGGCCGCGTCGACATCGTCGATCGTCGCGAGATCGGGCGGCGCGTAGAGCGGCGGCCGCTCGGGCAGCGTCGTGGTGTCGAGCAGTGTGACGAGCGAGCCCAGCGCGGCGTTCGCCGCATCGAGGGCGGCCTGATCACTCATGCCGGCAACCGCCGCGAGCGCCGGAGCAGCACTGTCGGCCGCCGGCCGCGCGGCCGCAGCTGTCTCGTCGTACTTCGCGTACGCGGCTTCCATGGCTGCGACGGGATCATCCGCAGCCTCCGCGGCAGTCTCGAACTCGGCGACGGCAACGCGAAGCTCCTCGGCTTGCGCTGCCACCGTCTGGGCCACGTAGATGCTTCCTGCTACCACCGCCAGGATCAGAGCGACCGAGATCCCGACCGCCCACCAGGCCCCTTTGCCCCAGGCGCGCAGCCCCCGCGGCGTCGATGCGAACTCGCCGTGTGGGCCCGGGGCCTTCGCGGCTCTGGCAGCCAGCTTCGCCTCGCGTCTCGCCGCACGCTTCGAGGTGGAGGGTGCTGCCTGCGCCCCAGCGAGGGCACCCGCGACGGGCAGAGCCTCGCGAGCGGATGCCGCGGGTTGGTCGTCGTGCACCTGGTCGATCTCGATCAGCTCGCCGTCGGCGTCGAATGCGAAGAGGTCATCGGCGTCGTAGGAGTACAGGTCCCCCTCGTCGAGCGCCAACAGGTCCTCGTCGTCGTGCACGGCCGGCGGCAGACTGTCGCCCCGCTCGCGCGGAGCGACCTCGTCCGTCACGGGTGGGGGAGGCGTGAGGTCCTCCGTCGGGGACGCCGGCGGGACGAGATCGTCCGTCACGGACGCGAGGTGCGCGAGGTCCTCCGCCGGGGACGCGCTCACGGCAGGGGCGACCAGCGCGTCGCCGCGCGCAGGTGGGCTCGCCTGCTGTTCATCCTGCACTCGAGCGAAGAAGGCTGCGAGCCGGTCGGCCGTGCTGGCGTCCGGCCGCGCCATGTCATCTTGGATGGGAGGAGGAGTGCCGAACAGCTCTTCCAGCGCGCGCGTTCGATCATCGCCACCGGCAGGCGAGGTGGTCTCCGGGGGCGATGCTTCGTCGCGGCTGGGGTCGCCGCTTCCGGGTATGCGAACCAACGGCGCGCGCCCTCCCTAAGATCACGGCCGATTCGGGTCAGCCTACACCGCAGCGAGGCTGGCATTGCTGGCGCACGTGTTCAGGAAAGCGCTGTTCTACTGCTGGTATCCTCGAACGGTTCTCACCGATTTAGGGCCATCCGCGCGCCCGCGCAGGGTGGGGAGTCTTCGGGGGAGATGATCGGCACGTGACAGTCCGCCACCAGCGCGCTAGCAGAGGACTCTGACGCGTGGCGATCGACGAGCGCCCTCAGGCTCCCGTGCGCCCCCCGCGGGGTGAGTGGGTCGCGCCCAGGCCTCGCAACTTCCCGTCACCCGCCGCTCGCGTCCGCCGCTGGCAGCGACTGTTCGCCAGGCTTCTCTCCATCACCGACACGATCGTCATCGCGATGGCGGTGTTCGGCGCACAGATCGCGAGAATCGGTTTTGGCGAGAAGCTCGTGATCGCGGGCGTCCCCGATGACAATGTGGCGGTCACATACGCGTTCGTCTCAGTCGTGATGGTGCTCGGCTGGGCGCTGTCACTCCGGCTCTTCGGCACGCGCGACTACAAGATCATCGGCACCGGTGTGGTCGAGTACAAGCGGGTCACAAACGCGACCTTCTCGTTCTTCGGGGTCTTCGCCATCCTCGCGTTCGCCCTGCAAGCGCCCATCGGACGTTCGTATCTGCTCGTCGCACTGCCCGTAGGGTGGGCTCTCCTGGTACTCAGCCGCTGGATGTGGCGCAAGTGGCTGATCGGACGCCGTCGCCGTGGCCGCCTCCTCAGTCACGCGGTTCTCGTCGGTGACCGCGCCAGCTCAATTCACGTCGCTCAGCAGATTCAGCGCGATCCCGGATGCGGGCTTGCAATCGTCGGAGCGATCACTGAGCACGGGAGCACGGACGTGGCTCTGACGGAGGACATTCCTGTGATCGGCGACTGGCAGCACGTGCTCGAGAACGTCGACCGCGCTCGCGCCGACACCGTGGTGGTCACAGGCAACCACTCGCTCACGCCGCGCCAGTTGCGCGAGCTCGGGTGGGGTCTCGAAGAGCGCAGGGCCAGCCTGATCGTGGCTCCGGCTCTCACCGATGTTGCTGGTCCGCGCATCCATTCGACCCCGGTGGCGGGCCTCCCCCTTATCCACGTCGACTATCCCGAGTTCACCGGCATCCACCGCTTTCTCAAGCGTGCATCTGATGTCTTTGGTGCCCTCGTACTCATCCTGCTCGCGTCACCGATCATGATTGCCGTCGCGATCGCGGTGAAGTCGACCAGTCGCGGCCCCCTGTTCTACGGCCAGGAACGCGTCGGCCGCAAGGGCGTGCCCTTCAAGATGTGGAAGTTCCGTTCCATGATCGTCGGTGCCGATGATCAGCTGAAGAGTCTGCTCGACGCACAAGGGACCTCTGATCGCCCACTGTTCAAGGTGACGAACGACCCGCGGATCACCCCCGTGGGCAGGTTCATCCGCCGGTATTCGCTCGATGAGCTCCCCCAGCTCTTCAACGTTCTCGATGGATCGATGAGCCTCGTGGGGCCGAGGCCGCAGGTCGCCGCCGAGGTGGCGCTCTACGAGGGCGGCGCGCACCGTCGGCTGTTCGTGCGGCCGGGAATCAGCGGCCTTTGGCAGGTCAGTGGCCGCTCCGACCTTGACTGGGCTGATGCGATCCGCCTCGATCTCTATTACGTCGAGAACTGGTCGCTTACGGGCGACCTGATCATCCTCTGGCGGACGCTGCGTGCGGTCGTGGCGAAAGACGGCGCGTACTGATCGCCCTGTCCTGATGCGACACAGCAGCTTGCATGAACGGCCAGCGCCGACGCGAAGACAACCTAAGCTCGTGGGGTGACTTCAACACAGGCCATCGCTGTGGGTACCAGCAGAATCGCGGCCGATGCGCCGGTCTTCGTCATCGGCGAAATGTCAGGCAATCACAACAGAGATCTGGACCGCGCGTTGGCGATCGTCGATGCTGTCGCCGGCGCAGGAGCACAAGCGCTCAAGATCCAGACGTACACTGCCGACACCCTCACCATTTCATCGGACAAGCCGGCATTCCGTGTCGCGAATGACCACGGGCTATGGGGCAATCGGACCCTGTACGAGCTGTATGAAGAAGCACACACTCCTTGGGACTGGCACGCGCCGATCTTCGAACGGGCACGTAGTCAGGGCCTCATTCCTTTCTCAACGCCCTTCGATCTGTCATCGATCGCATTCCTCGAGGAACTCGGCGTGGAGTTGTATAAGACCGCCTCTGCCGAGATCGTCGATCTTCCATTGATTCGTGAGATCGCGCGCACTGGCAAACCCATCATCATGTCCACGGGGATGGCTACCCTTGCCGAGATCGACGCCGCCGTGTCGGCGGCCCGCGACGCCGGGTGCAGCGATCTGGTCCTTCTCGCCTGCACCGCGGCCTACCCCGCTCAGCCCCAAGAGGCCCGTCTCGGCAACATCGAGGTGCTCCGCCGCGCTTTCGACGTACCCGTGGGTCTGTCAGATCACACGCTCGGCATCGGCGTCGGCGTAGCCGCAGCCGCTCTCGGTGCGGTCGTGATTGAGAAGCACGTTACGCTCGACAGGCGTGACGGCGGCGTCGACTCCGACTTCTCGTTGTCCCCAGCGGAGATGGCGTCGCTGGTCGTCGCGTCCGATCAGGCGCGGTTGGCCGTGCAGAGCGGAGAGGGATTCGGCCCGACGGAGCAGGAACGCACCGTGCTCGCGCTTCGTCGCTCTCTCTACGTTGTCGCCGATGTTCGAGCGGGAGACGTCGTCTCACCGCAGAATGTGCGTTCTATCCGACCAGCAGGTGGTCTACCCGTGGACAACGTGGAGATTGTCATGGGGCGCAGATTCGTAGCCGATGCCGAACGAGGAACGCCGCTCACCTGGGACCTGATCTAGGCAAGTTGCTTGGCGAAAGCGCGGAAGCCCGCTTCATCAGCCGGCAGGTCAGGCAGGTAACCGGCCGACGCGAACAGCCTGAGCGACGCAAAGTTCTCCTCGTTAATCACCGCTACCAGTGTCACGGGAGCCCATTCGTTTGCGCTGAGCTCTGCGGTTGCGAGGATGTAGCGCGCGATTCCCTTGCCTCGCGCGTGCGGAGCCACAGTGATGGAGACCTCCCACCGCGCCGGCCCGATGTGGTCCCACCGCACGGTGCCGACGGCTTGACCTTCATGCTCGACGATGAGCAGCCGGCGCTCTGAGGACTCCACGGTGCGCGTGAGCCACTCCAAGTGTGGGGACCACGAGACCGGCTCCGTCGAGCGAGACCGTCGTCTCGTCTCCTCATCGTTTTTCCACTCGAACAGCAGCCGGGCGTCCGCCAGGGAGGCCCTGCGCGACGCCCAGCGATCACGGAGCGGCAGTTCCGCCGGTCGGTGCTGGAGCACGGATTCCCATGCCGACACAACCCGCCACGCGCCGAGTCCATCGACAGAAGCTCGTCCCAGATCCGACAATCGGCGAAGTTCGGCTGCGTTTTGCAGCAGCGGGCCGAGTGCGCGGATGCTCTCGTGGAGGTCGTCAGCTAGCGGTGTTCCAAGTGGGAGCGCGACCCCCTGTGCGATCGCGCGCTTGTACCCTGCAACCTGGTTGTCCGCGACGCAGACTATTGCCATCGGAACGCCCATGCTGGCGAAGTCAAGCACCGAGGTCCCAGCCGCGCTGATCACAAGATCCTGGGCGACCGCAAGCCCTGGCAGGTCCTCCACAAAAGGAACGACCCGCACGGCGTGCGGGCTACGCCTCGCTGCTTCGACGACAGCCGGATCGCCAGAGGGGCTGACAACGGTCAGCTCGATATCGCACTCGACGACGCTCAGCGCTTCCACGACGAGCGGGGTTACGCCGCCAGGGTCGGTTCCACCCAACACAACCGTCACGGCTCGCGGCGCACTGGCGCTCAGCTGCCTGACTTCATGATGATGTCGACGAACGGCGCGGCGCGTGAGTGCTGCACGGCTACCTGCGAGGTGGACGAGATGCGCCGCCGGCTGCACGAAGGCCGCTTCCGCGCCGAGGTTCGCATCCACTGAGACGTCTGCGTCGCGGACCCCGAACGGGCCGTCTTGCATATTGCTCAGGAGCCACTTACGTCCGAACAGAGCGTCGAACGTCCCCCAATAGGTATCGAGATGCACGACATCAGGTGACTCAGCCTCAAGCAACTGCAGGAGTTCTTCTTCCACGCCGCGCAACGCGATACGGCTGACCCGCGCGGTCGGAATGGCGCCGTTTAGGAGATCTACCGCGTTCGGCGCAAGGTCGCCGGCGATGTGCACCTGCCACCCTCGTCCGATCGCTTCCTCCGCGAGCGCGAGGGCGCGCATGCAGTGTCCCATTCCATAGTCACCGCCGCCGTTGCAGTGGATCAGTGTTGTGCGTGGGTTCACGGAGCTGCCTTCGACCTCGGGGAGCATGGCGCTGTCCTGCGCCTTAGTAGGATAATTCGGGGGCTTCGCGGCTGCGGACTCGACGCAAGTCGGATCCGCCCTGCCCCGAACGTCGAAAATCAATCCAAGGAGCCCACCACGTGTCCATCCTCAGTGGATCCAGCATTCTCGTCACTGGAGGCACGGGCTCCTTCGGGAAGGCGTTCATCCGCTACGCGCTCGACCACCTTGACCCGCGCAGGCTGGTGATCTTCTCGCGCGACGAGCTCAAGCAGTACGAGGTCCGGCAGATCTTCAAGGATGATCCGCGACTGCGGTGGTTCATCGGCGACATCCGCGATGAGCGGCGTCTCGCGCGGGCACTCCACGGCGTCGACTACGTCGTGCACGCCGCCGCGCTCAAGCAGGTGGACACCGCCGAGTACAACCCCTTCGAGTTCGTCAAGACGAACGTGCTCGGGAGCCAAAACGTCATTGAGGCGTCGATCGACGCCGGGGTGAAGAAGGTCGTGGCACTGTCGACCGACAAGGCCTCCAGCCCGATCAACCTCTATGGCGCAACCAAGCTCACCGCGGACAAGCTGTTCATCACCGGCAATCACTATGCCGCCGCCTACGACACGAGATTCGCCGTCGTCCGCTACGGCAACGTCATGGGGTCTCGCGGTTCGGTGATTCCTTTCTTCAAGGCGCTCGGCGACCAGGGCAAGCCTCTTCCCATCACCGACCTCCGCTGCACGCGGTTCTTCATCACGCTTCCGCAGGCCGTGCAGATGGTGGTGGACACGTTCGACCTCATGCAGGGCGGCGAACTCCTCGTTCCCCGCATTCCCTCCATGAAGGTGACCGATCTTGCACACGCGATCGTCCCCGACGCTGGACTAGTGGATGTCGGCTTGCGGCCCGGCGAGAAGCTCCACGAAGAGATGATCAGCCCCGAAGAGGGACGGCGCGCGGTGGTGGTCCAGGACGGCAAGTACTTCATCATCCAGCCCGACCTCGCCTCCTGGGGGTACACGGCACCCGCGGACGCGGTGCCGGTGCCCGAGGGATTCGCGTACCGGTCCGATGCGAACGACCAGTGGTACACCCGCGATGAGATCGCGGCAATCGTCGAATCGGCAATCTGATGCTGCCGTATGGTCGGCAGTCGGTGTCGGAAGAGGACATCCAGGCCGTCGTCGAGGTCCTCCGGGGTGACTGGCTGACGACCGGGCCGACGGTCGCCGAGTTCGAGCGTCGCATCGGCGAGATGGCAGGCGGGCACCGTGCCGTTTCGGCCACGTCCGGAACAGCCGCGCTCCACATGGCCTATGCGGCGCTGGGCGTCGGCCCCGGCGATGAAGTGATCTCGACGCCGATGACGTTCGTGGCGACGACGGCGATGGCTTCGATCCTTGGCGCGAAAATCGTGTTCGCAGACGTCGAGGAGGACACGGCTCTCCTGGATCCGGCGGCGGCTGCGGCGCTCGTCGGGGACCGCACGAAGGTCATCGCAGCCGTCGATTACGCCGGCCACCCCGCAGATTACGACGCGCTCCAGGCGCTAGCCGACACGGTCGGGGCGGT
The DNA here is from genome assembly GCF_039905635.1 of Microbacterium sp. ProA8. Lineage (NCBI taxonomy): Bacteria > Bacillati > Actinomycetota > Actinomycetes > Micrococcales > Microbacteriaceae > Microbacterium > Microbacterium chionoecetis. Next base: position 872,147 of record NZ_CP157000.1, on the reverse strand, counting down.
CACCCTCGACGACGCGGCCCATTCGATCGGCGGCACCTATCGCGGGCGTCCGGTCGGCGATCTCGCCGATGTGACGACATTTTCGTTCTTCCCGACGAAGAACCTCACGACAGGCGAGGGCGGAGCAGTCGTCGCCAAGAACGCGAGCGTCGCGCAGCGCGCGCACGAGTTCCACTTCATCGGCCTGGTCCGAGATGCGGACCGTTTCAGGATCCAGGACGAGGGCGCGTGGCATCAAGAGGTGCACGAGTTCGGTGTCAACTACCGCCTCACCGACGTGGCGAGCGCGTTGGGAGTGGCTCAGCTGAAGCGCCTTGAGTCTTTCAAGCTCCGTCGCGCGCAGATCGTCGCGCGCTACAACGCCGCTCTTGACAGTCTCGAAGCTGTCCGCACCCCGGTGCAGCGCGAGGATGTCGATCCCGTCTGGCATCTTTATCCCCTCCGCGTACTCGATGGCCGTCGGCGTCACGTGTTCGAGCACATGCGCAACGCGGGCATAGGCGTCCAGGTCAACTACATGCCCGTGTACTGGCATCCTGTCTACGCCGACGCCGGCTACAAGCGAGGAATGTGCCCGAACGCGGAGGCGTTCTACGGCGAGGAACTGTCGCTCCCGCTGTTCCCAGACCTGTCGGACGTTCAGGTGGATCAGGTGATCGACACGCTCGCCGAGGCGTTGCGATGACTCGAGTCGGGGTCATCTCCCAAGCCCGCATGGCCAGCACGCGACTCCCCGGAAAGGTGATGCTCGAAGCCGGCGGAGCGAACGTGCTGACCCACCACGTCCATCGTCTGAGTTGGGCGGGCTACCCCGTCTTCGTCGCCACGACAACCGGCGCTGCCGATGACGTCATCGCCACCGCCGCGCGGGACGCCGGTGCCGCCGGGGCAAGCCGTGGCAGCGAGCACGACGTGCTCTCCCGGTTCGCCGACGCAGCGCGCACATTCCATCTCGACGTAGTGGTCCGCGTCACATCCGACTGTCCGCTGATCGACGGCGGGATCGTTCGGCAAGGCGTCGAGGAGTACCTCGCGTTGAAGGATCCTCGAGCTTTCCTCTCCAACACCCTGGACCGGACATACCCGCGGGGCTTCGACTTCGAGGTGTTCAGCGCTGAGCTCCTTTACGAAGCGGATCGACTCGGTGTTTCTCCTGCCGAGCGCGAGCACGTGACGCCGTACATGTACATCGGGGGTGCGTCGCGGATCAACCTGCGGTCGATTCGGCGATCGTCCGATGCATCGCAGTACCGTCTGACACTCGACACATCAGACGACTGGGTGGTCATCTCGCGGTTGATAAACGATCATTCGGCTCATCTCATGACCGGCGATCAGATCATCGATCTCCTCGGACTGCACCCCGACATCGCACGGCTGAACGCCGACGTGCCCCAGAAGAAGCTGGACGCCTGACCCGCTCTCCGTTTCCGCATCGAGGTCGACAACGGCCGACGCCGTCGATGTCAGGTCTCAGATGCCGAATCCGGAGCCACGCGGTGTGCGCCTTGGTCGGCCAGTGCGAGGATGGCGGCGCTCATTGCTTGCGCCGCTTCGGAGCCGACAGCCGCCACGATCCGCATGGACAGGGACTCCAGGTGCGCGACGTAGTCTGGGCTGAGCTTGGCATGAGCGTGCCCGGTGCTTGGGGTGAAGCTCGGCGAAAGCGGCGCGATCGTCTTCAGATCCGCGGGCAGCGGCCGTGACGGCGCGGCGATCACGGCGACGCCGTGTCCGGATACCAGCGCGTCCACCAGCGCCGTCGACGCAACACCGACGACGAAGTCGCCGGGGCATAGGAAGGATGTCAGCGGCTGCCCGGCGGATGGAACGACCTGGGCGAGGTCCTCGACCGGGCGCCAGCTCTCGTGCAGGGGACCGCGCGCGCTGGGGTGTCGACGCAGGATGATTTCGACCCCGATCCCACCGAAGTCGCGTATCAGCGAGACGAGCGCTTGCTGTTCCGAAGGCAGCAACTCCTCGCGGGAGTGGCAGATCACCAGTCGATCGACACCATCCGCAATCGACGTTCGATTCTCCAGGTCCGCCCGTCCGACGACGTGGATGCTCGCATCCGTCCGATGCGCATCGAGCCAGACCGACTGAGCCTGGCCCCACGCCAACACTGCGTCGGCGAGAAGCGGCAGGTAGGTGGCCGACGCCGGCGAGCCATGGAGCGCGGTGACCACGGCTCTTCCCGACCGTCTGGCTGCCCATACCCAGGGCCGGGCCGTAGTGCCACGGTCGAAGTCTGTGACAATCAGACTTGTTCGCGAGAAGTCCGTCCTCAGGGCGGCCTGGTAGCGAAACGCCTGCGACAGGAATGCCACTTCGGCGCGCCAGCGATCGGGCACCGCGTTGATGTGCTCGATGACGAGTGGAAGCCTCCGAAGCCGCGCATAGAGGCGCAGCCTCGACGCGGATCCGAGGGCGTGGATCGATCGTAGCCCTACCCCGGGCAGGTCTCGGACCTCGCCCACCAGAGGATCCGCGTGGCGTGCATCTGCAAACACCGTGGACGGTTCAGTAGTGGGAAGCGATTGCGCGAGGGCGCGACTGAACCTCGCACCGTGCTCGACCGGATTGTTGACGATGAGGTTGACCGGACCATCGAACACTTGGTCCGCGCGGGGAGAAGGGCGAATACTCGCCATCAGGCCGAAAGCCGCCCCGGCCACGAGGCGCATGGTGGACCCGTGTTCCGGACCGAAGTCAAACGACGCCAACGAGTCCACGATCTCGGCCGCAAGCTCTTCCAGCTCAGCCTGCACGACGACGCCTCATGCTGTCGCCTGCCGTGCGAACTGCGTTCAGGCCGGTGGCCGCCGCCGCGAGGGCCAGTGAGTACCACCACCCGATCGCTGGCAACCCGTAGGTTCCCGCTGGGCGGGCGGTCGGGGGCATTCGACCCCGACGCGTCGCGGAGAGGTAGGCCTGACCGCTGGACGCATCCGGTTCCAGGTACGCGCCCTCGGCCCATTCATTCCACGCGTTCACGAAAACCAGCCCCGGCCCCTCGTGCCGCGCTTCGCGCCTCCGGGCGTCAGCGATCCAAGCACCATATGCCTGCGGCGACGATCCGACGTATACCGTCGCCTTCATACCGCGGCGTGCGCTGTTGTCCCAACCCGGCATCACTCCCGGGTGACGGCGGAACGAGGCGTCGCGCCGTTGCATGAAGCGCTTCGCCGTCCGGCGATACGACATCAGCCGCCCGCGGAACTGACGGCTCAGCTCAGCGGGCGGAAGCAGGAGAGCGGAACCCAGCGTGTTCGCGCCGACGGGAGGAAACTCCGCGACGGCATCGAATCCCACATCCCGTGGATCGATGTTCCGGCGGGTCTCCGCGGCGATCAGGTATGGCGAGCCCAACCCCGCCGCTTCGGACATCCGCCGCCAGGTCTGGGCCAATCCCCGCGGATCGGGCAGATGATCCACTCGGTGGACGACGATGACCGGGCGCCCGTCGAAGCGCAGGTAACGCGGATCTGCGAGGTATCTCGCCATGTCGGCGAAGACTTCGGCTGCGGTGGAATCATCGTAGGACTGAGCGATCAGGACCTCCTGGTCCTTTCCGTCCCACCGCCGGGACCAGTTCTCATTCGCCCACGAGATGCAGAAGGGGAAGTCCGGCCCGCGATCGAGGTACAGATCGAGCGGAGTCTCGAGCAGACGCTTGCCGGCGAACCAGTAGTAGTACATGCAGAACGCGTCGACGTCGTGAGCGGCAGCGAGTTCGGCCTGTCGATGCAGTACCGAGTCGTCGCGGAGGTCATACTCGCCGAGAGCGGTCGACCGACGCGGGTGATCGTGGCCCGAGAATGCGGGTTCGGCGCGTCGCACGTTCGTCCATTCCGTGAACCCCTCACCCCACCAGCGGTCGTTCTCCGGGATGGCGTGGAACTGCGGCAGGTAGAACGCGACCGTGCGAACCCGCGGTGCCCCGGCTTGGCGTTCGGACTCGTCCGATTCTCGTGCCGCTCGCGAACCGTCAACCATTCTCTGCTCTCCTCGCGCTGACCTGATTCCGCCCGCCGCCGAGCCCCGATGCCGAACCGGCCCCGACGAGGAGTGCGACGACGCGCCCTACGGGGGCCTGTCGCTTCCATAGCGCGCCCAGGCTTCGACTCACCAACCGCGTTGAAAGGCGACCCGACGCGAATAGCTCGAGATCCGCTTGCACATTCGGGTCGACGTCGACTCTCTCGAGAAGTGTTCGGGCGACTTCCACGCGCCATCCCCAACGCTCAGCTGCCAGGTAGCTGAGCGAGAACGACCCACCGGCGCGTGTGCGCCAGTCCGCGAGGCGCGACAGCCACCGGCCGCCCCTCGACTCCCCCACGACGTTGCGATCGTGCTGGATGTAATCCTGAAGAGGATCGTCGATTATGCGCACCGAGCCGACGGCTGCGGCACATGCCCCGATCCAATGGTCGTGATATGCCGCGTCGGTGGGCTGTGGGAAGGGCAACGCGGCGCGCGCGACCGACGGCGTGAAGACGCAGAAGCTTCCCGTCACCGAGTTGTCCAGCAGATCCGCGAAGAGCCCCAGCCATCTGCGTCGCGTCGCACCCCCGTCGACCATCTCGGTTCCCTGCTGGATGACGACACGGGCCTGCCCGGTCACGAGCTCAGCTCCGTCCAGCAGGGGTATCAGCTTTTCGAGCTTGTCCGGGTACCAGCGGTCGTCCTGATCTGCGAGGGCGATCCAATGGACTTCGTAGTCGACTTGCTTCATCGCTCGCTCGAAGTTGCGGTAGAAGCCGACGCGGTCGACGTAGTTGACGACTCTGAACCGGCCGTCGCCACCCACACAGGAGTGCACGGTGGCGAGATCCGAGGGGCGCCCCCCATCGATGGCGATCTCGCATCGCCAATCGCCAATGCTCTGGGCTTGCAGCGAGTCGATCTGGCGCTTGAGCGCCACTGCATCGGGACGGTACACCGCCATGCAGATCGCGCCGACCGGCGTCACAGCAGCTCCGCGATCTGAAGGCGGCGCCACATGAGGAAGGTGGCGCCGCCACCGATGGCGGCAATGACAACCGCCGCGATGAATGCGATGATGGCGGCGCCATCGATCCAGACTCCTGCAGCGGCGAGGATCGGAACAAGGCCGGACGCTGCTACGGCAGGCACGGCCGCGCTCACGCGCGTTGCGGGCTGCCCCACCACGTGCCGGAGAGCCGTGCTCGCCGCATACTGCAGCAGGTAGAACACCGGGACCACGATCACCGCGAGCATCGCGACGCCCGACGCTGCAGACGCAGCCGACGCAGTGACGACACTGATGAGAAGGGAGGCAGGGGTCGCCACTGCCAGCAGCGAGGTCCGCCCGCTCACGAAGACCAGATGGATGTTGGAGAGGTATAGAACCATGAATCCCGCGCCTGCCGAGGTGATCAGGGCCGCGGTCGTGAGCGGTGTCGAATGCGCGGGACCCACCAGAATGAGAGCGAGCCAGGGAGCGCACACGCAGAACGCGGCGGTCAGTGCGAGCGCGACCAGGGACACGACCGCGGTCGTGGAGCGCAGAAGCCGCTCGCGCTCCACACCCGAGGCTCGGTACACCATCGGCGCCCATGCGTTGTTGAGAGCCCCCAAGATGGTGAGCGGCGCGGTTCCCAGCAGGATTGCGAGTTGCGCCTGCCCGCCGGCGGTCACACCGCCCATCGATGTGACGATCGCAACCGTGGCAACGCCCAACGAAGCCATCGCGAGCTGGTGCGGCACCGTCGGCAGAGCGACCCGCAGGGCTCCGCGCGCTTCGACGGCCGACGTCGTGGCATGCGCACGGCGGCAGGACACCCATACCGCGGCGGCGCCGACCAGCACCTGCACGATCGCGAGGGCCACCAAGTAGACGACCACCTCCGCGCCGGAGAGTGCGCACAGGGCGAGCGCACTGGCCGGCGGCGCGATCGCCATGGTCCAGCCGAGCGCGACAAAACTCTTCGCGCGGTCGTCGGCCCTGAGCATCGACTGCCCCAATGCCATCCACGCCAAGCCGACGCTCGAGAGCACCGGCCAGACCAGGAGCCATCCCACGTCGCCGAACAGGACCGCACCCCAGGCAGGAGAGGTCAACGCCACCGGAATGGCGATGACGACGGCGACTGCCGCGCCCAGAAGCACGAGCCCGGCCGCACCGGCGCGTGCTGAACGCTCGATCAGAGCGTGACGGGTCACCGCCGCGGGAAGGCCGAGCGGCAGGATGACAGCGACCGCCTGGTAGGTCGTGATCGAAATGCCGACATACCCGTACTGAGCTGTTCCGACGAGTCGCACGACCAACGGAGTGATGAGAAGCGTGACGAGGATCGGCGCCACCGTGCCGATTGTGTACACCGATCCGCGACCGAGGACTTCCCGGCCGCCCTGCTTACTCACGCCAGAACCCGGTCGCGCAGGACCCGCAATACTCGTCGGGCGTCAACGCGGCCCGCCCTTTTCGAGCCACCGTTGCGTCAATGCCATGAATGGCGACAGGAGCAGTGGGTAGCGGGCGTAGAACTTCATCATCGATGGGATCTCCCGCCTCCACGCGTGGTGATTGAATGTGGAGGTCGCCCTCTCCCAACCGTGGCGCCAATGGACGCCTCCGGCGACAATCGTGGGAATGCCGAGACGACGCGCACGCAGGCAGATGTCTGCGTCTTCGTAGTAAACGAAGAACCACTCGTCCCAGGGGCCGTCGAGCCGCTCGAAGACGTCGCGAGACGCAAGCACGACCGCGCCCATGATCCAGACGACACTCCGCATCTCGTCTCGCTTCGCATAGCGCCGGTACGAACGATCACGGGATCCGTCGGTGGTGCGGTGCAGGACCTTGCTGAGCAGGAACGGCCATCCGCGACCGTTCGGCTGAAGGGAGCCATCGTGATTGATGAGCTGCGGGGTGAGCAGTCCCCCCGACTGCCGGGTCGCATCTGCCAGCGTCGGAAGACTGTCCCAGTCTCCACTGACGTCGGGATTCACGAATCCCACGAACTCGGTGTCGGATTGCGCATATCCGACGTTGTTGGCCGCACCGAACCCGATATTGCTGGGAAGCGCGATAACCTCGGCACCCAGCGCGGCAGCGACTTCGCGGGAGTCATCGGTGGATGCGTTGTCGACGACGATCCACCGGACTGAAGCCGGCACTCTCGACTGCCAGTGACGTCGGAGTTGCTCGGCGCTGTTGTAGGTGACCGTGACGAGAGTCCATGTGGGAATCTCAGGCTGGCGCGGCGGGAGCGGCTGGGCTGGTTGCATGTGGCGATACTCGTCAGTCCAGACTCGGACAACTTCGACAACCGACGATACCAGGAGTCCCAACCCGCGCTTACCGAAGAGCGGCTGATCTCTGTTAATCTCGTGCCGCCGAAGGCGAGGCAATCGGCGCGCGAAGGCCGCTGTCCCTCCCGCGTTGAGATCGCCGCCCGCCCCTCTGTTCAACTGTTGACAGCCACCATGCGACCACAACCGCGAGCAGCACGTAACCGAGGACTTCGTAAAGAGATCCCCGAAGGACAATGAATAGCAGCGCCGCAACAGGCACCTCGAGCAGCACGCCTGCCAGCGAACTGGGGCGACGGGTTGCCGCGATGACGGCGCCCAGAACCGCGAACCCGGCGACCACGCCCAACCAGGAACCGATCAAGAAGGCCTCACCCCAAAGCGGCATGGAGACATTCGTGAAGCCCATTCCTGTCGACCGCGCGACGACCGGGCCGGTCGCGTTGCCCTGGACGCTGTCGCTGAGAATCGGGACCCAACGAAGAAGCGGAGCCAGAAGTAGCTCACCAGCGCTCGGCGATCCATGCGCCGATTGGCCGTTGAGCGACACCGCGCGATAGAGCATTTCGAATGCATCAAAGTCGAGGCTTGTCAACGTGGTCGATGGATCGGTCACCTCGATGCGCGTCGCACCGGTTCCATCGCCGCGCAGCAAATCGAGCGTAGGGAACACCGTCACGAACAGAAGGACGACGCCGGCGGGAAGCCATCGTCGCGCCGTACGGGTGAGCAGCGCCGCGGTGACCGCGACCAGAAAGCTCCCCGTCAGGAATCTGGAGCCGATGAGCGGGTTAGTCACCAGCAGGGATACGCTCATCGAGAGCCCGACCAGCCACGCGCTGACAGGAACTCCCATCTTGCGGATCGTGATTGCGATTGCCGGCACTATGATCGCGCCCGCAGACGAGAGAAAGTACGCCGTACCGATCCCGGGAATCGCTGCGATCTCGACGAGCCGCGCGCTGAAGGCGCTTCTACCCGAGTACATCGCCGTGCCCATGAGAGCGACGAACAGCAGGCTAATCCCAGCGTGTACCCAGATCATCGCCACGGTCGCGCGCTGAAGCGGGCTACCGGCGTCCACCTGGCGTGGCGGAGTGAACCCACGGCTCCCCGCATACCTCGAGGCGATGACGAAGACGACGATCGCGACCAAGTATCCGAGCAAGACGACTCGCTGCGCGTCCGTGACGAGCGTCTGCGACAAGACTGCGCCCCAGGGAAGCATCCCCAGGCTCAGTTGGTACGCCGGGGCGAGGCCAAGGAAGATCAACGACCAGGCCCAGAAGATCGACCAAGCCAGGCTGTGATCACGCGATACGACAGACAACGTGAGCATCGTCGCCGGCACGACCATCAGCAAGACGCTCGTGAACAGCTCGGTCTCGCTCCAGTAACCGGCCTCGACGAGCGCGATGGTCGCCGGAACCACCAGCCACATCGCCAGCGCGACGTAGACGATGGCGAGCGCGCCGCGTCCCTGAACCTTCATCAGACAAGGCTAGCCGCTGTGCAACCGGACACTCATCGGCTCCCACGCGCTTGGCGTCCTGCGTGCACTTCGAGAGGGATCGCGATGAGCCGATGGGGGTGCGGGCGTACGCCTGGGGAACTGAGTCGGCGCCACCGCTGCCAGAACCCTCGCGTACGATCGAACTCACGCGCCGGCCGACCCATCGGGACCACTGAGAAAGAGCGATGTTCGAGATACTCACCGTGTGTACCGGCAACATCTGCCGTTCTCCACTCGCCGAGACGCTGCTGCGCACTCGGCTCGCCACGTACGCGCCGCTGGTGCACAGCGCAGGAACGATGGGGCTCGCCAGCGCGGCGATGACGGCGGAGGCGCAACGCCTCGCCCTCGCGCTCGGTGTCGCGGCTGAGATCGCCGACAATCACCGCTCGCGCTACCTCACCGACGCCGAGTTGCGCTCCCCCGACCTCATTCTGGCGATGAGCCGCGAGCACCGGCGGAAGATCGTCGAGCTCGCGCCGGCGCGGTTGCGGTCGGCCTTCACGCTGCGCGAGTTCGCGCGGCTGGCGGCTGACACCACCGACGACGAGATCGCTGCGGCATCCGTCGTCGGCGGCGCCGACGGACGTGCACGAGCCCGCGCTGCGGTGGCCGCCGTCGCCGCGCAGCGCGGCATGAGCGCACCGCCCGCCGACCCTGCCGACGACGACGTGATCGACCCGTACCGCCGCTCGTGGGAGACGTACCAGTTGTCTGCCTCGCAGTTGGTGCCTGCTGTGGATCAGGTCGTGCGGGTGATGTCGATCGCTATGACGGCGCGGTAAGCGGAGGCTCGGGACGTTTCGTCTCGCTCGTTCCTCGCTCGCTCAACGACCGGGAAGATTCGGGCGTTTCGCCTCGCTTCGCACTGTCAACGACCGAGTGAAAGGGTTCGGATCAGCCGTTGCCGCCGCCCTCGCCGGGCGGCGGTTCGACCGGAGGTTCGACCGGAGTGGTCGGGTCGGTGGGCTCCGTCGGATCCGTCGGGACGGTCGGATCGGTCGGAGTCGTGGGATCCGTTGTCTCCTCACCGCCGCCACCGCCGCCCGACTGCTGCCGGCGGCGCTCCTCCTCCTCGCGAGCCAGCTGTTCCGCGATCTCGATCTCGGCGCGCTCTTGATCCTCGCGCAGCGCGGTGACCGCCGTGGAGTATGCGGAAAGGGTTGCGATCGACTCCGCTGTCGCGAGCGCGCTCGTGGCGACGGCATCCGCCGTCTGCGTCACCGCCTCGGCGAACGTCTCGTCTGCGTATGGGTTCTCTTCGACGATGATCTGGGCGCTCGCGGGAAGCGTCGCCGCGAACGTCGCCATCGCCGCCGCGAACGTGCGATCGAGAGTGAACAGCTGCGTGCGCAGGTCAGCGATGGAATCGGCCACCCCCGACACCTCGGTCGAACGGGTCGACACGCCCTCGATCGCCGCACCGATCGACGGCAGCGACTCCTCATCTACCGGAGGCGACGCGTATGCCGTCACCGTCGCGGGAACCGCCAGCCCCTCGAGAGCCGCGAGATAGGCGGCGCGCGCCGTCTCGGCCGCAGCCAGCGCGGCGTCGTCGCTCATGCCCTGCAGTTGCGTGAGAGGCAGCTGGAACTGCTGTCCGAGTGCGATGCCGTCGGCGCGCGACTGGTCGACCCGGCCGATGGCGGCATTCACCGCCTGCGTCTCATTCGCAAGCACTGCCTCGCTCTGTGAGAGGGTGCGCAGCGCGTCGGTCTCGGGCGATGCCGACGCGATCACGATCCAGGCGACGACGGTGGCCAGCACCAGCGCGAGCACCGCGATCACAGCGGTGACGACATTGAGCACGTCGACGGTGTTGCCAGCCCGGCGGATCCGCGTAGGAGCCGCGACCGGGCCACCGCCCATCGCCATCGCACGACCGCGCCCCCCTACGAGCGCCTGCAGGTCAGCAGTGTCGTCGACCGCTGTCGGTGCCGCGCCCGTTGGCGTCTGCGGCTTCGCGAAAAGCTGCTCGACCCGCTCCGACTCCTCACGGCTCGACACCGCAGGCACGGCCGACGTGGCGGACGTGTCTTCGGGGAAGAGACGGGCGAGTGAGCTCATGGCAGACCGTTCGTGATGTGCGAGGATCGAATGTGCTGTTCGGCGCGCACATCCGGCGCCAGCATTCAGAATAGCCGGGCGCGCCTGTGTGGCCGCAGACCTGTGGGGGGATCGTTGCAGCTGAGGGACTATGTGGCGCTGCTTCGGCGCAGCTGGCTGCTGATCCTCGCGTGCACGATCATCGGCGGCTCGGTCGGAGCTATGACAGCGCTGCTCTCGCCCACGCTGTACCAGTCGACCGTGCAGCAGTTCGTCTCCGTCCGCAACAGCGGCGCCGCGTGGGACCTCGCGCAGAGCACCAGCTACGCCCGCCAGGCGGTGACCAACTATGTGCGGGTCGTGCCGACCGCGATCGTGCTCGACTCAGTCATCCAAGACCTCGGCCTCGACACGACCTCGGGCGAGCTCGCCGCGCAGGTCACGGCATCCGCTCCTCTCAACACCCAGGTGATGACGATCACCGTCACCGACGAGAACCCCAGCCAGGCCGCGCAGCTGGCCAACGCGATCGGCGACAGCCTGGCCACCGCCGTCACGACCGAGCTCGAAGCGCCCACCGGCACCGAGGCGGAGAGCAAGGTGCGCGTCGAGACCATCTCGGCCGCGAAGGTGCCGACCGAGCCGTCGTCGCCCAACCTGCGGCTCGACCTCGCTCTCGGCCTGCTCGTGGGCCTCGCTGCCGGAACCGGCCTCGCCCTGCTGCGTTCGGTGCTCGATACCCGCGTGCGGACCGTCCAGGATGTCGAAGCCGTCGTCGATGCGCCGATCCTGGGCGGCATCCCGTTCGACCCCGAATCGGCCGAGCGGCCGCTGGTTGTGCGGGCCGCACCCCACGACCCACGCTCCGAGGCGTTCCGGCGGGTGCGTACGAACGTGCAGTTCCTGAACGTCGAAGCGGGAACTCCCGCGTTCGTCATCACCAGCTCGGCACCCGCCGAGGGCAAGTCGACGACCGCCGCGAACCTTGCGTTGACGCTCGCCGAGACCGGCATGCGGGTCGCGCTCCTCGACGCCGACCTTCGCAAGCCGCGCGTCGCCGACAACTTCAACATCGAGGGCGGCGTGGGGCTGTCGGACGTGCTCGTCGGACGAGTGCCCCTGTCGGGCGCGATGCAGCCGTGGGGGCGCAGCAAGCTGTTCCTGCTTCCGGCGGGGAGCCTGCCGCCGAACCCGGCCGAACTGCTCGGCTCGCGGGCCATGTGGAAGACGCTCGAAGAGCTGCGCCGCGCCTTCGACTACATCATCATCGACGCGCCCCCGCTGCTTGCCGTGACCGACGCGGCCGTCCTCACACGCCTCACGACCGGAGCGATCCTCGTGGCAGCGTCCGGCTCGACACGCAAGCCGCAGCTCGCCGGAGCGGTAAAGGCCATCGCCTCAGCCGACGCCAAGCTGCTGGGCGTCATCATCACCAAGCTCCCGACCAAGGGTCCCGACAGCACGGCGTACAGCCAGTACACCTACGGGGTGACGCACGCCGCCTCCTAGGAGCCGCCCAGGTCTGAGTCGCGCCCTGTGAGACAATGGCCGACGGCGCACGCTCTGCCCGTTTGCGCCTGACGACGAAGGAAATCTAGCGACGTGGAACTGCGCGACTACATCAGGATCCTGCACAAGAACTGGATCCTCATCCTCGTGCTCACCTTCGTCGGCGCAGCCGCAGGTGCGGCGTACTCCTTCACGCAGGACCCGGAGTACCAGTCGACGACTCAGCTCTATGTGTCGGTGCGCTCAGAAGGGGCCGCCACGGGGGACCTCGTGCAGGGCACGACTTTCGCTCGTCAGATCGTTGCGAGCTACGTGGATGTCGTCAACACGGCGCTCGTGCTCGACCCCGTGATCGAACAGCTCGGGCTCGACATGACCGCCGCTCAGCTGAGCGGCCAAGTGTCGGCATCCGCTCCCCTCAACACCGTGATGATCGACATCACCGTCACCGACACTGACCCTGAGCAGGCGGCAGCCATCGCCGACGCCACGGCGGCCAGTCTGGCCAACGCAGTGCAGACGACCCTCGAGCAGCCCACGACGCCGGATGCCGCGAGCCCCGTGCAGGTGACGACGGTGCAGCCGGCGGTGGCCCCGGCGAACCCGTCGAGCCCCAACACCATGCTCAACATCGCGCTCGGCACGCTGCTCGGCCTGGCCGCCGGAATCGGCATCGGCGTGCTGCGGACCGTGCTCGACACGCGCGTGCGCACGCTGCACGATATCGAGCAGCTCACGACCGCTCCCCTGCTCGGCGGCATCGCCTTCGACCCGGGCGCGCAGAAGCGCCCGCTCATCGTGCACGCCGACCCCCGCAGCCCCCGCGCCGAGTCGTTCCGGTCCCTGCGCACGAACCTGCAGTTCCTCAATATCGAGGGCGGGCCGCGTTCCTTCGTCGTCTCGAGCGCCGGACCTGGTGAAGGAAAGTCGACCACCACTGCGAACCTTGCGATCGCACTGGCCGAGACCGGCGCTCGCGTCGCGCTCGTCGACGGCGACCTGCGTCTGCCGCGCGTCGCAGACTACATGGGCATCGAGGGTGGCGTGGGGCTCACCGACGTGCTCATCGGCCGGGTCGAGCTCGCCGACGCGCTGCAGAAGTGGGGCCGCGGCCAGCTCTTCGTGCTGACCTCGGGCGCTGTGCCCCCGAATCCGAGCGAGCTGCTCGGCGCGGTCGCGATGGACCACGTTCTGGCCGCGCTCACCGAGCACTTCGACTACGTGCTCATCGACGCGCCGCCGCTGCTGCTCGTCACCGACGCCGCCGTGCTGAGCAAGAAGACACGCGGCGTCATCATGGTCGCGGCGTCCGGCAAGACCAACAAGCACGACCTCACCGGCGCCATCCGCAGCCTCGAGACAGCCGGCGGACAGCTGCTCGGCCTCGTCATGACGATGCTGCCCACGCGCGGGCCCGACAGCTACGGTTACGGCGCTTATACGTACGGCTCCACGCATGACGCCGATGGCTCGAAGAAGTCGGCGAAACGCGGATCGGCGAAGGCACGAAACCGCGCCAAGGCCTCCGCCTGATGACCGGGGCTCGGCTCAATCAGGTTCACGGCGTCTGATAGGAATGTTCACGCGGCGCTCCGCCGCGCGAACGGAGAACCTCGTGCGCCTGTCTGTGATCGGCTGCGGATACCTCGGTGCCGTCCACGCGGCCGCGATGGCGTCGATCGGGCACGAAGTGATCGGCATCGACGTCGACTCGCGCAAGGTCGAGTCCCTCTCCCGAGGTGAGGCGCCGTTCTACGAGCCCCATCTCCAGGAGCTGCTCACGGCCGGCGTCGCGTCGGGCCGCCTGCGGTTCACGACCGACGTGTCGGAGGCATCCGGGGCATCGGTGCACTTCATCGGCGTCGGCACTCCGCAGCAGAAGGACGGGTCCGCCGCAGACCTCACATACGTGAACGCTGCGGTCGACGCCCTGCTCCCGCACCTCAGCGCGGGTGACGTGGTGGCAGGAAAGTCGACGGTGCCCGTCGGCACCGCCGCAGAGCTCGCGCCGCGCATCGAGGCCACCGGTGCAACGCTCGTGTGGAACCCCGAGTTCCTGCGCGAGGGCTGGGCCGTGAAAGACACGATCGAGCCCGACAGGCTCGTGGTGGGTGTCGGCCCTTCGAAGAGCTCGGCGACCGGAGAAAAGACCGACCCGGCGGACGTGCTGCGTGAGGTCTACCACCCGGCCATTGCGAAGAACACACCGTTCATCGTCACCGACTGGGCGACGGCCGAGCTCGTCAAGGTCGCGGCCAACGCCTTCCTCGCGACCAAGATCTCGTTCATCAACGCGATGGCAGAGATCGCCGAGGTCACCGGCGCCGATGTCACCCAGCTCGCCGACGCGATCGGACACGACGTGCGCATCGGCCGTCGCTTCCTCGGCGCCGGCATCGGGTTCGGCGGGGGGTGCCTGCCGAAAGACATCCGCGCCTTCGCGGCGCGGGCCGAAGAGCTCGGCAGAGGCGAGTCTGTGGCGTTCCTGCGCGAGGTCGATGCCATCAACCTGCGTCGCCGCGACAGGGCTGTCGACCTCGTAGCCGAGGCCTTCGACGGATCGGTCTTCAAGAAGAAGATCACGGTGCTCGGCGCGGCCTTCAAGCCTCACAGCGACGACATCCGCGACTCGCCCGGTCTCGATGTCGCGGTTCGTCTTCACGGACTCGGGGCATCCGTCACCGTCACCGATCCAGCCGCCATCCGCAACGCCCGCCGGCTGCACCCGCAGCTCACCTATGTCGAGGATCGCGACGAGGCGCTGCGCGGTGCCGACGCCGTGATCGTCGTCACCGAATGGGACGAATACCGCCGTCAACTCGCGCCTGAGCACGCCGGGAACCTCGCGACCGGACGCATCATCGTCGATGGTCGCAACTGCCTCGACGCGGGCGCGTGGCGGGCCGCAGGGTGGGCGTACTTCGGGATGGGACGTCCCTGACGGATCCCCCGGCGGGACCCGCCCGGCGCGTGGCCTAGCCTGCGGAGGCGGGCGTCCCGTCGGCCGAGGGCGGGAACAGCGCGTCGCAGCTCGCGTCGATCGTCACCGGCGTGGCGTTGGCCGTCGGAGTGTGTCGCAGATTGAGCGGGCCGAGGTCGCCCTGCGGCAGCGCCACGGTGTACGACACCGACACCGTCTCGTCCTTGGGCACGAACACGGTCTTGCTCAGGGCTGTATTGCCCTTCTCGACACCGTTGCGCTCCCAGCCGGCGACCTGACCGCGCGCGGGGTCTGTGGACGTGATGTGCGCCCCCGGCGGCGCGAAGTAGAGCACATCGAGCATCATCGTCGTGCGCGGCAACCCGTAGTTGTCGTTGCGCCACCCGAGCGTGTACTCCGACTTGATGTCGTCGGTGATGCCGTTGTGCAGGTCCATCGTCGTGGTGATCGTGCGGGCGTTCGCGTCGCACGTCGCGGTGACGCGCGAACTCAGGTGGTACTCCAGCTTTCCGACCGAAGAGTCATTGAGGTAGATGCCGACCTGCGTCTGTGCGGCGTTGTCCGCCGGGAGCGCACCGTCGACACCGAACTCCGTCGCGAGGGCCTGCGCCGCGGGATCGGTGAACGCGAGGTATACGCGCTGTTCCTCGGCTGAGAGCTTCAGCGCGTCGAGCATCTTCAGCGGATCCCACGAAGAGGAGGTGAGGTGGTCGAACACCCGCTTCGCGGTGTCGGTGAAGAACGCGTCCGAGCTCGCCCCGTCGGGGTAGATCTCGTACGAGTCGCTCAAGAGCATCTTCACGGCGTTCTCCGCCGTCATCTGCTCGCCCGTTCCAAGAGTCAGCGGCCCGGCGACGGACAGCATGTTCGACAGCACGACGGGGTCGATCGAGATCACGCCGTCGAACTGTGCGCCCGTCGTGTCGGCGAAGATCGCCTGGAACAGCTGAGCCGTGGTGGGGAAGTCCGGGGTGAAGTTGTAGTCCTGCGAGTGCCGTGTGAGGGTCGGCAGGTAGATCTTCGTCGTCTCACCCGGGAGCGAGATGTACTCGTTTCCCTGGGTTCCCGCCTCGTAGAACGTCGCGGAGGTGGCCTGGTCGGCGTAGCCGAGCTTGCCGTCGGTCATCGTGACGATCATGCTCGACGCCGGGTTGCCGCCGGTCGCGCGGATCTCGGCGTTGTTCTGAAAGACGAGCAGGTAGGTCTTCGTCCCGCCCGACCCTGCGATGTTCAGCAGCGTCGGGAGGTACTTGTCGGCGACAGCCAGTGCGGGGGCTGCGCCCTCGATGACATCGAGGATGCCGGCGATCGGCTCCCCCACCTCAGGCAGCAGGGCGGCCGTGTCGATCGGGGCGACGAGGGCCTCTGCTTCCGAGAACGCACCGGAGATCTCTGGGATGGATCCCTGCACCTGCCGGAACGGCTCGAGGTTGATACCCCCGCCCTCGACGGTGAGCTTGTCGAGATCGACGGTGGACATGAACTGCATGCCGGGCGGGAGAGCGCGCACCACGAGGACGTCCACCGCACGTGTCACGCGTTGCACTGCGTCGACGTTCTGACCGACGAATGGAACCTGAGCTGCGATGTCCCACAGGGGCCCGTCCACCGTTTCGGCGGCGACGGCGACGTTTGCGGTGATCGCGTCGGCAGTCGACTGCAGCTGCGCCTGGTCGGCCGAGCCGAACTGGGAGCTGAGCGTGGCAATGCCGGATTTGGCCTTCTCGAGCGCGGAGCGCGCGGTCTTCACCTCGCCGAGGAACTGGATCGCCAGCACTCCCGCGATCGCGCCGACGACGAGGAGCAGTACGACGATCGCAAGAACGACCCACAGCCATACACGGCGCTTGCGGCGAGGTGTATCGCTCTCGCTCTCGCGCTCGTAGAGGTCTGCGAACGGGTCGGCGGCAGGGTCCGGTGCAGAATCCGCAGGATCCCCCACGCGGGCGCGGCGCCGCAGCGGCGGCTGATTACCTACGATCGCGTCTTCGGAGTGCACGTGGCCATGCTAACGGTCGGAGGATGGGAGAACGCCGCGACTTCTGCGCTCGTACGGACCGCAGCGGGGACGATCGTGGCGGTCTGCCTACCACCGGCGTTCTACGCCGTCGCCGTCGTCGCGTCGCGGAGCGCTGTCCGGTACCGCTACGGCGCGTGACGAGTTCCGCTCGGCGATCACCACGATGAGCAGGCCGGCGGCCGCGCCAAGGGTGTTCGCGAGCACGTCGCGCAGGCTCGCGGTCCGTTCATCGAGGAAGAGCGCCTGTCCCGCTTCGATCGCCCCGGTCACGACGAGGGCGACGGGGACGACGAGCGGGCGATGACGCGGCATCGCCAGCGCGAGCAGGATCCCCAGCGGAACGAACAGGAGCACGTTGGCGCCGAACTCCACCACGTCGTAGCTGAGAAGAGGCACCGCCCGCGCGAGGGCGCGCAGCAGGCCCGTCATCTCCCGGTCGACGGGCACCGGCCAGAAGGCGATCAGCGCAAGGGCGACCCCGTAAAGGATGAGCAGCGGGATGCCGAACCGCACCCTCCTCGCAGCGGACATGCGACGGCCTCCCCCGTTCGGGCGCCGCGCCGATGCCGCGCAATGCTGCGCCGATTCTACGACGGATAGGGTGACCCCGTGACCGCCGCATCCGTCTCGACCTCGCTCGAGCGCACCTACCGATACCTGCGGATCGGCATCGCCGGCACCGTCGTCGCGATCTTCGTCGCGATCGCGCAGGCCGTGACGACCTACGGGTGGCTCACCTCGGTGAGCGACTACTTCTACACGCCCGCGCGCAACGTGTTCGTGGGAGCGCTGATCGCGGCATCCCTTGCCCTCTTCGCGTTGTCGGGCCGCGGCGCCGAACGCGCGCTGCTCGACGCGGCCGCGCTGTTCGCTCCCCTCGTCGCACTCGTGCCGACGACACTCCTGCCCGATGGCGTGCCCGGCGTCGAGGTGCCCAGCTGCGGCCTCGACGACACCCAGCGCTGCTTCCCGCCCGCCTTCGAAGCGGATGTCGCCAACGGCGTCGGCACGTACCTCGTGCTCGGCGCGCTCACGCTCCTGGTCGCCCTCGTGCTCGCGGCTCTCGGTCAGGTGTCGCTCGCGGCCGTGTGGCCGTCGCTCCTGATCGCGGTCGTCGTGCTCGCCGTCACCGGACTGACGTGGGCATTCGCGCGGGACGTCTTCCTGCAGCAGGCGCACTTCGTCGCCACGACGGCCTTCTTCGCCCTGTTCGCGGCGGTCGCGGTGCGCAACGCCTTCCCCCGGCGGGGCCCGCAGCCGACACCGGTGTTCCGCGTGCTCTACACGGTGATCGCGGTGGGGCTGGCCGTCACGCTCATCGCGTACGTCATCCTGCTGCCGCAGGCCGACGGCTCCGGCATCCCGATCGTCCTCATCGTCGAGGCGGTCGCCCTGGCGCTGTTCTTCGCGTTCTGGGTGGTGCAGGGCATAGAGAAGTGGGCTGAGCCCGACCCGACGCTCGTGGCCTGACGGGGTCAGGCGACGCCCGTCTCCTCCACGACCTCGACGACGCGTCGTACGCCCGCGGCGGGGTGGGCGGTCACGAGGATAGGCAAGTGGTCGCTGAGCCCCTGCGGCAATGTGCGCACCCGGTCGATCTCGAAGCCGACGGACGTCGCGAAGTCGTAGTGGCCGCGGAAGAAGCGGTAGCGGGTGTAGGTGCGGGAATCGCTGAGATTGAGCTCGTACCCCTGCTCGCGTACGTGCTGGCCGAGCCGCTCCTTGAACACGGGGTAGTTGTAGTCGCCGACCATGAGCGCCGGCAGCCCTTCGCCGAGCTGCTGCAGCTCGCCCAGCGCCGTCCGGATCTGGTGGCGCCGCAGTGAGTTGAGCGCAGTGAGTGGAGCGGCATGGAACGACGCCACGATGATGTCGATGTTCTCGTCGATGTCGTGGAGCCGGACCCCCAGCATCCGCTCCTCCGCGGGCTTGAGCACCCGGTCGTGGAGCGACTTCTTGAGGGCGATGGCCCGCACGTCGACCGCGCGGTAGGTGTTCTCGCGGTAGTAGACGGCGAGGCCCAGCCGGTTGCGCTGCGTGGACTTGGCCAGCCGCAGTCCCGAGATCTCGTCCGGGATGTCGCTGGTGTCGGCCTCCTGCAGACACAGCGCATCTGCACCGTGGCGCTCTACCAGGTGGGCTAGTTCGCCGGCCGCCCGGTGCTTGCGCAGGTTGTAAGAGATGACCTTCATGTCCAGGCCAGCTTATGCCGATGACGTTGCCGACGGATGGCCTTGCGGAATCCACAACGGGACCTCACAGGGACGATCGACCGTCGATGTACGAAAACGCGGGCGGACTGCTCTGGAGTGATGTGCCGCTGTGCGGCATCCCGATCGTTGAGCCGACACCACCGACCCAGGAGGACCCCATGGCCGCCGCATCCACCCCCGCCGTCCGAGCTGAGCTCGCGGGCGCCCTCGACGCCAGCCGAGCCACGCGCGAAGCCGCGGAGCGCGAGCTGCGCCGCAGCATCGCCCTCCGCTCCCGCGCCGGTGACGCCCTCGAGCGTACCGCCGGCCGGCGAGGTGTCGACGAGGCCGAACGCGTGCGGCTGCGTGCGGAACACGCCGCCGCGGACCGCGTGGTGGCCGAGCGCCGCGCCGCGGTCGACAAGGCGCGGGAGTTCGAGCGCGCCGCGATTGTCGTGGCCGAGGCGTTCGAGACCGAGGCGGCGTCGGCCAGCCCGCTGGCGGCCGCACTGCTCGAGCTCGTCGGCTCGCGTTCGGGCTCCACCCGCGGTCGCGCACCGGTCGCGGCTGCCCGGCGCGCGGCGCCCGCGGTGCGACTGCGCAACACGCGTCCCCGCACGGCCTGAGGCGCCGTCGCGAGGGAGGTCACTCGCGGTCGCGGCGAGCCCGTGTCTGCTCGGCGCGCTGCGCCAGCAGGTCGTCGGCGGGATAGCCCACCTCGGTGAGCGTGAGCCCGCGCGCGGCGAGCACCTTCACCTCGGGGACGCGCTCCTGCTCGTCGCGGATCTCCACGACGTCGTCGACGGCGAGGCGCCCATCGCCGACGGCCACACACGCTCCGACGAGGGCGCGCACCATGCTGTGGCAGAAGGCGTCCGCCTTGACGTTCGCGACCAGCACGCCCAGGTCGTCACGGTGCCAGTCGAACTCCAGCAGCGTGCGGATCGTCGTCGCCTCGTCGCGCGGCTTGCAGTAGGCGGCGAAGTCGTGCAGCCCGATGAGGGCGCGGGCTGCGGCATCCATCGCCTCCACATCGAGGGCTGAGCGCACCGAGGTGGTGCGATGGCGCTCGAGCGGGTCGTAGCCGGTGACCGCGTCGCCGATGCGGTACTCGTAGCGGCGCCACACCGCCGAGAACCGGGCGTCGAAGCCGGTCGGGGCGACGCGCGAGGCGCGCACAGCCACATCCGAGTAGGCGCCCACCACGCCCGTCATGCGCGCGGCGAGCGCGGCCGCACGATCGTCGAGCGTCGGCGTTGCGCCGCCCGGGCGGGCTTGCCGCGCGAGCAGGCGCTGCACCTGTGCCTCGTCGAGATCCACGTGCGCGACCTGGCCGGCGGCATGGACGCCGGCGTCGGTGCGACCGGCGACCACCAGCCGCGGGTCGCCGCCCAGCACGCGGGCGAGCGAGGACTCGAGGGTCTCCTGCACGGTGCGCAGGCCGGGCTGACGCGCCCATCCGCGAAAATGCGTGCCGTCGTAGGCGATGTCGAGGCGGATGCGCACCACCCCACCCTATTGGGGCGGCGCCGGACGACCGCAGCTATCCCCCGCGCCACCCGGACCGCACATGCAGAGAGACCCGCCACCCTCACGGGCGCGGGTCTCTCGGTGCAAGGGGGTCCGGACTACGCGGACTTCTCCTCGGCGGGAGCCTCCACGGCGTCCTCGGCAGCAGCCTCGGCGGCGGCGCCCTCCTCCGGCGACTCGGCGCCGGCCTCGGCGGCCTCGTCGGCGGCGGGAGCCTCCTCAGCAGCGGGCGTCTCGTCGGCGGGAGCCTCGGCGGCCGGAGCAGCCTTGGCGGCAGCGGCCTTCTTCGCCGACGGCTTCTTCGTCACGGGCTCGAGAACGAGCTCGATGACGGCCATGGGGGCGTTGTCGCCCTTGCGGTTGCCGACCTTCGTGATGCGGGTGTAGCCGCCCTCACGGTCCGCCACCAGAGGGGCGATCTCGGTGAAGAGCTCGTGGACGACCGACTTGTCGCCGATGACCGACAGCACGCGACGACGCGCGTGCAGGTCGCCGCGCTTCGCGAACGTGATGAGGCGCTCGGCGAGCGGACGCAGGCGCTTGGCCTTGGTCTCGGTCGTCTTGATCGACTTGTGGGTGAACAGCGCAGCGGCCAGGTTCGCAAGCAGCAGACGCTCGTGGGCGGGGCCGCCTCCGAGGCGGGGACCCTTGGTGGGCTTGGGCATTCTTTGTTACTCCAGGATCAGATTCGGGGGGACCGGAACTCAGACGGTCTCGTCGTCGTAGCCGCCGTAGAAGTGCGCGCCGTCGAACCCGGGGACCGAGTCCTTCAGCGACAGGCCGAGCGAGACGAGCTTGTCGCGCACCTCGTCGACCGACTTCTGTCCGAAGTTGCGGATGTTCATGAGCTGCGTCTCCGAGAGGGCGACGAGCTCCGACACGGTGTTGATGCCCTCGCGCTTGAGGCAGTTGTACGAACGCACCGACAGGTCGAGGTCCTCGATCGGCATCGACAGCTCGTTCGACAGGACGGTCTCGACCGGCGCCGGGCCGATCTCGATGCCCTCGGCCTCGACGTTGAGCTCGCGGGCCAGGCCGAAGAGCTCCGTCAGGGTGCGGCCGGCCGAAGCGACGGCGTCGCGCGGGGCGATCGACGACTTCGACTCGACGTCCAGGACGAGCTTGTCGAAGTCGGTGCGCTCACCGGCACGCGTCGCGTCGACGCGGTACGAGACCTTGAGCACCGGCGAGTAGATCGAGTCGATCGGGATCTGACCGGCCTCGGCGTACTCGTTGCGGTTCTGCGTCGCCGAGACGTAGCCGCGGCCACGCTCGATCGTGAGCTCGAGCTCGAACTTGGCGGTGTCGTTCAGCGTCGCGATGACGAGCTCGGGGTTGTGCACCTCGACACCGGCCGGCGCGGAGATGTCGGCGGCGGTGACCTCACCGGCGCCGGTCTTGCGCAGGTACGCGGTGATGGGCTCGTCGCGCTCGCTGGAGACGACCAGCTGCTTGATGTTGAGGATGATCTCGGTGACATCCTCCTTCACACCCGGGATGGTGCTGAACTCGTGGAGGACGCCGTCGATGCGGATCGACGTCACTGCGGCACCGGGGATGGACGACAGGAGGCTGCGACGCAGCGCGTTGCCGATCGTGTAACCGAAGCCGGGCTCCAGCGGCTCGATGACGAAACGGCTGCGGAACTCCCCGATCTTCTCCTCGGTCAGAGTGGGACGCTGTGCGATGAGCACTATGTGTTCCTTTCGATCACGTGCCCGCTATATGACACGTGCGGTGGGTGAGGTGTTGAGTTTTGTTCGCGGGATGCCTCAGAGCGAGGCATCCGCCAAGCGTGCGGTAGCCGGGGCACCATGACGGTGCCCCGGCTCCGGAATATCAGACGCGGCGGCGCTTCGGCGGGCGGCAGCCGTTGTGCGCCTGCGGCGTCACGTCCTGGATCGAGCCGACCTCGAGGCCGGCGGCCGTCAGCGAGCGGATCGCGGTCTCGCGGCCCGAACCCGGGCCCTTGACGAAGACGTCGACCTTCTTGACGCCGTGCTCCTGCGCCTGGCGGGCAGCGGACTCCGCGGCCATGCCGGCGGCGTACGGCGTCGACTTGCGCGAGCCCTTGAAGCCCACGCCACCCGACGACGCCCAGCTGATGACAGCGCCCGACGGGTCGGTGATCGAGACGATCGTGTTGTTGAACGTCGACTTGATGTGGGCCTGGCCCAACGCGATGTTCTTCTTCTCCTTGCGGCGCGGCTTGCGCGCGGCGGACTTGGCCTGTGCCATGTGCGTTCTCTCCTAAACCCTGGGGGCCGCGCCTTAGCGCGCCTTCTTCTTGCCGGCGACGGTGCGCTTCGGGCCCTTGCGGGTACGGGCGTTCGTCTTCGTGCGCTGACCGCGCACCGGGAGGCCGCGACGGTGGCGGATACCCTCGTAGGAACCGATCTCGACCTTGCGGCGGATGTCGGCGGCGACCTCGCGGCGAAGATCGCCCTCGACCTTGTAGTTGCCTTCGATGTGGTCGCGGAGTGCGATGAGCTGGTCGTCGCTGAGGTCCTTGACGCGGATGTTCTCGTCGATCTCCGTTGCTGCGAGGATCTCGTTCGAGCGGGTACGGCCCACGCCGTAGATGTACGTGAGGGCGATCACCACGCGCTTGTCGCGCGGGATGTCAACGCCGGCAAGACGTGCCATGCGGTTTCTCCTATGGAGTGAGTGGAGGTGTGGAGCAGAATCGGTGCCCGGGCCTCCGCCCGAGGTGTCCCCTCCGAAGAGGTTCTGACCCTGCCTGTGATGTGTTCAGTTGTGGAGACCGTCGTGCGTCGCGGGGTTTCGACTCGCTTCGCTCGCTCAACCTTGATTCGGGATCGCATCAACGCTCGCTGGCGCTCGCATTGACCCGACCCGAATCAACCCTGGCGCTGCTTGTGACGCGGGTTCGACTTGCAGATGACCATGACGCGACCGTGGCGACGGATGACCTTGCAGTGGTCGCAGATGGGCTTGACGGAGGGGTTGACCTTCATGTTCTTTCCTGTTTCGCTGTCTTCGCCGGGCAGGCTTCGCGGCTCGGTTGCTGAGCCTGTCGAAGCACTGGGGCGTTACTTCTCGACCGGTCTAGCGGTAGCGGTAGACGATGCGCCCGCGGGTGAGGTCGTAGGGCGAGAGCTCCACGACGACACGGTCCTCGGGGATGATGCGGATGTAGTTCTGCCGCATCTTGCCGGAGATCGTCGCGAGGACCTTGTGTCCGTTGCTCAGCTCAACGCGGAACATCGCGTTGGGCAGCGCCTCGGAGATCACGCCCTCGATTTCGATGACACCGTCTTTCTTCGCCATACGCTCGCTAACAGTTCTGCAGACCGGTCGATCTGCGGTGGATGGGATTCGGTGCTACGACACGCCAATGAAGGCGCAACGCACCAAAGATCAAGCATACGTGATAGTGGAGACCTCGGCAAATCACCGACGGATGCCGTAGGCCGCGGCATGCGCCGTCCGCAGGCTTACTCGAAGAGCGTCGCGAGCTCGCCCGCCGGGGGCAGGGTCGAGTTCGCGATGACCTGGCCGTTGACGGCGATCGTCGGGGTGCCGATCCCGCCGGCCCCGGGCTGAACCGGGGTCTCCGGCGTCATCGCGGTCACGAAGCCGGCGTAGGTGCCGTCGTTCACGCACGAGTCGATCCCGGTCACGCCGACGCCCGACGCGATCTCGAGGATCTCGTTGTTCGTCAGGCCCGAGGTCCCCTCGGCGGGCTGGCCCTCGAACATCGCCTGCAGGAACGGCAGCGACGCGTCGGCATCCTCCACGGCGACGCAGTAGGCGGCGTTCGCCGCACGCGTGGAGAACTGCGTCCCGTCCGACTGATCGTCGAGGATCGAGATCGGGTGGATGCCGAGGGTGATGTCGCCGGCGTCGACCATGCTTTCGATCTCGGCGCCGTAGACCTGCTCGAACTGGTTGCAGACCGGGCACATGAAGTCGATGTAGGTGTCGAGGCGGTCCTCGCCGTCACCGACGAGGATCGCACCGGTCTCACCGTCGATGTTCGACGCGGACGGGGTGTTGACCTCGGTCGGCAGCGGCTTGGGCGTGGCCGCGTTGTTCAGCGTCACCACGAGGACGACGACGAGCACGAGCGCCACGACGACGCCGGCCGTCACCCAGATCGCGAACCAGTTGGTCTTGCGTGCGGTCTGTGCCATGTCGGGCCTCCTAGGCGATCTCGCGCGGGGTCACACCGAAGGGAGCCAGGCCCGCGGCACCGCCGTCGGGTGCCGTGAGCACCCAGATTCCGTCTTCGTGCACGGCCACGCTGTGCTCCCAGTGGGAGCCGGCGGTGCCGTCGAGCGTCGAGACCGTCCAGCCGTCGTCCTCGATGAACGTGGCGTGGTCGCCGATGACGACCATCGGCTCGATCGCGAGCACGAGACCCGGGCGCACCTCCGGTCCCGGATCCGGGACGCGGTAGTTGAAGACCGAGGGCGACTCGTGCATCTTGCGGCCGATGCCGTGCCCGACGTACTCACGCAGGATGCCGTACGTCCCGGACTCCGGAGAGTGGGCCTCGATGTACTCCTGAACCGCCGTGCCGATCTCGCCGATGTGCTTGGCCGACGCCATCGCGGCGATGCCGGCCCAGAGCGAGCCCTCGGTCACATCCGACAGCCGCTGACGCTCCGCCACGATCTCGGGCCGGGACTCGTCGGGCAGCACGAAGGTGAACGCCGAGTCGCCGTTCCACCCCTTGAACTCGGCGCCCGCATCGATCGACAGGATGTCACCGGCCTCGAGCACGCGCTCGCCGGGGATGCCGTGCACGACCTCTTCGTTGACCGAGGCGCAGATGGTGTGGCGGTACCCGCGCACCATCTGGAAGTTGGACTTCGCACCTCGAGCGGTGATGAGAGCGGATGCCGCGGCATCCAGCTCCGCCGTCGTCACGCCCGGAGCGATCAGGCGGCGTGCGGCGTCGAGCGCCGCGGCCGTGATGAGCCCGGGCTCGACCATCGCCCGTAGCTGGGCGGGCGACTTGTAGATCGAACGGCGCAACGACACGGGATCAGGCGGCGGCGGCGCGGTTGAGACCGCGCGCCTCGAGCGCCGCGATGATGCGGGCGGTGATCTCGTCGAGCGAGCCCACGCCGTCGATGCGGTCGACGATCCCGCGCGTGCGGTACACCTCGAGGATCGGCGCCGTCTCGCGCTCGTAGATCGCGAGACGGTTGGCGATGACCTCTTCGGTGTCGTCGCTGCGACCCTGCTCCGCGGCCCGCAGCGAGATGCGGGCGATGCTCTCGTCACGCGGCACCACGAGCTCGATGACCGCGTCCAGCTGCTCGTCGCGTCCCTCGAGGAACTCGTCGAGGTGCATGACTTGGGCGACGTTGCGCGGGTAGCCGTCGAGGAGGAAGCCCTCTGCGGCATCCTGCTGCGACAGGCGATCGCGCACGACCGCGCTCGTGAGCTCGTCGGGCACCAGATCGCCGGCCTCGATGATGGCCTTCACCTGCCGGCCGAGGTCGGTGCCCGCCGCGACGGCGCCGCGGAAGACATCGCCGGTCGAGACGGCGGGAACACCGAACGTCTCCGCGATGCGGACGCCCTGCGTGCCCTTGCCCGAGCCCTGCGGTCCGACGATGAGAAGACGAGTCATCGGAGAAGCCCTTCGTAGTGACGCTGCTGGAGCTGTGCGTCGATCTGCTTCACCGTCTCGAGGCCGACGCCGACGATGATGAGGATCGAGGCGCCGCCGAACGGGAAGTTCTGGTTGGCGCCGACCGTGGCGAGTGCGATCAGGGGCAGCAGTGCGATCAGACCCAGGTAGATCGAGCCCGGCAGCGTGATGCGCGTCAGCACGTAGTCGAGGTACTCGGCCGTCGGGCGACCCGCACGGATGCCGGGGATGAAGCCGCCGTACTTCTTCATGTTGTCGGCGACCTCGACCGGGTTGAACGTGATCGCGACGTAGAAGTACGTGAACCCGACGATGAGCAGGAAGTACAGCGCCATGTACAGCGGGTGGTCGCCGCGCACCAGGTACAGCTGGATCCACGCGACCCAGGCGGGCACCTCTTCACCGGCCTGTGGCTGGTTGAACTGTGCGATGAGCGCCGGGATGTACAGCAGCGACGAGGCGAAGATGACGGGCACGACGCCGGCCATGTTCACCTTGATCGGGATGTACGTGTTGGTGCCGCCGTAGGTGCGGCGACCCACCATGCGCTTGGCGTACTGCACCGGGATGCGGCGCTGCGACTGTTCGACGTAGACCACCAGCGCGACGACGACGATGCCGACGGCCAGCACGAGGAGGAAGACCTCGAAGCCCTTGGACTGCGCGATGGCCCACATCGAGGCGGGGAACGCGGCGGCGATCGACGTGAAGATCAGCAGCGACATGCCGTTGCCGATGCCGCGCTCGGTGACGAGCTCGGCGAACCACATGATGAGGCCGGTGCCGGCGGTCATCGTGATGATCATCAGGAGCTGCGCCCACCACACGTCGTTGGTGAGGAGCTGCTGGCACTCGGGAACACCGGTGGTCCCGAAGAGCTGGCCGCTGCGGGCCACGGTGACCAGGGTGGTCGACTGCAGCAGCGCCAGCGCGATCGTGAGGTAGCGCGTGTACTGCGTCAGGCGGGCCTGGCCCGACTGGCCCTCTTTGTAGAGGGTCTCGAAGTGCGGGATGACGACGCGCAGCAGCTGCACGATGATCGTCGCCGTGATGTACGGCATCACGCCCAGCGCGAAAATCGACAGCTGCAGCAGTGCGCCACCCGAGAACAGGTTGACCAGCGACAGCAGTCCCTCGGTGCCCTCGGAGGCCCGCAGACACGTCTGCACGTTCGGGAAGTTGACGAACGGCGCCGGGATGTGCGCACCGAAGCGGTACAGGGCGATGATCGCCAGGGTGAATGCGATCTTCCGACGCAGGTCGGGTGTGCGGAAGATCCGCGCGATGGCGCTGAACAAGAGGATTCCTCCAGAGGGGGGCGTCGGCACGCAGACGTGCCGACGTCCAGGGTAACCCAGTGGGGGCCGGAGCAAGCTCCGGCCCCCACTGTGCGCGTATTACTTGACGGTTCCGCCCGCGGCGACGATCTTCTGCTCGGCAGAACCCGAGACCTTGTCGACCGACACGGTCAGCTTCACCGAGATGTCGCCGGTGCCGAGCACCTTGACCTTCTCGTTCTTGCGCACTGCACCCTTGGCGACCAGGTCGCCGACGGTGACGTCGCCACCGGCCGGGTACAGCTCCGCGAGCTTGTCCAGGTTCACGACCTGGTACTCGACGCGGAACGGGTTCTTGAAGCCGCGCAGCTTCGGGGTGCGCATGTGCAGCGGCATCTGGCCACCCTCGAAGCCCACCTTGACCTGGTAGCGGGCCTTCTGGCCCTTGGTGCCACGGCCGGCGGTCTTGCCCTTCGAACCCTCACCACGACCCACGCGGGTCTTCGGGGTGTTGGATCCGGGGACCGGACGCAGGTGGTGCACCTTCAGCACGCCCGGGCGTGCAGCCGGGACGTCCTTCTTGGGCGCAGCCTTCTTGGGGGCGGCAGCCTTCTTGGCCGGCGCCTTGTCGGCCGCAGCCTTGGGGGCAGCAGCCTTCTTGGCAGGAGCCTTCTTGGGCGCCTTCTCAGCCTCGACGGCTTCGTTCTTCTGGGCCTTCTCAGCCATCAGTCGATCTCCTCAACCTTTACGAGGTGAGCGACGGTCCGGACGTAGCCGCGCGTCTGCGCGTCGTCGGGACGGACGACCGAGTCGCCGATCCGCTTCAGACCGAGCGAACGCAGCGTGTCGCGCTGGTTCTGCTTCTCGCTCACCTTGGACTTGACCTGCGTGACCTTCAGACGCGCAGCCATCAGACACCTGCCTTCGCAGCGGCCGCGGCCTCAGCCTCGGCACGGACGAGACGGGCGGGGGCGACCTGGTCGAAGTCGAGACCGCGACGCGCGGCGACCGCACGGGGCTCCTCGAGCTGCTTCAGGGCCTCCACCGTCGCGTGGACGATGTTGATCGTGTTCGACGAGCCGAGCGACTTCGACAGCACGTCGTGGATGCCGGCGCACTCGAGCACGGCACGCACCGGACCACCGGCGATGACACCGGTACCGGCAGCGGCCGGGCGCAGCAGCACCACACCGGCAGCGGCCTCACCCTGCACGGGGTGCGGGATGGTCGAGCCGACGCGCGGCACGCGGAAGAAGTTGCGCTTGGCCTCTTCGACGCCCTTCGAGATCGCCAGCGGCACCTCACGGGCCTTGCCGTAGCCGACGCCGACCACACCGTTGCCGTCGCCGACGACGACGAGCGCGGTGAAGCTGAAGCGACGACCACCCTTGACGACCTTCGACACGCGGTTGATGGTGACGACGCGCTCCAGGAACTGGCTCTCGTTGCGGTCACGACCGCCACGGTCACCACGGGTCTGGTTGCGCTCGCGTCCACCGCGGCGCGGCTCGCGCTCGCGCTCGGCGGGCGCCGTCGCGGCGGCCTCGGCCGGAGCCTCGGCAGCTGCCTGCTCGGTCACGATGTTCTCCTTGTTGTCACTCACAGGTTCAGACCTCCCTCGCGGGCGCCGTCGGCGATCGCCGCGACACGGCCCGCGTAGCGGTTGCCGCCACGGTCGAACACGACATCCGAGACACCGGCGGCCTTCGCGCGCTCCGCGAGGAGCTCGCCGACCTTGCGGGCCTTGGCGGTCTTGTCAACGTCGGACGCGCGCAGGTCGGTCTCGAGCGTCGAGGCGGAGGCCAGTGTGTGGCCCTTGCTGTCGTCTACGATCTGCACGAAGACGTGGCGGGCCGAGCGCGTGACGACCAGGCGCGGACGCTCGGGGGTGCCGACGACCTTCTTGCGAAGGCGGGCATGACGGCGCGAACGCGCCTGAGTCTTTGTCTTGACAGCCATGGTTACTTACCACTCTTTCCGGCCTTGCGGCGGACGACCTCGCCCGCATACCGCACGCCCTTGCCCTTGTACGGCTCGGGCTTGCGGATCTTGCGGATGTTGGCCGCGGCCTCGCCGACCGCCTGCTTGTCGATGCCGCTCACGGTGACCTTGTTGTTGCCCTCGACGGTCAGGGTGATGCCGGCGGGCGGGTCGATCAGGACCGGGTGCGAGAAGCCGAGGGCGAACTCGATCGAGCTGCCCTTCTGCGCCACGCGGTAACCCGTGCCGACGACCTCAAGGCCCTTGGAATAGCCCTGGGTGACACCGATGATGTTGTTGTTGATGAGCGTGCGGGTCAGGCCGTGCAGCGAGCGCGACTCGCGCTCGTCGTCGGGACGGGTCACGATGACCTGGCCCTCTTCGACCTTGACTTCGATGGGACGGGCCACGGTGAGCGCGAGCTCGCCCTTGGGGCCCTTGACGGCGACATCCTGGCCCTCGACCGAAATGGTCACGCCGGCGGGGATGTCGATCGGAAGACGACCGATTCGCGACATGTCAGATCACCACACGTAGGCGAGGACTTCCCCACCCACGCCCTTCTGCTCTGCCTGGCGGTCGGTGAGAAGACCGGAGGAGGTGGACAGGATCGCGACGCCGAGGCCGCCGAGGACGCGCGGGATCTCGGTGGACTTCGCGTAGACGCGGAGGCCGGGCTTGGAGACGCGCTTGATGCCGGCGATCGACCGCTCGCGGTTCGGGCCGTACTTGAGCGTCAGCGTGAGGGTCTGGCCGACGCGAGCGTCGCTGATCTCCCACGCGGAGATGTAGCCCTCCTGCTTGAGGATCTCGGCGATGTGGGTCTTGAGCTTGGAATTCGGCAGGGACACCGAGTCGTGGTGCGCCGAGTTCGCGTTGCGCAGACGGGTCAGCATATCTGCGACCGGGTCTGTCATTGTCATTTGTTGATTCCTTTGTTCACGAGGTATCGGCTGCCGTTACACGCCAGACGACCTTCCATGATTGCCGTATTCAGTTATGTGATCGGATGCCGCGACCGCCGCTCGCGCGCCGGCCGCGGCATCCGTTTCAGGAGTTACGCCTGCGCGTCGTCCGACTTGAACGGGAAGCCCAGGTGGCGCAGAAGCGCGCGACCCTCGGCATCCGTCTTGGCCGTCGTCACGATGGTGATGTCGAAGCCGCGGACGCGGTCGATCTTGTCCTGGTTGATCTCGTGGAACACGGACTGCTCCTGGAGACCGAACGTGTAGTTGCCGTTGCCGTCGAACTGCGCACCCGACAGGCCGCGGAAGTCGCGGATGCGGGGCAGGGCGAGGTTGACGAGACGGTCGATGAACTCCCACGCGCGGTCGCCCCGGAGGGTGACGTGCGCGCCGATGGCCTGACCCTCGCGCAGCTTGAACTGTGCGATGGACTTGCGGGCCTTGGTCACGACCGGCTTCTGGCCGGTGATCTTGGTGAGGTCGTCGACCGCGCCATCGATCACCTTGCTGTCGCGAGCTGCCTCGCCGACACCGGTGTTCACGACGACCTTGACCAGGCCGGGCGTCTGCATGACGTTGGCGTAGCCGAACTCGTCCTGCAGAGCCTTCTTGATCTCGGTGTTGTACTTCTGCTTCAGGCGCGGCTGGATCTTGCCAGCCGGCGCGGCAGTTGCGGTGCTCATCAGAGGTCCTTGCCTGACTTCTTCGCGTAGCGCACGCGGACGGTGCGCTTCACGCCGTCCTTGGTCTGCTCCTCGACCCGGTGGCCGACACGGGTCGGCTTCTTGGTCGAGGGGTCGACGACGGCGACGTTGGAGATGTGGATCGGGGCTTCCATCGTCTCGATGCCGCCCGTCTTGGTGCCGCGCTGCGACTGACCGACGCGGTTGTGCTTCGTGACGAAGTTGACGCCCTCGACGATGACGCGGTTCTGGTCGGCGAGGACCTCGAGGACCTTGCCCTGCTTGCCGCGGTCGCCGCCCTTGTCCTGCTTCTTGCCGTTGAGGACCTGAACCAGGTCACCCTTCTTGATCTTGGCCATGTGGTCAGATCACCTCCGGTGCGAGCGAGACGATCTTCATGAACTTCTTGTCGCGAAGCTCACGGCCGACCGGGCCGAAGATGCGGGTGCCGCGGGGCTCCCCGTCGCTCTTCAGGATCACGGCGGCGTTCTCGTCGAACTTGATGTAAGAGCCGTCGCTACGACGGGTCTGCTTGACGGTACGGACGATGACGGCCTTGACCACATCGCCCTTCTTGACGTTGCCGCCCGGGATCGCGTCCTTGACGGTGGCCACGATGATGTCACCCACGCCCGCGTAACGGCGGTTCGAGCCGCCGAGAACGCGGATGGTGAGCAGCTCCTTGGCGCCCGTGTTGTCGGCGACCTTGAGGCGGGACTCGTTCTGAATCACTTGGCCTTCTCCAGGATCTCGACCAGACGCCAGCGCTTCGTGGCGCTGAGCGGGCGGGTCTCGTTGATGAGCACCAGGTCGCCGATGCCGGCCGTGTTGCCTTCGTCGTGCGCCTTCACCTTGGAGGTGCGGCGGATGACCTTGCCGTAGAGCGGGTGCTTCACGCGGTCCTCGACCTCGACGACGATGGTCTTGTCCATCTTGTCGCTGACGACGTAGCCGCGGCGGGCCTTGCGGTAGCCGCGGGCGTCGACGTCGCGCACATCGTGCTCGGACGACTCGTGACCCTTGGTCTCGACCGCGTCGGCGGCCTTCTTCGTGTCAGCCATTACTCGGCCTCTTCCTTCGCGGCCTTGTCAGCGGCATCCGCCTTCTTGGCCTTCGTCTTCTTCGCCTTCGTCGCCGTCTCCAGCGGAGCGGGAGTGGCACGGATGCCGAGCTCGCGCTCACGGATCACGGTGTAGAGCCGCGCGATGTCGCGCTTGACCGCACGGATGCGGCCGTGGCTCTCGAGCTGGCCGGTGGCCGACTGGAAGCGCAGGTTGAACAGCTCTTCCTTGGCCTTGCGCAGCTCCTCGACGAGGCGCTGGTCTTCGAACGTGTCGAGCTCGCTCGGAGCGAGCGTCTTGGTGCCGATCGCCATTACGCGTCGCCCTCCTCGCGCTTGATGATGCGTGCCTTCAGGGGCAGCTTGTGGATAGCGCGGGTCAGGGCCTCACGAGCGAGTTCCTCGTTGACGCCGGCGACCTCGAAGAGGACGCGACCCGGCTTGACGTTTGCGACCCACCACTCGGGCGAACCCTTACCGGAACCCATGCGGGTTTCGGCCGGCTTCTTGGTGAGCGGACGGTCGGGGTAGATGTTGATCCACACCTTGCCGCCACGCTTGATGTGACGGGTCATCGCGATACGAGCGGACTCGATCTGACGGTTCGTCACATACGCGGGCGTGAGGGCCTGGATGCCGAACTCGCCGAAGGAGACCTTCGTGCCGCCGGTGGCCTGGCCGGAGCGACCCGGGTGGTGCTGCTTGCGGTACTTGACCTTGCGGGGAATAAGCATTACGCCGATGCTCCTTCTGCCACGGGGGCCTCGTTGCGGCGATCGCCACGGTCGCCACGGTCGCGGGGGCCGCGACGGTCGCCGCGGTCGCGGGCCGGCTTCTGGTTCGCCTGCTCGCGAGCGAGCTCCTTGTTGGTGAGGTCGCCCTTGTAGATCCAGACCTTCACGCCGATGCGGCCGAAGGTGGTCTTCGCCTCGTAGAAGCCGTAGTCGATGTTCGCGCGCAGCGTGTGCAGCGGCACACGACCCTCGCGGTAGAACTCCGAACGGCTCATCTCGGCGCCGCCGAGGCGGCCGGAGACCTGGATGCGGACGCCCTTGGCGCCGGCGCGCTGGGCGCCCTGCAGGCCCTTGCGCATCGCGCGGCGGAACGCCACGCGAGCGGTGAGCTGCTCGGCGATGCCCTGCGCGACGAGCTGAGCGTCGGCCTCGGGGTTCTTGACCTCGAGGATGTTCAGCTGGATCTGCTTGCCGGTGAGCTTCTCGAGGTCGGCGCGGATGCGCTCGGCCTCGGCGCCGCGACGACCGATCACGATGCCCGGGCGGGCGGTGTGGATGTCGACGCGGACGCGGTCACGGGTGCGCTCGATCTCGATGTTGCTCACGCCGGCCCGGTCGAGCTGGGTCTGCAGGAGCTTGCGGATCTTGATGTCCTCGGCGACGTAGTCGGCGTAACGCTGACCGGGCTTCGTCGAGTCCGAGAACCAGCGCGACACGTGGTCGGTCGTGATGCCGAGGCGGAAGCCGTAGGGGTGGACTTTCTGTCCCATTACTTGCTCGCCTTCTTGGTCTTGGCAGCCGGCGTCGTGTCGGTGACCTCGGGGGTCGACAGCACGACGGTGATGTGGCTGGTGCGCTTCTTGATCTGGAAGGCACGACCCTGCGCGCGGGGGCGGAAACGCTTGAGCGTCGCGCCCTCGTCGACGTACGCGTTGGCCACGTACAGGTCCTGCTCGTCCAGGTACTCGCCGTCCTTGTCTGCCTTCACGCGAGCGTTCGCGATTCCGGCGGCGACGAGCTTGTAGATCGGCTCGCTCGCACCCTGCGGCGCGAACTTGAGGATGGCCAGGGCCTCCTCAGCCTGCTTGCCCTTGATGAGCGCGACGACACGACGAGCCTTCTGAGGGGTCACGCGGATGTGTCGCACGCGTGCGATGGACTCCACCATTTCTCTCTCCTCTGCCCCCGCGTCAGCGGCGGCGGCCCTTCTTGTCGTCCTTCACGTGGCCGCGGAAGGTGCGGGTGGGCGCGAACTCGCCCAGTTTGTGGCCGACCATGGTCTCGGACACGAACACGGGGATGTGCTTGCGTCCGTCGTGCACGGCGATGGTGTGACCCAGCATGGCCGGGATGATCATCGAACGGCGCGACCAGGTCTTGATGACGTTCTTGGTGCCGGCTTCGTTCTGGACGACGACCTTGCGAAGCAGGTGCTCGTCGACGAAGGGGCCCTTCTTAAGGCTGCGAGGCATCTTCCTCTACTCCTACTTCCGCTTCTTGCCGGCGTTGCGACGACGGACGATGTACTTGTCGCTTTCCTTGTTCGCGTGACGGGTGCGTCCTTCGGACTGACCCCACGGCGAAACCGGGTGACGACCACCGGAGGTCTTACCCTCACCACCACCGTGGGGGTGGTCGACCGGGTTCATCGCGACACCGCGGACGGTCGGGCGGATGCCCTTCCAGCGGTTGCGGCCGGCCTTGCCCCAGTTGATGTTCGACTGCTCGGCGTTGCCGACCTCGCCGACGGTCGCGCGGCAGCGCGCGTCGACGTTGCGGATCTCGCCCGAGGGCAGACGCAGCTGGGCGTAGGGGCCGTCCTTCGCCACGAGGCGAACCGACGTGCCGGCCGAGCGCGCCAGCTTCGCGCCGCCGCCGGGGCGGAGCTCGATGGCGTGGATCACGGTACCGGTGGGGATGTTCTTCAGCGGCAGGTTGTTGCCCGGCTTGATGTCAGCCGAGGCGCCCGACTCCACGATGTCGCCCTGCGACAGCTTGTTCGGCGCGAGGATGTAGCGCTTCTCGCCGTCGAAGTAGTGCAGGAGCGCGATGCGCGCGGTGCGGTTGGGGTCGTACTCGATGTGAGCGACCTTGGCGTTGACGCCGTCCTTGTCATTGCGACGGAAGTCGATGACGCGGTACTGACGCTTGTGGCCACCACCGATGTGACGCGTGGTGATGCGGCCCTGGTTGTTGCGGCCACCGGTCTTGCTGAGCGGGCGGAGGAGCGACTTCTCGGGCGTCGATCGGGTGATCTCGGCGAAGTCGGCCACCGACGAGCCGCGGCGACCCGGGGTCGTGGGCTTGTACTTGCGAATAGCCATATCTCTAGTCCTCTATCCCGACCGTCAGCCGACTGCCGTGAAGATGTCGATGGTGCCCGACTTCAGGGTCACGATGGCGCGCTTGGTGTCCTTGCGCTTGCCGGTGCCGAAGCGGGTACGACGGGCCTTGCCCGTGCGGTTGAGCGTGTTGACCGCTGCGACCTTGACGCCGAAGATCTTCTCGATCGCGAGCTTGATCTCGGTCTTCGAAGCGCGGGGGTCGACGAGGAAGGTGTACTTGCCCTCGTCGATGAGCCCGTAGCTCTTCTCCGAAACGACCGGCTTCAGGATGATGTCGCGCGGGTCCTTGTAAACGGCGGTCATGCCGAGGCCTCCTCGGTGACGGCGCTCTTCGACGCGATGAACGCGTCGAGGGCAGCCTTGGTGAAGACGATGTCGTCCGAGACGATCACGTCGTACGCGTTGAGCTGGTCGAACGGCAGCACGTGGGCGAACGAGATGTTGCGCACGCTCAGCACGGTGACGTCGTCATCGCGGTCCACGACGACGAGCACGTTCTTGGTCGCGTTGACGCTGGCGAAGACCGCTGCTGCGGTCTTGGTCGAGGGCGCGCCCTCGATGCCGAACGTCTCGACGACGTGCAGGCGCTCACCACGAGCACGGTCGCTGAGCGCGCCCAGAAGGGCGGCCGCGATCATCTTCTTGGGGGTGCGCTGCGAGTAGTCGCGCGGCTTGGGGCCGTGCACGATGCCACCGCCGGTCATCTGAGGCGCGCGGATGGAGCCCTGACGGGCGTTACCCGTGCCCTTCTGCTTGAAGGGCTTGCGGCCGGCGCCCGAGACCTCACCGCGACGCTTGGTCGAGTGGGTGCCCTGGCGAGCCGCCGCGAGCTGCGCGACGACGACCTGGTGGATGAGCGGGATGTTCGTCTTGACGTCGAAGATCGAAGCCGGCAGTTCGACGGAACCAGCCGCCGTGCCGTCTGCCTTCAGGACGTCGAGCGCGAGAGTGGTGTCAGCCATGAGATCAGGCACCCTTCACTGCGTTGCGGACGTAGACGATGCGGCCACGAGCACCGGGGACGGCGCCCTTGACGAGCAGCAGACCCTTCTCGGCGTCGACGGCGTGCACCTTGAGGTTGAGGACGGTCACGCGCTCGCCACCCATACGGCCGGCCATGCGCATGCCCTTGAAGACGCGGCTCGGCGTCGACGAGGCGCCGATCGAACCGGGCTTGCGGTGGTTGCGGTGGGCACCGTGCGAAGCGGAGACGCCCTTGAAGTTGTGGCGCTTCATGACACCCGCGGTGCCCTTGCCCTTGCTGGTGCCGACGACGTCGACCAGCTGGCCGGCCTCGAACGTGCCGTCCACCGTGAGCTCCTGACCGAGCGAGTAGTCAGCAGCGTCCGCGGTGCGGACCTCGGTGAGGTGACGGCGCGGGGTGACACCCGCGGCCTCGAAGTGGGCCGTGAGGGGCTGGTTCACCTTGCGGGGGTCGATCTGGCCGTACGCGATCTGGACGGCCTTGTAGCCGTCCTTCTCGGGCGTACGCACCTGCGTGACCACGTTCGGTGCGATCTCGATGACGGTGACGGGAACGAGCTTGCCGTTCTCGTCCCACACCTGGGTCATGCCGAGCTTGGTGCCGAGCAGGCCCTTGGAAACCTTTGAGTTGATGTCAGCCATGTCGAACCTCAGAGCTTGATCTCGATGTTGACATCGGCCGGGAGGTCGAGACGCATGAGCGAGTCGACAGCCTTGGGCGTCGGGTCGACGATGTCGATCAGACGCTTGTGGGTGCGCATCTCGAAGTGCTCGCGGCTGTCCTTGTACTTGTGGGGAGAACGGATCACGGCGATCACGTTCTTCTCCGTCGGGAGGGGCACGGGGCCCACGACCGTCGCGCCCGCACGGGTCACGGTGTCGACGATCTTTCGTGCCGACGAGTCGATGACCTCGTGGTCGTACGACTTCAGGCGAATGCGGATCTTCTGTCCCGCCATTGTCTGCTCACTCTCTTTCTCGCGTCATACCCCAGTGGCATTGGACGCACGTGGCGCACGGGGCGCCATGGCACTTACTCCTCGCGGCCGCTCGGTTCCCGAGCTTGTCGAGGGATGCTGCACCGCTGTTCTGCTGTCAATCCGGGCGTCGCGCCGAAGCGCTGCTCCCGGCATCCGTTCTCCGTCTGCGCGCGAAGCATGGCTCCGCTGTGGATGGATTCGAGATGTGGTGGTTCTGCTGCCCGCGGCCTAGGACCCTGCGCGTTGCGCCTGCCTATGCACTGCCCTGACAGTGATCCGACGCACGCCAAGAGGGGCGCCGGAATGTGGAACCTCACTAGTCTACGTGCAGCCCGGGCGTGTCGCAAACTCGGGCGTGTCGCGTCGCGAGTATGCTCGGCCGTTTCCCAGACGGCGGATGCCGCGCGGCAACGGAGAGGGCGGCCGCGCTGTGCGCGACCGCCCTCTCGACTATCCGTCGGTGCTACTGCATGCTCGCGTGACGGCGACGGTAGGCCGCGGTCGCCACGACCGCGATGCCGGCGAGGAGCGCCGTTCCGCCCGCTGCCACGACGATCGGGTTGATGCCGCCGCCGGTCACGGCCAGCGCCTCGGCGTCGGTCGACGTCGGGGTGCCGGTGGTGGGGTCGTCGCCGTCGCTCACGGGCGGGTTGGCGCACAGCGCGGTCGCCTGCGGGTACTCGACCTCGGTCGTGTACGTCGGGTTGACCGCGAACTCGACCGTGACGCCCGCGCGGGTCCACGCGAAGTTGCCGTCGGTCTGGACGTACTCGCCGTCGACGAGATCCCAGCCCGGCCACATCTTCGGGTCGCCGTCGGACGCACCGGGCCAGAGCAGCGCGCCGCTCAGGGGCTGGTCCTCGACGACGTAGTCCTCGCCGTCCGGGTTCACGAACGTGATCGTGACGGGATTGGCGCTGTCGGCCACGAAGCCCTCCGGCAGCGTCACCTGGTAGCCGAGGTACGGCACGTCGCCGACGCACACCGACTGGATCTCACCGGGGACGAGCGGGCATTCTGCGAGCTCGGCCTGCGTGAGGGGACGCGTCTGGGTCTCGGTGTTCTTCGCGGTCGACGGGACGAGGACGCCCTCGCCGTCGCGCGTGTAGGTGGTGGTGCTGATCTCGCGCGTCTGCGTCACGACGGTGTCGCCGCAGGCCCAGACGCCGTCTTCCCATTCACCGGGTTCGACGAGCGGTGGGGGCACCTCGCAGTTCGTGCGGATGCTGAGGTTCGGAACGACCCAGCTGATCTGCGCGTCGTCGGCGAAGACCGTTCCCTCCTCAGGCGAAGCGGTCCAGGTCGTGGTGCCGTCCCCGTTGTCCACGGAGGACCACGTCACGCGCAGGCCCTTGGTAAGGGTTCCCGCTGCGACGCACGACGGCGGCGTCCAGCTGAGGGTCGGTGTGATGACCTCGGGGTCAGGCTCTTCGTCCGGCGTCGTGCCCTTGCAGACGATCCAGTGAGAGACCGCGGCCTGATTGCCGCTCTTGTTGGGAGGCGAGGCGTAGGCGACGCCGACCTCCGGGTGAACGATGACGTTGTTCCACACGTTGCCCGCCTTGATGGCGAGGAGTTCCCAGTGGTCTCCGTCCCAGTTCTCACCGAACGGTTTGAGGGTGACCGTCAGGCCGTTGTTCGTCACCGTCCCATGCGAGCCGCCACCCTCGTAACAGGTGGCCTCGTGATCCGTGAAATCTTCCCAGTCCCCGGTCTGATTCATGCCATCGGCCGACACGAGCTCACCCTTGACGCCGACGGTGTCCGCCGGCCAGTCCACATCGGCTGCGGTCGCGCCGGCGGTCACCAGCGGAGCCACGACCAGGGCCGCGGCGACCAACGCCCCAGCCAAAGCTTTCAAAGTTCTCTTGCGCACTGCATCCCCTAATCGACGTGGAGCGTCGTCCCAGCGGCGCGCAGAGCGCGCCGTCTTTCCCAGCGGCGCGCAGAGAGCACGCCGTACTTCCCAGCGACGTGCGGGGGCACGCCGGTACTTCTCTGCGACGTGCGGGGGCACGCCGGTACTTCTCTGCGACGCGCGGGGGCACGCCGACATCTCACGACGCGCGGGGGCACGTCGTTCGGATCACCCGTACAACTTGGGGGAGAACGAGTTCCGCCGACCCCGTACGGATGGGCAGGCGGGACATTGAACCGTCGGAAGCAGGCTATCGTGCGGCATCCTGTCGTGCGAAACCGGCGCATGGGTGATTCTCCCCATCGCGTTCGGGCGGTCGTGGGCACCGCGCGGCCGCCGCAAAAGGACTGACCCGGTGACGTTCGTCAATACGGGTGGTACGCTCCCTCTGAATCCGTCGTCTGGATCGCCGGTTGGGACCGGTGAATCGCGAGGCACCTACCCGATGCCCGCCCCTAGGACGGATTTCTGGGTGCAGGTCGGGGAGGGCTCTGCAGGTGGCGGCATCTTTGGGCTATGGGTCGCTGTCGATCTCTGCAAGGGACACAGCGCTGGCGAACGCGCGCACTCCCGACTGGCGACGGCGGCTCGGTCGACGCATCTGGCTGACCGATCTGATCGCCGCGACACTCGCGGTCTTCGGCGCCCAACTCGTCTGGTTCGAGGGATTCAGCGAGACCGTTGTCATCCGACCCGAGAGCACCGTCTCACCGTTCTCCTACACCGCGATGGGTCTCGTCCTGGTCACGACCTGGATGTGGGCACTGGCCCTCAACGACTCCCGCACGGCTCGCGTCTTGGGGTCGGGCATCCCGGAGTACCGCCGTGTCGCCGACGCCAGTCTGCGAGTGTTCGGTCTCGTGGCGATCATCGCCTTCGTGCTCCGGGTGGACGTCGCACGGGGGTACCTGCTGGTGTCGCTTCCGCTGGGCCTCGCGCTCCTTCTGGGCTCCCGGGTTCTGTGGCGGGGCTGGCTCCTGCGAGAGCGGCGTGCGGGTCGTTTCACCGCCCGGACCCTGCTCGTCGGCTCGGAGCGCTCCGTCGCCGATCTCAGCCGTGAGCTGATGCGCACCCCCGACGCGGGCTACACGGTGGTCGGCGCCTGCGTGCCCGGCGGAGTCGCCGGCTCCCACCTCGAGGGCACCGACATCCCTATCCTCGGCAACGTCGACGACGTCGAGTGGGCGCTCGAGACATCGGCCGCCGACACGGTGGGCGTGACCAGCACGGACGATCTGCCGCCGGCCAAGGTCAAGCGCATCTCGTGGAACCTCGAGTCAGGCCAGCAGCACCTCGTCCTCGCTCCCGGCATCGTGGATGTCGCCGGCCCGCGGATCCATGCGGTGCCGGTGGCAGGCCTGCCACTGATCCACGTCGAGATCCCGCGACTCAGCGCCGGCCAGCGCATCATAAAGCGGGCAAGCGACGCGGTCGGCGCGGCGCTCGGGCTGCTCCTGCTCTCGCCTCTGCTGCTGGCGCTGGCGCTTCTCGTACGCGCATCGAGCCCTGGACCTGCCCTTTTCCGGCAGGAGCGCGTGGGCCTGCACGGCCGCACCTTCCACATGCTCAAGTTCCGCACCATGGTCGACGATGCCGAGGCCCGCCTGGTCGCCCTCCCCGCCGCGGGCACGACCGGCATCGGCAACGAGGTGCTCTTCAAGCTGCGCGAGGATCCGCGTGTCACGGCGATCGGACGCTTCATGCGTCGCCACAGCCTCGATGAGCTGCCGCAGCTGGTCAACGTCCTCACGGGCAACATGTCGCTGGTCGGCCCCCGCCCGCCGCTGCGCCAGGAGGTGGATCAGTATCACGACCACGTGCACCGCCGCTTCCTCATGAAGCCGGGCATCACGGGCATCTGGCAGGTGAGCGGGCGCTCCAGCCTCTCTTGGGAAGACAGCGTCCGCCTCGATCTCTCGTACATCGAGAACTACTCGCTCATCGGTGACCTGGCGATCCTGCTCCGCACCGTGAAGGCCGTCTTCCGGCCGGGTGACACCGCCTACTGACGCCGTGTCAGCTTCATCCGCACGCGCGCTCGACGCCGTCGTCGCGCACGACTATCTGACGCAGCGCGGCGGTGCCGAGCGCGTCGCACTCGAGGTCGCGCGCACGTTCGCCGCACGCGACGTGGTGACCTCGGTGTACGCACCGGAACGCACTTTCGACGGCTTCGCAGGCTTCGAGGTGCATGAGAGCCGGTCCCGCGCGCTGCATCGCCTGAACGGGGACATGCGGCGTGCGCTGCCGTTCCTGGCAGGCGCATGGTCGCGCCTCCCCCCGATCAGTGCCGATGTGGTCGTCTGCAGTTCGTCAGGCTGGGCCCACGGCGTCCGGACCACGGCCGGCACGCTGAAAGTGGTCTACTGCCACAACCCCGCGCGGTGGCTGTATCAGCGCGACGATTACGTGCAGGGGCATCCGCCTGCGGTCCGCCTGGCCCTGCAGGGGCTCTCGCCGTCGCTGCGACGGTGGGACCAGCGCGCTGCTGCGACGGCCGACGTCTACATCGCGAACTCGACGTCGGTGGCGGCGCGGGTGCACCGGGTCTACGGCATCGACGCCGAGGTGATCCACCCGCCCGTGACGATCGACGTCGGCGGACCGCAGGAGCCGGTTGCGGGCGTGTCGCCGGGCGCGTTTCTCACGGTGAGCCGCGCGCGCGGCTACAAGGGGACGCAGCGACTCATCGCCGCGTTCGCAGGGATGCCGCGGCAGCGGCTCGTCATCGTCGGCATGCCTGCGGCATCCGATCTGCCTGCGAATGTGGTCGCGGTGGGGCAGGTCTCGGACTCTCAGTTGCGGTGGCTGTACGCCGGCTCCCGCGCGCTGATCTCGGTCTCGCGAGAGGACTTCGGGCTGACCCCGGTCGAGGCGGGGGCCTTGGGCACGCCTGCCCTTCTGCTGCGAGCGGGCGGGTTCCTGGATTCCACCGAGGAGGGGGTCTCCGGCGCGTTCATCGAGAACGAGTCCGTGGAGGCGATCACCCGAGCGGTCGGCGCCTTCCCGGATGACTGGAATCCGGCCGCGGTCCAGGGGAATGCGGCGCGGTTCTCCCCCGACGCGTTCGGCAGCCGGCTGCGAGCGGTCATCGCCTCTGCTCTCTGACTGCGCGGGCGGGCGCGCCCGATCCTGAGGAGAGGGCGGGCCCTTGGGACGCCCGCCCTCTCCAGAGGATCACAGGGTGGGCTTGATCTCTCCGCGCCGGCGCCGTGTCACGACCACGGCCGTGACGCCGGCGAGCAGCGCCAGGAAGCCGAGCATCAGCAGCGGCACCAGGGGGCCGCCGCCCGTGGCCGGCAGCGTCGACAGGAGGATGGTCGCGTCGTCGGAGTCCCGGCCCGGATCGTCCGGGTCGCCGAACGTGTAGTAGTCCACGACCGCGACGTTCGTGATCGTGTTCGCGCTCGACTGCGGGTTCACCGTGGCCGACAGAGTGATCCTCGGAGCGACGGACGCGCCGCCGTTGTCGGAGTTGATCGGCTGCAGCGGACCGTACAGCACGCACTCGAGCGTGCCGCCGTAGCCGGCGCTGTTCTGGCCCGTCACCTCGCAGGACTGCCAGTTCGGGAACACGTCGGCGTCGCCCTTGCCCGTCCAGTTCACCTGGGTGATCTTGACGTCGGCCGGGATGGCGTCGGTCACGACCACGCCCTCGGCGGCCGAGTCTTCGCTCACGTTCGCCACGTCCAGCGTGTAGCTGAACGACGCGCCCGGCTCCGTCCGCTCGACGCTCGCCGTCTTCTCCACCTCGAGCTCGGTGTGGCGGGCGACGAAGCAGGCGGGTGTCGCCGGCGGGTACGCCGTCGAGAACTCGAGCGTCGGATTCACGGTGAACGTGATGTCGGTGACACCGCGCCAGGCGAAGTCGAGCTCGCTCGGGTCGAGGATCAACCCGTTGAACACGTAGTCCGCCTGCTGCGCCGGTGTCATCACGACGGCGGTGCCGGGCAGGTAGTACTGCGTCGGGATCGAGCCCGGGACGATGTCGGATGCCTCGATGGCACGCCATCCGGGATAGTCGATCGAGATGCTCGACGGCGGCGGTGTGAACACCGAGCCCGGCCAGGAGATC
This sequence comes from Microbacterium sp. ProA8, assembly GCF_039905635.1. Classification (NCBI taxonomy): domain Bacteria; kingdom Bacillati; phylum Actinomycetota; class Actinomycetes; order Micrococcales; family Microbacteriaceae; genus Microbacterium; species Microbacterium chionoecetis. The sequence continues at coordinate 828,485 of NZ_CP157000.1, read as the reverse complement.
TCCTCCGCCCAGACACCCGTGCCGGTGAACTGATCGGCCACGAACGGCGGCGTCGTCTCGGGCGTCACGTCCGCGTTGTTCGGCTCCCACCGGAAGTCGATCGGCGTGTTCTGCAGGAGAGCCGACCGGGTGACCGCCCACCCGAGGAACGGCGCATCGTTCACGCAGCGCGTGTAGACGAGAGCGACGACGTCGCGGGCCGGCACTTCGGCCGAGTCGCAGTCGTTCTCGGGGTTGCCGTCGCCTGCGAGTGCCACGGCTTCCGCGAGGGCGGCGAACTGCGGGTCCGCTCCCTCGAGAGAGACGCACGCCGTGTTCTCGAGCACGTCGATCGGCTCGGGGATCTCGGGCAGCCCCTCGTCGCCGACCAGCGGCGGGAGGCCCTCGATTTCGGGGGTCTCGGGGTCGCCGTCGTGGTCGTAGAGCACCGGCTCCTGCTCGTAGGCCAGGAATTCCACGTCGATGGTGATCACGGCCGACTCGCCGACGCCCAGCACATCGAGGGTGAGGTCGACCACGTCGTTCGTCTGGTCCGCGCCGTTCTCGGTCCAGCCGGGTGCGGTGTGCCAGGTGACCTCGGCGGGCGACACGGTGAGCCCGAGGATGTCGAGCCGGTCGTTGAGGTCGTCATCGGTCACGCGGACATTGACCGCGGGGCGCGTGCCGTAGTTGGTGACGGTCAGCTCGTAGCTGTACTCGTCGCCCGGCTCCACCGACTCCTCGCCCTCGGCGAGCACCGCGGTCTTCTCGATGCCCACGTCGTCGAAGTGGACGATCTGGCAGCCGTCGTCATCCGCCACGTAGTCACCGGAGGTGACCGTGCCGACATTGAGGATCACGATGCCCTGGCCCTCGGTCTCGTCGCAGGTCTGCGGCTCGCCGGTCGGCGGCGCGGTGACCGCGACCGTCGCGAACACCCGGTAGGTGTGCACGTCGTCCTCGGGCGTGAGCTCGCCGTCGTCGACGACGGTCCACGTTCCGGTGCCGTCCCAGGTCGGGTCGGTCGGGTCCGGCGTCGCATCGTCGGCGGCTTCTGCGGTCCAGTCGCCGTCCAGCTCGACGCCTGCCGGCAGCACCGGAGCGTCGGTCAGGTCGTAGGCCACCGACTCGGGAAGGGGTTCCAGGTCCGACTCCGGGTAGGTGACGGTGACGAAGTACTCGATGTCGAACGTCCCGTCGCCGTTGTCGATGGTCACGCCGCCGTGCTTCTCGATCTCGGGGAACACCGGCTCGGCGCAGGCGTCGACCGGGGTCTCCTGCTGACCCGAGGTCAGCAGCGCGGTGTTGAGGAACCCGCCCGCCGTCTCCTCGCCCGACGGGCACTCGGTCGTGCCGTCGTCGATCGCCTGCTCGGTGACCGCCGCCACGACGGTGACCGTGTAGGTGTGGGTCTCCCCCGCGTCGATCGTCCGGTCGTTCGCGAGCGTGGCCGGATCGTTCGGTCCGGCGAAGTCGTTCGAGGTGCCCTCGAACTCCCACGAGGCGCTCCCGATCTCGATGTCGCCGCCGAACTCGAGCGTGTCGGTCAGGTCGTACTCGGCCGACAGCCCCTCGGGATTCTCGGGGCCTTCCGGCGCCAGCGTCACGTCGATGTCGTAGACGATCGTCCAGTCACCCGTCTCCGGGTCCTGCGTCGTCGACGTCACCGTCTTGGCCGGCACCGGATAGACGGCGTCCTCGACGGGGATGCACGCGTCGCCCGGGATCTCCATCTCGCCGATCGACAGCAGCGCGGTGTTGAAGAACCCTGATCCCTCGCCATCGCAGGCTGCGGTGTCGGGCTCGAACGTGCCGGTGATGTCGACGAGCCACGTGATCGTGTAGACGTGCGGCGCGTCCGCGGCGCCGAGCGCCACGTTCGTGACGAAGTCGGCACCGGCCGTCACCGGAAGGACCGGCCCGTCCGGGTCGGTGTCGGTGCGCTGGGCCGTCGCCGACAGCGGCGTGATTCCCGGGGCGAACAGCGGCGTGTCCGACAGCGAGTAGGACGTGTCGAATCCGCCGGTCGTGGCGCGCAGCTCGTAACTCACGAGCCACTTCGTCGCGTCGTCCGGATCCTGCGTCGCCGCGGTGCCGACCTTCTGGAACGTCGGCAGCTTCGGCTCCACGCACGCGTCGTCGGTGATCGGCTCGCCGTTCACCGTGACGGTCGCCGTGTTGAGGAACCCGCCCGCACCCGGCGTCTCGCCGTCCTGGCACTCGAGCGTGTCGCCCGCCCAGGCGGCGGCGTCGACATCCGCGTGCACCGTCACGGTGTACGTGTCGACACCGGCGTCGCCGACACGGGCCGCCAGCGCCCGGTTGGTCGCGAGCGTCGCGCTCCACGTCGGCGCGGCGAACGCCGCTCCTCCGGTGGGACCCGTCCACGAGGCATCCAGGATCTCGATGTCACCGCCGTAGCGCAGCGCGTCGTCGAGGTTGTAGACGGCGGCCAGCTCGGTGGACTCGTTCGTGACGACGACCTCGTAGGTGATGTCCCACGTGCCGTCCTCGCGCTGTGATGTGTCCGTCACGCTCTTGTCGATCGTGACGCTCGGCGGGTCGACCTGGGCGCAGGCCTCGGCCTCGTTGCCGCCGATGCCGTTGGTGACGACGGTGGCGTTCCAGAGCCCGCCATCCTCCCCCACGCAGTCGAGGAGATCTTCATCGACGGATGCCGGGATCTGCACCGTCCGCGTGACCGTGTAGGTGTGCGTGGCCCCGTTCGGGATCTGACCGGTCGCCAGGTCCAGGATCGCCCCACCGTTCCACAGCGGGTTGACGACCGCTGTGCCGCCGCCGGACAGAGCCGGAGCGAGAACCTGCCACACGCCGCCGACGGCACCTGCCGGCAACGGCGTCGGCGTGTCGGTCGCGGAGTACCAGAGGTCGATGCCGCTGGCGTTGGTGACGGACACCGCGTAGCGGAGCGTCCAGGCGCCGGTCACCGGGTCCTGCGTCGAGGGCAGCGCGATCTTGTTGACGGAGGGCTTTGCCGGGACGGCGCAGCCGCTGTCGGTGTCGGTGCCGCCGGGGAAGGTCACGGTGGCGACGTTGAAGAAGCCGCCGCCGTTCTCGGTGCACTGCAAGCCCGAGGCGGGAACCGGGTCGACCTTGGACCTCGCCGTCACCAGGTAGGTGTAGACGTGAGCGCCCGCACCGGTGGCGTTCGCCGCGATCGGCACGTCGGTGGTGTCGGGCGAGCCGACCCAGCCCTGCGCGACGATCTCGAAGCTCGTCGCGTCGAACTGCGGAGTGTCGGTCAGCGTGTAGACGCTCGGCAGCGGGTTCGGGTTCGACACCGTCACCTGGTATGCGATCGTCCAGAGTCCCGCCGGACCCTGCGAGGCGACGCCGTTCGACTTGGCGACTTCGACAGGCACCGGGAGGATCTCGACGCAGTCCTCGGCGTCATCCTCGAACACGCCGTTGGAGACCACCGTCGTGTTCCAGATGCCCTCGTTCTCGGTCGGAGTCTCACCGCATTCGAGGTCGTCGGGGTCGGCGTTCACCGTCAGTGTCACGCCCGCGGTCACCGTGTAGGTGTGCGTCGCGCCCGTCGGCAGCGTGCCCGTCGCGACCTGGACCTGTGACGTGCCGTTCCAGCCGGCTGTCAGCACAGCCGTGCCCGCATCGGCCGGGGCCTTCGCCGGACCGGTGACCGCCCACGGGGTGGTGAGGTCGACGCCGGCGGGCAGCGCGATGGGCTCGTCATCCAGCGCATAGGCGAGCGTCATGCCGCTCGTGTTCTGCACCTGCACGGTGTACGAGATCGTCCACGAGCCGCCCACGCCGGGTGCCGGAGCGGCGGCGGTCTTGGTGACCGTCGGCGCACCCGGCTCGGCGCAGCCGTCATCGCTGTCCGTGCCGCCCGGGAAGGTGATCGAGGCGACGTTGTAGAACGCGCCCCCCTGTCCCGGCACGCACTCGAGCTCAGGATCCTCCACCTCGGGGTCGAACGACGCGATCACCCGGTAGACGAACTGCTGCGAGCTGTTCGCCGCGATGGCCTGGTTCGGCGCCGGTGCGGTGCCCTGCCAGGCGCCGCTCACCACCGAGAACCCGGTACCCAGCTCCGGCACGTCGGTGAGCGTGTACACCGTCGCGAAGCTGCTCGCGTTCGCGACCGTCACCGTGTAATCGATCTGCCAGTCGCCGTCTGCGAGCTGCGTGGCCGTGCCGTCGGTCTTGGTGACGGTGACCGGAGGCAGCACCACGGTCACACAGCCCGTGGCATCCTTCACCACCTGGCCTGAGGTGACGGTCGCCTTGTTCTTCAGGCCCGCCTGGGCTGCGCAGTCGCCGATCGACGTCGCCGCCGTCGACGGCACGAGCGTGCCCGTGACGGTGTACGAGTAGCTCGTGTTCGCCGGGAGCGCGCCCTGCCAGATCGTCGCCGATCCCGGGGCGTACGACGAGGGTACCGGCGCCGGAGCCGCGCCGACCGCGGTCACCGTCCAGCTGTTAGGGCTCAGCGTCCAGCCTGCCGGAGCGGCCGGGAAGGCGTCCGAGAGCGTCGCCTGGACCCCGGTCGTGGCGCTCGGGTTGCCCACCGTGACGGTGTACACCACGTTCCACGAGGCATCCGGGTTCTGCGTCGCCGGGTTCGTGCCGACCTTGACGATGGTCGGGAACGCCGGCTGGGCGCAGTCCTGCACCGTGGTCGGCTCACCGTCGACGGTGAGCGTCGCAGTGTTGAGGAACGCGCGCTTCGGCTGCGTCGAGGTGCAGACCGACGAATCCGCGCCGGCCGCGCTCGCCGCGACATCGGCCACGACGGTCACGGTGTAGACGTGCGTCGAGAAGGGCTGGTCGTCATCGATCTGCGGCGCGAGCGGCACGTCGGTGGCGAGCGTGGCGGTTCCCGCAGGAAGCGCGAATGCGCCACTGGTCGCGTTCGGACCGGTCCAGCCCGCCGACGAGGGGGTGATTCCCGCGCCGAGCTGCAGCGCATCGCTCAGCGAGTAGAACAGCGTCGAGGTGCGCGACTCGTTGGTGACGGTGATGTCGTAGACGATCTGCCACTTGCCCGCGTCGGGCCCGGTGGCGATCTGCACGGGCGACCCCGCCCGTACCTGCTTCACGATCCCGCCCTCGGCCGGAACCGCGGTGTTCGTGATCTCACACGTCACGTCGTCGCCGACGACCGGGACGACGATGTCGTCATCGATCGGGAACGCCACGCGCGGGCTGGTGCCCGTGACGTAGCAGCTCCAGTCACCGGCCGTGTAGCCCGAGACGTTCTCGCTCTCGGAGAGGGCATATTCCGCTCCCGGCATGACTGCTCCGGATGCCGTTCCCTGACCCGTGACCGACGGCTGGCCCTCGGCCGCCGCGGTGAGCGTCCACAGGTCGGGGGTCGCCGTGCCGGTGCCGTTCTTGTTGTCGACGATCTTGACGAGCGTCAGCGTCGGCTTGATCGCGCGGTTGGTGAACGTACAGGTCACGTTCGCGCCGTTGGCCACGGTGACGGTCTCGTTCTCGAGCGAGGTCTGGCCGGTGGAGCACGCCAGGCCGGTCCACTCGTAGCCGTCGACGTTCTGCAGCTCGTTCAGCGTGTACACGCCGGCGGGCACGTCCTTCATCTGGTTGTGGTCGAACGACACGGTGGCGTCGGAGCCGCGTTTGGCCTGCAGCATCCCGTTCCAGTCGGTCGGCACGGCGTCGCCGCCGTTGCTGCCGTCCACGACCTTCAGGAGCGTGAGCTTGCCCGGCTTGTCGTCGTTGGTGAACGTGCAGGTGACGTCATCGCCCGGCTTGAGCGTCAGGGTCGGTGCCGCCGTCGTCGTGTTCGGATATCCCGTGCACGAGAGCGTCGTCCAGTCGTAGCCGACCGGCCCGTTCGCCTCGGCGAGCGTGTACACCGCGCTCGCTTCGACGTCGCCGGTGGTTCCGGTGGGTCCGCTCAGGTCCGGTCCGTCGGCGGAGGTCGCGGTCAGCGTCCACGCCGTGTTCAGCGCGGTGCCGCCGTTGTCGTTCGTGACACGCTTGACGAGCGTCAGCTTCGGAGCCACGTCGTCGTTCACGATGCGATAGATGCCCGTGGCGTTCGCCGGCACGGCGACGTCCCATCCGGCGACGTCGACCCAGTCGCCGTTCACGAGCTGCTGCAGCTTCACCTGCTCGTAGCCGGCCGGCCCCGTCTCGGAGACGGTGTAGGTGTGGCCCGGACGGACCCGGATGGTGTTGGCGGGGCCGGCCGTCGCCGAGCCGTCGACGGTCGTCGCCGTCAGGCCGGTGAGCACCGCGGGCGTCGCGGTGAGGTCCCACGCCGACGCCGGCTGCGTTCCGCCGTTGTCGTTGACGACCTGCTTCAGCAGCACGAGGCTCGCCGTCTGGTTGATCGCCTCGCAGTCGACGTGCTGCCCCAGCTGGACCTCGACCCACCCGTTCAGACCGCCGGCACCCTCGCTGCCGCGTGTGCCGTCGGCGTTGAGGATGTAGCAGTGCCAGGAGCCGGTCGAGCCCGGCACCGGCACGGCGTTCGGCACGACCTCCTGCGTGTAGCGCGGGTCACCGCCCGTCTCGCTCAGCACGTAGCGCGCACCCGGTGTGACGTTCGTGAGGCTCGTCGGCGCACTGCCGGTCGGACCGGTGAGCGCACCGCCCGGGCCGGTGCCCGTCAGTGTCCACGAGCTCGGGGTCGCGTCACCGCCGACGACCTTCTTGCTCAGCGTCAGCTTCGTCGTGCAGGTGACGGTGTTGGTGACCGTCACCACGTTGGGGCTCGGGCTCGCCGTGACGGTGTGCGTGCCGGTGCCGCTGGACACGTTCGTGCAGAAGGGCGGCAGACCGCTCACCGTCTCGCTGATCGCGACGTCGGTGCCCACGTTGTACGTGTACTCGTTGCCGAAGACGGCGTTCTGTCCATCGAGCTTCAGCTGGGCGGAGCCGAACGGCCGACCGGGGGCGTCGTTGTCGTAGGCCGTGCCGTTGATGACCCACTTCTTGATCACCTTCAGCTCCACCTGCGGATTCGGCGCCTGGTTGTACACCGTGCACGTGACGATGCGCCCACCGGTGGCGTTCGCGGTGAAGCCGAGGGCGCCGACATCCGTGACCGTCACGCTCTGGTCGAGATCGTTCTTGCAGACCGCGTTCTTGCCGGCCTGCTCGAGGAGCGTGTAGCCCTCGCGGTCCTCCTCGGTGATGGTCACCGCGGCACTCTGGCCCGATGACAGACCGCCGACCTTGAAGCTGATGGCGCCGGACGCGTTCGTCGAACCGGCCCCGGGCGTCACCGTGTTGCCGCTGGTGGCGCTGAAGCCCCAGCCCGGTGTCGGCGTCGCGTTCGCGATCGTCCCGCCGGCGGGCACCACCATCTTGGTGACGTTGATCGTGCTCTCGCACTGACCCTTCGCGAGGTTCTGCAGGAAGGTGGCGAGAGCCGCGTAGTTGGCGACCAGGAAGTAGTCGCTGTTGATCGCCGGCCCCGAGATGGCCTTGATGTTGGCCTCCGCGTTTCCGACGCCGATGCCCACGGGCACGACGCGCGTGCCGAGGTTCTTCACGGCGTTCGCCGAGAACACCGAGGTCTCGACCTCGCGGAAGCGCGAGTAGTCGCCGGGACCGTCGGCGCTGGGCCCGTAGACCGTCGGCGTGCCGTCGGTCAGCATCAGCAGGACGTCGACCTTGTTGGCGGCGTCGTTCGCGACCTGCCAGAGGCCCTGGTCCCAGTTCGTGGCGCCGGCGTCGCCGCCGGGCTGCGTCAGACCGTTGATCTTGTTCTTGACCGTCGTCGCGCCGCCCGCGGTCGACACCGACGTCAGGTTGAGCTTGCCGTTGGCGCCGCCGCTCGCCGGAGCGCTCGTCGCGAAGGTCCACAGGGCCAGCGACGACGGCGTCCCCTGCAGGGCGTCGACGAATCCGGTGGCGGCCGTCTTCAGCTGCGTCAGCTCCGCGCCGTCGATCGAGTTCGACAGGTCGATGAGAAGGCCGACACGGATGCCGCAGGCCTGGAGCGCGGTCGGATTGCTGAGCACGTCCGCCCAGTAGCCGGACGACGCGGTCGCGCCACTGCCCGTGCCCACCTGCGGGTACGTCGTGGTCGAGCCGGCCGTCACGGTGCTGGTGCGGAACCGGTACGGCGTGTTGGTCTGGCTGCCGGAGGAGCCGCCGACATACAGCTGGTCGACGGAGCTCCAGCCCGACGGCGCGGCGGTCTCGAGGATCCAGTACTGCTGCCCCGCGGGGACGGGCACCGAGCACTGGCCGTTCGCTGCCGTGACACACGTTCCCACCTGGTTGGCGGGGATCGGGTCGGGCGCGGAGGCGTCGCCGCCCTTGTAGACGGCGAACGTCGCTCCCGCGAGGCCGGCGACCGTCTGCGCACCCGTGCGCAGACCGCCCTTCTGGATCGTGATCGTGGCAGGCGCCTGGAACGTGTGCGTGAACGTGCACGCCGACGCGCGATCGCTGCCCGACGTGTACGACAGCGTCGACGGCCCGCCGTCCCACGAAAGGCCCGAGCCGGAGTCGCTGCACGAGACAGACGTCACGTAGTTGGCACTGTTGCCGTTGAGCGGCACGGCCGACACCGCGTAGGAGCCGTTCGCGACGTCGACACCGGTCGCGGCGCTCGGGATCACGGCCCAGTCAGCGCCGGTGGTCGCGCGGTACTCCCAGTCGGAGGCGCTCGCCGGGCCGCCGCCCGATATCGTCACGCTGCGCGTGATCGTCAGACAGCTGCCGGTGCAGCCGGGCAGCACCGCCAGCGGTGCGATCTCTGCCTGCGGGGCGACGCGGGACTGCGACTGACCGACCTCGGGCTCGTCGACCTTCGTCTCGTCGACCGGAGGCTCCGCCGGGGGCGTCTCTGTGGACGGCTCTGAGGGCACCGGGGCAGGCGCCGGCTCCGAGGGCACCGGCGCGGGCTCGGTCGGCGTCTCCTCCGCGGGAGGCGTGGTGTCCTCCGCGGGCGGCGTGGACTCCGCCGTCGTCTGGTCCGCCGGTGGCGGCACCACCTCGGCCAGCGCCGGGGTCACCCCCGTGAAGATCAGCGCGCCCGACAGCAGCGTCGCGATGCCGCCGGCATACCACCGGTGCCGCATCGTCAGCCTGCGGTCGCGCTCACGCGCCTCCCGCAGCCTGCGCCGCATCCCCGAACGTGCCGAACCGTCGATTCCCCAGTGCACAGACATCAAGGCTCCCCTTCTCGCTGATGTCAGCTCAAGGGGACCCCGAGTTTCCCGGTCGGACTCCCCAAGTGTGCGTTCCCTCCGGTGTTAACTCCCCAGTCGCACCGGCCGCACGTAGCCCACGGTCAAGCTATCGGCGTGCGCTTCGCGCCGTCAATGGGTCCAATGATCACGACAAGGTAACGATCATAGAAACTCGCGTAATAATGCGGCAGATGCGAAAACGGCCCGGGCGTGAGCCCGGGCCGTTCTCCTCCCGGCGGTCTACTGGTTGCCGACGGCTCCGTCGACGTTCCCGCGGATGTCGTCCACCGTGTCGTGGTGCTCTTCCGGCACGACCTTCTTCGCGAGGCCGGAGGCGCCGTCCAGCACCGAGTCGCTGATGCCCTCCGCCTGCTCGGACTTCAGGAACTCCCCGATCTTGTCCTTGTTCTGCTCGTACAGGCCTTTGCCCTGATTGACGAGGTCGTCGAAACCGCCCATGCTCACTCCTCAGCCGCCCCCGGCGAGGCGTCAGCACCATCCTGGCGGCGCGGATGCCCCGGCGGTACCCCTGGGCCCTGGGCGCGCCACCGCCGCCACACGGGCGCGCCACGCGGGAACGACAGAGGGGGCCGGACCCTTGCGGGTCCGACCCCCTCTGGGATCAGCAGTTGCGAGGAACTTACTTGATGATCTTCGTGACCGTGCCGGCGCCGACGGTGCGGCCACCCTCACGGATCGCGTAGCCGAGGCCCTCCTCCATGGCGATCGGCTGGATCAGCTCGACCGTCATGTCGGTGGTGTCGCCGGGCATGACCATCTCGGTGCCCTCGGGCAGCGTGATGACGCCGGTGACGTCGGTGGTGCGGAAGTAGAACTGCGGACGGTAGTTCGTGAAGAACGGGTTGTGACGGCCGCCCTCCTCCTTGGACAGGATGTACGCCGTGCCCTCGAAGTTGGTGTGCGGGGTGACCGAACCGGGCTTCACGACGACCTGGCCGCGCTCGACGTCGTCACGCTTGGTGCCGCGCAGGAGCAGACCACAGTTCTCGCCGGCCCAGGCCTCGTCGAGCTGCTTGTGGAACATCTCGATACCGGTGACGATCGTCTTCTGCGTCGGGCGCAGACCCACGATCTCGACCTCGGAGTTGATCGCGAGGGTACCGCGCTCGGCGCGGCCCGTGACGACCGTGCCACGGCCGGTGATGGTGAAGACGTCCTCGATGGGCATGAGGAACGGCTTGTCCTTGTCACGCACCGGGTCGGGGATCGACTCGTCGACGGCGTCCATGAGCTCGACGATCTTCTCGACCCACTCGGCGTCGCCCTCGAGAGCCTTCAGGCCCGAGACGCGGACGACGGGAGCGTTGTCACCGTCGAAGTCCTGCGACGACAGCAGCTCGCGAACCTCGAGCTCGACGAGCTCCAGGATCTCCTCGTCGTCGACCATGTCCGACTTGTTCAGCGCGACCAGCAGGTAGGGAACGCCGACCTGCTTGGCGAGCAGCACGTGCTCGCGCGTCTGCGCCATCGGGCCGTCGGTGGCGGCGACCACGAGGATCGCGCCGTCCATCTGAGCAGCACCGGTGATCATGTTCTTGATGTAGTCGGCGTGACCCGGGGCGTCGACGTGAGCGTAGTGACGCTTCGGGGTCTCGTACTCGACGTGCGAGATGTTGATCGTGATGCCGCGCTGGCGCTCCTCGGGAGCGGAGTCGATCGACGCGAAGTCGCGCTGCACGTTGGTGGCCGACGGGTACTTGTCGGCGAGCACCTTCGAGATCGCTGCGGTGAGCGTGGTCTTGCCGTGGTCGACGTGACCGATCGTTCCGATGTTCACGTGCGGCTTGGTGCGCTCGAACTTGGCCTTAGCCACTGGGTCCTCCTCAGGACGTTCGTGTAGAACTTCCGGACGCTGGTGTGCGCCGGTCGCCTACGGGGATATCTCCACCTTAGTGGAGACGGTTCTGGTGATTCTGTGTGAAGTTGTGCCCCCGGGATGCCTCGTCACCGAGGCATCCCGGGAGAAAAGGGCTTACTCGCCCTTGACCTTCTGGATGATCTCGTCGGCCACGGCGCGAGGAACCTCGGCGTAGCTGTCGAACTCCATCGAGTACACGGCGCGGCCCGAGGTCTTCGAGCGCAGGTCGCCGATGTAGCCGAACATCTCGGACAGCGGGACCAGCGCACGGACGACCTTGACGCCCTGGGCGTCCTCCATGGACTGGATCTGGCCACGACGCGAGTTCAGGTCGCCGATGACGTCGCCCATGTACTCCTCGGGAGTACGCACCTCGACCGCCATGAGCGGCTCGAGGATGACGGGGTTCGCCTTGCGGACGGCCTCCTTGAAGCCCATCGAGCCGGCGATCTTGAACGCCATCTCGGACGAGTCGACGTCGTGCGACGCGCCGTCCGTGAGGATCGCCTTCACGCCCACCATGGGGTAGCCGGCGAGCACGCCGACGTTCATGGCGTCCTGGAAGCCCTGGTTGGTCGGCTCGATGTACTCGCGCGGGATGCGGCCACCGGTGACCTTGTTCTCGAACTCGTACGTCTTGTCGGCCGTGACCTCGAGGGGCTCGAGCGCGAACTGGATCTTCGCGAACTGACCCGAACCACCGGTCTGCTTCTTGTGCGTGTAGTCGTGACGCTCGACGGTCTTCTTGATCGTCTCGCGGTACGCCACCTGCGGCTTGCCGACGTTGGCCTCGACCTTGAACTCGCGCTTCATGCGGTCGACCAGGATGTCGAGGTGCAGCTCGCCCATGCCCTTGATGACGGTCTGACCGGTCTCGGAGTTCTGCTCGACGCGGAACGTCGGGTCCTCCTCGGCGAGCTTCTGGATCGCGAGACCCAGCTTCTCCTGGTCGGCCTTCGTCTTGGGCTCGATCGCGACCTCGATGACCGGCTCCGGGAACGTCATCGACTCGAGGACGACCTGGTTCGCGCTGTCGGACAGCGTGTCACCGGTGGTGGTGTCCTTGAGGCCGATGACCGCGTAGATGTGACCGGCGGTGACCGAGTCGACCGGCATCTCCTTGTTGGCGTGCATCTGGAAGATCTTCCCGATGCGCTCCTTCTTGCCCTTGGTCGCGTTGACGACCTGGGCGCCGGAGTCGAGGTGACCCGAGTAGACGCGGATGTAGGTGAGGCGACCGAAGAACGGGTGCGTCACGATCTTGAACGCGAGCGCCGCGAACGGCTCGTCGCGGTCGGCGTGACGCTCGATGATGACCTCTTCGTTCTTCGGGTCCTTCGCCTCGATGGCGGGGACGTCGAGAGGCGACGGGAGGTAGTCGACGACCGCGTCGAGCATGGGCTGCACGCCGCGGTTCTTGAACGCCGAGCCGCAGAGCACGGGGTAGAGCTCCGAAGCGATGGTGAGCTTGCGGATGGCGCCCTTGATCTCGGCGGTGGTGAGGCCCTCGCCGCCGAAGTACTTCTCGAGCAGGTGCTCGTCGGACTCGGCGACCGTCTCGAGCAGCTTCTCGCGGTACTCGGCAGCCTTGTCGGCGAGCTCGGCCGGGATCTCCTGGATCTCGTACTTGGCGCCCATGGTCACGTCGCCCTTGGCGTCGCCGGGCCAGACCAGCGCGCGCATCTCGACGAGGTCGATGACGCCGACGAAGTCGTTCTCGGCGCCGATCGGCAGCTGGATGACCAGCGGCTTGGCCTTCAGGCGGTTGACGATGGTGTCGACCGTGAAGTAGAAATCGGCGCCCAGCTTGTCCATCTTGTTGACGAAGCAGATGCGGGGGACGTCGTACTTGTCGGCCTGACGCCACACGGTCTCGGACTGGGGCTCGACGCCCTCCTTGCCGTCGAAGACGGCGACGGCACCGTCGAGGACGCGAAGCGAGCGCTCCACCTCGACCGTGAAGTCCACGTGACCGGGGGTGTCGATGATGTTGATCTGGTTCTTGTCCCAGAAGCACGTCACGGCGGCGGACGTGATCGTGATGCCGCGCTCCTGCTCCTGCTCCATCCAGTCGGTGGTGGCAGCGCCGTCGTGCGTCTCGCCGATCTTGTGGTTGACGCCCGTGTAGAACAGGATGCGCTCGGTCGTCGTCGTCTTGCCGGCATCGATGTGCGCCATGATGCCGATGTTGCGGACCTTGTTGAGGTCGGTGAGCACTTCTTGTGCCACGGGGTGTCCTTACGGGTTGAAAGTGAGTCTGGGGCGTTTCGTCTCGCTTCGCTCGCTCAACGACCGAGATCTCCGGTCGTTGAGCGAGCGAGGTACGAGCGAGACGAAACGCGCGAAGTGGATTACCAGCGGTAGTGCGCGAAGGCGCGGTTCGACTCGGCCATCTTGTGGGTGTCTTCGCGGCGCTTGACCGCGGCACCCAGGCCGTTCGAGGCGTCCAAGATCTCGTTCTGCAGACGCTCGGTCATCGTCTTCTCACGACGACCCTTCGCGTAGCTCACGAGCCAGCGCAGCGCCAGCGTGTTGGCGCGGTGAGGCTTGACCTCGACCGGCACCTGGTAGGTCGAGCCACCGACACGGCGGCTCTTGACCTCGAGGGTCGGGCGCACGTTGTCGAGCGCCTTCTTGAGCGTGGCGACGGCATCCTGGCCGTTCTTCGCCTCGACACCCTTGAGGGCGGTGTACACGATCGACTCGGCGATCGACTTCTTGCCGTCGACGAGGATCTTGTTCACCAGCTGGCTGACGATGGGTGCGCCGTATACCGGGTCGTTGACGACGGGGCGCTTCGGGGCGGGTCCCTTACGAGGCATGTTGCTTAGCCCTTCTTCGCGCCGTAGCGGCTGCGAGCCTGCTTACGGTTCTTGACTGCCTGGGTGTCGAGCGCACCGCGGACGATCTTGTAGCGGACACCGGGGAGGTCCTTCACACGACCGCCACGCACGAGCACCAGCGAGTGCTCCTGCAGGTTGTGGCCCTCGCCGGGGATGTACGCGGTGACCTCGGTGCCGTTGCGGAGCTTGACACGGGCGACCTTGCGCATCGCCGAGTTCGGCTTCTTCGGGGTGGTGGTGTACACACGGGTGCAGACACCCGCCTGCTGCGGGTTCGCCTTGAGCGCCGGCGCCTTGGTCTTCGAGACCTTGGGCGAGCGACCCTTGCGAACCAACTGCTGAATGGTTGGCACGTTCTCTCCTTGTCGTCTGCGCGGTTGTGGCGCGCAGCTGCTGCACGGTGACAGCGTCGTGGTCTCCCCCGCGGCATCCGGATCTTGCGATTCATGACGCTGCGGGCTCACGCGGACCCACCGACGCGGCAGAATGACTGACGCGCTTTCGCTGGTGGGTATGCCGTGGGGGTGGCCTGTTCGCAGGCCGTTCCCTGAGATGCGGCGCCCACACCATCGTCCGCACCGAGGCACAGTTGACGGCGCGCGTGAGCGCACACCCGATCCATGATACGTGGGTTTCGGGGGTCGGGCAAACGCGCAAGCACGTTGCGGGCCGAACGGGGCCGCGACACGCCGCGCCGGGTGCCAGATCGGCCCGGCTGGGCGCGTCAGCCGACGGTCAGCAGAACCACGAGCGACACGGCGACGACGGCGGCGAGAACGGATGCCGCAGCCACGACCACGATCGCACGACGGCGCCGGCGGCGCCGCAGGGCGGCCTCGGCGGCGGCCGTGTCGATGTACGCCTGCGGTGCGCGTGGACCCGGCTCGGCTCGCGTCGCGTTCGCCGCCGGCAGGGGGCGCGCGCGATACACGGCCCCGTCCACCTGCGGAGGCGACGAGACGCGGCCGTGCCACGAGGACGCGCCGGTGCGAGCCGGGCCTGCCGGACGGTCGTCGGCGGCGCCCGCATCGGCGGGTGCGCTGCGGCGCGGGCCGACCGGTCCGGAGGCGGTCGCAGCCTGGGTGGTCAGCTCGGAGGCCTGCGGACCCGCCGAGCGGGACGACACGGCGGTGACGTCGACGTCGGCCGGAAGCGCGGTGGATCGGCGCCGGGCCGCGTCGGACGGCGCGGGGGCACCGGCATCCGTCGTCCTCGCTCGTGCCCGCCGGCGGGGAAGAGTCCGGTCGTCCGGAGCGTCGTCGGCGGACGGCCCCGCGGCCGCCGTGGCGCGCTGCGAGAGGGCCGTGCGCTCGTCGTCGGGATCGATCACCCGTCGCTCCGCCGCAGCCGGACCTCCGCGTCGCCCAGCAGGAACCGGTCGCCCGCCTCGACCTCTTCGCCGGCGGGCGCCTCGACCTCGGTGCCCATCACCGTCGCGAACAGCACGCCGTTGGTGGAGTCGAGGTCGGTGACGTACCAGCGGTCGTCGCGCAGCGTCAGCCGGGCGTGGGTCTTGGAGACGGTGCCGTCGTGGATCGACACCAGCTGCGCGCCCGGGAAGTCGGGGTCTCCCGCCGGCCGCCTGCCGAGGATCACGACCTCCGCCGACAGGGCGACGGGATCGCCGGTCGGCGGGACCAGCGTCCAGTCGGTGCGCTTGCGGCGGGCGATGATCGTCTCGTCGAGCACGTCCTGCTCGTCGGGGATCTCGGGCTTGCCGTGGAAGGCCGACACCGAGGTCCGCGCCGAGCGCGGCGCGCCGGCATCCGGTGCGCCCGCGATCGCCGACACGGGACCGGACGCCTCGGGGAACGCGTCGGTCTCGCTCATCGGCGAGCGCGCCGGCGCCCACGGCTCGGACTCCTCGCCGCCGGCACGGTCGGCGACCGGCACCCGCATCACGGGCGGGCGCGTGAGGTGCTCACCCGTCGTGGACCCCTCGGGAGCCGCGAACGCACCGGACGCGGGCGCGAAGGTGGACGCGGAGGCGGGGGCGGGCGCGGGTGCGGGTGCGGACGGCACGGCCGAGATGGGTCCCGGAGCACCGGGCACCGCGCCGGTCACCTCGGCGCTGCGGTCGGTCGTGTCGAGGACGAAACCCTGCCAGGGGTCGGGAGGCGCGCCGGCGTCGGCCCGCGCGGACTCTTCGCCGGAGGCGCCGGAAGGAGCGGCGGCGGGGGTGGCGGAGAGCGGACCGGAGCCACCCGGACTCGTCGCGACAGGACGGCCCGGAAGCGGGGGAGGCGTCCAGCCGCCCGCGGGCGGCACGACGTCCGCCGCAGCCGGTGCACCGGGCGTCGGGGCGGCGGGGGGCGGCGGCGCGTACGCGGCCGGGGCGAATCCGGCGGCCGCCGATGACGCGGGCGGGAACACGGCCTGCTCACCCGAGCGCGAGGCGGGAGCGGGGAAGGGCGGCAGCGGCGGAAGGCCGGGCGCCTCGGTCGATGCCCGGCGGACGCCGCCGCCGAGCGGGCCGCGGGAGGAGGCATCCCGTCCGACCCATCGTGCACTTCCCCATCCGACGATGGACGCCCAGACAGGGAAGAGCAGGACGCCGACCACGGCCATGCCGGCGCCGAATCCGAACGCCACGCTGACGCGGTAGAGCGCGATCGCGAACACCACCAGGAACGCGATGTTCACGAACGGGACGAAAGCGAGCACCACCAGCCACGGCGAGAGTCCCGCCAGCTGCAGCAGCACGACGAGGTTGAGGATCGGCACCCAGGCCTTGAAGGGCTCGACGCCGGACTTGCGGAAGACCGCCGAGAGGGCGAGCGCCATCCAGACGTAGACGCCGGCGAACAGGAGCAGGCCGATCAGCGTGCCGAAGACGGCGGCGGTGGCATCGGTGGCGTTCATGGCATGGGACGCACGGGCTGAGCCCGCCGTCTCCCCCTCTCGGAGAATCGGCTGCGGACGCCCGCCTCGGGCGCCAGTGGTCGGAGCAACGATCTCAACGATACGGTCGCCAGGGCTCCGCGCCAGAACCCATTCTGGCGGCGCAGCGTCCGCCGCTCTGCGTCGACCGTGTCCCAGTATCGCCGGGCCTCGTCCGCCGTCAGCTCTGCGTGCGAGAACACCGCGCGGTCGGCGGTGTGCGCGAGCTCGTCGCCGGCGGGGGTCGCGAAGGCGGCGGCCAGCTCGGTGCGGGTGAGCGTGCGGGATGCCGCGTGCCCCGTGTCGAGGGCGGCGTCGACGTATTCGTCCCAGCCGCCGGCGATCCGGGCGGACGGCGTCCCCGTACGTCGCCGGGACCGGCGGCGAGCGGCCTTCGTCCCGATCACGATGAGGAACGGCCCGAACGCCAGGGCGAGCACGAGCAGCGCGATGCCCGCGATCCGCAGTGTCGGCCAGAGCCACGCGAGGTCGAGGCCGGACTCGTCCTCGGGGGTGCGCTCCTCGCCGGAGTCCTCCTGTGCGGGGTCCGGCGGCACGACCTCCTCCACGGTCTCGGGCCGCACCTCGGTCACGTTCTCGGGATCGCGCTGCTCCGTCACATCCAGGCTCGGCGACACGGCGTACTGAGGCGTCACGTCGACGGCGACCCACTGCCCTCCGGCCGACTGCACCTCGGTCCACGCGGTGAGGTCCTGTGCACCGCATGCTCCGTCGTCACAGGTGGCGAGGCCCGGCTCGGCCGACGTCAGCCGGGCGCCGAGCACGACGCGCGACGGGAAGCCGAGCTCGCGCGCCATGAGGGCCACCGCGACCGCGAACTGCTCGTCGTCGCCGATCGCCGCGACGAGATTGTCGCTCCGCGCGCCCTGCGGGTCGGTCTCGCGCTCGAGCAGGCGCGCGAACATGGTGTCGACCCGAGCCAGCGAATGGCCGGAGGCGCTCGGCTGGAACGTGTAGTCGGGGAGCGCGGCGGCCCATGCCGGCTCCTGGTCGCCGCGGGACAGGCCGTGGCTGAGGTAGCCGCGCTCGCGGAGCAGCGAGACCAGGCCGGCGAGGGCGGCGCCGCCCGAGCCCGTCGCATGCTCGTCCATCCACGCCCGCAGGTTGTCCGGCGCGGCGACGCCCCCCGGACTGCCGGGTGCCTCGAGCTCGGCGAGGTCCGCGGTGGGCGGCTCGACTCCGCGCACGACGTAGCTGTCGCCCGCCTCGAGGCCTCCCCCGGCGGTCTGCACCCCGGCCGATGCGGCGGCGTTGTAGTAGAACCGATCGGCGAGCGACGCCGACCGGTCGCCGGCGAACCGGATGGCCGAGAGCCGGCCGGCTGTCGGCATCCAGATCCCGTCCCACGCGCCGATCTCGACGCGCGCCTCGACGACCTCGCCCTCGCCGGCGTCGAGCGCCGACGGCACACGCACGAACCGCCCCGCGTCGACGGCGCCCTCGCCGCCCGAGCGGTAGACCTGGCCGTCGTAGGCGTCGAGGGTCGCGATCCGCACGCGTTCCGGCAGTGCGCCCGCGGCTCCGTCCGCCACGGGCTCCACCGTGAAGAGGACCTCGTCGGCGCGGTCGTCGGTGAACAGCGCCCGGTACTGCGCCAGCGGGCTCACCTCGGCCGACAGGTCGATGTCGGGGCCCACCGCCGAGCGCAGCACGTCGCGGTCGGCCCCGCGGGCGGCGAACGGCACGACGGCCACCGCGAGCACGAGCGCGCCGACCACCATGCCGGCACCGAGCGCCGTGCGACGGCGGTCGGCTGCGGTGGGCCGACGCGAGATGCGCACGCCACTGGAGGCCGCGGCGCGCTGCAGCGCGCGCATCCGCTCGTCGTGCGTGCGCCACGCGAGCCACAGCAGGCAGGTGGTGAGACCGGCGATGCCGACCGCCGTCTCGACGGGGGCGTACAGCGTGACGGGGCCGAGCTGCAGGGGCGCGCTCACCGTGGTGCGTCCGAAGAACAGGCCGAAGGTCACCATGCCGAGCGCCACCGGGACCGCGGCGTAGGCGGCGCGGTCGTCGCGCCAGGCCAGCAGCAGCACGAGGCACGTGCCGACGAGGAAGACGACGAGCGCCGGCACCAGGAGGTTGCGGTACGAGCCGACGGGCAGCTCGACGGTGACGAGGTCCTTCCACCCCAGCACGAGCCCGGTCGCCACCTCGGCCAGCCCTCGCAGGACGTCGCCGGCCGCCCCGAGGCGCGAAGGCACCGCCAGCGGCACCCCGAGCAGGAGCACGGCGGCGGCCAGTGCCGCCGCGACGATCCAGCCGCTCCACCGCCGCCACCACGCCACCGCCGCGATGCCCCCGCCCACGAGGGTTCCGACAGCCACCAGGAGCGCGAACGCGCCGGAGCGGTAGATGGGCCAGGCGGCGACCGCGGCCACCGCGGCGATCAGCACCGCGAACGCGAAGCCCACCCAGATGCGCGGCACCAGCCGCGGCGAGCGCGCTTCGGCGGCGGCTGCGGCGGCGGGCTGCGGGACGGCTGGAGTGCTCACCGGCACGTCGATGGGCCCGCTCACGACGTCGCTCCCCGCAGGAGGAGACCGGCGAGGTCGTCCAGGGTCCCGACGGTGAGCACCGTCATGCTCGACAGCGACTGCATACGCGGGTGGGCGCGCTCGTCGCAGATGAGGCCGACGACCGTCGTGTCGGCGGGAAACGCGAGCGCCGCCTGCTGCAGTCGACTGAGCGGCACGCGCGAGCCGACGACCACGAACGCGATCGAGAGGTGCTCCCCCGACTCGGCGGTGAGCCGGCACACCTCGCCCACCGGCATGGTGCTCTCGATCAGGTCGATGCCGCTGAACCCGTCGAGCATCGGGCGGAGCGCCGCAGCCGGGATGCGGCGGATGGCCCGGAGGCGCCCGCGGACCACCCGCGGGATCTCCGAGCCGGTGACGATCTGCACGTCGCGCGCGTCGTGCACCGCGCGCAGGCCGAGCGAGGCGGCACACGACACGGCGAGCTCGAACTCGTCGGCATCCGCGTACTCGCCCTCGGCCACCGCGAGCACCACCGCCATGCGCGAGCGCCGCGACTCCTCGTACTGGCGCACCATGAGCCGCCCGGTCTTGGCCGTCGAGCGCCAGTGGATCTGCCGGCGCGAGTCGCCCGGCACGTACTCGCGGATGGCGTGGAACGACATGTCGGCGTCGACGAGCCGCCGCGTCGGAGCGCCCTCGAGGTCGCGGATCAGCCCCGCGCTCGTCGACGGCAGCGCGGTCGTGCGGGGGTGGACGTAGAGGTCGTGCACGTCGGCGAAGGAGTGCTCGCGGCGCAGGAGCCCGACCGGGTCGCTGCGGACGGTGGTCGCCGGCCCGACCGTCACGATGCCGCGGCGGAGGCCCGGGATGTCGAGCGGCTGGTCGACGGTGTGACCCGGGCGCAGCAGGGGCACACCGAACTCCACCAGCCCCGCACCCACCGCGACGTCGATGCGCCCCGGCAGGGCGACGCGGTGACTCTCGTTGCGCACCACGATGCGCCCGCTCACGCCGTCGCCCGCCACGATGCGCTCGTGGGTGAGGGTGAGGTCGACGTCGTACGCGCGGGCGCCGAAGAGGAACGGCACGGCGGCGATCAGGAGGAGGACGGATGCCGCGCCCGCGACCATGAACTCCACCCAGCCGAAGGCGATGCCCAGGACGAGCCCCGCCGTCCCCGCCAGCGCGGCGAGGGCGCCGGCGGGCCGGATCGTCCGCGCCGACCAGACGGCGGCTGCGCCGATGGCGGACGCGCTCGCCCGCCACGCGCCGGTCCCCCACACGGCGGCGCGCACCAACGCGCGCCCGCGGCGCGGCGCCACACTGGTCGCGGAGCCCGTGGCGGTGGTGGTGAGGTGGGTGCGACCCTCCGTCGCGGTGGACGAGACGGTGCGGGTGATGCGCGGATCCAGGGTGCCGGTGCCGCCGCGCCGGCGCTCACCAGCCCCCGACGCACCTCCTCGACGGTCGGCGCTCATACCGCTTCGCGTCTCGAGGGCGGGGCCACGTCGAGCAGCACCTGGCCGACAACGGTCTCCTGCGTCACGCCGTCGAACTCGGCCTCGGGGTGCAGGATCAGCCGGTGCGAGAGCACGGGCACCGCGAGGGTCTTGACGTCATCGGGCGTGGCATAGGTGCGCCCCTGCGAGGCGGCACGGGTGCGAGCGGCGCGGGTGAGTGCGAGCGCGCCGCGGATGCTGACGCCCAGACGCACCTCGTCGGCGGTGCGCGTGCCGTCCACCAGCCGTGCGATGTAGTCGAGCACGAGCGCGTCGACGTACACCTGGGCGGCGAGATCCGCCATGCCGACGAGGGCCTGCGGCGTGATGATCGGCGTGAGGTCCGCCGTCGCGATGGCCGCGCCGTCGAGGATGCGGACGGTCGCCGCATGGTCGGGATAGCCGAGCGAGGTGCGCATCATGAAGCGGTCAAGCTGCGCCTCGGGCAGGCGGTAGGTGCCGGCCTGCTCGACGGGGTTCTGTGTCGCGAGCACGAGGAACGGCACGCCGGCCTCACGCGAGACGCCGTCGATCGTGACGCGGCCCTCCTCCATCACCTCGAGCAGTGCCGACTGCGTCTTGGGGCTCGCCCGGTTGATCTCGTCCGCGAGCACGATGTTGGCGAAGATGGGGCCGGCGTGGAACTCGAACACCCCCTCCTTCTGGTCGTACACGCTGAGCCCCGTGATGTCGCTCGGCAGCAGGTCGGGGGTGAATTGGATGCGGGTGTTCGAACCCTGCACGGACTGCCCCATCGCGCGCGCGAGGGACGTCTTGCCGGTGCCCGGCACATCCTCGAGCAGCACGTGGCCGTCGCTCAGCATCGCGGTGAGCACGAGTTCGACGACGTGGCGCTTGCCCAGCACGGCACGCTCGACGTTGTCGGCGATCTGCCCGAACGTCTGCGCGAACCAGTCGGCCTGCTCCTGCGTGATCGTCATGTCGTGTCTCGTCCTCTGTGGCGGGGGATTGTCGTGGGGATGTCGGGAAGAGCGGTCGCGGTCAGGGCGTCGGGCCGGGTTGGGGGTTGCCGTTGTTCGGCTGGCAGTCGGCCTTGAAGGTCGTGCTCACCGGCGCGAGTCCCCAGCCCTGGGCGTCCCAGTTCACCGAGACGGTGATCCCCTCGACCCGCACGGCGCCGATCGGCACGGTCCACGTCCCCGGCTCGGAGGTCAGCAGCCTCTCCTGGGCGTCGTAGTACCGCAGCCCGGCGTTGCCGAACGTGAACGCAGCGGACGAGCCGTCCGGCGCGTTGGACGAGCGGCCGCGATAGGCCAGGTCGCTCCCGCCGACGCACGAGGCGACCTCCCACATCGCCTGCACCTGGTACGGCGCGCTTCCGGCGCGCGGCGTCACCGTCGCCCAGCCCGTGGCGGTCCCCCACCAGTCGTGGACGTAGCGGACCTGGATGCCGGGGTTCTGGCCGACCACGGACGTCGAGCCGTTCCAGCCCGAGAACTCGGGGTGGTTGCGGTTGGGGATCCTCTCGGTGGTGCTGGGATCCGCGCGGATGATCCAGTCGGCGCGCTGGCCGTTGACGTTCGGGGTGGCGTCGACCGCGAACGTCCAGCCCTGGGGCGCCCTGCCGGACTGCTGCGCGCGCACGCTGGCCGACGCCTCGGCCCGGCCGTACGATCTGTCACCCCAGTACGACTCGACGCACACGCGGTAGGTGTACTCGTCGCCGTCCGCGACCGAGAACGTCGCGGTCGAGCCGGTCTCGGCCACCGTGCAGCGCTCACCGTCCCGCACGATGCCGTAGCGCAGGCTCGACCCGTCGCCGTTGAGCACGGCGGAGGCGTTCGCCGTGATCGTCGCCGTCCCGTCGCCGTTCGACACCGAGCTGAGCGTCAGCTGCGGCGACAGCGGGCTGCCGACGCCGTTCGCCTGCACCGTCGCGGCGGCGCCCGAGGCACTGCCGCCGAGTCCGGGCGGCAGCTCGAATCGGGAGTAGGGCGTCACGGTGACCAGCGAGGCCGTGTTGCTGCCGACGCGGTAACCCGGCACCTCGACACGCGTCTGGTTGCCGTTCACCGGCACCCGCACGACCTCGCCGGCCGGGCTCGAGATCTCGAGGCTGCCGGTCTCGCCGGTCTCGATGCCGTCGATGACGAGCGACACGATGCCGCCGGCGCCGTCGCCGGTGACCACCGGCGCCGCCGTGACGCTCGTCGGCGCGAGCGGCGCGTCATACGCCCAGGCCATCGTGCGGACGCTGCCCTTCGACTCGCCCACGCCGTTCACCGCCCACGCCTCGTAGGTGCGCTGCTCGCCGTTCGGGGCTGCGAGCGGCGGGCAGACGCCGTCCGCGCCGCAGCGGGCGACCTCCTGGCCGCCGGAGCGGATGACGAACCCCGTGAGCGCCGGATACGCCAGCCGCGCCTCCCCCGGATCCACCCGCAGCGTGACGCTGCCGTCGGCATATGCCGTCTGGGTGATACTCGCCGGCGGCTTCGGGTAGCCCAGCAGATCCAGCAGCACGCGGCCGTCGCGCTCGGCGTTCGTGACCCGGCCCTGCGCGTCCCGGACCGAGAACGTGGCGGTGCACGTCGCCCCCGGGGCATCCGTCGTCCACGTCGCCGTGATCGACGTCGCCGAGGCGACCTGGAAGCCCACGCCCGCGCACGCCCCCGTCGACCGCACGTCGGCCACCTCGAGCGGGGTGCGCGGCAGCGGGTTGACCTCGCCGCCCGCGCCGATCACCGGGATGGTGCACGACGATCCGGCCGCCTGCGAGCACTGCTGCACGACCGAGCCGCCCTGCGGCAGCGTCGACGGAGCGGCGCCGACGCGGAGGATGAGGCGTGCCGGCGTCACCGAGGGGTGGCTGGTGACCGACACCAGCACCACCTCCTCCGAGCCGGGGACGGCACGATCGGCGCCCGTCACCGTCAGGCTGGAGCCGTCCTGCGTCACCTGGAACGCCGTGCCCGCGTGCTCGGTCGCATAGACGATGCCGTCCCAGTCCTCGCGCAGCTGCCAGGTGGTCATGTTCTGCAGGTCGAACGTCGCGGTCTCGCCGGGTCCGACGGTGATCGAGCCGGGCCGCAGCTCGGGTTGCGGATCACGCGGCTGCACGATGATCGGCACCGAGAGGAAGGTCCACTCCTCGTCTCCCGCCAGCCGCACCGGCACCTGGCAGGCGTCCACCCACGGCGCGCCCGCACCCGCGTCGTAGCGCACGACCGCACCGGACTCGACGGCGCAGGCCGCCTCGCCGCGCGCGCCCGAGGCGCGCACCTCGTCGCCGATCTCGATCGACGTGCCGCGGGGCCGCGCCACGAGGCTCGCCATGTCGAAGGTCGTCGATTCGAGCTCGGCGACCTCGGGGGATGCCGCACCCGCGCGAAGCGTCAGCGCCAGGTCGTCGTCGCCCGGCACGCGCAGGAACCCGTAAGAGGTGACCTCGCCCGACGCGCCGTCGCCGGTCACCGCGAACGGGATGAGCCGCGTGGTGGCGGGCAGTGCGCCGCGGAGACGCGAGCCCTGCACCGACACCCCCGCGGGGTCGCCCCACAGCGAGAGCTCCAGGTCGCCGACGTCGCCGCCCGACCACGCGACCTTCCCGGCCAGCACGTCGACGCCGCGGGGGAAGTCCTCGCGGCTCTCGACGGTCAGCGCGGTATCGGCGACGACCGGGTAATCGGGCACGCTCTCGCGCACCACCCGCACCACGATGAGGCCGCGCCCCGTGTTGCCCGACGACGACTCCACGTCGTAGAGGAACGACATCGTCGCCGGCTCGTCGCCGGCCGCGATCCGCACCGTCGCGTCGTCGACGTCGACGATCTGCTCGCGGAGGCGCTCGTACTCGGGGTTGTCACTGCCGTCGACGAGGGTGGCCGGCACGTCGGGACGGATGTCGGTGACGCGCAGCTCGCCCATGGTCGGGTCGACGTCGTTCGAGAGCGGACTGACGCGGACGGCGTTCCCCTCGCCGGCCTGCACCTGCACGTAGTCGGTGAACGTGACCGGGCTCGGGTTGGCCTCGCTGTCGAGCACGCCGACCCGCACCGTGCCCTCGGCGGTCTCGCCGAACGCGTCCACGACGCGGTAGCGGAACGACACCTGCCCACTGTCACCCGGCACGCTCGTGTACATGATCGACGCCCCATCCGCGGTGACCGTCGCGGCACCGCGTTCGGGCTGCGCGACGATGCGGTCCAGCGTCACGACGTCGCCGTCGGGATCCATGCCGAAGTCGTCGAACTCGATGAGCGCGGACTGACCGCTCAGGACGCGGCCTTCCAGGGTGTCGGCCGTGGGAGTGCGGTTGGCGTCGGCGTCGATCACCTGCACGCGCACCTCCGCCGTGTCGGCGAGCGCCGGCGCGCCGGTGGTGAAGACGGAGTACTCGATGCCGTAGTCGCCGGGCTCCTCGGGCGCGAGGTAGCGCAGCAGGTCGCCCGACGCGAAGGCGAGGGCGTCGTCGGACGACGAGCGCACCGATGCCGGGTTGAGCGTGGGAAGGCCGCCCGACGGGGAGATGTCGTTGGCGAGCACCGGGATGTCGATCTGCGCGCCCGCGCGCACCACGACGGTGTCGTGGACGGCGATCGGGGCGAGCTCCGGCGCGGGCGGGAGCAGGTACACCGTCGCCTCGCCCTGCACGCTCGCGCCGGCGTCCTCGGTGCCGTCGCTCACCACGTACGAGACGGTGCCGAGCCGGCCGGCGGCGCCGTCCGCGGTCGTGCCCGAGACCCGGAGGTGGTTCTGTCCCACCGCATCGACCGACAGCGTCGCGCCGTCGTCCGCGCGGGCGGCCACGTCGCTCAGCAGCAGCACGCGGCGCGTCGGATTCGAGACGGCGTCGAAGACCTCCAGTGTGGCGTCCTGCTGAGGGTGCACGAAGGCGACCACGGGCGAGGTCGCGAGCTGCGCGGGCGCATCGGCGGGCAGGAGCGTGATGCGTGCGGTGCCGGTCGCCTCGCTGACGCCGTCCGACACCGTGAAGTCGACGCGGAACGTACCGGGCTGCTGCGCCGTGAAGTCGAACGACGTCGAGCCGCCCACCACGGTCGCCGTGGCGGCGGCGTCGTCGAGCACGCGCACCGAGCCCAGCGACAGCGTGCCCGCGGTGCCGGTGACGTGGTCGGTCACGTCGACCGTGATGCCCGACGCGACCGTGTCGGTGACGGCGAACGACTGCGCGGCCAGCTGGGGCTGCGGCGACACCTTCACGATCAGCGTCTTCACGGCCGTCTGTCCTTGGGTGTCGGCGACGGTCACGGCGAGCTCGATGAGCTCTTCCCCGCCGTCGCCGGCATCGCTGTGCTGGTAGACGACGTCGCCGCCGGGCGTCGCCGCGACGCTTCCGGGGCCCGTCACGTTCTCGACCGAGAGCAGCAGCAGCGGGTCGCCCTCCGGATCCACCCAGCCCGGGAGCACGGGGACCGTCACCGTGCCGCCGCGCGCGACCTCGGGCTCGGGCCACTCCACGAGACAGCGCTCGACGCCGCACCATTGCGGCGCAGACCGGACTGCGGCATCCGCCACGGTCAGGGTGACCGTCGTCGCCTCCGACATGAGGCCGTTCTCGGCCGTGCCGTCGGCGACCGCGTACGAGAAGGTGGCGGAGCCCGTCACACCGGGCTGCACGCGCACCGCGAGCCGCTGGTCGGCGTCGGTCACCGTCACGGTGCCGAAGGCCGGATCGAGCCCTGTGACCGACTCCGGGTCGATGGTGAGGACGTCCTCGTTGGGGTCGTGATCGTTCATGAGCACGGGCAGCGAGACGAGCGCGCCGGCGCGCACGCCGAAGGCGTCCGGCTCGGCGATCGGGGGCTTCGGGTCGAGCATGACCTGGAGCTGCTCGCCGCTCGGCACCGCATCGGGGTCGGTGCGGTCGTCGAGGCTCCAGTCCTGACTCGAGGTGATCAGCGCGCCGTCGGGCACCGACCATGCCCACCCGGAACGCGTGTCGTTGAGGATCACAGCGGAGTCGCTCGCGACGAACACCGGGCGGACGTCGTCGGCGAGCGACTCGGCGCCGTAGTCGAGCACCACGTCCCCACCGCTCGAGCGCCACAGCTGCCCGCCGGCGTCACCGGTGCCCAGCCACGCGGCGTACGTCTCGCCGTCGTGCGTGATCGGCTGCGCCGGGGTGCCGAGCACCGGCCCGTTCCCGCCCCCGACCTCGGTCGTCATGTCCGAGCCGTCGGCCGGCACGCGCACCAGGGTGGTGTCGTCGGCGAGGTAGACGTCGGTGCCGCGGGACGCCGGGGCGCCGACCACGACGGTGCCGGCGATCGGCGCCCGGGCCGCGGCATCCTGCCCCCGCAGCCACACGTCGCCGTCCTCCGTGTCGACGACGGCCCACGTGTCGCCCGCGGCCGTGATCGCCGGCACGGCGAGCCCCTCGGCGTCGAGCGCGTCGCGGCCCCGCACGTCGCCGTCACCGACGTGGTAGCGCAGCACCGAGCCGTCGTCGCGCGAGTAGGCGAACAGCATGCCCCGGTCGTCGACCGCGATCGCGTCGGCGGTGTACTGCGGGGTGTCGTCGTCGTCGGTGCGGAACGGGTCCAGCTGGGAAGAGGTGCCGCTCGACAGGCTGCCCGCGAAGACGGCGCCCGAATCGGTCAGATACGCGACGTAGTCGCCCGCCGTCACCACCTCGGTCGTGCCGGGCGGGGTCTTCTGGGACGCCTGCAGCGCCTCTTCGTCGAGGTCGGCGGGCATCGCCGCGTCGATGCGCGTGAGCGTGCTGAAGCTGTCGCTGAAGAGGTACGCGGCATCCCCCGTCTGCACCACCTGGTCGGGGTTGCTGATGCTGCGGACGGTGTCGAGCTCGCCCACGGAGGTGTTCACCCGCGCGTAGCGGCGGCCGTCGCCGGTCTGCAGGGCCCACACCGCGGTGTCGACGTCCGGCGTCTCCTGCGCGTCGAGGCCGGGCCACACGATGCTGACCCCGACGACCGCGGCCACGACCGCCCCGGCGGCGAGGAAGCCCATGATCGTGCTGCGACGCACCGGCGTCGTGCTGCGTGCCGACGGCCCGGTGCCGCGGGCCATCAGAGAACCCCCGCGGCCAGAAGGGTGACGACGACGGCACCGGCGCCCACGACGACTCCGGCGCCGATGCCGACGATCCAGGGCACGGCGCCGCGTCCGCGCCGTGCGGGCGCCGAGATCTCGGTGTCCTCGTCGCGCGCGAGCGCTGCGACCCCGCTGCCGGCGCGCGCCTTGCGGGTGAGGTCGCGCTCGATGTGCGAACGCGCCGGACCGCGCAGCGCCGAGTCGCCGAAGTCGACGGGCCCGGATGCCGGGGACCACTCCGCGTCGGGGATCTCGAGCGGCGTCGGCGACAGGCCGAGGCCCGCCTGCACCTCGCGCAGCGCCTCGCCGAACGCCCGGGCGGAGTCGTGGCGGCGACCGGGGTCGCGGCTCATCGCGGTGGCGAGCACGCTCTGCAGCGAGGCAGGGACGTCGGTGCGCGGGATCTCGACGTAGGTGGCACGTGCGATGCGTCGCCGCAGCAGATCCTTGGTGTTCTGGCCGCGCTCGCGCCGCTCGAACGGACTGTGGCCCGCGAGCAGCGAGTAGACCGTCGCACCGAGACTCCACACCTCGCTCGTGACCGTGCCGCTGGTCTGCTCGGCGACGACCTCCGGCGAGCTCCACGGGATCGACATCGCGAGCACCTCCCCGCCGCTCTTGCGCTGCAGCGAGGCCGAGATGCCGAAGTCGGCGAGCACCGGGGTGCCGAAGGTCGTGATGAGGATGTTGCTGGGCTTCACATCGCGATGGATGAGGCCGGCGCGGTGCGCCGACTCGAGCGCGCTCGACATGCGCACCCCGATCGCGAGCACCTCCTCGACGGGGATGCGCTCCACCCGGTAGCGCTGCGCGAGCGAGCCCGGGCAGTACTCCATCACGATGTACGGGCGCCCATCGGCCGAGATGCTCGCCTGGTAGACCGTCACGATCGAGGGGTGGGCCGACAGGTGCGCCAGCACGTCGGCCTCGGCGTTGAACATGCGCCTCAGCTCGGGGTCGCGCACGTCGCTCGGCATGACCTTGACCGCGACGTTGCGGCGCGGCATGTCCTGCTCGTACAGGAAGACGTCGGCGAATCCGCCGGAGCCGAGCGGGCGGATATAGGCCAGCCCGGGAAGGATCGGGGGCGCCGAGGGAAGCCGTGTGGCCACCACACCTCCCCGCAGTCCGCTACCGTGACACGACCCGTGCCGCGCTGGCGGCAACAAACCTGGCCATGCTAACAAAACCACTTCCGAGCATGCGCCGCGAACCGGTGCTGTGGAATCCGCCGAGGCCGGGCATCTCCCCCTGTGGACGGCTCACTCCAGGCGGGGGGCGTCTCCGGGGTCGTGCGGATCGAAAGGGGCGTCGAGCGACTTGGTGAGATCGGCGAGCATGGCCTCGATCTGCGGCTCGACGAACTCGCTCACGGCGGCCTGGATGCGCAGACGGTGGTGCAGCAGGATGGTGCACACCTCGCGGCCGACCATGTTGGCGTAGTCGTCGGCCAGGCCGACCTCCTGCCGGAGCGCCGCCTTCGCCTCGTCGGTGAGCGGCGGCAGCTCAGGCACGTGGGCATCGGCCTCTTCGGCGAGGCCGGCGATCGTGAAGAGGAACGGCGCGCCCGGCACCGGGTCGGGATCCAGTGGCAGGCCCTCGAACTCGGGATCGAGCCCTTCCCCTGGCCGATAGCTGCGTGCGCGGTTGCGGGCCGCCTGCTGATCGAGCTCGCCCTGCAGCATCGGCAGGTTCAGCGCCGTGTACTCGGCCACGGAGCGGTCGACGATCGTCTTGATCCGGGTCGAGAGGCCGTGCTGCACGCCGTGCGGGACATCGGCTCCGAGACCGGCAGCCGACAGCACCGGCGACCCGAAGCATCGGCGGCACGGAGCCGTCCGGCCGCGGTGCGTCGCGGGCTCCCACCGCGGCAACCATGCGAGCCAGGCGTCCACCGCCTGGCTGACCTGGGTCTCGAGCGACCGCTCCACCCGCTCAACGCTAGTACGCGGCATCCGTTCCCGCCCGGATCAGCGCGGATTTCCGCGGTGACGGCGCGCCGCTCACTCGTCGAACTCGTCTTCCCAGGGCCACCGCGGACGATGCGCGCGCGTGCGCACGAGCGCGATCCCGCTCCACGCCGACACGAACGCGGCCGCCGCGACGGCCAGACCGAACCACGATGTCGCCAGGCGCCCGGCGACCGCCGTCGCCACGCCGAGGTCGGCGCCGGTGAAGACGGCCCCGAACCACACCCCGCCGACGTAGGCGAGGAACGCGGCGGCTGTCGTCCATGCGGCACCCCAGTACGACGGATGCCTCGTCCCTGCCCCGGCAGGCGACCCGGCGCCCGCGACTCCCGTTGCCGGCTCGGCACCGGGGGCCGCGGCATCCGCGGGGCTGCCGGCGTGGGCGATCGCGGCCCACAGTCCGCCGGCGAACGCCAGCGTGGCGCACACCACGCCGGCGATCCCCGGGATCTGCCCGAGGCCCGGCGCTGCGATGACGTCCTCACCCACGAGGAGGCTGGTCATGCCGAGTCCGAAGATGGTCAGCGCGACGAAGCCGATCGTCGCGAACGCGAGCGCGATCGGCGGGCGCACCGGCCCGGCCGACGGTGGTCCTGCCCCGTCATCGGCCATGGCGCCAGCCTACGTCGGGACCGGCTCCGCGGGCGGGGTGCGGCTACGCGCGGACGAGCTGCGGCCCGGCCTCGAGCGTGCGCTCGTACTCGCGCTGCGCCTCGATGTTGAGCTCCGTGACGCGCGCCGCGCGGGCCGCGGCCCAGGCGCCGAACCAGATGGTGAGCTCGCGCCCGATGACGAACGCGGCGATCGCCAGCGGGGTGAGCAGCTCGGCCTCGGCGAGGTCGCCGCCCTCGCTCGCCGTGAGCTCCCAGAACGGCGCCTGGAACAGCGCGCCGAGGATGTGGCCGCCGTAGGCGGCGACGCCGACGAGGATGCCGAGGATGACCCACGCGCCCCAGCGGCCGCGGTTGATGATCGCGCCGAGCAGCCAGAATGCGACGAAGAAGACCACAACCGGCACCCACAGCGACCAGGTGGCCAGCGCCCCGAGGACCGTCGTGCCGACGTTCTCGCCGGTGACCTCTCCCTCGATGGCGCCGACGCCGAGCCAGACGGCGAGATAGAGCACCGCGAACGCGAGGGCGGCGAGAAGGCCGATGGCGCCGGCTGCCGCGCGGTTGCCGCGCGGCCGCGGCGCCTCGGGCGCCTGCACGAAGATGGGCTGCGGAGCGGCGGCGGCGGCGACCGCGGGCTCGGCGACGACCGGCTCGCTCGGCGTCACGACCGGTGCCGCCACGATCGTCGGCGCATCGTCGGCAGCCGCCGGTGCGACGGGCGCCGCGGTCGACGTGTACTCGAGAGACGCCGCCTCGGGTGATGCCCACGGGTCGGGCTCGGGGTCGGTCGGGGCGGCGGTCGCCGGTGCGACGACCTCGTCGCTCGCGACCTCTGCCGGCTCGGCGGTGCGGCGGGCGGCGGCGTCGTCGGTCACGGTCGAGGCGGTGTCGTCGGACACGGTGCTCCCCTCGGACACCACGGTGTCATCGGATCGGTCGGCGGAGCTCGGAGCCTCGGCGGTGGCGGCGTCGGTGGTGACCGCGTCACGACGGGCGGCCTCTGCGTCGGCGAGACCTTCGTTCGCACGGCCGACGACGTCGTCGACGCCGTTGGGCTCTTCGACGGGTTCGCCGTAAGACGACTTGGGGTCACTCATCGCAGGCACTCCTCACGCAGGGCCAGTCCCCGCAGTGGCAGAGTAGCCCGCAGGTCCCCGCATGCCGCGGAGGCGTGCCGGGAGAATCCACGGCCGGCGCCCGGCGCGGCGTCTCGCGGGGTGCCGCCCCACTACCCTGGGCCCATGGCATCCCCAGCGACCCGGCTCCCGGTGTCAGCCCCCGCCGGCCCGCGCAGCGTCGCGCGCACACCCGCCCCCACGCCCACCCGAGCGCCGTGGCGCGGCGCGGGCGCGGCATCCGTCCTCCTCGCTCTCGTCGTCCTGACGGCGTGCGCCCCCGACGAGGCCCCCGCGGGCGGTGAGTTCACCTACACGCCGACCCCTTCGGCGGACGCCTCCGCGACGCCCACCCCGACACCGTCGGCGACCGCCCTCGCCGACATCCCCGACGACTGCCGTGCGATCCTCACCGCCGATGTGCTGGCGCAGCTCGACGCGGTGCCGCTCAACGATCCCGCCTTCGGCTCGTCGGGTCCGCAGCCCGACGGCGGCCTGGTGTGCGTGTGGCGCGACCCCGCCACCGATACGACGGGGCTCGTCACCACCATCAGCTACATGTCGCGGGGCCCGGCGCTCGAGATGCTCAACAAGCTGGTCGCCGACGAGGGCTACACCTGCTACACGCCGGACGGCGGCACGCGCTGCGAGAAGACGTGGCAGAACGAGACCTACCCGGTCACCGACGGCCGCACGCTGTTCTGGCGCGACGACATCCTCGTCGATACCGCGTACTCGAATCTCGCGCCGACCGGGTACACGGCCGCGGTGGTCGCGAGCATCTTCGGCTGAGGAAGCCCTCGGGGTCAGCCCCAGATCGTGCGATCGAGTCGCGCTCCGAAATCGTCGGGATGCCACTGCGTCTCGACGCTCACGAGCCAGAGCCCGTCGCGCAGGGTGTGCTCTTCGCGCACGGCGCCCCGCGTGCGTGCGCACGCCGTCGCCGCGCCATCGACCTCGCACGAGAACCCCTCGCCCGCGAGCGCGGCCTCGGCGATCGCGGTGGCATCCGCGTCGACCTTAGAGAGCGTCGTGACGATGCCGCCCCTGTCGAACCGCCACGTGCAGGTCACCAGCACCTCAGGCGCCGCCGCGTCGGCGAACGACGTCGCGGTCGTCGCGGGCGGTGCCTGGGACTGGCCGAGGAGCGACCCCGGCCGCCACATCAGCTCGTTCCACAGATCGTCGGCGTACAGCGTGCGACAGTCGATCGCGCCGCCTTCCGCCGCCGTCTGCGCCGGCGTCTGACGGGGCGTGGCACTCGGCTGCGGCGCCGTGGCGCTGCGCAGCGTGTCGCCGATCCACGCCACCGTCACGGGCAGCATCGGCAGCGACAGCCACACGAGCGTGCCGACGACGGCGGCGCACAGCATCCCGGCGGGCACGGCGATCCAGGCATTGCGACCGCCGATCCGCGACATGGGGCCCCCAACCTCCGCCTTCCACGGTAAGCCGGAACCACCGGATGGCCCCGATACACGCCGTGAACGGCCCCGCGCATGGACGGCAGACCGACCGAACGCGATGCCCGGCGGCCGCTCCCGGGCAGGGCAATATACACTCCCGCCGCGCCGACTTCGACCCCCTCTCCCAAAGGCCCGGAATGACGGACGGTATCTAGACCACAAGCGGAACCCCAGGTCCGGCACAGCGCCGGACGACGCCGCACGTGAGAGTGGAGGAGGAGCATGTCGACTTACGACACCGATCCGTATGCGAACCAGAGCACGGGTTCAGGCCAGAGCACAGGCTCAGGCGACGTCAAGGAGCGTGCGGTCGAGACCGCCGCCGAGGTGGACGCGGGTGCCAAGTACGTCGCCGGCGTCGCCGGCGAAGAGGCCAAGGACGTGGCCCACGACGCGAAGGACGCCGCTCGCGGCTTCCTTTACGAGACCCGCGCGCAACTGTCGGACCAGGCGTCGACCCAGCAGCGGCGCGCCGCCGGTGCGCTGCGCAGTACGAGCGACGAGCTCGCCGGGCTGGCTGACGGCACGGCTACGGGCTCCGGCGCGGCGACCAAAGCCGTGCGCGCCGTCGGCGACCAGACCCGCCGCGTCGCCGACTGGCTGGAGCAGAAAGAACCCGCCGACGTGGTGTACGAGGTCCGGACCTTCGCGCGCCGGCACACGGGAGCCTTCCTGGCCATCGCGGTCGGAGTCGGCCTCGTCGCCGGCCGCCTCACCCGGGCTCTCGTCTCCGACGCCCGCGACAATGATCGGACCACGGACCGAACGCTCGATGCCTATGGCCGCACCCAGCAGCCGCTCGTCACGGGCTCGCCGGCAGTCGCAGGCGGGACCACCGCCGGCCTCGGTGGCACGGCGGCCGGTGCCGGAACGACGGGCTACGAGGGTGACACCCCGATCGGCGACGCCCTCTCGGGCGACCCGCTGACGACCGGCGCCGCCCCGGGTGCGACCACCGGAGCAGAAGACGAGTGGTCCGCGACAGGAGAGGCACGACGATGACCGACATGCCCACGCCGTCTCAGCAGAAGGCGGCCGAGACATCGCTGGGCGAACTGGTCGGCGAGGTCTCGCGCGACCTGTCGGAGCTCATGCGCAAGGAGCTCGAGCTTGCGAAGGCCGAGCTCTCGGAGTCGGCCAAGCGCGCAGGCGCGGGCGCAGGGCTCCTCGGCGGCGCCGGATATGCCGGCGCGATGGCAGTCTTCTTCCTGTCCGTCGCCCTGTGGTGGGGTCTTGGCGACCTCATCGACAGCCTCGGCTGGTCGGCCGTGATCGTGGCCGTCATCTGGGCCATCATCGCCGCCATCCTCTACGCCGTCGGGCGTAAGCGACTGAAGACCGTCCAGGGGGCGCCGAAGACGGTCGAGACCGTCAAGGAGATCCCCGACGCGCTCAAGAGAAATCAGGAGAACCGATAATGAGCAACGCAGATCAGATCCGCGCCGATATCGAGGTGACGCGCGACGAACTGGGCCGGGATGTGGACGCCCTCGCCGACAAGGTCTCGCCCCCGAAGATCATGGAACGGCAGAAGACGCGTGTCCGGCAGGTGCTCGGCGACGTCAAGGGCCGTGTGATGGGCGTCGCCGACGACGTCGGCGGCTCGGCATCCTCGGCCGGCCACACGGTGGGCGACAAGCTCGGTGCAGCGGGCGACGCGGTGAAGGACCTGCCGAACCGCGCGAAGGCGCAGACTCAGGGCACGCCCCTGGTGGTCGGCCTCCTCGCCGCGGGCGTCGGCTTCCTCGTCGCGAGCCTCATCCCCACGACGGACGCTGAGAAGCGCTGGAGCACCCAGCTCCGCGACCAGGCGCAGCCGCTCGTCGACAAGGCGGTGGACAAGGCGAAGGATGCCGCGCAGGACGTGGCGCAGAACCTCAAGGAGCCGGCGAAGGACGCCGTGAACCAGGTCAAGGATTCGGCCGCCGCATCCGCCGAGACCGTGAAGTCGGAGGCGCAGAGCACCGCCGAGCGGGTCAAGGAGAACGTCGCCCCGAGCGGCGGTTCGACGGGCAGCACCGGCACGACCGGGACCACCGGCACCGCCGGGACCACGGGGACCACCGGCACCACGGGTGACACGGGGCGGACGACGCAGTACTGAGTCGCGGCATCCGTCCCCCGCAACGACGAAGGGCCCTGGCAGAAGCCAGGGCCCTTCGCTTGCGACATGCGGGTCCGATGGGACCCGGTCGACTCAGTTGTAGTCGGTGGTGAAACCGTCCGTCGAGAAGCTGTCGAAGTCGACGTAGCTCAGGTCGGCGTCGGTGTACGCGCCGTCCGAGGCGAAGATGCGGTTGGGGTACCGCTCGCTCTTGGCCTCTTCCGTCGCCTCGACCGTGACATCGCGGTACTTCGCGAGGCCGGTTCCGGCGGGGATGAGCTTTCCGATGATGACGTTCTCCTTGAGGCCGACGAGCGGGTCGCTCTTGCCCTCCATGGCCGCCTGCGTCAGGACGCGGGTGGTCTCCTGGAACGACGCGGCCGACAGCCACGACTCGGTCGCGAGCGACGCCTTCGTGATACCCATCAGCTCGGGACGACCCGACGCGGGGCGCTTGCCCTCGGCCACGGTCTCGCGGTTGATGTTCTGGTACTTCTTGAAGTCGACCAGCTCACCCGGCAGCAGCGTCGTGTCGCCGTGGTCGACCACGGTGACCTTCCGCAGCATCTGACGGACGATGACCTCGATGTGCTTGTCGTGGATCGGCACACCCTGCGAGCGGTACACGCCCTGGACGCCGTTGACGAGGTACTTCTGCACCTCGCGGGCACCCTGCACACGCATGACCTCCTTGGGGTCGAGCGTGCCGACCTGCAGGGGCTGACCGACCGTGACGCGCTGCCCGTCCTCGACCAGGAGCGTCGCGCGCTTCAGGACTGGGTAGACGTGCGGCTCGTCGCCGTTGTCGGGCGTGAGGATGACCTTCTTCGACTTCTCGGTCTCATCGATCGTGATGCGGCCATCGGCCTCGGCGATCGGCGACGCACCCTTGGGGGTGCGGGCCTCGAACAGCTCCTGCACGCGGGGAAGACCCTGCGTGATGTCGTCGGCCGAGGCCGAACCACCGGTGTGGAAGGTACGCATCGTCAGCTGCGTGCCGGGCTCACCGATCGACTGGGCCGCGATGATGCCGACGGCCTCGCCGATGTCGACGATCTTTCCGGTCGCGAGCGAACGGCCGTAGCACTTCGCGCAGACACCGACGGCCGAGTCGCAGGTGAGCACCGAGCGGACCTTGATCGACTCGACACCCGCCGCCACCAGCTTGTCGATGAGCACGTCGCCGACGTCCTCACCGGCGGAGGCGACGACCTCGCCCTTCGGGTCGACCGCGTCGGCCGCGAGCGTGCGGGCGAACACCGAGTTCTCGACGTTCGCGTCGCGCACCAGTTCACCGTCGGCGCCGGGGGCGGCGATGGTGAACTCGAGGCCCTTGGTCGTGCCGCAGTCCTCCTCGCGGATGATGACATCCTGCGAGACGTCCACGAGACGACGGGTCAGGTAGCCCGAGTCGGCCGTACGGAGGGCCGTGTCGGCCAGACCCTTACGGGCACCGTGCGTCGCGATGAAGTACTCCGCCACCGACAGACCCTCGCGGTACGAGGAGATGATCGGACGCGGGATGATCTCACCCTTGGGGTTGTTCACCAGGCCTCGCATACCCGCGATGTTGCGGATCTGCAGCCAGTTACCACGAGCACCCGACGAGACCATCCGGTTGATGGTGTTGTCGGCCGGGAAGTTGTCCCGCATCGCCTTCTGGACCTCGTCGGTCGCCTCGGTCCAGATCTTGATGAGCTCCTGACGACGCTCGGCGTCGGTGGTGAGACCCTTCTCGAACTGCGCCTGGACCTTCGCGGCCTGCTTCTCGTAGCCCGCGACGATCTCGCCCTTGTTCGGGGGCGTGAGGATGTCGCTGAGCGCCACGGTGACACCCGAACGGGTGGCCCAGTAGAAGCCGGCGTCCTTGATGCGGTCGAGCGAAGCCGCGACCTCCACCTTCGGGTACTCCTCCGCCAGCTTGTTGACGATCTGCGACAGCTTGCCCTTGTCGGCCTGCTCGCGAACGAACGGGTAGCCCTTGGGGAGCGTGTCGTTGAAGATCGCCTGGCCGAGCGATGCGTCCACGAGGCCGTGGCGCTCGTAGCCCTCGGGCGCTTCGCCCTCGAGGAACGTCAGTCCGGGGACGCGGATGCGCACCTTGGCCTGCAGGTCGAGGGTGCCCTCGTCCTTGGCCAGGATCGCCTCGCCGACCGAGCCGAACACGCGGCCCTCGCCGGCTGCGCCCTCGATGACCGTGGTCAGGTGGTGCAGACCGATGATCATGTCCTGCGAGGGCAGGGTCACCGGGCGGCCGTCCGACGGCTTCAGGATGTTGTTCGACGCCAGCATCAGGATGCGGGCCTCAGCCTGGGCCTCGACCGACAGCGGCAGGTGCACAGCCATCTGGTCACCGTCGAAGTCCGCGTTGAACGCGGCGCAGACGAGCGGGTGCAGCTGGATGGCCTTGCCCTCGACGAGCTGAGGCTCGAAGGCCTGGATGCCGAGACGGTGCAGCGTAGGTGCGCGGTTGAGGAGCACCGGACGCTCGCGGATGATCTCCTCGAGCACGTCCCACACCTCGGGACGCGTGCGCTCGACGGCGCGCTTGGCCGCCTTGATGTTCTGCGAGTGACCGAGGTCGATCAGGCGCTTGATCACGAACGGCTTGAACAGCTCGAGCGCCATCTGCTTGGGCAGACCGCACTGGTGGAGCTTGAGCTGCGGGCCGACGATGATGACCGAACGGCCCGAGTAGTCCACGCGCTTGCCGAGCAGGTTCTGACGGAACCGGCCCTGCTTGCCCTTGAGCATGTCGGACAGCGACTTCAGCGCACGGTTGCCCGTGCCCGTGACGGGACGGCCGCGGCGGCCGTTGTCGAACAGCGCGTCGACGGCCTCCTGCAGCATCCGCTTCTCGTTGTTGACGATGATCTCGGGAGCACCGAGGTCGATCAGGCGACGGAGGCGGTTGTTGCGGTTGATCACACGACGGTAGAGGTCGTTCAGGTCGGAGGTCGCGAAGCGGCCGCCGTCCAGCTGCACCATCGGGCGCAGCTCCGGCGGGATCACCGGGACGACGTCGAGCACCATCGAGGCCGGGCTCATGCCGGTCTGCAGGAACGAGTTGACGACCTTCAGACGCTTGATCGCGCGGATCTTGCGCTGGCCCTTGCCCTCGGAGATCTGCAGGTGCAGGTCCTCGGACTCCTGGGCGAGGTCGAACGCCTCGAGGCGGCGCTTGATCGACTCGGCGCCCATGTGTGCCTCGAAGTACTGACCGAAGCGGTCCTGCAGCTCGTGGAAGATCTCGTCTTCACCCTTGAGCTGGCCGACCTCGAGCGTGCGGAAGTCCTCCCACACCTTCTCGAGGCGCGTGATCTGGTCGTCGGTGCCCTTGCGGATACCGGCCATCTCCTTCTCGGCGGCGTCCTTGACCTTCTTCTTCTGGTCGGCCTTGGCACCCTCCTCCTCGAGCGCGGCGAGCTCCTCCTCCAGCTTCTGGAGGCGAGCGGCGACACGCGCGTCGCGGCGGTCCGCGAGCGTCTTGAGCTCGAGGCGGATGTTGTTCTCCTGCGTCGAGAGGTCGCGGTGGCGAGCCTCCTCGTCGACGGAGATCACCATGTAGGCGGCGAAGTAGATGACCTTCTCGAGGTCCTTCGGCGCCATGTCCAGCAGGTACCCGAGGCGCGACGGGACGCCCTTGAAGTACCAGATGTGCGTGACGGGCGCGGCGAGCTCGATGTGGCCCATGCGCTCACGGCGCACCGAGGACTTGGTGACCTCGACGCCGCAGCGCTCGCACACGATGCCCTTGAAGCGGACGCGCTTGTACTTGCCGCACGCGCACTCCCAGTCGCGCGAGGGTCCGAAGATCTGCTCGCCGAACAGACCGTCCTTCTCGGGCTTCAGTGTGCGGTAGTTGATGGTCTCGGGCTTCTTGACCTCGCCGTAGGACCAACGACGGATGTCGTCAGCGGTGGCCAGGCCGATGCGAAGCTGATCGAAAGTGGTTGATTCGAGCACTGGTTCTCCTGTGTCGGAAATTCGTTCGTTACCTGGCGCGCTTAGATCTCGTCGATCGACGACGACTCGAAGCGGCTGGAGATGTTGATGCCGAGCTCTTCCGCTGCACGGAAGGCGTCGTCGTCGGTGTCGCGGAGGTTGACCGCCGTGCCGTCGGCCGAGAGCACCTCGACGTTCAGGCAGAGCGACTGCATCTCCTTCATGAGCACCTTGAAGGACTCGGGGATGCCGGGCTCCTGGATGTTCTCGCCCTTGACGATCGCCTCGTACACCTTGACGCGGCCGAGGATGTCGTCGGACTTGATCGTGAGGAGCTCCTGGAGCGCGTACGCGGCGCCGTAGGCCTCGAGGGCCCACACCTCCATCTCGCCGAAGCGCTGACCGCCGAACTGCGCCTTACCACCGAGCGGCTGCTGGGTGATCATCGAGTACGGGCCCGTCGAGCGCGCGTGGATCTTGTCGTCCACGAGGTGGTGCAGCTTCAGGATGTACATGTAGCCGACCGAGATCGGAGCCGGGAACGGCTCGCCGGAGCGGCCGTCGAACAGCTGCGTCTTGCCCGTGGAGTCGATCAGGCGGTCGCCGTCGCGCGTGGGCATCGTCGAGTCGAGCAGACCGGCGATCTCGGCCTCGAAGGCACCGTCGAACACCGGGGTGGCGACCTTGGTGCCCGCGGGGGCCTCCAACGCCTCCTGCGGCAGCCGGGCAGCCCACTCGGGGGTGCCCTCGACCTTCCAGCCCTGCTGTGCGATCCAGCCGAGGTGCAGCTCGAGGACCTGGCCGAAGTTCATTCGACCGGGGATGCCGAGCGGGTTCAGGATGACCTGGACCGGCGTGCCGTCCGCGAGGAACGGCATGTCCTCGACGGGGAGGATCTTCGCGATGACGCCCTTGTTGCCGTGACGGCCGGCGAGCTTGTCACCCTCGGTGATCTTGCGCTTCTGGGCGATGTAGACCACGACGCGGCGGTTGACGCCCGAGCCGAGCTCGTCGTCGCCGTCCTCGGCGTTGAACTCCTTGACCGCGATGATCGTGCCCTGCTCACCGTGGGGCACCTTCAGCGACGTGTCGCGGACCTCGCGGCTCTTCTCGTTGAAGATCGCGCGCAGCAGGCGCTCCTCGGCCGACAGCTCGGTCTCGCCCTTGGGCGTGACCTTGCCGACGAGGATGTCGCCGGGGCGGACCTCGGCGCCGATGCGGATGATGCCGCGCTCGTCGAGGTCCTTCAGGAGGTCCGGGCTCACGTTCGGGAGATCACGGGTGATCTCCTCCTTGCCGAGCTTCGTGTCGCGGGCGTCGACCTCGTACTCCTCGATGTGGATCGACGAGAGGGTGTCGTCCTTCACCAGGTCCTGGCTCAGGATGATCGCGTCCTCGAAGTTGTGACCCTCCCACGTCATGAATGCGACGAGGAGGTTCTTGCCGAGCGCGAGCTCGCCGTTCTCCGTCGCGGGACCGTCGGCGATGACCTCGCCGGCCTCGACGCGCTCGCCGGCCGAGACCACGACGCGCTGGTTGTAGCTCGTGCCCTGGTTGGAGCGGTCGAACTTGCGCAGGAAGTAGTCCTGCGTGCCGCCCTCGTCGAGCTGCACGGTCACGACGTCGGCCGACACCTCGACGACGACACCGGCCTTGTCGGCGGTGACGACGTCACCGGCGTCGATCGCGGCGAAGCCCTCCATGCCCGTGCCGACCACCGGCGACTCCGAACGGAGAAGCGGCACGGCCTGGCGCTGCATGTTCGCGCCCATGAGGGCGCGGTTCGCGTCGTCGTGCTCGAGGAACGGGATGAGCGAGGTCGCGACCGACACCATCTGGCGCGGCGAGACGTCCATGTAGCCGATCTCCTCCGAGTGGAAGAGGTCGACCTCGCCGCCGTTGCCGCGACGGGCGAGGACGCGGTCCTGGGCGAAGCGGCCGTCGGCCTTCAGCTCGACACCGGCCTGGGCGACGATGTAGTCGCTCTCTTCCGAGGCGGTCAGGTAGTCGATCTGGTCGGTGACCTTGCCGTCGACCACGCGGCGGTACGGCGTCTCGATGAAGCCGAACGCGTTGATCCGCGCGAATGAGGCGAGCGAGCCGATCAGGCCGATGTTCGGGCCTTCCGGGGTCTCGATGGGGCACATGCGGCCGTAGTGCGACGGGTGGACGTCGCGGACCTCGACGCCGGCGCGCTCACGCGACAGGCCGCCGGGGCCGAGGGCCGAGAGGCGGCGCTTGTGCGTCAGACCCGCGAGCGGGTTGTTCTGGTCCATGAACTGCGACAGCTGCGACGTTCCGAAGAACTCCTTGATCGCGGCCACCACGGGGCGGACGTTGATCAGGGTCTGCGGCGTGATCGCCTCGATGTCCTGCGTGGTCATGCGCTCGCGGACGACGCGCTCCATGCGCGACAGACCGGTGCGGACCTGGTTCTGGATGAGCTCGCCGACCGCGCGGATGCGACGGTTGCCGAAGTTGTCGATGTCGTCGACGTCCAGACGGATCTCGGCCGGCTTGCCGCCGCGCACGCCGTCGAAGGTGACGTCGCCGCGGTGGATGCGCACGAGGTACTTGATCGTGGCGACGATGTCGTCGACCGTCAGGACCGAGTCCGACAGCGGCTTGTCGAGACCGAGCTTGTGGTTGATCTTGTACCGGCCGACCTTCGCGAGGTCGTAGCGCTTCGGGTTGAAGTAGAAGTTGTCCAGGAGCGCGCGGGCGGCCTCGGCGGCGACCTGCTCGCCCGGACGGAGCTTGCGGTAGATGTCGCGGAGCGCGTCCTCCTTGGTGAGGATCGTGTCCTTCGACAGCGTCTCTTCGATCGAGTCGAAGCCGGCGAACTCGGCGAGGATGTCCTCGCTGGTCAGGCCGAGCGCCTTGAGGAAGACGGTGACCGACTGCTTGCGCTTGCGGTCGATGCGGACGCCGACCTGGTCGCGCTTGTCGATCTCGAACTCGAGCCATGCGCCACGGCTCGGGATGACGCGCGCCGAGACGATGTCCTTGTCGGACGTCTTGTCGGCGGTCTTGTCGAAGTAGACGCCAGGCGAGCGGACGAGCTGCGACACGACGACACGCTCGGTGCCGTTGATGATGAACGTGCCCTTGCCGGTCTGGAGCGGGAAGTCGCCCATGAAGACCGTCTGGGTCTTGATCTCACCGGTCTGGTGGTTCATGAACTCGGCCTCGACGTAGAGCGGGGCCGCGTACGTCTTGCCGCGCTCCTTGCACTCCTCGATGGAGTACTTCTCAGGCTCGAGGTAGGGGTTCGTGAACGAGAGCTGCATGGTCTCGCTCAGGTCCTCGATCGGGCTGATCTCCTCGAAGATCTCCTCGAGGCCGCTGATCTCGGGCACGTCGGTGCGACCGTCGGCCTTCGCCTGGGCGACGCGGGCCTTCCAGGCCTCGTTGCCGACGAGCCAGTCGAACGACTCGGTCTGCAGCGCGAGAAGGTCGGGGACCGTCAGCGTGTCGGAGATCTTGGCGAACGAGAGGCGGGAAGCTCCGCGTCCGTTCTTGGGGGTGGTGGGGTTGGATGCGTTGCGCGCAGCAGCCAAGGGGATTACCTCCGTGGGCCCGTAGGGCTCGTTTCCTTGTCGTCAGGTGGAGTGCTCTCTTCCCCGAAACCCGCGCGGCACTCCTCGCGTGAACGCGGGGGGGCGCAGGCACAGCCGACCACCATATGAGGGCAGGGGGAATCCAAGAGCGCAAAGACCTACTATACGTCGGACGACGCGCCGTGTCCAGTCGGATTCTTGAAAAGTTCTGGATGCTGCGGTATAACCCGGACGCGGCGGCGCGAGTGCGCCCCCGGCCGAAGGACGGCCGGGGGCGCGGAGACGCTTCGCGTTGATCGCTGTCGCTCTCCCGTCGGTTACATGTTGCCGCGGCAGGCCATGCCGGGGTTGAATCCGGCGACGAATTCCTTCGCGACCGGGTCGCTGCGGAACATGCCGAAGTTCTGCACGCCGTGATAGCCGTGCTTCTGGTTCCCGCGCTCCGCGAAGACGTCGTCGCCGAGCCCTTCCGGTCCGGTCCCCTCGATGTCGTCCGCCGTGTCGAGCCCGGAGAAGACGCACTCCGAGGCCGCATTCTCGGGCGCGCCGATGTCATCGCCGTTGCCGTTGACCTCGCCCGCCATCGCTGCTCCGCCGCTGCCCAGCACCAGGCCGATCGCCACGACCGCGCACGCCAAGACCTTCTTCATTGAATTCCCCTCCCCATGGATGACGCCCGAAGCCCCCGGATCGGACGGACGGCGTCCCCATCTGCGCCGTCATCGCCGCACCATACTCCTGACGGAAGCCCAACGGAAGGACGCTCGGCGGGCGAGGACGGGCCGCTCCGATGCACCGATGCACGGAAACCTGGCGGGAACAGGCCTCGCGGGTCCATGATGTCCACATGACTGGGGGACGATCCCCCGTGATCCGCACACCCGACCAGCGGATCCGGGTGTTCGTGAGCTCGACCCTGCGCGAGCTCGGGGACGAACGTGAAGCGGTGAGGTCGGCCATCGAGCGCCTGCGGCTCGCGCCCGTGATGTTCGAGCTGGGCGCCCGCCCGCACCCGCCGCGGGACCTCTACCGGTCATACCTTGCGCAGAGCGACATCTTCATCGGCATCTACGGCGCCAGCTACGGATGGGTCGCCCCCGGAGAGGAGATCTCCGGCCTCGAGGACGAATACAACCTCGCACCCCGTGAGATGCCCAAGCTCATCTACGTCAAGGACACCGACGCCCGCGACGAGCGCCTCACCCAGCTCATCGCCCGCATCCAGGCCGACGACACCGCCGCCTACCTCCACTTCCGCTCCGCCGCCGACCTCGAAGACCAGGTCGCCGGCGACCTCGCCATGCTCCTCGCCGAACGCTTCGACGAATCGCGGGCGCCGGCGGCATCCGATCCGGAGCCGGCGATGCCCTCCCTGATCGGCCGGGTGCCGGTCCCCTACACGCCGACGATCGGCCGCGAGGCCGACATCGACGCCGTCAGGACGCTCCTGGCACGCGGCACCGACCGCGTGGTGAGCCTCATCGGCCCCGGCGGCATCGGCAAGAGCCGGCTCGCGATCGAGACGGCGCTGGCGTGCGGCGACATGTTCCCCGACGGGGTGTACTTCGTGCTCCTCGAGGGCGTGCTCGAGCCCGGACTGCTGCTGCCGACGATCGCCTACTACCTCGGCATCCGCGACAACGGCGAAGCCGCGTTGGAGGAGCGCATCGCCCATGCCCTCGCCGATCGCCGGGTGCTCATCGTGCTCGACAACTTCGAGCAGATCGTGGATGCCGCGCCCGTTCTCGTGCGGCTGTATACGGTCGCGCCGACGGCGACGTTCCTGGTGACGAGCCGCATCGTGCTGCGCATCCGCGGCGAGCGCGTATTCGAGGTGTCGCCGCTGTCGACGCCGGCCGGCGATGGACCGGCGAGCCTCGATCGGGCGACGCGCTCCGCTGCCGTGACGCTGTTCGTCGACCGGGCGCGGGCGATCGACGCCGACTTCGACGTCAGCAGCGAGAACGCCGGCGACCTGGCCGACATCTGCCGCCGGCTCGAGGGTCTGCCGCTGGCGATCGAGCTTGCGGCGGCCAAGGTGCGCATCCTCAGCCCCGCAGGTATCGCCGAGCGCCTGGAGCGGAGCCTGCCGCTGCTGACAGCCGCCGTGCGCGACCTTCCCGAACGGCACCGCACGATGCGCGCGACGATCGACTGGAGCGTGAGCCTGCTCCCCGACTCGCAACGCGAGCTGCTCGAGGACCTCGGCGTGTTCGCCACGAGGTTCACGCTCGACGCCGTCGAGGCGCTCGG
The DNA here is from genome assembly GCF_039905635.1 of Microbacterium sp. ProA8. NCBI lineage: Bacteria > Bacillati > Actinomycetota > Actinomycetes > Micrococcales > Microbacteriaceae > Microbacterium > Microbacterium chionoecetis. Next base: position 783,678 of record NZ_CP157000.1, on the reverse strand, counting down.
TGAGGGACGCCCGTGGGGCGAACACGCCATCGACGCCCTGACCGCTCTGATCGACGGCTCGCTGGTGAAGCAGAGCGAGGTCGGCGGGCGGCGCGTGTTCTCGCTCCTCTCCCTGGTGCGCGAGTACGCGCTGGGGCGCCTGAAGGAGCGGGGCGACGCCGTGCGGGTGCGACGCGCGCACGCCGACTACTACCGCGCGCTCGTGCAGCGCATCGCACCGGGCCTCGGCGGCAGCGGGCAGGCGGACGCGGTGGTGCGGCTGGGCCTGGAGCTTCCGAATCTGCGCGCCGCCGTGCGCCACCTCGTCCATACGAACCGCCTGGACGACGCCGGCGACTTCGCGTGGAGCCTCCTCATCTACTGGTGGATCTCCGGATTCTTCGCCGAGGTGCGCCTGTGGATGCTGGAGCTCCTCGAGAAGCAGCACGACCAGCCCATCACGCCGCACACCCGGGCGATCGCATGGTTCTTCGCCCTCTGGGGCGAGATGTGGCAGCGCCCCAGCGAGCAGGTGGTCGCCGGGCTCGGCGAGTGCGTGCGGCTGTTCACCGAGAGCGGCGACGAGGATGCCGCGGCGATGGCGCTCGCCGCGCGTGCGACCGCGCGCGTGCAGTTCTCCATCCTCGACACCGACCGGGCGGAGGCGGAGCTGCGCGAGGCGGTCGTCACGCTGAGCGCGCGCGGCAACACGTGGGCGGAGGCCATCACCGAGGTCTCGCTCGGGCGACTGGCCTGGGTGAGGGGCGCCACCGACGACGCCCTCGCGCACTTCGACCGCGCCACCTCGGTCGCCGAGTCGCGGGACGACCTGTTCACCACGTCCGTCGCCGGCAACCTCCGTGCACGGCTGAACTTCCAGCTGGGCCGCATCGAGGAGGCCGAGCGCGAGTTCGTCCACACCCTGATGCTGTCGATCGGGCTGCACTACGAGGAGGGCATCGCGTATGGACTCGAGGGCGTCTGCGCCGTGGCAGCCGCGCACGGCGAGGCCTGGCGGGCGGCGGCACTGGCGGTCGCCGCCGGCGAGATCCGTCGGCGCATCGGCATCTTCGACGTCGAGGCCTTCACGGTCCACACGCCGCACCTCGAGATCGTGCGCGGCCACGATGCGGCGAGCGTCGAGGCGGGTCAGCTCGCGGGCGCCGAGCTGACGGTCGCCGAGGCCGTGCAGCTCGCGCTTCCCGAGCACGAGTGGGAGACCGTCGCCGACTCGTTCCGCGCCTGGTAGGCACGGATACCCGAGGAGGTGCAGCATCCTTCCTCAGCGCGTATCAGCAGGTCGCGCACCGGACTCTGGTGCGGTGAGGAGCCTGCTCGTATGCTGTGCCTCGGACTGCGCTCCTCGAATTCGAAGGTGACGGTGCCCCTGGGGAAGCGGGCATCGGTGCGAGGGGGTCGAGATGGCTCGCGTTCCGGACATGCCACACGGCATGGTCGACGTCGACGGAGACGCCGACGCCTTCGAGGTGCGCATCGATCACGCCGCCGAGGATGCCGGCCCCAACGAGCACGGCGTCGCGCTGCTGGCCGACGTCATGATCCGCGGCCGCGCCGGCGGCACCGCGACCTTGGTCGTGCGTGGGACCGACGATTTCCACTACGCCGCGATCGTCGCGCGCGACGACTCCGCCGAGATCATTCACCTGGAGCGGCAAGACGACGACCTTTATGCGGCCGACATCGCCGTGGCGCCCGGCGAGGTGCTGCATCTGACGGTGGTCGCGAGCGACTTCGAGACCGGGATGCTGTGGCTCGAGGCGACGGTCGCCGCCGGCGGCATGGGCATGGGCGGCGGCCCCGAGTCGGCCGCGGAAGCCGCGCCGCCACCGCCGCCGCCACCGCCTCCCCCGCCCGACGTCGTCCTCGGCGGTGGGGGCGTGGGCGGACGCTCTCCCGGGCTCGCTCCCCCGGCCCCGCCCCCGGCGGCCTCACCGGCGCCGGGCCCCGCCGCCCCGCCCGCAGCCGCGACCCCGCCCGCAGGCGCCGCCCCGGCCCCGGGAGCCCCGGCAGGTGGGCTCGACGGCGCATCGCCCGTACCGGCGTTCGTCGACGCCGAGATCCCCGCTCGCCTCGTCGCCGGCGTCGAGTTCGACGCCGTCGTGCGGCTGTCGCGGAAAGACCTCGTCCCGACCGGCGGCACGGCGCGTCAGAAGGCCACCGCCCACTTCGACCCCGCCCGCGAGATCGAGGTGGGCATCCAGCTGCGCGGCCTCGCGTTCGCAGACGGCACGCTGCCGGTGGTCACCACGACACTGCCTGCCACGCCGGACGAGACCCGGCGCCTGGTCTTCCGCCTCCGCCCCGAAGAACCGGGGCGCGGCCATATCACCGTCACCTTCACCCAGCCGCCCGTCGTGGCGCCGCTCGCCGTGCTCGCACTGAGCACGCCGGTCCTCCCGCCCGACGCCGACCCCGGTGGTCCCGACCCCGGCGATCCACGCGTCGTCGCGGCATCCGTCGCCGCACCGCCGCGGAGCATCGCGGACCTCCCGACGCTCGTGATCGACGAGTCCATCGCCGGCGGCGCCTCCGATCTGCTCATCACGGCGAAGGTCGGCGGCACGGTCGTCAAGAACTCGGTGCGTCTCGAGAGGAAGGCCGAGTACATCCAGGGCATCTACGCCGAGCTCGCCCGGATCCGGTCGCTGTATCTGAAGACCGTCCAGGACGATCCGCAGGAGGCGGAGGAGGCGGCCGACACCGTCCGCCGCGAAGTGCGCAGCCTCGGCGCGCGAATCGCCCGGGAGCTGCTGGGGGACGAGGTCAACAAGCTGCTCTGGAACAGGCGCCGCCGCATATCGCACCTCGTGCTGCAGACGTCGGGAGAGCTCGACATCCCCTGGGAGATGGTGCACCTCGTACCCGTCGGCACCCAGCGACCCGACAAGGAGCGCTTCTTCCTCGGCGACCTCGGGCTCACGCGGTGGATGTACGGCACGGTGCGGCCGACCGTCATCCCCATCGACGCGAGCCGCGTCATCGCGATCGCGCCCGACTACGTCAATCCGAAGTACGAGCTCCCCCGCGCCCGCGAGGAGGTCACGACGCTCGGCCAGCTCCTGGCACGGAGTCCTCGTTCGGCGGCCGACCCCGTCGAACTCCGTCACGCGATCGCCGACGGCTTCGACCTACTCCACTTCGCCGGTCACGGCCGATGGCGCGACGCCGACCCCCTCGGGCAGGAGATCGCCTTCGCCACGTTCTCGGAGGACCACGACGACGGCTCCGGCTCGTACACCGACTCCGATGCGCGCCGCGACCTTCCCGAGCTCGAGGGGCCTCCGGCGAGGGCGTCCGCGCCGTTCGTGTTCCTGAGCGCGTGCGACGTCGGTCGGCTCCGCTCCGGCGCGACGGGCCTGGGCGGGTTCGCCGAGGTCTTCCTCCGTGGCGGGGTGGGCGTGTTCATCGGATGCTCCTGGGCGGTGCGCGACGACGTCACGTCGGCGTTCGTGCGCACCTTCTACGAGAAGCTCCTCGGCGACCACGCGAGCGTCGGCGAGGCGGTGCTCACGGCGCGGCGGGTGGCGCGGGAGGCCGGCGACCTCACCTCGCTGGCCTTCACGGTGTTCGCCGACCCCCGCGCCAAGCTCGTCGCGGGCACGCCTGCGGCCGGGGACGACTCCTGAGACCTCCATCCACCATCGGCAGACCGCCATCACGACAGCCAGAACCAGCAGACAGGACCGTGACACCATGCCCGACACCACCACCCGCGGCGCGACGCTCAGCCCGGCAGAGCTGACCGCGCTGCGCAAGCACGTCGTCCACACCGCCGACGGCAGGCTCGCGCCGACGGCGAGCGCCAAGCCACGCACCGTCGAGGACTTCCTCACGAGCGCCGACGATGTGAAGCGCATGATCGACGGCGATCTCGCCGCCTTCGTCGCGCAGCAGGCCAAGAAGACGCCCGCCGGCGAGGTGCCACCGCCGGTGCCCGTGCTGATCTGGGCGCACGGCGGGCTCACCGACAAGGCCGCAGGGCTGCAGACCGCGCAGCGCCAGGTCGCATGGTGGAAGAAGAACGGCGTCTACCCCATCCATCTCGTGTGGGAGAGCGGGTTCAAGACCACGCTCGAAGACGTCCTGCGCGCGAAGCCGGGCAAGCGCGGCTTCACCGATGTGACCGACCTCGCCGTGGAGGCCGCCGCACGGGTGCTCGGCGGGCGCAAGTTCTGGGACGACATGAAGCTCGACTCGGCCGGCGCCTGCCTTCCCCCCGTGGGGAAAGGCGCGCCCGGCGGCGCATTCGTGCTGGCGTCCGCACTGCGCTCGTACATGGCGGCCAACTCGGGTGCGATCGAGCTGCACATCGCGGGCCACAGCGCCGGGTCGATCTACCACTCGCACTTCGTGCCGCGGCTCTTCGAGGGCGACGACAAGCTCGAGAGCGTGAAGAGCGTGACCTTCCTCGCGCCGGCGGTGCGGGTCGACACCTTCGAGGCGACGCTGCTGCCGCTCGCCGAGACCGGCCGGATCGAGAACCTGTCGATCTTCACGATGAACGAGGATCAGGAGAAGCGCGACAACACGGCGGGGGTGTACCGCAAATCGCTCCTGTACCTGGTCTCCCGGGCGTTCGAGGCCGAGAAGGATGCCGAGATCCTCGGCCTCGAGGAGCACCTGCGTCGCTCGGGGCGGATCATGGCCTACCTCGACGACGCCTCGGAGCGGCTGGTGCTCGGGCCCGTCGCCCGCGGCCGCCTCAGCAGCACGCAGGCGACGTCGCACGGCGCCTTCGACAACGACGAGCAGACGATGATGAGCCTGGCGCGACGGGTCGTCGGCGTGCCCGACAGCGACGAGCCGGATCACGTCGCCGTGTTCCCGTCACGGACGCGGGAGGTCGGCGAGTTCACGCCGCCGCCGCGCCCCGAGCCGACCGCGGCCCGCGGCGCGGCGCCTCGGAAGCTGGCGCTGTGCATCGGCATCGACGCCTACCCGAGGGACCCGCTGAGCGGCTGCGTCGCAGACGCCACGTCCTGGGCGGACGCGCTGGGGGACGCGGGCTTCAAAGTGGAGTCGATCCACAACGCCGATGCCACCCGCGACGGGATCCTGCGGGCGATGCTCGACAAGGTCTCGTCGGCGCGGGACGGCGACATCGTCGCGATCCAGTTCGCCGGTCACGGCACCTTCGCCCCCGACCTGGACGGCGACGAGACCGACGAGTTCGGGCCCAAGGACGAGGCCCTCTGCCCGATCGACTTCCGTGACGGCCAGCTCATCATCGACGACGACCTCGGCGCCATCTGGGACGCGATACCCGACGGCGTCGCGGTGACCCTCTTCTTCGATTCGTGCCACTCCGGCTCGGCGAACCGCCAGATCACTCCGAAGGAGTTCGAGTCGCGCACGATCCCGGCAGGCGCCACACCGCGCATGACCGTGCTCGATGCCGACGAGGAGGCGGCGTTCCGGAAGGAGCGTGCGGCGTCGCCGAAGGACGAGTTCCGCCTGGAGGCCTGGAAGGAGGTCGTCAAGGTCGAGACCAACCGTGCCGCGGTGCAGCGCGCGCAGCGGGTGGACGGTCGCGAGGTGCTGTTCAGCGCCTGCCAGCCCGATCAGGTGGCGCTCGAGACCAACGGGCACGGGGTGTTCACGTCCGCCGCCCTCACCGTCCTGGCGAAGACGCCGGCGCTCACCAACGGCGACTTCGTCCGCGCGGTGTTCGACATCATCGACGACACCTACGAACAGCGGCCGATGCTCTCGGCGACGGGCGAGCTCAGTGCGCGGGGCCTGCTGACCTCGGTGCACGACGCGCTGCCCGCAGCGGCATCCGTCGCGGTGGAGACGAACGGCCACCGCGCACCCGGCGAGCTGCGCACGGCGGCGATCGTCGCGATCCTGCGCGCGACGGCCGACCTGCTGGAGGCCGGCGGGAAGTGAGTGCCGGGCGCCGTCACGCCGACGCGCGGGCGTGCCGGAAGCGGATGCGGGTGCCCGGCCTGGCCTGCGCGACCAGGTCGAGCCCGGCATCCGTCACCACCGCGATCACGGGGTAGCCGCCCGTCACCGGTCCATCGGCGAGGAGGATCGTGGGCCGGCCGCTGGGCGGCACCTGCAGGGCGCCCGGGACCATGCCCTCGCTGGCGAGCTCGCCGTCGCGCGAACGGGTGAGGGAGGGCCCCTCGAGTCGGGCGCCGACACGATCGGCATGGTTCGAGACGGTCCACACGGTGTCGTACAGCGTCGTCAGCGCCGCCGGTGTGAACCAGTCGGCGCGCGGTCCGGGGGCGAGTTCGAGCTCGAGCTCCTCGTCGTGCGGCGCACCCCACGCCGCGGGCGGCGCGACCGGGATCGGCTCGACCACGTCGTCGCGGATGCCGACGACGTCGCCCGCGCGCAGCGCCGCCGGTCCGAGGCCGGCGAGCAGGTCGGTCGCCCGCGACCCGAGAGCCGGGGGTCCGTCGAGCCCGCCGCGCACGGCGACGTAGGCGCGGGCGCCGTGGGCGAACCAGTCCAGCTGCAGCTCGGCGCCCGCGGGCCACGCGTGCGCCGCATAGGGGTCGGCGTCGCGGCCGTCGATGCGCACCGCGCCCCACGCACCCGTCACCGCGACCCACAGGTCGTCCTGCGCGACGGCCCGGAGGCCTCCCATCGTCACCTCGATGGCGGCCGCGCCCTCGGGGTTGCCGAGCAGGCGGTTCGCCGTGCGCAGGGCGCCGCGGTCGAGGGCCCCGGACACGGCGACGCCGACGGATGCCGCGCCCTCGCGCCCCAGATCCTGCAGCGTGGCGAGGAGCCCCGGTTCGACGATGCGGATGCCGCGGGCCGGTTCCGCCCCGCTCTCGAGGTCGACCGCCGTCGCCGGCGCACCGGTGTCCGGCGCCGTCGCACCTCCCCCGGCGACATCGCCCGACGGCCGCGCGGCCACAGGACGGAAGCGGACGCGCGTGCCGGGTGCGAGCAGCGCCGGGGACGCGGCATCCGGATCGAACAGCCGCGCGGCGGTCGTGCCGATGAGCCGCCAGCCGCCCGGGGTCTCGCGCGGGTAGGCGCCCGAGAAGCCGCCGGCCAGTCCCACCGCGCCCGCCGGCACGCGGGTGCGGGGCGAGTCCAGGCGAGGGACGTCGAAGGGCCAGTCGTCGCTCACGAGGTAACCGAAGCCCGGTGCGAAGCCGGTGAAGGCCACGCGCCACTCCGCCACGACGTGACGTCGCACCAGCTCTTCGGCGCTGGTGCCGAGCAGGTCGGCGGTCTCGGCGAGATCCGCTCCGTCGTACGCGATGTCGAGCTCGACCAGTGCGCCGGCGTCACCGCCCCCAGGCTCGGCGCCTTCCGCGGCGCCGAGGGCCCACGCGCGGGCGGCGGCCAGCGGCAGTCGCCGGGTGTCGACGCGCACCAGCACGGTCCGCGCCGCGGGGACGATGTCGACCACACCGTCGGGCCGGGTGGCTGCGAGCGCGGCGTGCAGCGGCAGCACCTCACCGAGCGCCCCGACCTCGAGGAGGAACGCCCGCTCCCCCATCGGCCGCACGCGCGGACTCACCACGCTGCCCGCCTCGTGCTCCCCGCGCCACGGAGCGGGCGCCGCACGCTCACCACGGCGCCCGCACCTCGACCTGGGCGTCGTCGAGAGCCGCGCGCACCGCGCGGGCCATCGCCACGGCCGCGGGCGAGTCGCCGTGCACGCACAGCGAGGCGGCATCGGCCGGCAGGAGCGTCCCGTCGATCGCCTCGACGACACCCTCTCGCGCGAGCCGCACCGCTCGCGCGGCGACGAGCTGCGGGTCGTCGAGCAGCGCCTCGGGCCGGCCGCGCGGCACGAGCGAGCCGTCGGGCAGGTAGCCGCGGTCCAGGAACGCCTCGTGCACGAACGGCAGACCGACGGATGCCGCCGCCGCCGCGATCTCGCCGGGAAGGCCCAGCATCGGCAACGGTCGGCCGAGCTTCTCCGAGAATCCGGCGACGGCGCGGGCGACGGCATCCGCCTGCTCCCGGTCGCTGATCACCGCGTGGTAGAGCGCGCCGTGCGGCTTGACGTAGCGCACGTCGGCGCCCGCGAGATGAAGCCGGTCGAGCTGCTGCCCGACGGTCTCGGCCAGAGCGGGCGCCTCCATCACGACCGCCACCCGACCGAAGCTCCCGCGATCGGGATAGGACGGATGGGCACCCATGGCGACACCGAATCGCTCGGCCCGGTCCACGGCTTCGCGCATCGACGCCGCGTCGCCCGCGTGCCCGCCGCACGCGATGCTCGCGCTCGAGATCACCGCGAACATCGCCTCGTCGTCGGCCGTCGGCATCCCGTCGACGGTCTCGCCGAGGTCCGCGTTGAGGTCGATCGCCGTCACGGATCCCACGCTACGCCCGGCGCGCGCCCGTCCACGCGTTACGGATGAGTAAAGGCTGGGCGGGGACGGGTGCGCCGGAAGACGGCGCGAGGCAGGATGGAGCCCATGGCCCGAACCCATGAACGTCCCGCGGCCGGGGCGCCGCTGCTTCAGGTGCGAGACGTCGCCGTCGAGTTCCAGACCATCGACGGTCCGGTGCACGCCGTCGAAGCGGTCGACCTCGACCTCGTCGCAGGCGAGACGCTGGCGATCGTGGGCGAGTCCGGCTCGGGCAAGTCGACCACCGCGATGGCCGTGATCGGGCTGCTGCCCGGCAACGGCAAGGTCACCCGGGGCAGCATCCTGTTCGAGGGCGAGGACCTGGTCGGCGCGCCGGAGAGCGTGCTGCGCACGATCCGCGGCCGCTCCATCGGCCTCGTCCCGCAGGACCCGATGTCGAACCTCAACCCGGTCGCCAAGATCGGCACGCAGATCGCCGAGACGCTCCTCGCGCACGGCCTCGCCACCCGCAGGGATGTCGACCGCAAGGTCGTCGAGACCCTCGCCGCCGCGGGCCTTCCGAACGCCGAGGAGCGGGCCAAGCAGTACCCGCACGAGTTCTCGGGCGGCATGCGCCAGCGCGCGCTCATCGCGATCGGGCTCGCGTGCGACCCGAAGCTGCTCATCGCCGACGAGCCCACGAGCGCCCTCGACGTGACGGTGCAGAAGACCATCCTCGATCAGCTCGACCGCATGACGAGCGAGCGCGGCACCGCGGTCATGCTCATCACGCACGACCTCGGGCTCGCCGCCGAGCGCGCGTCGCGCGTCGTGGTGATGAACCGCGGACGCATCGTCGAGCAGGGGCCGGCGCGGCAGATCCTCGAGGACCCGCAGCATCCGTACACGCAGGCCCTGGTGAAGGCGGCGCCGTCGGTCGCGGCGGTGCGGCTGCGCCCCGAGGTCTTCCGTCCCGGAGCGCCGGCGACGGCGCAGCCCGACATCGCCCCCGCCGCGCAGATCGTCGAACCGACGCCGTCCGAGCGCCCGGGTGACACCGCCGCTGCGGAAGGGCCTGAGGCCGAGGCATCCGCTCCCGACCACATCGTGGAGGTCGAGGGCCTGACCAAGATCTTCAAGGTGCGCGGCAGCAAGGAGGACTTCGCCGCCGTGCAGGACGTGTCGTTCGCCATCCCGCGCGGTGAGACGGTCGCGATCGTCGGCGAGTCGGGATCGGGCAAGACCACCACGGCGCGCATGATGCTCCGGGTGTACGAGCCCACGAGCGGGTCCATCCGCTTCGACGGGCAGGATGTCGCGGCCCTCAAGGGTGCGGACCTCAAGCAGTTCCGCCAGCGCGTCCAGCCCATCTTCCAGGACCCGTACTCCTCGCTGAACCCCATGTTCTCGATCGAGCGGATCATCTCCGAGCCGCTCGACTTCTACAAGCGCGGATCGTCCAAGGAGCGCGCGGCGCGCGTGCGCCAGCTGCTCGACGACGTGGCGCTGCCGGAGTCGATGCTGCGCCGCTACCCCTCGGAGCTGTCGGGCGGTCAGCGCCAGCGCGTCGCGATCGCGCGCGCCCTCGCGCTCTCACCCGACCTCATCGTGTGCGACGAGCCGGTGTCGGCGCTCGACGTGCTGGTGCAGGATCAGGTGCTGACGCTCCTGCGCGACCTGCAGCGCGAGTACGGCCTGAGCTACCTCTTCATCTCGCACGACCTCGCGGTGGTGCGCCTCATCAGCGACTACGTCTGCGTCATGAAGGACGGGCAGCTCGTGGAGGCGGCATCCTCCGAGGAGATCTTCACCAACGCCCGCGACCCGTACACGCGGCGCCTGCTGGCGTCGATCCCCGGCAACGAGCTCGACATCGCCGTCTGACCGCGCGTTTCGACAGGCTCAGCGACCGGGTGCGCCGGTCCCTGAGCCTGGCCGAAGGGTCAGCGGGCGCGGGTGCGTGGGTCCATCGCCTCGCGCAGGGCTTCGCCCAGCAGCGTGAAGCCCAGCGCCGTGATGGTGATGCAGATGCCCGGGAGGATCGCGATCCACGGATTGACGGACAGCTCCAGCTGCGCGTAGGTGAGCATGCGGCCCCATTCGGCGGTCTGCGGCACGCCGCCGCCGAGGCCGAGGTATGACAGGCCCGCGGCTTCGATGACGGCCGTCGCAAGTGACAGCGTCGCCTGCACGATGACGGGGCCGACGGCGTTCGGGAGCACGTGGCTCATGGTGATGCGCCCGCGGCCGAGGCCGAGCGTCGCCGCCGACAGCACGTAGTCGCTCGATCTCTGCTGGAGCATCGACGCGCGCAGCAGGCGCGCGAAGATCGGCACCTGCGCCGCACCGATGGCGATCATGATCGCGAGCGGTGTCTGGCCCATGAGCGCCGCGATCGAGACCGCGAGCAGCAGCGACGGCACCGACAGGAGGATGTCGACGAAGCGCATGATCGCCGTGTCGACCCAGCCGCCGAAGGTGGCGGCGACCAGTCCGAGGATCATGCCGCCGACGAGACCGACGAGCGTCGACACGATGCCGATGACGAGGGATGCACGCGCACCCCAGATGAGCTTGGAGAGCATGTCGCCGCCGAAGCGGTCGAGACCCAGGGGGAAGCCGGGGATCTCGCCCGGGCCGGGGATGTGCCCCGGGGTGATGTACTTCTGACCCGGCAGCTCCTCGGGGCCGTAGGGCGCCAGCCACGGGGCGAAGATCGCGACGAGCACGAAGATCGCGATGATGACGGCGCCGACCCAGGCACTCGGGTTGCGGCGCAGTCGCCGGAAGACGTCGCGCCAGAAGCCCCCGCCGCGGGTCTTCGCGGCGAGCAGCTCCCTGTCTTCGATGGCCGTGTCGTCGACGGGTCCGCCGCTCGGGGCGGGGGGAAGCATCGCGGATGTCATGCCGCACCTCCGAGGCTGTCGCTGATGAGCTGTGCCGGCGCCATCACTGCACCCGCACTCTCGGGTCGATGAAGCTGTACGACACGTCCACCGCGAGGTTGATGAGCGCGTAGATGACGGCGATGAAGAGGATGAACCCCTGCAGCACCGGGTAGTCGCGCGTGAAGATCGCGCGCGACAGGAAGGATCCGATGCCGGGGTACGCGAACACCGACTCGGTGAGGATCGCGCCCGACAGCAGCAGACCGAACTGGAGGCCGATGGTCGTCACGACCGGCAGCAGGGAGTTGCGCAGGATGAACCGGCCCCGGATGGTGCCGCGCGAGATGCCCTTCGCCATGCCGGTCCGCACGTAGTCCGAGTTCTGGACCTCCAGCACCGAGGCGCGGGTGATGCGCGTGATGATCGCGAGGGGGATCGTCGCCAGCGCGATGCCGGGGAGGACGAGGTGCAGGAATGCGTCCCACGCGGCATCCCATTCCCCCGTGATGATGCCGTCGAAGACATAGAAGTTCGTGTAGTGGGTGGCGTCCAGCCGAGGATCCTGGCGACCGTCCGACGGGAGCCATCCGAGCTGGACCGCGAAGATCCACTTGAGGATCACGCCGAGGAAGAACACCGGGATCGTGATGCCGATGAGGCTGGCGAAGACGGCGAAGTGATCGGCGGGCTTGCCCTGCCGGCGTGCGGCCCAGTAGCCGATCGTGATGCCGAGGCCCACGGCGAGGATGATCGCGAAGAAGGTCAGCTCGAGCGTCGCGGGGAAGCGGCGGAGGAACTCCTCCGTCACGGGCCGCTGGGTCTGGATCGAGACGCCGAAGTTTCCCTGCAGCAGCTGCCCGAGCCAGGTGAAGTACTGGGCGATCAGCGGCTCGTTGAAGCCGTACAGCTCGTTGATCTCGGCGACGCGCTCCGGCGTCGCGCGTTCGCCGAGGAGGGCGACGGCGGGCCCACCGGGCAGGGCGCGCACCCAGAAGAACAGCAGAAGGGTCAGCCCGAACAGGGTCGGGACGAGCAGGAGGAGGCGCCTGCCGATGGTGCGTAGCACGTGGGAATCTCCGGGGAACGGCGACCGACGGTCGCGGGCGAGCAGACGGGGGGAACCGGATGCCCCGTCCCGGCGGGCGTCGCCGGGGCGGGGCATCCGGTCACGGCGTCACTCGCTGAGTTCCACCAGGTTGTACACCTCGTCCTGCACCGGGCTGGCCGGGTAGGACGTGACACGCGCGTCGAACGCGAGGGTCGGCACCGGGTGCGCGAGGGGCACGCCCGGCAGGAACTCCATGATCTGCTCGTTGATCGCGGCGTAGGCGGACTCCTGCTCCTCCTCGGTCGCGAGACCACGTGCCTCGGTCAGCGCCTGGAACAGCTCGGCGTTGTCGAAGCCCCACTCGTTGGTCGGCAGACCGAAGAACGTGCCCACGAAGTTGTCGGGGTCGTTGTAGTCGCCGGTCCAGCCGAGCAGGTGGATGCCGTGCTCCGTGCCGCCCTGGATGAGGTCGAGGTACTCGACCCACTCGTTCGTCACCGGGTTGAGCACGATGCCGACAGCCTCGAGCTGGCTCTGCAGGTTGGTGAAGATCTGCTCGGGGTTGGGCATGTACGGCCGCGAGATGTTCACGGGGTAGTTGAACGTGATCGTCAGCGGGTTCGCCTCCGAGTAGCCGGCCTCGGCCAGGAGCGCCTGGGCGGCCTCGGGGTCGTACTCGTACTGCGTGACGTCCTCGTTCCAGCCGATGACGGCCTCGGGCATGAACTGCGTCGCCGCGACGGTGCCCTCGGGGAGCACCTGCGTGATGAGCGCGTCCTTGTCGACCGCGTGGGCGATCGCCTGGCGCACCTTCGGGTCCGACAGGCCGGGTGCGGCCTGGTTCATGCCGAGGTACAGCACGTTGAACGGGTCGCGGTTGACGAGCGAGAAGCCCGCGTCCTCCAGCGACTGCAGGTCGGCGGGCGCGACGAGGTCGTAGCCGTCGATGCTGCCGGCCTCGAGCGCCTGACGGCGAGCCGTCGTGTCGCCGATGACGCGGAAGATGACCTCTTCGACGACGCCCTGCTCGCCCCAGTAGTCGGGGTTCGCAGTGAGCACCGTCTGCTCGCCGGGTGAGATCGACTCGAACACGAACGGGCCGGTGCCGGTGGGGTGTCCCTGGCCGTACTCGCTCTGGACGGGCGCCTCCTCGGTGCCGCCGATCTCGTCGGCGCCGTACTCCTCGAGTGCGGCCGGGCTCTGGATGGAGAACGAGGGCAGCGAGAGCGCGGGGATGAAGCCGGCGAACGGCTGCCTCAGCGTGATCGTGACCTGGTAGTCGTCGTCGGCCGTGCAGCCCTCGTAGATCGACTCCTCGCCGAAGCCGCGCATGATGACGCCCCAGTAGTACGCCATGCTCTGCGAGGCCGCGACGCCGGTGAAGGCGTTCTGGCGGTCGAAGTTGAAGCAGACCGCCTCGGCGTTGAAGTCCGTGCCGTCGTGGAACTTCACGTCCTCTTCGAGCGTGAAGACGTAGGTCGTGTCGTCGGGCTGCTCCCAGCTCTTCGCGAGGAGCGGGGCCGGGTCGGCGGTGCCGGGCTCGGTGCCGACGAGGCCCTCGAACATCTGGCGCGCGACGCGGAACGTCTCGCCGTCGCTCGCGAAGGCGGGGTCGAGGCTGGCCGGGTCGCCGGACGCGCCGAACACGAACGTCGTGTCGACGTCGCCCGAGGCGTTGTCGTCGCCGCCGCCGTCCTCGCGCTGGCTCGCGCAGGCGGTCAGGACGACCGCACCGACGGCGACCGTGGCGGCGGCGGTCAGCCAGCGCCTTCTCGCAGTGTGGAGCATGTGCTGTGCACCTTCCATGTCGTGTGGGCTCCGCTGCACATCGTCGTGGAGCAGAGGTGCGCGCAGCCCTCAGCGGGGTGTGATGCTCCGACGCTACCCGGGCCGGACGTCCTCGTCGGTTACACCTGTGTCTCGATTCGGTTTCGGCGGTGACGGATGCCGCACCCTCAGCGTTATGTGCAGCGACCCGCGGTGGTGTCGCGCAGAAGTGTCAAACACCCGGCGCCCGCTCCGGCGCGCGAGTTGAGGTGTCACGACACGCCGCAACGCTGCGCGGGAGCCGGCCATTCGTGACACCCGAACAGGCCCGGGCACGCTTCAGGTGCCGCGACACGCCGCAACCTCGCCGCGGAACCCACCGATCGTGACACCTGAGCGGGACGCGCGGGCCGGGCGCCGATACCGTGGAGCCATGGCACGCGCGCGGGAAGAGGCATCCGTCCCCTCCGTGCGCCTCTCGGACGGCACCCTCGCCCGCGTGGTGCGCTCGCAGTTCGGCGGCGGGTGGGAGCTCGACGTCGACGGCACCCCGCAGTCGCACGTCGACCTCGACGATCCGACCCATCTGCACTTCGAGTACATCGCGCGCATGGGAGCGGTGATCGACCGGCTGCGGATGCCGGGGCAGCCGCTCACCGCCATCCACCTGGGCGCCGGCGCCCTCACGATCCCCCGCTACGTCGAGGCGACGCGGCCGGGCTCCCGGCAGCAGGTGGTCGAGCTCGAGCCGGCGCTGTGGGACCTCGTGCGCGAGAACCTGCCGCTGCCCCGCGGCGCGTCCATCCGCATGCGGATCGGCGACGCGCGCGCAGCCCTCGGGCGCCTTCCCGCCGGACTCGTCGGCGCCGCCGACCTCATCGTGTCGGACGTGTACTCCGGCGCGCAGACGCCCGCGCACCTCACCACCGTCGAGTTCTTCACCGAGGCCGCCCGCTTCCTCGCCCCCGACGGCGTGCTGCTCGTCAACGTCGCCGACGGCGCGGGGCTCGCGTTCGCCCGCCGCGAGGTCGCGACCGTGCAGGCCGTGCTCGAGCACGTCATCGTGCTCGCCGAGGTGCAGACCCTCAAGGGGCGACGCTTCGGCAACCTCGTGATCGCCGCCTCGCCGGCGCCGCTTCCGACCGAGTGGCTGCCGCGGCTCATGGCGGCCGGGCCTCACCCGGCGAAGGTCGCGGAGGGCCGCGAGCTCGACGACTTCGCGCGCGGTGCGCGGGTCGCCACCGACGCCGATGCCACGCCGTCGCCGAAGCCCTCGGCATCCGTGTTCTCACGCTGACGCGATCCGGCGTGGCACGCCGCCGAGCGCGAGCCTGCCAGGCACACTGGATGGGCCACCGGTTCGGCGAAGGGAGTCAGACGTGAGCTACATCAGCGGGTACGATCCCGATACCCTCCGCGAACGGGTGAATCCCAGCGAGTGCAGAGAGCGGCTCGAAGAGATCGGCGAGCAGCGCAGCCTACCGGCGCTGCTGGAGCGCGTCTGGCTGCTGAAGGTGCTCGACCGCCCCGAGGACGCCCTGGTGGTCTCCGAGCAGTCGGTCCGCGTCGCGCGCATGGCGGGCACCCGCAAGGACCTGCTCCGAGCCCGCATCCTGCACGCCACCGTCCTGCAGGCGCGGGGCGCCTACGCCGCCGCCGAGCAGGAGCTCACGACCTGCGCCGCCGAGGCCGAAGGACAGGGATGGGCCGGCATCGCCGCCTTCGCGCACCAGCATCGGGGCAAGGTCCACTTCGACGCCGGCGACTACGACGCCGCCCGCAAGGACTTCAAGCGCGCACTGTTCCTGCGTCAGGAGTCCGGCGCCACCCAGGACCAGCTCGAGTCCGTGCTCCTCGCGATCGACGCCGCCGACCGGCGCCGTACCGCCGCCACCGTCGCCAGCTGAGGGTGGATGCCGTCGGTCTGAGTGTCGGAGTTATGTTCTAGTCTCGCGTCATGTCGGAACTGCATCGCGTGCGGCATTGGGCCGACGCCCTCATCGCCGCCCACCTCGATCCGTCGTGGACCTTCGCGTTCGACAACGCCAAGCGTCGTGCGGGGCTGTGCGACTACACGCACAAGCGCATCAGCGTGTCGCGCTACCTCGCGGCGCGGTACGACGACGACACCAACCACCAGACGCTGCTGCACGAGGTGGCCCACGCGCTGGCGGGTCCGCGCGCCGGGCACGGGCCGCGCTGGAAAGAGGTCGCGCGGGAGCTCGGCTATGTCGGCGGCACGACCCACCACGGCGAGACGGCGACCGAGCTCGCGCCGTGGATCGGCGTGTGCCCCGCCGGGCACGTCGCCTACCGGCACCGCAAGGCGACGAGGCCGACGTCGTGCGCCAAGTGCGCACCGGGGTTCGACGAGCGCCACGCGTTCACCTGGACCCGGCGCGAGATCACCCGCGCGACGCGCCTCGCCGCGATGACCCCGCGCGACTGAGCCCGCGCCCTGCGCCCGCGGTCCGGCCCGTAGCGTCGCCCTCAGTAGGCGACGAACGAATCGTCGCGGAGAACGGGTACGACGGATGCCGCATCCACCGCAGCGGCGTTCAGCACCTCGTCGCGCGACCCGCGGTCGAGCAGCTCCTGGCCCGAGCCGCTCGCGGTGAGCAGGTGGCGCACGGCGCCGCGCAGCCCGCGGAACGCCTCGCCCGCGGCGGCCGCTTCAGGCGAGGTGTGGTCGATGCCGAGCGCGCCGAGGGCGTCGACGACCGCGCCGGCACCGAGCTGGTCCTCGACGGCGAACCTCAGCGACGCGCCGGTCTCGCGACCGGCCAGCTCGCCGGCGGCGATCACCGCGATGCTCGTCCGCGCGACACGCCGGTGCTGGAGGTCGAGCACCGCACCGGCCACGGCCGAGGCGTTGCGGAGGCAGCCGAGCAGCACCACCGCGCCGGATTCGCGGGCCGCATCCGCCAGCGCCGCGCCGTTGAGGGACACCGCGTGCGCCGAGGCGTCGAGCGGCACGCTCTCGCCCCGGGCGACGGCATCCGTCACCGTCGTCGAGAAGCGCAGCACGTCGACGATCACGACGACATCGGCGGGTGCGAGGCGCCGGAGGCCCTCGACTCCCCAGTCGTGGCGGACCTGATAGCGGCGCTGGTCGAAGGGACTCTCGGGCATCCGTCCAGCGTAGGCCGCGGCATCCGCGATCCGCGCCCGGCCCTGGAAGCTGCGCCGAGCCGGTGACCGTCGCCGAGGCTGATGCGACACTGGAGCATGCGGATCCTGCTGAAGTTCGTGATCGACTGCGACCCCGACGCCGCGTGGCGGGCGGTGCACTCGCCGCGTGCAGTGGCCGAGCTCTACGGGCCGGTGATGGATCTCGCGCCGCTCGTCCCCCGCGGCCTGCCGACGTCGTGGACTCCCGGCGACGACGTGCCCGTGCAGCTGTCGGCGTTCGGCTCGGTGCCGATGGGGCGGCAGCTGATCCACGTCAGCGAGCGGTCGGTCGATGAGCCGGGCGGGCGCGTGCGGGTCTTCCGCGACAGCGGGATCCCGCTGACCGGTCCGCTCGCGAGCCTCGACGTGTGGGATCACCAGATGGCCGTGTCACCGGCGCCGGGGCAGCCCGGCAAGACGCTGTGGCGCGACCGCCTGGTCATCGGCGGCCCGACCGCGCCGCTGCTGTGGCCGGTGCTGTGGGGCATCTGGCAGTGGCGCGCGGCACGTGTGAAGGCGCTCGCCCCGGGCTGGGCGCACGATCCCGAACCCGGCACCGCGGAGGCGGACGCGGGCGCGGGCGCAGGCACGGACGCGGGCGCAGGCGCCTGAGCGGGTGAGCCGCTTTTCGCCCGGAACAGGTGTTCGGGTGTACACAGGCGCGGTTGCGACAGACGGCCCTGCACTCGCCAGAACACCTGTTCTCGGCGAATGGCGGCGGCGAGGGACGGATGCCGCGGGCTGCCGTAGATCAGCGGCTGTCAGGCCTGCGGGATCACGGTGAGCACCCGCGCGGTGTACTCGAGGAACTTCACCATGAACGTGCGGAGGAACTCCTCGGTCTCCGGCACGGTGACCTCGCCGCTGTCTTCGACCAACCCGGACGTGAAGTGGATGTACGCCTCGGGGCTCGTCATCTGCCGCGCATTGAGGAAGCTCAGCGTGCTCCGCAGCGACTGCTGGCCGACGGCCGTGCCGATCTGACCGGCCGACGCGCCGATCACGGCGGTCGGCTTGTCGGACCACGCGTTCTGACCCCAGGGGCGGCTCCCCCAGTCGATGGCGTTCTTCAGCGGACCGGGCAGCGAGCGGTTGTACTCCGGCGTCACGAACAGCAGCGCGTCGGCTGAGCGCACCGCCGCCTTGAAGTCCAGCGCCTCCTGCGGGTAGTCGCTGTCGAGGTCGCGGTTGTACAGCGGCAGATCGCCGTAGCCGATCTCGAAGAACTCGAGCTCGGGTGGCGCAAGGCGCTGCAGCGCCGTGGCCAGACGCCGGTTGATGGATTCGCGTGACAGACTGCCGACGATGACGCCGACGCGGTAGGGCGGTTCGTGCTCCACGATGTCGATCTTCATGGCCTCAGCCTGCACCCGGCCGCCGGCGGGCCGCACGCCCGTATCCGCCCTGAGCATGGCCGCGTATCATCCGCGCGCCGCGACCGCTCTATCGCAGCGGAGCAAACCGCTGCAAGGTGGAGCCGAGGACCCTGGGGGTGCGACATGACCGATGGTGTCGAGTACGCCGAGCCCGCCGACGAGCCCCGCACCCACGTGACACTGCGGCTGATCGCGCAGGACCCCGCGGTCAGCGGCGACGACGGCAGGATTCTGACGGCGCGGGTGAAAGTGCCGTGGTCTCGAATGGAGGACGGGCCGCGCGGAGCGCGGCTGCACGTCGTCGACTACGACTCGGCGACCGGACGCTACATCAAGCACGAGCCTCTGGGCAAGGAGGACATGTTCGCGGATGCCGACGACGAGGTCCTGCGTACGGACCCAGCCTTCCACGCCCAGCACGTGTACGCCACGGCGGCGCGGACTCTTTCCACGTTCGAGACGGCGCTCGGCCGGCGGCTGCCCTGGGGGTTCGGCAGTCACCAGCTCTTCCTCGTGCCGCACGCGTTCGCCGAGGCGAACGCGTACTACTCGTTCGAGGACCGCGCGCTGCTGTTCGGGTATGTGCCGCCCGTCGACCCCCGTGGCGAGGCCGTCTACACCTGCCTCAGCCACGACGTGGTGGTGCACGAGACGACGCACGCCGTGCTCGACGGGCTCCGCCGCCGGTTCCTCGAGCCGAGCCTGCCCGACCAGGCGGCCTTCCACGAAGGCTTCGCCGACATCGTCGCGCTCCTCTCGGTGTTCTCGATCCGTCCGGTCATCGAGCAGGCCCTCGGCAGGCCCGACCGAAGCGGGCGCATCCCGCGCGGCCGAATCCAGCCCGACGCGCTCCGCAGCAGCATGCTCGCCCGCGTTGCGGAGCAGGTCGGCAGCGTGCTGACCCAGGGCCGCGGGGCGCTGCGCGAATCGGCGCTGAATCCGCCGCCCGCCGACTGGGCGAAGCGGCCCGAGTTCCTAGAACCGCACCGGCGTGGCGAGGTGCTGGTCGCCATCGCCTTCGATCTGCTGATCGAGATCTGGCATAAGCGGCTGCAGGCCGTCCTCTCCCGCCCGAACGGTGAGACCGCGAGCGGTCGGGGCATCACGATCGACCGCGCGCGCGCCGCGGAGGAGGGGGCGAGAGCGGCATCCCAGCTGCTCACGATGCTCATCCGCGGTCTGGACTACCTGCCGCCCGTCGAGTTCGACTTCGGCGATCTGCTGAACGCGGTGCTGCTCGCCGACAACGAGGTCGTGCCGGATGACGACTTCGGCTACCGGCAGCTGCTGATGGACGGCTTCGCCAGGGCCGGCATCCAGCGATCGGCCGATCGGGTGACGGATGTCCTCGACGCTGAGCTCGCTCCCCGCTATCTCGGCATCAACTTCGCCGGGCTCCGCAGCGACCGCGACGAGGTCTTCCGGTTCCTGTGGCAGAACGCGCGCCGGCTCGACGTGTCGACGGACTACTACACGGCGATCGAGTCCGTGCTGCCGACGCAGAGGATCGGTCCGGACGGCCTCATCGTGCCCGAGTCGGTTGCCACGTACGTGCAGATGGCCGACATGACCGCGGGTGAGTTCACCGACGAGTCGGGCCTCCAGCTGTCCGCGGGGATCGACCCGCGCACACCCGTGCAGCTTTACGGCGGCGGCACGCTGATCTTCGACCAGTTCGGCCGGCTCAAGCTGCACATCCACAAGCGACTGGACGACTGGCGCCGACAGCAGAGGCGGCTCGACCACCTCGACAGGACCGGGCGCCGCGATACGTCGGCGCGACTCGGTTTCTCGGACGGCGTAGCCCGCGGGCAGACGTTCGCCCAGCTGCACCGCACCCAGCAGAGTTCCGGGGAGACATGGTGAGCACTCCGATCCGCGTCCGCGTCCGCATGTACCAGGTCGGCTTCGGCGACTGCTTCCTGGTGTCGGTCGAATACGACTCGCCGCTGCCGGACGGCCGCGATGTACGCCACATCCTCATCGACTTCGGTACAAGCCATCCTCCCCGGGAGGGCAGGGCTCGCGGCCGCATGGGCGATGTCGCGGCGCTCCTCGAGGAGCACACCGGTGGCGAGCTCGACGTGCTCGTGGTGACCCACCGGCACCGGGACCACCTCCGCGGATTCGAGGTCGACGCCGGCGCGGCCATCCTCAAGCGACTCGCTCCCCGGCTCGTGGTGCGGTCGTGGACGGAAGACCCGCGACTGTCGGCGGACGCGGACGGACCGGCGAGGGCGCCGGACGAAGCGGCCGGCATCAGCCGGGCCTCCGTGAGGTACGCGGCTCTGCTCTCGCAGGCGCAGGCGCAGGTCGCCCGACTCGCCACTCTCGTGGGTCTGGACGACGAGGTCAGGGCGGCGGCAGAGGACCAGCTGAAGAATGCCGAAGCCGTCTCGCTGCTGAACGAGCTCTCGAGCGACGGCCGGGGTCGCTATCTGCACGCGGGCATGGACTCCGGCATCGAGGATGTCGTCCCGGGAGTCGGCGTGACGGTGCTTGGCCCTCCCACCGTCGATCAGGATCCCCGCGTCGCCCAGCAGCGTGAGAACGACCCTGAGTACTGGCTCACCGCGCTGGGAGCCTCGCTGCGTCTGGTGGCGACGACCACCGAGGCCGACCCGCGGGCGCCGATCACCCACGGGCCTGGCCCGGTCCGGTGGCTCATCGACCGGCTCGCGAATCAGCGATCCCACTCGGCCGCGCGGCTGGTGCGCGACCTCGACGACGCGCTCAACAACACCAGCGTCATCCTGCTGCTGGAAGTCGGCGGGGTATCGCTGCTGTTCTCCGGCGATGCGCAGATCGAGAACTGGCGTCACACGCTCGATCAGCTGGGCGACGATGCGGGCCTCCGCGAACGGCTGGCGAGGATCGACCTCTACAAGGTTGGCCACCACGGCAGCCGCAACGCGACGCCGCGGTCACTGCACGCGCTGTGGGGCGCACGCCCGGCTACTCTCCCCCGGCTCGCGGCGGTCATGTCGACGAGGCAGGGTGTCCACGGCACCAACGACAACGCGGTTCCCCAGCAGCGCCTCGTGGACGCGCTCCGCGAGGTCGCCGACCTCTATTCGACCGACGACCTCGACGGCGGGCAGGAGTACCTCGAACTCGTGACGGATGCCGCCCGGGGTCCGTTCCGCCTCGTCCCATCCCAGGAGTGACGGCCCTGCCGCGGCGCGAAGCCCGCGCCGCGGCATCCGACCCCCGGCCTCAGTCGGCGAGCGCCTCGACCGGAGCGACCCGCGTCGCGAGCCGCGTCGGCACGACGGCCGCAACCAGCGTGAGCACCGCCGTCGCCACCACGATGATCGCGACGGGCAGCCACGGCACGGCCGGGGCGACCAGCGTCGGCGCCGAGAACGACGGGGGCATCGGCACCGCGCCGAGGAGCGATTGCGCGCCGGCCCAGCCGTAGGCCGTGCCGAGCACCAGCCCCGTCACGGTGGCGGTGATCGTGATATGCGCGGCCTCCAGCAGCACGAGGCGACGCACCTGGCCCGTCGACACACCCAGCGCGCGCAGCAGTCCGAGCTCGCGACGCCGCTGCACGACGCCGATGGTCAGCAGATTGACGAGACCGACCGCGGCGATCACGGCCGAGACGGCCACGAGGCCCATCATGATGCCGGCGAACGTGTCCATGAGCGTCGTCATGTCGGAGGGCAGCGGACCGTCGGCGGATGCCGCGAACACGGCCTTCTGCGTCTCGAGCGCGACCGCGAACATCGTCACCAGCGTGACGCCCATGACGACCCCGATGGCCATGCGGCTCGAGCGCTCGGGATACCGCAGGGCGTTCTCGGCCGCCAGCCGGGCCGTCGCCGAGCGGCCGAACAGCCTGCCGACGAGCCGCAGCACCGGCGGCATGACGAGCGTCGCGCCGAGCGCGAGGCCGGTGAAGGAGAAGATGCCGCCGAAGAATGCCACGACCACTCCCAGCGGCGACACGAGGCCGATCAGAATCCCGCCCGCGAGCAGCACGCCGCCGATCGCGAACAGGGCGATCGCGACGCCGTTGCGCGCCCCCCTGCGCACCTGCGCGTCGTGGGATGCCTCGACCGAGCCGCCGAGCGCCTGCAACGGCGTGACCGTCAGCACGCGCCGCGACCCCGCCCACGCGGCCGCCCATGTCGTCAGTGCGACGACGCCTGCCGGCACCAGCAGCACCGGCTGCACGACGGCGTAGTCGACATCCTGGATGCCGAGCGCCCACGTCGCCAGCAGCACACCCGCCCACGCGGCCAGCGTGCCGCCGACCAGTCCCAGCACGGCGCCGATCACGCCCACCCCGAGGCCCTGCCGTGCCACCTCGGAGCGCTGCGAGCGCGCGGAGGCGCCGATGAGGCGCAGCAGCGCGATGCGGCGCGTGCGTCCGGCGATGACCGTGGCGAAGGTGTTGGCGGTGACGACGGCGGCGACGTACACGGCGACCCCGATGAGCAGGAAGCTCATGATCGCGAGCACCGCCGCGAGCGTGCCGCTGTCGCCGATGTACGGGTCTGCCCGCAGCAGCGCGGCGATGAACCCCGTGGCGCTGAGCAGGATCGCGCCGAACGCGCTCGAGATCGCGGCGACCAGGATGCTCGCGCCCATGCCCCGCTCCCGCAGCCAGGCGAGCGGCGCGGCCGGGCGTGACGAGGAGGTGACGGATGCCGCAGGCCTCGGCGGGCGCTCCGTCATGGCGACGGAGCTCACGAGGTCACCCCCGCGACCCGGTGGCCGACGGCCGACGAAGCGGGAAGCGGCGCCCCCGCGGTCAGTTCGGACGCGAGCATGTACGCCGAGATCTCCTCGGCGCTCTGGCGCGGCTTGTCGGCGACGATGCGCCCGTCACCGAGGAACAGCACGCGGTCGGCGTGCGAGGCGGCGACCGGGTCGTGCGTGACCATCGCGATCGACTGCCCGTGCTCGCGCGTGGCGGCAGCGAGCAGGGCGAGCACCTCGCGTCCCGAGCGCGAGTCGAGGTTGCCGGTCGGCTCGTCGGCGAACACCAGGTCGGGTGCGGTCGCGAGGGCGCGGGCGATCGCCACGCGCTGCTGCTGCCCGCCCGACAGCTGGTGCGGCCGGTGCCCGAGGCGGCTCGTGAGGCCCAGACGCTCGATCAGGCCGTCGATGCGCGCCCGCTCGAGCGTGGTGGGCCGGCGCCCGTCGAGGTCGAAGGGCAGCAGGATGTTGCCGAGGGCGTCGAGAGTCGGCACGAGGTTGAACGCCTGGAAGACGAAGCCGACCCGACGCCGTCGAAGGATCGTGAGCTCCAGGTCGGAGAGCCCGGTGATGTCGGTGTCGCCGATCCAGGCGCGGCCGGAGCTGGGCGCGTCGAGGCCGGCCATGATGTGCATGAGCGTGGACTTGCCCGAGCCCGACGGGCCCATGATGGCGGTGAACTCGCCGCGGCGGATGCCGACGCTCACCCCATCCAGCGCGTGCACCGTGCTCTCGCCCGTGCCATAGGTCTTGCTGAGCTGCTGCACCCGGGCGGCGAGGCCCAGGTCGGTCGATGAGAGTTCCATGCCTACGACGGTATGGACGACCCCGGGTCCCGCGCGTCGGCCCGGCGAGGCATCCGTGTACATCGCAAGGATGATCCGAGCCGCGCCCCCACCCGCCCCACCCGAGCCGCACCCGACCGCACCCGACCCCGCGCGCCCGGCCCCGCGCCGCTCCACCCCGCTCTCACCGGGCCCCCTGACTCGGTTCACTTGCGCTATACGTACGCCGAATGCGCGCATCCACGTACGTATAGCGCAAGTGAACTGGCGGGCAGCGACGGCGCCACCGAGCGCGGGAGCTACGCCAGGCCGTGCTCGAACGCGAACACGACGAGCTGCACGCGGTCGCGCAGGCCGAGCTTCGTGAGGATGCGGCTGATGTGCGTCTTCACGGTGGCCTCGGAGAGGAACTCGCGCGCCGCGATCTCGGCGTTCGAGAGCCCGCGCGCGGCGAGCGCGAAGATCTCCCGCTCACGGTCGGTGAGGTCGCCGTAGGACGGCGGCACGGGCTGGGGCGCGGCATCCGTGAAGCGCTCGAAGAGCTCGCGGGTGGCGGATGCCGCGATCACGGCGGATCCGGCATGCACCGTGCGGATCGCAGCGAGCAGGAACTCGGGGTCGGCGTCCTTGAGCAGGAACCCGCTCGCCCCCTGACGGATGGCCCGGGCCGCGGCCTCGTCGAGATCGAAGGTCGTGAGCATCACGATGCGCGGGGACGCGACTCCCGGTTCGGGGGTGTCGGCGAGGAGCTCCGAGGTGGCCGCGAGGCCGTCCAGGACGGGCATGCGGATGTCCATGAGCACCACGTCCGGGCGCGAGCGGCGCACCGCGTCGATTCCCTCACGGCCGTCGGCGGCCTCGGCGACGACCTCGAGGTCGGGCTGCGAGTCGATGAGCATGCGGATGCCGGCACGGAACAGCGCCTGGTCGTCGACGAGCGCGACGCGGATCATGCGAGGTCTCCGATCGGGATGTGCGCCCGCACGGTGAAGGCGCCGAATTCGTCGGCCGCATCGAGCCTGCCGCCGGCGAGCTGCGCACGCTCTCGCATGCCGATGAGCCCGTGGCCGAACCTCCCCGGCTGGGTGCCCGGCACGATCGGGTTGCGCACATCGAGCTCGACGCGATCCGGAAGCCAGGCGAGCCGCACGTCGACCGGGCCTCCCGGCGCGCCATGGCGGAGGGCATTCGTCAGCGCCTCCTGCAGGATGCGGTAGACGGCGAGCTGCACGGCGGCCGCCGGCTCCCCCTCGGCCGAAGTGCCCTCGGCCGTCCCGTGCCGCGGCGCGGGATCGACGTCGACCCGCAGCTGCACCCCGGCCGCGCGCACCTGCGCGTAGAGCTCCTCGAGGTCGGCGATCGTCGGCTGCGGCCCGTCGCCCTGGCGGTGTCGCAGCTGACCGAGCAGCAGGCGCACGTCCGCGAGCGCCGAACGGGCGGTGGCCGAGATCGTGGCCAGCGCGTCGGTGGCGACGGCGGGATCCGCCGCGGCCGCGTACCGCGCACCGTCGGCCTGGGCGATCACGACGGCGAGCGAATGCGCCACCACGTCATGCATGTCGCGCGCGATGCGCACCCGCTCCTGCTCGGCGACCGTCTCGGCCTCAGCCCGCTGCTGCGCCTCGCGGTTCTCCCGCGCCCTCACCGCGGTGCGCACCAGGGCGCCCACGGTCCACGACAGCCCCAGGGCGAAGGCGGCCGCGACGAGCAGCACGAGAGCGAGAGGCAGCGTCTCCCACGACAGACCGCCCCCGGCGAACACCGGTCCGGCGAACAGGTAGACCGTGATCACCAGGGCGCCCACGATCGCCGACGCGAAGCCGGACCAGTACACCAGCCGCGACCCGTACGCAGCCGTGGCGTACAGCACGGCGCAGATCGCGACGTCCGAGAAGCTCGGCGGACGACCGAGGCCCATCTGCACCAGGGCGCCGATCCACGCGATGCCGAGGGCGAGCCCCGGCGACAGTCGGCGGAGCGCCAGCGCCGCGCTGAACAGGCCCGCGACGAGCAGCCCGAACACGGTGTGCCCCTCCGAGCCGAATCCGTACTCCACGCCGAACGCGCCTGTCGACATGACCGCCTCGAGCGGCCAGGCGATGAGCAGGAAGACGAGCGCGACGGACAGGTCGGCGACGAGCTGGTACGTCTTCAGGCGGCGGAACACCGTTTCACGTTACGGGAAGCCCTGTGGGGCGGCATCCGCCCGGAGATGTACGACGGATGCCGCGGCATCCGTCCCGCGATCGATTGAAAGGTCTGCCGAACCAACCATTGCGCCGCACGGGGTCAGGCTTTACTGTCGCGTCACAGGCCGAAACCGACGGGAAACGTCGGGTCGACAGGATCGGGGTGCAGGGTCGCCGCGGGAGCGGACCCCGCCGGTCCCACCCGAGGGGCGAGGAACACGGCACGCGCCGGTTCACGAACGGAGAGACGATGACGACGGTACGCGCGGCGATTTCACAGACCACGTGGACGGGCGACAAGGAGTCGATGCTCGACAAGCACGAAGGGTTCGCGCGGGATGCCGCAGCCCAGGGTGCGCAGGTGGTGTGCTTCCAGGAGCTCTTCTACGGGCCCTACTTCGGCATCACCCAGGACAAGAAGTACTACCGCTTCGCCGAGCCGGTCGACGGCCCGATCGTGCAGCGGTTCGCGGCGCTGGCCAAGGAGCTCGGGATCGTGATGGTCCTCCCCATCTACGAGGAGGCCGAGACCGGCGTCTACTACAACAC
This sequence comes from Microbacterium sp. ProA8, assembly GCF_039905635.1. NCBI lineage: Bacteria > Bacillati > Actinomycetota > Actinomycetes > Micrococcales > Microbacteriaceae > Microbacterium > Microbacterium chionoecetis. Next base: position 756,919 of record NZ_CP157000.1, on the reverse strand, counting down.
CGCGGTGCTGGTGGATGCCGACGGCACGATCCTCGGCAGCTACCGCAAGCACCACCTGCCGCACCTCGACCGGTTCTGGGAGAAGTTCTACTTCCGCCCCGGCAACCTCGGGTACCCCGTCTTCGAGACCGCCGTCGGGCGCGTCGGCATGTACATCTGCTACGACCGGCACTTCCCCGAAGGATGGCGCGAGCTCGGCCTCGCCGACGCGCACATGGTGTTCAATCCCAACGCCACGAAGCCCGGGCTGTCCAACCGGCTGTGGGAGGTCGAGGGTCCGGCGGCCGCCGTCGCCAACGGCTACTTCGTGCTGCAGCCCAACCGTGTGGGTCGCGAGGACAACGAGTACGGCGACCTCGCGGTCGACTTCTACGGCACCAGCCAGGTGATCGACCCGCGGGGCGACTTCGTCGGCGAGCGCGGCTCCGGCGACCACGAGGAGCTGCTGGTGCGCGACCTCGACCTCGAGATGGTGAGGGAGATGCGCGACGACTGGCAGTTCTACCGCGACCGCCGACCCGACTCGTACACGCGGATCGCGAAGCCGTGACCGATATGCGGTCGTTGAGCGAGCGAGGAACGAGCGAGACGAAACGCCCCGAGCGCACGCATGACGCGTTTCGTCTCGCTTCGCTCGCTCAACGACCGGGATCAAGGGAGATGCAATGACCACCACATTGATCAAGGGCGGGACCGTCGTCTCGGCGACCGGGCGCGGCGAAGCCGACGTGCTCATCGACGGCGAGACCATCGCCGCCGTGCTCGCGCCCGGCTCGCAGCTTCTCGGGACGGATGTCGCGGCATCCGTCGACACCGTCATCGACGCGAGCGGCAAGTACGTCATCCCCGGCGGCATCGACGCGCACACGCACATGGAGCTGCCGTTCGGCGGCACGAACGCGTCCGACACGTTCGAGACCGGCACCCGGGCGGCGGCCTGGGGCGGCACGACGTCGATCATCGACTTCGCGGTGCAGCGCTACGGCGAGCGCGTCCAGGACGGGCTCGCGGCCTGGCACGAGAAGGCCGCGGGCAACTGCGCCATCGACTACGGGTTCCACCAGATCGTCGGCGGCGTCGACGACGACTCGCTCGCCGCGATGCGCGGGCTCCTCGACGAGGGCATCTCGAGCTTCAAGCTCTTCATGGCCTACCCCGGCGTCTTCTACTCCGACGACGCGCAGGTGCTGAAGGCCATGCAGGTGTCGGCCGAGACCGGCCTGCTCACGATGATGCATGCCGAGAACGGCCCGGCGATCGACGTGCTGGCGGCGCAGCTGGCCGAAGCCGGCAAGAAGGCGCCGTACTACCACGGCATCGCACGCGCCTGGCAGATGGAGGAAGAGGCCACCCACCGCGCGATCATGCTGGCGAACCTCACCGGCGCGCCGCTGTACACGGTGCACGTGAGCGCCAAGCAGGCGGTCGATCAGATCGCGTGGGCGCGCGACCAGGGCTGGAACGTGTTCGGCGAGACGTGCCCGCAGTACCTCTACCTGTCGCTCGAGGAGCAGCTCGGCGGCTTCAGTGAGGAGTGGGGGCAGTTCGAGGGCGCCAAGTGGGTGTGCTCGACGCCGCTGCGCAGCAGCAAGGAGGGCCACCAGCACCACATGTGGCAGGCGCTGCGCACCAACGACATCCAGATGGTGTCGACCGACCACTGCCCGTTCTGCATGAAGGGCCAGAAGGAGCTCGGCAAGGACGATTTCCGCGCCATCCCCAACGGCATCGGCTCGGTCGAGCACCGCATGGACCTCATGTACCAGGGCGTCGTGACAGGCAAGATCACGCTGGAGCGGTGGGTGGAGCTCACCTCGACGACCCCGGCCCGCATGTTCGGCCTCTACGGCCGCAAGGGCGTGATCCAGCCGGGCGCGGACGGCGACGTCGTCGTCTACGACCCGAACGGGCACACCAGCATCTCCGCGGCATCCCACCACATGAACATGGACCACTCGGCGTGGGAGGGCTACGAGATCGACGGGCACGTCGACACCGTGATCTCTCGCGGCAAGGTCGTGGTCGACGGCGGACAGTACCTCGGCGCCAAGGGCGACGGCCGCTTCCTCAAGCGCGGCCTCTCGCAGTACCTCATCTGACCATGGCGCGTTTCGTCTCTGCGTTTCGTCTCGCTTCGCTCGCTCAACGACCGGCATCTCCCCCGGTCGTTGAGCGAGCGAGGAACGAGCGAGACGAAACGTCGCGAACCTAGGAGTGACCATGGACTTCGGAGTCGTTCTGCAGACCAATCCGCCGGCTGCGCGCACGGTGCAGCTCGCCCAGCTCGCCGAGGCGCACGGGTTCAGCCACGTGTGGACGTTCGACTCGCACCTGCTGTGGCAGGAGCCCTACGTCATCCACTCCGCGATCCTCGCCGAGACCAAGCGGGTCACGGTGGGGCCGTTCGTGACGAACCCCGCGACGCGCGATTGGACGGTCACGGCATCCGTCTTCGCCACGCTCAACGAGATGTACGGCAACCGCACGATCTGCGGCATCGGCCGCGGTGACTCGGCGGTGCGCGTCACCAACGGCAAACCGGTGACGATGGCCGAGCTGCGGGAGTCGATCCACGTCATCCGCGAGCTCGCGAACTCTCGTGCGGTCGAGTACAAGGGTGCGACGCTGCAGTTCCCGTGGAGCCGGGGCTCCGAGCTCGACGTCTGGGTCGCGGCCTACGGCCCGATGGCGCTGAAGCTCACCGGCGAGGTCGGCGACGGCTTCATCCTGCAGCTCGCCGACGTGGACATCGCCGCCTGGATGATCAAGACCGTGAAGGATGCCGCGGCCGCCGCCGGCCGCGACCCCGAGTCGCTGGCCTTCTGCGTCGCGGCGCCGATGTACATCGGCGACGACCGCGACCACATGCGGGACCAGTGCCGCTGGTTCGGCGGGATGGTCGGCAACCACGTCGCCGACATCGTCGCGAAGTACGGCGAGCATGGCGCCGTTCCCGAGGCGCTGACCGACTACATCGCGGGCCGCCAGGGGTACGACTACAACACCCACGGCAAGGCCGACAACGACCACGTGGACTTCGTGCCCGACGAGATCGTGGAGCGCTTCTGCATCCTCGGCACCGCCGACGAGCACATCGCCAAGCTCGAGCAGCTGCGAGAGCTCGGCGTCACGCAGTTCGCCGGCTACCTGCAGCACGACAACAAGGAGGAGACGCTGCGCGTCTACGGCGAGACCGTGATCCCCGCGCTCCAGACCCACGTGGCCGCGAAGAAGTGAGGGCTGCGGCATGAGACCGATCGGCTGGTCGGCCCGAAGGCAGGGAGAGCTCCGCGGCTGGATCGCCGCGGGCTGGGGAGCTCTCGGCGTGCTCGCCGTGCTCGTGCTGTGGGAGCTGTACAAGTTCCTGGGCCCGAGCGACGGATTCGTGGTCGGGGCGGTGGCGGGCGAGTCGGGGTCGGGCGTCATGATCCTGCCGCGCGCCCACGACCGGGCGATGCCGCACATCTGGGACATGGTCGCCCGCCTGTTCGCACCGACGAGCGGCGGCGACACCCCGCCACTGTGGGTCTCGGTCGCCGGTGCCGCGCTCCTGACGCTCGGCATCGCGGCCGTCGGCTGGCTGATCGGCGTCGCCGTCGGTGCGGTGCTCGGACTCGTGATGCAGCGCTGGCGCCTCCTGGAGTGGGGCCTGCTCCCCTGGATCGTGGTCAGCCAGATCGTGCCGCTCATCGCGTTCGCCCCGGTCGTCAACGCGATCGGCAATCAGATCGACCGCGGCGGCGGCACGTGGCCGCAGTGGCTGTCGGTCGCCGTGATCGCGTCGTATCTCGCGTTCTTCCCCGTGGCCGTCGGCGTGCTCCGCGGTCTCGCCTCGCCGGATCGCATCCATCTCGACCTCATGAACAGCTACGCCGCGGGCTACTGGCCGACGCTTCTCCGCCTGCGGCTGCCCGCCGCGGTGCCGCACCTGCTGCCGGCGCTCCGGCTCGCCGCCGCGAACGCCGTGCTCGGCGCGGTCGTCGCCGAGGTCTCGATCGGCATGCGCGGCGGCATCGGACGCATGCTCATCCAGCTTGCCGGCCAGGCCTCGAGCGACCCCGCCGCGCCGTGGGGGCCGACGTTCGGCTCGATCGCCCTCGGCCTCATCGCCGCCGGCTCGGTCGCGCTGATCGGCCTCGGACTCGCCAACTACCGCAGAGGAGAGGCCACCGCATGACATCGAGACCGGTTGCTGCCCTTCGACAAGCTCAGGGGCCGGATACGACGTGGGCCGTGCACGCAGCCGGAGTCGGGAAGGTGTTCCCGACGAAGACCGGGGAGGTCGTCGCGCTCACCGAGGTCGAGCTCGAGGTCGCCGCGGGCGAGTTCGTCTCGCTCATCGGACCCTCGGGCTGCGGCAAGTCCACGCTGCTGCGCCTGATCGCCGACCTCGACCAGGCCACCACCGGCACCCTCGAGATCTTCGGCAAGCCCGCCAAGCGCGCCCGCATCGACCAGGACTACGGCATCGCCTTCCAGCAGTCAGGGCTCCTGCCGTGGCGCACGGTGGCCGCCAACATCGGACTGCCGCTCGAGCTGCACGGCACCGGCAAGGCCGAGCGGGCGACCCGCGTCGCCGAGCTCGCCGAGCTGGTCGGTCTCTCGGACTTCGTCGATCGGTACCCCGACCAGCTGTCGGGCGGGATGCAGCAGCGCGTCGCCATCGCGCGCGCACTCGCCGCGCGACCGAAGCTCCTGCTCATGGACGAGCCGTTCGGCGCGCTCGACGAGATGACCCGCGAGCGGCTGCAGTCCGAGCTCACGCGCATCGCGGGCGAGACGTCCGCCGCCGTGGTGTTCGTCACGCACTCGATCCCGGAGGCCGTCTTCCTGTCCGACCGCGTCGTCGTCATGAGCCCCCGTCCCGGCCGCATCACCGACGTCATCGAGACGGGTCTCGGCGATCGGCGCGACGAGGCGCTGCGCGAGTCCCCGGCGTTCTTCGACCGCGTGACCGCCGTCCGCGAGGCGCTGCACGGCTCCCCGGTCGCGAGAGCGAGTGAGTCATGACGGATGCCGCGACCACGATGCTGCCCGCCCCGACCACGCCGGCGGGCGCGGCGGCGGGGCCCGGCGAGCGTGAGCTTCCGGGCTGGCTGCGATGGGTGGCACCCGTCGTGGTCGGCATCCTGATCCTCGCCGTCTGGATCTTCTGGGTCGACGTGCTCGGCACCGCCCCGCGCATGCTGCCGAGCCCGATCGCGATCGCCGAGGAATTCGTCCGGCGGTTCCCGATCATCCTCGAGGACATGTCCATCACCGCCACGAACGCCCTCATCGGCCTGGTCGTGGGTTCCCTCCTCGCCCTCGTCTTCGCGGGGCTCGCCGCGGCCGCGCGGCCGATCGACGGCATGCTGGCGCCTCTGGTGTCGGCCCTCGCGGTCATTCCGATCGTCGCCATCACCCCGATCCTCAACACGATGTTCGGCGCGTCGAGTCAATTCGGACGCCAGGCGGTCGCGACGATCGCGGCCTTCATCCCGGTGTTCGTCAACGTGCTCCGCGGCCTCCGCCAGACCCGCCCCGTGCACCGCGACGTGCTGCGCTCGTCCGCGGCATCCGGCTTCCAGACGTTCCGGGTGCTCACCCTGCCCACTGCCCTCCCCTACCTCATGACGGGCCTGCGCATCGCGAGCTCGCTGGCCGTGATCGCCGCGCTGGTGGCCGAGTACTTCGGCGGTCCCGCCGACGGCATCGGCACCGCCATCGCGACCTACGCCAAATCCGGGCGGGCCGCCCTCGCCTGGGCGTACGTCCTCGGGGGCATCATCATCGGCCTCGTGTTCTTCCTCGTGACCTCGCTCCTCGAGCGGCTGGCGACGAGGCGGTCGCCGGGCTGACCGGCGATGCACCACCGGTTGGCAAGCCTGTCGAACCACGACCACCAAGAAAAGACGCACCACACGAAAGGAACGCAATGAGACACAGCAACTCACGCAGCCCGGGCATCCGACGCGCGCTGGCCGCGGCATCCGTCGCGACAGTCGCGGCCCTCGCGCTCGCAGCCTGTTCCGGAGCGAGCGACGACGACGGCGGCGACACCGGTGAGGACTTCGAGCCGCTCACATCGATCAAGCTGCAGCTGCAGTGGCTGCCGCAGGCGCAGTTCGCCGGCTACTACGTCGCCCAGGAGCAGGGCTACTTCGAAGAGGAGGGCTTCGACGAGGTCGAGATCATCCCGTCGGGAGGCGACATCGTCCCGCAGGACGCCCTCGTCGCCGGCGATGTGGACTTCGCCATCGCGTGGGTCCCCAAAGTCCTCGGAACCCTGGAGGCGACCGGCGTCGAGCTCACCGACATCGCTCAGGTCTTCCAGGAGTCGGGCACTCTGCAGGTGTCGTGGAAGGGCGACGGCATCACGTCCGTCGCCGACTTCGAGGGCAAGCGGATCGGCTCGTGGGGCTTCGGCAACGAGTGGGAGATCTTCGCGGCCATGGCGGCGGAGGACCTCGACGCCACGACGGTGTCGATCACGACGCAGGACTTCTCGATGAACGCTCTGCTCGACCGCGACGTCGACGCCGCTCAGGCGATGACCTACAACGAGTGGGCGCAGATCCTCGAGGTCGTGAACCCCGAGACCGGCGAGCTCTACCAGCCCGACGACTTCGATGTCATCTCGTACGAGGAGACCGAGGGCGCGATGCTGCAGGACGCCATCTGGGCGGACACGCAGCGCCTGGAGGAGGACGAGGCCTACGCCGACGCGGCGGTCCGGTTCCTGAAGGCCGTCACCAAGGGCTGGATCTACGCGCGCGACAACCCCGAAGAGGCCGCGACGATCGTCTACGACATCGCCTCCAACGCCGAGGCCGCGTTCCCCGTGGGTCCCGTGCACCAGCTGTGGCAGATGAACGAGGTCAACAAGCTCATCTGGACGGGCGCCGACTTCGGCCTGGTCGACGAGGCCGCGTGGGACAAGACGGTCGCGGGTGCGCTGTCGGCCAAGAACCAGGACGACCTCGAGCTCATCACCACCGAGCCCGCCGACTCCGCCTACTCGAACGAGTACATCGAGCAGGCCCTCGCCGAGCTCGAGGAGGAAGGCGTCGAGGTCGGCGGCGAATACACACCGATCGAGGTCACCCTCACCGAGGGCGGCCAGTAGGTCACGACGCGTTTCGTCTCGCTCGTTCCTCGCTCGCTCAACGACCGGAGTATCGGTCGTTGAGCGAGCGAAGCGAGACGAAACGCCCTTGACCAACGAGAGGACACAGGGAAGCGTGGCCGCATGACCGAAGACCTCGACGCCCTCGCGAAGGAGCTCGACCGCGAGCACGTGTTCCACTCCTGGTCCGCGCAGGCGGGGCTCGACCTCCCCGTCATCGCCGGCGGCTCCGGAACGGTGGTGTGGGACCACGCGGGCCGGCGCATGCTCGACTTCTCCAGCCAGCTGGTCAACGTCAACATCGGGCACCAGCATCCTGCCGTCGTCGCGGCCATCCGCGCGCAGGCCGACGAGCTCGCCACCATCGGCCCCGCGACCGCCAACCTCGCCCGCGGGCGCGCGGCGCAGCGCATCCTGGGCAAGGCGCCCGACGGCTTCGCGAAGGTCTTCTTCACCAACGGCGGCGCCGACGCGATCGAGAACGCCATCCGCATGGCCCGACTTCACACCGGCCGCGACACCGTCCTGTCGACGTACCGGTCGTACCACGGCAACACCGGCGCCGCGATCGTCGCGACCGGCGACTGGCGACGGATGCCGAACCAGTTCGCCCGCGGACACGTGCACTTCTTCGGCCCCTACCTGTACCGCTCCGAGTTCTGGGCGGGCACCCCGGAGGAGGAGTCCGAGCGGGCGCTGCACCACCTCGAGCGCGTCATCCAGTCGGAGGGGCCCTCGACGATCGCCGCGCTGCTGCTCGAGTCGGTTCCGGGCACCGCCGGGATCCTGCTCCCGCCGCCGGGCTATCTCGCCGGTGTGCGCGCGCTGGCCGACAAGTACGGCATCGTGCTCATCCTCGACGAGGTCATGGCCGGTTTCGGCCGCACCGGACGCTGGTTCGCCTTCCAGGGCTACGACGTCGTGCCCGATCTCATCACCTTCGCGAAGGGCGTGAACTCGGGATACGTCCCGGTGGGCGGCGTGATCATCTCCGAGGCGATCTCGGCGACGTTCGACGACCGGGTGTTCCCCGGCGGGCTCACCTACTCCGGGCATCCGCTGGCGGCGGCATCCATCATCGCCTCCATCGACGCGATGGAGTCCGAGGGCATCGTCGACAACGCCCGCCGCGTGGGCGAGGACGCGATCGGTCCGGGGCTGCGCGACCTCGCGGCACGGCATCCGCTCATCGGCGAGGTGCGGGGAGAGGGCGTCTTCTGGGCGCTGGAGCTCGTCTCGGACCGCGGGACGCGCGAGCCGGCGGGCGCCGACGTCATCGGTCGGCTCAAGAAGGCGCTCACCTCACGGGGCCTGCTGCCGTTCGCGGCCGACAACCGCATCCACGTCGTGCCGCCCTGCGTCGTCACCGACGGGGAGGTGCAGGAGGCGATCGCGATCTACGATGAAGCCCTGACGAGCGTCGAAGACGACCTCTTCTGACGCGTGCATCCCGCACTGCTGGGCGATCACGAATCGCTCAGGCGGATTCCAAAGGAGGAACACGACAATGACGGACACGATGGAGCACACCGAGACGGTGGATGCCGACACGGCTGTCCTGGATCACTGGGTGAACGGCGCCCCCTGGGCGGGGTCATCCGATCGCACCGGACAGGTGTTCAACCCGGCACTCGGCATCGTGCAGAAGCAGGTGCGGTTCGCCTCGCGGGCCGATGTGGGCGAAGCGGTCGACGCCGCGTCGGCGGCGTGGGCGCTCTGGCGCGACGCGTCGATCGCCAAGCGCCAGGCGGTGCTGTTCAACTTCCGCGAGCTGCTCAACCAGCGCAAGCAGGAGGTCGCCGAGATCCTCACCGCCGAGCACGGCAAGGTGCTCTCGGACGCGCTGGGTGAGATCGCCCGCGGCATGGAGGTCGTCGAGTTCGCGTGCGGGGTGGGGCACCTCACCAAGGGCGCGTACTCCGAGAACGTCTCGACCGGCATCGACGTCTACACGCTCCGCCAGCCGCTGGGCGTCGTGGGCATCATCAGCCCCTTCAACTTCCCCGCGATGGTTCCCCTGTGGTTCTTCTCCGTGGCCCTCGCCGCCGGCAACGCCGTGGTGCTGAAGCCGAGCGAGAAGGACCCGACCGCCGCGAACTGGATGGCTGCGCTGCTGACCGAGGCAGGGCTGCCAGAGGGCGTCTTCAACGTCGTCCACGGCGACAAGGAGGCCGTCGACGCGCTGCTCGAGCACCCCGACGTGCGCGGGATCTCGTTCGTCGGCTCGACGCCCATCGCCAAGTACGTCTACGAGACGGCGACGGCGCACGGCAAGCGCGTGCAGGCGTTCGGCGGAGCGAAGAACCACATGCTGGTGCTTCCGGATGCCGACCTCGACCTCGCCGCGGACGCCGCCGTGAACGCGGGCTTCGGCTCGGCGGGCGAGCGCTGCATGGCGATCTCGGTCGTGCTGGCGGTCGACACGGTCGCCGACGAGTTCGTGGCCAAGGTGTCGGAGCGGATGAAGACGCTCCGCACCGGAGACGGCATGCGCGGATGCGACATGGGGCCGCTCATCACCGGGCAGCATCGCGACAAGGTGACCTCGTACATCGATGTGGCGGCCTCCGACGGCGCGTCGGTGGTCGTCGACGGTCGCGACGTCGACATCGACGGCGACCCGAACGGCTTCTGGCTCGGCCCGACGCTCATCGACAACGTGCCGACGACCTCGTCGGTGTACGCGGATGAGGTGTTCGGACCGGTGCTGTCCGTGGTGCGGGTCGAGGGCTACGAGGACGGCCTCGACATCATCAACTCGAGCCCGTACGGCAACGGCACGGCCATCTTCACGAACGACGGCGGCGCGGCCCGGCGCTTCCAGCACGAGGCGACGGTGGGCATGATCGGCATCAACGTGCCGATCCCCGTGCCCGTGGCGTACCACTCGTTCGGCGGCTGGAAGGCCTCGCACTTCGGTGACACGAAGGCGTACGGCCCCCACGCCTTCGAGTTCTTCACCGCCGAGAAGGCCGTCACGTCACGCTGGCTCGACCCGTCGCACGGAGGGATCAACCTGGGCTTCCCGCAGCACGACTGAGCGCGCTTCGTCGCTTTCGTTCGCTCAGTGAGCGATGTCCGGTCGTTGAGCGAGCGAGGCACGAGCGAGACGAAACGCCAGGCCGACGGGCGACGTCGGCTCAGCGCGTTTCGTCTCGCTTCGCTCGCTCAACGACCGGGCAGCGGTGACGCGAACACCGTCACCGCGCGGGGAACGGCGACGCAGCGCAGCGTGAAGCCGCCGGGCGACTGCTCCTCGAGCTCGCCGTCATGGACGAAGACCGACGGATGCCCCTCCTCGAGGCGCACCGTCATCTCGAACTCCTCGACGACCAGGCGCTCGACGTCCGAGCGGGGCGGCATGAGCCCGACGGCGCGCAGCACGGCCGCCGTGCGCTTGCCGAACGCGAGCGACGCCATCGCCCGCACCCGCGAGCCGCGCGCGTGGTGGATGCGCACGTCCAGCGTCGACTCCCCCAGCGTCTCGCGCTGCATCGTCGCGACCCGCTGGGGATCGTTGCGGCCGACCCCCACGAACACCGACCACACTTGCGCCCGCCGGCCCTCGCGGACGATCGTCAGCGACTCCGCTCCGCGCAGCGTCCGCCACGCCGCGACGATCCCGCCGAGCCACTTGCCCAGCGCCGCCCGACGGCGATCCCGCTCGTCGATCAGCTCGGGATAGGTGCCCACCGACACCGCGTTCAGCGCCAGGATCGGCTCGCCCTCGTCGGCCCGCACCTCGATGGCGCTGACCTCGATCGTCGTGCCGGCCTGGAGCGCATCGATCGCCGCGTCCACGTCGACGAGGTCCGCCGAGCGCGCGAAGTGGTTGAAGGTGCCCCCGGGCATCACGAGGAGCGGCCGCCCGTGCTGGCGCGCGAGCCCTGCCATGCGCGAGACCGAGCCGTCGCCGCCGTAGACCCCCAGGACGGCGGGGGGCGCGTCGGAGCTCATCGCACCGGCGACGACCTCGGCGAGGTCCTCCCCCTCGGCGAGCTCGTGGACGATGGCCGCGGGCAGCCGCGTGGCGAACGTGTCGGCGGGGTCCGCCCGCACGACGGCGGTGCCGGAGGCCGCGTTGCGCACGATGAACACGCCGCTGCCGTCGGCGAACGCAGGCTGCTCGGGTGAGGGGCGCATGCTCCTGAGGCTACCGGCGCCCTCAGGCGGGGAGGACCGGCCTGTTCTCGTAGAAGGTCTGCAACACGACCGTCGTCCGCGTGTTGACCGAGGCCGCGGAGCGGATGTCGCGGATGAGCGACTCCAGGTGACGAGGCGATGCGACCCTGACGAGCAGCATGTAGCTCGCGTCGCCGGCGATCGAGTGGCACGCCTCGATCTCGGACAGGTGCTCGAGCAGCTCCGGAGCGTTGTCGGGCTGCCCCGGATCCAGGGGCGTGATCTCGACGAACGCGGCGAGCGGCTTGCCGACGGCTTCGGCATCGACGAGCGCCCGATAGCCGGTGATCACACCGCGAGCCTCGAGCCGCCGCAGCCGCGTCTGCACCGCCGACACCGAGAGGCCGACGGCGGCCGAAAGCTCGGCCAGCGTGGCACGGGCGTTGCGCGAGACCTCGCGCACGATCCCCTCGTCGATGTCGTCGTCGAGGCGCGCCGGACCGTCTTCGCTCATGTTCCGAGACTATCAGCGGGCCTTCGTAGCGACCGGAAGTCTTCCTGCGTAGTGACTGTTTGACAGGAAACTATCCCGTAGACTCGGAGCCGAGATCGTCCTGACTCGCAGATCGGAGGTTCACATGTCCATCCACGCCCGCACCGCGCAGGTCATCGTCGGCGAACCCGAGGTCGTAGAGGACGCCGGCCTGGCCGAGACGAGCGAGGCGTGGCTGCAGCTCAAGGCGGCGGCCACCGCGCTCCAGGCCCTGCAGGTCAAGGACGGCTCGATTCCGGATGCCGCATCCCACGTCGACGCGCACGCCCACGTCGCCCGCATCATCGCCGGCATCCGCGCCCTCGCCCCCGCGCTGCCGCACGACGCCGAGTACTTCGCCGCATCGGTGCGCGACTTCGAGCGCTGGGCGGACGAAGGCTTCGGCATCCCGGACTTCCTGGATTCGCTCCAGGCCTTCCAGCCGCAGCAGCACCGGGCCGACGGCATCCGTCACCTCGTCGTGTTCCCGATGTACACCCAGAACGGCTCGCCGAACCGATATGTCGAGGCCGTGCTCGTCGAGGTGATCTGGCCGGAGTTCATCGCTCAGCTCGAGGCCGGGGACTACGGCAACAAGCTGTTCGTCTCGCTGCGCTTCCTGGACTTCACGCCGGGCTACGACACCAACAGCGCCGTGCTCTTCCCCGAGACGGTCGCGATGCGCGAGATCCCGCAGTTCACGTGGGGCGCGATCTTCCAGGACCGTGAAGCGGCGCGCTACCGCCGCGTCGTGCAGGCGGCCGCCGAGATCACGCGGCTGGAGCTGCCCGCCGACGCCGCACGCATGCTCGACGACCAGGCGCTCACCGAGCAGACCTTCGTGATGTGGGACATCATCCACGACCGCACGCACATGCGCGGCGATCTGCCGTTCGACCCCTTCATGATCAAGCAGCGGATGCCGTACTTCCTCTATTCGCTGGAGGAGCTGCGGTGCGACCTCACGGCTTTCCGCGAGTGCGTCGCGATCCAGGAGCGCCTGACCGCCAGATCGGTTGCCGAGCCTGTCGAAGCACTGTCGCCCGCCGAGGCCGAGATGCTCGAGCACGCGAAGCTCGTGCAGTACGCGGTGATCTTCGACCGGATCTTCCGCTTCTCGATCACCGGAACCCGCGTGCGCAACTACGACGGCCTCGGCGGCCAGCTGCTGTTCGCCTGGCTGCACCAGCGGGGCGTGCTGCACTGGACCGACACCGCCCTGTCGTTCGACTGGGAGAACGTGCCCGCCGCGGTCGTCGCGCTGGGCGAGGCGATCGACGAGCTCTACTGGCGCTCGATCGACCGGCCGAAGACCGCCCACTGGCTCGCGGCCTACGAGCTCGTGCGCGCCACGCTGACGCCGAACCCGGCGTCGGCATGGGCACGCGGCCTGCCGGACGACATCCTCGCGGGCGCCCCGAAGGGCTACACCGACGCCGTCCTGGACGACGAGTTCCCGCTGTCGATGTTCTTCGAGGCGCTCGACAAGAAGATGAAGCCCGTCATCGAGTCGACGGCCGGCATCACCGGCTGAGCCGCTCACAATCGCCGTCCCTTACGCCGCTTTCTCGGCGAGATCGCACGATCTCGCCGAGAACGCAGGCCCTCGGCGCGTAGGACATGGTCGTTCGGCGAGACCGCACGATCTCGACGTGGAAGGGTAGGAGCATGAGCGTCGAAGGCAGACTCGTGGTGATCGCCGGCGCGACCCGCGCGTCGGGCCTCGCGGCCGCACGCGCCCTGATCGCCGGCGGTGCGCGCGTCGTGGCGGTCGGGCGCGACGAAGGCCGCCTGCGCGAACTCGAGGAGGCCGCCCGAGCCGATGCCGGCATCCTGACGCAGGACTCGGAGGCGCTGCGCACCGAGGTGTGCGACCTCGCCGACGAAGCTGCCGTCACGACGCTCGCGGAGCGCGTGCACGCCACTGAGGGCCCCGTCGACGGGGTGCTGCACCTGGTCGGCGGGTGGCGCGGCGGCGGCGGGCTCGCCGGGCAGAGCGACGAGGACTACCGCTTCCTCGAGCGCTCGTTGACGGCGCTGCGTCACGTCAGCCGAGCCTTCGACGCCGACCTGAGGGCATCCTCCGCCGGGCGTCTCGCGGTCGTGTCGTCCACCGCGGTGGGGCGTCCGCTCGCGGGCGGCGCGAACTACGCCGCGGTCAAAGCCGCGACCGAGGCGTGGGCGCGCGCGGTCGCACAGGGCTTCGCGAAGGATGCCCGGGATGCCGGCAAGCCGCTGGCCGCGGCATCCGTCGTCTTCCGCGTGAAGAGCCTCTCGGGACTCGAAGAGGCGCTCGCACAGAGATTCACCGACCTCTGGGCCACCCCCGCCGACGAGACCAACGACACGATCATCGAACTCACCGACCCCTCGCTGTGACCGCAGCCCCCGCCGGCTCCGCGGTGCCGCGCGCGGCCGCGCGCGAACTAGATTGGACACCCGTGACCACGATCCACGACACGAACCTGCGGGGCTTCGCCTCGGACAACTACTCCGGCATCCATCCGGAAGTGCTCGCGGCCGTCGCCGCCGCCAACGACGGCCACCAGGTCGCCTACGGCGAGGACGTCTACACCGAACGGCTGCAGGCCGTCATGGCGCAGCACTTCGGCGAGGGCGTCGAGGCGTATCCGGTGTTCAACGGCACCGGAGCGAACGTCGTCGGCCTGCAGTCGATGCTCCCCCGCTGGGGCGCCGTGATCGCCGCGACCACCGCGCACATCAACGTCGACGAGGGCGGAGCGCCCGAGCGCGTCGGCGGCATCAAGATCCTCAACGTGCCGACCGATGACGGCAAGCTCACGCCCGAGCTCATCGACCGCGAGGCCTGGGGCTGGGGCGACGAGCACCGGGCTCAGCCGCTCGTCGTCTCGATCACGCAGTCGACCGAGCTCGGCACCCTGTACACCGTCGACGAGCTGCGTGCGATCGCCGATCACGTGCACGGCCACGGCATGCACCTGCACATGGACGGCTCGCGCATCTCGAACGCCGCGGCGTCCCTCGGCCTCCCGCTGCGTGCGATCACGCGCGACGTGGGCGTCGACGTGCTCAGCTTCGGCGGCACGAAGAACGGCGCGATGCTCGGCGAGGCCATCGTCGTGCTGAACCCCGAGGCGTCGCAGGGCCTCACCTACCTGCGCAAGCTCGACATGCAGCTGTCGTCGAAGATGCGCTTCGTGTCGGCGCAGCTCGTGGCCCTGCTCGACGGCGATCTGTGGCTCCGCAACGCGTCGCACTCCAACGCCATGGCCCAGCGCCTGCGCGCCGGCGTCGAGGCGGGACTCGCCGACGGGTCGATCCGCGGCGTGGCGTTCACGCAGCCGACGCAGGCGAACGGCGTCTTCGCCACCCTGCCCGACGGCGTCGCCGACCGTCTGCGCGGCTCGTTCCGCTTCTACGACTGGGATGCCGCGAAGAACGAGGTCCGCTGGATGTGCGCGTTCGACACGTCCGAGAACGACATCGACGCGTTCATCGCAGCGATCGCACGCGAGACCACCGCCGCCTGACCTGCCCGCCCTCGCGCGGTCTCGAGCCGGCGAGGAACGAGCGAGACGAAACGCCCCGCACCCCGCCCTCGCTCGTTGAGCGAGCGAGGAACGAGCAAGACGAAACGCCCCGCACCCCGCCCCGGTCGTTGAGCGAGCGAGGAACGAGCAAGACGAAACGCCCCGCACCCCGCCCCGGTCGTTGAGCGAGCGAGGAACGAGCAAGACGAAACGCCCCGCACCCCGCCTCGGTCGTTGAGCGAGCGAGGAACGAGCGAGACGAAACGCCCCGCACCCCGCCCTCACCCCGCCCTCGGTCGTTGAGCGAGCGAGGAACGAGCGAGACGAAACGCCCCGCACCCGGCGCATCAGCCGGGTTCGGGGCGTTTCGTCTCGGGCGCCAGGGCGCCCTTCGCTCAACGACCGGGGTCAGTGCTCGCGCGACTCGTCGCTCTGCTCGGCGTGCTCGGCGTGCTCGGCGTGGTCGCCCTGCTCGTCGGGAACGTTCTCGCTCGACTCTGCCTCGACATCCTCTGCCGCGACGAACTCCTCGGCAGTCTCGGCGTCGCCGTGCTCCATCTCGGCGGGCTCAACGTCAGCAACACCGGTGTCGGCGTCCACATCGACCGACTCAGCCTCGACGGACTCGTGCTCGACCGGCTCGCCGGGCGCGGCATCCGTCCCCTGCGTGTCAGCGTCGACGACCGGCGCCTCGTCGTCGGCGCTGCCGCCGGACGGGAGGGGCATCTCGGGGCGGATGAGCTCCTTGACCTCCGCCATGAAGCTCATGAGCTGGTGCTGCTGCCAACGCAGCTGGCGGGTGCGGTCCTCGGCGTCGCGGAGCACGGCCTGCGAGTGCGTCGTCACCAGTTCGATGATGCGCTCCGCCTTCACATGGGCGCGCTCGAGGTGCTCGCGGGCGCGCAGCTGCGCGTCGGCCTCGATCTGCTGCGACTGCGCGCGCATCAGGCGCTCGAAGTCCTCGGCCTTCACCGACACGCGCTGCGCGTGTTCGAGCGATGCCGCGACCTGCTCGTTGGCATCCTGCGTGATGCGCTCGGCATGGGCGACCGCCTGGTTGTGCAGCACGAGGAACTCCTGGTGCGCATCGTCCTGCCGTCGGGTGAGGGATGCCTCGAACTCGAGCGCCCGCAGCCGCAGCTCGCGCACCGCCTCCTCTGCCTCGGACCGGTCGCGCGCGGTCTCACGCGCGACAGCGGAGCGCAGCATCGCCGCGCCCTTCTCTGCCTCCGAGCGGATGGCCGCGGCCTCGCGCTCGGCCTGCGAGACCTTCTCGGCGGCGTGCGCCGCCTCCCGCTCGACCCGGGCCTCGTGCGCGGTCAGCTCGGTGTCGATCTTGAGCCGCACCTGCTGGGCGTCGTGCTGCGCCTGCGAGATGATCGCCTCGGCCTCCGCCTGCGCCGACGACCGGCGGTTCGCGATCTCTTCGCGCGCCGCCTCGAGCAGACGGTCGCCCTGCGTCGTCGCGTTGCGGATGAGCAGGCTCGCCTGGTCTTCGGCGACGCGCAGCACCTCTTCGAACTGCTGGCGGTTCGGCGACTCGGTGGTCGCGCCGACGAGCTCGTCGCTGAGGGTCTGCACGCGCTGCTCTGCGTCGGCGATCTTGGCGTTCGCGAGCTCGAGCTCGCCCCGCAGTCGCGCGACGACGTCGCCCTCTTCTTCGCGGGCGGCGGACGCCTCGGACGCGACCCGTGCGATCTCGGCGCGGCGACTCTCCTCCGCCTCGGCGAGCGCCGCCTCGAGACGCTCGATCTCGGCCTGACGCGCCGTGAGTGCGGCGTCGATCTCGGCCTGGCGTGCGGCGATCGCGGCGTCGATCTCGGCCTGCCGCTTCTCAGTCGCCGCCTGCAGCTCGGCTTCGAGGCGCTCGGCCTTGGCGCGGCTCTGCGCGACGGCGGCACCGGCCCGGCGCTGGTGCTGCTTCAGCTGGGCGACCTCGTCGTGCGCCGCACGCACCCGCGCGTCGAGTCCGGCGATCGCGGCGTCGACCTCTTCCTTGTCGTACCCGCGGAACGTCGTCGTGAAACCCGATCCGAAGGACGTCGTGGACGAGCCGCCGCCGATGAGGTTGTCGAAGGGTGTCGGGTCGTCCTGGCCCGGATTTCCGGCGCTCACGGCGTGATCGGACATCGGTGTGTCTCCGCTTCTGGCTTGCTGTGTCGGCGAGTGCTCTCGGCGGAGGCGTGCGTGCCGTGCCAGGGCGCCGGCGAACGTGTCGCCGGGCGCGCGAGCAGCGGTGGCCGCACCGTCCTCGACGACACCGGGGGGTTGTGTCGCAGGTGGCTGCGCAGGGGGTAGGTGAACCCTACATCGCGCCGCTGTCTGTCGAGAACCTCAAGCGCCGGCGAGCCACTCCCGGTACGCGTCGAACGACGACGGGCGGCCGAGGAACGCCTCCACGAGGTCACGCGCGTCGCGTGAGCCGCCGCGTTCGAGCACCTCGGTGCGGTAGCGGTCGGCGGCTGCGGCATCCATCAGTCCGTCGCCGAAGCCGCTGAGCAGATCGCGCGCGATCACGAGGCTCCACTGGTACGTGTAGTAGCACGCGCCGTAGCCGGTCAGGTGACCGAAGCCCGCGTAGGAGTGCAGGCCGGGCAGCGGCTGCACGGGACTCGCGGCAGCGTAGAGCCGCTCGGTCTCGGCCTGCAGGTCGGCCGGCCGATCGACGTGCAGGTGGTACGACACGTTCCCGTGCCCCAGCTGACGCCGCACCTCGAGGGCACGACCGAAGGCGTCGGCGGTGCGCATGCGCGCGACCAGGTCGGCGGGGATGGGCTCGCCCTCGGCGTTGCCGCTGAACGAGGCGAGGACTCCGGCATCCCATGCCCACTCCTCGAGCAGCTGGCTCGGCGCCTCGACGAAGTCCCACTCGGTCGCCACGCCGCTGAAGCGCGCGAAGCGCTGGCGCCCGCCGAGGATGTCGTGCACCAGGTGACCGAACTCGTGGAAGAACGTCACCACCTCGTCGTGCTCGAGGAGCCCGCGCGAGAAGTTGCACAGGAGCGCAGCCTCGGGAAGGACACGGCCCGTGACGCCCGGAGCCAGCGGGAAGCACGCGGCGTGGCTGAACTTGCCCTCGCGGGGATGCAGGTCGAGGTGGATGCGTCCGAGACGCTCACCGCCGCGGATCACGTCGAACGACTGGACGTCGTCGTGCCACGCCGGCGCGTCGACCGGCACGTACTCGACATCGAGCAGGCGCCCGATGACGTCGAGCACGCCCGCCACCACCCGCTCGAACGGGAAGTACGAGCGGACCAGCTGCGCGTCGACGTCGTACTGCTCGCGCTTGATCGCCCCCAGCAGGTACCAGAAGTCGGCGATGGAGACGACGTCCGCGTCGGGGACGTCGCGCCGCAGCCGCTCGAGCAGCAGCGGGTACTCCGCCTCGGCCGCCGGGCGCGAGGCGTCGTCGAGCCGCGACAGGAACGTGGGGATGGCCGAGCCCGAGCCGATCATGCGGGTCTCGGTCTCGTAGTCCGCCCAGTCGGGATAGCCGAGCAGCCGGGCCCGCTCCGCTCGGACGTCGAGCAGTTCGGCAAGGATCGCGTCGTTCTCGGGCCACGCGAGGTCGTTGTAGGCGCTCACGAGGGCGACGCGCGTCGCGCGGTCGTGGGCGTAATCGCGCACCGGCATGAGGTCGGGATAGTCGGTCGAGAGCGTCACGCGTCCGTGCTCGTCGGCGGGGTGGGCGTCGATGAAGTCCTGCGGCATGCCTGCCAGTCCCTCGGCGGGCACGGTGATCTCGCGACGGCCGTCGCGGATGTTGCGCGAGAACGCCAGCGACAGCTCGGTGTCGCGGTCGGCCAGCTGCCGGGCCCGCTCGCGATCGGCATCGTCGAGCTCCACGCCGCTGCGGCGGAAGTCGCGCAGCAGGTGGGCGAGCAGTCGCGCCTGATCATCGTCGAGATCGGTCGTCTCGGCGTCGGCGAACGCGCTCCACAGGTCACGGTCGAGCAGGCGGACCGCCGACAGCGACTCGACCGTCTGCACCTGCTCCTCGGCCCGATCGCGCACCGACGGATCGGGGTGTGCCTCGCTGAGCACGTACGACTCGCTGAGGGCCTCGCTCAGGGCGATGTCGGCGTCGTTCCACAGCTCGAGGCGCTCGGCGGTCGTGAGCGCGGACTCGGCCTTGAGCCGACCGTCGATCTCGCTCACGCGGGCGATCCGGGCGGCGGGGCGCTCGTCGACGAAGGCCACCCAGCCGGCGGCGTCGGACGGGAAGGGCAGGGATTCGAGACTCACCCTGCGAGCCTATGGGGCGGCGCGGACAGTACGCGAGGGAATTCCCCGGTCGCGACGACAGCTCAGCGCAGCGCGCCCACGCTGGCGAGCGCCAGCCGCACGAGCGTGCCGCGTCCGCCTTCCATCTCGGCCGAGAGGGCATCGGATGCCGCCTCCTCGGGTGTCAGCCAGGTGACTTCGAGCGCGTCCTGCCGCGGCTCGCACGTCCCCGTGACGGGCACGACGAACGCGAGCGACACGGCGTGCTGGCGGTCGTCGTGGTACGCGCTCACACCCGGGAGCGGGAAGTACTCGGCCACCGTGAACGGCGTCGGCTGCGGGGGGAGCATCGGGAACGCCATCGGACCGAGGTCGTTCTCGAGGTGGCGGAAGAGGGCGTCGCGGACGGTCTCGCCGTAGCGGACCCTGCCCGAGACGATCGTGCGCGAGATCTCACCGACCGGACTCGCTCGCAGCAGGATCCCGACCTGCGTGACCTGACCCATCCCGTCGGTGCGCACCGGCACGCCCTCGACGTAGAGCATCGGCAGCCGCCGGCGCGCCTCCTCGAGTTCGATGTCGCTCAGCCACGCGGGATTGGACATGTTCCCCGCCGGCGGGCCGAACGGCTCGTCGCCCGCAGGTTCGGGGTCAGGAGTGCGCACGGACATGCCTCCTGTATACCCGCTCCCTCCGGTTTTCACCGCGCGTCCTCGCCGCCGACGCCGACTCCTCAATAGTCTGAGGGCATCGTCTCCGGGAGGACGCCATGGCAGAGGACCCGCCACAGACGCGCATCAGCCGCATCCAGGACATCGTCGGCGTCTTCGTGCTGTCGATCACCGCGGTGCTCACGGCGTGGTGCGGCTTCGAGTCGTCGAAGTGGGGCGGCGAGATGTCGATCGCGTTCAGCGAGGCGTCGGGCGCCCGCATCCAGGCCGCGAGTGCCGAGAACCAGGCGCGGGCGGCTCAGCAGTTCGACCTGTCGGTCTACGCGCAGTGGGTGCTGGCCGAGGGCGAGGGCGACACCGAGCTGGCGCAGTACATCCAGGACCGCTTCCAGCCGTGGTTCACGGTCGCCTTCGACGCGTGGCAGGCCGACGGGATGATCGAGAACGCTCCCTTCGCCCGCGACGAATACGTGCCGCCGGGCGAGGTGGAGGCGGTGGAGCTCAACGAGCGCGCGGACGCCAAGTTCGCCGAAGCCCTCGAGAGCAATCAGCGCGGCGACAACTACTCACTGCTGACGGTGCTGTTCGCCCTCGTGCTGTTCCTGACCGCGATGTCGCAACGCGATGTGCGGACCTGGATCGGCAGGGTGCTGCTCGGGCTCGCACTGGTCGTGATGACCGTCGGGATCGGCATCCTGCTGACATTCCCCATCAAGATCTGACCGGTCCGACGGGCGCCGCCGGCTGCGGCGCTCCGATTCGCCCTTCGCCGTGTCGGCCGCGGATGGCAGGATGTCGGCATGTCGGAAGCTCTCGTCCTCGACGCCGACGCCGTGCTGTGGTCGACCGACCGGTCGGCCCCGGACAGGTCAGCCGCCGCCGGGCGGCACCTTCTGCTGCTCCTCCACGGCTACGGGGCCGACGAGCACGACCTCTATCCCCTCCGCCAGTACCTCCCCGAGGCGTTCGCCGTGGCGAGCCTGGCGGCCCCGCTCGCGCCGCCGTGGCCGGCGCCCGGCCGTTCCTGGTATCCGATCGAGGGCCTCGAGGGGCGCGACGCCTCGCACGTGAACCGCGCCGCCGAGGCGGTCATCGCGTGGATCGACGCGCACGCGGCGGGCGCGGCATCCGTCGGCCTTCTCGGCTTCTCGCAGGGCGGTGCGGTCTCGCTGCAGGCGATGCGCATCGACCCGCGGCGCTTCGCCTACGCCGTCAACCTGTCGGGCTACGCCACGCCGGGCGAGCTGGCGGGCGATGCCGAGCTCGCCGAGCTGCGCCCGCCGGTGTTCTGGGGCCGCGGCACGAACGACGACGTGATCCCGGAGTTCGTGATCGCGCACACGACGGAGTGGCTGCCCGCGCACGCCGACCTGAGCGGCCGCGTCTACCCGGGCCTCACGCACAGCGTCTCGGAGCAGGAGATCGCCGACGTGGCGGCGTTCCTCGACAAGCAGCTGACGGCGCTCGACGCGGTCGACTGATCGGCACTCTCTGGCGACCGCCGGAATCGTCCGCTATGGTGTCTCTCGGCCTTTGTCCCCTCGGTGAGGAACTCCCTTGAAGCTGATCGACGCAACCGCGCTGTAATCGCGCTGCTCCGTCGACCCTCGACGTCTGGCAGCGCCTGAAGATTCCGCGCTGCACGTCGACCATCGCTTCCCCGCCGTTCCCGGGCCCCTTCTGCGGCCCCGGCGTCCGGGCGGATTCCGCGGTCCTCGGTGTCAGCGCATGACCGACACGGGAGGCCTCATGCCTGCAACCACTCTCACACCTGTCATCGTCCTCGACCGGGTCTCGTTCGCCTGGGCCGACGGCTCCGTCGCCCTCGCCGATGTCTCCGGCTCGTTCGGCACCGGCCGCACCGGGCTCGTCGGCCGCAACGGCTCCGGCAAGTCCACGCTGCTGCGCCTGATCGCCGGGGATCTCACCCCCTCCGCGGGCCACATCGCACGGACAGCGGATGCCGCGTACCTGCCGCAACGGCTGACGCTCGACGTCGACCGGCCCGTCGCCGACCTGCTCGGCGTCGGCGAGACACTCCGCGCGCTGCGCGCCATCGAGTCGGGAGACCCCGATCCGCGTCACTTCGACGCGGTCGGCTCCGACTGGGACATCGAGGCGCGCGCGCATGCCGCGCTCGCCGACGCCGGACTCGCACCCGACATGCTCGACCGCCGGGTCGGGCAGCTGTCGGGCGGTGAGGCGGTGCTCACCGCGATCGCCGGCATCCGTCTGCGGTCGCCGGAGATCACGCTGCTCGACGAGCCCACCAACAACCTCGATCGCGACGCCCGAGCGCGCCTGTACGACATGGTGCGCGCGTGGCGAGGCGCCCTGGTCGTGGTCAGCCACGACACCGCGCTGCTCGAGCTGATGGACGACACGGCCGAGCTGTATGCGAACGAGCTCTCGGTGTTCGGCGGACCGTACTCGCAGTGGCGGGCATGGCTGGATGCCGAGCAGGGCGCCGCCCGTGACGCCGAGCGGGCAGCACGTCAAGCCGTCAAGCGCGAGAAGCGCCAGCGCATCGAGGCCGAGACGACGATCTCGCGCCGCGCCGCGATGGGGCAGAAGGCGTTCGACGAGAAGCGCGTGCCGAAGATCGTCGCGAACGGACGCCGGATGGCGGCCCAGGTCTCGGCGGGCAAGCTGCGCGGCGAGAAGGCCGACCGCGAGGCATCCGCCCGCGAAGCCCTCGATGTCGCCGAACGCCGGGTGCGCGACGACGACATCGTGAAGATCGACCTGCCCGACCCCGGCGTGCCCGCGGGCCGTCGCATCGCCACCCTCGGCGACGGCGAGCGCTCGTGGGTGATCCAGGGGCCAGAGCGGGTCGCGCTGATCGGACCGAACGGCGCCGGCAAGACGACGCTGCTCGAGCGCCTGGTGGGTTCCGGCCTGCAGAACTCCACGGATCGCGGGGCGAATCCGCCAGAAGACGCTCTACCGGGCGATTCGGCGCATGGATGGTGGAGTTCTGCACACGCCGAGCTGCACACCGACCGCGTCGGGTACCTGCCACAGCGTGTGGACGGGCTCGACGACGCAGCCTCGGTGCTCGACAACGTCGTTCCGTCTGCCCCCGGTGTCACGATCGTCGAGCTGCGGAACCGGCTGGCGCGGTTCCTCATCCGAGGAGCGGCCGTCACCCGGCCGGTGGGAACACTGTCGGGCGGCGAGCGCTTCCGCGTGGCCCTCGCCCGGCTCATGCTCGCCGATCCGCCGCCGCAGCTGCTCGTGTTCGACGAGCCGACGAACAACCTCGACCTCGACACGGCCGACCAGCTCGTCGAGGCCATCGCCGCCTACCGCGGCGCGGTGCTCGTGGTGAGCCACGACGACGCGTTCCTCGAGCGCATCGGCGTGGGCCTCGTGCTCGAGCTCGACCGCGACGGCCGTCTGCAGGAACGCTGACGCGCGAGGCACCGAGCGCTGAGCCGGCTCGCGGCATCCTCCTCCGGCAAGGGGGACGGATGCCGCGGGCCAGCGCCCCTCGGATACCGGGGGTCTGCACCACTGCGCCCGGCGGGCCGGTGGCGCGATGATGGACTCATGAACGCACTCGTGAGACCTCAGCAGGGCCGATGGATCGCCGGAGTCTGCGCCGCCGTCGCCAACCGCTTCGGCTGGAACGTGACGCTCGTGCGCATCCTCACCGCGCTCGCCGTCGTCTTCTTCGGCCTGTCGCTGTGGATCTACATCCTGCTCTGGATCCTGGTCCCGGCCGAGCGCTGACACCGAGCACCCGTTTCGCCTCCCCCTGGCGGGCTCACCTTCGCCGCGCGATGATGAACCCATGCATCGCCTGGTTCGTCCCCGACGGGGACGCATACTCGCCGGGGTCTGCCAGGGCATCGCGGACCGCTTCGGCTGCAGCGTGATACCGGTGCGCGTGCTGACGGTCGCATCGACCGTGTTCTTCGGCGTATCGATCCTGATGTACCTGCTGCTGTGGATCCTCATGCCGGACGAGAGCTGACGTCGGTCAGGGAGCGACGAAAGCCTCCGCGAAGATCGCCGCCAGTTCGTCGGCGCCCCAACCGCTGTCGAGCGCGACCTCGACGGTCATCGTGATGCCGTGGGTGACCTCGTAGACCTGACCTCCCGGGTACGCGCCCTGGAGGAGCGGAACGGCCTGGTCAGGGCCGCTTGGGCTCCTTGGTGCGGCCCGGGGCGGTGCCGCTGTTGCCGGGGTCATCGGAGACGTCGGCCTCCTCGGTCGGCGGAGGCACCGTCGGCGCCGGCACAGGAACCGGCTCGACCACGGGCTCGGTGGTGAGCTCGTCGACCGGGGGTTCCGTCTCGGTGGCCGCCGGCGGGACCGTCGGACTGGGGCTGAGCATCGGCGTCGGGGCCGGCGTGGTGGGCCGGGGAGTGACCCGGGTCTCGGCGACCGGTGCGGGGTCCGCAGGCAGCGGTGACCGCTGACCCTGCACCGCCGCGAACACCGCCGTGACCACGACCACGAGCGAGAGTGCCAGGGCGCCCACCAGCGCTCCGAGGGCGAAGGTGTGCACCCGCCGCGAGCGCACCCAGGACGCATCGGCGGCTGTGGGGGCGGCCGTAGGGTCGAGCGCCACCGGGGTGTCCGGCACGCTCGAGGGCGTCGACTCCATCGGGATCCTCGGGCGGTCACACGCGTGCGGGGGAACACGCGAGCACCGATCTTACGCGACCGGCTCGCCCGCGACCTGGCCGGATGTCGGCGATCACGACGAAGATGGAGTGATGGGCGACGTGCTCGAGCGGTTCGGTCCTGCCACGCAGGACTGGTTCCGCGGCGCCTTCCACGCTCCCACCGACGCTCAGAAGGGCGCGTGGCAGGCGATCTCCGCCGGCAAGCACGCTCTCGTGGTCGCACCGACCGGTTCGGGCAAGACGCTGTCGGCGTTCCTGTGGGCGATCGACCGCGTGTTCCACGACAAGGCGGCGGCTCCGGCGTCCGTGGCGCCCGCCGGACGGAAGAAGAAGATCCCGGATGCCGCGGCCCCCGCCACCCGGATCCTCTACATCTCGCCGCTCAAGGCGCTGGGCGTCGACGTCGAGCGCAACCTCCGTTCGCCGCTCGTCGGGATCGGACAGTCCGCGCGGCGCCTCGGCCTCACGGTGCCCGAGGTCACGGTGGGCGTGCGCTCCGGTGACACGCCCGCAGGCGACCGGCGCAAGCTCGTGCAGCGGCCGCCCGACATCCTCATCACCACGCCCGAGTCGCTCTACCTCATGCTCACGAGCCGGGCCGGCGAGACGCTGCGCGACGTGCACACCGTGATCGTCGACGAGGTGCATGCCGTCGCCGCCACGAAGCGCGGCGCCCACCTCGCGGTGAGTCTCGAGCGACTCGATGCGCTGCGCCGCTCGTTCGCGCCCGACGCTCCTCCGGCGCAGCGCATCGGCCTGTCGGCGACGGTGCGGCCGATCGACGAGGTCGCCCGGTTCCTGGGCGGGGCGGAGCCGGTCGAGATCGTCGCGCCGCGTGCGACCAAGGCGTTCGACATGAAGGTCGTCGTGCCGATCGGCGACATGCTCAATCCGCCGCCGCCCCCGAGCCCGTACGCGTCCGACACCGAGGCGTGGGCGGATCCGGACGCCGCCCTTCGCCAAGCTCAGGGACCGGTCGATGGTCCTGTCGAAACGATCGACGAGGACTGGTTCGCCGACGGCACGTCGGCTGGCCCCAGGCGTGACGGGCGTGCGTCCGGAGCGGGCGAGACCGAGATGACCGGATCGGTGTGGCCGCACGTCGAAGAGGCGATCGTCGATCGCATCCTCCTGCACCGCTCGACGATCGTGTTCTGCAATTCCCGCCGCCTCGCCGAGCGGCTGACAGGGCGGCTCAACGAGATCTACTCCGAGCGTCTCGGCCTCGACCTGCCGGACCAGACCGTGCCGGCCGCCATGATGGCGCAGGCCGGCGCCACCGCAGGTGCGGATCCCGTGCTGGCCAAGGCGCACCACGGCTCCGTGTCGAAGGAGCAGCGAGCGCAGGTCGAAGAAGAGCTCAAGTCGGGCGTCCTGCGCTGCGTCGTCGCCACGTCGAGTCTCGAGCTCGGCATCGACATGGGCGCCGTCGACCTCGTCATCCAGGTCGAGGCGCCGCCGAGCGCGGCATCCGGCCTGCAGCGCATCGGCCGCGCCGGCCATCAGGTGGGCGAAGTCAGCCGTGCCGCGCTGTTCCCCAAGCACCGTGGCGACGTGCTGCACACCGCGATCGTCACCGAGCGGATGCTCGCCGGGCAGATCGAGGCGATCACGATCCCGCAGAACCCGCTCGACATCCTCGCGCAGCAGACGGTGGCCGCCGCGGCCGTCGCCCCCGTCGACGTCGAGGGCTGGTACGAGACGCTCAAGCGCAGCGCCCCGTTCCGGTCGCTCCCCCGCTCGGCGTACGAGGCGACGCTCGACCTCATCGCCGGGCGGTTCCCGTCCGACGAATTCGCCGAGCTGCGGCCCCGCGTCATCTGGGACCGCGACCTCGGCGTGCTCAGCGGGCGGCCGGGCGCGCAGCACATCGCCGTGACCAGCGGCGGCACGATCCCCGACCGTGGCCTGTTCGGCGTCTTCATCGCGGGCGAGTCGCAGAACGCCCGCGTCGGAGAGCTCGACGAGGAGATGGTCTACGAGTCGCGGGTCAACGACGTGTTCACCCTCGGCACGACGAGTTGGCGCATCGTCGAGATCACCCACGACCGCGTCAACGTCGTCCCGGCGTTCGGGCAGCCCGGCAAGGTGCCGTTCTGGCACGGCGACGGCATCGGCCGCCCTGCCGAACTCGGCGAGGCGCTCGGGAAGTTCTCGCGCGAGGTGTCGACGGCGAAGCCCGAGAAGGCCGAGTCGCGCCTGCACGACGCCGGGCTGGACGAGTACGCGCAGGACAATCTGCTGGCCTACCTCGCCGAGCAGCGCGAGGCCACCGGCACCCTGCCGACCGATCGCCAGCTGACCGTCGAGCGCGGGCGCGACGAGGTCGGCGACTGGCGCGTCATCCTCCACTCCCCCTACGGCATGCAGGTGCACGCGCCATGGGCGCTGGCGGTGAACGCCCGCATCCGCGAGCGGCTGGGGGTCGACGGCTCGGCGGTGGCGAGCGACGACGGCATCATCGCGCGGATCCCGGATGCCACGGCCGAGCCTCCGGGCGCCGACCTCTTCGTCTTCGATCCCGATGAGCTCGACCAGATCGTGACCGAGGAGGTCGGGGGCTCGGCGCTGTTCGCCTCTCGGTTCCGCGAGTGCGCGGCGCGCGCGCTGCTCATGCCTCGGCGCAACCCCGGCAAGCGGACCCCGCTGTGGCAGCAGCGGCAGCGGTCGGCGCAGCTGCTCGAGGTGGCCCGCCGCTACCCGACGTTCCCGATCATCCTCGAGACGCTGCGCGAGGTCCTGCAGGACGTCTACGACGTGCCCGCTCTGCTGCGGCTCATGCGCGGCATCGGCGAACGCCGCATCCGGCTGATCGAGACCGAGCCGGCGCAGCCTTCGCCCTTCGCGCGCGACCTGCTGTTCGGCTACGTCGGCGCCTTCATGTACGAGGGCGACTCTCCGCTCGCCGAGCGACGGGCCGCCGCCCTGTCCGTCGATCCGGCGCTGCTGTCGGAGCTGCTCGGCAAGGTCGAGATGCGCGAGCTTCTCGACCCCGACATCATCGCGCAGTTCGAGCGCGACGCGCAGCGCCTCGATCCGGAGCGCCGCGCGCGCGGGCTCGAGGGCGTCGCAGACCTGCTGCGCCTGCTCGGCCCCCTCGATGCGAGCGAGGCCGCCGCGCGGCTGGAGGCCGACGGCGACGGCGTCGGAGGTGCGCACATGACCGAGGGCGCGGCATCCGCTCTGCTCGATGCGCTGGTCACATCGCGTCGCGCGATCCCGGTCACGATCGCCGGGGCGACGCGGGTCGCCGCGATCGAAGACGCCGGACGCCTGCGCGACGGCCTGGGCGTGGCGCTGCCCGTCGGCATCCCGACGGCGTTCCTCGAGCCCGTCGCCGATCCGCTCGGCGACCTGATCGCCCGGTACGCGCGCACCCACGGCCCTTTCCGGGCGGATGCCGCAGCCGACCGGCTCGGCATCGGCGTCGCCGTGGCACGTCACACCCTGCAGCGCCTCGAGTCGCAGGGCCGCGTCACGAGCGGGTTCTTCCTGCCCGAGGCGGCGACCGCGACCGCCGAGTCACGCGGCGACGAGGCGGAGTGGTGCGACACCGAGGTGCTGCGCCGGCTGCGGATGCGGTCGCTCGCCGCGATCCGGGGCAGCGTCGAACCGGTGCCCCAGCATGCCTATGCCCGATTCCTGCCGGTGTGGCAGCACGTCACCCGGCCGCTCGAGGGCATCGACGGCGTCGCGGCGGTCGTCGAGCAGCTCGCCGGCGTGCCGATCCCGGCGAGCGCGTGGGAGTCGCTCGTGCTGCCGGCACGCGTCGCCGACTACACGCCGGGGATGCTCGACGAGCTGACCGCCACCGGCGAGGTGATCTGGTCGGGCCACGGCAGCCTGCCCGGCCGCGACGGCTGGGTCGCGCTGCATCCGGCGGACGCCGTGCCGCTCACGCTGACCCCGCCCGACGATGCCGAAGAGATCGCGCCGGGATCCCTCGACGCCCAGCTGCTCGCCGCGCTCGAAGGCGGCGGTGCGTACTTCGCCGCCCAGCTGCGCCAGACCACGGGCGCCGAGAACGAGCAATCGGTCGTCGATGCGCTGTGGCGGCTCACCTGGGCCGGGCGGATCACGAACGACACGTTCGCCCCCGTCCGCGCGCTCGTCTCGGGCGGTTCGCAGGCGCACCGGGTGAGCCGGCGCACCCCTCGCACGCGACTCTACCGCGGCGCCGCCGGAACGCTGTCGGCGGCGGGGCGCGCGGTTGCGGCATCCGTCCCGGCACGTCCCCCCGCGATCGGCGGGCGGTGGTCGCTGCTCCCGGCAGCCGAGCCTGATGCGGCTCTGCGGGCGACCGCCTCGGCGAGCCTGCTGCTCGACCGCTACGGCGTCGTCACGCGCGGCGCGGTGCAGTCCGAGGGCGTGCCGGGCGGGTTCGCGCAGACCTACCGCGTGCTGGCCGGCTTCGAAGAGGCCGGGCACTGCCGGCGCGGCTACGTCATCGAGAAGCTCGGCGCGGCGCAGTTCGCGGCATCCGCGACGGTCGACCGCCTGCGCGAGTTCGCCGGGCTGTCGGATCCGCCGCCGCTGCGCGCCGTCACGCTCGCCGCCACCGACCCCGCGAATCCGTACGGTGCGGCGCTCGCATGGCCGGGGCTCGAAGGTGTCACCCATCGCCCGGGACGCAAGGCGGGCGCGCTCGTCGTGCTGGTCGACGGTGCCCTCGCGCTGTACCTCGAGCGCGGCGGCAAGTCGGCGCTCGCCTTCACCGGTGAAGAGGCGGTGCTGGCCGCCGCCACCCGCGACCTCGCCGCGACGGCCCGGGTACGACGGCTCGACACCCTGACGATCGAGCAGGTCAATGGTGTGTTCGTCTACGGCACCGCCGTCGGACGTACGCTCAGAGACGCCGGTTTCGTCGAGTCTCCGCGCGGCCTCACCCTGCGGCGGCTCACCGCGGGCGACGCCCTGCGACAGGCTCAGGGACCGGGACGCGAGGGCGCGCGTGCCTGAATCCCTGCAGAGCGTCGGAGAACGTGGCCGACGCGCAGCCCGCGACGTCACCTCGCCGGCGTGTCGCGCAGAACCTCCGATTCCGTGCACGCGGCGACGGTCGGAGGCGGCCTGTGCCTGAGGGAGACACCGTCTTCCGCACCGCCCGGCGCCTCGACGCCGCGCTGGCCGGCGCGACCGTCACGCGCTTCGAGCTGCGCGTCCCGCAGGCGGCCACGGTCGACCTGCGCGGCGAGGTCGTGCACGGCGTCGTCTCGCGCGGCAAGCACCTGCTGCATCGCATCGGCGCGTGGACGCTGCACACGCACCTCAAGATGGAGGGCGAATGGCACGTCTACCGCCGCGGCGACCGGTGGCGGGCACCGGGGTTCCGCGCCCGCGCCGTGATCGGTGCCACGGCGCCGGACGGCACCGAGTGGGAGACGGTGGGCTTCGATCTCGCCGACATCAAGGTGGTGCCGACCGCCGACGAGGACGACCTGGTCGGCTACCTCGGCCCCGATCCGCTCTCGGATTCTTGGGACCCGGTCGAGGCCGCCCAGCGGCTCGCCGCCGACCCGCGCGCGGTGCACGTCGCCCTCCAGGACCAGCGCAGCATCGCGGGGTTCGGCAACGAGTACGTCAACGAGATCCTCTTCGTCCGCGGCATCTTGCCCACGACACCGGCGAACGAGACGGATGCCGCCGCCATCGTGGATCTCGGCGCCCGCATGATCCGCGCCAACCGCAACCGGTCGGGCCGCACGTTCACCGGCGACGAGCGCCCCGGGCGTTCGACCTGGGTCTACCGCCGCGAAGGCCGGCCCTGCCGACGGTGCGGGACCCTCATCCGGGGCGGAAGCCTCGGCGCCGATCCCACCCGCGAGCGGATCGTCTTCTGGTGCCCGGTCTGCCAGCGCTGAGCCGGCTTGCAGCACGCTTTCATCACGATGCCCGGCGGACGGATTGTCGCGCCGGGTTGAGGCATCCGTCCCGCGCGCTGCGCCCATCGTTGAAACATCGCGGTTCCCTGGCCGTCACACAAGTCCGGACGAACTGTCGCGCCGCCCCCCGCCCGCACCGCTAATCGTCCGGTTCGGTCCGGGCCGCATTGCGGGTCGCCGGGGCGCGATATTGAATACCTGACACACCCGAACGGCCATGCAGCGTTGCGCGGCCGGCTATCAGAAGGACCCTCACGAGGTGACGATGTCCACAGGCACGGCTACCGCAGCGGCGGAGCAGGTTCCCACCGAGAGCGAGGCCGCGCGCGGATCCGTCGTCCTGTCGGGGATCACCAAGTACTACGGCGATCAGGTCGCCGTCGACGACCTCTCGCTGACGATCCAGCCGGGCGAGTTCATCTCGCTGCTGGGACCGTCCGGCTGCGGCAAGACGACGACGCTGCGCATGATCGCGGGCTTCGAGCGGCCGGATGCCGGTGACATCCGCATCTCGGGACGCTCGGTGCTGGCCGCGCCGCCGTACAAGCGGGACGTCAACACGGTCTTCCAGGCATACGCCCTGTTCCCCCATCTGTCGGTCGCCGAGAACGTCGCGTACGGGCTGCAGCAGCGCCGGACGCCCAAGTCCGAGGTGCGCGAGCGCGTCACCCAGGCGCTCGACATGGTGCAGATGCGGCGCTTCGGCGACCGCAAGCCCACGCAGCTCTCAGGTGGTCAGCAGCAGCGCATCGCGCTGGCCCGGGCGCTGGTGAACCGCCCCGCGGTGCTGCTGCTCGACGAGCCGCTCGGAGCCCTCGACCGCCAGCTGCGCGAAGAGATGCAGCTCGAACTGAAGCTGCTGCAGTCGCGCCTGGGCATCACGTTCGTCTTCGTGACTCACGACCAGGGCGAGGCCCTGTCGATGAGCGACCGCATCGCGATCATGCGCGCGGGCCGCATCGAGCAGCTCGCCGACGCCGACACCGTGTACGCCCGCCCGGCCTCGGCCTACGTCGCGGCCTTCGTCGGCCAGCAGAACTTCTTCCGCGGCCCCGCCGCCGAGGCGGGCGCGGCGATCACCTCGCCCCACGCGCTGGTGCGCGCCGCCTCCCCCGTGCTCACCCGCACGAACCTCGGCGAGGCCGCCGTGCGGCCCGAGTTCATCCGGATCGAGATGGACCCTTCGACAGGCTCAGGGACCGGGACAGGCGCAGGCGCAGGCGCGAGCCTGCCCGAGGCGAACTCGGCCCGCGGAGAGCTGATCGGGGTCTCGCACCTCGGCGACACGATGCAGTACCTGGTGCGACTCGGGCCCGACCAGAGCCTCATCGTGCGGCGCCCGACGCCCGAGGCGCCGGCGCTCTCCGTCGGCGACCCCGTGGTCTGCACGTGGGCGGCGCATCACGTGCTGCTGTTCCCCGCCGCCGACGTCGCTGCCGCCGAGGAGGGCGGCTACATCGCGCCCCCGACGGCGTGATCGCCGCTCCCTGACACGCACGTTCCCCCCGCACAGCACGACCCGACCCGCACCACACGCCCGACCCGACGCACCGCACCCGACGCACGCCCTGCAGCCGCGGCATCCGCCTTCCCGGCTCTCGACCCGACCAGGAGTACCCGATGACCCAGCCTCGTACCCCGCTCCGCATCCTCGCCCCCGAGGCTGCCGCGCCCGCGATCGTGCGCGAGCTCTCGCGACGCCGCTTCCTCAGCTTCGCCGCGCTCGCGGGCGGCGCCACCGTGCTCGCCGCATGTGCGCCGGGCGGCAGCGGCTCGCCCGCTCCGCAGGCGAGCGGCGGCGACCTCGAGGGCGACGTCTCGGTGTACACATGGGGCGACTACGACTCGCCGGATGTCGTCGAGGGCTTCACCGCCGAGCTCGGCCCGAAGGTCACGCTCGACTCCTACTCGTCGAACGAGGAGCTCATCGCGAAGCTGGTCGCCGCGAAGGGCACCTCGGGCTACGACATCGTCGTGCCGACCGGCGTCTTCATCCCGCAGATGATCGAGAATGGCCTGCTGACGAAGTTCAACAAGGAGCTTCTGCCCAACATGTCCAACATGGACCCGGCCTTCCTCGGCCGCGCGTGGGACCCGGGCAACGACTACTCGGTCTGCAAGGCCTGGGGAACGACCGGCTACGTCTACGACAAGACCGTCATCACGCGCGAGCTCACCACGTGGGCCGACTTCTTCGACGCCGCCCAGAACGAGGCGAGCGGCAAGACGGCGATGTCGGACGACCCCGCAGGGATCATCGGCTCCTACTTCTGGGCCAACGACCTGGACTGGAACACCGAGGACCCCGACGAGCTCGAGGCGTGCCGCAAGTTCCTCGTCGAGGAGATCGCACCGCACATCTCGGCGTTCGACTCCTACCCCGGCACCAACGCGATCCCGCAGGGCACGCAGGTGCTGATGCAGGCGTGGAACGGCGACGCGCGGCTCGGTCTCATGGAGTCGAGCGAGCCGGAGCGCTGGCAGTGGGTGCTGCCCGGCCCGGTGACCGAGCTGTGGATGGACAACTGGGCCATCGCCGCCGGTGCGCCGCACCCCGAGGCTGCCCACGCGTTCATCGACTACTCGATGGCGCCCGAGAACCTCGTGCTCAACCTGGACTACATCGGGTACAACGTGGGCGGCAAGGACATGGAGGCGGCGGCGGAGGAGAGCGGCCTCGAGCTCGCCGACATGATCTTCTTCACGCCCGAGCAGCTCGAGACGATGCACGAGCAGGAGCTCAACGACTCGCAGACGACCCGCGTCTCGATCTACAACGAGGTGAAGGCTGCCGCCGGTGCGTAGTCGTGCCGCAGGAGCCGCGCTCGCCGTTCCGGCGTGGGCGTGGCTCCTGCTCTTCTTCGTCGCTCCCGTGGCGATGGTGGTGTGGTTCAGCTTCGGCTACAAGCCCGGGGTCTTCGGCAGTCACGCCAACGACATCCTGTCGTTCGACCGTTACGTCGAGGCCTTCTCGCCGACGTTCTTCGCGACGTTCCAGAACACCCTCTGGGTCGGTGTGATCGGAACCGTGCTCTGCTTCCTGATCGGCGCCCCGGTCGCGTACTGGATGGCGTTCAAGGTCAAGCCCGAACGACGCGGCATCCTCATCGCCCTGGTGCTGGTGCCGTTCTGGACCAACTTCCTGGTGCGCACGATCGGCTGGCAGGTGATCCTCGCCCCCGAGAGCTGGCTGTCATCGCTGCTGCAGGGCATCGGCGTGCTCGACGGTCCGCTCGATCTGATGTACACCCGCACCGCGGTGATCATCGGCGTCGTGTACAACTACCTGCCCCTGATGATCCTGCCGCTGTTCGTCGCGTTCGACCGCGTCGGCCCGGCGCTGCGCGAGGCGTCGAAGGACCTCGGCGCCGGCAAGCTCACCACGTTCCTGCGGGTGACCCTGCCGCTGTCGCAGCCGGGCATCATCGCGGGCGTGCTGCTGGTCTTCATCCCCCTGATGGGCGATTACATCACCGCGACCGTGCTCGGCGGCGCGAAGGGCAACATGGTCGGCCAGCTCGTGGCCAGCCAGTTCCAGACCGCCCAGAACTGGGCGCTCGGCTCGGCGATGGCGGTGCTGCTCATGCTCGTGATCATGCTGACGATCGGCGTGGCCGCGGTGATCATCTGGCTCGTCGCGCTGCCGTTCCGCTCGCGCAGTCGGCTCGTGCTGGGGCCGGTGGCCGAGACGGCGAAGACGGATGCCGCGCCTGCGGCCGCTCTGGAGGTGACGAGGTGACGCTCTCTACGGATGTCCAGACCGACACCGAGACGATTCTGCAGTCCCGGGCCCGCGAGGCCGTTCGGCCCTCCGCTCCGCGCCGACGGGCACGGAAGTCATGGTCGGACGTGGCCTTCGCGGTGTGGGGCGTCGCCGTGATGCTCTTCCTCTTCCTGCCGATCATCGTGATCGTGATCTACTCCTTCAACACCGGACGACTGCTGGTGTCGTGGGAGGGCTTCGGGTTCGACGCCTTCGGCACGATCCTCGCGAAGCCCGCCATCCAGAGCGCGGTGCGGGTGTCGCTCATCACGGCGCTCATCGCCGCCGTCATCGCGACGGTGCTGGGCACCCTCGCCGGCATCGCGATGGCCCGCCACCCCGGCAAGTGGGTGTGGTGGTTCCTGGGACTGCTGCTGCTGGTGTCGGTGACGCCCGAGATCGTGGACGCCGTGGCGCTGCTCCCCTGGATGGTGTTCCTCGGCCAGGATCTGGGCATCTCGCTCTTCAACGACGGCATCGTGCGCCTGTCGGTGGGCTCTTCGCTGTTCGCCACCGCCGTGGTGTCGTACATCGTGCGCGCCCGTCTGGTGGGTCAGGACATGAACCTCGAAGAGGCGTCCGCCGATCTGTACGCGAAGCCGTTCACCACGTTCCGCCGCATCACGCTCGCGCTGGCCATGCCGGCGGTGCTCGCCGGCTTCCTGCTGGCGTTCACGCTGAGTCTCGACAACACGATCGTCGCGGCGTTCGTGCAGGTGTCGGGCACCACGCCGTGGCCGGTGTACGTGCTGAGCGCGCTGCGCTCGGGCCTGCGCCCCGAGATCGCCGCCGTGTCGACGATCATGCTGCTGCTCACGCTCGTCGCCCTCGCCCTGGTCGCCCTGGTGCTCAAGCGCGCCGGCGACTCGGCGACCCAGATCGCCCGCACGATGACCGGCGGCTGACCCGCTTCATCCCGAAGAGGTCAGTTCCCCGCCCGCCCGGGAGTTCCCGGTCGTTGAGCGAGGGAGCGCCACACCACCCCCGGTCGTTGAGCGAGGGAGCGCCACGCCACCCCCGGTCGTTGAGCGAGGGAGCGCCACACCACCCCCGGGTCGTTGAGCGAGGGAGCGCCAGCGACCGAGACGAAACGCCCCGAACCCCCAGGAGACCCATGCCCTACGCCGACCTCGTCTTCACCGGCGGACCCGTGTTCACCGCCGACACCGTGCGTTCGCGTGCCGGCTCCGTCGCCGTCGCGGACGGGCGCATCGTCGCCGTCTCGCCCGGCGACCTGGGCGACCTCGTCGGCCCGTCGACCGAGGTCGTGGACCTCGCGGGGCGGATGCTGATCCCCGGGTTCCAGGACGCCCACGTGCATCCGGTGTGGGGCGGGCTCGACATGCTCCGCTGCGACCTCTCCGAACTCAGCACGGCCGCCCAGTACCTCGACGCCATCGGCGACTACGTCCGCGCGCACTCCGACGACGAGTGGATCCTCGGTGGCGGGTGGCAGATGTCGGCGTTTCCCGGCGGCACGCCGACGGCATCGGCGCTGGACGCCGTCACCGGCGACCGCCCGGCGTTCTTCCCGAACCGCGACGGCCACGGCGCGTGGGTGAACTCCGCCGCGCTGCGGCGCGCGGGCATCGACCGCGACACCCCTGAACCGGCAGACGGCCGCATCGAGCGGGACGACGACGGCGCCCCGTCGGGCACGCTGCACGAGGGCGCGATGGCCCTCGTCAACCGCCTGCTGCCCGAGGAGCCGCTCGCACGGCTCACCGAGGCGCTGCTGCTCGGCCAGCGCTACCTGCACTCCTTCGGCATCACGGCCTGGCAGGACGCCATCGTCGGCTCGTACGGGGATGCCGGAGACCCCGGCCCCGCCTACCTCGCGGCAGCGGCCGACGGCACCCTGACGGCGCGCGTCGTCGGAGCGATCTGGTGGGACCGCACCAAGGGCCTCGAGCAGATCCCGTCGATCCTCGAGCGGCGCGAGCGGTACCGCGGCGGACGCTTCGCCGCGACATCCGTGAAGGTGATGCAGGACGGCGTCGCCGAGAACTTCACCGCCTCGATGCTCGAGCCGTACTGCGACGGCCACGGCCATTTCACCGACAACACGGGGATATCGTTCGTCGACCCTGCCGTCCTCAACGAGGCTGTGCCCCTCCTCGACGCCGCGGGCTTCCAGGTGCACTTCCACGCGATCGGCGACCGCGCCGTGCGCGAGTGCCTCGACGCGGTCGAGCACGCGATCGCCCGTAACGGCCGCCGCGACAACCGCCACCACATCGCGCACATCCAGGTGGTGCATCCCGAAGACATCCGCCGCTTCCGCGACCTCGGGGTCGCCGCGAACATGCAGTCGCTGTGGGCGACGTACGAGCCGCAGATGGTCGAGCTGACCCTGCCGTTCTTCGGCGAGCAGCGCAGCGCGTGGCAGTACCCGTTCGGCGACCTGCTGCGCTCGGGCGCCGTGCTCGCAGCGGGGAGCGACTGGTCGGTGTCGACGCCCGATCCGATGGCCGCGATCCACACCGCGGTCAACCGCATGGCCGCGCCCGGTCAGGAGGAGGGCGAGTACGACCCCTTCTATCCGGAGCAGTCGATCGACCTGGCGACGTCGCTCACCGCGTACACCGCCGGGTCGGCGTGGGTGAACCACCTCGACGACGTCACTGGCACGATCGAGGTCGGCAAGTACGCCGATCTGGCCGTGCTCGACCGCGATCCCTTCGCCGGCCCGGCCGACCAGATCGGCGCCTCCCGCACCCTGCAGACCTTCGTGCAGGGCGAGCGGGTCTACGCCGCACCGGACGCCTGACACGTTCTGCGCCGCGCCCAGGCGTTTCGTCTCGCTCGTCCCTCGCTCGCTCAACGACCGGGACCAAGCTTCGGTCGTTGAGCGAGGGAGCGCCAGCGACCGAGACGAAACGCCTCGAACCTCTCGACTGCGTCGAGTGCACGCGTTTCGTCTCGCTCGTTCCTCGCTCGCTCAACGACCGGCCAATTCGCCGCACCGGACGCCTGACACGTTCTGCGCCGCGCCCAGGCGTTTCGTCTCGCTCGTCCCTCGCTCGCTCAACGACCGGGACCAAGCTTCGGTCGTTGAGCGAGGGAGCGCCAGCGACCGAGACGAAACGCCTCGAACCTCTCGATTGCGCCGGGTGCACGCGTTTCGTCTCGCTCGTCCCTCGCTCGCTCAACGACCGGGACCAAGCTTCGGTCGTTGAGCGAGGGAGCGCCAGCGACCGAGACGAAACGCCTCGAACCTCTCGATCGCGTCGAGTGCACGCGTTTCGTCTCGCTCGTCCCTCGCTCGCCCAACGACCGGTGAATTCGCCGCACGGGACGCTGACGCGACGCCTCTATGCTGTTGCGGTGGCCCGACTCCTGCTCCTCATCGACATCCAGCGCGACTACTTCCCGGGAGGGCGGCATCCGCTCGTCGACCCGGATGCCGCCGCCGATGCCGCTGCGCGACTTCTCGCCGCCTTCCGGGCGACGGGCGAACGGGTCGTGCACGTGCAGCACGTGTGGGACGGTCCGGATGCCGCGTTCTTCGCCCCCGGCACGCCCGGTATCGAGTTCGACCCGCGTGTCGCCCCGGACGGCGCCGAGCACGTCATCGTGAAGCACGAGCCGAACGCCTTCCTCGGCACCGGACTCGAGGCGCTGCTGCGCGCAGCGGCGCCCGATGAGATCGTCGTGGCCGGGATGATGTCGAGCATGTGCGTCGATGCCACCGTGCGGGCGGCATCCGATCTCGGCTTCCGCCTCGCGGTGGCGCAGGACGCCTGCGCGGCGCCCGACCTCGCCTACGACGGCAGGACCGTGCCCGGCGCCCAGGTGCACCTGGCGTTCATGGCGGCGCTCGACGGCAGCTACGCGCGGGTCGCCGACGTCGACGCCCTCGCCGCGGAACTCGCCGCGGTCTGACGCGGCGCCCGGACCCGGGCGCGACAACCTGTCCGACCGGCCCGTCAAGTTCCGACAGGCGGGGCCCGCGGCGCCGGCCCGAACCGGCGAGGATGGGAGCACCAGACACCGCATCGGAGTTGATACCCGTGGGCACGACCGTGTTCGAACGACAGCGGCCGGCAGCATCCGTCGTCCAGCATTCCCTCGCCGACACCCGCCACGCGGTGTTCTGGCGCGACGATCTGCCTGACGCCCTCCGCCCCGACCGGCCGTCGCTGGTGGGCACACACCGTGCCGACCTCGTCGTCGTCGGCGGCGGCTACACCGGCCTGTGGACCGCACTGCTCGCCACAGAGCGCGACCCAGCGGCGAAGGTCGTGATCGTCGAGGCGCAGCGCGTCGGCTGGGCGGCGTCGGGCCGCAACGGCGGCTTCTGCGAGGCGAGCCTCACGCACGGCCACGAGAACGGCATGGCCCGGTGGCCCGACGAGATGCCGGTCCTCGACCGGCTCGGGCGCGAGAACCTCGACGCGATCGAGGCCTCCGAGGCGCGCTACGGCATGGACTTCCAGTTCGAGCGCACCGGCCAGTTCGCCCCCGCCGTGGAGCCCCATCAGGTCGAGTGGCTCAAAGAGTGGGCCGCCGAGGGCGAAGAGGGGGTCGTCTATCTCGACCAGGCGGAGGCGCAGGCATCCGTCCACTCCCCCACGTATCTCGCCGCCGTCTGGGAGAAGCACGCGTGCGGCATGGTGCACCCGGCCCGCATGGCGGCAGAGCTCGCGCGCGTGTGCGAGGAGCGCGGTGTCGAGATCTTCGAGCGCTCGCACGTGACCGGCCTTGACACCACAGGTCCGGGAGTCGTCGTGGCGACCGCCGACGGCCGGGTCGAGGCATCCCGTGCCGCGCTCGCCACCAACGTCTTCCCGTCGCTCATCAAGCGCAACCGGCTCATGACGGTGCCCGTCTACGACTACGTGCTGATGACCGAGCCGCTCACCGACGCGCAGGTCGCATCGATCGGCTGGCAGGACCGCCAGGGCATCGGCGACATGGCGAACCAGTTCCACTATTACCGGATCACGAAGGACAACCGGATCCTGTTCGGCGGCTACGACGCGATCTACCACTACGGCCGCAAGGTCGATCCCGCCTACGAGGAGCGCCCCGAGACGTGGGCCCGGCTCGCGAGCCACTTCTTCACCACGTTCCCGCAGCTCGAGGGCCTGCGCTTCACCCACCAGTGGGCGGGTGCGATCGACACCTCGACGCAGTTCACGGCCTTCTTCGGCACCGCCCGTGAGCGCCGTGTCGCCTACGCCGCGGGCTTCACCGGGCTCGGCGTCGGGTCGACGCGCTTCGCCGGCGACGTCATGCTCGACCTGCTCGACGGGGTCTCGAACGAGCGCACCGAGCTCGAGATGGTGCAGAAGCGCCCGCTGCCCTTCCCGCCCGAACCCGCGGCGTCGATCGGCATCAACGCCACGCGCTGGTCGCTGGACCGCGCCGACCACAACGAGGGCAAGCGCAACCTGCTGCTCAAGACCCTGGACGCGGTCGGGCTGGGGTTCGACTCGTGAAACCGGGAATCGTGACGGATGCCGCATCCCTCACGCTCGCACTCGAGCCCTTGTCCGGCGAGCAGGTGGTCGAGGGCTCGCCCCGCACCGGCTTCGCCGAGCTGACCGACACGATCGGCGTCTGGGAGCACACGCCCGGCGTCTCGACCGACGTCGAGGCGGACGAGGTGTTCGTGGTGCTGTCGGGCTCGGCGACGGTGTCGTTCGACGACCCTGCGCTCGAGCCGATCGAGCTGCGAGCCGGCGCGGTCGCGCGCCTCACCGCGGGCATGCGCACGGTGTGGACGGTTCGCGAGACGCTCCGCAAGGTCTACATCCTCGGCTGACCCTTTCCGTTCAGCCGGACGCCGCGCCCCGGATCAGCGCCCCGCCGACCTGCGCACGAGCAGCGCGAGGTGCAGCGCGGTCTGGGTCTCGCCGTCGTCGAGATCGGCGCCCAGCAGCTCCTCGATGAGTGCGATGCGCTGGTAGAACACCGAGCGGGAGAGATGGGATGCCCCGGCCGCCGCCGTGCGGTTGCCCGGGTGCGCGAGCATCGCCTCGAGGACGTCGAGCAGATCGCCCGAGCGTGCCAGGTCGTGCGCGATGAGGGGTGAGAGCATGCGCTCGCCGTGCTCAAGCACGCGGTGGTCATCGCGGAGCGCCGCCACCAGCTGCACCAGCGGACGGTTCTCGGCACGTCGAAGGTGCGGTCCGCGGCCGGTGCGGCGGCGCCGGCCGCCGGCGAGGTCGACGGCTTCGTGCACCGAGGCGAGGGCCGCGTCGATGCCCTCGGCCCCGCGGCCGACCGAGACAGTGACCCGCTCCACGTCGGCGGCGTCCACGAGGGCGCGCACGAAGGCCACCACCGCCGCGTCGTC
Organism: Microbacterium sp. ProA8; assembly: GCF_039905635.1. Lineage (NCBI taxonomy): Bacteria > Bacillati > Actinomycetota > Actinomycetes > Micrococcales > Microbacteriaceae > Microbacterium > Microbacterium chionoecetis. The sequence continues at coordinate 716,160 of NZ_CP157000.1, read as the reverse complement.
GAACACGGTCTCGGGCGGCAGCGACACCAGGATCGTCGCCGCGGGCGCCGCGACGCCGGAAGGCGCCGATCCCGCGAGCGCACGCCCGCGCAGGGCGCGGGCCGCGGCATCCGCTCGCTCCACCGCAACGGGCGCGCCCGACACGACCAGGCCGTACAGCTTCGCCCCGCGGAGGGGCAGACCCGCCGCCTCGAGTCTTGCGGCCGCCCCGCCGACGCCCGCGAAGCGCCCCGCGAGCAGTCCGTCGACGAGGCGGCGGCGGCCGATGCGCATCCATTCGTCGGCGTCGCCGTCGGCCAGGCGCCCGACGGCGAGGGCGATCGCGCCCTGTTCGAGCACCGCCATGCGCCCGGCCGCGTGCTCAGGGCCGGGCAGGGCGATGAGGTTGCCCCAGCGGATGCCCCGTGCCTCGACGGGAACGATGAGCCAGTCGTCGGCACTCGCCGCGGCGCCCCGCTGCCGGCGCTGCTCGGAGCGCCGGTGCGCGGAACGCGAGCGCAGCTCCCACTCGGTGAACAGCTCCTCCTCCATCGCGAGCGGCACCTCGGCCGCCACGACTTCGTAGCCGAGGTTCTCGAGCACGATCGGCGCACCCAGCGTCTGCGCGACCTGGTGCACGATGAAGTCCGCGGGCGACCCGCGCAGCACGAGCGCGGTGAAGCGCTCGCGCACCTCGTCGCGGGCGCGCAGCGCGTCGGTCTGCCCGGTGATGATGCGGCTGTGCACCGCCTCGGTGACGGTGACGAACTTCACCTCGCGGTGCAGCACGATGAGCGCGAGACCGCGAGCCGCGGCCGCCTCGACGACGACCGCGGGAACGTAGCGGTAGTGCGTGCCGAGCTCGAGCACGAGGCCCGAAAGACCGGCATCCGCGAGCTCGTCGACGAACCGACGCAGGTCGGCAGGCTCGACGGGCCACGACGAGCCGGTCGACAGCAGCAGCTCCCCGCCGTCGAGCAGGCGGGCGACGCCGGCGCTGTCCGAGACGTGCAGCCAGCGCACCCGCGCGTCGAGCGCGTCGCCGCCGGCGAGCACCTCCGGGACACCGTGCGCGACGGCGTCGAGAGCGATCACCTCGCGCACGGTCGGCAAGGTCTCATCTGCGGCTCGATCAGCCGGACGATCCGTTTGGTTCGTGCGATCTTCGCGACGGTCGGGCACCGTGAACGCCTCTTCTTCTCTGACAGGCTGGGACGGGTCAAGCCTAAGGGATCGCCACACGATCTGTCCGACGCCGAAAGGGACCACTCATGAGCATTGCCGAGAGCGCCGTCGCCCCCGCGACCACGGACGCCGATGTGCGGATGATCTCGCACTGGATCGACGGTGCCGAGCGGGCCTCGTCGTCCGGCCGCACCGCCCCGGTGTACAACCCGGCGACCGGCAGCGTGTCGGCCCGGGTCGCTCTCGCCGACCAGGCCGAGATCGACGCGGCGATCGCGTCGGCCGTCCGCGGATACCAGGTGTGGTCGCAGTTCTCGATCGCGCGTCGGCAGTCGGTGCTGTTCGCGTTCCGTGAGCTGCTGAACGCCCGCAAGCGCGAGCTGGCCGAGATCATCACGGCCGAGCACGGCAAGGTCGTCTCGGACGCCATGGGCGAGATCCTGCGCGGCCAGGAGGTCGTGGAGCTGGCGACCGGCTTCCCGCACTTCATCAAGGGCGCGTTCAGCGAGAACGCCTCGAGCGGCATCGACGTGTACTCGCTGAAGCAGCCGCTCGGGGTCGTCGGCATCATCAGCCCGTTCAACTTCCCGGCGATGGTGCCGATGTGGTTCTTCCCGATCGCGATCGCCGCCGGCAACGCCGTCGTGCTCAAGCCCTCCGAGAAGGACCCCTCGGCGGCGCTGTGGCTGGCGGCGCTCTGGCGGGAGGCGGGCCTGCCGGATGGGGTGTTCACGGTGCTGCAGGGCGACAAGCTCGCGGTCGACGGACTGCTGGAGAGCCCGGACGTGCAGTCTATCTCGTTCGTCGGCTCGACGCCGATCGCCCAGTACATCTACGAGACGGCCTCGAAGCACGGCAAGCGGGTGCAGGCGCTGGGCGGCGCGAAGAACCACATGCTGGTGCTGCCGGATGCCGATCTCGACCTGGTCGCCGACCAGGCCGTCAACGCCGGCTACGGCGCGGCGGGGGAACGCTGCATGGCGATCTCAGTGGTGCTGGCCGTCGAGCCGGTCGCCGACGACCTCATCGCGAAGATCCAGGAGCGGATCGCGAAACTGCGCATCGGCAACGGTGCCGGCGTCGACGGCGTCGAGCCCGACATGGGCCCGCTGATCACCGACGTGCACCGCGACAAGGTCGCGAGCTACGTCGACATCGCCGAGGCCGACGGCGCGAAGATCGTCGTCGACGGCCGGGGCTTCACCGTCGAGGGGCACGAGGACGGGTTCTTCTTCGGCCCCACGCTCATCGACGACATCCCCACCACCAGCCGCGCCTACCAGGAGGAGATCTTCGGACCGGTCCTCTCCGTCGTCCGGGTGGCCTCGTACGACGAGGGTCTCGAGCTGATCAACTCGGGTCAGTTCGGCAACGGCACCGCGATCTTCACCAACGACGGCGGAGCGGCCCGCCGCTTCCAGAACGAGGTGCAGGTCGGCATGATCGGCATCAATGTGCCCATCCCGGTTCCCGTCGCCTACCACTCCTTCGGCGGCTGGAAGCAGTCGCTGTTCGGCGACGCCAAGGCATACGGCGTGCACGGCTTCGACTTCTTCACCCGCGAGAAGGCCATCACCAGCCGCTGGCTCGACCCCGCCACGCGCACCCAGTCCAGCCACACCGGCATCAACCTCGGCTTCCCCCAGAACAACTGACGCGTTTCGTCTCGCTTCGCTCGCTCAACGACCGAGATTCCGGTCGTTGAGCGAGCGAGGAACGAGCGAGACGAAACGCGCCGAACCCACGAGCAAGCGCCGTCTCGTCTCGCTTCGCTCGCTCAACGACCGGACACGACGACACCCCAAGGACTCCCCATGACCGACACGCTCGCCACCGCCGCCGCGTACACCGACCTGTCCGGTGACCGCCGTCCGCTCCCCGACTCCGACGCCGAGGCGCGCGTGCGCGCGGACGACCGCGGTCACGTGTTCCACTCCTGGAGCGCGCAGGCGCTCATCGACCCGCTCCCCGTAGCGGCCGGCCACGGTGCGACGTTCTGGGACTACAGCGGCAACGCCTATCTCGATTTCAGCTCGCAGCTGGTGAACCTCAACCTCGGGCACCAGCATCCGGATCTCGTCGAGGCCATCCAGCGGCAGGCCGGCCGCCTCGCGACCATCCAGCCGTCCATGGCGAACGATGTGCGCGGCGAGCTCGCACGGCGCATCGCCGCGGTCGCGGGCGACGGCTTCGAGAAGGTGTTCTTCACGAACGGCGGCGCCGACGCGAACGAGAACGCCGTACGCATGGCGCGTCTCGTGACCGGTCGCCGCAAGGTGCTGTCGATGTACCGCAGCTACCACGGCAACACGACCACCGCGATCTCGCTGACCGGCGACCCGCGGCGCTGGCCGAACGAGCCGGGCGACGGCTCGACGGCGAAGTTCTTCGGGCCCTACCCTTACCGCTCGGCATTCCACGCGTCGAGCCCTGAGGAAGAGACGCAGCGCGCGCTCGAGCACCTCGAGCAGACCATCGTGCTCGAGGGCGCCTCGACGATCGCCGCCGTCGTCATCGAGACGATCGTCGGCACGAACGGCGTGCTGGTGCCGCCGCCCGGTTATCTCGCGGGCGTCCGCGAGCTGTGCACCCGGTTCGGCATCGTCTACATCGCCGACGAGGTGATGGTCGGCTTCGGCCGGGTGGGCGAGTGGTTCGCGTTCCAGGCCTTCGACGTGCAGCCCGACCTCATCACCTTCGCGAAGGGCGTGAACTCGGGCTACGTGCCGCTCGGCGGCGTTGTCATCTCGGATCGCATCGCGGCGCACTTCGACACCGTCTCGTTCCCCGGCGGACTCACGTACTCGGGGCACCCGCTGGCCTGCGCGGCGGGCGTGGCGACCTTCGAGGTCTTCGAGCGCGACGGCATCCTCGAGCGCGTCCGCGACCTCGGTGCGCGCGTGGTGGAGCCCCGCTTGAACGACATGGCGACGCGGCATGCGTCCGTCGGCGACGTGCGCGGCATGGGTCTCTTCTGGGCGATCGAGCTGGTCAGGGACCGCGAGACCCGCGAGCAGCTCGTCCCGTTCAACGCGAGCGGGGCGGATGCCGCACCCGTCGTCGCCGTCGCGGCGGCGTGCAAGCGCGAGGGCGTGTGGCCGTTCACCCACTTCAACCGCGTGCACGTCGCCCCGCCGCTCGTGATCACCGAGGACGAGCTGGTGCGCGGTCTCGATGTGATCGACCGCGCGCTGTCTGCCGCCGACGAGTTCGTGGGGCACTGAGCGGATGGCTGCCGGCTACGCATTCTCGGGAATGCGGAGCCGTTCTCTCGGGGTGACCGAATCGTTCTGATGCGCGGGAATATATGCCCTGCGCCCTCCGTTATTCCTGTACTCAGCACTCTGTGCTGGCTCCAGGAGGGGACCGTGGGCAAGAACTACATCGACATCGAGAACGACCAGGGCGAGACGCTGCGCTACCGCAAGCATGTCAACGGCCGTGGTCTGATCGCGCATGGAGCGAAGGTGCACCCGAGCGCCGTCGTCGAAGCGGGGTCGTATGTCGAACCGGGCGTGCAGATCGCGGCGGGCGCGCATGTCGGCCGCGGTGTGTGGGTCGAGTCGGATGCCGTGATCGGCCCCGACGCCGTGATCGAGCCGCACGCCCACATCGGTCCGCGCGCGGCGATCGGTCCTAAGGCGAAGATCGGCGTCCGCACCCACGTGGGACACGACGCCCGCGTCGCCGGAGGCTCGCTCATCGGCGACGACCAGACGATCGCCGACGGCGAGCGCGTCGCCACCGACCAGCGGGGACTCCGACTGGCGGCCTGACGCCCGGCGCGCAGCGTCGCGGGCACCGCATAGGCTCGCGACGTGCTCAGACGCGTCCTCCTCGGAATCCTCGTGCTCGCCATCGCGGGCGCGGCCATCTGGTGGTTGGCGGGGCGCGACGGATCGGGTGAGTCGCCCGGCTCGACCCCCGGCACAGCGCCGACCATGCCGGCGATCCCCGCTGACGCGTTCGAGATGACGGTCGAGAGCGTGCACGACGGCGATACCCTGCGCGCCCGTGTCGCAGCGCCGAACGCCGTCGTCGCCGATCTGGTGTCGACGCGGGTGCGCCTGCTCGGCATCGACACCCCCGAGATCTCGTCTCCGCCCGACTGCTGGGGCGCGGAGGCGACAGCGAAGCTCAGCGCACTCGTGCCCGCCGGATCGACGATCTGGGTGATGCCGGACGCCGAGGTGCACGACCAGTACGGCCGGACGCTGCTCTATGTCTGGACGCCCGACGGCCGCTTCGTCAACGGCGAGCTGGTCGCGCAGGGCGACGCCCGCGTCGAGGTCTACTCACCCAATCGCACTCACGAGGACCTGCTCCGGTCGCTCGAGACGACGGCCGCCGCGTCGGGGTCAGGCCAGTGGGGCGCGTGCGGCTGAGCCGTCAGGCGAACAGGAACAGCACGAAGCCGATGAGCGGCAGCGTCCCCTGGATGAGCGCAGCGCGAAGATACCGCATGCCCGTGGTGAGCAGCACGAGCGCCGCCGCGATCATCGAGCCCAGGCTGAACAGCACGAGCGCGAGGCCCGCCGCGCGGACGGGTGCGGCATCCGCTCCCGCATAGATCAGCACGAGGCCGAGCACGACGCCGATGGCGAGGTAGAGGTTGTAGAACCCCTGGTTGTAGGCCATCGGCTTCGTCGTGTCGGCGGCCGCCTGGTCGGCGACGCCGAAGCGTTTCCAGACCTTGGGCTGCGTCCACTGCACGCTCTCCATCACGAAGATGTACACGTGCAGCAGCGCCGCCAGCGCTGCGAAGACCGTTGCGAGGATAGCCACCATGAGCGAACGATAGCGCCCGGGCTACGCTGAACGGTATGGCGAAGGGCGGGTCGCGCGCAGGCGGACGGGGACGGGATGCCGCGGGCAAGCGCCGTGGCGCAGCATCCGGCTCCGCTCCGAAGGCGAAGCCCGCGAAGCCGCAGCCCGTCAAGCCCCGCCGGCCGCAGCCGTCGCCCGGGCCGTCGCCCACTCCTCCCGCCGAGCCGCCCGTGCCGACGACGTTCCTCCTCGGCGCGATCCCCGGTGCCACACCCGGCAAGTGGATCGACACCTGGAAGGAACGGATGCCGCGCACGAGCCTCGAACTCGTGCCACTGGCCTTCGCCGACCAGCGACGGCCCCTCGTCGACGGCGAGGTCGACGCCGCGCTCGTGCGTCTGCCGATCGACAAGGACGGGCTGCACGTCATCCCGCTCTACGAAGAGGTTCCCGTCGTGGTCTGCGCGAAGGACTCGCACCTGACGGCCGTCGAAGAACTCGACACCGCCGACCTCGCCGGGGAGGTGCTCATCATTCCGGCGGACGACGTGCTCGGCATCCATGTCCCCGGCACCGAGAAGCCGCGCTTCGCTCCCCCTGCCGACACGGCCGAGGCGATCGCGACCGTCGCCGCAGGGGTGGGGATCGTCATCGTGCCGATGTCGCTCGCGCGGCTTCACCAGCGCAAGGACGTCGAGTACCGACCGCTCCTGGACGGCCCTGCGTCCACGGTCGCGCTGGCGTGGGCCGCGGACCGCACCACGCCCGCGGTCGACACCTTCGTGGGCATCGTGCGCGGGCGCACCGCGAACTCCTCCCGCGGCTGAGCCTGCACGCTGAACCGGGGAATCGTCACTGGGCACGGAGGAGGGGCGCCACCCCAGTCCCCAGTGCGGCGCCCCTCATGGATCGGCGCGAAGACCCGCAGCCCGACCTGCGTTTCCCAGAGTGGCCTTCTGCTCTGCACCCGGCCCCCCGGTCGGCGTGCACGAGCCGTTCCGATGACCAGGAGCACGCGGCATCGGCTCTGATACATGCCGGCGCGGGATCTCGATGACCGGGTTCGTGATGCCGCGAGGGTCGATGATGTCGAGGTCCCGTTGGGTCAGAAGCCGGCGCCGTGCACCTGGAACGGGGCCACGATCCCCGTCCGCCGAGACGCCTCCGCCAGTGCGATCGACGGTGCGACCCCCGCTGCCAGGCCTTCGTGCATCGCTCCCAAGAGGTCGCACGCCGCGTCGTCGGCGACCACGACAGGCGCCGCGACGACGCTGCGCGATCCAGCGTGGAGCCAGACGCGGGTCATCCCGACAGCCTCCTCGTGCCAGCGGATCGACGACCGGCCGACCTCGCACGCCGACAGCACAACGGTGTGCGGCACTTTCTCGATCAGATCGACGTCGTAGCCGAACAGGGTTCCGTCGTGGAGTTGCAGACCCGAGAACAGCGGGTGCTCCGCGGAATGGCGGCCATGTGCGGCGACGTGGAGGATGTCGACGTGGGACGCGGCACGGGTGAGCGCCATGACCGACGCGTCCTCATCGCGCAGCACGATGGGATCGGGCCATGCCTCCGCTGCCCGAGCCACTTCCTCACCGGCACGCTCGACTCGGGGGCCTGCCGCGAAGGCGACCCGCCGACCGTCGGCGTGCTCCCTCGTCGCAAGCCACTGCGACGCGGACGTGGCCACGGTGAAGACCCGCCCGCGAAGGGCCGGCAGGAGCGCCCACGGGATGCCGCCGAGGATGCCGGGGACGCTGAGCACCAGCTTCCGATCGCCGACGACCTCAGCCACCGGAGCGAGCAGCGCTGCGGACAGCGATGCGACGCGTTCATCGAGCGAGCGCTGCACGACAGCGGCCATCGGACCGGCGCGGACGGCTGCGCTCACGTCCGCCTCCGCCCGCAGCGCAGCCACGCTTCGCGCCACCTCCGGCCATGCCTCTATCTGCACCACCCGGGCATGATCCCGCCGCGCCGCGACGGCCACCATCCCCGTGCGATCGAACACGTACGAGACCGAGGCCGTCTCGTCGTCCAAGCCCGCCTGCAGCTCGCCGAGCGACGCGCGGGAACGTCGTCCCGCCGCACCCGAGGTGGCCCACTGCCGCTGACGCAGCTGTTCGCCCAGTTCCCTCGCCCTGCCTGACGTGAGCCAATCGGGCCCGCCCTCGACACGCAGCGCGCGAAGCTCGGTCAGATCCGCCGCCAACTCGGGATCGGGCGGCGGGCGAAGCGGCACGACCTCCTGATTCAGGAATCGCGCGCGTTCAGACCACTCGAACACCACGTCCGGCCGCATGGAACGAACGGCCGACTGGAGCCCGGCGTAGATCAGCCCCTCTCCGTACATCACGAGCGAGGTCGCGAGGTCCAGGCTGCCGAACGACGCCTGCCATTCGCTGAGCGCGTCGAGGCCGGCGGCCGCACGAGTGCGCACCAGATCTTCACGTCCCTGCGCGAGAGCGCGGGCAGCCTGCACCTGGCGGGTGAGCAGGGTGAGCTGGATCGGGGCGGTCGAACGGACGCGCACCCCGTGGTGCTGATGGTCGTCGATGCCGACCCGCGCGCGCCACAGGTCTGCGGTGAGCTGAAGCGCCTCCGCCTCCGCCTCGAGCCCGTGACTCCGGAGCGCGTCGGACAATTCGCCGACCGCGCCGAGATCGACGCGCCGCGCGGAGCCGCTGCCGGCGCTGCGGCGGTCGCCGCCATCCGGAATCGACGACAGGAGAGCGGCTCGCAGCCGGATGCCGTCGGCGCGGAGCGCCCACCACTCGGAGTGCACCCTGCGGAACCGCTGCGCCGCACGACGCGCGACCTGCTCCGCGCGGGCGGGAGCGTGTGTGAGCAAGGCTCGGGCGAGGTGGAATTCGGCCTCCCCGCGGGCCTGTGGCATCCGGTTCGCCCCGAACGTCTGGGCGACCCGGACCAGACTGTTCTCGGCTTCGACGACCAGGCCCGCGTCGCGCAGAACCTCGGCTCTGTCGAGGTCGCAGATCGCGGCGTTGACGTCCGAGGCTGCGGCGAGCGCGTCCCGCGCCGCCGCCATCGTCGACAGGGCCGCGATCAGGTCGCCTTCCAGGAGGGCGACGTACCCGGCGTTGTGGACCGCCATGGCGCGCTCGACATCGTTGCCGGTGGCCGCGTAGTCGGGTGCGGCACGTTCGAGGTCCGCCCTGGCTGCACGGAAACGCCCGGCCTGACTGTGCGCGAGGCTGCGGTTGAGCAGCATCGGGGCCCGATGCTCTGCCTCGTCCCCGATGCCGTCGATCGCTTTGTCCAGCCAGCTCACCGCTTCATCGAGTGCACCTCGCTCCAGCGCCAGCAGTCCCAGCTGGCCGTGGAGCATCGCCGATGTCTGTCGGGACAGCCGCGGATATGCGAGCGCTTCCTCGCAGAGGCGCACAGCCGCTTCGGGGTCACCTTGCCGGATCACCACGGCCGCCATCGAACCGGCGATGCGTGCCTGGAGATCAGGATCGTCCGTCCGTGCAGCGGCGCGCGCGAACTCGCGGCGTGCCGCCGCGTTGCGACCCGCATTGAGGTGAGCACGACCACGCCGATACAGCTCCCCAGCCGTCAAGGTCATCCTCACAGCATGGCGCGAATTCGCCGCGCATGCGACGAAGGTCGGACGTGCGGCGGCTAGTCGGACGGCTTGATCGCCGACAGATCCTCCTTCTCCGCCACCTGTTCGTCGAGCACTTCCTGGACGATCCCGCTCACGTGCTGGACGAGCGGCTGGGACTTCGCCGATGCCGAGCCCGCGCGCGCTTCCGCCAGCCGCTGCGCGATGCGGCCGGCCACCAGTGGCGCTGCGAAGGAGGTGCCGCTCCACACGGCGAACCCCGACCGGAAGTCGTCGAGGTCGAGCGTCTCGCGCCGGTGACCGTACTCATCGCTGCGCAGGTCCGACTGGATTCCGCCCTCGAAGTCGACCGGGATGATCGAGAGCACCGACACGCCGCGCACATAGGTCTGCACCCATGCCCCGATGTTCGAGAACAGAGCCACCGTGTGACGGGACGGGTTGAGCGCACCGACGGTCACGAGCGGGACCAGGTCGGCTTCCTTCTCTTTCTCGATCCCGCAGTCGGCACCGTCCCAGTGGTGCATCGAGGCAGGAGCGGCGGGCCGGTCGGTCGCGTCGTTGCCGGCTGAGCACACGACCACGGTGCCGGCCCGTCGCAGACGCGCCAGCAGGTCGTAGAGCTCGCTCTCGACGGACTGCCGCTCGGGCGTCTCGTGGTAGAAGCTGAACGAGAGGTTCACGACATCGATGCGGCCACCGCCGTCGGTGTCCTCCACGATGTCGACGAGCCTGCCGAGCGCCGCGATCAGGTCGTTCTCCAGGATGAGCCCGTCGCCATCTGCGATGCGGACCGGAAGGATGCGGGCCTCCGGGCACGCCTGCAGCACGATGCCCGCGATGAAAGTGCCGTGCCCGGCAGCACTGTCGACCACGCCGTCCAGGGGGCTGCCGATCGACGGATATCGGTCGGGGTCCGTTTGACCGTCGACGATGCCGATCTCGCCGCCGTACTCTGCGACCGGATCGATCACGGCTTCGTCGAGCCACGGGTGGCTGCCATGTCCGGTGTCCAAGATCGCCACCACCGGCCGGTCCTCGAGGGGAAGCTTCGGCTCGGGAAGGTCTCCACCGATGAATGTCACCGGCTGCCGTCCCCCGAGGCCCGGATAGGCGTACCCCTCGATCCCTGAGGGGTTGCCCTTGAACGGATTGCCCTTGAACGGGTTGCCCTTGAACGGATTGCCCTTGAACGGGTTGCCCTTGAACGGATTCACGTCGAGCGAATCGGTCGAGAGAACGTGGTTGAGCCCGATGCCGGTGACCCCGGCGCGGCGAGCTTCAACGAGCAGGCGGGCCGCATCGGGACGGGTGAGCGGCTGCTGTGTGTTCGGGTCGGGAGCGACGCCGATGCGTACGCGCCTCGTGCGCGCCACGCCCTTGCGTCGGCGGGAGCCGGGGGCAACCGCGCCCTTCGACGACCCGGCCGAGCGGGTCCCCACGCCGTCTTGCGGCTCGGGATTCTCGAGGTCCTCGATCTCGACGGTCCAGCCGAGCCTCTCCGCTACCGCGGCGAGGGGCGACTTGTCCAGACTGCGCGGCACAGTCTTGCCCGTCGGTGTGAGCAGGAGCACGTCGGGCTCGTAGACCGTCGGAGCGAATCCGGTCCCCACCGGCAGGATGTCGGGGTCGAGAAGCGCAGCACGTACACGGCGCGCCTCTCGCTGCCGCCAAGTCAATCTCGGTGTGTGGTTGTGGTCCTGTGAATCAGGCATGATTCCCCTTCATGTGACTGCACTGCGCATGGGAAATCGGATGCCTCAGCCGAGGCATCCGATTCGCTGTTTTCAGACTTCGAACTGCGGGGTCTGGAAGTCGCGCAGAGCGCCGTCGGCGTCCTTCACGACCAGGCGAAGCCGCGCCACCCCAGGCGTGACCTCGTCGAAGGCGAAGCGTCCGTGCTCGCCCGGTTCTGCCGACCACTCGTGGTCGCCCTGCACCAGCCGGATGGCGAGGGCCGTGGCATCCACCCATCCGTCCACGCGCCTGCCGCCGTCCTCGGTGGCGGTCACGTGCAGCAGCACGCTGGTCGTGCCGTCGCTGAACTGCAGCGTCGCGGTGTCGGTCTCACCCCGTACGGCCGCGAGGGTGCCCTCGACGAGTGTCAGCAGGGCATACTCGCGCGAGAGGTCCTCGACGGCGACGGCGGCCACCATCCGGTCGACCAGTCCGGCCGGCACCGGATCGACGTCCTCCCACATGCGGCGCATGCGTGCGAAGAGCGCGGCGTCGGCCGCGAAGTCCTCAGTTTCCATCGTCGTCACCTCTCCATCCGTCGCCCTCGAGTACGGCGCGGAGCTTTGCGAGGCAGCGCTGGCGGGTCGGTCCGATCGATCCGATGGGCATCGCGAGATCTTCGGCGATGCGGGCATAGTCGGGGCGGTCCTCGAACGCGACGATCCGCAGCAGACGCTGGCATCGATCGTTGAGCGTGGCGACCGCTGTCCAGAGCCGACGGGTCTCGTCGTCCTGTGCGGCGGTCTGCTCGGCGGATTCGTGGACAGGAAGGTGGGGTTCGAGCGACTCGGCCTCCGTCGCATCGGCACGCCGATGCTGTTTGCCGACCCGCCACGCCTCGCGGCGCGCACACATCGTGAGCCACCCCGACACCGCGAGGGGGTCGTTGATGGTCTCGTGACGGCGTACGAGCGTCAGCCAGGTCGTCTGGACGACATCCTGTGCCAGCGCAGGGTCGACTCCGTACGCCCGCACGACGTGCCACAACGGCGGCGTCATCAGGCGGACGAGCTCGTCCATCGCACGGCTGTCACCCTCACGCCACCGCACGAAGAGTGCGGCGGCGCGCTCCCATCGCGCCGGCTCAGCAGAGTCGACGGATGGCTCGGCGCCAGCCTGTGTCATAGCGCCCATTCTGTCCACACCATGCCCGAGCGCGATAGTGCCGGTTTGATACACGAATACCGGGCGAATACGGCGGATGTCGTCGCCTTCGCGCGCGCGACGACCGGCGACCTAGAATTCGAGCATGACGACCGCGCCGCTGCTCTATGTCTGCGTGCGACCGCAGGTGGGCGCGGCGGCCGCCGAGTACGAGTCGTTCCGCGCGGCGATGCACCTCGACGAGAGCCGGCTCGCACGTCACGACCTCGTCCGCGAACCGCTGCCGACCGACGCCTTCGAGCGGTACGCGGGCTTTCTCATCGGCGGAAGCCCCTTCAACGTCACCGACCCGGAGTCGACGAAGCACGACGCGCAGCGCCGCCTCGAGGCAGAACTCGCGCGCATCGCCGAGCACACCGCCTCGGGCATGGGACCTGCCGCGCTCTTCACCTGTTACGGCATCGGCATCGCGACGCGCACCCTCGGCGGCATCGTGAGCCGGGCCTTCCCGGAAGACACCGGGCCCGTCACCGTCGAGCTCGGCGACGCCGCCCGCACCGACCCGGTGTTCGGCGGCCTCGCCGAGCGCTTCACGGCGCTCACCGCCCACAAGGAGGGCACGGAGGAACTGCCCCACGGAGCGGTGCTGCTGGCATCGAACGACGGATGCCCCGTCCAGGCGTACCGCGTCGGCGATCGCCTCTACGCGACCCAGTTCCACCCCGAGCCGACCACGAAGGCGTTCACGGAGCGCATGGCCGTGTACCGGGACGACGGCTACTTCGACTCTGCGGACTACGACGCCATCGCCGGACGCGTGCTCGCGGCATCCGTCACGGAGCCTGCCCGCCTGCTGCGCGCGTTCGCCGACCGATTCTCGTCGGTCTGACTCACGCCTCGGCGTTGCGCATGGCCGTCGCCTCGCGCAGCACGGTGCCGATGACTCCGGCGGCGAGGATCAGGCCCGCGACGATGAGCGCCGTCACGCCGATCGCCGAGCTGGACGGCTCGCCGGTGAGCCTGGCCACCGCGAGCCAGCTCAGGCCCCACGCGAGGGCGAGAGCCGGTGCCAGCCGCCAGTGGCTCGCCGCCTCGATGCCGAGCCCCACCACCCCGACGACGATGAGGACGATGACGCCCCACAGGTCGGCGGCGTCTCCCCACTCCGGCGGCGCGATGGACGTCAGCCACGCCGTGATGTTGGCGACGGTCGCGAGCGTCACCCAGCCGAGGTGCAGACCGGTGACGCCGTCGACGAGCAGCCTGTCGGCCCAGCCGTCCGGCGGCTCGATGACCGTGCGGTGGAAGGTGACGCCCAGCACCGCCAGCAGCACGATGATGGCGAGCACGGTCATTGCGAGCGAGCCGAACTGCGCGATCACGAGCCACAGGCCGTTCAACGCCATCGTGCCCGCGATGAGCCAGCCCACCGCGCGCTGTCGCTCGCTCGCCCGCTGCCGCGGGAGAGCCTGCCAGACCGTGTAGGCGAAGAGGCCGATGTAGATCACCGACCAGATCGAGAACGCCGGGCTCGCGGGGGCGAGATAGGAGCCGTCCTCATCGAGGGCGCCGTCCTGCAGCTCCTGCACCGGCGTGCCGCCGAACAGCCCGGTGCCGACCATCGCGGCGATGATCATGAAGCAGAACGCGCTGATGACGACGATCTGACGCGTGAGATCCCGAGCGGCCATGCCCACACCGTACGGTGCCGTCGTGGCGCCGCTGAGCGTATTGACAGTCCGCGCTCCGCCGGGTAGCGCCCGGACTACGCGCCGCCCGGCGGGTCCAGCAGCAGAGCGACCCGCTCGGTGAGGTACGCCTGGAGCGGCATGAGCCCGCCGGCCGCGCTCCACCGCACGCTCGCCACGCCGTCGAGCGCGGCGAGCGGGCCCGACTCTCCGCCGGCGTCGACGGCGCCGGGCTGCAGCACCCGCCACCCGAGATGGACCGTCTCGCCCTCCGCGAAGCCGCCGCGCCGCGCGGCTGCGGCGAGCTCGGCACGCTGCCGCTGGGACTCGGCGGCGTAGCCGCGCCGGGCCTCCTGGCGCGCGCGGACGATGTCCCCCGTGGCGAGCACGGCGTCGTCGGTCAGCAGCAGCACCCCCAGGTGCCACGCGGCACCGCGGCGCTCGACGCGCGGAGCGCGCGCGACCCCGAGGATGCGCCGAGGAACGACGAGCTCGCCCAGCGCTTCGCGCGGGGCGTCGGCGAGCCGCGCGCGGGCGGCGTCGAAGAGCTCGAGGGTGCTCACGCCATGTCGTCCTCGAGCGCCGGCGTGGCCTTCACCCGCTCGCCGCGGAGAGCCATGCCGATGAGGGGGAACAGCAGGACCGACAGCATGCCGCCGGCGACGAGCACGGTCTGGTGCGAGGTCGTCAGGATGTTCTCGTCGACGCCGATCTGCGTGACCGCGACGATGATCGGGAGCCCGGTGGCACCCAGCAGCGCGATGGAGAGCCGATCGCGTCGCGACGATCCCTCGGGCGCGGCGAGGGTCGACGGCAGACCGCGCACCAGCAGCAGCGCCACGAGCACCACCGGCACCAGCAGGAACGTGGCGGGCTCCTCGAGGAGCGCCGCGAGGTCGAAGGTCACGCCGGTGTAGATGAAGAAGATGGGCACCAGGAACCCGAACGCGACGCCCTCGATCTTGCTCTCCACCGCTTCGCGGTCGGGCTCGGACGCGTCGCGCATGAGGAGGCGCCAGATGATGCCGGCGGTGAAGGCGCCGAGCAGCAGGTCGAGGTCGAGGACGATGCTGAGTGCGACGAGCGCCGCGAGGATGACGAAGACCACCCGGATCGCGAACTGCCCCGAGGTGTGCAGCGTGGAGCTCACGAACGCGTGCATCGCGCCGCGCGGGACCCGGAACGCGAGCCAGATGGCGAGCGCCGCGAATCCGGCGAAGAGGGCGAGCACCACGGTCGACAGGCCGGGCTCGCGGCCGCCGAGGAAGATCGAGATCGCGATGAGCGGGCCGAACTCGCCGACGGCGCCGATGGCGGCGACGGCCTTGCCGAACGGCGTGGGCAGTTCGCCGGCGTCCCGGAGGATCGGGAGGAGGGTTCCAAGCGCCGTCGAGCACAGCGCGACGCCGATCACGATCGCCGCCTCCCCCGACGCGAGCACGAAGCCCGCCGCGATCCCCGCGGCGAGGCTGATGAGCCACCCGAGGGACGCCCGGCGCCCGAGGCGGCCCCGGAACGAGCCGAACTCGATCTCGGTGCCCGCGACGAAGAAGAGCATCGCCAGCCCGAACTCCGACAGTGTGTCGACGAATTCGCTCGGCACCGCCCAGCCGAGCACGGCAGGACCCACCAGGATGCCGAGCACGAGCTCGAACACCACCACGGGCACCCGCATCCACCGGCCGATCCCCCGCGCCAGCAGCGGCGCCAGCACCGCCAGGATCGGGATCACCAGCAGCGTCGGTTCGAGGTCGTCCACGCGAACAGACTAGCCAGGACCGGTCGACGGCATGGGCGCGCTCGGCGGGCACGCACCCCGCGGGGAGCGCTGGATCCGGCGCCGCCCGTCGGGGCGGCGCCGGAACGCGCAACCGTGCGGCCGGTCAGCGGGCGAGCGGCTCTGCCGGTTCGAGTGAAGCCGTCGGCGCCACCGGCTCCGTGGGCTCGGCCGGCTCGAGCTGACGCGCAGGGGGCGTGAGCTCGGCGCGGGTGCGCTGATGTCCGATGAGCGCCAGCACGACACCGCCGACCAGCCAGGAGCCCAGGATGATCCACTGCGGTGCGGTCGAGGCATCCGGGAAGTACATCACCGACCGCAGCAGCGTCGCCGACGCGCCCGGCACGAAGAACTGGCCGATCGCGCCCCACGGCTCGGGCAGGAACTGCGGAGGCATCGCGGCACCGGCGATGGGGTTGGCGATGAACATCGTGATGACCGCACCCACGCCGATGCCGGCAGGGCCCATCAGCGCCGCAAGGCCGATGATGAGGGCCGAGGTCGCACTCACACCGAGGCCGATGACGGTGGCGTTCAGCAGCCAGTCGCCCGTCAGCATCCCGAACCACGTCTGCATCACCAGCGTGATCAGCGCGCCCGCGGCGATGCCGAAGACAACGAGTCCGATGAGACGACGCACGACGCCCTGCACGAGGAGCGTGAGCAGGATGCCGCCCAGCATGCCGCCCAGCACGAGCGGGAAGACGGATGCCGCCAGCCCGGCTCCCGTGCTGTCGCCCTCGGCGAGCGGCACGACGTCGGTGACGGTCACGGTCGGGATCTCCGGCGGGGCGCCCGCGGCGCCTTCCGGCAGCTGCGGCCTCTGGCCGGATTGCAGCGCGCCGACGATCGCCGTGAGCTGTTCGGTGAGCGCCGTCTGGGCGGCGGTGTCGATCTGCGACTGCAGCTGGGTCGCCACCCCGCGCAGCGCCTGCGCGGCGACAGGGCTCGCGGCGGTGGCGATCAGCACCTCGGGCTCATCGCCGAGGAGGACCGCGCCGTAGAGCTCGCGGGATTCGATCTGTGCCACGGCGTCCTCTCGCGAGTCCACCTCGTGGAGGTCGAAGGGCGCCGGGTCCTGCTCGCCGAGCTTGTCTTCGACGGCGGTGACGGCATCCGTCGGTCCGGAGATGCCGACCGGCAGGTTCTGGGGCTGTGACGTGGCGGCGGGCCAGACGAACGCCATCACGATGATGGCGACGACGACGGAGCCGACGAGCCCGAACGCCGCGGCGACGGGCCAGCGGGTGGGACGCGCCGGAGTGTCGGTGTGTGCGCGATGCAGAGACATCGCGACCTCCTTCCGAAGAGGGCTTAAAAGAGAATGGTGATTCTGTTTGTGAGAATAACAGAATCGCTATTCTGTTTCCATGCCCAAAGTCTCGGAGGAATACCGCGAAGCCCGCCGCGACGAGATCGGTCGCGCCGCACTGCGCGTGCTCGAGCGCAAAGGTGTGCGCGACACCTCCATCGCCGACATCGTCGAGGAGTCGGGCCTGTCGACCGGCGCGATCTACTCGCACTTCTCCACCAAGTCGGAACTCGCCCGCTATGTCGTCGGGCGCTTCCTTCTGCCGCGGCTCGACGCGCTGGAGGCCGCAGGCGCCCGCGGCGAGGTCCTGACCCCTCGGCAGGTGGTCCGCGGCATGCTGTCGATCTTCAGCGACGCCGGACTGTCGACTTCGCTCGTGCTGCAGTTCTGGGGTGAGGCGATGGTCGAGCCGGGGCTGCACGACGAGATGCTCCGCACGGCAGGGCGTCTCAGGGCGGCCCTCACTCACGCGATCGGGCCGTGGGCGCGCGCGCAGACAGCGGATGCAGCCGAGGCCGAGACTCTCGCCGCCCGCACCGCACGGTCGATCGTCGCCCTCGCGCAGGGCTATGTCGCGAACACGGCCGTCTTCGGCCCGCGCGACGTCGACGAATACCTCGCCGGCACGAGCGCCGTCCTCGCGAGCTGAGCCGGCTCGCGGGATCCGGCGAGACGAAACGCGCCCGTGGGCCCGAGGCGTTTCGTCTCGGTCGCCGGCGCTCCCTCGCTCAAGGACCGATACCTCTCTCGCTGGTCGTTGAGCGAGCGAGGAACGAGCGAGACGAAACGCGCCGAACGCTCCGGCGTTCGCGCCGAGGCGTCAGACTGCCTGCAGCCCGCCGTCGTCGCGGCGTCGGTGTGCGGCATCCGAGTCGCCCGCCTCGGGAGCGGGAGCGCCCGTGATCTCGCGCACGGCGACGGGTGCCGCCTGCCCGGCGCTGGAGCCCTTGATCTGCCGGTGAAGGCGCTCCATGCGGGCGTCCAGTTCGGCGGCGGTGTCGGCCGCGTCCTTGAGGCTCTCGAGCAGCTCGTCCGGCACCTGCGTGGCGTACTTGTAGTAGATCTTGTGCTCGAGGCTCGCCCAGAAGTCCATGGCGATGGTGCGGAACTGCACCTCGACGGGCACCTCGATGCGCCCCGTCGACAGGAACACCGGCACCTCGAGGATCGCGTGCAGGCTCTTGTAGCCGTTGGGCTTGGGCTGGGCGATGTAGTCCTTGACCTGCAGCACGCGGACATCGTCCTGCGCGGTCAGCAGGTCGAAGAGGCGGTACACGTCGGCCGTGAAGCTGCACGTGATGCGGATGCCCGCGATGTCGGTGATGCTGCTGCGGATCGAGGCGAAGTCGCCGTCGATGCCCTTGCGCTGCACCTTCTCGACGAGGCTGTCGGGCGATTTGACCCGACTCGAGACGTGCTCGATCGGGTTGTAGTCGTGGGTCAGCAGGAACTCGTCGCGCAGGATGCCGATCTTCGTCTCGACCTCCTGCAGGCCGAAGCGGTACTCCATCATGAAGCGCTGCAGCTCGTCTCGCAGCTCCCTCAGCTCGCTCGGCGAGACCGTGATCTCACCCTCATCGGACGCCGTCGCGGGCACCAGCGGTGCGGGAGTCGCCATGCGATCGACGGTATGGGGCGGGCCTACGAGACTCCTGTGAAAGACGGATGCCTCTTCCCTGCGCGGCGGTCAGGCGCGGTGGTCAGCGCAGCGGTCGGGCGCGGTGGTCAGCGCGGCTCTCAGCGCAGCGGTCGGGCGCCGCGGTCAGGCGTCATCGAGCGCGGCCTGGGCGCGTTCGGACTCCTTCGCGGCATCGCGGGCCTTCGTCGCGGCATCCGCCCGCTCGCGCTCGATCGCCTCGAGCTTGTCGACGGCGCCCGCCTCGTCGTTCTCGAGCGCCGCGAGGTCGCGGCGGAGGTCGTCGATCCGCTCGCGCACGTGGTCGACGCGTTCCTGCGCCTTGGCACGGCGGGCGTCGACGCGCGCGAGTTCCCGCTCGGCCTCGTTCGCGAGCCGCTCGGCTTCGCGGGCGGCCTTCTCGGCCGCCTTGCGCGCCCGGCGCTCGGCCAGGTCGTCACGGGGAGGTGGAGCAACCACCCCGGGGACGGATCCTCCGACCGCTTCGGCGAGCGCACCGGGCTCGATGTCCCCGGCCTCCAGCGCCGTCACGAGCCGCCCGGTGAGCACCGCGGCGGCGGCTGCGGCATCCATCACCGCGGCGTTGATGGTGCTCGCGACGTCCTCCTGCGCGGCGGCGCTCAGGTTGCCGCCGGCGTCCTGGGCCAGACCGACCGCCTGCTTCGCGAGGGCCGCGACGAGCTGGCGCCGCTGCTTGCCGAGGCGCCCGAGCTCGGCGGCGTCGAGGTCGTCCTGGGCTTCGCGCAGCGCCGCCGACAGCTCGACCGCGTCGGCGAGCTGCCCATCCTGAGCGAGCAGGTTGACGGCCCACGCGGCGACGGTCGGCTTGCGCAGCGCCTTGATCTGCTTCGCGAGCGGTCCGGCCGCCATGCCGGCGCGGGCGTTGCGCGCTGCCGTGAACTCCGACGGCGGCAGGATGTACAGCTCGGCCGCGATCGCGTCGAGCTCCTCGTCTGCGTCGGGCTGCGGCATCCGCCCATTCTCGCCCCCGGGAATCGCGAAAGGGTAGATCCCCGCGGGCGAGGTGCGTGCGGAGATCCACCCTCTCGCGATTCTGCCGGGTCGTGCTCGGCGGGTCAGGCGCGGGAACGGATGCCGAGCCCGCGCCCGCGCGAGAGCTCAGACGATCTCGTAGAAGCGCCAGAGACCGAACTCGGGGACGAGGACGCGGATGTCGCTCCAGCCCGCCGCCCGCGCGTATCCGCGCAGGGTGTCCGGGCGCATCACCGTGCCGGTGGCCGCGCTCGGGCGGTGCGACCTGCCGTCGGGCAGGCACACGAACAGGCTGAAGCCGTACAGCAGGCGTTCGAGCTCGCTCGCGTCGGGGGTGAAGCGCTCCTCGGTCGCCTCGTCCATGATCACCACGACGCCGTCGTCCCGCACGGCCTCCCGTGCCGCGGCGAGGACTGCCACGGGGTGGGGCATGTCATGCAGGCACTCGAACGCGAAGACGGCGTCGAAGCGGCCCTGCGCGGCGACGAGCGCGGCGTCGGACAGCAGGAACTCGACGCGGTCGGCGACCCCGGCTTCGGCGGCGTTCCGCCTCGCCATCTCGACCGACGCCTCGTCGATGTCGAAGCCGACCACGCGCAGCTGCGGATACGCCTTCGCGAGGGCGATCGACGACCAGCCTCCCCCGGCGCCGAGGTCGGCGATGCGCGCCTGCGGCCGCCGCAGCACGTCATCGAGGCGATCGTTGCCCGCGACGATCGAGGGCAGCTCGTCGAACCACGGGCGGTTCATGTCGGCCTGGGCCTCGCGGGCATGCCTGCCAAGCTGCTCCCAGCTCACGCCGCCGCCCGTGCGGTAGGCCTCCAGCAGAGCCTCGAGCTGTCCCGAGACAGCCGCCGCCATGCGCGCGAGCGGCTCGAGGTACGACAGGCTGCCCCGGTCGAGCAGCACCTCGGCCACGCCGGGCGCGAGACGGAAGCGCCGGGCGTCCGCGGATGCCGCGCCGGAGTACGCGCCCTCGCCGGTGGACGAGTTGGGGGTCGGCGCCCCGTCGACCAGCAGGACGCCGCTCGCCGCCTGCTGCTCGAGCCACTCGCGGGCGTAGCGGGCGTCACAGCTCGTGCGCGTCGCGAGCTCGCTCGCCGTGAGGCCGTCGCTCCGCGACAGCTCGGCGTACCATCCGAGCTGCGAGCCCAGGTGGATGGCCATGATGTCGAACCAGCCGAGCGTCGCGCCCATGAGCCGGTCGGCGAACTCCGCCGTCGCGTCAGTTCCTGATTCGGCGGCTGTTTCGGTGATGGTCGTGGTGGACATCGTCGTCTCCTTCGTGCGTGCTTCGAATGTCTGGTTCCGACGCTACGGAGCAGCCGGTCGCCGGCGCGTCGGGTGAACTACGCAACTTGGCGGGGCGGTCTGCACCATTCGGTGCATCGACCCGCGCTCGATGCGCTGCCCCGCACAACGGACCAGCGCCCACGCCGATCAATGGGTCCGACGAGCAGAGGCACCGCGAGCGGCGTGGGCTGGGATCATCGGGCCCCGGCGCGGGATCAGCGGCCGCGTGGGCCGGCCTGCTCGTGCCACCACGCGGCGGCCGCCGTGCGCGAGCCGACGTCGAGCTTGACGTAGACGTTGGCGAGGTGCCGGCTCACCGTCTTCTCGCTGATGTAAAGCTCTTCGGCGATCTGCCGATTCGCCTTGCCCTGTGCGACCAGCTCGACGATCTCGCGCTCCCGGGCCGTCAGCGGACCGCCGTCGGCCGGCGTGGAAGCGGAGCGGACGACCACGGGCGGCGCACCCAGCTGCTCGAAGATGACGCCCGCCTGCTCGCGCAGCTGCCCCGCGAGAGCGGCGTCGCCACGCCGCTCGTGCGCGGAGGCCAGCCAGTACAGCACGTTCGCCTGCTCCCAGGGCTGACGCAGCCGCCGGAAGAGGTCGAGGGCAACGTGCAGGCGGCCGATCGCGCCTGCGGCGTCGCCGGCGTGGAGCATCGCCATCCCGCCGGCGTGGGCTGCCCACGCCTGGAATCCGTCGCTGCCGAAGGCGCGGGCGTCGGCCTCGAGCTCGTCGAGCAGCTGCTGGGCCCACTCGGTCCGCCCGGTGGCGAGCGCGATCTCGACGCCCGGACGCAGCAGCCGCGCCCGACCCATGCGGTCGCGCTGCTCGAGCGACGTCGTGATCATCTCCGCGGCCCGCTCGGGCTCGCCTTCTGCGAGCACGAGCAGCGCCTCGCCGGGGACCGGATCGATGCCGGCCGATCGCGCCCGGCCATACGCCGCGCGTGCCCCCGCCCCGTCGCCGCGCAGCCGGCGGATCTCGCCCAGCTGGTGCCAGCCCTCGCCGGCGACCCATGGATGGTCGGATCCGAGGTCGTCGCACGCGCGCTGCAGCGCCGCTTCCGCGGCATCCCACTCCCCGCTCGCCGACTGCAGCTCGAGCCGGTGCACACGGCACACGCCGGCGTAGACGACGTGGGCACCGCGCGACGCGCACCATGCTTCTGCCGCGCGCGTCCAGTCGGCCATGCGCTGGAAGTCCGCCAGCTCATGGCACACGTGGATGGTCGTGCAGAGCACGTCGCCCGCCCACTCGGGCTCGAGATCGTCCGAGACGACGCACAGCATCGCCTCGTCGAGCTGGGCGAAGCCCTCGGCGGTGCGTCCGGCGCGGATCGCGTGCATCCCTGACACGACGGCACTCAGCGCCGACACCGCCGGAACCCGCAGCTCGTCGGCCAGCTGCTGCATGCGCGAGACGCTCTCGGCGGGCCAGAGCGCTCCCGTGTCGTCGAGGTCCATGCTCGCGGTCAGGTAGACGTCGTAGGCGTGGCCCCGCCCGTCGGGGAGGCCCGCGAGGATCTTGTGCGCCCGCCGGGCCCACGCGGTGCCCACTGTCAGCTCGGCGCGGGTGAGCCGCACCAGCGCGATGACGAGGGCCGCTTCGGCGGCGGCCATCTCGGCGCCCTCGCGCGAGAACGCCCGGAACGCGGATTCGAGGTGCTCCAGCCCCGCCTCCTGGCGACCGAGCCACCACTCGCACGACGCGAGGGCGCGCAGATCGTCGCCGGTGGCCGCCGCCCCATCCCGGGCCGCTGCGAAGCCGTCCCGCGCCGTCTCCCAGTCACCGGACCGATATGCCGCCCGAGCCCGCTCGAGCCCGGCGATCGTGTCCGCCATGCGGGAATGGTACCGCCGCGCCGCCGTTGCCGCGGGGTGAGGACGCACGCCCGGGCACGAGATGCTCGGGCCGAGGGGCGGCGCGGCGCGTGCGCATCGACACGGTGGAGACCGGCGACGCCCGCGCCTCGCTGCGTCGAGGATTCAGGAGACACGCCGTCCAGGGGCCCGCACGCCCGCTCAGCTCCCGCGGTTCTCCTGAATCCTCGACGGACGGACGGCCGGCCGGGTGGGCGAGGGCACGGACAGCGGGCACGGGGTGCCTGCCGCGGAGGCCCCGCTCGGTCGACGAGATCAGGCCGAGAGGACGGATGCCGCCTGCCGCGCGGCGCCGAGCGCCACGTACTCCCCGGGCTCGGGCACCTCGACCGGCAGTCCCAGCACCAGCGGCGCGATCTCGCGCACCGCCTCGGACTGCGCGCCACCGCCGATGAGCAGAGCCCGCTCCAGCGGAACGCCCAGCCCGCGCAGCGCGGCGAGGCCGGCGGCGAGCCCGGACAGCATGCCCTCCACGGCCGCGCGGGCGAGGTTCTCACGCGTCGTCGAGGCGAGCGTCATGCCGGTGAGCGACGCCGTGGCGTCGGGCAGGTTCGGCGTCCGCTCACCTTCGAAGTACGGCACCAGCTGCAGTCCCGACGCGCCCGGCTGGGCCGCGAGGGCGAGCCGGGAGAGTTCGGCGTGGTCGACACCGAGCACGCGGGCGATCGCGTCGAGGACGCGCGCGGCGTTGAGCGTCGCGACGAGCGGCAGGAAACGTCCCGTGCAGTCCGCGAACCCGGCGACCGTGCCGGACGGATCGATGGTGCGCTCCTCGCTCACCGCGAAGACGGTCCCACTCGTGCCGATCGACACCACGACGTCTCCGGGACCGGCACCGAGCCCGAGGGCCGCGCCCGCGTTGTCGCCGGCACCGCCGCCGACACGGCGGCCCGCGGCATCCGTCACCCATTCCTCGGGTCCGAGCACACGCGGCAGCGCCGCATCGTGACCGAGCGCCGCGGCGAGCAGCTCACGGTCGTAGCCGCCGGTCTGGGGATTCCAGTACCCGGTGCCCGAGGCGTCCGAGCGGTCGGTGACGAGCTCGTCGAGCACCGGTCCGCGCGGTGATGCGCCGTCGGGGCCGAAGCCGCGCAGTCGCCACGTCAGCCAGTCGTGCGGCAGGGCGACGGCGGCCACGCGAGCGGCGTTCTCGGGTTCGTGATCGCGCAGCCAGCGGAGCTTCGTGATGGTGAAGGATGCCACGGGCACGAGTCCCGTCCGCCGCGCGAGCTCGTCGGCGCCGAACTCGGCCGTGAGGTCGACGGCCGCCTGCGCCGAGCGGGTGTCGTTCCACAGCAGCGCATCGCGGATCACCCGCCCCTCGGCATCCAGTGCGACCATGCCGTGCTGCTGCCCGCCGATCGCCCACGCGCTCACGTCGTCGAGGCCGCCGGCGTCGGCGATCGCCGCCTGCAGCGCCGTCCACCACGCCTCGGGGTCGACCGACGTGCCGTCCGGGTGCGATGCACGCCCCTGCCGCACGACACTGCCGGTCGCGGCATCCGTCACCAGCACTTTGCACGACTGCGTCGACGAGTCGACGCCCATGACCAGCGTCATCGCGCCCGCCCTTCCTTCATGTCCCGGGTTCCGTCCTTCATGTCCCGAATTGTGCCGGTAGGGGCGCTGTATCCGACAGAAAGTGGGACACGCTCAACCGGCGGGCGGGAAGACGGATGCTGTGGCCGACGCGCGGTCGGCCACAGCATCCGTTCGCGGGTCAGCCGCGGGCGCCGAGCAGGTGCTCGGTCGCGAGTTGCTGGAGGCGGACGAAGCCGCCGCCCTTGCCGCCGAGGTAGGCGTCGGTGTCGAAGTCCTCGAAGGCCGAGCGGTCGGCGAGGAAGTCGTCGTAGGACTCGCCGGGGTTGAGCGTCGGGGTCGACAGCTCGAACACCTTGGCCGCCTCGAGGGCCTCCTGCACCTCGGGGTCGGCGCGGAAGGCCGCGGCACGCTCCTTGAGCAGCAGGTACGTGCGCATGTTCGCGGCGGCCGAGTCCCACACGCCGGTCTCGTCCTCGGTGCGCGAGGGCTTGTAGTCGAAGTGGCGCGGACCGTCGTACGCGGGCACACCGCCGGGGCCGCCGTTCTCGAGCAGGTCGACGAGCGCGAACGCGTTGTGCAGGTCGCCGTGACCGAAGACGAGGTCCTGGTCGTACTTGATGCCGCGCTGGCCGTTGAGGTCGATGTGGAAGAGCTTGCCGTGGAACAGCGCCTGGGCGATGCCGGCGGCGAAGTTGAGGCCCGCCATCTGCTCGTGGCCGACCTCGGGGTTGAGGCCGAAGAGCTCGGGACGCTCGAGCGAGTCGATGAACGCGATCGCGTGACCGAGCGTCGGCAGCAGGATGTCGCCGCGGGGCTCGTTGGGCTTCGGCTCGATGGCGAAGCGGATGTCGTACCCCTTGTCGGTGACGTAGTCGCCGAGCAGGTTCACGGCCTCGCGGTAGCGCTCCAGCGCCTGGCGGATGTCCTTGGCGGCGTCGTACTCGGCGCCCTCGCGGCCGCCCCACATGACGAAGGTCTTGGCGCCGAGCTCGGCACCGAGGTCGAGCTGGCGGAAGACCTTGCGCAGCGCGTAGCGGCGCACGTCGCGGTCGTTGGCGGTGAAGCCGCCGTCCTTGAAGACGGGGGCCGAGAACAGGTTGGTCGTCACCATCGGCACGATGAGGCCGGTGTCGGCGAGGGCGCCCTTGAGGCGGTCGATCTGCTTCTGGCGCTCGGCGTCGGTCGAGCCGAAGGCGAACAGATCGTCGTCGTGGAAGGTGAGACCGTAGGCGCCGAGCTCGGCGAGCTTCTCGACAGCGTGCACGACGTCGAGCGGCGGACGGGTCGGGCCGCCGAAGGGATCGGTGCCGTTGTAGCCGACGGTCCACAGACCGAACGAGAACTTGTCGGCGCGAGTCGGGGTCGGTCCGGTGGACTGCGTGGGCATGACGCTCCTTTGCGATAAATGTTGCTGTCGACAACCTATACCAGAATGGATGCCCCGTCCAGCGGCATCACGCCTCGCCGACGACCCGCGAGACCTCGATCCCCGCCCGCAGCCGACGGCGGTGATCCACCCGCCGTTCGGGCCCCGCGAGCACCACGGCGTGCGCCGAGACGAGATCCCCGCTGGATCTGCCTGCCGAGAGCACGATCCGGCCGGCGTCGACGACGCGCTCCCCCGCCGCACCGGTGTACGCGGTGAGGTCGGCGTGCACCCGTAACCGGACGTCCACGGCCTCACCCGGCTCGAGAGACACCCGGGCGTACGCGATCAGCTTCTGCAGCGGCCGGGCCACCGACGCGACCGGGTCGTGGAGGTACAGCTGCACCACATCGGCGCCGGCGCGCTCCCCCTCGTTCGTCACGCGCAGGCCGACGGTCAGCTCGCCGTCGGTCGCGATCTCGACGGCGTCGCCGACGAGCGGCGACCACGCGAAGGACGTGTACGACAGCCCGTGGCCGAAGGGGAATGCCGCCGTCGGGTCGATGTTCGAGACGTCGGTACGGCGCGCCAGCTTGGCCGCGAGGTATGTCGTGGGCTGGCTGCCAGGCGACGACGGCACGCTGACGGGCAGCCGCCCGCTCGGGTTGACGCGGCCGCTCAGCACGCCGGCGATCGCCGCCGCGCCCTCTTCGCCCGCGAAGAACGCCTCGATCACGCCCGCGGCGTCTCCCGCGGCGCGTCCGAGCGCGTACGGGCGGCCGGCCAGCAGCACGGCGACGGCCGGGGTCCCGGTGTCGAGCACCGCGTCGATCAGCTGCTGCTGCGCGCCGGGCAGGTCCAGCGACGGCGCGTCGCATCCCTCGCCGCTCGTCCCGCGCCCGAAGAGGCCGGCGCGGTCGCCGAGCGCCAGCACGGCGACGTCGGCTTCGCGGGCGGCGGCGATCGCGGCGTCGAAGCTGTCGCGTTCGCCCCCGTCGACGGACGTGCCCCGCTCGTGGATGATCCGCGCCCCCGGGAACTCCTCGCGCAGCGCGTCGAGGAGGGTCGGGATGCGGATGCCCATGTCGGTTCCCGGATGCTGCGTCACGACGTGCGTCGGGAACGAATAGCACCCGAGCATCGCGTAGGGATCGTCGGCGTTGGGGCCGATGACCGCGATCGTCGCGGGCCGGGCGAGCGGCAGCGTGCCGTCGTTGCGGAGGAGCACGATCGCCTCCTCCGCAAGTCGGGCCGCGAGCGCGCGGTTGCGGGGCGGATCAAGGTCGACGATGCCGCGCACCGCTTCGGGTGACGACAGGTCCGCCCCCGCGAGCGCGTCCGGAACGGCCGACCAGGCCTCGTCGAGGAGTCCGAGCTGCTGCTTCTGACGCAGCACCCGGCGCAGGGCTCGATCGATGAGCGCCGGGTCGACGACGCCCTCCTCGACGGCGCGTCGCAGCGGCTCGCCGAAGGTCTTCACGGTCGGCAGCTCGACATCGATGCCCGCCTCCAGCGCGGCGCCCGCGGCATCCGCCCACGAATCCGCCACCCCGTGGAGGAGCCTGAGGAAGGCGATGGAGAAGTAGTCGGCGACCACCGTCCCCTCGAAACCCCACTCGTCCCGCAGCAGGTCGGTGAGCAGAGACCTGTCCGCGGCGGTCGGCACGCCGTCGATGTCGGCGTAGGAGTTCATGACGCTGCGCACGCCGCTGTCTCGCACCGCCATCTCGAAGGGCGGAAGCAGCACGTCCTGCAGCTCGCGCGCACCGACCGACACGGGCGCCAGGTTGCGGCCGCCCTTCGAGGCCGAGTAGCCGACGAAGTGCTTGAGGGTCGCGACGATGCCGGCGGACTCGAGACCGGTCACGTAGGCGGTCGCGATCGTCGCCACCAGGTGCGGGTCTTCACCGATCGTCTCCTCGACCCGGCCCCACCGCGCGTCGCGGACCACGTCGAGCACGGGGGCGAGACCCTGATGCACTCCGACGGAGCGCATGTCGTCGCCGATGTGGCGGGCCATCCGCTGGACGAGGTCGGGGTCGAAGGTCGCCCCCCAGCTCAGCGGTACGGGGTAGGCCGTCGCCCCCCAGGCGGCGAAGCCTGCGAGACACTCCTCGTGCGCCAGGGCAGGAATGCCGAAGCGGGATGCCGCGCGCAGCCGTTCCTGCGTGCGCATCAGCGACAGTGCGCCGACGCCGGCGTCGACCGGCTTGGTGCCGAACGGCCTGGTCAGCTGACCGAGGCCCGACGGAAGCAGCGCGTCGAGGTCGACGGGATCCTCGACGTCGTGCTGGTGGGGCGCGACGTCGTTGCCTTCGTCCGAGGCCCCCACCCACACGCCGTACAGCTGCGCCAGCTCCTCGTCGAGCGACATGCGCGCGACGAGCGTCTCGACGATGTCGGAGTCGGCAGTGGCAACGTCGGCCGGCACGGAGCGCTCGACCTCGTCGGCCGTGGTCCTCTCGAGCGCGGCGGGGTCCGAAAGTTTCATGTCTGCGCCTTCACAGTTCGCTCGATCGAGACGAACCCACCGTCGATTCTCCCTCGCGAAACGGGCGCTGGAGCGAGCGGGAGAGTCTCCGCAGCTCGTACCGCGGTCCGCGCGTTCAGTGCCTGATCAAAGGGATAAAAGTCGTTGACGCTCGCTCCATCGCATGGCTAAGTTAACGTTTACATTACACGCCGACAGTTTCGAAGGAGAACTGTGAAGAAGACAATGTCGTTAGTTGCCGCTGTGGCACTGACGGGATCGGCGCTGGCTGTTCCCACCATTGCCACAGCCGATGACGCGACGGAGATCGACCTGCAGCCCGAAAGTGTGCAGCAGACCATCGACGGCTTCGGCTACTCCGCCGCCTTCCAGCGCACCCACCGCCTCAACATGCTCTCGGACGAGAAGAAGGCCGAAGCCGTCGAGCTCCTGCTCGGCGACACGGGCGTCGACCCGTCCATCCTCCGGCTGGGCATCGGCGGGCAGTCGATCAACACGTACGACGTGATGCAGTCGATCCAGCCCACCGACCCGGGCGGCCCGGATGCCCAGCCGAACTATCAGTGGGACGGCTACGACAACGGCCAGGTCTGGTTCGCCCAGGAGGCCGAGGCCGCCGGCGTCGAGTACATCTACGGCAACGCCTGGACCGCGCCCGGCTACATGAAGACGAACAACTCGCCCACGAGCGGCGGGACGTTGTGCGGTCTGAGCGGCGCAGCCTGCGAGAGCGGGGACTGGACGGACGCCTACGCCGACTATCTCGTCGCCTGGGCGGACTTCTACAAGCAGGAGGGCGTCGAGATCGACGGACTCGCGTTCGCGAACGAGCCCGACTACACCGCGACCTACGAGGCCATGCGGCTGACTCCGGCGCAGGCGGTCGAGTTCACCAAGACGGCGGGACCGGTCTTCGACGCGGCCGGCTACGACCTGCTGTGCTGCGAGTCGTTCGGCTGGAATCAGGGCAAGAACTACCACAGCGCGATCCAGGAGGATGCCGAGGCGGCGCAGTGGGTCGATGTGCTCACCGCTCACTCCTACGCCAGCCGCTCGGACACCACCTTCGAGACCGAGAAGCCGCTCTGGATGTCGGAGTGGGCCGCCTCAGTGGCCGGCCTCACGCAGTTCAACGCGAACTGGGACGGCAGCCCCGGCGCCGGCTCGGACGGCATCCGGATGGTGGATCACCTGATGGACACCCTGACCCGTGCGAACGCGACCGGCTACCTGTGGTGGCTCGGCGTGAGCCAGGGCGGATCCGGGTCGCTCATGGTCGTGGACGTCGAGAACGACACCTACACCGTGGGTGCGCGCCTCTACGGCATGGCCGCGTTCAGCCGGTTCATCCGCCCCGAGGCGGCGCGTTTCGATGCGGTGCACGCCATTGCGGACCTCAAGGTGGCGGCGTTCGACAACGCCGACGGCACGCGGGTCGTGCAGCTGCTGAACAACGGCACTCTGCCGATCTCGACCGACATCGACATCGACAGCCAGCCCACGGCCTACCTGAACGACCAGACCCACCAGCTGGTCGAGACGGAGGGCATCGCCACAACCGCCGACGGCAAGACGGACCTCGAGCTGCCTGCTCGGTCGCTGGTGACGCTCGTCGTCGAGCCGCGGCAGCCGGAGGGGGAGGGAATCCCGCTCGAGGCGACCGTGGCCGAGCCCGGTGAGCCCGGTTCGCTGTCGATGACGGTGGCCGACTTCGGCGAGGGGGTCGTGCTCGAAGCGGGCGCGAACGCCGGTGACCGGATCCGGTTCGAGGGGGAGCTTCCCGTCGTGACTGTCACCGATTCGCGCAACGCCGAGCAGGCGGGAGACGGCGGCTGGTCGGTCTCGGGCCAGTCGAGCGACTTCGACGCGGGCGGAGCAGTGCTGGATGCGGGCCATCTCGGGTGGTCGCCCGAGGTGCTCACCCCTCGTACGGGGGTGACCGCGGGTGCCCCGGTGCCGACGATACTCGACGGCGGCACGGGGCTGGCGGGCCCCAGTCGGCTCGCGGGGGCGTCGCCCGAAGGCCGGTTCGGCTCGACGGACCTGAGCGCGGGCCTCGCCCTCGAGGTGCCGGTGGACACCCCACCCGGCAGGTACACAGGCGTGCTGACCGTCACCCTCTTCCCCGAGGACTGACGCACGCACCCACATCGGCGCGGCCGGCCGCCCTCGGTCGGCCGCGCCCCTTCCCGCGTCGCCCATCGACGCATCCCCGCCCACACATCGGAGTCCGCGATGAATGTCCCCCATCTGCTCCCCCGTGCCGGCGCGGCGATCCTCGTCGGCCTCATCCTCGCCGCGCCCTCCGGCGCCTTGGCCGATGACACCGCTCCCGGCACGACCTGGTCGCTCTCCCCTGCCGGCACGGACGGCGACGGCGGAACCGACGACCGCGTCTCTCTGCGCCACGTGATCGGGCCCGGCGAGACGGCCGACGACCAGGTGGCCCTCACCAACTTCAGCCCGCACCCCGCGACGTTCGCGGTCTACGCGAGCGACGGGATCGTCACGCCCGACGGCAGCTTCGACCTGCTGCCTCCCGGCGAGCATCCTGTCGACGGCGGCGCGTGGATCGACATCGGCGCCGTCGGCGACGAGGATCCCACTGCGGGCGAGACCATGACGATCGAGGTTCCCGCCGACGAGACCGTGGTCATCCCGCTGCGGATCGCCGTGCCCACGGACGCCTCTCCGGGCGATCACCCGGCCGGGCTCGTGGCGCAGTTCGTGCCCGCCGAGGGCTCCGGCGTCGAGATGGCGAGCCGCGTCGGCGTGCGCGTGCATCTGCGGGTCGACGGCCCGGTCGTGACCGCACTGGCCGTCGATGCCGTCTCGGTCGCCTACGAGCCGTCGTGGAACCCGTTCTCACCCGGCACGGTCCGCGTCGACTACACCCTCGGCAATTCCGGCAACGTCCGCCTCGGCGCGACGTCCACCACCACGATCGCGGGACCGTTCGGCATCGCACCCGCGTCGCACGCGTCGACGATCCGCGAGATCCTCCCCGGCGACGCCGTGCAGGCCTCCTCGACGTTCGACGTCTGGCCCCTTCTTCTCGGCCACGGCGAAGTGCAGGTGGCGCCTGAGGTGGTCGGCGAGGACGTGCCCGCGGGGACGGTCGCCGCCTCGACGACGTCGTTCACCGTCTGGACGGTGCCGTGGTCGCAGATCGCCCTGCTCGCCGTCGTCTCCGCTGCGGTCGTGCTGATCCTGCGCCTGCGCCGGCGATCGTCCGCGCGCGTGCAGCGTCGGATCGACGAGGCGGTGGCCCGGGCGGTGGGCTCCGATGGCCCTGTCGCGGCGGGAGCGCAGCCCGATGCCGTCGACGCGCCTCCTGGCGAGGGTGGCCCTGCGACGGCGCCGACCCCTGCGCCCGCAGGCGCGGTGGCTCAGGCCGGGGGCGGCGCAGTGGAAGAGCGGATGGCGAGCCGCGGGTGAAGCGAGCGGTGGATGTCGCCCTCGGGGGCCGCCCCGCGCGCGTCGATGCGCTCGAGGAGCAGTTCGACCGCTGCATCCCCGAGTTCGCGCAAGTCGGCACCGACGCTCGTGAGGGGCGGCGAGGCCAGGTCCGTCACGAAGGTGTTGTCGAATCCCATGAGGCTGATCTGGTCGGGCACGCGCACTCCCGATTCGGACCATTGCGCCAGCATTCCGAGTGCGACGAGGTCGTTGTAGGCGATCACCGCGGTCGCGCCGGTCTGCAGCGCGCGGGCTGCGACCGCCCGGCCCCCCGCCGACGTCGGCGTGGAATCGGGAAGCTCGACCAGAGTGAGGTCGGGCAGCGCAGCCGCCGCTTCCGCGATCCCGCGCGACCGCCGGGCCTGCGACCACGACGTCGCCGGCCCGCCGACGTAGACGACCCGGCGGTGACCCAGCCCGTAGAGGTGGTCGATCGCGGCGCGACCTGCCGCGGACTCGTCGATGGTGACGGAGGGGATGTCCGGCCCGTCGTCGCCGAGATCGCGGTTGATGAGGACGCACGTGTTCTCGGCGACCACCTCGGCCAGCCGTTCGTCCGCCAGCCGCGACGAAGCGAGGATGAGCCCGTCGATCTGCGAGCGCAGCGCACGGATCTCCTCGTCTTCGACGTCGGCGCGCTCGGTCGTGTCCACCACGACCAGGCCGTACCCGCGCTCGCGCGACATGGCCTGGGCGCCCTTGGTCATCGACGAGAAGTACGGGTTCTCGATGTCGGGGACGACGAGCGCGATGACCCCGGTGCGGCCGCGGCGCAGACTCGCCGCGGCGCGATTGGGCCGGTAGCCCAGCTCGTCGATCGCGGCGAGGACGCGATCGCGGGTGTCGTCGGAGACCCGATGCGGCTCACGGAGGGTGCGCGACACGGTGGCGATCGAGACGCCCGATCGCGCTGCGACGTCATGGACGGTCACCATGTCGAACGGACACCTCACTCGCGGTTCAGGGCTCCATCATCCCAACCACCGTGACGGAATGCGCGATGGACACTAGGATAATAACGTTTACATTCCCGAGGAGCCCCCCTATGCCGGTCCACGGCGGCGACGACGCCCCCACTGCGCAGCAGCCGCTGCATCCTGATCGCGCCCTGCCGGCAGACCCCGGCGTACGGGCCCTGGCCCGCCGCATCCTGGCTCGGACTGCGGCGCTTCCCATCGTCTCTATGCACGGTCACGTCGATGTCGACATGCTCGCCGACGACGAGGCTTTCTCGGACCCGTCGTCGCTGCTGGTCACCCCCGACCACTACTTGGTGCGCATGCTGGTCTCCCAGTCCACCGCGCCCGGTCCGGTGCGGGAATCGGGGGTGCGCTCGGTCGCCGACCTCGGCGCGGGCGCGTCACGCGGCGCCGCGGTCGAGACCGACCCGCGCGCGATCTGGCGGCGATTCTGCGCCGGCTGGCCCGCGCTGCGCGGTACGCCCACCCGCTTCTGGCTCGAGCAGGTACTCGCCGAGGTCTTCGAAGCGCCGCAGCGCCCCTCGCCCGAGACGGCGGATGCCCTCTACGACCACATCGCGGACCGTCTCAGCCGGCCCGAGTACCGCCCGCGCGCGCTGTTCGAGCGCTTCGGCATCGAGCTGCTCGCGACGACCGATCCGGCCACCTCCGACCTCGCCGCCCACGGGCGGCTGGCGGCGGACGGGTGGGGAGGCCGGGTCATCCCCACGTTCCGCCCCGATCCGCTCCTGGAGCCCGGGCGAGGCGACTGGACCCGGCAGCTCGACGCCCTCAGCGAGAGCGCCGGGATCGACGCGCACGACTACGACGGCTACCTCGCCGCCCTCCGCGCCCGGCGGCGGGCGTTCGCGGACGCGGGGGCACGAGCCTCCGATCACGGTCACCGCTCCGCTCTCATGGCGCCGCTGGAACCCGCTGTGGCGCGCAGGCTGTTCGCCGCGGCACGAGACGGCGGAATCGATCTCGCATCCGCGTCCGCGTTCACCGGCCACATGCTGTTCCGGATGGCCGAGATGGCCACCGAGGACGGCCTGGTGATGCAGCTGCACCCCGGTGTCATGCGCGACCACGACCGCGGCATCGCGGAGCGCTTCGGGCACGACATCGGCTACGACGTCCCGGTCGCCGCCGAGTTCACGCACGCGCTGCGCCCCGTGCTCGAGGCGTTCGGCCACCACGAGGATTTCCGGCTCATCGTCTTCACCGTCGACGAGACGGTCTACTCGCGCGAGCTCGCCCCGCTCGCCGGCGTCTACCCCGCGCTGCGCCTGGGCGCGCCATGGTGGTTCCTCGACACGCCCGACGCCATGCGGCGTTTCCGTGAGGCGATCGGAGACACGGCGGGCCTGCGCAACACGAGCGGATTCGTCGACGACACCCGCGCGTTCTGCTCCATCCCCGCCCGGCACGACCTGTCGCGCCGCATCGACGCCGGGCATCTCGCCCGGCTCGTCGCCGAGCACAGGCTCGACCTCGATGAGGCGATCGAGGCGGCGGTCGAGCTGGCCTACACCCTGCCCCGTGAGAGCTATCCCGCGCCGCGACGGGCCGGCGCGGCCCGGACGGCACCCGGTGCGGCTGCCGTCGCGGAGTCCGGGTCGCTCGCATGACGGCGGTCGCGCGCATCCGATCGGCGGAAGTGCTGGTCACCAGTCCGTCGCGCAACTTCGTCACCCTTCGCATCACCACCGACGACGGCGTGGTGGGCCTCGGCGACGCCACGCTCAACGGCCGCGAGCTCGCCGTCGCGTCGTACCTGCGCGATCACGTCGTGCCGCTCCTCATCGGGCGGGACGCGCACCGCATCGAAGACACCTGGCAGTTCCTCTACCGCTCCGCGTACTGGCGCCGCGGGCCGATCACGATGAGTGCCGTCGCCGCGGTCGACATGGCGCTGTGGGACATCAAGGGCAGGCTCGCGGGCATGCCGGTCCACCAACTGCTGGGCGGAGCGTCCCGCGACGGGTGCCTCGCCTACGCCCACGCGTCGGGCGCCGACCTGGAGGACCTCGGCGACTCCGTCCGCGCACGCCTCGACGAGGGGTACCGCGCGATCCGGCTCCAGGTCGCGGTGCCCGGGATGGGCGGCGGGTACGGCATCGCCTCCGCACGCGCGAGCGGCGGTCGCTACACCTACGAGCCGGCGAAGCGCGCGGGGCTCCACATCGAGGAGGGGTGGGACTCGCGTCGCTACCTGCGATACGCCCCCGAGCTCTTCGAATGGGCACGCGCTGAGTTCGGACCCGAGGTGATGCTCCTGCACGACGTCCACCATCGCCTCACTCCCATCGAGGCGGCGCGGCTCGGGCGGGCGCTCGAGCCGTACGACCTGTTCTGGCTGGAGGACTGCACCCCCGCCGAGAACCAGGAGTCGCTCCGGCTCGTGCGCCGGCACACGACGACGCCACTCGCGATCGGCGAGGTGCTGAACTCGGTATGGGACTTCCGGACCCTCATCCAGGAGCAGCTCATCGACTACGTCCGCGCCTCGGTCACCCACACGGGCGGCATCACGCACCTGAAGCGGCTGTTCGACTTCGCCGGGCAGTACCAGATCAAGTCGGGAAGCCACGGTCCCACCGACATCTCGCCGGTGGGGATGTCGGCCGCCCTGCATGTGGGTCTCGCGATCCACAACTTCGGCATCCAGGAGCACATGGCGCACCACGAGCTCACCCACGAGGTCTTCCGCACGTCGTACCGCTTCGCGGACGGCTTCCTGCACCCGGGCGACGCCCCGGGTCTGGGCGTCGACTACGACGACGCCGCCGCCGAGCGCTTCAGCTACGAACCCGCGTTCCTGCCTGCGGCGAGGCTGGTCGACGGCACCGTGCACGACTGGTGAGACCTGAGGCCCCGGCATCCATCCCCCACCACCGACGATGAGGAACGCATGACTTCCGACGCACCCGCACCCAGCCGTTCGCTGCGCGAGCATCCGATGTGGCTGCCCGACGATCGCTTCGCGGCGCTCGGCGGCCGCACCGTCTCGGTCCTTGGCGAAGGGGACGTGCTCGACACCGTCCGCGCCGAGGCGGCGCGGGCCGGCATGACCCAGGCCGCCTCCACTCCCGACATCCTGATCCTGTCCGCCGGCGACGCGGCCGCCCACGGCCTCGGCGATCTGCCGACCGCCGACCTCGGCGCGGAGGGCTTCGTCCACCATGTGCGGGAGGGCCGGGTTGTGGTCGCGTACGGCGGCCCGAGCGGTGCGCTCTACGGCTGGTTCCACCACGTGCGCCACCTCGCACTCGGCGGCGGCGACGGCACGACGCGGCACGAACCGCTGCACGAGCTGCGGATGCTCGACCATTGGGACAACGTCGCGGTCCACCCCCACATGGGTCAGGTCGAGCGCGGCTACGCCGACGGCTCGATCTTCTACCGGGAGGGGATGCTGCGTGACGACCTCTCGCGCGTCGAGCGCTATGCGCGGCTCCTCGCGTCGATCGGCATCAACCGCGTCACGATCAACAACGTCAACGTCGGGCGACGCGAAGCGCGCCTGCTCACCGACGATCTCGGCAGCGTCGAGCGTCTTGCCGCGATCTTCCGGCCGTGGGGTATACGGACGCACCTGTCGGTCAACTTCGCCTCACCGCTGACCCTGGGCGACCTGGACACCTCGGATCCGCTCGAGCCCGCGGTGCAGCGGTGGTGGACGGATGCCGCCGCCCGTGTCTACGCGCGGATCCCGGACTTCGGCGGGTTCCTGGTGAAAGCCGACTCGGAGGGACAGCCGGGACCCTACGCGTACGGGCGCGACCACGCCGACGGCGCGAACATGCTCGCCCGTGCACTGGCGTCGCACGGCGGCCTCGTGCACTGGCGCGCCTTCGTCTACAACCATCGCCAGGACTGGCGCGACCGCACGACCGACCGGGCGCGCGCCGCCTACGACACCTTCGCGCCCCTCGACGGACGCTTCGACGACAACGTCGTACTCCAGGTGAAGTACGGTCCGCTCGACTTCCAGGTGCGGGAGCCGGTCTCCCCCGTCATCCCGGCCATGACCCGCACGCGCGTGGCCCTCGAGCTGCAGGTGACCCAGGAGTACACCGGCCAGCAGCAGCACGCGGTCTACCTGGGCCCGCAGTGGAGCGAGATCCTCGCGTTCCGGCCGACCGGCGACGACGGGCCCATGCTCGCCGAGATCGTCGCCGGCGGGATCGCAGCGGTGTCCAACGTCGGGGCCGACGCGTTCTGGACGGGCCACCCGCTCGCGCAGGCCAACCTGTACGCCTACGGGCGGCTGGCCTGGGATCCGGCGCTCGAGCCCGGGACGATCCTGGACGAGTGGATCGCGCTCACCTTCGGTCACGATGAGACGGCGCGCCGCGGCATCCGCTCGATCCTCGACGACTCCTGGCGGACGTACGAGTCGTACACCGCTCCCCTCGGCGTGTGCTTCATGGTGAGCCCGTTGAACCGCCACTACGGCCCCGACGTCGACGGCTACGAGTACTCCGCGTGGGGCACCTATCACTTCGCCGATCGCGACGGCATCGGCGTCGACCGGACGGTCGCCGGCGGCACCGGATACGCAGGCCAGTACGCCGAGCCGTGGGCCAGCCGGTACGAGTCGCTCGACACGGTGCCCGACGAGCTGATCCTCTTCTTCCATCACGTGCCCTACACCCACCGGCTCCACAGCGGCCGGACGGTCATCCAGCACATCTACGACACCCACTTCGCCGGCGTCGAGCGCGTGCGCGAGATGGTGGCGGCGTGGGACGCGCTGGAGGGCCGTCTGCCGGACGACCTCCACGCCCGCGGGCGGGAGCGCTTCGCGGAGCAGCTGCGTTCGGCGGTCGAGTGGCGCGATCAGATCAACACGTACTTCTGGCGCAAGTCCGGCATCGCCGACGAGGCCGGGCGAACGATCTTCTGACCGTTCCCCGCCTCACTCCGCGTCGGTGGTGAACCGCGCCCTGACGTCGGCGATCATCGGACGCGCGTTCGCGCCCGCGAGAGCCGCGAAGACGACGGCGGCGAGCGCGAGCATCCAGTCCGATCCGAACGTCACGAGCGCGATGGCCAGCACGAGGTACGAGGCGGCGCCGAGCGTCACCAGCGGCTTGGCGGCGAGGTAGTACAGCGCGAGGCGCGCGATGTCGCGCGCTCGGAAGCGGAAGAACGACGCGATCACCAGGGCGTGCGACGACCACAGCGCGAGGGCGACCAGCAGCACGATCGCAGCCCCTCCGAAGAACAGGTCCACCCCCACCGACGCGCCGAACGCCACGGTGGTGCCGAGCACCGTCGCGAGCGCGAGGGCGGGGATCCAGACCCACAGCACGTCGACGAGGTTGCGGACGTACGCCCGCCAGTACCGGGGCCAGACGTTCGTCTCGTCGGCCGACGCCCGTGCCGCCATCGTCGACACGGCTGCCGCGAACGCGGGGCCGAGCGGCACGAGGCACAGCGCGTAGAGCGGGATGTTGCTCGGATGACGCTCGAGCAGAAGGACGCCGGCGAGCCCCGGGGCGGCAGCGAGCAGGAAGCAGCACTCGACGACGACGAACCAGTACACCACCGTCGTGGCGCGCCAGAACGCGCCCTGGCGGGGATCCGAGGACGACGCGGGAGTGGTCACACCATCCATCCTGCCGGGCGTCGCGGCACCCGGCATCAGCCGGCCTCGATCACGGCGACGCCGTTCACCGCGAGCCGCAGCGGCTCCCCGGCGGTCACGGCGCGCCCCGAAAGGATGTCCGTCCCGGTGAACGGGGAGTGGACCTCCACGTCGACCCCGCTGTGGTTGAGCACGAACTCGTACCGGCGCCCGCCGATCTGGCGCGTCGTGTGTTCGAGGTCCTGGACGTCGGCGAAGACGCCGAGCAGCCCCTGCTCGGCGAGGGCGTGGCGGATCACCCAGTCGACCCCGCGCTGGTCCAGGCAGGCGCCGACGTACCAGGCCGAGCCGTCGCCGATCCCGTTCCGGGTGACGGCGGGGGTCCCCGCGTAGAAGTCCTGCGTGTAGGACCCGACCGGCTCGGCACCCTGCGGAATCACCAGATCGAAGACGAGGGAGGCCTCGCTGGGCACCTCGGGCTCGCCGGGGCGCGAGAGCACCACGGTGTTCGTCTGCGCCGGCGGCAGCGAATCGGTCTCGTCGACCCGCACCCCGACGATCCGGGCGAGGGGGCCGGGAACGTCGAGGAGGAAGGCGTTGTCGTCCTCGTCCACACGCCCGGAGAGCACGGTGGTCACCACCGTGCCACCGCGCCGTGCGACCGCTTCGAGCCGGGCGGCCGTGTCGCCCTTCACCATGTGGAGGAAGGGCGCGACCACGACGTCGTACCCCGACAGGTCGGCGGTGACCGGCACGACGTCGAGCACCGCGCCGGCCTGCCAGAGGGCCTCGTGATACTGGACCATCTGCTTCTCGTACTTGACGAACCGGCTGGGGCCGTCCGAGATCTCGAGGGCCCACCACGAGTCCCAGTCGAAGAGCACGGCGACCCGCGCCGGCGTCCGCGACCCCAGCAGCCGGTCTCCGACCGCCGCGAGCTCGGCGCCGAGCTCGGCGACCTCGCGGAACGCCCGGGTATCGGTGCGGCCCGCGTGGTTCAGCACCGCGCCGTGATACTTCTCGGACGCACCCTTGCTGTGCCGCATCTGGAAGAACAGCACCGAGTCCGAGCCGTGGGCCACGGCCTGCCACGACCAGAGCCTCATCTGGCCCGGCCGCTTGACGGGGTTGTAGTCGCGCGTGGACGTCATGGTCGGCGTCTGCTCCATGAGCCAGAACGGCTGGCCGCCCTTGATCCCGCGCATGAGCGCGTGGCTGAGCGCCTGACGCGAGACCGGCGACCCGTCGGTGGGGTAGTTGTCCCACGAGGCGAAGTCCAGGTCGTCCGCCCACCGGTGGTAGTCGAGGTGACGGTATATCGCCATCATGTTGGTGGTGGCAGGAAGATCCGAGTGCTCGCGGATCGCCGCCTTCTCCTCGCGGAAGGAGCGCAGGATGTTGTCGGTGTTGAACCGGTGATAGTCCAGCGTGATCCCCTGGAACGCCGTGTGGTCCGGGCTCTTCCAGTGCTCGGACAGGATGTTCGGCGGCACGATCTGACCCCAGTCCGTGAACCGGTGCGACCAGAAGTCGGCGTTCCACGCGTCGTTGAGGCGGTCGAGCGATCCGTACCGGTCGCGCAGCCAGAGGCGGAACTCCGCCGCGCACGATCCGCAGTAGCACAGCCCGCCGTACTCGTTGTTGATGTGCCACGCCACGACCGCGGGATGACCGGCGTACCTCTCGGCGATCCGGCCCGCCATCGCCGTGGCGAGCCGGCGGTAATTCGGCGAGCTCGTGCAGGCGTTGTGCCGCACGCCGTAGACGTGGCGGCGCCCCTCGAAGTCGACGCGGCACACATCGGGGTACGCGGTCGCGAGCCACGGCGGCACTGCGGCGGTGCCCGTGGCCAGGCACACCTTCCGCCCCTCGGCGTGGGCCCGATCGATGATGCGGTCCAGCACCGAGAAGTCGTAGGTCTCCTCATCCGGCTGCGAGAGCGACCAGGAGAACACCCCGACGGTCAGCAGGTCGATGCCCGCGAGGTCGAACGCGCGGTGGTCGTCGTCCCACACCTCCTCGCTCCATTGCTCGGGGTTGTAGTCGCCTCCATAGGGAAACTTGCTCATGGCTGGAAGAGTCATCGTGCTCTGCTCCTGGTGGCGGATCGGCGGGCGGACAGCAGGGAGAGGATCGCCGGGCGACGGCATCACTCGCAGGAACGGCCCCGCGTCCGGAGGAGGACGCGGGGCCGCACCCGCCGAGGTCAGTTGTTCTCGGCGTACCGCTTCTGAGCGGCGTTGACGATGTCGAGGTATGCCGTCATGTTCATCCCCTCGAGCTCCGCGACGTAGTCGTCCCATTCGTCCATCGACCGCTGACCCAGGATGAAGGACGAGGTGTTCTGCCAGACGTGGTCCTTGAGCGCCGACTGGTACAGCGACACCTGCTCGCGCTCGATCTCATCCAGCGGTGCGGGCGGCGGCAGCTCGAGGACCGTCTTGGTCGACATCGACTCGACGAACTCGAGCGCCTCGGGACGGAGCATCGAGCGGTCGAGAGCGAGGGTCGACCCGTGGACGAGCGTGAACACGCCGTTGGAGAAGCCGTAGTCCGCCTGCAGGTTCTCGGGTGCGCCGGGGTTCAGCCCCATCGCCGTGATGTTCTCGTTGAGAACCCAGGTGTCGTCACCCTCCTTGTCGTAGGTGACGCCCTCGACGCCCCACTTGGCGAACTCGAGACCCTCGTCGGAGTAGTAGAGCCAGTCGAGGAACTGCAGGAGAGCGAGGAAGTTCTCGGACTCGGCGACCTCCGACGAGAGCATGAATCCGCTCACGAGACGCTGACCGTACTGGAAGTTGTCACCGGCAGGACCCGCCGGCACTCGGATCATGCCGATTTCGGCATCCGTTCCGAGCTCCTCGATCGTCGAGCGGTAGCGCACGATCTCCTGGTCGTTGGTGCCCATCGCCATGGCCTGACCCGACGCGAACTTCTGCAGCGCCTGGTCGTCGTCCTGCGTGATGGCCTCGGGGTCGAGGAGACCCTCCTCGACGAGCGAGGCGTAGTACTCGACCAGGTCGCGGTAGCCGTCCGACGCGCCGGTGTACTCGAACTCGTCGCCGTTCCACCACACGCCCTGACCGTAGCCCCACCCGGCGGTCGTGCCGAAGTTCGGGGCCACGAAGCCGAGCG
Source organism: Microbacterium sp. ProA8 (assembly GCF_039905635.1). Lineage (NCBI taxonomy): Bacteria > Bacillati > Actinomycetota > Actinomycetes > Micrococcales > Microbacteriaceae > Microbacterium > Microbacterium chionoecetis. Next base: position 674,672 of record NZ_CP157000.1, on the reverse strand, counting down.
TGCCCTCGATCGGCCCGTTGGCCGACCACCGGTCGGTCATCGGGTACAGGTCGGGGTAGGCCTCCTTGACGGTGCGGAGCTGATCTGCGAACTCGTCGAAGCTCGCCGGCTCGAGGCTGAGGCCCAGCTCCTCCCAGATGTCGGTGCGCACCGCGAAGGAGTACTCGGGGCGCGGCTCTTCACGGAAGCCGGGGAACAGGTAGTACTTGCCGTCCTCCTGGCGGAGCTGGCCGAGGTCGTCCTCCATGTCCCACTTCTCCACTTTGTCCATGAAGTTCGGCATGTACTGGACGAAGTCGCTCGCGGGGAGGATGGCGCCGCCTGCGACGAACGAGACCTCCTGGCCGGGATACGTCACGGAGATGATGTCGGGAGCGTCTCCGGCGCCGATGACGAGTGACTTGCGCTGGTCCCATTCCGACAGCGGCGCGCTGACGACGTCGAACGTGACGTTCTGGTTCGCCGCCAGTTCCTCGAAGATGAGCCAGTTCTCATCGATCGGGTAATTGGGGTGGTCCCGGTAGAACAGTCCGAACTCGACGGGCTCGGTCGCCGTGAAGGTGTCGCCGACGCCGTAGTCCTCCATGGCTCCGACATCCTTGCCCGCGAAGTCGAAATCTGCGCCTTCGGCGGCTCCGCCGTCGTCCGGCGCGCTGCAGCCGCTCAGCGCCAGCGCGGCGGCGGTGAGCAGTGCACCGGCGAGCGTCGCGCCGCGTCGCGCGCGTCCCTTCGGTCGTATGTGCTGTGTCATCGGGGTTCCTTTCTTGGGGGGTCCGGGATGGGTCCCGGGTCACTGCTTGACGGAGCCGAGCATGACCCCGGAGACGAAGTACTTCTGGATGAACGGGTAGAGGCAGACGATGGGCAGCACGGTGAGGAGCATCGTCACGGCTTTGACGTTCGAGGCGACCTGCGCCGACTCGCCCGAGCCCATCCCCGCGCCCAGGGACTCACCGCCGGTTGCCGCAGCGAGCAGATTGCGCAGATACACCGTGACCGGATACAGGTCGGATCGATCCATGTAGAGGAACGCCGAGAACCACGAGTTCCAGAACGAGACGGCGTAGAAGAGCACCATCGTCGCGATCACCGCCTTGCTGAGCGGCAGCACGATCCGCAGCAGGATGCCGTAGGTCGTGAGCCCGTCGATCGCGGCTGCCTCTTCGAGGTCCTCGGGAAAGCCCTCGAAGAACGCCTTCATCACCAGCAGGTTGAAGATGCTGATCGCGTTGGGGAGGACGATCGCCCAGATCGTGTTCTTGAACCCCAGGGTGTTGATCAGGATGTAGTTGGGGATGAGCCCGCCGTTGAAGAACATGGTGAAGACGGCGATCCCGATGAAGACGGCGCGCCCCTTCAGGTGCTTCTTCGACAGCGCGTACGCGAACGACGTCGTGAGCACCATCGCGATCGCCGTCGCGACGACCGTGTAGACCACGGTGTTGCCGTAGTTGCGCCAGAAGAGGGGGTCGCTCATCACGTAGCCGAACGTCGTGACGTTGAACCCCATCGGGATCAGGTTCACCTGGCCCGAATTGATGTACGCCTCGGAGCTGAACGCCTGCGCGACGACATTGAGGAACGGGTACAGCGTGATGAAGCAGATCGCCACGATGAGGACGCCGTTGACCACCCGGAACACCGTGTAGCTGCGGGAGTCCTTGATGCCGCCGTGGGTCGACGGCCGGAAGATGCGGTCGGCTCGGCGGCGCACCGGCGTACGGATGCTGGAGGTCACCACAGGCTCGTCCCCACGGTTCGACGCGAGATCGCGTTCGCGGTCAGGATCAGGGTCAGGCCGATCAGCGCCTCGAAGAGCCCGATCGCCGTGGCGTAGGAGAAGTTGCTGGAGATGATGCCCACCCGATAGAGGTACGTGGATATGACGTCGGCGGTCGGGTACAGCAGGGGGTTGTACAGCAGCAGCACCTTCTCGAACCCGACGGCCATGAACGTGCCGATGTTGAGGATGAGCAGCACGATCATGGTGGACCGGATGCCGGGCAGGGTCACATGCCAGATCTGCCGCCAGCGGCTCGCGCCGTCGATGCGGGCGGCTTCGTAGAGCTGCGGGTCGATGGTCGTGAGCGCCGCGAGATAGAGGATGGTGCCCCAGCCCACCGTCTGCCAGATCTCGGAGCTGACGTAGATCGTGCGGAACCATTCCGGCAGCTGCATGAACGGGATCGCCTCACCGCCGAAGAACTCGATCCCCTGGTTGATGGATCCCCGCAGGGCCGTGAGCTGGAGCACCATGCCCGCGACGATGACGATCGACATGAAGTGCGGGAGGTAGGAGATCGACTGCGCGACCCGCTTGAAGCGGTGCGACCGCAGCTCGTTGAACATGAGCGCGAGGACGATCGGCAGCGGGAACACGATCGCGAGGGTGAGACCGCCGAGGATCGCGGTGTTCCAGAACGCCCGCCAGAAGGTCGGGTCGTTGATGAAGAGCTCGACATAGCGGAGCCCCACCCACTCGTCGCCGAACATGCTGCCGCCCGGACGGAACCGGCGGAAGGCGATGATGTTGCCCGCCATGGGCACGTACCGGAAGATCAGCAGGAAGAGGATCGGCAGCACCAGCAGCGAGTAGAGCCGCCAGTCCTTCCTGAGGGCTCTCCGCCATGTCGTTCGCTGCTTGGGCGGGCGGGAGCGCCCGCCGCGACCGGCGTTCTGCCGCTCGTCCTCGGCCTCTTCGCGCAGCTCGATCGCGTCGGCGATGACGACGTTGCTGTTGACGGACACTGCGCTCCTTTGCGGGTGGTCGGCATCCTCGGAGGGGGCCTGATTCGTTCAGAAAGTTTCGACTTCCCGTTCGATACACGATGACGGTAGCCTTTGGGGAAGGCAATGTCAACGTTTTCATTTGGCGTTGCCGGACAGGCGCCGCCGAGTCGGGCGCGTCTCGCGATGAAGGGAGAAACCCCGCCGATGGCGCACTTCGACTTGCCCGAACCGCAGTTGCGGGCCTACCGCCCGGAGGTCTCCGAGCCCTCCGGATTCGACGATTTCTGGCGCGAGACGCTCGCGACGTCGCGAGCCGCCGGACGCGGCATCCGTCGCTCTCCGGCCCCGTCGCCGCTCGATCTCGTCACCGTCGAGGATGTCGTCTTCCCGGGATTCGGAGGGGAGCCTGTGCGCGCGTGGCTGGTCCTTCCCGCACACGCCCGGAGGCCGCTCCCCGCGGTCGCGGAGTTCGTCGGCTACGGCCGGGGTCGTGGGCTCGCCCACGAGCGGCTGCACTGGCCGGCGGCGGGTTTCGCGCAGCTCATCGTCGACACGCGAGGCCAGGGTGCGACCTGGGGGACCGGCGGGCAGACGCCCGATCCGCACGGGGCCGGGCCCGCGACGGCGGGATTCCTCACGCGCGGCATCGCCGACCCGCGCGAGTACTACTACCGGCGCGTGTTCACGGACGCGGTGCGCGCCGTCGACGCCCTGCGCGAGATGGCAGAGATCGACCCCGAGCGCATCGCGGTCACCGGCAACAGCCAGGGCGGAGCGATCGCGATCGCGGCCGCGGGCCTGTCCGACGGACTCGCCGGCGCGCTCCCCTCGGCGCCGATCCTGTGCGACCTTCCCCGCGTGGTCGGGCTCACCGACGCCGAGCCGCACGCCGAGCTCACGCGGTACCTCTCGGTGCACCGCGAATCGGCCGCTCGGGTGTTCCACACGCTGTCGCACTTCGACGGCGTGGCCTTCGCTCGGCGTGCGACTGCTCCCGCGCTCTTCGGCGCCGGCCTGATGGACACCATCGCGCCGCCCTCCGGCGTCTTCGCGGCCGCGAATCACTGGGCGGCCGGCGCCGAGGTCGTCGCGTATCCGTGGAACGGCCACGAGGGCGGCGAGGGCGCGCACTGGGTGCGCCAAGCGGAATGGCTGCGAGAGCGCGTCGGATGGCCCGACCGGATGCCGGTGGCTGCGGAGGCGACGTCATGACGCCCGATCCCCTCCCCCGCCTGCACCGCGACCTGCTCGTCGCCGCTGGGCTGGCCCGCCCTGCGGCGCCGGTGCGTATCGTCCACCTCGGCATCGGCGCCTTCCACCGCACGCACCAGGCGTGGCACACCTCGCGTGCGGGCGACGCCGCCGACTGGGGGATCGCCGGATTCACCGGCCGCAGTCCGCGGGTCGCCGATCAGCTGGAGGCCCAGGGCGGCGTCTACACCCTCATCGAGCGGGGCGGCGACGGCGACCGGTACGCGTTCGTCGACAGCATCGCCGAGGCCCGGCCCGCGAGCGACCTCGCACGGTTCGTCGAACTGGTGGCGCACCCCGCGACGGCGATCGTCACGCTCACCATCACGGAGGCGGGCTACCACCTCGGCGCCGACGGCCTCATCGACCGCGCGGATCCCGACCTCGCCGCAGACCTCGCCGCGTTGCGGGACGGCGATCCGGCGCGCGTGCGCACGCCGGTCGCGCGGCTGACACACGGCCTGGCCGCGCGGGCCGCTCGTGGCGGCGGACCCATCGCCGTCGTCCCCTGCGACAACCTCCCCGGCAACGGCGCCACGATGCGCCGCGCTGTCCGGGACATCGCCGCAGCGGCCGGGTGGGACGCCGCGTCCTGGCCGGTCTCGTTCGTCTCCACGAGCGTCGACCGCATCACGCCCCACACCACCGACGACGACCTGCGCGCAGTCGAGGCGTGGACCGGCTTCCGCGACGACGCCGCCGTGGTGGCCGAGCCCTTCTCGGACTGGGTGCTCGCCGGCGACTTCCCTGCCGGGCGGCCGCGGTGGGAGGACGCCGGCGCCCGATTCGTCGACGACATCGCGCCCTTCGAGCGACGCAAGCTCCTCGTGCTCAACGGGGGGCACCTGGCGCTGGCGTTCCGCGGTCTGCTGCGCGGCCACGAGACGGTCGCGGACGCCATGGCCGATCCGTCCTGCCGCGAGGTGCTCGACCGGTTCTGGGACGAAGCCGAACGCACGGTCGGCGCGGAGGCCGAGACCACGGGCTATCGGCGCGAGCTCGTCGAGCGCTTCGAGAACGGCCGCATCGCGCACCGCCTCGGCCAGATCGCCGTGGACACCGCGACGAAGGTGCGACTGCGGATCCTTCCCGTCCTCGCCGCCGAGCGTCGTGCCGGCCGCGACGCCGCCGGCGCTCTCGCCGTCATCCGGGACTGGGCCGAGGGCGCCCGTCGCGGAGCCTTCCCCGCCGGAGACGCCGGCGGATTGCTCGACCGGCTGATGACCGGGGCGAGCGCGGGCGATCGCGAGTTCATCTCATCCGTGATCGTCGCCGACTGACCCCGACGAACAGACCGAAAGAGGAGACCGACATGATCATCGACAGGGCGGAAGTCATCGTCACGAGCCCGGACCGCAACTTCGTGACACTGAAGCTCACCACCGACGACGGACTGACAGGCCTCGGTGACGCGACGTTGAACGGGCGGGAGCTGGCGGTGGTGGCCTACCTCAGCGAACACGTGGTGCCGCTGCTGCTGGGCCGCGACGCGCACCGCATCGAGGACACCTGGCAGTTCCTGTACCGCTCTGCCTACTGGCGACGAGGACCGGTCACGATGGCCGCGATCGCCGCGGTGGACATGGCGCTGTGGGACATCAAGGGCAAGGCCGCCGGCATGCCGGTGTACCAGCTGCTCGGCGGCGCCTCCCGCACCGGCCTGCTCGCGTACGGGCACGCGTCGGGCGTGACCACTGAAGAGCTGTTCGACAGCGTGCGCGCACACGAGGAGCAGGGCTACAAGGCGATCCGCATCCAGACCGGCGTGCCCGGCCTGAAATCGATCTACGGCATCGCCTCCAACGCGACCTACGAGGCCAACACCGGGGTCCGCTACGACCACGAACCCGCTCAGCGCGGCGGCCTGCCCAACGAGGAGGACTGGGACACCCGCTCCTACCTGCGGCACGTGCCGACCGTGTTCGAGGCGGTCCGCCACGAGTTCGGCCCCGAACTGCCCCTGCTCCACGACGGCCACCATCGCATGTCGCCCATCCAGGCCGCGCAGCTGGGCAAGTCGCTGGAACCCTACGACCTGTTCTGGCTCGAGGACTGCACCCCCGCCGAGAACCAGGAGGCGCTGCGACTGGTCCGTCAGCACACCACCACGCCGCTGGCCATCGGCGAGATCTTCAACACCGTGTGGGACTACCAGCAGATCATCCGCGAACAGCTCATCGACTACGTGCGCTCCGCCGTCACCCACACGGGTGGCATCACCCACCTGAAGAAGGTGCTCGACTACGCCGCGCAGTACCAGATCAAATCCGGCATGCACGGCCCCACCGACATCTCCCCCGTCGGCATGGCCGCCGCCATGCACCTCGGGCTCGCCATCCACAACTTCGGCATTCAGGAATACATGCGACACGGTCCAAAGACCGATGCCGTGTTCCAGCAGTCCTTCACCTGGACCGACGGCTTCCTCCACCCCGGCGACCAACCCGGACTCGGCGTCGACCTCGACACCGACGAGGCCGGCAAGTACCCCTACATCCGCGCCTACCTCCCCTACAACCGCCTCGCCGACGGCACCATCCACGACTGGTGAGCGAGCCGGAAGATCTCGTCCCGGACAGCGAAGCCCGGTATGGCATCCTGAACGTGCTCCCGGCGACGGCGCCCGGGACAGGCGCACCCCGACGCAAGGATCCGCCCATGTCGACACCGCAGCGCGTGACGCTCGCAGAGATCGCCGCCGAGGCGGGCGTCTCACTCGCGACGATGTCGAAAGTGCTCAACGGCCGGCCCGACGTCTCACCTGCCACGCGCGCGCGGCTCGAGGAGCACCTCGCCCGGCACGACTACACCCGGCGCAGTCAGACCCCGCGCAGCGAGTTCGTCGAACTGGTGTTCCACGAACTGGAGCCGAGCTGGTCGATGGAGGTCATCGAGGGGGTCGAGGACATCGCGCACGCCGCCGGGCTCTCGGTCGTGCTCACCGTGAGCGGGGACCGCCACTCCCCCTCGGCGGATTGGATCGACGGGGTCCTGCGCCGCCGCCCCGTGGGTGTGGTGCTGGTGTTCTCCGATATCGCCGACCGCTACCGCGAGAAGCTCCGCTCACGCGGCATCCCGTTCGTCATCGTGGACCCCGCCGGCGACCCGTCCCCCGACGTGCCGTCTGTCGGGTCGGCCAACTGGGCGGGCGGTCTGATGGCGACGCGCCATCTGATCGAGCTGGGGCACCGCCGGATCGCGGCCATCAGCGGTCCCCAGGACATGATGTGCTCGTTGGCGCGCGTGGACGGCTATCGTTCGGCGATGAACGCGGCGGGGCTCCCCATCGACCCCGCGTTCGTCCGGTTCGGCGACTTCCATCCGGGCGGTGGCGAGGCCCACGCGCGAGAGCTGCTGGCACTGCCCGACCCGCCCACGGCGATCTTCGCCGGCAGCGACCTGCAGGCACTCGGGGTGATCGCCGCGGGCTCGGCGGCGGGGCTGCGGGTGCCCGACGATCTGTCTGTCGTGGGGTACGACGACATCGCGCTGGCACGGTGGCTGAGCCCGCAGCTCACCACCGTCCACCAGCCGCTGCGGCGCATGGGCGAGGAGGCGACCCGCCTCGCGCTGCGCCTCGCCGACGGCGCCACGCCCGAGACCCTGCGGATGGATCTGGCGACGCACCTCGTGGTGCGCGGGAGCACGGCGCCGCATCCGTCCTGACGGCTGACGGCATCCGCGGCGAGAGGTGTGCGGCGCCACCGTCCGGTACATCGACGTCCTCGGCGCGGTGTTCGTCACGCTGCAAGGATCGCCCTACGACCGCGCGCTCGAGGTGCTCCAGACACTCGGCTTCGCCTCGGCCGTGCAGTCCATCCGCCCCGCCGCCGCCGGGAACCGGACGCGGAAGAAGCCCGCAGCGCCGACCCGTCGCTGATCGCCGGCTGGCGTCCGCCTCTACAGTGAGGGGATGAACGATCCGGTCGGCAGTCGCCAGGCGAACCTGTCGCGGCTGCTGCGCCTGGCCCACCTCGAAGGCCCCGTCTCGCGTGCGACCCTGACCGGTGCGACCGGCCTCAACCGCTCGACGATCGCCGACCTCGTCGGAGACCTCGTCGCCCTCGGCGTCGCGGAGGAGCGGGCGCCCGACCCCAGTCGACGCGTGGGGCGACCCTCTCCTCTGGTCGCGGCGCACCCCCGTGTCGTGGCCATCGCCGTGAACCCCGAGGTCGACGCCCTCACGATCGCCGCGGTCGGGCTGGATCGCGCCGTGCGGCGGCGGGAGCGCATCGAGATGGCCGGCCTGCTCGGGCCTGAAGGCACCGCCCGGCTCATCGGCGAGATCGTCGCCGCATGGCGCAGCGACGATCTCGCCGGCGCGGCGATCGCCGGGGTCGGCGTCGCCGTGCCGGGCCTCGTGCGCGCCTCGGACGGACTCGTGCGCGACGCCCCTCACCTGCGGTGGACCGACACCGCGCTGCGTGAGCTCATCGAAGCCGCGACCGGCCTGCCCGCCGTGGTCGGCAACGACGCGACGCTGGGCGTCCTCGCCGAGCACCTCTTCGGCGCCGCGCGCGGCATCGACGACGTCGTCTACCTCAACGGCGGCGCGAGCGGGATCGGCGGCGGTTTGATCGTGCAGGGGATGCCGGTGGCCGGCGCCTCGGGCTACTCCGGCGAGTTCGGGCAGAACCGCCCCGGCATCGCATCGACCGCCGATCGGCGGGCCGACAACGGCGTGCTCGAGGACGAGGTGAGCCGCGCCCGGCTTCTCGCCGTGCTCGGCCGGGCCAACGCCGACGAGCCCGCCCTGGCCGAGATGCTGCGCGCGGCGAGTGCGCCGGAGGTCCGTGACGAGATCGCGCGGCAGCGCCGCATCCTGTCGACCGCACTGGCCAATGCGGTCAACGTGCTGAATCCGGCCGTCGTGGTGCTCGGCGGCTTCCTGGCCATGCTCGCCGGCGACGATCTGGACGGCTTCACGGAAGCCGTCGTCGCCCAGACCATGCCGGCGAACGGCGAAGACCTCGAGATCCGGCCGGCGGCCCTCGCCGAGGATCGCCTGCTCATCGGCGCTGCCGAGGCCGCGTTCGCGGAGCTGCTGCGCGACCCGGCCGGTGTCGAGCTGAGCTGAGTCTCGCTGAACTGAGCTGCAGCCGCCGCCTTCAGAGCGGCGGAGCGGTCGTGCCCCGCGGAATGAGCCGGGTGGGAAGCGTCACGTGCGTCGCCGCCGGGACGTCGCCGTCCATGAGCGTGAGCAGCAGGCGGGCCGCCTCAGCGCCCAGCGTCTGCATGGGCTGACGCACCGTCGAGAGGGCGGGGGCCGACTTGGAGGCCTCGGGAATGTCGTCGAATCCGATGACGGAGAGGTCGCGCGGCACGCCGAGGCCGAGCTCCGCTGCCACCTTCACGATCTCCATCGCCGAGATGTCGTTCGCCGCGAAGATCGCGGTCGGCCGGTCGCCGCGACGGAGCATCTCGAGCGCGGCGACGCGGACGGCGTCCTGACGGTAGCTGCCCGAGCCCACCAGCACGGGATCGACCGTGATGCCGGCATCCGTCAACGCCCGCCGGTAGCCGGCGTCACGCGCGATCGACGAGCGCAGATCGGGCCGGCCGGCGATGAAGCCGATGCGGACGTGCCCCAGCTCGAGCAGGTGCCGGGTCGCCTGCAGCGCGCCGCCGTAGCTGTCGGACTCGACCGTCGGGAGGTCGGCCGGGCCGGTGTGGGGGTCGATGGCGACGACCGGCACCTCGGTGCCGACGTTGACCACCGTGGGCGTCACCATGATCGCGCCGTCGATGAGGGTGCCGCTGAGGCGCGACAGGGAGCGGCGCTCCCAGCCCTCGGCCGTGCTGTGCGAGCCCGAGTACGCCAGCAGGTCGTAGCGCGAATCGCGCAGCGCCTGCCCCACGCCCTTGAGGATCTCGGCGCTGAAGGGCTCGAAGTCCGCGACGAGGACGCCGATGACCCCGGTCGTGCGCGAGCGCATGCTGCTCGCGATGAGGCTCGACTCGTACCCCAGCTCGGCGACGACAGCGAGGACGCGGTCGGCCGTCTCGCTGGCCACGCCGTAGCGGCCGTTGACCGCTTTCGACACGGTCGCGACGGAGACGCCGGCAGCCGCGGCGACATCCGTGATGGTGGGACGACGCTTCATGATCTCGATAGCGTAACGGCATGGAAACCGTTTTCGAAAACGTTTGACAAACTATTTGTTGCGCACGCACACTTTTGCTTGCTCGGTCGCAGCGCCGAGCAGTGCGCGATTTCTTCGCGCCGACCACCGCACCCCGGAGCAGAGGTGCTCCTCGATGAAGAGAAACGGGAATCACATGATGGGCAAGAGAATCCTCGCGGGTTCCGCAGCACTCGTCGTCGGCGCGCTCGCGCTCGCCGGCTGCAGTGCCGGCGGTTCGGGCGAGAACGCCGACGGCGACGTCGAGATGACGCTCTGGCAGAACTCGACGACCGGTCCTGGCCAGCAGTTCTGGAAGGACGCGATCGCCGCATTCGAGGACGAGAACCCCGGCGTCACGATCAAGATGCAGTCGGTCCAGAACGAGGACATGGACGGCAAGCTGCAGACCGCCCTCAACGCGGGTGACGCGCCGGACATCTTCCTGCAGCGCGGCGGCGGCAAGATGACCGCGATGGTCAACGCCGGCCAGCTGATGGATCTGACAGACCTGATCGCGGACGACATCAAGAGCGAGATCCCCGAGGGCTCGTTCGCTGCGGAGACCTACCAGGACAAGGTGTGGGCGATGCCGCTCTCGGTGCTGCCGGGCGGCTTCTTCTACAGCCAGGATGCCTTCGACAACGCCGGGATCACCGAGAACCCCGAGACCATCGACGACCTCAAGGCCGCGGTGGAGAGCCTGAAGGGCACCGGGATCGAGCCGATCGCCCTCGGTGCGAAGGCCGCCTGGCCCGCCGCGCACTGGTACTACTTCTTCGCGATCCGCGAGTGCAGCCCCGAGGTCATCGAGGCGACGGGCGACACGAAGGACTTCAGCGACGAGTGCTGGCTGCGCGCCGGCGAGGACCTCGAGGACTTCGCGGCGATCGACCCGTTCAACGACGGGTTCCTCACCACCGAGCCCCAGCAGGGTGCCGGCAGCTCGGCCGGCCTCATCGCCAACCGCCAGGCCGCCATGGAGCTCATGGGCGCGTGGGACCCGGGCGTGATCGCCTCGCTGACGCCCGACGAGAAGCCGCTTCCCGACCTCGCCTGGTTCCCCTTCCCCGAGATCGAGGGCGGCGACGGCGAGCCCGGCTCGATGATGGGCGGCGTCGACGGGTACTCGTGCTCGGTCGATGCTCCGAAGGAGTGCGCGGACTTCCTCAACTTCGTCGCCAGCGCCGACCAGCAGACCGCGTACTACAAGGCCTTCAACTCGCCGCCGGTCAACACCGTGGCGCAGGAGGCCGTCACCGAGCCGTACCTGCAGCAGATCCTCGAGGCGTACAACAACGCCCCGTTCGTCTCGCAGTGGCTCGACACCGTGCTCGGCCAGAACGTCGGCAACGCGCTCAACGTGGCGGTCGTCGACATGCTCGCCGGCAACAGCGACCCGCAGAAGCTCGTCGACGCGGTCAACGCGGCAGGCAAGCAGGGCTGATCGTGTCTACCCGCGAGATGTCTTCTGACGCTCGCGGTCTTGCACAGCACGACGGGGGCGGCATCACGCCGCCCCCGTCGGTGCCGCAGGGCCGCCGGCGCCCCCGAGGCCTAGGCTGGGCCGGCCGCCTCGAGGTCATGATCCTGGTGGGGCCGGCCCTGATCTTCTTCGTCGGCTTCGTGATCTTCCCGGTCATCATGGCCGCGTACTACGGGTTCTTCCGCTGGTCCGGCTTCGGTCCGGCGACCGACTTCATCGGCCTGCAGAACTACGTCACGATCTTCACCGACCCGATCTTCCAGCAGGCGCTGGGCCACAACGCCTTCATCGTCGTCGCGTCCCTCGTGCTCCAGGGCCCGGTCGCGATCCTGCTGGCGCTGCTGCTCAACCGCCGGATGCGCGGTCAGTCCGTGATCCGCGTCCTCATCTTCGTCCCCTACGTGATCGCCGAGGTGATCGTCGGCACCGGGTTCAGCCTCATGCTGGCCACGAACGGGGCGGTGAACGGCTTCCTCGAGAAGGTCGGGCTCGATTGGCTCGCCCAGGACTGGCTCGCCGACCCCAGTATCGCGATCTGGACGCTCATGGCGATCCTCACGTGGAAGTACATCGGGTTCGCCGTCATCCTCTTCCTCGCGGGACTCCAGGGGATCCCTCAGGAGCTGTACGAGGCGGCCGCGATCGACGGCGCGTCGTACTGGCAGATCCAGAGGACCATCACCCTGCCCCTGCTGGGTCCCACCCTGCGCATCTGGGCCTTCCTGTCGATCATCGGCGCGCTGCAGCTCTTCGACCTCGTCTACATCATCTGGGGTCAGTACGTGTCGTCCGTCGCGGGCACCAACACGATGGCGATCTACATGGTCGCGACCGGACGCAACTCCGGCAACTTCGGGTACGGCAGTGCCGTCGCCGTCGTCATCTTCGTCATCTCGCTGGTGGTCGCCCTGATCTACCAGCGCACGATCCTGCGCCGTGACACCGCGGGTGCCATCACAGAGAGGGGCGTCAAGTGAGCACCACGGACTCGATGAGCACCCGGACCATCACGCTCCGCGACACGGTGCCCGGGCGCCGTCGCGATGTCAACAAGCTCCCCTGGGGGAGCCCGGCGGTGTATTTCATCGCGCTGGTCATCATCGCGCTGATGCTCGGACCGGTGCTCTACATCATCATCGGCGGCTTCCGCACGAACTCCGAGATCACGGTGGATCCGTCGGGCCTTCCGGTGAGCTGGAACCCGCAGAACTACGTCGACGTGCTCACCAGCGGACTGTTCTGGACCGAGGTGGCGAACTCGACGATGGTCGCGCTCGCGACGACCGTCGGCGCGGTCGCCCTCGGACTCATGGCGAGCTACGTGATCGCCCGCTACAGCTTCGCCGGCCGCGGGGCGCTGTACGCGCTGTTCGCCGCGGGCCTGATGTTCCCGATCACGGTCGCGATCACGCCGCTGTACATCGTGGTGCGCAACCTCGGTCTGATGAACACCCTGCCCGGCGTCATCCTGCCGCAGATCGCCTTCGCGCTGCCGACGACGATCATCATCCTCGTCCCGTTCCTGCGGGCGATCCCCGACGAGATCCAGGAGGCCGCCTATATCGACGGATGCGGCCGCCTGTCGTTCTTCTGGCGGATGGTGCTCCCGCTCGCGGTGCCCGGTGTCATCACCGTCGGCATCCTCGCCTTCATCGGAAGCTGGAACGGCTATCTCCTGCCGCTGTTCATCCTGAACGACGAGGCCCAGTTCACCCTCCCCCTGGGTGTCCAGGCGTTCTCGTCGCAATACTCGGTGGACACCGCGAAGGTGCTCGCGTTCACGTCCCTGTCGATGCTGCCCGCACTGGTGTTCTTCAGCCTGTTCGAGCGGCGTATCGTGGGCGGCCTGACGGGGGCGGTCAAGGGATGAGCGACGTCGTCATGCCCGCGGTCTCGCCGCGGGTGCAGTCCCTCCACGCGCAGATGACGCTGGATGAGAAGATCGCGCAGCTGGTCGGCTACTGGGTCGACAAGGGCGGCGAGGTCGTCGCCCCGATGGCGGGTGAGCGCGGCAACTCCGGACCCTACGAGGAGGCGACAGCCCACGGGCTCGGTCACCTCACCCGCGTGTACGGCACGCGCCCCGTGGAGCCGATCGCGCGGGCGGAGTGGCTCTGGACCGAGCAGCGGCGCCTGCGCACCGGGACCCGGCTGGGCATCCCGGCGATCGTGCACGAGGAGTGCCTGACCGGTCTGGCGGCGTGGAAGGCCGCGACGTTCCCGACGCCCCTGGCCTGGGGCGCGGCCTTCGACCCGGACCTCACCGAGGAGATCGGCGCGGCGATCGGCCGGTCGATGGCCGAGCTCGGCATCCATCAAGGGCTCGCTCCCGTGCTCGACGTCGTGACCGACGCCCGCTGGGGACGCGTCGACGAGTGCATCGCCGAGGATCCGTACGTCGTCGGCACGATCGGCACCGCCTACGTGCGCGGGCTGCAGTCGGCCGGCGTCGATGCGACCCTCAAGCACTTCGCCGGGTACTCGGCGTCGCAGGCGGGCCGCAACCACGCGCCGGTGCAGATGGGCCGGCGGCGGCTGCAGGACGTCGTGCTGCCGCCGTTCGAGATGGCGATCCGCGACGGCGGGGTGCAGTCGGTCATGAACTCGTACGCCGAGATCGACGGAGTCCCGGTGGCTTCCGACCCGACCCTGCTGACCGACCTGCTGCGTGAGGAGTGGGGGTTCGAGGGCACCGTCGTCGCCGACTACTTCTCGGTGGCGTTCCTGCACTCGCTGCACGGCGTCGCCGGCGACTTGGGCGAAGCGGCCGTGCTGGCGCTCCGCGCGGGGATCGACGTCGAACTGCCGACCGCCGACGCGTTCGCGGCGCCGCTGCACGTCCGGCTCGCCGCGCATCCCGATGAGGTGGAGCTCGTCGACCGCGCCGTGCTGCGCGTGCTCGCGCAGAAGGAGCGGCTCGGCCTGCTCGACGCCGACTTCGAGACGCCGCCCACCGAGGTGGATCTCGACGATCCCGCGCTGCGGGCGCTCGCCCGGCGCGCGGCCGAGGAGTCGGTCGTCCTGCTGACCAACGACGGCGTGCTGCCGCTCGCGGCTCCCGCGCGGATCGCGCTGATCGGCCCCAACGCCGACTCGGCCGAATCGCTGATGGGGTGCTACTCGTTCGCGAACCACGTGCTCGCACACCACCCGGGCACGCCGCTCGGGTTCGAGATGCCGACCATCGCCGAGGCGCTGCGGGCGCAGTTCGCCGGCGCGGACATCGTGGTGGAGCACGGGTGCGAGGTCGAGGATCCCGACACCAGCGGGATCGCCGCCGCGGTCGAGGCGGCGGCCGCCGCCGAGGTCGCGATCGTCGTGGTCGGAGACCGCGCCGGGCTGTTCGGCCGCGGCACCGTCGGCGAGGGCAACGACGTCGACGACCTCGAGCTGCCCGGCGTCCAGCGCCGCCTCGTCGAGGCGGTCATCGCCACCGGCACGCCGACGACCGTCGTGGTCGTCTCAGGTCGCCCGTATGCGATCGGCTGGATGCTCGAGGGCCCGGGCGCGGCGAGCGCGGTCGTGCAGGCCTTCTTCCCCGGCGAGGAGGGCGGCCCGGCCATCGCGCGGATCCTGTCCGGCCGCACGCAGCCGTCGGGCCGCCTGCCGGTGTCGCTCCCCCGGTCGGCGGGCGCGCAGCCGTACACGTACCTGCACCCGGTGCTCGGCGGACCCACCGAGATCACGAGCGCCGACAACACCCCCGCCCTGCCGTTCGGGCATGGTCTGACGTACACCACGTTCGAGCGCGGATCGCTGACGGCGACGGATGCCGCGACCGACGGCATCCTGGATGTCACGGTCGTCATCGCCAACACCGGCGACCGGCCCGGAACGGACGTCGTGCAGCTGTACGCGCGGGACCGGGTGGCGTCGGTGACGCGGCCGGTCGCGCAGCTGCTGGCGTATCAGCGGGTGTCGCTGGAGCCGGGCGAGTCCGTGTCGGTGAGCTTCGCCGTGCCGGCCGCGCGCCTGGCCTTCACCGGACGCGAGGGTCGCCGCATCGTCGAGCCCGGCTCGATCGATCTGTGGGTCGGCCCCTCGTGCGCCGTGCGCGACGACGAGGTACAGGTCGAGCTGACCGGCGACGTCCATGTCGTCTCCGCAGCCGACCCGAGGGTGGCGACGGCGACGGTGCGGACCGGCGTCGACGCCGTGCCCGTGCACTGAGCCGGATGCGAAGAAGGCCCCGCGGCAGTGCGCCGCGGGGCCTTCTTCGTGCCGTCGTGCTGTTCAACAGGTCAACCGGCCCTCCACAGGAGGCTGAATCGATCCAACCTCCTGTGGAAGCGCGGTTGACCCGTTGAACGCGGAAGCGCACGAGCGGATGCCGCGGCCCGGCGCGGCACCTCAGCTCAGGGGTCGCCGAGCCCGCCGTGGCCGGACCCGGCCACGTCGCCGCGCTGCAGGCGTTTCGTCTCGCTCGTTCCTCGCTCGCTCAACGACCGGGAGGAAGGTCCCGGTCGTTGAGCGAGGGAGCGCCAGCGACCGAGACGAAACGCCTCGGAGCCGGCGGCTACGCCAGGTCGAGCTCCACGGTCGCGAAGGAGTGCGGCGGCAGCGACACGGTCAGCACCCCGGCGTCGACGGACGCCTCGAGCGAGGCGGGCGCGACGGCGTCGGGCGTCTCGGGAGTGTTGTGGGCTGCGGCATCCGTACCGGTGAGCACCCGGGCGCGACGCACCGAGGCCGAGCGTCCGCGCAGGTCCACACGCACGTCCAACGCCGAATCCAGCGACAGGTTCGACAGCGACAGCAGCGCCGACCCGTCACGGGTCGAGGCCGAGACCGAGAGGCCCGGCACACCGTCCGCCGCGGCCGGCGACGACAGCACGTGCGCGGCCAGGGCGGTCGCGTCGTGGTGCCCGCGGTTCATCTCGAACACGTGGTAGGTCGGGGTGAGCACCATGGCGCCGTCGTCGTCGGTGAGGATCATCGCCTGCAGCACGTTGAGGGTCTGCGCGATGTTCGCCATCTTGAGACGCCCGGCGTGACGGTGGAACGCGTCGAAGTGCACGGCGGCGACCAGCGCGTCGCGCACGGTGTTCTGCTGGAACAGGAAGCCGGGGTTGGTGCCCGGCTCGACGTTCCACCAGGTGCCCCACTCGTCGAGGATGAGACCCACCTTGCGGTCGGGGTCGTACGAGTCCATCACGGCCTCGTGCCGGCGGATGACGCGCTCGACGTCGATCGCCTTGCGCATCGTGCCGTAGTACTGGTCGGCGGTGAACGACGTGGCCGGCTCGGTGTTGATGCCCGCACCGGCGTGAGAGTAGTAGTGGAACGAGACGCCCTGGAACACCGGCTCCGGCTGCGAGCCGCAGGTGAGGCATCCGAGCGATTCCATGAGCGCGCGCGTCCACGTGATGTCGTCGTCGGACGCGCCGGCGGCGATGCGGTAGAGCTCGTTGCCGCCGTGATTGCGGCAGAAGGTGCCGTAGCGGCGCGCCTCGAGCGCGTACTGCTCGGCGGTCATGTTGCCGCCGCAGCCCCACGCCTCGTTGCCGATGCCCCAGAACGGCACCTTCCACGGCTCGTCGCGGCCGTTCTCGCGGCGCAGGCGTGCCATGGGGCTGTCGCCGGCGCGCGTCAGGTACTCGACCCATTCGCTCATCTCACGCACGGTGCCGCTGCCGACGTTGCCGTTCACGTAGGCGTCGGCGCCGAGCATCTCGCACAGGTCCATGAACTCGTGCGTGCCGAAGTGGTTGTTCTCGACCACGTCGCCCCAGTGCGAGTTGATCATCTGCGGACGGCTCTCGCGCGGGCCGATGCCGTCGCGCCAGTGGTACTCGTCGGCGAAGCAGCCGCCCGGCCAGCGGAGGTTCGGCACGCCGAGCGCCCGCAGCGCCTCGACGACATCCGAGCGGATGCCGCGCACGTTCGGGATCTCGGAATCCTCGCCGACCCAGAAGCCGCCGTAGATGCAGCGGCCGAGGTGCTCGGCGAAGTGGCCGTAGAGGTGACGGCTGATGACGTCACCGGGGACGTCGAGGTCGATGACGGCGCGGGCCGTGGTCACAGATTTCTCCAGTCGGATGCGGGGATGAGAGTTACGAGCGACGGGCGCTCAGCGGTGGTGCGCAGCGGAACGCGGGCGCCGGACGCGGCCGAGTCCGAGAGCGCCGTCATGATCTCGAGCACGTGCAGCGCGATCGCCCCGCTGGCCCGCCCGTGACCGGCGACGAAGTCGAGCAGGCCGATGCCGCGGCCGGAGTCCGCGTAGCCCGCCGACGGCTCGAGGGTCTCCCACGCGCCGCTCCCGCCGGTGCCGTGCAGCTGCACGTCACCCTCGAACATGTTGGGGTCGGGCACGATCAGCGACCCCTCGACGCCGTGCACCTCGATGGGCGCCGCGGTCGAGCGGACGCCGTCGAAGCTCATGGTCACGGTCGAGATCGCTCCGGATGCGTGATGCAGGATGCCGGTGAGGTGGGTGTCGACGTCGACGCCGATGCGCTCCCCCGCCCGCGGCCCGGTGCCGATCACGCGCACGTCGCGCGAGCGTGACGCGGCGCCCGACACCGCCTCGACGGGCCCGAGCAGCTGCACGAGCGAGGTGACGTAGTACGGGCCCATGTCGAGGAGCGGTCCGCCGCCTTCGCGGTAGTAGAAGTCGGGATGCGGATGCCACGACTCGTGGCCCGCCGAGATCCACATCGCGGATGCCGACACCGGCCGCCCGATCCGCCCGTCGTCGATCGCCGCGCGTGCGGTCTGCACGCCGGTGCCGAGCACGGTGTCGGGCGCGCTCCCGACGCGGACGCCCGCGGCGGCTGCGGCATCCGTCACCCGCGCAGCGTCCGCGAACGTCGCCGCCAGTGGCTTCTCGCCGTAGACGTCCTTGCCGTGCGCGATGGCGGCGAGCGCCACCTCGGCGTGCGCGGCGGGGATGGTGAGGTTGAGGACCGTGCCGACGCCGGGATCGGCGAGGAGCTCGTCGGTGGTGAGCGCCCGGGATCCCGGGATGCGCTCGGCCGCAGCCCGCGCGCGCGAGGCGTCGAGGTCGGCCACGGCCACGATGCGCACCCCCGTGGCCGCCTGGAGCGTCTCGAGGTACTGACCCGAGATGTGCCCGAGCCCGACGATGCCCACGTCACGCGCTGTGCCGGCGCGCCCCGTGCCGAGCGTCATCTCGCCGCGCGTCATCGTGCTGCCCACAGCAGTCCGCGCTCGATGATGGTGCGGACGTTCGGGTCCTGCAGCACGTCGAGGCTGTGCCCGGGCGTCGACACGAACACGCGGCCCTGACCCCACTCGCGCGTCCACACTGCGGGCGAGACGATCGGGCGGTGCCACGGGTGGTAGGGCTGCACCGGGTGGGTCGTCGTCGCGAGCACGTCGATGAGATCGTCGTGCAGTACCCAGTACTGCTCGGTGGTCAGCCGGAAGTCGTCGATGCCGGCCATGATCTCGTGCGTGCGGCCGAGGTCGGTGAGCTCGACGGTGTAGTCGAGGTAGTTGTCGGACTGGTCGCCGTGGACCTCGTCGGGGTGCTTCGACGGGTGGGTGGCGAACTGGCCGCCGACGAGCTGGAGGTAGTCCGAGCTGGCACGGAACGAGTCGGCGATGCCGCCGTGCCAGCCGGCGAGCCCGGTGCCGGCGGCCACGGCGTCGCGGAGCCCGCGCACGGCCTCGTTCGACGCCTGCGACATCGTGACGGACTGCAGCACGAGGTCGGTGGCGGCCATGCGATCGGCGTCGGCGTACACCTGGGGGTCGTCTTCGATCGTGACGTCGAAGCCGCTCTCGCGGAGGAACGGCAGGAACAGCTCGGTCGCCTCGACCGGGTGATGGCCGTCCCATCCGCCACGGACGACGAGGGCGGTGCGGGTCATGAGGGGTTCCCTTCGGTGGGGTGTGGTTCTGGTTCGATGCGAGGGGCCGTCTCCGGTCGTTGAGCGCGCGAAGCGAGACGAAACGCCCTGGACTCTCCGTCGACGCAGCGTGCGGCGCGTTTCGTGTCTGCGTTTCGACTCGCGAGCTCGCTCAACGACCGGGCTCGGCGACCGTCGTGAGGACGCTGTCCTGGGCGGCGCTCCGCTCGACCGCGGCCAGCACGCGCTGCACCTGCGTCGCATCGGCGAACGTGGGCGAGACCGGGATCTCGCCGGCAACGGCGCGGACGAAGTCGACCGCCTGGTGCGTGAAGAGGTGCTCGTAGCCCAGTCCGTGCCCGGCGGGCCACCAGGCTCCGGCATACGGATGCCGCGCCTCGGTGACCTGCACGCGCCGGAAGCCCTGCGCGTCGTCGTCGGCGGCGTCGTACACCTCGAGCTCGTTCATGCGCTCGAAGTCGAACGCGATCGCGCCCCGGTCGCCGTTGATCTCGATGCGGTTCGCATTTCGCCGGCCGGTCGCCATGCGGGTGGCCTCGAAGACGCCGAGGGCGCCGCCGTCGAAGCGGGCGGTGAAGGCGGCGGCGTCGTCGACGGTGACCGGCAGCCGGTCGGCGGTGTCGGCGGCGACGCCCCCGAGCCCCTCCACCGCCGAGCGGCGCGGCCGCGACGTGACGAAGGTGCGGACGGTGGCCGAGACCGCCGAGATGTCCTGGCCGGTGAGCCACTGCGCGGTGTCGATGCTGTGCGCCCCGATGTCGCCCAGCGCACCGGACCCCGCCCGGTCGCGGTCGAGTCGCCAGGTGTGCGGCGCGTCGGGGTCGCTCAGCCAGTCCTGCAGGTACTGCGCGCGCACGTGGCGGATCTCGCCGACGCGTCCCTCCTCGATGAGCCGGCGGGCGAGGGCGAGCGCGGGCGTGCGGCGGTAGCTGAAGCCGCACATGGCCACGACGCCGGAGCGAGCGGATGCCGCGGCCGCGGCATCCGTCATCTCCTGCGCCTCGGCGACCGTGTTCGCGAGGGGCTTCTCGCACAGGACGTGCTTGCCGGCGGCCAGCGCGGCGAGCGCGATCTCGGCGTGCGTGTCGCCGGGGGTGCAGATGTCGATCGCGTCGATGTCGTCGCGCTCGACGGCCTCACGCCAGTCCACGGTGTGCTCCGGCCACTCCCCGCGCGCAGCCGCCTCGGCGGTCGCGTCGGCGCGGTGGCCGACGAGCAGCACCGGCTGCGCCGACAGCGGCAGGTCGAAGAAGCGCGGCGCGGTGCGCCAGGCGTGGGTGTGCATGCGGCCCATGAAGCCGGTGCCGATCAGTGCGATCCGCAGCGGCGATGTCGTCGTCGTCATCGGGTGTGCCCTTTCCAGCCACAGACGATGCCACCGCGGACACGGCGTTGCGAGAATGTTGCGCAAAACCTCGTGCTGCGCGAAGGTGGTGCCGTGTCTGCGCGCGTGAGCCTCGCCGCGGTCGCGATGGCGGCCGGCGTCAGCGTCGCGACGGCGTCGCGCGCGCTGTCGGGTCGGGGCGACCTCGCGCCCGCGACCCGGCGCCGGGTGCTGGCCGCCGCCCGCGCGCTGGGGTACACCCGCGACCCCGCCGTGGGCGGACGCCCGCCGGGGTCGGCGCGCCTGGTCGACCTGGTGCTCGGCTGGTTCCACAACGCCTACTCCGACGAGGTGACCGCGGGCGCGCGCAGCGCCGCGGCCGCCGCCGGCTACGACCTCGTGCTGACCGAGGAGCGCGACACCCCCGACGACGACTGGCCCATGCGGATCCGCCGGCGCGGATCGGCGGGAGTGGTGCTCGGGCTCATCTCGCCGACCGCGTCGCAGCTGGCGGCGCTGAACGACGCCGAGATCCCGGTGGTGCTCATGGATCCGCAGGCCGAGACGTCGCGCGGTCTCACGAGCGTGCGCACGACCGACCGCGAGGGCGCCGCCGCCGCGGCGATGCACCTCGTCGAACGCGGGGCCACGCGATTCGCGGTCGTGCTCGGGTCGCCGCCGTATCGGTACGGTCGCGCGCGCAACACCGGCTTCCGCGAGGCGCTGCGCCTCGTCCGCCCGGACGCCGACCTGACGGCGGTGCAGGCCGACTGGGGCGGAGCCTCGGCCCGCGAGGCCGCCCTGCCCATGCTGCGCGGTCTGCGTCCCGGCGAACGGCTCGGCGTCTTCGCCTGCTCCGACGAGATGGCCGCGGGCGTGTACGCCGCCGCCGCGGCCACCGGGCGGCGCATTCCCGACGACGTGCTCGTCGTCGGATTCGACGACCTGCGCGGCGCACGCTGGCTCACCCCTCCCCTCACGACCGTCCGCCAGCCGATCCGCGAGATGGCGGCGGCCGCCGTCACCGCGCTCACCGACGCCGCCGCCGGGGTCGCGCTGCCGCCCTCGCCGATCGTCCTCCCGACACAGCTCATCGCCCGCGGCTCCACCTGAGCGCTCCCGGCGTCCCCGGATTCCGCGCCCGACCCGATCCCGATAGGTCAACCGCGCTTCCGCAGGAGGTTGAACCGTTCCAACCTCCTGTGGAGTCGCGGTTGACCTGTTGAGCGACGGGGTGAAGACCTCGGAGCTACAGAGAAGAGCGGATGCCGCGGGGCCACGGGATCCGGACGGACCGGCGGCCGCGGCATCCGAACCGGACGAAACGTCGCGACCGGGCGCGCAGGGCACGCGAGTAGCGTGGGAGCACGTCCGACGGAAGGCCCTCCATGTCCACCACCGCGCAGTCCGTGACCACCAGCCAGGCTCCCGCCGATCGCCCCGCGCGGAGCGACCGCGCCGCGAGGAGTGAGTCGGAGCTGCAGCAGATGGCGAAAGACCACCTCTGGATGCACTTCGCCCGCCAGTCGGTGATGACCGAAGGCCCGGGGGTGCCGATCATCGTCAAGGGCGAGGGGCACCACATCTGGGACTCGCAGGGCAAGCAGTACATCGACGGCCTGTCGGGCCTGTTCGTCGTCGCGGCGGGACACGGTCGCCGGCGACTGGCAGAGGTGGCCGCCAAGCAGGCCGAGCAGCTGGCGTTCTTCCCCATCTGGTCGTACGCGCACCCGGCGGCCATCGAGCTGGCCGACCGCCTCGCCGACTACGCCCCCGGCGACCTCAACAAGGTGTTCTTCTCGACCGGCGGCGGCGAAGCCGTCGAGACCGCGTTCAAGCTCGCGAAGTACTACTGGAGGATCCAGGGCAAGCCCACCAAGCACAAGGTGATCTCGCGGTCTGTCGCGTATCACGGCACCCCTCAGGGCGCCCTCGCGATCACGGGCATCCCGGCGATGAAGGAGATGTTCGAGCCGGTCACCCCCGGCGGCTTCCGGGTGCCGAACACCAACTTCTACCGGGCCGCCGACATGGGCGCCCCCTCGGCCGACCTCGAGGCCTTCGGCGTGTGGGCGGCCGACCGCATCGAGGAGATGATCCAGTTCGAGGGGCCCGACACCGTCGCAGCCGTCTTCCTCGAGCCGGTGCAGAACTCCGGCGGCTGCTTCCCGCCGCCTCCGGGGTACTTCCAGCGGGTCCGCCAGATCTGCGACAAGTACGACGTGCTGCTCGTGTCGGACGAGGTCATCTGCGCGTTCGGACGTGTCGGCCACATGTTCGCGTGCGACGCCTACGGGTACGTGCCCGACATGATCACCTGCGCGAAGGCGATGACCAGCGGGTACTCCCCGATCGGCGCGACCATCGTGAGCGACCGCATCTACGAGCCCTTCGCCCACGGCGACCGCGCTTTCTACCACGGCTACACCTTCGGCGGGCATCCGGTCTCGGCCGCCGTCGCGCTCGAGAACCTCGACATCTTCGAGGAGGAGGGGCTCAACGAGCGGGTGCGCGAGTACTCGCCGGTGTTCCGGTCCACCCTCGAGAAGCTCAACGACCTGCCGATCGTCGGCGACGTGCGCGGCGACGGCTACTTCTTCGGGATCGAGCTCGTCAAAGACAAGGCGACGAAGGAGACCTTCGACGACGACGAGTCCGAACGGCTCCTGCGCGGGTTCCTGTCGAAGGGTCTCTTCGACGCCGGTCTGTACTGCCGCGCCGACGACCGCGGCGATCCCGTGATCCAGCTCGCGCCGCCGCTCACCATCGGGCCGAAGGAGTTCGACGAGATCGAGCAGATCCTCCGCAGCGTGCTCACGGAGGCGTGGACGCGACTCTGAGGCGGTAACATGCGCCGCCGCGGGTTATTGTTGGCGCGTGGGAACGATCTACTACGGCGGCGGCGCGATGCCGATTCACATCGAAGACCGCGCGCTGGCGCACCTCAAAGTCGTCATAGCGACCAAGCTGCGACGCGATGAGAGCTTCACCGTCTCGTGGACCCACCCCGACGACCAGCCTCGCGGGCGCAGCACGATCTGGCTGCACCCGTCGATTCCGCTCCGGTTCGTCTTCGACGATCCCGAGCCCACGCAGCTCAGCCGCGACTGGATCGAGGAGCTCGCGAACTCGGCCAGCTCGACCGGCGGCATCCTGCTCGTCGCCGAGCACTTCGACACCGGCCCGGTGGAGGTGCCGGATGCCGCAGCCGGCCTCGGAGACGGGGCAGACCTCTCGCTCGGCAAGGTCGACGTCGATCACATCGACGTCGACCGCCTCACCGTCGGCGGCACCGAGGTCACGGCCGACGACGTCAACGGGTAGCCGTCGCTGCGCCGCGGCCTCCCGTCGCGGCCGAGGACCCTCCCGGGGCGAGAGCTCCGCTCGGCGCCGGCCCGGCCGTTACGACGTCTCCGGCGGGGCGGGCTCTTCGTCCTCGGTCGGTTCGGGAAGGATCGTGAGCCCGCTCGGCCCGCTGGCGGCGAGCATGAGCTCCTCGACCCACTTGCGGTTGATGCGCGGCTGACGGCTGCCGAAGAAGTGGAACTGGATCGGCACCGAGGGGTGGATCCAGAAGCTCCGCCGGCCGCTGCCGTCGCCGATCTCGACGTCGAACATGAACGGCTCGGAGCGGCGGAGCTTGTTCATCACCACGATGCGCAGATGTGCCAGGGTGCGGTCGTCGATGTCGACCGAGTTCGCGTTCGTGTCGTAGATGAACCGTCCCATGGCAGGAGCCTACTGCCGGATCATCGCGGCGCGAATGCCGCGGCGAAAAGCGCGCGGGCCCGCCGTGCGACGACAGGGCGCTGTGCGGGATCTGCGCGGGCGAGCTCGGTCGCCAGCATGCCCGCCGCGAGCGTGACGTCGTCGGTCTCGATGTGGGATCCGAGGCGGCCCGATGCGCGGTCGCGGGTGACGAGGCGCTCCACCAGGGCCTGGAAGCGGGCACCCAGGACGGCCACCCGCGGGTCGGTCAGATCGGCGGTGAGGAGCTCGATGAACGCCGTCGAGACGACCGCCTGGTCGACCAGGCGGCCGAACAGGTCGTCGATGGTGCGTTCGGGGTCGGAGGTGTACTCCTCCAGGTCGCGGACGTTGTCTTCGAAGACGGCGACGGCCAGGGCCGTGCGGTCGGGGAAGTGGCGGTACAGGCTTCCCTGCCCGACGCCGGCGCGCTTGGCGACGGCGCTGAACGGCGCGCCGAGTCCGCCTTCGGCGTAGACCTCGCGGGCGGCGGCGATGAGCGCGCGACGGTTGTCGGCCGCGGCGGCGGGGCCACGATTCTGGCGGGGATGCGCACGGGGGGATGCGGTGCTGGGCACGGGTGTAGCCTAGTACCGGACAATGCCGTCCGGTAGGAGCCGCCCCGAAGGTTCCTCCGCCCCGGACCCGCAGCCCGCCCACACTGCATGAAGAAAGGGAATGAACACGCCATGAGCACCACCACCGCTCCGCTCACCGGAGCGTCCACCATCCAGACCTGGCTCGACGACCCGGCCGGCGGCGCCGCACTGCGCGGCCTCCTCGCCCAGGGCGGTCAGAGCGCCGACGCACTCGCGCCGATCGCCTCGCTCCCCCTCGCGAACCTCGTCGCCATGAGCGGCGGCGCCTTCCCGCAGGCGGCCCTCGATGCGCTGATCGCACAGGTCAACCCCGACGCCGTCGCGGCCGAGCCCGCCGACGAGACCCCGAAGACGGAGTGGGTCGAGAAGATCACCTCGGGTCGCTTCACGGGTCAGACCGTCATCGTCACCGGCGCCGGTTCCGGCATCGGCCGCGCCACCGCCTCGCGCGTGGCGCGGGAAGGCGGTCGCGTGATCGCGGTCGACGTCAGCCAGGAGCGCCTCGACGAGTTCGTCGCCGCGCACGCCGGAGCGGACGTCGTCGCGCTCACCGCCGACATCACCGACGATGAGGGCGTCGCCCGCATCATCGAGGCGGCCGGCGACAGGATCGACGCCCTCGCCAACATCGCCGGGATCATGGACGACATGACCCCGGTCGGCGATGTCACCGACGCCGTCTGGGATCGCGTGTTCCGCGTGAACGTCACCGGCACGATGAAGCTCATGCGCGCCGTCATCCCGGCGATGCTCGCGCAGGGCAGCGGCTCGATCGTGAACATCTCGTCCGAGGCATCCCTCCGCGGCTCGGCCGCCGGGGCAGCGTACACCGCATCGAAGCACGCCGTCGTCGGCCTCACGAAGTCGAGCGCCTTCATGTACGGACCGAGCGGCATCCGTGTCAACGCCGTCGCTCCCGGCGCGGTGATCACCAACATCGAGGCGAAGTTCAACTCGCCGCTGGGTGCCGACCGCGTGCGCACCGGCATGGCGGTCATGGTGGCTCCGGTGACCCCGGATCGCCTCGCTGCCTCGATCACGTTCCTGCTGAGCGACGACGGCGTCAACGTCAACGGCCAGAACCTCGCCAGCGACGGCGGCTGGTCGGCCGCCTGAGAACCCGCGACGCCCCGGTGGACCCGAACCACCGGGGCGTCGCGCACCACCCCGCGCGCCTTTTGGCGAGTCGCCAGAAATGTGCCCGGGAAATGGTGATCCTTGGCGACTGTCACGGCCGAGCGTTCCGTCCGGCGCGCCGCCCTCGCCGACGGGTTCTGGCGAATCGCCATGGAGTGCGCCTCGTGATGGCGGGTCTTGGCGAGTCGCCGAGAACGGCACCCCGCAAGACAGGACGTACCGGTCAGAACGGCCAGACGAGCGGAACGTAGAAGACGGCGACGGCGAGGAAGAACAGCGCGAGCGGCAGCCCGAGCTTCCAGTAGTCGCCGAACCGGTACCCCGCCGGCTCCATCACCATGAGGTTCGCGGGCGTCGCGATCGGCGTCAGGAACGCAGCAGCACCGGCGACGGCGAGCGCCATCATGAAGGGCTGCACCGACACATCGAGTGCCCGTGCGACCGAGATGGCGATCGGCGCAACGATGAGCACCGTCGCCGTGTTGCTGATCAGCTGGCCGAGCACGACGGTGATCCCGCACAGGGCGAGCAGTGCGACATGGGGACCGGCGCCGCCGAGCATGGACAGCATGCCGTCGGCCACGAGGTCGGCCGTGCCGGTGCTGATGAAGGCCGTCGACAGCGGGATCATCCCCGCGATGAGCACGACGGTCGTCCACGAGATCGCGTGATACGCCGCCGTCACCGTGACCGTGCGGGAGAGGACGAGGGCGCACGCCGCGAGCAGTGCGGCGACCGCCGGCGGCACGAGCCCCGTGGCGAGCAGCACGATCATCGCGAGCAGGATGCCGATCGCCCGCTTCGCGCCGCGCCCGAGGGGCACCGACCGACGCAGCTGTGCCGGGTCGTCGACCACCAGCACCGAGGGGTCCTGCGTCCGCCGGGTCAGGTCATCCCACGCTCCCTGGAGCAGCAGGGCATCGCCGGACTGGACGATGAACTCGGTGCCCTTGAGGTGCTCGTCGCCGCGCCGCGCCGCCAGCACGACGAGGTCGCCGTCGGGCGTCGTCATGCCCGCGCAGACGCGCGTGCCGATCAGCGGCGAGCGCGGCGCCACCACGACCTCGGTCACTCCGGTGTTCGGGCCGAGGAGCATGCCGGTGTCGAGCGTCAGCGAATACTGCTGACGCAGCATGCGCGCGTGCCGCACCAGGTCGACGGGCATGATCGCGCCCTTCCGCTCCGGCACCAGCCGGCCGCCGAGCAGCAGGATCACGAGGGTGCCGAGCAGCACCGGGATGCCGACGAGCGCGAACTCGAAGAACCCGAACTCCCGTCCCCCGGCGCCGGCGGCGAACTCCGACACGATGATGTTGACCGGGGTTCCGGTGAGCAGCAGGAGCGAGCCCGCGGAGGCCGCGAAGGCGAGCGGCATCAGCAGTTTCGACGAGGCGATGCCCGCACGGGCTGCGACCACGACGACGAGCGGGAGCAGCGCCGCGACGGCGCCGTTGATGCTGATGAGCGCCGTCAGCCCCGCCACCAGCAGGGCGGTCACGAGGACGAGCGTGGTGCGCTTCGTGCCGGCGCGGCCGATCACCTTCTGCCCTGCCCACGCGGTGACGCCGGTCGCATCCAGCGATTCGCTCACCACGAACAGCGCGGCGATGAACACCACGGTCGGATCGCCGAACCCCGCGAGCGCCTGGGGCAGCGTCAGCACGCCCGTGAAGTAGAGCGCCAGCGCGACGCCGATGGCGACGATCCCGATCGGCACGCGGTTGCTCACGAACGCGATCACCGCCAGCACCAGGATGACGAGTGTTGCGGTGACGGGGTCCACGGCCCCAGCGTAGCCACCGCCCTCACGACGCCGCCTCCGGCTCCGCCTCCGCGGCTCCGCCTCCGCGGCTCCGCCTCCGCGGCGCGCCGCCTTGGCAAGGCCGCCTCCCGACCGCCGTGCGGTGAATCGCTTCACTTGCGCTGAACGTACGCGCCCCGGTGCGATCCGTGTACGTTCAGCGCAAGTGAACCCCTCGGAGTTCGCAGGCGTGAGAACGAATGGAGGCCACGGAAGATCAGCCGCGGAGGACCGCCAGCCCTGCGACGTCGTAGGCGAGCTCGACCGCTTCGAAGATCGCCGCGTCGATGGTGCGGGGGGCGAAGGCGTCGCCGATCACGACGACCCGCGGCGCGGCTGCGCCGACGCGCCCGGAGGCTCCAGGCGCAGCGCCGGCGACGCCCGGAAGAGGCGCGGGGAGAGTGTCCGCCGTGAGCCCCGGGATGCCGACCGCCGCTCGCGGCTCGATCGCGACCACGGCGTCGACGCCCGGGATCATCTCGACGGCACCGGTGAGCGTGTCGCGCACCGTCACCGCGCCGGGCTCGATCGCCTCCACCCGGTGTGCCGGGCGTCGCCGGAAGCCGCCGTGCGCCCCCAGGCGCTCGAGCAGCAGGGGACGGTCGTACCCGGCGCCGATGTGCGGGAACACCGTCTCGAAGGGCGTGATGAGCTCGAGCTCGTCGACGCGCTCGAGGAGCGTCAGCACGACCCCGGCGGCGTACGCCGTGCCGTCGGCATCCACGATCGCGATCCGCCGTCCGAGCGGCGCCCTGCCCGCCTCCGGCGACACCGCGGCGAAGGCGTCGATGGTGCCCGCGGCGGGGAAACCGCCGGCGTACGCGCCGCCCAGCGCGAGCGACGTGCTCGCCGGTGCCACGGCGCCGGTGGCGACCACGATGCCGTCCGCCGCTTCGCTGCGCAGCGTCTCGGCGGTGACATCGACGCCGAGACGCACCTCGACGCCCGCCGCGGCGAGGTCCCGCGCGAGGTCGTCGACGAGCAGGCCGACGCTCTCGCGCCCCGTCACGCGGCGAGCGAGCCGCAGCTGGCCGCCGAGCTCCTGCGCCCGTTCGATCAGGGTCACGGCGTGGCCGTCGGTCGCGAGCTCGACGGCGGCGCGCATGCCGGCCGGTCCGCCCCCGACCACGATCCACCGCTGCGACGACGCCGCGCGCGGCCGCTCGCCGCGTTCGAGCTCGCGTCCGGCGAGCGGGTTCACCGTGCACGACATCGCGAGTCCCCGACTGCCCCGGCCGAGGCATCCCTGATTCAGCCGGATGCAGTGACGGATGCCGCGCTCGGCGCCGTCGACCGGCTCGAGCCCGATCAGCTTGCGGCCGAGGTCGGGGTCGGCGATCTGCGCACGGGTGAGCGCCACCATGTCGGCGATGCCCGAGGCGACGACCTCTTCCGCCTCTTCGACCGAGCGCGCGGCGCCGACGCCGAACACCGGCACATCGGGGTTCGCGGCCTTCACCGCCGCCACGTCGTCGCGGAGCCACGCGTAGGGCATCGGCGAGGACGGGAAGATGTAGTGGACGTTGTGGTAGCCGCCGGCGGCGAGGTCGAGGAAGTCGATGCGCGCCTCGGCCCGCAGCCGCGCGATGATCTCGCGCATGCCGGCGCCGTCGATGCCGTCGGGGTGGAATTCGTTCGCGACGATGCGGATACCCACGGTGAAGTCGTCGCCCACCCGCTCCCGCACCGCGCGCAGCACCTCGCGCGGGAACCGCGTGCGTCCCTCGAGGTCGCCGCCGTCCTCGCCGGCGCCATATTCATCCGTACGGGCGTTGTAGAGCGGCGAGAGGAACTGGTGCAGCAGATAGCCGTGCGCCATGTGGATCTCGACGCCGTCGAACCCGCCGTTCCGCGCGTTCTCGGCCGACAGCGCCCAGCCCTCGACGAGCGCCGCGATGTCGGCGCGGTCCATCTCGCGGGTGGCGTGCGCGGTCGACGGCGAGAGCACGCGCGACGGGGCGTACACCGCACGCGGACCGTCGGGCCCGTCGGGCTGGGCCTGCGCGCCGTGGTGGTTGAGCTGGACGAAGATCTTCGCGCCCGCCTCGTGCACGGCATCCGTCATCCGCTTCGACGCGGCGACGCCCTCGGCGCGGTAGGCGTCCTCGAATCCGCGGATCGACCCGGTCGGATGCACGAAGTGGTTGCCGGCGACGAACAGCCCGCACCCGCCGCGCACCCGGCGCACGTAGTACGCCGTCTCGCGGTCGGACTCGACGCGGTCGGAGTACTGCTTCGAGTGCGCCGTCTGCATGATGCGGTTCGGCACCGTGACCGCGCCGATGCGCAGCGGCTCCGCGAGGACGGACGAACGGATGCCGGGGCTCGCGGTCATGCCCCCGAGCCTAGGACCCCGCGTGCCACCGGCCCCCGCGCGGCTCTCCCCTCGTGTTCACTTGCGCTATACGTACGCCGCGCCCGCCGTTTCGCGTACATATAGCGCAAGTGAACGGGTGGCTACGGGCGCCGCGGGTGCCGCGCGCGACCGTGGGTCAGAGGCCGGCGAGGGCCTGGTCGAGGTCGGCGAGGAGGTCGGCGGCCGACTCGATGCCGACCGACAGTCGCACCACCTCGGGCGGGACGGCGAGCTCTGTGCCGCGGACCGACGCGTGCGTCATCTCGTCCGGGTAGTTCATGAGCGACTCGACCCCGCCGAGCGACTCGGCGAGCTGGAACAGCCGCGTCGATTCGGCGAAGCGGCGAGCGGCTGCGGCATCCGCCAACGCCACCGAGACGATCCCGCCGAAGCGGCTCATCTGCGCGGCGGCGAGCTCGTGCCCGGGATGCGACGGCAGGCCGGGGTAGTACACCCGGGCGACGCGGTCGTGCGAGGACAAGAACTCCGCCACGGCCTGGGCGTTCTCGCTGTGACGCTGCATGCGAAGGGCGAGCGTCTTGATGCCGCGCGTCGTCAGCCACGCGTCGAGCGGGCCCGAGACTGCGCCGACGGCGAACTGCAGGAACTTCGCCTCACCGTAGAGGGCCTCGTCGTTCAGCACCAGGGCGCCGCCGACGACGTCGGAATGCCCGCCGAGGTACTTGGTCGTCGAGTGCACCACCACGTCGGCGCCGAAGGCGAGCGGCTGCTGCAGAGCGGGCGACGCGAACGTGTTGTCGACGACGACGAGCGCGCCGGCGTCGTGCCCGAGCCGCGCGAGGCCCGCGATGTCGGTGATGCGCAGCAGCGGGTTGCTCGGCGTCTCGACCCACACGATGCGCGCCGGGCGCTCCTCGAGGGCCGCGCGCACGGCGTCGAGGTCGCTCATGTCGACGACGCGCACGCCGATGCCCCACCCGCCCAGCACACGGGCGATGAGGCGATACGTGCCGCCGTAGACGTCGCTGCCGAGCAGCACCTCGTCGCCCGGCTCGAGCGCCGCGCGCAGCAGTGCGTCCTCGGCGGCGAGTCCCGACGCGAACGACAGCGCGTGCGCACCCCCCTCGAGCGCGGCGAGCTGCGTCTCGAGCGCCGTGCGGGTCGGGTTGCCGCTGCGGCCGTACTCGTAGCCCTCGCGGAGCCCGCCGATGCCGTCCTGCGCGTACGTGGTGGAAAAGTGCACCGGCGGGATCACGGCCCCGGTGGTCGGGTCGAACGCCTGCCCGGCGTGCACCGCGCGGGTCTCGAAACCGTGGTCGTGCGTGGGCTCGGTCATGCGGGTGCTCCTTCGTCGGGAATGGTTCCGGATGCCTCGGGGCCCAGGTGTGCGCCGCGCGCAGGCGATTCGTCTCGCTCGCGGTCCCTGAGCCCGTCGAAGGGCGCTCGCTCAACGACCGGGACCTCCACGGGAGCCTCGGCGCCGGAGTGTGCGCCGGGTGCAGGCGTTTCGTCTCGCTCGTTCCTCGCTCGCTCAACGACCGGAGGTTCGGCGCGGCTCACCTCGAAGCCGTGGTCACGCATCCAGTCGTCGTCGTAGAAGCGGTTGAGGTAGCCGCGCCCATGGTCGGGCAGCAGCACGACGACCACCGCGTCGGCGGGTAGATCGCGGGCCGTCCGCAGCGCCGCGACGACCGCCATCCCGCTCGATCCGCCCACCAGCAGGCCTTCTTCGCGCGCGAGGCGACGGCTCATCTCGAAGGTCTCCGCGTCACCGACGCGGTGGATCTCGTCGGGCACCTCCGGGTCATAGCTGTCGGGCCAGAAGTCCTCGCCGACGCCCTCGACGAGGTATCCGTGCAGCGGACCGCCCGAGTAGATGGACCCCTCGGGGTCGGCGCCGATCACGCGCACCGCGCCGCCCGACACCTCGTGCAGGTAGCGGCCCGTGCCGGTGATCGTGCCGCCGGTGCCGATGCCCGCGACGAAGTGCGTCACCCGGCCGTCGGTGTCGCGCCAGATCTCCGGCCCCGTCGTCTCGTAGTGGCTCAGCGGCCCGTTCGGGTTCGCGAACTGGTTCGGCTTGAACGCCCCCGGAATCTCGCGGACGAGCCGGTCGGAGACGCTGTAGTACGAGCGGGGGTCTTCGGGCGGCACGCTCGTGTCGGTCACCACGACCTCGGCGCCGTAGGCCCGCAGCACGTCGACCTTCGCACCCGCGAACTTGTCGGGCACGACGAAGATCATGCGATACCCGCGCTGCACCGCGACGAGGGCGAGCCCCACGCCGGTGTTGCCGCTCGTGGGCTCGACGATCGTGCCGCCGGGCATGAGCTTCCCGTCGCGCTCGGCGGCGTCGATGATGCGGCGCGCGATGCGGTCCTTGGCGGAACCGCCGGGATTGAAGTACTCGACCTTCGCGAGCACCGTCGCGGCGATGCCCTCGGTGACTCGGGTCAGCTGGACGAGGGGGGTGTTGCCGACGAGGTCGGCGACGCTCTGGGCGTAGTGCACGATGAGTTCCTGTGGTGTTGCCGCGCAGGAGCGCGGAGGTTGTCGGGGTCGCGGGGGCCTGCGCGAAGCGAACGCTTCAGCAGCAGGGGCGACAACACCGACAGGTCAACACGGGCGCCAGTCTAGACGCTCACCGTGGCGGCGTCGAGGAATGTCCTCGACGCCGCCGCCTGCCATCCCGGTCACCAGGTCGTGACGTACTCCGACCTGCGGACGAGCGTGGCGTGCTCGACGAGCGGCAGGGACCGGTCGACGGCCTGCACCACGCGGCGGCTGATCTCGGGCGAGGTCACGCCGTCGTTCGCGAAGTCGCTGCTCGACGCGTACACGCCGATCGGCAGCGTGAGCGCCTGGAAGAAGCCGAACAGCGGTCGCAGCTGGTGTTCGATGATCAGCGCATGGCGTTCGCCGCCGCCCGTTGCGGCGAGCAGCACCGGCGTGCCCACGAGGTCGTACTGGCCCACGAAGTCGAACAGGTGCTTGAACAGCCCGGTGAACGACGCCCGGTAGACGGGCGAAGCCACCACGAGGAAGTCGGCCGACTCGATCAGCTGCAGCGCCTCCTCCACCGCGGGAGCGACCTGGTCGCGGCGCAGCGCACCGGCGAAGCCGGGCCCGAGCGCCGCGATCTCGATCAGCGTCGACTCGATCTCGATGCGGAAGCCGACCTCGGCGAGGATCGCGCGCACGAGCTCCGTCGTGCGGCTCGGCTCGTGGAGAGAGCCCGAGACGCCGACGACCCTCAGCGGACGACTCATCACGCGCCTTCGTGGGGCGGCGCGACCGGCCGCCCGATCGACAGCATGAGCCGGTTCGCCCAGTTGAAGAAGGCGGCGCCGTGCACGACGTCGGCGATCTCGAGCTCGTCGAGGCCGGCAGCGCGCAGCCGCTCGACATGGGCCGGGTCGAACGCGAGCGGCGTCGCGGTGAGTGCGGCCGCGGCGGCCACGATCGCGTTCCACCGCTCGCCGAGCTCGGCGCCGACGCCGTCCGCGAGGAGCAGATCGACCTGCTCGGGCGCCTTCGAGTGGTGCGCCGCGAAGCGCGCGTGCACCGAGGCGCAGAAGACGCAGCCGTTCACCCGGGACGCCGCGGTCGCGGCGAGTTCGCGCTCCGCGCGCGGCAGGCCCTCGGCGGTGTTGTAGAAGATGTCCTTGTCGACGAGCGTGCGTGCGCGCAGGATCTCGGGATCGCGCGCCAGCAGCCGGAAGTAGTCGCTGCCGGCGCGCTGGCGGTCGACGAGCCCGTCGTAGTGACGCTCGGTGAGTTCGTCGACCGGCAGGGGCTCGAGCCATGGCAGCCAGCCCACCTCCGCCCGCGTGAACCCGTGCGGGTGGGCCTCGTCGTGGACGAGGACGGCGGCTGCGGTGGACGTGCCGGTCATGCGGAGACCTCCTGGGATGAGCGGATGGCGCGGAGCCCGGCGGCCACGCGCTGCTGGAAGGCGAGGAACGACACCAGCTGCGACAGCGTGACGATGCCGTCGGGACTCCAGCCGGCTTCGAGCAGCCGGTGCTGGTCGGCGTCGTCCGCCTCCCGCGGCCGGAAGGTGAGCAGGTGCGCATGGACGAGCGCGGCGGTCACGCGGTCGCCCAGCGCGTCGCGGACGTCGGCGCCCGGCGCGTAGCGGCGGCCATCGCTGCTCTCCGCGCGCAGGCCCTCCTCGCGGTACGCGCCGAAGGGTCCGGCGGTCGCTGCGGCGGATGCCTCGGCCAGCACGACGGCGGCCCTTCCGGCGTCGGCGCGGCGCGCGGCATCCGCGTAGAAGCGTGCCGTGGCGTCGTCGGCGGTCGAGCGGGTCGCGAACGCGGCGACGAGCAGGCGGTCCGCCACGGGGAACGCCGTGTCGTCGACCGGGGCGAAGAGCGCGTCGTGGCTCGCCTGCAGCTGCTCACGGGTGACGGGGCGCCGGCGGCGCAGCTCGTCGAGCGCGTCGCCCTCCTGCACGCCGACGAGCTCGTCGACGACGTCGATGGTCGCGGTGGTCATGGGGTCTCCTTTCCGAGACGGCCGAGTGGTTCGAAGGAGCGGTCGCGCGCACCCCAGCCGAGTGCGGGCGCGACGTCCGTGGCGAAGAGCTCGATGGAGCGCAGCACGAAGTCGTGCGGGGCATCCACCGAGTGCACCTGGAACGCGACCTCTGTCGCGCGGGCGAGGGTGGAGTCGGTGGCGAGCGAGGCCACCACCTCCTCGGGGGTTCCGAGGTGGGTGTCGGTCGCGGCGATGAGCTCGTCGAGCGTGTCGTCCGGGAGGCGGTGGCCCGACCGGCGCAGGCCCTCGGCGGCCCGGCGCAGTCCCCGCTCGGCGAACCGCAGCGCGTCGGCGCGGTCGTCGGCGACGAAGACGGTGCGGGATGCCGTGACCCGGGGTGCGACGCCCGCCGGCAGCGCGTCGACGTAGGCGTCGATGATCGGATGCTGCAGCTCGGCGAGCGTCGCGTCCGGCGCCTCGGCGGATCGGGGCTGGGTGCGCGACAGCAGGAGGCCGTGACCGTGGCGTCCGGCCCGCGTGCCGCCCGCCGGCGAGAAGGTCGCCTGCCATACGCGCGCACCCAGCGGCGCGCGGGACGTG
Source organism: Microbacterium sp. ProA8 (assembly GCF_039905635.1). Lineage (NCBI taxonomy): Bacteria > Bacillati > Actinomycetota > Actinomycetes > Micrococcales > Microbacteriaceae > Microbacterium > Microbacterium chionoecetis. Next base: position 639,238 of record NZ_CP157000.1, on the reverse strand, counting down.
GCGGTGGGGATCACCTCCGACGGATCGGGGTACAGCGTGTTGCCACCGCCGATCTCGCGACCGGCGAGCGCGTCGAGCAGCACGTCCAGCTTCTCGTCGTAGACGACGGCCTTGGCGGCGACATCCTGCCCGAACGGCACGAACGACGACGGCGTCCCGCCGCTGCCGAGACCGAGGTCGATGCGCCCGCCCGAGAGCAGGTCGGCGACGACGGCGTCTTCGGCGACCCGGATCGGGTCTTCGAGGGGCAGCGTGACGACGCCGGTGCCGAGGCGGATCTCACTCGTCGCCGCTGCCACGTGCGCGAGGAAGACGAACGGCGCCGGCAGCCCGCCCTCGGCAGCACGGAAGTGGTGCTGCGCCACCCACGCGCGCCCGATGCCGAACCGCTCGGCGTGCCGGATCTGGTCGGTCGCGAGGCGGTACCTCTCGGCGGCGGGCGCCCCGTCGATCAGGCCGGGCGCGGCGGCGTCGAGCAGGCGGGTGAAGAAGGCGAGTGACGGCACGCTCATGCGGCGACCTCCGATCGTCCGGGCACGGCTGCCAGCAGCTCGCGCGTGTAGTCGTGGGTGGGGGCGGTGAAGATGTCCTCGGTGCTGCCGGCCTCGACGATCCGGCCGCGGCGCATGACCGACACCGAATGGCTGATGCGGCGCACCACGGCGAGATCGTGCGAGATGAACAGGTACGTGAGGCCCAGCTCGTGCTGGAGCGACTCGAGCAGTTCGAGGATCCGCGCCTGCACGGTCACGTCGAGCGCCGACACCGCCTCGTCGAGCACGACCACGTCGGGCCGGATGGCCAGCGCCCGGGCGATCGCGACGCGCTGGCGCTGCCCGCCCGAAAGCTCGCGCGGCGACCGCTCGAGCACGTCGGCGGGGAGGGCGACCCGGTCGATGAGCTCGGCGGCGCGCGCCGTGCGTGCGGCGCGGCTGCCCGCGCGGAAGTTTTGCAGCGGCTCGGCCACGATCTGCGCGACGCTCTGCCGCGGATCGAGCGACGAGAACGGGTTCTGGTAGACGAGCTGGATCCGCTGCCGCAGGCGGCGCAGGGCTTCGCCGCGGAGGCCCGCGATGTCGGCGAGCTCCCCGGTGGGGCCGGCGAGCTCGATGCGTCCCGCGTCCGGCTGCAGGAATCTCGTGACGAGTCGCGCGGTGGTGGTCTTGCCCGACCCGGATTCCCCCACCAGCGCGTGCGTCGTGCCGCGGCGCACCTGGAACGACACGTCGTCCACCGCCCGGAACGCCTCCCTGCCTCGGCCATGCACGGCGAACTCCTTCACGAGCCCCACGGCGGCGATCGCATAGGGGTTCTCGCCGGCGGCGGCCGCGGCATCCCGCAGGAAGAGCGGCGGCGCCGGCCGTCGGAAGCCCTGCGTCGCCAGGGCGGGCGCGTCGGCCAGCAGCTGCCGCGTGTACGGATCGGACGGGGACGACAGGATGCCGCTGCTCGGCCCCTGCTCGACGACCCGGCCCTGGTTGAGCACGACGATGCGCTGCGCGCGGTCGGCCGCCACGCCCAGGTCGTGGGTGACCAGGAGCACCGACGTGCCCTCTTCGCGGCGCAGGTCGTCGATGAGGTCGAGGATCCGCCGCTGCACCGTCACGTCGAGAGCGCTGGTGGGCTCGTCGGCGATGATGAGGCGCGGTCGCAGTGCGATCGCGGTGGCGATGAGCACCCGCTGGCGCATGCCGCCCGAGAGCTCGTGCGGGTACTGCCTCGCCCGCAGGGCGGGGTCGTCGAGACCGACCCGGTCGAGCAGCTCGAGCACGCGGGCACGGCGGGTCGCGGCATCCCGTGTTCCATGAAGGCGCAGGATCTCGCCCACCTGCACGCCGATCGGACGCACCGGGTCGAGGGACGACGCCGGATCCTGCGGCACGAGGCCGACCTGCGCCCCGCGCACGGATCGCAGCCGCTTCTGGCCCCACGCGGTGATCTCGACGCCGCCGATCGCGACCGAGCCGCCGTCGACACGACCGCCCTCGGGCAGCAGGCCGATGAGGGCGTGCGCGGTCGTCGACTTGCCGGAGCCCGATTCGCCGACGAGTGCGACGACCTCGCCCTCGCCGACCGTGACGTCCACGCCGTGGACGACTTCTCGGCGGCCGGCGCGGGATTCGTAGGACACCCGGAGGCCCTGCACGTCGAGCACGCTCATCGCGTTCCCCTTCCGATCGACTGGCTGATGCGGTTGGCGCTCAGCACCACCACGAGCACGACGAGTCCCGGCAGCGTGGTCAGCCACCACGCGGTCGCGACGTAGTTGCGCCCCTCGGCGATGAGCAGACCCCACTCGGGCGTCGGAGGCGGCGCCCCGTACCCGAGGAAGCCCAGGGTCGAGATCGCGAGGATCGCGCTGCCGAACTGCAGGGCGGCGAGGCCGACCACGGCGGTCAGCGAGTTGGGCAGCACGTGTCGGCCCAGCACGGCGGCGAAAGTGCCGCCGCTGCCGAACGCCGCCTCGACGTAGTCCGTGCGCCGCACGCGCACCACCTCCGAGCGCGACAGCCGGGCGAACGACGCGACGCTCACGACGCCGACCGCGATGGCCGCGTTGACCGTGCCGAAGCCCAGCAGGATGATGATCGACAGCATCAGCAGAAGCCCCGGGATCGACAGCAGCACGTCGACGAGACGCATCAGCACGTCGTCGATCCACCCGCCGACCGATCCCGCGAGGACGCCGATGACGGTGCCCGCCGCCAGCCCGACGGTGACCGCGATGAGCGCTCCTGAGAGCGAGTGGATCGCGCCGTAGACGACGCGGGCGTAGAGATCGCGCCCGATGGCGTCGGTGCCGAACCAGTGCGCGGCGCTCGGCGGCAGCAGCTTCTCGGCCGGGACGCCGTCGATGGGGTCGTAGGACGTGAACAGCCACGGCACGACCGCCCACAGCACCGCGATCGCGATGACGGCGATCGCGGCGACGAGCGTCCACGACGGACGCCGTCCGCGGGCGAACAGCCGGGCAGCCGACGATCGCCGCTCCGGGAGTGCGTCCAGTGCTCCCGCGTCGCGGGCGACCGGGTCGATGACGGTACCGGATGCCTCGTCCCGCGCGATCGCGGCGGTCGCGGCATCCGGAATCGGGGAAGGAGAGATCTGCGTGCTCATGCGGTCGCCTCCTGCAGCGCGGGGGTGGATGCGGTGCGGCTGGTGCGCGTGCCGCTGCGCAGCCGCGGGTCGAGCACCGGGTACAGCAGGTCGACCACGAGGTTCACGACGACGAACGTCAGCGCGGCCAGCACGACGATGCCCTGGAGCACCGGGATGTCCTGGTTCGCGACGGCCTGCTCGGTCACCCGGCCGATCCCCGGTCGCCCGAACACCGTCTCGGTGACGACCGCCCCGCCGATGAGCTCGCCGAACAGCACGCCGGCGATGGTCAGCGTCGGCAGCAGCGCGTTGCGGGCGACCGACCGCCACAGAACCCATGACGGCGAGGCGCCCTTGGCGCGCACCACGGTCACGAACGGCTGGAGCTGCACGTCGTCGATGCTCCGCACCAGGATCTGCGCCAGCGGCGCCGAGATGGGCACCGCGAGCGTGATCACCGGGAGGATCAGGCCCGCGACGGGGTCGGCCCCGACGATGGGCACCCAGCCGAGGCCGAACGAGAACACCTGGATGAGCAGGATGCCGAGCCAGAACACCGGCACCGCCACGAACACTCCGGGCAGCGCCTGGAGCGCCTGCCGGAGCCACGCGAACGGCGACAGCGTGGACAGGAACGCGATCGCGAAGGCGATCACCGCGGCGAGGGCGAACCCGAGCGTCGCCAGCGCCGCAGTCGGCGGGAGAGCCTCGCCGATGAGCTGGAGCACACCCGTGCCGTACTGCGTCGAGTACCCGAGGTCGCCCTGGGCGTAACCGGTCAGGGTCACCCAGTACTGCTCCCACCACGGCGAGTCGGCGCCGTAGGCGACGCGGATCGACTCGATCTGCTCGGGCGTGAGGCCGAGCTCGGGGTTGTCGTACTTGATCAGGATCGCGTCGCCGGGCAGCAGCTGCAGCAGGATGAAGGTGGCCGTGAAGGCCGCGATCAGCACGATCGCGGCCTGCCCGGCGCGTCGGAGCGCGTAGCTCATGGGTTCGGCTCCTGCGTCCTACTGCTTCTCGTCGAGCCACACGTCGTAGAACAGCGGACGCGCGACCGACTCGAACTCGATGCCCTGCACGTGCGGTGCAGCGCCGTACACCTGCGGCTCCTCGAACAGCGGGATGACGTACGCCTGCTCGGCGAGATAGTCCTGCACGGCCTGCGACGCCGCGACGCGCTCGTCGGGGTCGGGCGTCGAGGCGACGGCCTCGAGCAGGCGGTCGAGCTCGGCGTCGTCCGACAGCAGCGTGTTGCGGTTCTTCGTGTAGTACTGGCTCTTGATGACGTCGAGGTCGGCGCGCCCGACCATCGAGTGGTACAGCGGGGTCTTGAGCGGATCCTTGATGTCTTCGGCGTAGGTGCCGGCATCCGCCGACTTCACGTTCAGCTCGACGCCGATCTTCTTCAGCTGCTGCGAGACGAGCTCGAGCGTCTGCTTCGACAGGGGCTGCGGCTTGGCCTCGTAGACGTCCAGCGAGAGGCGCTGGCCGTCCTTCTCGCGGATGCCGTCGGCGCCGGGCTCCCAGCCCGCGTCGTCGAGCAGCTCTTCGGCCTTCTCCGGATCGTACGCGAACGAGTCGGACTCGTCCTTGTAGCCGAGGGCCGTCGAGCTCAGCGCCGAGGTGGCGCGCGGGTAGTTCTCGGTGAAGATCGTGTCGACGACCTCCTGGCTGTCGACGCCGGCGACGAGGGCCTGACGCACCCGGATGTCGCTCAGCAGCGGGTTCGTGAAGCGCAGGCTCAGTGCGTTGTTCACCCCGCGGGTCTGCGGCGCATACAGGTCGAAGCCCGACGACTCGACCCTCGCCTCATCGAACGCCTGCACGTACCGGATGTAGTCGGCCTGACCCGACAGGAGCGAGCCGATGCGCACGCTGTCTTCGGGCGTGACGATGAGGTGGATCTCGTCGAGGTACGCGCGGCCCTGGTGCTCGAAGCTCGGCGGCGCCCAGTCGTAGTCCTCGCGGGCCTCGAGCGTGAGCTCGGTCCCGAGCTTCTCGTCGGTGATGACGAACGGACCCGAGCCGACGATGTCGACGGCGTTGCCGGCGCCGAGCTCCTCGAGCGAGCGGTCGAGCGTCGCCGGCGAGAGCAGCCCGGAGTTGATGGTCGACGTCGCCTGCAGGAACCCCGGAGCCGGAGCCGAGAAGCGGAACGTCACGGTGTCGGCGTCGACGACCTCGCTGGAGGCGTAGTTGTTGATCGCCTCCGAGATCGTCAGGCCGAGCGCGGGGTTGCCGAGGCCGTAGGTGTCGAAGTTCTTGGCGACGGCGGCCGCGTCGACCGGCGTGCCGTCAGAGAAGGTGACCCCGTCGCGCAGCTCGAAGGTGTACTCGGTGGCGTCGCCGTTCACCGTCCACTCGTCGGCCACCCACGGCTCGATCTCGAGCGTCTCGGGGTTCTGCCACGTCAGGCGCGCGGCGATGTTGTTCACGATGCCGCCGTTCGGGTAGAAGCCGGCCTGCGGCGGGTAGAGATTCGTGTAGGTCTGGTGCTCGAGGTACGTGAGAGCGCCCCCGGTGACCGGATCGCCGGAGGCGGCGGCCGCGTCCTGGGTGGCGGGTTGCGACGAGGCGCAGGCCACGAGGGATGCCGCGGCGACGAGCAGTGCGGCGGCACCGGCGGCGATTCGCGATGCGGGAAGGGACATGGGTTCTCCTGTGGGCTTCGGGTGCGGTCAAGGGGTGCTGGCCACGCTAGGGACCCGGCTCCAGCTCCCGACGGTCGGGCTGTTACGGCCGTTCACCGGACGCAAGCGGGGGTCACGGTCGTTCACACGAGGTAACAAGGGGCCCGCTTCCCGCGGGTCGTCGAGCGGGAGGAGCGAGACGAAACGCCCCCGGTCGTTGAGCGAGCGAAGCGAGAAGAAACGCCCCACCCGGTCGTTGAGCGAGCGAAGCGAGACGAAACGCCTCGGGGTTCCCGCAGGGCTCGAGGCGTTTCGTCTCGCTCGTCCCTCGCTCGCTCAACGACCGGTGGAGGATCCTCGCTCGCTCAGCGACCGGAGGCGACGGGCTCGGGGGCACGGAGGAGCCGCGGGGCAGCCAGCCCCAGGCGCTCCCGCAGGGTCGCGCCGGTGCGGCCGATGAGCCCGCGGCGGCGCAGCTCCGGCACGGCGAGCCCGGTGAATGCTTCGAACTGCGCCGGCTGGAACGCCGACAGCACGTTGAAGCCGTCGGCGGCTCCCGCGTCGCGCCACAGTTCGAAATGGTCGGCGACCGTCGCGGGCCCGCCGACGACGAAGTTCGCAGGCACCGCATGGGCGGCGATGAGGTGCCGCCACGTCACCGGGTGCGCGCCGCCGAGGTCGCGCCCCGTCCGGGCGCGCACCGTCTCGAGGGTGCGCGCCGCGGGCTCGGCGAAGCGGGCGGCGGTCGACGGCGACACGGCGTCGTCGACGGATGCCGCTCGCACGCCGTCGCCCGGCTCGATGCCGGCGACGTCGAGGAACGACGCCAGCGAGCGGTTCGCCGGGAACCCCGCACGCCTGGCGTGGGAAGACACCCCGTCGTCGATGGGCACGAGCAGCAGGAGCCGGTCGACGATCGCGCGGGCTGCGGCATCCGTCTCGGCCACCACCGGCAGCACCGGCACGATCACCTTCAGGTCGTCGGGATCGCGGCCGGCCGCCGCCGCCAGCGCCCGCAGCTCGGCGCGGGTCGCCGCAGCGACCGCCGGGTCGCCCGCCGCGATGAGCGCGAGGTCGGCCTCGGTCGCCGCGAGCGCACGCGAGCGGGGCGAGGTGCCGGCGTGCACGATCGGCGGGTGCGACTGCGGCGGACGCGCGACGTTGAGCGGACCCTCGACGCGCACCTGGGTACCGGCGAAGCTGGCCGGGTGCAGTCCACGGGCATCGATGAGCTCACCGCTGGCAGAGTCGGCGACCCAGGCATCGGCATCCCAGGACTCCCAGAGCAGCCGGAGCGCCCGCACGAACTCCTCGGCGCGGTCGTAGCGCGTCTCGTTGTCGGCGTGCGCGTCGCGTCCGTGGTTGGCGGCCGCCCGCGGCTCGGCGCCGGTGACGAGATTCACGCCCGCGCGACCACCGCTGAGGAGGTCGAGGGATGCCGTGGCCCGCGCGGTGGCGTAGGGGTCGGCGTACGTCGAGTTCACCGTGGCGATGAGCCCGATGCGCTCGGTGACGGCCGCCAGGGAGAGCACCGCGCTCACCGGGTCGATGCGCGCCAGCAGGTAGGGGTCGCGGAACTCCAGGTCGGGACCGGTCGCGAGCCAGTCCCCGAAGAACAGGTAGTCCAGCTCGGCGTCTTCGGCCAGGCGTGCGACCTCGCGGAGGATCGCGGCATCCGTCTGAGGATCCTTGTGCGCTCCCGGGTGGCGCCAGCCCGACGGGTAGGCGCCGAGGGTGCGCACCATGGCGCCGACTATGAGCGGCTCGGTCATACCGGCACCACGTCCAGCGACGGTGCCGGGCCGACGGCGGCGAGACGCCCGCGCGAGCGCGACCACTGGCTCCACGAGCCCGGGTAGACGACGACGTCGATGCCGGCGAGCGCACCCGCCAGGGCGGTGTGCGTCGCCGCGATGCCGGAGCCGCAGTAGGCCGCGACCGCCACGCCGTCCGCCACGCCGGCGGCGGCGAATTCGGCGCGGATCTCATCCGGCGCGCGGAATCTGCCGGCCGTCAGGTGGACGGTGGTCGGGAGGTTGACGGCACCCGGGATGTGACCGCCCACCGGATCGAGCGGCTCACTGTCTCCTCGATACCGTTCCGGTGCGCGCACGTCGAGGAGCAGGCCGTGGTCGGGCCACTCCTCCACGCCGTCGATGTCGGCGATGCCGTCGGTGACCTCCCCGAGCACGACGTCGCCCGGCGGCCTCGGCAGCACATCGCCCGTTTCGAGCGGCAGCCGTTCGGCGAGCCAGCCGCGCAGGCCTCCGTCGAGCACACGCACGTCGGCCACTCCGGAGCGGGTGAGCACCCACCACGCGCGCGCCGCGGCCACCGAGTGCACGTCGTCATAGGCGACGACCGTGTCGCCGTCGCGGATGCCCCAGCGCCGCGCCGCCGCCTCGAGCTGCGTGCGCGACGGCAGCGGGTGCCGGCCCTCACGGGGGTCGCCTCGGCGGGCCAGCTCGTGGTCGAGGTCGACGTACACCGCTCCCGGCAGATGCCCGTCGAGGTACTCCGGGCGGCCCTCGGGTCGGTCGAGACGCCAGCGCACGTCGAGGATCCGCGGCGGGGTCCCGCTGCGGATGAGGTCGGCCAGCTCGGTCGGCGAGATGAGTGGGGAAGGCATGTGGTCATGCTGGTCGGCGCACGCGAACGGCGAAACGCCCTGACGACACACGCCGCGACACGGCGTCACGCGACGTCACACGAGGTCGAGCCATGCCGGCGGGCGAGCCTCGATGGGGCGTTCGGTGTGTCTCGGTGCGAATGCCCGGTGGCACAGCCACGCGGGCCTAGCATGCGGCCAGGAGACCAGTGGAGGAATCGGATGCCGCATCCCCGTGGGACACGCGAATCGCGGCTGCCGAGGGGCGCCCGCACCGCCCGAGTGCTCGCGGCGATCGCCGTCGCCGCGACGCTCACCGTCTTGGCAGGCTGCGGCAACGGCGGGATCCCTCTCCCGACCGCGCTGCCGACGGACGTGCCCACGAGCCTGCCCACGGCGCTTCCCACGCGGACGCCGATCCTGCCGACACGCTCCCCCGCCCCCACCGCCGAGCCGACGCCCGAGCCGACTGCGGAGCCGGAGCCGACGACGGAGCCCGAGCCGACCGCGGCACCGGAGCCGACCACCGAGCCGGCGCCCACGGCCGAGCCGACCCCCGATCCCACCGTGGCGGAGCCTGCGCCCACGGTGGTACCCGAGCCCACGACGACGCCCGGGCAGGAACCCACCGCGACATCCGCACCGACGCCGAGCGCCACCGCTTCGCCGTCGCCGTCGCCGACTTCCGCCTCCCCGTCGCCCACCGCGGACGCGGGCGACAGCGCCGCGTCGCCGATCGACTGGGTGCCGTGGGTCGTGCTGCTGGTGCTGCTCGTCGCGGGGGCGGTGACCTACCTCATCGTGCGCCGGCCCCGGCCGAAGCCTCCGACCGGCGCCTGAGCGCGCGGCGTCAGCCGCGCAGCGCCAAGGCGAACGGCAGCACGGCGGCCGCCCCGGCGCGGCGGATCTCCCGCGCGGCGATCGTGAGGGTCCAGCCGCTGTCGACCCGGTCGTCCACGAGGAGGACCGGACCGGCGGGGATGTCGAGACCCGCGGCCGAGAACCGGTCCCACACGCCGGCCAGCCGGAACGCGCTGTTGCCGCCCGGCTGGCCGGTGGGCCCGCCGTCGACGGGGTCGAGGGAACCGAGGAACGGCAGTCGGCCGATCTGGGCGATGCCCCGCGCCAGGGAGTCGACTAGCTGCGGCTTCGCACGGGACGGCATCGCGACGACGGCGACCGGCCGACTCTCCCAGCCCCATTCTGCGAGCACGCGCACGCACGCGGCCAGCACATTCGGCGGCACCAGTGCGTCGGCGGCACCTGCGGCGAACAGCTCCCGGAGCACGCCGCCCCAGCCGAGGTCCGTGAGCCGCGCAAGCGCACGGCCCTCGCCCGCCTGCTCCTCGGCGGAGATGCGGCCCTTGACCGGCACCCCCAGCCGATCGGCACCGGTCGGCCACTGCCGCCGCGGCTCGATCGGCACGCCGACGCGGTCGAGGGCGGCGGTGGCAGCATCCGTCGCTCCGGCGGCGATCTCGGTCGGGAACCAGGCGCCCGCGCAGTTGTCGCACCGCCCGCAGGGCGCGGCCGTGTCGTCGTCGAGCGAGCGCTGCAGGAACTCCATGCGGCAGCCCGACGTCTCTTCGTACTCGATCATGTGCTGCTGCTCGGCGACGCGCTCGGCCGCGATGCGGCGATACCGCTCGTCGTCATAGGTCCACGGGTCGCCGGTCGCGATCCACCCGCCGCGCACGCGCGCGACGGCACCGTCGACGTCGAGCACCTTCAACAGGAGCTCGAGCGGCGTGCGGCGGATGTCGACCACGGCTTCCAGCGCCGGCGTCGACATCGGCCCGCCCGCTGCGGCGAGCGCGGAGAGCACGCGCTCCGCGCGTTCACGGTCGGGCATGGACGCCGTGGCGAAGTACTGCCAGATGTCGCGGTCCTCGACGCCGGGGAGCAGCAGCACGTCGGCCGACGCGGTGGCGCGCCCCGCGCGACCGACCTGCTGGTAGTACGACACCGGCGACGACGGCGCCCCCAGGTGCACCACGAAGCCGAGATCGGGCTTGTCGAACCCCATCCCGAGCGCGCTGGTCGCCACGAGCGCCTTGACGCGGTTGTCTTTCAGGAGCGCCTCGGACTCCTCGCGCTCGTCGGTGTCGGTCTGCCCGGTGTAGGCCCGCACGTCGTAGCCGCGGTCGCGGAGCAGGCGCGCGGTGTCGTTGGCCGCGGCGACCGTCAGCGTGTAGATGATGCCCGAGCCGGGCAGGTCGCCGAGGTGGCTGATGAGCCATGCGAGCCTGCTCGGAGAATTCGGCAGTCGCAGCACCCCGAGCCGCAGCGAGGCTCGCGCGAGCGGCCCCCGGATGGTGAGGACTTCGGATGCCGCGGCATCCGTCCCCCGTCCTTCGGCGCTGCCGGCGTCGAGCTGCTCGGCGACGTCCGACACGACGCGGCTGTTCGCCGTCGCCGTCGTCGCGAGCACCGGTACGCCGGCGGGCATGCGCGCGATGAGGTCGCGCAGGCGCCGGTAGTCAGGGCGGAAGTCGTGGCCCCAGTCGCTGATGCAGTGGGCCTCGTCGACGACGAGCAGTCCGATCCGCGCGACGAGCTGCGGCAGCTGCTCGTCGCGGAACGACGGGTTGTTGAGCCGCTCGGGCGACACGAGCAGCACATCCACCTCGTCCCGGTCGAGCTGGGCGAGCACGTCGCTCCACTCGTGCGCGTTGGTGGAGTCGATCTTCACCGCGCGCACCCCTGCCCGGGCGGCGGCCGCGATCTGATCGCGCATGAGCGCGAGCAGCGGCGAGACGAGCACCGTGGGCCCGGCGCCGCGGCGACGCAGCAGCAGCGTCGCCACGAAGTAGACCGCCGACTTGCCCCACCCGGTGCGCTGCACCACGAGTGCCCGCCGGCGGTCGTCGACGAGGGCCTCGATCGCCTCGTACTGCCCGTCGTGGAAGTCGGCGTCGTCACGCCCGACGAGCGCGCGCAGCACCTCGAGGGCCTCGGTGCGGGTCGTGGTGGTGGCTGTCACGGTCTCCACCCTGCCCGATGTCGCCGACAGTGCGGGCGTTGCGCCGCGAACGGGGGATGCCGGAGCTCGCCACCCGCCCTGGGGAGGAGACGGGGCCCGTATCCCACGGCGACCACCTGAGTCCCGGCCGGCACCGAGATCTTCACAACAGGATGCCGTGTCACGCCCCTCCTCCTCGACACAATCTGCGCGGTCCACCGTGTCCGGAGTGGGCAGTTCGGTGAGCGCTTCCCAGATTTCCCTTGACCGCGCCGCGCGGCAGACGCTAGACAGTGGACACGCGCCGTCCCCGCTCGCAACCGCGAACTCCGGGGCGTCGCAGTCGGAGTGATGCAACGTTTCACACCGCACCGCTCCGGGGACCGCCGCGCACCACACCTGCGCGCCGACGAAGGGGTAAAGATGCCGTCCAACCATCGAAGAAGAGTCCTCGGAGGCGCAGCGGTCACCGCCGTGATCCTCGGGCTCTTCGCCACCGCGCTGTCGCCGATCGGCCCCGCCGCCGGATCCGACACGCTTCCGCCCATCGATCGCTCGGCCGACGAAGACGTCAGCGTCGTCGAAGTCGCGCTCGAGGACCACACCGCGCTCGATCGGCTGGTGGCGACCGGCGTCGACCTCGACCACGCCGCCCATGTCAACGAAGACGGCACGCTCACCGCGCACGCGGTCGTGAGCCCGACCGAAGCCGCCGCACTGCAAGCGCGCGGTTTCACCATCGGCGACACGGTGCACGAGGAGGGCGACACCACCGAGGTCCTCGCCGAACGCGAGGCGACCCGCAATGCCGCCGTCGCCGAGAACCAGGAGTTCGCGGCCGCCGCGGAGGCATCGGCGGTCTCGGACGTCAAGATCATCCGCGCCGACTACTACACGTCCTTCGGCGTCGCCTACCTGTCGGTCGAGGCCAAGTGGGCCAACGGACAGACGAGCAGCGCACCGCTCGTCGTCGAGCGCGACAGCGGCCCGGGCACGGAGCTCGGCAGCGGAGGCACCCAGAGCATCAGCCGCTTCGTCGACGCCGGCGTCTACCTCTACCACCGCGGCGCCGCCGTGGTGACCACGCGACCCGACTCCGTCCGCATCGTCAGCCCGACGGGCGACGTCGCCGTGGCGAAGGTCTCGGACTGGCTGCCCACCGACGAAGACGGCAGCGAGTTCGGCCCGAATTACCAGACGGACTTCATCACCTCGTATCTGACCCCGACCGAGCTCTACGACCGCATTCACGCGCTCGCGGCAGAGTTCCCGGAGATCTCGGAGATCGTGCAGCTGCCGTACCTGACGAACGGCTACCGGCGCCTCGCGCAGGGCGTGCTCGGTACAGCGAACGCGAACCGCATCGGCGTGGATTCGACGGCGTGGGGGCACGAAGGCGGAAACGGCATCACGGTCACGCTGACCAGTGCCGGCCTCCCGGACCAGCCCCTGTCGGTCGCGGTGACCGGTTCGGCCGTCGCGGTCTCGCTCGCAACCGGCGCAGGCGGCGCGGTCACGAGCACTGCTGCGCAGGTCGCCGCCGCGATCAACGCATCGGTCGAGGCATCCGCTCTCGTCACTGCGTACACGTACCGCGGCAACGCCGGCGCCGGCATCGTGGCACCGGGCTCGGTCACGCTCACCGACGGCCTGTCCGCTCCGGATTCGGTCTCCCGCGACCCGCACCCGGTCTACGCCATCCGCATCGGCAAGACGCGGGACGGCTCCAAGCCCGGCGTGCTCGCCTATGCCCAGGAGCACGCACGCGAGTGGGTGCCGCCGCTGGTGGCGGTCGAGTCCGCCGAGCGTCTGCTGCGCAATTACGCACAGGACGGCGCGACGAAGCAGCTGGTCAACAACCTGGACATCTGGATCGTCCCGTCGGTGAATCCCGATGGCGGTCACTTCTCGTTCTACGACTTCAACTCGCAGCGCAAGAACATGACCAACCACTGTGCACTGACCGGCAGCGCGGACTTCCTCGCGCGCACCTCCTGGGGCGTCGACAACAACCGCAACTACGACACGTACAGCCTCTTCGACGGGTACGACGGCGCGTCGTCCTCGTGCACGAGCGGCACGTACGCGGGGCCGGCCGAGCTCTCGGAGCCCGAGAGCGCCAACGTCGACTGGATCGCGAGCACCAACCCCAACATCGAGTTCTCGATGAATCTGCACAGCTCTGGCAACTACTTCATGTGGTCGCCCGGCGCGTACATCGCGGCGACCCGTACGTCGGCGCCGCGTCCGAGCCTCGAGGCCGAGTCCCTGTTCTGGGGCGCCTCCTCACGGATCCTCACCGAGATCAAGGAGTACCGCGGGATGTCGGTGACACCCGCGCGCACCGGCCCGATCTCGGACGTGCTGTACTCGGCCGCCGGCAACTCCGGCGACATGCTCTGGTACAAGTACGGCATCTACGCGTGGAACTTCGAGGTGGGCACGCAGTTCCAGCCTCCCTTCGAGAACGAGAACCCGACCGGTGCGTCGGCACACGCCGAATCGCAGGAGTTCGCCAACGGACTCATCGAGCTGATGAGAGTGGCACACGACTTCGACACGGACACGCAGCGGCCGACGAGCACGATCAAGACCGCGCCGAGCACCCAAGCAGGGATGGTGGACGTCACCTTCGAGCTGTCCGAGCCCGCGTCGGTGTTCTACACGCTCGATGGCACGGCTCCGACGTACGAGTCGAGCCTGTACGGCACCGCCGGTCTGCGTGAGGGCGCCGAAGTGCTCACGGTGCCCGCGGGAACCAGGGTCGCCTGGTTCTCGGTCGATGCCGCCGGCAACGTCGAGCAGAACTATCGCCCCGACGGCAACGGCAAGAACTACCTCAAGGCGACCGTGAGGTAGCCGGTGCGATGAGATTGCGGCCGTGGCATCCGTCGGATGCCACGGCCGCACTCATGAGCCCGGACATCCGGGGGATGATGGACGGATGCGCTCCCTTGCCTCGCTGACCGACGACGGCGCGAGCTTCGTTTCGGACTATCACCTCGCCACGCTGTCGACGATCGGCAGGGACGGGGCGATCCACGTCGTCGCGGTCGGCTGCACGATCTCGGACGGGGTCGTCCGCATCATCACGTCGGACGGAACCCAGAAGGTGCGCAACGTCGAGCGCGATCCGCGGGCCACAGTGGCGCAGGTCGCCGGACCGCGCTGGCTCAGCATCGCGGGCCACGCGACGATCGAGCGCGACCCCGAAGCGGTCGCGTACGCGGTGGCTTTGTACGCCGAGCGATACCGTCAGCCGCGCGTGAATCCGCGGCGCGTGGTGATCCGCCTGACCCCGCTCACCGTGATGGGCTCGGCGGGCTTGTTCGCATAGACCTGGAGCAGGATGCCGCCCGCACCTGCTGCGCGACAGCGACACTGACGGCGACGGGCGACGGAGCGCTCTTCCCGGGTCGTGTAAATAATCTCCGGTTGGAGGTTTTTCGCCCTGCGCTCGGTATCATCGGGATATGACCGCGACGCCCGACGATGCCCCTCGCAGCAAGGGTCGCTATGCGAAGGGCATCGCGCGGCGCCAGGAGATCCTCGACAAGGCGATCGAGGTGTTCGCCCGGCGCGGCTCCCAGAAGACGAGTCTGCGTGCGATCGCCGAGGAGGTCGGGGTGACGCACGCCGCGCTCACCCACTACTTCGGCTCGCTCGAAGAACTGCTCGTCGCGGTCTATCGCGAGTCCGAGCGCAAGGCCGGCGCCACGAAGGCGGCTTCGCCGCCGGACTCGAGCCCCGCCATGGCCATGCGGGTGTCGGCCGAGGAGAACCGCTCGATCCCCGGCCTCGTGCAGCTCTACTCGACGCTGGTCGCCATGGCCCTCGAAGACAACCATCCCGCCGCGCAGGCGTTCGCCACCGATCGCTTCACGCGACTCCGCCACGACATGGCGGAGCAGGTGCGCGGGTTGCAGGCATCCGGTCATCTCCGCGCTGATCTCGACCCGACGCTCGTCGCCGCTCTCGTGATCGCCGCCTCCGACGGCCTGCAGACGCAGTGGCTGCTCGACGCGACGGTCGACCACGAGGCGGCACTGGAGATGCTTGACCGCCTGCTCCGCGGCGGCTCTCCCCGCTGACGCAGTCTGCGACCGCCGACACCGCGAGACCGCGGGCCTGTCGGCACGGTGGCCGGCGGACCCGCGGTCTGGGTGCGGCGATGCTCAGAGCGTCGCGACGAAGGGATCGAAGCCCGCGGGCAGCAGCGGCACGGGTGCGACGGTGCTCTCGACGACGACGGTCGTGCCGGTCGCGGCGGACTCCTGCGCGGAGAGCAGGATGTCGAGCACGTGGAATCCGAGCTCGCCGGAGGCGACGTGCGGCCGCTCCTCGGCGATCGCGCGCACCATGTCGAGTGCGCCGAGACCGCGTCCGACCTGGACGTCCTCGTGCGCGATCTCGATCCACTCCTGCTCGAACGACATGCCGTCGCGGATCACACCCAGCGGCTTGACGTACGCGATGCGACCCGTGAACTGGTTCGGGTCGGGGATCACGATGGTGCCCTCGGTGCCGTGGATCTCGACGACGCCATGACGCTCGAGCGCGGAATCGAAGCTCAGCAGGCTCTGCGCCTGTGCGCCCTGCTCGAACGCGGTGATGATCTGGATCGTCGACGGCACCTCGACGACGAACGTGGTCCCCGCGTTCGGGCCGGTGTGGATCTGACGCTCTTCGCGTGCCTTCGTGCCGACGGCGGCGACACGGTCGACGGGGCCGAGCAGGCTCACGAGCGCCGAGAAGTAGTACGGCCCCATGTCGAGAAGCGGTCCCGCACCGTCGGCGAACAGGAAGGCCGGACTCGGGTGCCAGAGGTCCGGTCCCTGCGTCTGGAAGGTCGTCAACGCGAACAGCGGACGGCCGATGAGTCCGTCCTCGATCGCGCGCCGTGCAGCCTGGAAGCCCGGGCCCAGCAGCGTGTCGGGGGCGGAGCCGACCCGCAGGCCCGCGTCCTCCGCCTCGCGCAGCAGCAGGGCGGCGCCTTCGCGGTCGAGCCCCAGCGGCTTCTCGGTCCACACGTGCTTCCCGGCGGCGATGGCCGCGCGCGACACCTCGACGTGCACCGCGGGGATCGTGAGGTTCACGACGAGATCGACGCCCGGGTGGGCGAGGACGTCCTCGGCGGACCCGAACGCGGGGACGCCGTGCTTCTCGGCCTGCGCCTGGGCGCGGTCGAGCAGCAGGTCGCCGACGATGAGCACCTCGACGTCCGGGAAGGACGACAGGTTCGAGAGATAGGTGTCGCTGATGACACCCACGCCGATGATGCCGACACCGACCGCGCTCATCGGGCGAACCCACCCTCGATGAGGAAGGCGTAGCTCGCCGCGATGTCGGCGAAGACGTCGTCGCCGGGGTTGTTGTCGTACTCGATGACGGCGTACTGGAGGGCGGATGCCGCACGCAGCGCGTCCGCGAGGGGCACGTCTCCGCCGCCGGCCTGGCGCTGGTCGAGGGTGTCTGAGCCGAACTCGCCGGCTCCCGGGGCGAACGGGTTGCTCGCCGGGGCGATGCCGTCCTTCACGTGCACCGCGACGAGGCGGTTCCCGAGCCGGGACACGAGGGCGGGGACATCCTGACCGCCCACGAGCGCCCAGTACAGGTCGAGCTCGAGCACGACGCGCTCGTCGGTGAGGGAGACGAAGCGTTCGTACGCGGTCTGACCGTCGAAGTCCGCCACGAACTCCTGGGCGTGGTTGTGGTAGCCCACCTCGAGGCCGAACTCGGCCGCCTTGTCGACGAGCACGTTCAGGCGGTCGGCGATGTCGGTGACGCCCTCCAGCGTGAACCAGCGCTCCGGCGTGACGAACGGGTCGATGACGGTCTTCAGACCGACCTTCGCGGCCGCCTCGAAGACCACCTCGGGGGCGGGCGTGGGGATGGATCCGTCGGGAGTCCAGAGCTCATCCGACAGCAGCGGCGCGTGGCCGGTGGGCGAGGCGAGCCCCGACGCGTCCAGCGCGGCGCGAATCTCATCGGGGCGACGCACGAAGTCGAACGCCTCGACGTTGCGCAGTCCGATCGCGGCGAGCTTGTCGAGCGACCCCTTCATGTCTGCGGTGAACTCCGCAGCGAGTGTGTAGAGCTGGACCGAGGTTTCTGGCAGGGCCACGTCGACCTTCCTTTCGTACGCAGAGCGGGGCATCCGATGTCGCCCGCAGTCAGAGTAGCAGAAACCTCCACGCGGAAGTTATGCGCTTCGACGATCGAGCGAGCGGCGAGCGAATCCGGATGCCGAGGGCATCGGCATCCGGATTCCGCGCG
The DNA here is from genome assembly GCF_039905635.1 of Microbacterium sp. ProA8. NCBI lineage: Bacteria > Bacillati > Actinomycetota > Actinomycetes > Micrococcales > Microbacteriaceae > Microbacterium > Microbacterium chionoecetis. The sequence goes on along the minus strand of NZ_CP157000.1, from coordinate 621,660 downwards.
TCAGTGCCACTCACGGCGGCCCTGGCCGTCAGCCCTCCCGGCGCGAGGCATCGCTCCCCGACGAGTCGGCGAGGTCCTTCGTCTCGGTCTTCAGGATGCGCACCGACTGGCCGACGCCCTTGGCCAGCGCCGGAAGCCGCGCCGCTCCGAAGACCAGCAGGATGACGACGAGCAGCAGGATCAGGTGCATTCCGCTGATGTTCGCGAGCATGGTCACTCCCCCATCAGATGTGGTCGCCGACGAGTGCGAGGTTCTGGATCGCGGCCAGGCCGTACTGGGCGCTGGCGTTGGTGCTGAACGGCGCCTCGTCGACCGGATTGAGCACGGCGGGTCCATCGATGCGCGTCGCCGTGAACGCCAGGCTCTCGGGGTAGCCGGCGTGCCCGGTGCGGAACTCGCGCCACGCGCGCTGCGCGAGGGTGACGTCGCCGAGCCGGTGCGCCGCGTACGCCGTCGCCCGCGAGTACGCCTGGCGCAGGTTCTGACTCCCCCACGAGACGCCCGTGGCCTCCCGCTGTTCCGCGGATGTGCCGTTGTAGAGGCGGCAGAACGTCACCCACTGCTCGGTCACCTCCGGGTCGTCGATGAGCTCGATCAGCTCGGTCATGAGCTCGATCAGGCCGAAGACCGAGCCGAGCGAGCCCACCGAGACGCTCTGCTCGCTCGGTCCGCTGAACGTGCCGTCCGCGAGGTTGTACCGGATGCTGCCGCCCTGTGCCCATCCGTTCGGAAGGGCCGCGATCGTCTTCGCGCCGTTGATGAGCTTCGCCTGTGCGAGCGGGTCGCCGTTGCGCTCCCATTCCGCGAGCCACGCCAGCGCCAGGGCACCCCAGTCGGTCGTGGTGCCCACCGCGAGCGCGTCGGGCTGCGGGTCGTACACGTCCGTGCGGATCTTGCGGATCGGGTCGAGCACCATGAAGGTCTTGTCGGCGTCGACGAGGTCGCGCATCAGGTCGCCCACCCGCTCGTCCGCAGTGAGGAAGTAGTAGAAGCGGCGGTACCCGGCGTTGCTGATGCGCTGCTGCTTCGCACTGTCGCCCCAGTGCATGATTCCGTGCCGGGTGCCCAGGTCGCGGAACTTGCCCAGGTGGTAGACGTCGACTTCGCCGGTGTGCCGCGTCATCGCCTCGGCGAAGCGGAAGGCCGTGGCATCCCCTGTCCGCAGGTAGTGGTACCAGAGCCACATATCGGTGCTCAGCTCCGAGTTGTCCCAGGCGTAGCCGCCGATGTCGTACCGCCAGACGTGCCGGTCGCGGTCGTACTCGTGGATGACGTCGCCATAGTCCCAGAATCCGTACCAGGAGCGCTGGTCGACCTGCTCGACGTAATGCTGGTGCATGAACGCGAGCTTGTCCTCGATGGCGACCTTCGCGAGGTTCGACCGGTCCACCGGCGCCCACGCGCCGAACACGCCGGCGGAGTGGTTGTGCTCGGGAGAGCTCACCAGCAGCGGCGGCGTCGCATTGGCGTCGGCGAGCGCACTGAAGTCCGCGGCCGTCGGGGTGGCGCCCAGGGCCCAGAAGCTCAGCTCGGTGGTGCGGGCCGTGCCGTACGGCGACCCGAAGCCCGGCTCGTAGTCCTCGTAGGTGATCTCGAGGGCGTCGAGCTGCTCGGGGTACGTGTCCTGCCCCAGTCCGTCGTGGTAGAACCGCAGGTCCATCGCGTCCGCCTTCGGCGACCACATCCAGGTCGTCGCGGTGGCGACATCGGTGCCCGCGCCCGAGATCTCGAGTTCGGTGGGGTGCAGCTGCCAGAAGTTGCGCATGCCGAACGCCAGGCCGCCGGCGGGGCTGCCCACGTACGCGAGACCGCGCGCGCGCCGCCCGGAGTCGACGCGGATCCAGGAGTGCCCCGACGAGGTGCGCTTGCGGATCTCGAAGCCCTGCGCCGTCAGCTGACTGAGGCTGTAGTCGCCCCACGCGGGGATCCACTGAAGCCGGCTCGTCACCCGCTGGTCCCACGTCGCCGGATCCGGCGTCCACGTGCCGGCGATCTGCGCGGCGCGCGCCGCTGCGCCCGGATCGCGCCGGAGGCCGGTGATGCCCCGGACCGCTTCCCCGAGGACGCCGGCACCCTCGCCCGCGAACCGGATGTGCCGGTCGTGCAGCTGCGCCGACAGCGGCACCGAGAAGCGGAAGCCGAGGCCGGTGAGGAAGTCCGCGTTCTCGTCGCCGTCGAAGACGAAGCTGTGCACGACGCGGACGCCATCCGACCCGGCATACAGGTAGAAGCGGACGTCGAACGGCAGCCAGCTGCGGTTTCCCTTCCGGTGGCTGCCGGTGACGCGCACCACCGCGCGGACCGGGCCCGCCTGCTCGACCTTCACCTCGGACACCTCGCTCTTGAACCATTCGCGGGCGACCTTCTCGGCGCCGTCGGTGTCGGGGCCGTCCTGCCGCGAGGCGACCAGGCGGCCGTCCTGCGCGATGACCGCGTCGCCGCGCCGGATGGCCGCGATGAGGTTCGGCCCCTGCTTCGGGAACTCGACGCGGACGACCCCGGTGTCGACGATCACGCGGCCCGGGTTGTCGTCGATCGTGATGGCGGATGCCGGTGCTGCAGGCGTGCCCGGCTGCAGTGTGTAGCCCGCAGCACGGCCGGAGGCACCGCTGACCGCGTGGGCCGTCCACTTCACGGACCCGTCGGGCCACCAGCCCGTGGGCCAGCTCTGCACCGGCACGGACTCGCCGGTCTGCGAGACCAGGGCGAAGGCCTGATCCGGGTTGAGCGCGCCGCGCGGCCAGGGCACGCCCCACGTGGTGCCCGCCACGAGCTGGGCGGGGGTGCCGCCTTCCAGCCAGCTGAGGGGGATCGGGCCGTGCCCGGTCAGGGCCTGCGCGACGGGCTGCCCGAAGGCGCCGCGCACGACGGGTGCGGCGCCGGCGGCGGAGGGCGATCCCGACGCGAAAGCGGCGGCGACCCCGGCGGCGACCGTCGACTGCAGCAGTGTTCGACGACTGATGTCCATGGCGATGACTCCTCGATGAATCCGCGGAGCCGTCGCTGGCCCCGACCGACACCGAAACTAGGCGCGCCCGTCGGCCGCGCTGATCAATCGGACAAAATCGGTCAGTGCCCGACGGCGAGCGTCCGCGCGGCCGCTTCTCGCCCGCGGGCGAATGCGGCATCCGCATCGCCGAGGTCGGCGGTGGCATCGTCCTCTCCGATCACGACGGGAAGGCCGCCGTGGGCACGGTAGAGCGCAAGCTCCTGCCGGACACAGCGGGCGATGGCGGTGCCTCGAGGCGCCACGACGAAGATCACGCGCGGTCGCTGTCCACGCAGCATCCTCACCAGGTCGGCACCCCGCGCGCCGTCGAGACGGGAAGCGGTCACCGAGACCGCGTAGCCCTCGATGTCCGCCTGCGCGTAGAGGCCCGCCGCGATCTGCATCGCGACGGGATCCCGCAACGAGTCCACCACGACCATCGCGGCGTTGGACAGGCGACCCGCTGTGGCCTGCGCGCGGAGGTCCACCACGTACCCGAGACGCGCTGCTGCTGCGCGCACGCGCGACTCGTTCTCGGGCAGGACCCGCCGTGCAGAGCCGTTGAGCACCCGCGAAGCGGTCGACTGCGACACACCGGCTGCGCGCGCGACGTCCTCGAGCGTCACCTCGGCGGACGCCGGCGACGGCCGATCGTCAGTGGGAACGGGCGACGACCGCACGGGCAGCGAGGACGAGCATTCCGGGCACCAGGACGACGAGCGGTGCGAACATCCAGACGACGACTCCCGTGAGGGCGAGAGCGAGCAGCAGCAGCAGCGAGCCCGTGATGTCGCGCGCCGATTCGCCGGCAGCATCGCGGATGAGGGCGCTCCAGGATGACGACGGCCTCCAGCGCGCCGTCGCACGAAGAAGGACGACGGCGCCTCCCGCGCCGAGCAGGCCGGACGCCCAGCGGAACGCCTCCCCACCTGGCATCGCCGAGATCATCGGACTGGTGAGGGTCGCCGAGATCGCCGCGAATCCGGCGGCCGCGATGAGACCCCACAGCCAGCCGCGCCGGAGCGCCCGAAGGAAGTCGCGTCCGAGCTCGGCGAGCGAGTCCGCCTCCCCCTCGACGTGGCGGCGGAAGTGCGCCGCACCGGCGGCCAGGGCCGGCAGTGCCGTGACGGCGGGAATCGCGAGCACGGCGACCGCGAGGCTGACGACGATCGTCTCGGAGAAGAGCGCCAGGCCGCGGCTCGACATGGCCGCTGCGACGCGCTGCGCCCCGGTGGGCGGCGTGCGCCTGCCGGCGGCGGGCGGAACAGCTCTGGTGGAGGTCATCGCATCAGCCCTTCAGCCCCTGTGTGGCGACGCCGTCGACGAGATACCGCTGGAAGATGAGGAAGAAGAGGAAGACCGGGATCAGGGCCAGCACCGCCATCGCCATCTGCCCGCCGTAGTCAGCCGACGAGCTCTGATCGACGAACAGCCGCAGCGCGATCGGAAGCGTGTAGAGGTCCGGATCCTTCAGGTACAGCAACGGACCGAAGAAGTCGTTCCACGTCCAGATGAATGTGAAGATCGCGCTCGTCACCAGCGCGGGCTTCAGCAGTGGCAGCATGATCGACCAGAACGTGCGGTAGTGGCCCGCGCCGTCGATGCGGGCGGCTTCGTCGAGCTCGCGCGGGAGGCCCCTCATGAACTGCACCATGAGGAAGACGAAGAACGCCTCCGTTGCCAGGAACTTGCCGAGCAGGAGCGGCGTGAACGTGTTCACCATGCCGAACGCGTTGAACATGATGTACTGCGGGATGATCACGACGTGGAACGGCAGGAGCAGCGTCCCGATCATCAGGCCGAAGTACGCGGCGCGGCCCGGGAAGTCGATCCGCGCGAAGGCGTACGCGGCGAGCGCGGACGACAGGACGACCCCGATCACCGACAGCACGGCGAGGATCGTCGAGTTCTGGAAGAACGTCCAGAACGAGACGCCGCCGATCCCGCTGAGCGCCGTTTCGTAGTTCGCCGTCGTGAGCTCGCGCGGCAGGAGCTGGGCGTTGCCGACGATCTGCGACGACGGCTTGAGGGTCGACAGCAGCATCCACGCCACGGGGTACAGGATGACCGCGAGGATCGCCAGCACGATGACGTGGAACACCAGCTCCTTGAGCGTCCACCGGCGCCGGTCACGGGAGCGGGGTCGGCCGCGATCGGCGGTCACGAGCAGCTGCGTCGCGCTCATCGTCCTTCATCTCCTGCGTAGTGGACCCAGAGTTTGGAGCTGCGGAAGAAGATCACCGTGATGAAGGCGATCACGAGCACCAGGATCCAGGCCATGGCCGATGCGTATCCCATCTGGAAGTCGCGGAATCCGCGGAAGTAGAGGTACAGGGTGTAGAAGAGCGTCGAGCGCGCGGGCCCGCCTGTTCCGCCCGAGATGATGAAGGCGGAGGCGAACACCTGGAAGGCGTTGATCGTCTCGAGCAGCAGGTTGAAGAAGATGACGGGCGAGAGCATCGGGATCGTGATCGCCCGGAACTTCCGGATCGGTCCGGCGCCGTCGACGGACGCCGCCTCGTACAGCTCGTGGGGCACCTGCTTGAGACCGGCGAGGAAGATCACCATGGGAGCGCCGAACTGCCATACGGCCAGCAGGATGAGCATCGGCATGGTCTTGTCCGGATCGCCCACCCAGCCGCCGGCCGGGAAGCCGAAGAACTGCTGGATGCTGTCGACCGGGCCGTCGTCGATGAACATGGCCTTCCAGACGACGGCGATCGACACGGATGCCCCGACCAGCGAGGGCAGGTAGAACGCGGACCGGTAGAACCCGCTGCCCCGGAACGCCGCGTTGAGGATGAGGGCGACCCCGAGCGCCGCCGCGAGCTTCAGCGGCGTGCCGACGAGCACGTAGACAGCCGTGACCTTCCAGGCCTGCAGGTAGTCGGGATCGCTCCACAGCCGCACGAAGTTGTCGAACCCGACCCACTGGGGCGGGCTGAACAGGTTGTAGTCGGTGAAGGCGAGGTACAGCGACGCCACCATCGGCCCTGCCGTCAGGACGAGGAAGCCGATGAGCCACGGCGCCAGGAAGACGTACCCTGCGCGGATGTCCTCCCACCGCCGTCGGTGCCGGCGTGGCGTCGGAGGGGGTGTCACCTGTTCCGGCGGTGCCGGTGGAGCGAGTGTGTCGACGGTCATGGCGTTGCCTCTCCCGGGTGGCGCGGGCGGCGTGCATCCGTGCACGCCGCCCGCGTCGCGGTCACTTCAGTGCGTTCTCGGCCTCGCCGAACCAGCGCTCGGCGGCCTCGGCGGGCGTGGCCGCCCCATACGCGACGTCCTGGCTGATCGCCACGAACGTCTGCTCGAGCGTGCCCAGCCCCTGGACGGCGGGCGGCGCCTGCCCGTCGAGCTTGTCGGCCACCGAGTCCTGGTACGCGAGGATCTGCTCGTCCAGCCCGCTGGCCTCGATGCCCTCGGCTGCGGTCGCGGAGGCCGGCACGCCCCGCGACATCCCGAAGATCGCGCCGACCTCCGGATCATTCACCAGGAAGTCGATGAACGCGGCCGCCTGTGCGGGGTGCTCGCTGTTGGTGCCGATCGACAGCATGAGCCCGGGCTTGAGGAACATGCCCGTGTTGTCTTCGTCGTCGTACGGCGGCATCGCGAGCGAGAGCTCGGGCGCCGCCGGGCCTTCGCTGAAGCGGGGGAGGAAGTTCGCCCAGCTGATGTCGCTCGCGATCTCGGCGGCGCCGAGCGCGTCGACGCCCTCGAACTGGGCCTGCCGCTCGGCCGGCATCGCGCCGCTCGACTCGTGGATCGTGGCGCTGCGCGACCACCAGTCGGCCAGATCCTCCTGGTCGAAGCCGAGCTCACCGTCTTCGATGAACGACAGCCCCTGCTGCCCGAGCCAGATCTGGAACAGCCAGAAGTACTGGGTGTAGTCCAGCGATCCGTACACCACCGGGTCGCCGGAGGCCCCGGCGGCGGACACCTCCGCCAGAAGGTCGTCGTACTCGTCCCACGTCAGCTGTCCCTCGGGCACCTCGACGCCCAACTCCTCCAGCAGCGGGCCGTTGAAGAGCGTCGCGAGCGTGCTGCTCGACGATGCGAGGCCGAAGATCTGGTCGTCGACGGCGCCCGCCTCGACGAGCGACGTCTCGATGCCGTCTGTCGCGATGGTCTCGCCGAGGTACTCGTCGAGGGGCAGCACATGGCCGAACCCGCCGTACTCGGCGAGGTAGGCGAGGTCCATCTGGAACACGTCGGGAAGGGTTCGGCTCGCAGCCTCGGTGTTGCGCGCCGTCCAGTAGTCGCCGAAGCTCGCGAAGCTGGTCTGGATGGTGATGTTCGGGTTCTGCTCCTCGAAGAGGTCGATCGCCGCCTCGTACCGCTCCGCGCGGCTGGCATCGCCCCACCATGCGAAGTTGAGGGTGACCTTCTCGTCCGGGTCCGCCGTAGCTGCGGGCTCGGCGCCTCCGCCGGAACAGCCGGTGAGGACAGCGAGGCTGCCGACCGCGAGGAAAGCCCCCGCGGTGAGTGCGCCTCGCCGCGCCGCAGACCTGGCGGCACTGGTGATTGCTCGGGTTGTCATCGGAGCCTCCTTGCTCGTTGCCTCTCGTCGCCCACCCGGCGGACGTGCACCGGGGGCTGTGCAGAGACAATGTAGGTCGGCGTTCAGGCCGGCGATGAGCAAGCGGACAAAAACGATCAGTCGTGCGCCCCGCACGACTCCCGCACCGTCAACCGGGGCAGCATCGTGATGTGCCGGGCCGCACTGGCGCTTCGGTCAGGTGCCGCGATCCGCTCGGTCAGGATCCGCATCGCCTCGTGGCCGAGATCGCGCCCGGGCGGCGTGACGCTCGTCAGCGGAACCATCGCGAGCCCCGCGGTGTCGTCGTCGAAGGCGACGACCGCGAGGTCGTCGGGCACCCGGATGCCGCGATCCATCGCCAGCTCGACCAGCCGGGCGGCATGCACGTCGGTGTGCACCAGCACCGCCGTCGTCCCTGCCGCGAGACAGGCCTCGAGGAACGCCACGAGCGCGGCGTCGAGCGGATCGCCGTCGCCCTCGCCCTTGGGCAGGGCCACCGACGGCGCCCGGTCGAGGCCGAGCCGAGCCACGGCGGCGCCGTGTCCATCGCGCACCAGGGGGGCGGTGGGGGTGCGATCGAAGAGCGCCAGCCCCACCGCCGTGTGACCCAGCCGCGCGAGATGCTCGACGGCGAGTTCGGCGCCGCGCTCATGGTCGGTGCGAGCACTGTCGTACACGGCAAGGGAGGTGGATTCCAGCCGTCGCTCCAGGAACACGACCGGCACCGGAATGGTGCTCACCCACTCCGCCAGCTCGGCCTCGGTGCGATTGCGCATCGTCGGTGCGAAGACGATCCCGGCCACGCCGATCTCGATCAGGCGTTCGACCTGCCGTTGCTCGAGATCCTCCCGGTACTGCGACGTCGCGAGCACCACGCGCGTGCGGACGCCGTGGGATGCCGCATCCATTCCGCGCACGATCTGGGGATAGTGGCTGACGGAACCCGGGACGACCACGCCGACGTTGGTACGCGCGGCCTGCGGGATCGCGGGGGCGCCGACGGCGATCGCACCGCCGTGCACCCGGGCGAGCTTGCCCGATTTCTCAAGCTCCACGATGTCGCGACGCACCGTGACCTGCGAGACGCCGAGCTCTGCGGCGACGTCGGCGGCGCTGACGCTGCCATGCAGTGCCACCTGCCGCAGCAGATGTTCGTGACGTGTCCTCGGCAGCGAGTTGTGTCCCGTCATGGTGCGAAGTCCGTTCGTCGCAGGCTGTTCCGTTGGCCGATCCTGATCGGAATTGTCCGAAAGGGCCGATGGCTACAGGATCGTAGTGCACGATCGACGCGTGACGATGACGTACGGGGAACCCGAAGTGGCGACGACGACAGGACGAGACCGCTGGCAGGCTCTCGCGGACCGGCTGCTCGAGAGCGTCAGCCCGTACGCCTCCCCGAGCGGTTCGCTCATCGTGCTGCCGGGCCCGGCGAGCGCCTCCGGGCGGTGGAGCGACGGACTCGAGGGGTTCGCCCGCACCGGCCTGCTCGCCGCCTTCCGCACCCGCGGCGCGGACGGGGACGACCCGGCGCGCCTGATCGAGCGCTACGCGCGCGGCCTCTCGGCCGGAACCGACCCCTCGCACGCGGAGCGCTGGCCTTCCATCGCGGAGCGTCGACAGGCGGTACCCGAGGCCGCATCCGTCGCGATCCTGCTGTCGGAGACCCGTCCGTGGCTCTGGGAGCAGCTCGATCCGGCGGTGCAGGAGCGCACGGTGGACTGGCTCGCCGGGGTGGTCGGGACCAGCGGCTACACGAACAACTGGACGTGGTTCCAGACGGTGATCGAGACCTTCCTGCGGTCGGTCGGAGGCCCGTGGCGCCAGGACGACCTGGATCGCAACACCGAGATCCAGGAGAGCCTCTATCGCGGTGACGGCTGGTACTCGGACGGCGCCGGACCGGACGGCTCGCAGCAGAGCTTCGACCACTACGCGGGCTGGGCGTGGCACGTGTACCCGCTTTTCCAGGCGCGCATCCTCGGTGAGGACCTCTCCCAGGTCCACCGTGAACGCCTGCGCGCGTTCCTCGAGCAGGCCGGCGACCTCGTGGGGGGCACCGGCGCTCCCCTCTTCCAGGGCCGCTCACTCACCTATCGCTTCGCCACGCTCGCCCCGTTCTGGGCGGGGGCGATCGCCGGCGAGACGCCGTTGCCGACAGCTGCCACGCGAGTGCTGGCCGACGCGGTTCTCGACCACTTCGTGGACGGCGGAGCGATCGACGAGCGCGGGCTGCTCTCGATCGGCTGGCACCGGGAGTTCCGCGCACTGCGCCAGGCATACACAGGCTCGTCATCGACCTATTGGGCGAGCAAGGGGATGATGGGCCTCCTCCTGCCCGAGCAGCACCCCGAGTGGTCCGCTGCGGCGGAGGCTGCCGCTCCCGGCTCGACCGCGTCGGTGAGCGTGCGCTCGCTCTCGGCGCCGGGCTGGCTGGTGGTCCGTTCCGAGGCCGACGGGATCGCGCGCGTGCTCAACCACGGCTCCGACGGGTTCCGCGGCCCCGCGGGTGGGGTCCGCGCCGACAATCCCTTCTACCACCGGCTGGGGTACTCGACGGCGACCTCCCCCGACCTGTCGCTGGGAGGGGTCGCCGAGCCGCTCGAATCGCACGTCGCACTGCTCGACGCCGACGGCGCGCCCTCCCACCGTGACCGCATCGAGCGTGTCCACCTGGGCGACCGCGTCGCGGTCTCGCGTTCGCGGGTGCACTGGCTGGACACCCCCGCCACGGCAGGCGCGTCCGCCGACGTCGCGGGATGGGCGGCGCTTCGTCGGGGACCGCGCGTCACCGTGGCGTCGGTCGTGCATGGAGTCGCTGAGCTCAGGCTGGCGTGGTGGAACGCCGTGGCGCCCGCCCCGCAGCCGTCGGCGATCGACGACCTCGACGCGGCGTGGCCCGAAGCGGACGGGCCCTGGTCGTTCCGCATCGGCGGCTGGGCGCTTCCCGTGCACGACGGGCGATGGAGGGCGACGGCGGCCTCCACGGCGGCCCGCGACGACGGCGCGGCGTCGGCCGTCATCGGTGTGCGCGGTATGGAGCAGCAAGGCATCGCCCACCGCGTCGGCGGCGACCCGTTCGCCGCCGGCTCCGTCACACCGTGGGCCCGTGGCACTGCGCCCGCCGCCGAAGGCGACGTCGTCGCAGCGCTCGTGGCGCTCGGCGCCGAGCGCACTCTCGATCTGGAGAATCCGCCCGAGATCGAGATCGCGGCGGATCGCGTCACGGTGCGCTGGAGTGACGGTGCCGTCGATGTCGTGCCGGCCGACGGGGTGCGTGCGTGAACCCCGAGTCACGCCCGAAGGCGCTGCTCGCGATGGAGTCGCCGCAGCTCGCGGACGACCTCTTCGGCGCCCGCGCACGCCGCGATCTCGACGGCGTCGTCGCCGTGCACGAGTCGGTGCTCACCCCCGGTCTCCCCGCCGTTCCGGCGTCGACCGCCGACACCGAGATCCTCATCACCGGCTGGGGCGCCCCGCGACTCGACGAGGAGGTGCTCGCCAACTGGCCGCGACTGCGTGCCGTGGTGCACGCCGCGGGCTCGGTGAAGCGCCTCGTCACCGGGGCGGTCTGGGAGCGCGGCATCCGCGTGTCCAGTGCTGCCGGCGCGAATGCCGTGCCCGTCGCGGAGTACACCCTCGCGACCATCCTGCTCAGCGCGAGTGACGTGCTGCGCTCGGCTCACGACTTCCAGCGCACCCAGGACATGCTCGCCGCCCGTCCACGCGGCGACGTGGGCGCGTTCGGCATCACCGTGGGGGTGATCGGCGCGTCGAGGATCGGCAGGCGGGTGCTCGAACTGCTCCAGCCCTTCGACATCGAGTGCCTGCTCGTCGATCCCTCGCTGTCCGCCGTGGAGGCCGCCGAGCTCGGGGCGGAACTCGTCTCGCTGCCTGAGCTTCTCGCCCGCTCGCAGGTGGTCACGATCCACGCGCCGGCGCTGCCCGAGACCTACCGCATGATCGGCCGGGACGAGCTCGCCCTCATGGCCGACGGCTCCACCCTCATCAACACGGCGCGCGGCTCGCTCGTCGACACCGAGGCGCTGGTCGACGAGCTGCGCGCCGATCGGCTTCGAGCCGTGCTCGATGTGACGGATCCCGAGCCTCTGCCGGCGGGGCATCCGCTCTTCTCCCTTCCGGGGGCGACGCTCACGCCTCACATCGCGGGGTCGATCGGCAACGAACTGCGACGCATCGGACATCACGTCGTCGCCGAGGTGCAGCGCTTCGTGCGCACCGGGGAGTTGGCGGACGAGGTCACCTCGCCCGATCTCGCCCGCATCGCCTGAGCGCGCCACCGCACGAAAAGGGCAGAAGCCCGATGCACCTATCGGTGAAGGCGGGCGGGCGCGCTCAGTTGCCGAAGAAGTCGCCGAGCCCGGGGAGCTCGAAGTTCGACAGCTGGTCGCCGAGGCCCGAGACTGTCTCGCCCGCGCCCGAGACGAGGTCGCCGGCGGCTCCGAAGTCGACACCGCCTGCGATGGCGTCCAGATCGACGCCGCTCGCGATCGCATCGAAGTCGATGCCGGAGGTGACGGCCTGCGCCAGGATCGGTGCGGCGACCGTGCTCACCACGGCGGCGCCCGCGACGGCTCCGAGCACTCCGCCTGCACCGACCAGAGCGGCGCTGCGGCCCATTCCGCCGGGTGCCCCCGAGCGGGAGCGTCCGACGCGCGCGAGGAGTCCCGCCATCGTTCCGGGCCGCAGGGCCTCGGTGCGGGCGGCGGCTCGCGCGAGGTCGGGGGCCTCCGCCGTGCGCGGCTGCTCGGCGGGCCGGAGTTCGGACCGCATGCCCGCCTGCACCTGCGCCCGCTGCTGCGGGGTGAGGCGGGCGAAGGCCTCACGGTGGATCGCCTCGACCTGGTGCGGGTCCGACGTCTGGAGGAGGTACTCGTAGCGGGCGATGGCCGCGCGGTCCGCAGCGGTGGGTGCGGTGCCGGCCGGCGCGGCGGGAGCCGCCGCGGGGCCGCTGGGGGCCCACGAGCCGGCCGCCGGCGGAGGGGTCAGCCCGACGCCCGGCGCGGCGTGGTGCGCCGGCGGCTGTGAGGCGTGCGGCATCCGTCCGTCCGGAGCGGGAGAGGTGGCTGCCGGCTTGCCGTCACCGGTGACCGCGCCCGCGACATCGCGGACCATCGAGCGCCAGTCGCGGCTTCCGCCGCGCGTCGAGGACGACGAGCCGGACGAGTCGAGCGCCTTGGCGGCGAGGTCGAAGATGCGGTTGAGCGAGCCCATAGGGGTTCCTTCCTGTCGGAGACGTGGCGAGACGAAGATCGCCAAGGTCTCCTCCACCCCGAAGGGCCGGCAACCCGGGATCCGGCGCTGGATCCGTAGTGACGAGCGTGCCGCAGGCGGGAGTACTCCCCTTGTGCCACCCAGCCTAGGGCCCGGGCGCACCCCTCCCCGGCGGCTTCGGCGGGTTCATCGCGCTCTCTCAGCGGATTGATCGATTCCGGATGCCGCGTCGGTGCGGTCCGGGAGTTGCGGGCTACGGGGCCCCGGAATCCGGCGTTGTCCGGACATCGGCCCCCAACCGCTCGCTGTCGCGGGGTGCGGTCCGGGATTTGCGGGTCCTGGGGCCCGCGGCATCCGGCGTTGTCCGGACATCGGCCCCCAACCGCTCGCTGTCGCGAGGTGCGGTCCGGGAGTTGCGGGTCCTGGGGCCCGCGGCATCCGGAACCGTCCGAGGTCAGCGCAGCGCGCGGGGATCGCTCACGTCGTAGGCGCTCAGGCGTCCGCACATGCCGAAGCCGCGCTCGCCGGTCAGCGCCGGCGCCTCGGAGATCGCCGCCAAGGCGAGGTGCGCGGCGTCGCCGCGGGCGAGCGCCCGCGTGATGTCGAGGCTGTGGGCGGCCTGCGCGACCGGACCGCGTTCGACGATCCCGGTCCACGCGGCCGCGCGCTCCCTCACGAGGGCCGCCGCCGCGGCGTGGAATTCACGGAGAGGTGCCGGATCGCCGGCGTCCACGGCCGCGCGGAGCCGGAGATAGCCCTCGACGGCGAGGTCGCGGCGCCGGGCCGCGGCATCCGCCCTCGCCTCCAGCGGTTCTGCCGGCAGCGTCGCCGCCCCGGCGTACCGCTCGGGATCGGCCACGATGTCGGGCGGGAAGGTCATGACGGCGTCGCCCGCTTCCGGCAGCCCGGCGTTGCCCATGACCACGAGCACCTTCAGATCGCCGTGGTTGACGGCGCGGTGGATGGTGCCCGGCGTGAACCACACCACCGATCCCTCGCTCAGCGCAGTCTCGCGGGCACCGCCGGCGTCGATCGTGTGGAGCTCACCACGGCCGCCGATCACGACGTAGCACTCGGTCGAGGCGAGGTGCATGTGGGGGCTGCCGCCGTGCAGGCCGTCGGGCGCGGCGTCGTCGTAGACGTCGAGCAGCGTGACGGACGTCGCTCCGGGAAAGCTCGGCGGGGTGAGAGGCATGGCGTTCCTTTCGGGCCGTCAGACAGCGACCGGTTCCAGGATGCCGCGAAGAACGCCCGCGAGGGGCTCCGCGGCCTCCGCTCCCCCGTCGGCGATGCCGACCGCGTACCGGAAGCGCACCGTCTCGCCCGGCGCGACGACGACCTCTTCGCTGAAGAAGGGCGCGGGGTTGAGGGCGGCGAACTCCTCCGAGCGCGCGAACCACTGCGGCGGGTGGTGCGGGTTCGACGCGTCGTCGAGCATCAGCACGAGCGAGGTGGCGTCGACGTCGTCGTGCCGGCCCACGAACCCCATCCACTCGTGGCGGGAACCTCGCACGTCGTCGCCCGCACCCGAAGCGCCGGGCGCGACGACCGTGCCGTTCGTGAACGAGCGGGGTCCCCGCCAGAACAGCCCGCCGTAGCCGGCGTTCTCGCGTCCCCTCGTCGTGGGCGATCCGATGGCGATCGGCGAGCCCGACACGTTGGTCAGCCGTGTGTCGAAGATGAGCGCCCACGCCTCGTCCGACACGACCTCGGCGGTCAGCTCCCGCTGCTCGGCGAAGAGCACGGCGCCCGCCTCGGTGATCCAGCGCAGCTCGTGCGAGATGCGCGCGCGGTCGCCGGCCGCGAGGTCGATCGCGCCCTCGTGCTGCTGCACGCCGTTGTTGGGCAGCTGCACGTAGAACTGCCCGTGGACGTATGTCGGGCCGCCCCAGAAGTTCTCGTCGTTCACGACCGGCAGCGACCACGCGATGCCCTTGTGCCACACGTGGTCGTGCGGACGGAAGAGGCTGACCAGGTCGCCGCGGCGCGTGCGGAGGGGGTGCAGGTACGGCTTGGGCGACTCCAGCGGTGCCGTCGACGGCTGGTAGACGTACGTGAAGAGGTCGACGTCGCCGTCGCGGACGGTTACCGACGAGCCCAGTTCGTGGGTGACGCGCAGGGCGCTCATACGAGGACCTCCTTCACGGGCGCCCAGGGCACGGCCCCACCGCTCATCGAGCGGACGAACGGGTCGTCGCCCGCCAGCTCGCCGGCGTCGATCGTGGTGCCGCGGAACGCCGACGCGTACGTCGCCGCCGCGAACTCGAGCGTGTGCCGGGCCTCCGCGAGGTCGACGCCCGGCGCCTCCCCGGCCTCGAGCGCGTCGAAGATCGCGCGCAGCTGGTCGAGGTGACCGCTCTTCGATCCGCTGTCGAGTCCCCCGCTCCAACGGCTCGCGAGGTGCTCGTGGCCGGGGGCCGGTGTGAACGTCCAGTCCTCGCTCGTGTACCCGTAGAGGTGCTGCACCTCCACCGACGCGTACTCGAAGTCGAAGCGCAGCCGCGAGGTCTCGTGCGGTGAGACCAGCGAGTTGACGACCGTCGCGAGCGCGTCGTTCTCGAAGCGCACGAGTGCCGTCGAGACGTCCTCGGTGTCGGTCGGGCGCAGCTGCCGGGCCGCGAACGCGCTCACCTGCGACCAGCGGCCGAAGATCGCGAACAGCAGATCGAATTGATGGATGCCGTGGCCCATGGTGGGACCGCCGCCTTCGACATCCCATCGCCCGCGCCACGGCACATCGAAGTACTCGTCGGGTCGATACCACAGCGTCTCGCACGTGGCCACGAGCGGCCGGCCCAGTTCGCCCGCCTCGGCGAGCGCTTTGAGGTGACGCGCCGCCGCGCCGAAGCGGTGCTGGAACACCGTCAGCACCGGCACGCCTGTCTCGGCCTGCACCGCCGCCAGCTCATCCACCTCGCCGAGGTTGAGCGCGGTCGGCTTCTCGACGAGCGACGGTACACCCGCGCGCATCGCCTGGACGGCGAGGGGCGTGTGGGTTTGCGGCGGCGTGCAGATGTGAACGAGATCGAGCCGCTCGCTCGCGAAGAGCGCGGCGGCGTCCGGATGGACCCGGTCGACGCCGAACCGCTCGGCGAACTCCTGCGCGCGATCGCGGTCGAGGTCGACCACCCCGGCGATCTCGACGCGCGGAGCCAGGCTCCTGAGCGCCTCGGCGTGGGCGTGGGCGATGCCGCCGGTGCCGATGATCCCGACACGGAAAGTGGGCGAAGGCATGATGCTCCTGTCGTTCGAGGAGAGGTCCGCGAGGCGGACGACGGACGGATGGCCGCTCGGCTACTGGTTGAGGATCACGTCGATCTCGGCGAAGAGCTGATCCACCGCGTCGTCGACCGTGACCGTCCCGAAGCCGAGCTCCTGGCCCAGCGCCTTGAACTTCGCCTCGATGGAGCCGTAGCCGACGATTGGCACCGGCGGCGGGTCGCCGAGACGGTCGGCGATGGACTCCTCGTAGTCGAGGATCTGCTGGGCGATCGCATCCACCTCGATGCCGTCGCGCTGCGTCTCGGACGCGGGCATGCCGCGGTTCGTGCCGAAGATGGCACCGACCTCGGGGCTGTTCGCCATGAAGTCGATGAACGTGGCGGCCGCCTCGGGGTGCTCCGTCGTCGCCGCACCCGACATCAGCATGCCGGCCTTCATGTACAGGTCCTTCGCGCCCTCCTCTGTCACCGGCGGTGCGACGAGGTTCACCTCGGGGTATGCCGCACCGAGGTTCGCGAGGTAGCCGGCGCCGAAGTTGTCCCAGGTGATCTCGGTGAGCTGCTTGGCCGCGTCGAATCCCGACATCGGTGCCAGCTCCTCGAGGCGCTGCTGCGGGGTGACGACGTCTTCGTCGCGCAGTTCGACGCCGCGGTCCCAGAACTCCGCGAGTTCCTCCTTGGTGAAGCCGACCTCCCCGTCCTCGGTGAACAGTGACTTCCCGTCGGAACGCAGCGCGAGTTCGAACGTCTGGATGAAGCCGGTGGGGTTGCTTGCTCCCCAGGCCTCGATGCCGGACTCCTCGGCCGCCTCGCGGGCGGTGCGGAGCCAGTCGTCGTAGTCGTCCCAGTCGCCGCCGCCGAACGGTTCGACGCCCACCTCTTCGATGAGGGTCGGGTTCTCGAACATGCCCAGTGCGTTCGTCGAGATCGGCATGCCGACCGTCGCGTCGCCGACCTTCGCGATGTCGAGAACGTTCTGCTCGTAGCCGTCCGTCGCGATGACGCCGTCGAGGTAGGGCGTGAGGTCGAGGACCAGGCCGTTCTCCGAGTACTGACGGACGTAGGTCATGTCCATCTGGAAGACGTCGGGCAGATCCTTGCCCGCCGCCTCGGTCTGGCGCTTCTCCCAGTACTCGTCCCACGCGAGGAACGTCGCGTCCACCGTGATGTTGGGGTACTCCTCGTTGAACGCCGCGATGGCCTCGTCATACAGCTCGGCACGCACGTCGTTGCCCCAGAACGCGAAGTCGAGCTCGACCTTCTCGTCGGGGTCGTAGGTCGACGCGGCTTCGCCCGGCGCGGACCCTCCCGCGCATCCGGCGAGCACCACGCCGAGGGCGCCGGCGATGACGAGGGCGCCGGCGGCGCGCTTCTTCCTGCTCGTGAACATCATTGTCCTTTCACTGGATCGCGGTGCGGTGCAACCGCGTGAACCTTCACTTAGTGATCGATCACTTTCGTGCGAGGTCGAGAATAGTGAAGGTTCACGAACTGTGTCAACATGGAGCTCCGAGGAGGCACCCGTGACCGACACCGCACCGCACCGCCGGCCGACGATCATGGAGGTCGCGCGCCTGGCGGATGTCTCCCACCAGACGGTCTCGCGCTACTTCCGCGCCCCCGACGGCCTCAAGCCCGCGACGAAGGCCCGCGTGCAGGCGGCGGTCGAGCAGCTCCACTACCGCCCGAACCTCGTGGCCCGATCGATGCGCACCCGCCAGACCGGCCGCCTCGCGGTGATCGTGCCGACGCTCGCGTACAGTCCCGCCCGCATGCTGGCCGGGGCGGGCGCGGCGGCGCATGCGGCCGGATACGCGGTCGAGGTGCTCAGCCTCGAGGGCGGCGCCGAGGAGCGCACCCGGCGGGTCGCCGAGCTCGCCGACTCGGGTCAGGTCGACGGCATCGTCTCGTTCGCCCCCGTGCTGGCGTCCGCCGAGCTGCAGGCTTCGAGCGGCACCCCGATCGTCGCGTCGGCCGACTTCGACGACGAGATGCGCGGCATCGGCGAGCTGGCGGATGCCTCCGCCATCGCGGAGCTCATCCGCGGCCTCGCCGACCTCGGCCACCGCCGCTTCCTGCACGTCACCGGAGACCTCCAGTTCGCCTCGGCACGCGCTCGCCGCGACACCTACCTCGAGACGCTCGCGCAGCTGGGTCTGGAGTCCCTCGGCGTGGCGGAGGGCGACTGGTCGGCCGAGGACGGCATCGCTGCGGTCCAGGCGCTCCCCGACCGCGGCGGCCCGACGGCCGTGGTGGCGGCGAACGACCTGGTCGCGGGCGGCGTGATCCGCGGCGCGATCGACCGCGGGTGGCGGGTGCCCGACGACCTCAGCGTCACCGGCTGGGACGACCACGACCTCGGCCGCCTGCTCAGCCCGTCGCTCACGACGGTGGAGATCAACCTCGAGGGGCTCGGCGCGCGCGCGATGACACGCCTGATCGCCGCGCTGCGCGACGAGCCCGCTCCGCCCGAGAAGCGGGGCCTGCACCGCGTCATCTGGCGCGAGTCGACGGGCCCTGCGCCCCGCTGACCGGCGTCAGTCCGTCGCGTTGCCGCCGAGCGCCTCGCGCGCCGCGGCGACCGCGGCCTCGTTCGCGCTGTACCCGTGCTCGGCTCCCGGGAAGACGCCGCCGCGCACCTCGGCGGCATATGCCGCGACGCCGCCGGCCATCTCGTCGCCGACGGAGGCGAAGCGTTTGACGAACGCCGCGGTCTTGCCCTCGGTGATGCCGAGGAGGTCGTGCATCACGAGCACCTGGCCGTCGGCGCGGCCCGCGCCGATGCCGATCACGGGGATGTCGAGGGCCGGCAGCACGACGTCGACGACCTCGGCCGGCACCGCCTCGACCACGAGCATGCTCGCGCCGGCCTCCTGCACGGCGACGGCCTCGCGCGCGAACCGCGCGGCGGAGTCGGCCGTGCGTCCTTGCGCGCGCATCCCACCCAGCGCGACCGCGGTCTGCGGCGTGAGCCCCACGTGCGCGACGACGGCGATGCCGGCCGCGGCGATCGCGCGGATGCGGCTCAGCCGCGCCTCGCCGCCGCCCTCGAGCTTGACGGCGTCGGCGCCCGCCTCGCGGACGAACCGCACCGCCGTGGCGACGGCCTGCTCGTCCGACACCTCGGTCGAGCCGAAGGGCAGGTCGCAGACGACGAATGCCGACCGGACGCCGCGGCGCACGGCGCGGGCGAGCACCAGCATCTCGTCGATCGACACCGCCACCGTCGAGTCGTAGCCGAGTACGACCTGCGCTCCGGAGTCTCCGACGAGCACCATGTCGACCTCGGCCCGCTCGGCGACGCGCGCCGTCGGGTAGTCGTAGGCCGTCACCATGACGATGGGCTCACGGCCGGCCTTCATCTCTTCCAGCCGCCGAAGCGTCACCTGCGGGCGCATCACGAACCTCCTGCGTCGATCACGGTGTTGTCGATGAGCCGGGTGGCGCCGACGCGCGCGGCGATCGCCACGAGCGTCGGGCGATCCACGAGGGGAACCGGCTCGAAGGTCTCGGGGTCGACGAACGCGACGTACTCGAGCGCGATCATCCCCTCGGCGAGCACGTCCAGTGCCCGGTCGCGCAGCGATCGGGGATCGCGGATGCCGGAGCCCGCGGCATCCGTCACCGCCTGCAGTGCGCGCGGAATGGCCAGCGCCCGGGCGCGCTCGTCCGGCGACAGCCGGGCGTTGCGGCTCGAGCGGGCGAGGCCGTCGTCGTCGCGCGACGTCGGACACACCACGAGCTCCACCGGCACGTTGAGATCGGCGGTCAGGCGCCGGAGCACGGCGACCTGCTGCGCGTCCTTCGCGCCGAAGTAGGCGGCATCCGGCGACGCGGCGAGCAGCAGCTTCGTCACGACCGTCGCGACGCCGTCGAAGTGGGCGCGGCCGCGCTGCGCGCCTTCGAGGGTCTCGGCGACCGGGCCGGTCACGCTCACAGTGGTCGAGAAGCCGGCGGGGTACATCTCTGCGGGGTCCGGCGCGAAGACCACGTCGACGCCCGCTTCGGCGGCGAGCGCGACGTCGCGCTCCTCGGTGCGCGGGTAGGCGGCGAGGTCGGCCTGCTCGGTGAACTGCGTGGGGTTCACGAAGATCGACATCACGACGGTGTCGTTGTCGGCACGGGCGGCGCGCACCAGCGTGAGGTGCCCCTCGTGCAGTGCGCCCATCGTCGGCACCAGGCCGATGCGGCCGCTGCGTCGATCGCGCAGCGCGTTGCGCAGGTCGGCGATCGTGCGGACGACGGTCACCACGGCTCCTCCCCAGGGCGGGCGCCGGTCGCGAGGTCGCGGGCGGGTCTGCGCGTCGCCGCGAGGTCGCGGGTCGCGTCGGCGAGGGCGTCGAAGAGGGCGAGGCGGTGCGGCATCCGCTCGGCCACCGCCGTGCGCTGGCGGGCGACCGTGTCCTCGTCGCCGCGCGCGATGGGACCCGTGAGGGCGGATGCCGCACCCTGGGCCCGCCAGTTCTCCACCGTCGCGTGCACGAGCGGGGCGAGGGCGTCCCGCGGCACGCCGGCGGTCGCGGCCAGTTCCTCGGCGAAGCCCTCGAGGGTCACCAGGAAGTTCGACGCGATCGACGCCGCCGCGTGATACGCCCCCCGGTCGGCATCGGCGACCTCGATCGGCGTCATGCCGAGGGCCCTCGCGATGGCCGCGGCGACCTCGAGTGCGCGAGGCGTGGAGCCCGCGACGGCCGCAGGCACGCCGTCGAAAAGGGCACGGTCGCCGGCCACGGTCATAAGGGGATGGATGCTGAGCGCCTCGTGCGGGGCGAGCGGCTCGAGCGTCGTCGCACCCGAGAAGTGCCCCACCAGCGGGCCGGGGGCGATGAGGTGTGCGGCCGCGCCGATCTCAGCATCCGGAACCGCCAGCAGCACGATGGCGGCCGCATCGCCGGTCGCGCCTCGCCCGAGGGGACCGCGGACGTCGACCCCCGCCGCGCGGAGTGCCGCCGCCATGGAGCGCCCGACGCGCCCGTCACCGATGATCGCCACGGGCCCCTGGGCCGCCGCGGGGCGCTGCGAGACCATGGGGTCATCGGCTGCCGCGGGACGGGCGTTCGCCGCCCTGCCGTGGGCGCGCACGGACAAGGGATCGAGGTCCGGCATCGTCGCCCCTCCCGTGTTCGCGGCTGGTGAACCAGGGTTCAAAAGTACCGTGCGGGCTCGCCCGGTCCGTCCACGGACGGATCCGGCAGCATCCGTCACCGCTCGGCTTCCCTCCCCAATCCTTCTCCGCCAACAGGTCAACCGGCCTTGCGCAGGAGGTTGGATCGTTCCAACCTCCTGTGGAAGCGCGGTTGACCTGTTGACGACGCTCGCCGGCTGGCGCCGCGCGTCCTGACGAATGCGCAGCGCCCTCCCGCCAGCGGCGGAAGGGCGCTCTGAGGCGGAGCCGGCCCTCAGCTCGCGTCGGGTCGCCCCGCCTTGCCGAGCGGCGTGCGGAGCAGCACCGTGTAGACGAGCACCGACACCACCATCCCGACCGGCACCGAGAGATCGACGTAGCCGAGGCTCTCGGCGATGGGTCCGGTCCAGACCTCGGTCGACAGGCACAGCGCGGTCGCCGTGCCGCCGATGAGCACCGCCGCGATGCCGGGAATGCTCCAGCCGCCGCTGTACCAGAAGCGGCCCCCGCGCTCCTCGTCGAAGAGGTCGGCGCCGTCGTAGCGGCCACGGCGCAGCAGCACGTCGGCGACGAACACGGCCATCGTGGGTGCCGAGACGATCACGAGGAACTGCAGCATGAGGTTGACGGCATCCAGGAGGCTCGTCGACAGCACCAGGTAGACGGTGAGCGCGGTGCCGATCAGGCCGACGACGATCGCGGCCGGGATGCGGCGAATAGGCAGGCCGATCGCCTGCAGCGCCATGCTCGAGGTGTAGGTCGTCATGCCGTTGAGCGCGATCGTGTTCGCGATCACGCCGATGACGAGCACCGGCCCGAGCCAGCCGGGCAGCAGGCCCAGGAGCGCGGATTCGATGCCGGCATCCATCGCCTCGCCCGTGACCGCGGTCGCGAGGAGCGCGCCGACCACGGTGAAGACCATGCCCGGCAGCGCCCCGCCGAGCGCCGTCGCGGCGATGATGTGCGACGCCTTCGTGGAGCGCGGAAGGTAGCGGGCGATGTCGGGGCTGTTGATGTACGAGATCGGGCCGGAGGCGATGATCGTGAAGCCGATCGTGATGGCAGACCACAGCGGCACGCCCGACAGGGGCTCGGGCTGCTGGAAGCCCAGGTCGACCTGCGGCAGGAGGAACGCCGCCACGGTCACGAAGATGACGGCCAGCACGATGGCGAGCCACGAGTACACGCGCAGGATGAGCGCGTGCCCGTACACGGCGACGAGCACGGTCAGCGCCGAGATGACGAGGGTCACGACGATCGGCACGATCACCGGGTCGGTCAGACCCATGCCGGCGAGCAGGCCCGCGCCGAGGAACGACGACGCGAGCCAGTTGAGCGCGAGGAACACCGCCCCGATGAGCCAACCGGTGAAGGCCACGACGGGCTTGTTGCCGATGATGCCGTAGATCGCGCGCGTGATGACCGAACCCGATGTGCCGGCCGCCGGCCCGCTGATCGCGATCGTGCCAGGCAGCACCCAGAGCGCCGAGGCGGCGATCACGACGAGCACCGCCTGCCACAGCTCGAGTCCCAGCAGCACGAGGGTCGCGCCGATCGTGAAGTTCAGGATGCTGACGCTCGGCGCCGCCCAGACGAAGAAGAGATCGCGCGCACGGCCGTGGCGCTCGCCGGCGCCGATCAGCTCGATGCCCCGCGTCTCCGGCTGGGTCGCGGCATCCACGAACTCCGTCTGCGACGGCGATGCCTGCGCGGTCTGCGGTTGCTGTGTCACGGGTGATCCTCTCGGTCGGCCCGACGACGTCGTCGGGCCGCGGCTTCGTTGCTCGGGATGCGGCCGCCTATTGGTCGCACGAACAATAGGTTATTGGTCACACATCCAATAGCATGGATCGCATGGTGTCAAGCGGTGAGCCTCGGAGGGTGCGCAAGCGCCCCGAGGAACGCCGGGAGGAGATCCTGGCGGCGTCCGCCGACATCGCCCTCACCGAGGGCCTCGAGCGCATCACGCTGCGTGCGGTCGCCGACCGGCTCGGCGTGCGCCCCGGCCTGATCACCCACTACTTCCCCGCCGCAGAAGACCTGGTGGTCGCCGCATTCGTGCGCGCGGCCTCGGGTGAGCGCGCGCAGCTCTTCCGCCGCGACGGCACCGCGACAGAGCGACTGGCGCGGCTCGTCGCCGGGTATGAGAGCCACGAATCGTGGGATCTCGCGCGTCTCTGGCTGAACGCGCGCCACCTGTCGCGCTTCAGCCCCGCCCTGAACGAGGCGCTCGTCGAAGAGGAGGCGCTCAACCAGGCCGGCATCGTCGACATCATCGAGCAGGGCGTCGCCGCGCGCGAGTTCGCCGACGTCGATCCGTACGTCGCGGGCACGCGCATCCTGATGGCGGTCGACGGCCAGAGCGCGTCGGTCAACAACAGCGGCGAGCCCTCGCAGGAGCCCTACGAGCACTTCGTGTCGGACGTCGCCGAATGGACGCTGGGGCTCCGCCCGGGCACGTTGCGCGCAGAGGGCGCCGTCGCGCTCACGACAAACGCACGGCCGCACCACGAACGCCGGTGAGATCCCCGCGGATGAGGTGCCGGCGCGGACCTCCGCGTCCGCCTCGCGCAACTCCCTGCCCTTACCAGGATAACGGCCGGAGGGGGCCTTGCGGCAAGGGCCCCCTGGGGGCGCATACTTGTCGATCGCGACGCCTCCCCGCCCCTTCCCCGCTGAACGCCGCGTCGCGAGATCCGCCAGGAGCAGATGCCGTGAACCCCATCCAGACCAGCCCTTTCCACCTGCCCGAACGTCTCTCCGCCAAGTCCGATCCCGCCCTCATCGGCGACGACGAGCAGCATTTCGCCGCCCTGTCCGAGAGCCTCAGCCAGTCCATCGCCGGCATCGAGGACCGCCTCGAGACTCTGCGCCGGCAACCCGGCGGAAGCGGTCAGGCCGCGCTCGAACGCGACCTCGAGATCCACCGGCTCTCGGCCCGCCTGCGGGTGCTGCGCCGGTTCTCCGTCGACGCGTGCCTGGGCCGCATGGTGCCCGCCGACGGCTCGGAGCCCGTCTACATCGGACGCTTCGGAATCACGGATGCCGCCGGCCGGCGGCTGCTCGTCGACTGGCGCACGCCGGCGGCCGAGCCGTTCTTCGCCGCGACCCACGCCCAGCCGATGGGTCTCCTGAGCCGCCGCCGCTACCGGTGGACCGGACGCCGGGTGACGGACTACTGGGATGAGGTGTTCACCGCCGAGGGGCTCGACCACAACGCCGCCCTCGACGATCAGTCGGCTTTCATCGCCAGCCTCGGCGCGAGCCGCTCACCGCGCATGCGCGACGTGCTCGGGACGATCCAGGCCGACCAGGACGCGATCATCCGCGCCGGTTCGCGCGGCGCCCTCGTCGTCGACGGCGGACCCGGGACCGGCAAGACGGTGGTCGCCCTGCACCGCGCCGCCTATCTCGTCTACTCGGATCCGCACCTCGGTGAGGGCCGCGGCGGCGTGCTGTTCGTCGGTCCGAGCCCGGCCTATCTCTCTTACGTCGAGGATGTGCTCCCGAGCCTCGGCGAAGACAGCGTGCAGACCTGCACGCTGCGCGACCTCGTCGCGGAGGGCTCCATCGCCGCGGTCGAGTCCGACCCCGCTGTCGCGCGCCTCAAGGCCGACGGACGCATGATCGATGCGATCGAGCCCGCCGTCCGCCTGTACGAGGAGCCGCCGACAGAGCCCCTCCTCATCGAGACGCCGTGGGGAGAGCTCTGGCTGAGTACACAGGACTGGACGGAGGCCTTCGCGTCGGCCGAGCCCGGGACTCCGCACAACGAGGCCCGCGATCAGGTGTGGGAGACGGTGCTCGACGTCCTCATCGACCAGGCCGACGGCGAGGAGGTGCCGCTGCATCAGCTGCGCCGAGCGCTCGCCCGCAACGAGGAGCTGACGCGCGTCTTCGCCCGCGCCTGGCCGCTGGTCGAGGCATCCGTTCTCGTCTCCGACCTCTGGAGCGTCCCGGCCTACCTGCGCCGGTGCGCCCCCTGGCTCACGCCCGACGAGGTCGACGCGCTGCAGCGCACGGCCGCGTCGGACTGGACGACGTCGGACCTCCCGCTGCTCGATGCCGCCCGGCGTCGACTCGGCGACCCTGCGGCATCGCTGCGTCGGCGGCAGCGCGACGCGCGGCTCGCCCGCGAACGCGAGTACATGGCTCAGGTCGTCGAGCGACTCAAAGACGCGGGTGACGAGATGATGCAATGGCTGGACGGAGAGGATCTTCGCAACAGCCTCGTCGACGAGTCCGTGCTCGACGCGGCCGACCCCGACCTGCTCGCGGGGCCGTTCGCGCACATCGTCATCGACGAGGCGCAGGAGCTGACGGACGCGGAATGGCGGATGCTGCTGGCACGCTGCCCGTCGCGCAGCTTCACGGTCGTCGGCGACCGGGCCCAGGCCCGGCACGGGTTCCGCGAGTCGTGGAAGGAACGACTCGAGCAGGCCGGCCTCACGGACGTGGAGATCGCCTCGCTGACGATCAACTACCGCACGCCGAGCGAGGTCATGGTTGAGGCTGAGCCCGTGATCCGCGCCGCGATCCCCGACGCCAATGTGCCCACGTCGATCCGCTCGAGCGGCGTCGCCGTGCTGCGCGCCGCGGTGGCGGAGCGCGACGCGATCCTGAGGGACTGGCTCGCCGGGCATCCCGAGGGTACCGCCGTCGTGATCGGCGACGCGTCGTTCGTGCCGGAGGAGCGCGTGCGGTCGCTCACGCCCGAGCTCGCGAAGGGCCTGGAGTTCGACTTCGTCGTGCTCTTCGAGCCCTCCGCTTTCGGCGAAGGCATCGAAGGGGCGGTGGACCGCTACGTCGCGATGACCCGCGCCACTCAGCAGCTCGCGGTGCTGGAGGGGTAGGTGCGGGCCTGCTCGGCGCACCCGTCGACGGAGCGCTGGGGCGCGCGTATTCTGACGCGTATCGGGCGGGAGGGGTCGTGAAGAGGCGGCACGCACAGCAGGCGATCAGTGAGGACGAGCAGATCGCCCGCTACGCCTACGTCCTGGGGAACGTTCCGGCGAGCGTCGCCGACAAGGCCTACGCAGCCGCTTTCTCTCGGCTTTCGACATCGCAGCGTCAAGAGATCGTCGGCCGGCTGGCCTCGCAGCTTCCGTTCGCACCGCAGGAAGCGGCATCCGTCGATCCCGAGGCATTCGCCATGCTCATGCGCGACCTGCGGTCGCGCGACGCCTTCGTGCGCGTCGAGGGAGCCGGTGCTTTCGCGGCCGCATTCGTCGCGAGCCCTCCCATCGCCGCGTACTTCTCGGTCGGCGCGGGTTCGGTCACCATCGACCAGCAGCCGCCCTGGCTGCATGAACTGGCGGGCCACGAAACCGCCCCGATAGACAGCGGAAGGAGGCACAACAGCAAAGGCGTAGACACGGGCATGTGGTGAGGCTGACGCCGCGACGGCACGACATCACCCATGGACGGTGTCGGCAGGGCCGGATATCGTCGCGGGTGTCGCCCGAAGATCCCACGGAACAAGGGGTGCCACCATCTCCACGACCAACGCCGCGCCATCGCTGCCCACTCCCCGCAGGGTGCAGGGCACGTACTACACGCTGCTGCTCGGCAACACGCTCGCCGCGTCGTTCATCTGGGGCATCAACACGCTGTTCCTGCTCGACGCGGGCCTCACCAACCTCGAGGCGTTCTCGGCGAACGCGTTCTTCACGGCCGGGATGCTGATCTTCGAGATCCCGACGGGCGTCGTGGCCGACACCGTGGGCCGTCGGGCGTCGTACCTGCTCGGCACGATCACGCTGGCGGTCACCACCGTCCTGTACTGGATGCTGTGGGTCTGGCAGTCGCCGTTCTGGGCGTGGGCGGTGGTGTCGGTGCTGCTCGGGCTGGGCTTCACGTTCTTCTCGGGTGCGGTCGATGCCTGGCTCGTCGACGCCCTGAAGGCGACCGGTTACCAGGGCAGCCTCGAGACCGTCTTCGGCCGCGCGCAGATCGTGGGCGGCGTCGCGATGCTCGCCGGGTCGGTGCTCGGCGGCGTGCTCGCACAGCTGACGAACCTGGGCGTGCCGTTCCTCGTCCGCGGCGGCATCCTGCTGGTGATGTTCGTGGTCGCCGCCCTGCTGATGCGTGATCTCGGCTTCGAGCCCGACCGCAGCGAGGGCCCCCTGCGGGCGACCCGCACCGTGCTGCGCGCATCCGTCCGCTATGGCCTCGGCGATCCACCGGTGCGCTGGCTCATGCTCACGAGTCCCTTCACCGCGGGCGTCGGCATCTACGTCTTCTACGCCATGCAGCCGTACCTGCTCGAGTTGTGGGGCGACGAGGATGCCTACTCGATCGCCGGGCTGGCGGCCGCGCTGTTGTCGGGGGCCTCGATCGTCGGCGGCCTGCTGGCCCCGCGGGTGCGCAAGCTCTTCCACCGCCGCACGTCGTCGATCCTGCTGGCGACCGTGTCGAGCGCGCTCGTGCTGATCGGGCTGGGGCTGGTGCGCGACTTCTGGTTCGCGCTGGTGCTGGTGGCACTCTGGGGCATCGCCTCGGCGATCGACGACCCGGTGCACCGCGCCTACCTCAACGACATGATCCCGTCGAAGCAGCGGGCGACCGTGCTCTCGTTCGACTCGCTCATCGGCTCCGCCGGCGGGGTCGTGTTCCAGCCGGTGCTGGGCCGAGCGGCGGATGTCGGGGGCTACGCCTCGTCGATGCTCTGGAGTGGACTGATCTCGGCGGTGGCCGTGCCCTTCGTGCTCCTGAGCCGGGCGCAGCGGGCGCCTGCCGACACGGCGCGTGAGGTCACTTCCGACGCCGAGGCTTAGGCGTCCGCGAGACACCGCGACATCCACAGGCCGGCGGCCGTCGTGCACGGGCAGGCAGCGCTGCACATAGATTCAGAGCATGGCCCGCACTCAGCGGACCCGATCTGGAGAATCCCCCATGGATCTGTTCGGCATCATCGGCATCGCTGCAGCTGTCGGAGTCGTGCTCGTCATCGCCCTCATCGGCTTCATCCTGTTCCGCGCCTGGTACCAGGTGCCGAAGGCTGACGAGGCCATCGTCATCGTCGGCAAGAAGGCCCGCGACAGCACCGAGGGCGAAGCCAACAAGATGACCGTCATCAGCGGTCGCGGAGCATTCGTCAACAAGCTCACGCAGCGTTCCGACAAGGTGTCGCTGCGTTCGCGGCAGATCAAGTTCGAGCCGACCGCGCAGACCATCAACGGCGTCACGATCGACCTCACCGGCGTCGCCCTCGTGAAGATCGGCTCGACACCCGATCAGGTGCGCCGCGCCGCCGAGCGCTTCGCATCGCAGGACGACGCCATCGTCGTCTTCACGACGGAGCAGCTCGAAGGCGCGCTGCGCGGCGTCGTGGCGAAGCTCACCGTCGAGCAGGTCATGCAGGACCGGCAGAAGCTGAGCGACGAGATCGCCCAGGGCATCTCGGGCGACCTGCTCGCACAGGGTCTGGTGCTCGACTCGTTCGCCATCCAGGGCATCACCGACAAGAACAACTACATCTCGGCGCTCGGCGCCAAGGAGGTGCAGCGCGTCAAGCGGGAAGCCGATGTCGCAGAGATCGACGCCACGCGCGAGGTGAAGAAGCGCCAGCTCGCCGCCGACGAGGCGAACCTGATCGAGCAGACCGCGCTCGACAAGAACACCGCGGCCGCCAAGTCGGAGGTCGGCCGGGCGAACGCTCAGGCCGAACAGGCTGAGAACCTCGCCCGTGCCGAGGCCGAGCAGGGCGTGCTGCTGCAGGAGGCCAACAACACGCAGGCTCGACTGGACGCCGAGGTCAAGAAGGTCGCCGACGCCGACAAGTACCGGCAGCAGACGCTGGCCGACGCCGAGGCCTACCAGCAGCAGATCGCGGCGGACGCCGAGGCGTACAAGCGCGAGAAGAACGCCGAGGCCGACCGCAAGGTCGCTCAGGAGCGCTCGGATGCCGATGCTTATGCGGTGAAGGCCCAGGCCGAGGCGCGTGAGGCGTCCGCCTCCGCCGAAGCGGCGGCGGTCCGGATGAAGGCCGAAGCCGAGGCCGCAGCGGTACGCGTGCAGGCGGAAGCCGAAGCGCAGGCGATCCGTCTTCGCGGCAACGCGGTTGCGGAGGCCGTCGCGGCTGAGGCCGCGGCCCTGCGCGAGAACCAGGACGCGATCCTCGCGAAGGAGATCATCGGTCACCTGCCGCAGCTCATGGCGGAGTTCGCCAAGGGATACGAGAAGGTCGGCAGCATCACGCTGATCGGCGGCGACAGCGCCGCATCCCACCTGGCCCGCGAGCAGTCGACGAGCCTCTCGGCCACGTTCGAGAGCGTCAAGGCCGCCACCGGTCTCGACCTCGGGGCGGTCATGCAGGGCCGTGCCTTCGGTCGCGGTGTCGCCGAGGGAACCGCAACGCAGGTGACCACTACCGCCGTCGACCCCGAGCCGGTCGTCGGCTGACCGTCGTTCACAGGTCGACGCCCGCCTGCGATGCAGGCGGGCGTCGTCCGTTCACCCCACGAGCTGGTCGCGACGGCGGGCGAGGTAGGCGCGCTCGGCAGGGTTGCCGGCGAGTCGGATGGCTCTGTCGTACGCCGTCCGCGATTCCTCGCTTCGCCCGACCCGCCGCAGAAGGTCGGCGCGCGCGGCGTGGTAGGCGTGGTACTCCGCGAGTGCCTCGCCGAGTCGGTCGACCTCGGCGAGTGCGACGTCGGGACCGTCCACTTCGGCGACCGCGATCGCGCGGTTCAGCCGCACGATCGGGGAGGGATCGAGCCTGATCAGGCGGTCGTAGAGGGCGACGATCTGCGACCAGTCGGTATCGCGTGAGGTCGGGGCATTCGTGTGCACGGCATTGATCGCCGCCAGGAGCTGATATCGCCCTGGTGGCGCTGCACCCGCAGCGACGGCCGCGATCCGCGCGCGGACGAGGCCGTGGCCCTCGACCACCAGGGCCTGGTTCCACGCGCTGCGATCTTGCTCCTCCAGGGTCACCAGTTCACCGGTGCGGGACACGCGCGCGGTGCGGCGCGCGTCCGTCAGGAGCATCAGCGCGAGCAGTCCCGTCACCTCCCCTTCATCGGGCAGGAGCGTGCGCAGGAGGCGCCCCAGTCGGATCGCCTCGTCGGTCAGGTCGGCGCGCACCGGGTCGTCTCCGGCAGTGGCCAGGTAGCCCTCGTTGAAGATGAGGTAGATCACAGCGAGCACCCCCGCGAGCCGCTCCTGGATATCGGTCGCGGACGGCACCCGGTAGGGGATGTGCGCGGCCTTGATCTTCGCTTTCGCGCGCGTGATCCGTCTCGCCATCGTGGTCTCCGGCACCAGGAAGGCGTGGGCGATCTGCGCGACGGTGAGCCCGCCGAGCAGGCGCAAGGTCAGCGCGATGCGGGCCTCCGTGGCGAGCGCGGGATGGCAGCAGGTGAAGACCAGCCGAAGCCGGTCGTCCTCGACCGGTCCGGTCGGCTCGGGTGGGGTGTCGTCCGACAGCATGTGTGCCGCCTGTTGTTTGCCGTCGCGATGAGATTCACGACGCAGCCGGTCGATCGCCTTGCGGGTCGCGGTCGTGGTGAGCCACGCGCCGGGGTTGGGTGGCACGCCGTCGCGCGGCCATCGCTCCACCGCCGCGACGAATGCCTCGGCTGCGGCGTCCTCTGCGAGGTCGAGATCGCCGAAGCGACGTGCGAGACCCGCCACCAGCCGCGCCCACTCCTCGTGGTGTGCGCGGCTGATGGCCTCCTCGACGGGGGATCGGGTCATGAACCCGGCAGAGCGTGGACGGATGCCGCAGACCGGGCGGAACGCGCTTCGGCGGCGCCCGCCGCAGAGCGCTCCGCCGGTCCGGTCATGGGCAGCCGGTCTCGAGCCACGTCACTCACTCGCAGGCGATTGCCGTTCGATGATCTCCGCGAGGCCCGAGGGGAACCGGTGCACCTCCTGGGGCCAGTCCAGTGAGACGGCCAGTCGCCCCGCCCAGTATCGTGCGGCCTCGTCGTCCGGCACCTCCACGACGGTGAACCCGCCGAGATGCTCCTTGCTCTCGACGAACGGCCCATCGGTGAAGACGGGCTTCCCGTCCTCGCTCACGACGCTGAAGATCGCGGTCGAGGCATCGATTCCCCCCTCCGCGAAGAGGAAGACGCCTGCCGCCGTCATCTCCTCGAGCACAGCTTTGGAGGCCTCGCTCTTGCGCTGCAGTTCGTCGGCGGTGTGCTCGGGCACCCACTCGTCGTTGAATGCGATCAGATACTTGGGCACTGTCGTCTCCTCTCATCGGGACGAGAGCCATGTCGTGGCTCCTTCGTCGTGGCGACCCGAACCGGTCGCACACCAGATCCACGAACGGCAACGCTCGGATACGACACTATCTCTGAGACTTTCGCAGGGCCGGTGTTGATTCAGGTGCGCATCCGTTGGGGCACGGGTGCACACGTCAGCGCCGATCGAGGCCACGGAGTGGCGTGGTGTCGCCGGTTCGTGAGAGGTTCGGGGGCGTGCTGAGCGACGACGACCGGGACCTGATGCGAGCCGTTTCCGACTACCTGCGGCGAGTGAATGAGCTGACCGCGCAGGATGCGAGGCCGAGCCGCACGCCGCTGGGCGACCTGCTCAGCGAGCATCTGGCGACTGACGCCGCACAGGTATCCGTCGTGCAGGAGCTGATCGCCGACCACCGCCTCGTCGACGCCGATATCGCACTGGAGGCGCTCGCGGCGGACGGCGATGGCCGGCTCATCGGCGTGACTGGGGGTGACCAGCGTCACCATCAGGGTCTTGCGGAGTTCGTCACCAACAGCCACGTCCGTTACGCCCCCGGACCGGTGGATTACGCAGAGCGCGCGACGGGCCCGAGTTCGAGCAAGCGGGTCGTCTCTCTCGGCATCCGGCTGCTGCAGTTCGATGGGTCGCCGATCGCGCTGGCCCAGCGCGCGGCGGCGCCGCAGTTCGGTCGGCAGACCGCGATGGTCGAGGTGATGGGCACCGATCCAGACGCGGTGACACGTTTTCTCGAAGCGCTGCGGCGCACCATGGTCGAGCGAAGCGTTCTTCGCGGCCAGGTGCTGTCCTTCCAGCCGACCGAGTACGGGCGCGACGCCGGCGCCACGTTCGTGGCTCGACCGTCGGTGGCCGCTGACGACATCGTGCTTCCCGACGGTGTGCTCGACGAGATCGTGCAGCACGTCATCACCATCGGCACCCACCGCGCCGCCCTGCAGCGCGCTGAGCAGCATCTCAAGCGCGGTGTCCTGCTGTACGGACCGCCCGGAACGGGCAAGACGCTGACGGTTCGTCACCTGCTCAGTGCGACACCGGACGCGACCGCCGTCGTCCTGACGGGGTCCAGCATCCGGTTCGTCAGTGCAGCCGCCGAGATCGCGCGCACGTTCCAGCCGGCGATCGTCGTCCTGGAAGACATCGATCTGGTCGCGATGGAACGCCACGCATCCCCGCAGCCGCTGCTGTTCGAGGTGCTCGACGCCCTGGACGGCCTCGACGGCGACGCCGATGTGGCCTTCATCATGACGACCAACCGTGTGGAAGTGCTCGAGCGCGCGCTCGCCGAGCGTCCCGGACGCGTCGATCTCGCTGTCGAGGTGCCGCTTCCTGCGCTGCCCGAGCGACGTCGGCTGTTCCGCCGCTACGCCCACAACCTGCCCTACAGCGACGACGCACTGGATGCCGCGGCGCAGAGATCCGAGGGCACCACGGGATCGTTTGCCAAGGAGCTGATCCGGCGGAGCGTGCTCCGCGCCGCGAAGGCCGAGCGGACCCCCGGCGACGACGACCTCACGGCCGAGCTCACCCGCCTGATGGACTCCCGCGAGCAGCTCACCCGAACGATGCTCGGCTCCGGCACCGAGGCCCGCGCGCACACACCGCCCGACGGCCATGTGGCCGGCTTCGGGTGGTCCGCCGGCTAGTGCGCGGCTTTCATACCTGCGTTCACGGCCCGATCCGTGCCGGACCGTTCGCCGTTCATGCGCTCTTCACGGCCGACGTGTCGACGCACACGACTCCCGTGTTGCCGTCCTGGTCGGCGATCACCGTGAGCTCTGGTGCGTTGCTGTCATCGACGACGGTCCCGCCTGCCGCGATCGCGTCCGCGATCCGTTGCTCGGCCACCTCCGGCGCGACATAGACCTCGATGTGCAGGCGCTGACGCGTGGTCTCACCTTCGCCGGCTTCCCCGAACCACAGGTTCGGAACCCGTGCTGTGGCGTCTCGGATCTCGTCGCTGGGCGACCCGCGCCCCTGCGACTCGGCGCTCCCGGTGAGGAGGGCGGCCCACACAGGGGCGATGGTCGCCGAACGTGCCGTGTCGAGTCCCAGTTCGATGTGGCTGACCGCGGCGGGGTCCGCGGCGACTGCGTGATCGGCGGCGATATCGGTGATCCGTCGCGCCAGCTCCACGTCCTGCGGGGTCACCCATTCGACGACGTGTTCTGTGCCCTCGCCGTCGCGGTAGACGGCGTCGTCGCTGACCAGCTTGAGATCGACGTACCCCGCACCCATCGACACGCGCGGGTGGTGGCCGACGGCATCGCCCGCCTCACCCACCGCGACGAGGAAACGTGCGCCGCTCGTGAAGTCGCCGACCCGGTACCGGGCATGCAGTCCCTGAGCCAGCTTGCGCCAGTCCGTCAGGTCGGCCGCGGCGATCTCGTCGCCTCCGAGCATGTCCATAGTGGCGAAGCCTAGCCCTGGTTCGATCGCAGCGGCAGGGCCGAGTTCACCGCTCCGCCCCGATCATCCGCACCGATTCGAGAGCGTTCTCCAGGTTCAGCTGCTCAGCGTGGGGAAGGTCCACTGCCCGTCGAGGATCTCGGGGCGCGGCCGGTAGAGCCGCACGAGGTAGTTCCAGCCCTCCGTGATCGGGAGGGCGTTGGGAACGTCGGCCGGGTAGTCGCCGAAGCGCACGGTGATGGTGCCGTCGTCGTTGCGCACGCCGGTGATGTTGTTGATCGTGTACGCGCCGCGCTCATTCGGCTCGAAGAAGCCGGCGGCGTTGTAGACCGAAATCGACCAGAACCCGTCGGCCGGGACATCCCCTACCGTCAGCTCGTACCGCCCGATCGGCAGCCGCGGGTCGACACCGATGTAGCTCGCCTCCGCGGAAGGCAGGCCTCCCCATCCGGCGGCCGTGCCGATGAGATGCCGCACGGGATCCACCTCGTCGCGGGCGCCGAACATCCGGTCGAAGCCGGTGAGGTTGCGGGCGAGCGCCAGCAGGGCGTTGCGCGTCTCATCGAAGGTCTCGGTGTCGTAGTCCGGCATCTCGAACGGCCGGCTGGAGCGGGCTTCCAAGCCGATCCCGTCCTGGATCGCGCGCACCTCGGCGAGGTCCGAGGGGTCGTTGGGGTCGGCGAGGGTTCGGACGGCGACCACCACGTGTGGGGTTCCGAACCGCTCGAGCGAAAGCTCGTGCTCTCCGGCGTCATGGAAGACCGCATCGATGTAGTGGTGCTCGTTGACCACCATGGCCGAGAGGTATCGCTCGCCGTGCTCGGGAATCGTGAGCGTCGCCCCGGCGCTGATGTCCACGACCGCGAAGCTGTAGAGCGTGTCACGGTTCAGGCGGATGACGGTCTGCCTGTCGATCGCAGCGGGCTCCCGGTTGTGCAGGAAGCGGTTGACGCCTCCGACATTGGACTGAAGGTCGTGCATCATCCGATGCGTTTCCGCACGAACGAACGTGTCTGCGTTGACGAGGGTGCTCATGGGTCGATCCTGACACGCGGCATCCCACCTGCTGGACAGCGGATGCCTGCTCATTCGGCCGCGACGATGCCCGCCCGGTATGCCAGCACGGCGGCTTCGACGCGGTTCCGCACGCCGAGCTTCGCGAGGATGGCGCTGACGTAGCCCTTGACGGTGCCCTCGACGAGGTGCAGCCGCATGCCGATCTCGGCGTTCGAGGCTCCGGCGCCGAGCAGCGCGAGCACCTCCCGTTCACGGTCGGTCAGGGCTGCCGCCGCGTCCCGGGCCTCGACGGTGCGCGCGCGGTCTCCCTCGCGGTACGGCGCGATGACCCGGCGCGCGATGTCCGGAGAGAGGTACGCGCCGCCCTCTGAGACCGCGCGAACGCCCGCGATCAGTTCGCGCGGATCGGCGGCCTTCAGCAAGAACCCCAGTGCGCCCCCGCCGAGTGCTCGCTCGATGTAGTCGTCCTCGCCGAAGGTCGTCAGCATCACGATCCGGGTGCCCGGCACCGTGGCCACGATCTCGGTGGCCGCGCTCAGGCCGTCGAGCACCGGCATCCGGATATCGAGTACGGCCACATCCGGCCGGTGACGCTGGGTGCCGTCGATCGCTTCGCGGCCGTTCGCGGCCTCGAACACCACCTCGATCTCGGGGTCGGACTCGAGGATCGAGCGCACGCCGGCCCTCATCATGGCTTCGTCGTCGGCGATGAGCACCCGGATCACTGGGCCTCCAACAGGGTCTTCTCGACGAGCACTCCTTGATCGAAGCACAGGCGATACGTCGCATCGGTGAAGTGCAGCCAACCGTCGCGGGCGGCGAAGTACTCGCACTCCGATCCGTCGGGCGACGGCGGCTCGGCGACGATCGGCACCGGACCGGGGGTGCCCGCGGGCAGAAGCGGTGCGAGCGCCGCCCGGGTCGCGCCCAGCTCGATGCTCTCGTACACCTCGGACGTGACCGCGGTCTGCGCGAACGTGATCGCCTGCACGACCGCGAAGCCGACCAGGGCGAGCCCCAGGATCACCGCCGGGACGATCGTCGCCTGCCACACCCGGCGGCGGGCAGCACGTGCGTTGGTGCGCAGAGCCGGTTCCGCGGCATCCAATGATCCATGCGCGACCGTCTCGGCGCGCAACGGCGCCCGCAGTCGCAGTTCGAAGCCGCCGCCGGGTGTCGGGTCCGCGTCGATCGACCCGCCGAGGAGCTCGGCGCGACGACGGAGGCTCGGGATGCCGTGACCGCTGCCCTGCGCACCGGTCTCGGTGGATGCCGCGGACCGGATCGACGCCGCGAGACCGTCGGCGTCGGACCGCCCGACATGGATCCCGACAGCGGCGCCGGGCGCGTGCCTGGCCGCGTTCGTGAGGCCCTCGCGGACGGTCCGCACCGCCAGTTCCGCGATCAACGGGTCCGCGGCTGCCAGGAGCGCATGGTCGATCTCCGCTTGGACGCTCATGCCCGCATCCTTCGCCCCGGCCACGAGCGCATCGATGCCCTCGCCGCCGACGGGGTCGAGTCGACTCGGACCGTCCCCGGGCCGCGTCACGCGCACCACGTCGCGCAGACGGTCGCTCGCTCGGACGGCGGCCTCGCGCAGCGCGCGGAACTGCTCACGCTGCTCGGTGCTGAGCTCACGCCCGAGCTCCAGAGCGCCGGCTTGCACCGCGATCAATGCCAGCTCGTGGCCGATCGTGTCGTGGAGGTCGTCCGCGATGCGCGCGCGTTCGTCGGCCTGTGCGCGTTCTGCCAGGATCGCGGCATCCGATTCCCGCTGCTCCTCCCGCAGCATCCGGTACCTGCCGAACCACCACGGAGCAACGACGATGAGCAGGGCGATGAGCACGCTCGCCATCCAGTCGCCGAGGGGCGCGGTGCCCGGCATCACGTAAGAGACCGGGAGTGAAACCGTCAGCACGACGGAGAAGGTGACCACGGCCGGCACGAGCCCGGCCATGTGGCGTCCGGCCAGGTAGCCGGCGATCGCTGCCGGGATCAGCGCGAGTACCAGCACTGAATCACCCCACCGCGCCAGCGGCAGAGCGATCGACGTCGCGAGGACGAGGAGCACGACCCCGACCGGCGTCGGCCACGACCCTCGCAGGGAACGACCGGCAGGGAGCATCCCCCCATCGTAGGAACGCAGCCCCATGCTGCGGGACTGACGAAAGTAAGGTGCAGTCCAACCTTCGGTCGGCTGTGGGGGCATCTCCCCATTCGTAGCGTCGCAGGCATGGACCTCCTCGGACTGCTGACGACCCTCGTGACCGACCTCGCGGCATCGCCGTGGGTGTATCTGATCGTGCTCGCCGTGTGCGTGATCGACGGGTTCTTCCCGCCGATCCCGAGCGAGACGGTCGTGGTCGGCGCCGCCACGGTGTCGGTGGTCACGGGCCAGCCGAACCTGCTGCTGCTCATCGGCGTGGCTGCCGCAGGCGCCATCATCGGCGACAACATCGCGTATCAGCTCGGCCGGGTACTGGGCACGGACCGCTTCCGGTGGATGCGCACGAGCCGCGTCACCAGCGCGGTCGAGTGGGCCCGCCGCGGGCTGGACCGCCGCGGTGCGCTCCTCATCTTCACCGCGCGCTACATCCCGGTCGGCCGGATCGCGGTGAACATGACCGCCGGCGCGACGGGCTACCCGCTTCGCCGGTTCCTGCCTCTGTCGATCGCCGCCGGCATCACCTGGGCGGCATACTCGGCGGTCTTCGGGATCGTCGCCGGGCAGTGGCTGCACGACCAGCCGCTGCTGGCCATCGTGCTCGCGATCGTGATCGCCGCGGCGATAGGAGCGGTGGTGGATGCCGTCATCCGCCGCCTCGTCAACCGTGAGGCGCGTCCGGTCGGCGCGGTACTGCCCGACAGCGAAAGCCCGCAGGTCACCTCGGCGGCGCGTCCCGGCGCGGTGTGACGCGTGTAAGCGCGAAAACACCCCGGGGCACCCGGGGCGTTTTCGCATACTGGGCTCAGCCGGCAACCCGAGCTGTCTCGGCCGTCGCGGCATCCGCGCTCGCGTCGGTGACGGCGCCGCGGACGAGCTGCACGCTCGCCCAGAGGCACGGGATCAGCATCGTCACCCCCCCGAGCACGGTCGTGTCCACCGGGAGCGGCACGAAGCCGACCAAGACGGGCAGCGCGAACAGCAGTGGAACGACGATCGGCACGATCCGGCTGCGCCACAGTGCGAACACCAGGAGCGGAAGGGTGAGGAAGAAGCCGACGAGGCCGACGAGCAGCGGGACCCCGAACCACGGGCTTGCCGAGAGGCTGACCACCTGCGAGACCGCCGCGTCCGTGTCGGCCGCGGAGATCAGAACGGTCATCATGGCGAGCTCGTATCCCAGCACCACCAGGAGGACGACCGCCGTGACCATTCCGGTGATCAGGCCGATCGCGCCGAGTGTTCGTCCCCGACCACGTGCGATCGTGCAGCCGCCGATTCCCAGCGCGGCCGCCATGAGGATGGCCGAGCCGAAGATCTGCAGGCCCAGTGCCAGGTACTCACCCCCCGTGCCTTCGGCGATCGCTGTGAATTGGTCCTCGGCGGTCTCGTACGGTTCCGGGTGCAGCAGCCCCGGGAGCACGAAGAGACCGAGCGGGGCGAGCGTGATCCCGATCGCTCCCAGCCAGCGCAGCGCCACATCAAGACGTCGCATGATTTGCCACCTTCCACGTAGTTTGCGGTGCACCGTCGGTGCGAAGGCCACCATGCCCGCTTCCGCCGGGGTCGCACATCCCACGAGACGCGGCGCCTCGCGCACCGGAAGTCCCCATCGGATCTCGCAAAGTCGTAGCCTGGCGTCCGACTTCGGTCTGACGCTCCGGTCGTTGAGCGATGCTCACCGCAGTGTGACCGGGACGAAGACACAGACGGGTAGGGGTGGACTTCGCCCCGTCTTCGGTTCGCTCAACGACCGGGGGGCGAGTCGTCCCTGTGGACGACCGTCGGCCGCATGAGACCGCAGTCGTACGCGAGCACCACCGCCTGCACCCGGTCGCGCAAGCCGAGTTTCGCCAGGATGCGCGTGATGTGGGTCTTGACGGTCGCCTCACCCATGAAGAGCTGAGCGCCGATCTCGCTGTTGGACAGACCCCGCGCGATCGCCTCGAACACATCGAGCTCCCGCGGCGTCAGGCCGGCGAGTCGGTCGGGCACGCCATCGACGGGCGGTGGCTGACTCACGTACGACTCGACGAGCCGCCGTGTGACCGACGGGGCGAAGAGCATCGCTCCGCTCAGGCACGCCCGGATGGCGGCGGTGAGATCGGCCGGCGGCGTCGTCTTCAGGAGGAACCCGCTGGCCCCGGCGCGCAGCGCGCCGAGGACGTATTCGTCGAGATCGAACATCGTGAGCATCAGGACGCGCGCCTCGGGCCGGGCGTCGATGACCCGCCGGGCCCCCTCGATGCCGTCGGTGCCCGGCATCTGCACGTCCATCAGGACTACGTCGGCACGAGTGGCAACCGCCTCGCGCGCGGCCGACGCGCCGTCGGAGGCCTCGCCGACGACCCGCATGTCGGGTTCCGTGTCGATGATGGCCCGCAATCCGCCACGGATGAGGTGCTGATCGTCCGCGATCAGCACGCGGATCGGAGATTCTGCCATCAGAGCCTCGCGACAGCGTCGGCCGAGAGCACCGCTTCGACGAGGAACCCCTCATCTGTCCACCCGGCTCGGAAAGTTCCGCCCACGCCTCCCACACGCTCGTCGAGCCCGATGAGCCCGAAGCCCGTGGTCTCGGAACTCCGAGAGGGCGGATCTGCGCGACGTACGCCGTCATCCCTGACGCCCACACGCACCTCGTCGCCCGACCACTCCACGCCGATCCGCACGTTGCGTCCGTTGGAATGCCGCACGATGTTCGTGAGACTCTCCTGCACGATCCGATAGACGACGTCGTCGAGGTTCGGGGGCACCGGCGTCTGCTGGAGCGAGATCTCCAGTCCTGTCTTGCGCATCCGGTCCACCAGTCTTTGCAGCGGCTCACGAGTGGCTCTGGCCAGACCAGGGGCGCCGATCGCGCCGGAGTCGAGGAGATCGAACATCACCTCGAGTTCTTTGATGGTGTGCTCAGCGGTATCGCCCACGGTCTTCAGGGCATCCCTCGCGGCCGCCGGATCGCGCTCGCGCAGCGCGGACGCGGCCGAAGCCTGCATCACCATGACGCCGACCGAATGGCTCGCGACATCGTGCAGTTCGCGAGCGATCCGGAGGCGCTCCTCGCGGCGGGTTGCTTCGACCCGCGCCTCCAGATCCGCGCGGAGCCGGTCGGCTTCAGCAGACGCGGCCCGGGCGGCCCGGTCCTGCGCCGACCACTCGAGCCCCGCGAACGCCGGCAGCGCGATCACCGCGAGGCAGAAGAGGCCGTTGCCCGGTTCGTGGAGGTCGAACCATCCGGCTGACGCGGCGGCGAGCGCCGCGAAGATCAGCCAGAGCAAGGGCAGCCCCGCCGTCCCGACCGACCAGGCCAGCAGCACGATGCAGAGCAGACTCGAGAGGCCCGGCAGCACCCCGGCCAGCAGGCCCGAGACGACGCCAGCCGTCGCCACGATGCACGCGATGGTGACGAAGCGACGCCTGACGAGCACGCAGGCCGGCAGCACGATGGCAAGGGCCCATGAGAGGGGACTCGGCGGTTGCCACACCGCAAACGCCCGTTCCAGGACTCCTCCGAGGATCAGCACCGCCGCGAGCACGATGTCGATGGTGCGAATACGGGCGTCGGGCGGCTCGCTTGAGTGCTCGAGGTTCGGCTCCGACCGCAAGATGCCCAGCAGCCAGCGCAACTCGGTGACGGCCTGCCTGCCCCGCCTGCTCACCGACTCGATAAGCGCCGGGTCCAGCTCGATGCGCGCGGCGACAGCATCCGACCTCATGCCTTCCACTGCGGCCCGGAGCAGTCCGAGCGACTGTCCGCCGAGCCGGGCGCGCTCGTCAGCGACGATCCGCGCAGCCACGGCCGTCGCATCCGTGGCCTGCAGCTCTGCGGCAGACGCCTGCGCGCGATGCGCACTCTCGGCGCGGGAGTGCACCACCCGGCCGTATGCGAAGACGGATCCCGTGAAGACGAGCGCGAAAGCCACCGTGCTCTGATTCCACGCCTCCATCGAGGCGATCGGAAATGTGAGGGCGACGAGCACACCACGCCAGAGTGGAGCGTAACGCCCGAGGTAGTAGACC
Organism: Microbacterium sp. ProA8; assembly: GCF_039905635.1. Lineage (NCBI taxonomy): Bacteria > Bacillati > Actinomycetota > Actinomycetes > Micrococcales > Microbacteriaceae > Microbacterium > Microbacterium chionoecetis. Next base: position 580,730 of record NZ_CP157000.1, on the reverse strand, counting down.
CCGATGAGAAACGGTGCGAGGTAGGGACCGCCATCGGAGGTCAGGCCGGTCAGATCGAGGAGCAGGAAGAACATCGAGAGCACGACGCCGGCTGTCAGCGGCCGCTGAGGCAGCACCGTGATCAGCGCCGCCGTCGCTACCGCGATGGGCAACGCCCAGAACGTGGTCGGCAGGAAGAACGCCCCGACCGGGATGCCGCACAGCACGCCGACGACGGCTTCCACGAGGGACGGGCGCCGCAGCCACATGGCGGGAGACTACGCCGCAAGCGCGTTCGGCGCATCAGACCCGGGTGGGACACGGCCTACGACCAGACGCGCCCCCGTCGAGACCTCGGCCCTCAGAACCGTCGCCGGGATGGATGCCCGGGCCCCAGCCATCCCGGTGTGGGTGCAGCTGCGTCTCCATCTCGCGCGGCGCAACCCGCCCAGGCCGTCACTGTCAGCGCACCTCACCCTTGGATGCCTCGGGTGCGTTCGGGTCTTCTCCCTCCGCCTGCGACGGGTGGCCCTCTTGAGGCTCGACGAAGCCGCCGTCGCTGCGCTCCGGGTCTTCGCCTTCGGCTTGACTCGGGTGGTTCGGGTCTCGCTGCATCATTTCCTCCTCATGCCGGCTGCGTGAGTGTGCGCAGCGGTTCAACAACGTCGGCGCAGGGTTCCCGGTGACAGGCCCCTGCATGTGCCACCCAAACAGCCGGCGACTGCCGGTGCACCGGGGTTGCCAGCTGGAGCGCGGAGTCGTATACGGTTCCACCGGGTGCGCCGCGTCTCACTCTCACTCCTGAGTGCGGGCAACGCGCACGATCGCTCTGCGTCCGGATCCGGACATCCGGCGGGTCTGTGAACTGCCGGCTCAGAGGTCGATCACGGCGATCGCCGCCTCGTGCAGGCTCCCGAGCCAAATCCGGCCCTGGTATTCCCGGACGCCGGTGACCATGTGGTACGCGGCCCCCTGACTATTCGGGTCGACATCGACGTCGTGAATCAGCCGGCCGTCGTCGTCGTAGGCCTGGACCCGCACCGTCCGTTTCGGAGCGGGTTGCAGCCTCTCCGGCAGGCGGGTCGCCAGCTTCCGCAGCACCACCGGGCCAGTCTGCAGTCGCTCGACGACAGAATCGCGCGGGCTGGCAATGGTGACCCAGATCAGGCCGTCGCTGCCGCGCGCGATGTTGTCGGGATACCCGGGAAGGTCGCTGCAGAGCAGATCGCGGGCTCCGGCGTTCGGGCCGGTCAACCACCGGCGCACGACGGTGCGGGCTCCGGTCTCGGCGACGGCGACGAAATCCTCGGCGCGCGACAGCGCGACACCGTTGGCGAAAGCGAGTCCGTCGAGCACCACAGTGACGGTGCCGTCGACGTCGAGGCGCAACAGCCGCCCGGTGCGGGTGTTCTGAACGAAGTCGGACTTCCAGTCGTCGACCCCGAACTTGGTGGACGAGTCGCTGAACCAGACCGTGTCATCGGAGGCGATCGCGGCGTTGTTGCAGAACCGCATCGGGCGACCGCCCACATCGCGAGCGACCGCCTCGACGCCGCCGGTGCGGACGTCGATGCGGAGGAGCCCGCGGTGCGCGTCGCAGACCAGCAGCCGACCGTCGAGATCGAATTCGAGGCCAAGCGGCCGACCCTGGGTTCCGGCGATCCGGTCGACCTTCGCGCCATCATGACTGACCCGGAACACCGAGCCGTCGGCCGTTCCGGTGAAGACGGCACCTTCGTCGGCGCCGTGACCGCCGACCACGACATCCTCGGCGCCGTAGCCGGGGACCGGGTGGGTGGTGAGGGTGGGCGTCATGAGGAAGTGCTCGCCGTGTCGACGAGCGGGCTGCGCGCGGAAGGCTGCATGCTGTCAACGTAGCGTGGCCGAGTGCGTGATGGAGTCGAAGCCCAGCCCATCCTGCGACGACCGGGACGGCCCGGGCTTCGCCTGCGCACGCAGATGTGCCGCCCCACACCCGTGAACGGGAATGAGGCGGCACAATGGTCGGGCGCCCGGTGGGTGCCCGGGCGCCCGCGTCACTCAGCGGTAGAAACCGCCGTAGTAGGTGTCGAGACGGCCGCGGTAGTCGTCATCGATACCCGTGGTGGTCTGATCCCACTCCGGAGAGTTCTTGATCTGGTCCTTGGTGAGGTCGACGTAGACCTTCTCGTCCTCGTCGTCCACACGCTGCACGGTTCCGGCGGGCAGGACGACCTTGCGGCCGAAGATCCACGGCCCCGTGTCGACGACCAGGCGGCTGCTGCCGGCGTCGTCACTGGCCTCATCGATCTTGCCGATGTCGCCGTCGGTGGCGTGGACGTGGTAGCCCACCAGACTGCGTGCGCCGACACCACGGTTGACGTCTTGACGGTAATCCCACGCGTCCCAGTTTGAGGACATGACTGCTCCTTTGTGTTCAGGGGTGTGGTTTCGGAGTTGGACCCGGGTTGGTCGCTCCGATATCCACGCTAGGAAACGACGTGCCGTCACGGGACCCCCTAGCCAAATGGAACGGAAAAGCGTAAGGGCGGCAGCGCGCCCGGTGTGCCGCGGAATTTCGGATGCGCCGAAGTGCATCCGAATCGACGCGAATGAGAGAAGAACCTCGTAGCGGGCGAACAGGTGCCCGCCAAACAGGAGGGGAAAGTCCAATGAAGCGCATTCTCGCTACCGGAGCGATCGTCGTGCTCGCCGTCTTCGGCGTCGCCGGGACCGCCAATGCCGCGCCCGCTGACTCTGCGTGTTTCGGCCAGGTGCACAAGACGATCAACACCGAAGGAGCCCTCGGGTTCACGGGCGTCGGAGAGGTCGTCCAGGCTGTCGGCGGCCAGGCCAAGAACGACACCGCGAGGGGCATCTGCGGCGACTGAAGGCCCTAGCTTTTTCGCATCATCGACGGCGGCTCGGACACTCGTGTCCGAGCCGCCGTCCAGTCCTCGTCGCGCTCGGGGGCGCAGCCGTCCGACTGGCTCACGGACGACATGGAGCACGGCATCCGGACGTCCGGCGTACGCTACCAATGCGGACGACGGAAGGATCCCCCGTGTCCATGTACGACGAACAGCCCGCTCCGTCTCAGGTTCCTGCTCCTGGGGAGTCGAGCATCCCGGAACTCGAGGTCGACGAGACCGTCGCCCCGCGGCCGGAGGAGGAGCTTGCAGACCTCATGCGCGCGCAACCTGATGTCAAGGACCACACACGCCCGGACTGACCAACTTCTCAGCTAAGGGACGATCGCCGGTCCCGTTCAAAGCGCTGCGGCGGCAAGCGTGAGGACCTCACCGCCGGAACGCCGACTGATCTGTGGGGGATGACGCGGAAGGATCGGAGCCGCCTACGATGACAGGTCGGCGTCTCGCTTCGCGGGAACGGTGATGGATGCCACCTCTTCGAGACGAGGGTGCAGCTCGTCCCCGTCCTCGACCACACCGGTGTGCCATGTCATGGTGAGCCCATCCGGTCCGTCTTGCAGCAGCGCGAGGTTGTTGTCGAACCACGGACCCTTCACTGTCTTCCAGCGGAAGGGCGGGTCGGGAACCTTTGCCGAATGCGCGGCTGCGGCACCCAGCGGCGTCGCTGCGCCATACGACATCACCACCGAGAACCACCGCAGGAAGCGGGGCAAAGGGTTTCGTATCGGTGAACACACCGCCTGCACGATGCGGCTGCCGTTGTGACGCTCCACCTCGGCGAGGTAGGAGAAGTGCACGTCACCGGACAGGAAGGTCACCGTCAGCGGCGAGGGGCCGCGGTCGCCATCTGCCAGCTCCGTCGCAATCCCCGCAACCGCCTGGAAGCTGTTCTGGAACGCCGCCCAATGTTCCAAGTCGACCGCCTGCCGCAGCCGTTCCCCGACCCGCGCGACCGGTCGCCCCCAAGCGCCCTGTGCGATCGCCTCATCCCAGGCCTCGACGTGGTGCAATCCCAACGGCAGGAGGAACGGGAGCGAGGTGGCGATGAAGACGTGACGGAATCCGCCCTGCATCTGTTCGTCGAACCACGCGAGCTCTTGAGCGTTCAGCAACCCGCGAGCCGACGGAGTGAGATCTCGCGCCACGCGGGAGTCCAGGACGATCAGGCGCGACCCATCGAAGCCCCGGCAGTAGCTCCAGCGGTAGCTGTGGGGATCCTGGTTGCAACGGTCGGCGAACTCGTCCAGCGCGGCGCTGAGGTCGACGGAAACTGGCGCGGCGTCGTGGCGCCCGGTTACCCGCTGCCACAACGGGTCGGCGGCACGTTCGCGGGGAGACAGGTTGCCTAGGTGTTGATACACCCAGTACGACGCCAGGCCGGCGACGATGCGCTCGTGCCACCACGAGGTGGCCTCCATCTTCCGTCTCCAGTCGAGAGAGGCGTTCCAGTCGTCGCGGATGTCGTGGTCGTCGAAGATCATCGCCGTGGGCACGCACGAGAGCAGCCACCGATTGGCTTCGTCCGACCATGCCAACTGGTAGAGGTGGGCGTATTCTTCGAAGTCTTTGAGCTCCCTGCCCGGCTCCTGGTGAATGTCGCGACGGCTGCGGATGAAGGCCTGCATCTCCTTCGTGGTCGAGTCGGCGTAGACCTGGTCGCCGAGAAGGAGCAGCAGGTCGGGTCGGGCCTGGCGACCGCCGGCCACCGCGAGCGCAAAGGCGCGCAATGAGTCGACCCCATGGGTGCGATTGCCTGCTCGATCATGGGGGACACTGGTGCGGCACGATCCATAGGCGATCCGCGGCCGTCGACCGGGCGCGCGAGTGGCGATCACCGATGCTGGAAACTCGGAGTCCGGGTCGGGCCAGACAGAAACCCCGTCGATCTCGATACCGTACGGCGAGACGCTGCCGGGCTCGAGCCCGTCCACTTCAACGAGGGCGAAATGGTGGCCGTGTACGGAGAAGCTGCGGGCCTGCCACGATCGTCCCTCGGCGTGGACGCTCACCAGACAGTCGGCGCGCGTCTCCACCCAGATGCTGGCCGACGCCTCATCGACGTAACGCAGCATCGGCCCCAACAGCAGCGGGGATGCCATGGACCCGTTCTATCGCGAATCACCTCACCGCGGCCAGAGGTGCCCGCAGTGAACGAACGAGAAGGGGGCCATCACCCCAGAACTGAGTGCAGGCCCGCGATCGGCTGGGTTCAGGCTGTGGCGGGCCGCGGCTGCTGCCGTGCCGCGGCCTCGTCGTCGGTCTGCGATTCTGCGTCCGTGGCCTTCTTCGACGTGTTCGCGACCGCGAGTCCGGCGACAGGTACACCGAGGTAGCCGAGCACCGCGAGGGTGGCGATCAGCCAGTCGGGGTTCGTGATGCTGAGCGAGGTGAGCGCCACCTGGGTGGCGCCGACGACGAGTAACGCGAGCACATACGTGCTGTAGATGAATCGGCGCGCGGCGAGGCTCGAGATGATCGCGCCGAGGCTGTTCGATGGGGTGTTCTCGTCCATGATCCGACCCTCCTGTCGGGAATGGAGTCGGAACGCCATCGCTCCCAACGATGCGGTGTGCGAACGGCTCCGATCGATATGAGGCTGCCCCCGCGGCGTCAGATACACAGGGTGGCGCCGTCCGAGGTCGCAAGCGAGCCTCGGTGCCGGCATCCCGGCCGTCACTCGGCGGCGCAGATGACCAGATCCGTGAAGCAGACGAGACGCCGTCCGCCCTGACTCGGCCGAGTCGCCTGTGGTCGCCCCCCCCGGTCTCGTTGCGCGACGCGGCGCGGAATCCGCTGGCCACCTGACCGCCGTACCGCGATCAGTCAACCGGCTGATCGAACCGCACGAGCGGTGGGACGCATCGGGGCGGCTTTCCGGGCGTCGAGGCGCGCACAACGCACAAGAACCACGCGGTCACGCCGCGACCACGGCTCAGCCGACGCGGAGCTCCTCGGGCTCGACCACCACGTCGACGAGGGCGCCGTTGCGCCAGACCGTCATCTCCATGCGCCGCCCGATGGCACCGGCGACCATGCGGCGCTGCAGCGCGGTGGGGTCGGCGATCGCGACGCCGTCGAGCGACAGCACGATGTCACCGGCGCGGGCGCCGGCCGCGGCGGCGGGGCTGTTCGGCACGACGGAGACCACCTGCATCCCGACCCTCGCCCCCGCCTTGACCGCCACGTCGGGGCCGAGCGGCACCGTCGCCCCGGCGATGCCCAGCCAGGCGCGCCGCACACGCCCGGTCGTGCGCAGGGCGTCGATGATCTCGCGCGTCGTGGCGTTGATGGGCACAGCGAGTCCGAGCCCGATGCCGGCCACGGCGGTGTTGACGCCGACCATGCGCCCGGCGCTGTCGGCGAGCACTCCCCCGCTGTTGCCAGGGTTCAGCGCGGCGTCGGTCTGGATGACCTCGTCGATCACGCGGCCCGACCGGGTCGGCAGCGATCGCCCGAGCGCCGACACGATGCCTGCCGTCACACTGCCGGAGAAGCCTCGAGGATTGCCGAGCGCGACGACGAGCTGCCCGACGCCCAGGGCGGCGGCATCCCCCATCCGCACCGGCGGGGGCGTCGGACCGTCGGCGTGCAGCACGGCCAGGTCCGAGAGCGGATCAGCGCCGACGACGGATGCCGCAGCCACCGTGCCGTCGGGAAAGGCCAGCTCCAGAGCCACCGCCCCCTCGACCACGTGGGCGCTGGTGAGCAGGTGGCCCCGCTCCGTGATCACCGACGCACTGCCGGCGCCTGCTCCCCGCCGTGTGCGCACGCTCACCGCGGCGACCGACGGCAGCACGGTCTGCGCAACGCGCATGACCGTCGACGAGTACGCGTCGAGCGCCTCCTGGTCGTCCATGCGACAAGTGTCGACCCGTCACGGATGCCGCGGCCCGAGTTCGCGCACGGCGGAAGGTCCGCGGGTGTCAGCCACTCTGACCCCGACCGGGGATGCGGCGCCCGACCTGCGCTTTTCAGCGATCAGCCCCCGAAGCGTCCAACCACTCCAGCACACGCGTGCCGATCAGCGTCAGCCAGCGCGACGGCTCGCCCTCGCCGGCGTCCACGTCGAACCAGGTGCGACCGGGGAGCGGCGTCGTCTGCACCCACGTGCCGTCGGGCTGTCTGGCCGCACGCACGACCTCGATCGCCTCGGCGAGCCGCGGATCGGGGGGCGTGCCTTCGAGCAGGGCGACGTCGCGGAAGTGGTCGAGGGCGGCGAGCGCGCTGTAGCGGTGCCGGTTGGGGTACACGAACCGGGTCGCGAACTCCCCCACCAGCTCGCCGGTCGACGCGCGGAACATCAAGCGCCGCGACAGCAGGTACTCCTCGCCGCCGTGGCGCGCCTCACGCATGCTCGTGTCGCCGGTGGTCCGCTCGTACGCGCGCATGCCGCGCACGGCGTTGAGCGTCGAGTGGAACGACGACCGCACGGAGTCGCCCTCCTCGGCCTCGCAGTTCCAGCCACCGTCTGCGAGGCGATGCGCAGGAAACCACGCCGCGAGCTTCGAGACATCCGCGCCGAGCCACGCTCCGCTCGCGAGCGTGTAGGAATTGATGCAGACGTCGACCTCACCACCCCAGTACGGCAGGTCTTCGTACTCCCACCGGCTGTTCGCTGCGAGCTTCTCGGCGGTGCCCTCGAGCGCCGCGGCGTCCACGCCCCACTCGCGCAGGTCTTTCAGCACCCACGTCGTCGCGACCCACGGCTGCCCCGGCGCCTCAGCCTCGGCGCTGCCGAAGAACCCCGCGGGGAAGAAGGCGCCCCCGGCCCACTGGCCGTCGGCATCCTGCTCGGCCAGCAGCCGCGCGCCGAAGCCCTCCGTCGCCACGCGCGCTCGCGTCGCCTCCCACGTCTCGGTTGGCGCACCGAGAATGTCGCGCTCGACCTGCCACCGCAACGCCGGGTCGGAGTCGAGCAGCCAGTCGAGCACGGGTCGAGTCGTGGCCATGAGGGCAGAGTACCCAGGGCCGCCGACGTGGCGCAGAGTGCGGCATCCGTCCGTCTGGGTACTGTGAGGATCGTTGCCGGGTGCCCGGCGGCGAGGGAGGATTGCCGGATGCCCATCGTCGACAACGGCGTGTACGTCGCCGGACAGCGGATCCAGAATCCGACGAGCCTCACCGAGACGTTCGAGTACACGCGCGAGCACCATGGGATGGCCTGGATCGGGATGTTCCGCCCCACCGCCGAGGAGATCGCGCAGGTCGCCGACGAGTTCTCGCTGCACCCGCTGGCTGTCGAAGACGCCCTCACCGGTCACCAGCGTTCGAAGCTGGAGCGCTACGGCGACATCCTGTTCGTCGTGCTCCGCCCCGCCCGGTACATCGATGAGACCGAGACGGTGGAGTTCGGCGAGCTGCACGTGTTCGTCGGCCCCGACTTCATCGTGACGATCCGCCACGCCGAGTCGCCCGACCTGAGTCGGGTGCGCCGGCGCATGGAGGGTGACCCCGAACTGCTCGCGCGCGGGCCGGAGGCCGTGCTGTACGCGATCCTCGACGAGGTCGTCGATGAGTACACCCCGGTGGTCGAGGGCGTCGAGAACGACATCGACGAGATCGAGGACGCGCTGTTCGAGAACGGCGGGGTCACACTCTCGAAGCGCATCTACGACCTGTCGCGCGAGGTGATCACGCTGCAGCGCGCGGTGACGCCGCTCGCCGACATGCTCGACGCCCTCCAGCGCGGGGCGCCGAAGTACGAGGTCGACCTCGAACTGCAGCGGTCGCTGCGCGACGTGCACGACCACACGCTGCGGATCATCGACAAGACCTCCGCGTTCCGCTCGATCCTCGACAACACCCTGACGGTGAACGCGACGATCGTGACGCAGCGCCAGACCGACACCGCGCTGCTGCAGAACGAGCAGGTGAAGAAGATCTCGGGCTGGGCGGCCATCCTCTTCGGTCCGACGCTCGTCGGCACGATCTACGGCATGAACTTCACGTACATGCCCGAACTGGAGTGGCCGCTCGGCTACCCGATGGCGCTGGCCCTGATGGCGGCCACGAGCCTCACGCTGTACTGGGTCTTCCGCAGACGCCACTGGCTCTGACCGCGACGCAGCGTCGCGGCCAGAGCCAGTGATCGGTGATCAGCCGACGAGCTCTTGCAGCTTCTGCTGCAGCTCCTCGCTGGTGTGCGTCTCCTGGTCGAGGTTGGCGGTCAGCAGGGTGACCGCATCGACCGCTCCCTGGGCGCGGGTCGCGAGGATGAGCGACTGGTATGCCGAGATCTCGTAGTGCTCGTTCCCGAGGGCGGCCGACAGCGTGACCTGGTCGCGCAGCGCGGGCGCGGAGCGCTGGATGAGCGACTCGGCCTGCTTCGCGATCCCCTTCGTGCTCGGCGACGCCGCCGTGGACTCGGGCAGTTCGAGCACCTGGAACACCTTGCGGAGGTTCTCGATCTGCTCCTTCGTCTCGTCGGCGTGGTGGCGGAACATCTTCTTGACGTCCGCTGAGCTGGCGGCCTGCTCCAGCTCGCCGAGCGCCGCGAGGGAGTCCTCCTCCATCGTCATGGCGACGCGCAACTGGAAGCGCAGCAGGTCGGCGGGGGATTCGAGCGTGGTCTGGGACATACGATCTCCTTTCCGGATGCCGCGAGCCTAGGCATCCGCCCTCGCACCCTGCAGGGGGTTGCGACCGGCGCTCCGGTTTCGCTAAGCGCACCCGCTGCCGCATCCGCCGCACCCGCCGCCGCGCACGAGGAAGGGCGGGCCGACCGAAGTCGACCCGCCACGTCCCCCCGAAGGACTGCGCGCTGTGGGTCAGCCGGCGTTCGCGTTGTCGTACGCCCGCATGGCCGCCTCCTGCGCGTCGGCCAGGGCCTCCTCGGGCGTCTTGTCGCCCAGGAGCGCCGCCGTGATGGCGTTGTTCAGCTCGTTCTGGATGTCCTGCCCGGCGGGCGAGGAGCCGAACGACTGGCCGTAATCCAGCACGTCGTAGTACGTCGAGATGGTCTGGTCGAACCCGGCGTTGCCGCTCTCCACGACGTACTGCTCACGGATCGACTGGTCCGGGCCCGGCGAGCCGGTGAACAGGCCGGTGTTGATGCCGCCGTCCTCCTCGCGCGTCGCGGCGCGGGCCTCACCGGCCGCGTTCCACGCGTCCTCGCTGGTCAGGTTGATCATCCACGCGCACGCCGCGGCGGGGTTCTCCGCACCGGCCGGGATCACGAACGCCGTGCCGCCTGCGACGGAGAAGGGTTCGCCGTCGCTGTTCTTGAACGGCACCGCCTCGATCTGGATCTGGTCCACGTACGGCGACAGGACGTTCGGGTACCACTGGGCGTTCACCTGCGCGCCCACCTGGTCGGCGACGAACTGGTTGTTCTCTCCGAACGTGTCGAACGAGTCGGTGAAGCTCTTCACCGAGGCGTAGCCGCCCTGCGCGTCGTTGATCTGCTTGAGCATGTCGATGCCGGCGATGTTGCTCGGGTCGTCGAGCGTGGGCGCGCCCTCGTCGTCGATGAGCTGACCGCCCATGCCGAGGATCCACAGCGCGCCCTGACCGGTCGAGACCGGGTCGAACCCGAGGCGCGAGGGGACGCCGCCCGACTCCTGGTACATCTTGCCGATCGCCCCAAGGAGCGCCTCGGGGTTGGACGTGTCGATCTCCTCGGTGGTGACGCCCGCCTCGTCCATCACGCGCTTGTTCAGCATGATCGCCGGCGGCTGGTAGAACTGCGGCACCGCCCAGACGCCGTCGTCGTAACGCACATCGTCCACGACGAACGGGTACCAGTAGTCGTCGGGCGTCACGTCGTGCGCTTCGAAGCACGCATCGAGCGGGATGATGAGGTCCTGTGCCGCGTACTGCGTCACGTAGCGCCGATCCATCTGCACGACGTCGGGCACGTCGCCGCTCGCGATGCGCGTGGTGAACTTCTGAGCGTCGAACGCGGTCGCGTCGAGTTCGACCTCGACGTCGCTCAGCTGCTCCTCGGCGTAGTCGAGGCGCGACTGGCCGACGTCGTCGGCGTTCTCGAAGCCCCATGCCGACATCGCGCCGGTGGGCTCGGCCTCGAAGTCCACGTCACCGCCAGTGCCGCCGCCGCCGTTCCCACCGCCTCCGCAGCCGGCGAGGAGGACAGCGGATGCCGCGAGTGCGGCGATTCCGATCAAGCGCTTGCGCATCGGTTTCCCTTTCGATCCGGTGTTGTGTGTACGTTCTGGAACGAGATCAGCCGCGCCGCGGCATCCGTCTCATCCCTTCCTGCCCTGCGTCGCCACCCCCTCGATGAAGTACCGCTGCCCGAACGCGAAGATGATCAGCATCGGCAGCGTGACGAGGAACGACGCCACCATGACGTACTGGTAGTCGCCCTGACCTCCCGCGGTCGGGCTGTATTTCGTCATGGCGTAGGCGATCCCCAGCGGCGCGGTGAACTCGTCGACCGAGCCGGCGTTGAGGTAGATCAGGGCAGCCTGCAGGTTGTTCCAGCTGGCCTGGAACTCGAAGAGGAACACGATGATGAACGACGGGATCGACAGCGGCATCGCGATGCGCCAGAACAGCCCCCAGTAGCTCGCACCGTCGAGCCGCGCCGCTTCGAACAGCTCCTTGGGGAGCCCCAGATAGAACTGGCGCTGCAAGAAGATGTAGAACGCCGAGCCGAACAGGTTCATCCCCCAGAGCGGCACCCACGTGCCGAGGAGTCCCGTCTCCTTCCAGATCAGGTAGATCGGGATCATGGTGACGGCGCCGGGCAGCATCATCGTGGCGAGCACGAAACCGAAGAGCAGGGTGCGACCGGGGAACTTGAAGTAGGCGAACCCGAAAGCGACGATCGAACTCGAGATCGCCACGGTTCCGGCCGCCAGGACCGCGATGGCGACGCTGTTCCACATCCAGCTGAGGAGGGGAAGCTGGTTCCACACCTCGACGTAGTTCTCGGGCATCCACGTCTTGGGGATGAGCGCGTTGTCGAACACCTCGCCGCGCGGCTTCAGGCTCGCCGACAGCAGCCAGACGAAGGGGTAGAGGAAGAGAATCCCGAAGCCGATCAGGGCGATCGACAGGAAGATGCGCCCCACGAGCGACTTGGGGCGGGCGAAGCGGCGACGCCAGCGCGAGCGCTGAGGTGCCGCGACCGCGGCGGCCGCCGCCTCGGGAACGGGCCGGGCGACGCCCGGAGTCTGCAGCGATGCCGACATCAGCGATCCCCCTCGTAGTAGACGAATCGGTTGCCGAACTTCACCTGGATGACCGTGATGATCATGATGATCACGAAGAGCAGCCAGGCCATGGCGGCGGCGAAGCCGAAGTTGAACTGACGGAACGCCTGCTGGAACAGATAGATCGCGTAGAACAGGGATGCCTCGGGCGAGGAGTTGCTCTGATCTCGCCAGAACAGCAGGAAGGCCTGGTCGAACACCTGGAACGCGGCGATCGAGAGCACGATGACGTTGAAGAACATCGCGCCCGAGATCATCGGCAGGGTGATCGAGAAGAACTTGCGGACCGGACCGGCGCCGTCGAGCGACGCGACTTCGTAGAGCTCCTGCGGCACGTTCTTCAGCGCCGCGAGGAAGATCACCATGGTGCCGGCGACCGTCCACAGCGTCATGATCACGATGCTCGGCTTCACCCAGGCCGGGTCGACGAGCCACTGCGGGCCCTCGATGCCGAAGAACCGGAGGAACTGGTTGATCGCACCGGTGTTGCCGTTGAGCATGAGGAAGAAGACCGCGGCCGTCGCCACGGCGGGCGTCATCTTCGGCAGGTAGTAGAGCGTGCGCCAGAAGCCCGCCGTCGCCCGCGCCGCGCGGTCCAGCAGCATCGCGAGGATCAGGGCGAAGATGATCTCGAGCGGCACCGCCATCACGACGTAGAAGAGCGTGTTGGCCAGCGCGACGCCCACTCGGGGGTCTTCGAAGAGCCTGGCGTAGTTCTCGAAGCCCACCGGGCTGGCCGTGTTCGTAGCGAGGTTGTAGTTGCTGAATGAGATGTACAGGCTGTACACCATCGCGCCCGCCGTGAAGACGAGGAAGCCGATGATCCACGGCAGGATGAACATGTAGCCGGCCAGCGCCTCGCGCTTGTCGTAATGGACCTTGACCTTGGGTGGCCGTTCGCTGCGGCGAAGGCGCGCGCGACCACGACTCTCCCGCCCCTCCGACGCCTCGTGCAGCGCCTCCACCACGGCGTCGTTCTGCGGCGTCGTGATGCTCATCGCGTGTCCTCGCTCAGCGAGGTCCGCGGACGAATCGTGTCCGTCATGTCGGTCTCCACGTCGATATGTGGCATCGTTACCACACGCCAGTGACTATACGTCTCTGCGTCGGCGCCCCGCAACCGCTTGCTCGCCTGCTGCGGGGCCTCTGCGTCGGGCACACCACGATCCCGACGCCCGGTGTCAGGGGCGGTCATGTGGCGATGCTAGGCACGCTGGGGTGCGGCGATCACGGGGCTTGCGCGAGAGCCGTCTCCTGTGCTTCTCCTCGTGGGGCGGTCCTGAGCGCGTGGAGATGTCGCCGCGGCAGACGCGCCTCGGTCAGCGCGGAGCCGCCTCCGCGAGGCTCAGAGCGATCAGCTGCTCGAGCGCTTCGTCGGGGATCTCCACACCCGGGAACCGCGCGAACTGCCCCATCGGCATGGACTCGACCATCTTCAGCATGTTGGCGTTCTCGTCGGCTGCAGCCAGCTGCTCCGGCGTGGCGTTCGCCATCATCGCCTGCATCATCGCCGGTCCGACGACCGGATGCCCGAACCACTCGCCTACCGTCGAGTCGAGCGTCAACGGCTCGGGCAGGTCGCTGTCACCCTGGAGGGCGATCGACCGCACGGACTCGACGGCCTGCGCAGACCGCGCGACCTCGACCGCATAGTTCCCGGGCTCGACCCACCAGCGCCCCTTCTCGGCATCCCAGAAGGCGAAGGAACGCCGGTCCAGCTCGATCTCGACGGTCGCCGACGCCCCCGCATCCAGCTGCACTTTCACGAATCCAGCGAGCTCGCGGACCGGGCGACGCACCCCCGAAGCCGCGGGCGCCACGTAGAACTGCACGACTTCGGCACCGCTGAACGGGCCGGTGTTGCGCACCGTGACGCGCGCCACAGCGGTGTCTGCACCGGATGCCGCGACCTCGAGCGATTCGTACGCGAACGTCGTGTAGCTGAGCCCATGGCCGAACGGATAGCGCACCGGCTGGTCGGCGGAGGTGTAGTAGCGGTAGCCGACGAAGACCCCCTCGCCGTACCGCGAGACGCGTCCCTCGCCGGGGAAGCTCAGGTAGGTCGGGGTGTCCTCGAGCCGCAGCGGGATCGTCTCGGCGAGGCGACCGCTCGGGTTGACCGCACCCGTGAGGACGTCCGCGAGCGCCTTGCCGACGCCCTGTCCCAGCGCGAGTCCCTCGACGATGGCGTCGACCGTGTCGTGCCACGGCTCGAGGTGGACCACACCACCGTTGGACAGCACGATCACCGTGCGCTTCGCGACCGCGGTGACCGCCTCGATGACCGCGGCGTGAGCGGCGGGCAGGTCGATGCTCTCCCTGTCGAACCCTTCGGACTGGTCCTCCTCGTAGAGCCCGACGAACACGACGGCGACGTCGGCAACGGCTGCCGCGGCGACCGCCTCGTCGAGGAGCGCACGACTGACAACATCCGTCCCCTTCGCGTAGCCGGGCGCGTACGCGACATTCGCGTCGCCGAGCACGGCACGCAGCTCGTCGAGGGGGATGTCGAGACGTGTCGGGTTGACGTGCGAGCTGCCCCCGCCCTGGAACTGCGGGCGCGCGGCGAACTCGCCGATGACGGCCACCTGCTGCCCGATCGCGAGGGGAAGCGTGGCGCGCTCATTGCGCAGCAGGACGACGGATGCCGCGGCCGCACGGCGCGCGAGCGCGTGATGCGCATCGGCGTCGAAGCTCAGACCCGCGGCGTGGGCGGACGCCGTGCGGTCGGCGAGCTGCGCGAGGCGGGCCACGCTCCGTTCGACGAGGGAACGGTCGAGCCTGCCGGACCGGACGGCGTCGACGATCGCCGATGCGCCCTCGTCCCCGGTGCCGGGCATCTCGAGGTCGAGCCCCGCCATGAGTGCTTCCACCCTGTCCTTGATGGCACCCCAATCCGACACGACCAGGCCGTCGAAGCCCCACTCGTCGCGGAGCAGGTCGGTGAGCAGCCAGCGGTTCTCCGAAGAGAAGACGCCGTTGATCGCGTTGTACGCGCTCATCACGGTGGTCGGGGCGGCTTCCTTGACGACGCGCTCGAACGCCGACAGGTAGAGCTCGCGCAGGGCGCGCTCATCGACCTGGGCGTCGACCCGCATCCGCTCGGTCTCCTGATTGTTCACGGCGAAGTGCTTGAGCGAGGTGCCCACGCCGGTGCTCTGCACGCCCTGCACGTAGGCCGTGGCGAGCACGCCTGTCAGCAGCGGGTCCTCCGAGAAGTACTCGAACGTCCGGCCGCCGAGCGGTGAGCGCTTCAGGTTGATGGCGGGGCCGAGGATCACGTCGACGTCGAGCGCGCGTGCCTCCTCGCCGAGTGCGATGCCGATCTCGCGGATGAGCGCGGGATCCCAGCTGGCACCCATCGCGACGCCGGGCGGGAAGCAGGTCGACGGCAGGCTCTGGTTGAAGCCGAGGTTGTCGGCGGTGCCCGCCTGGCGGCGGACGCCATGCGGTCCGTCGACGAGGACGAGCGAGCGGATGCCTTCGCCCTCGCGCGTCGACCAGAAGTCGCGACCGCTCAGGAGGGCCGCCTTCGCTTCGAGGTCGACCTCGTCGGCCGCGGTCGGCTCGGGGGCGGTCCGCTCGGGGGCGGTGATGACATCGAGCGGGATCTCGTCGCCCGCCGAGACGGCCGCGAAGCCGCGCTCGAGATCGTGGAGCACGCCGTCCGGTCGGGGCAGCATGCCGGAGATCTGCCGCGGAGTGAGCTGCTCCTGTCCGCGCAGGCCCGCCGACATGTGCTCGGCCGCCTCGGGGATGTGCTTCGTGATGACGCCGGTCAGCACGGCCATCGCCTGGGGGTGGTCGACGATCTCACCGAGTGGGGTGTCCACCGTGATGGTCTTCCGAGTCTCAGTCTCGATCTCGAACGGCTCCTCCACGGAGTGCTCGCCGTGGCTGAGCTCGCGGGTGGCACCGGAGGGAAGGACGACCTCGGCGGTCACCCCGACCGGCACGGTCACGGTGAGCCGCAGCATGCCGTCTTCCAGTACCCAGGCTGTCGCGGCAACGCCATACGGAGTCCGAAGGCAGGCCCGCGCGGACGTGAGCCCGCGGCGCGGAGGCTGCGGGGCGACGCGCAGCCTCCGGTAGCCGGGGGCCGCGGGAGCCAGGCCCGCGACCACGCGGTGCATCCAGTCGGCGACGGCTCCGAAGGCGTAGTGGTTGAACGACGTCATGCCGCTCGGGTTGACCGTCCCATCCGGCAGCAGTGAGTCCCAGCGCTCCCAGATCGTCGTCGCGCCGAGCTTCACCGAGTACAGCCAGGACGGGCTCTCGGTTTGCAGCAGCAGCCGGTACGCGGTGTCGGCGTGGCCGTTGGCACTGAGCGCATCGCAGATCAGCGGCGTGCCGACGAAGCCGGTCGAGATGCGATAGCGGTTCTCTTTGACGATCTGCGCGAGCCTGGCCGCGGCCCGCGCGCGCTCCGCCCCACTCCCGATGAGGTCGAACTGCAGCGCCAGCGCGTAGGCGGTGGCGGAGTCCGACAGCAGCCTGCCCGAGCGGGCGACGTACTCCCGGTGGAACGCGGCGCGAACCTCGTCGGCCAGCGCACCGTAGCCGGAGGCATCGTCGTCACGACCGAGCAGCGCGGCGGTCTCGGCGACGATGCGCGCGGAGCGGGCGAAGTACGCGGTCGCGACGATTTCGGCACAGGTCTGAGCTGCCTCGGGCCGACCGGCCGGCGCCGTGGGGTCCAGCCAGTCGCCGTACTGGAAGCCGGCGTCCCAGATCCGGTTCTCACCGGCGGCCGCGGCGACCTCGTCGACCCACGACACCATGCTGGCGTACTGCGTGGCGAGCACACCGAGGTCGCCGGAGGCCTGGTACATCGTCCAGGGCACGACCGTCGCGGCGTCCGACCACGCCGCCATCGGGCCGTTGTACCCGACAGGACGTGCGGGGATCACCGACGGTGTTCCGCCATACCGGTCCTGCTCCGCTGCCAGGTCCTTCAGCCAGGAGGCGAGGAACCCGGCGGAGTCGTAGAGGTACTCCGCCGTCGGCGCGAACACCTGCAGGTCGCCGGTCCAGCCGAGGCGTTCGTCGCGTTGCGGACAGTCGGTGGGCACGTCGACGAAGTTCCCGCGCATGCCCCACACGACGTTCTCGTGCAGCCGATCGACCAGCGGGTCGGATGCCTCGAACCAGCCGGTGCGCTCCATGTCGGAGTGCAGCACCTCGGCGACGACAGCCTGCGCGACATCCTCCGCTCCCGCGGGCCACCCCGACACCTCGGCATACCGGAAGCCGTGGAAGGTGAAGCGTGGTGCCCATTCCTCGGATTCCGACC
Source organism: Microbacterium sp. ProA8 (assembly GCF_039905635.1). Lineage (NCBI taxonomy): Bacteria > Bacillati > Actinomycetota > Actinomycetes > Micrococcales > Microbacteriaceae > Microbacterium > Microbacterium chionoecetis. The sequence goes on along the minus strand of NZ_CP157000.1, from coordinate 563,370 downwards.
CGGCGAGCACGTAGGTGTCGGTCGCCTTCGCCGTGCGCAGCGGCGCAGTGGCCAGCTCGCCATGCTCGAGGACTTCGGCGTGGCGGAGGGTGATGGTGTCGCCCGCCGTGCCTCTCACACGGAGGCGCAGCCGGCCCACGAGGTTCTGCCCGAAGTCGAGGATGGTCGCACCACTCCGCGTCGTGATCGCCGACCGGACCTCAACGGTTTCGATGTGACGCACGGGCGGTCCGTCGGGGGCGACGAGGACGCCGGTGTCGAACTCGCGGATCACGGCGGGCGCCCAGGCGGACGCATCGTACGACGCGGTCGCCCACGAACGATCGTGCAGGCGCGCGTCGAAGTGCTCACCGTTGTAGAGGTCAGCAGAGCGGATGGGCCCGTCCCCCGCACGCCACGCCTCGTCCGACCCCACGGTCTGACGCTTCCCGTCGGCATAGTCGATCTCGAGCTGCACGATGACGCCGAGGTCTGCGCCGTACAGCTCCCGCCGCCCGTCCCAGCCGAGGAAGCCGCGCCACCACCCGTCGCCGAGCCACGCGCCCACGGCGTTCGCGCCGGGCTGCAGCATCCCCGTCACGTCGTAGGTGACGTATCTCAGCCGCGACTCGTACGCCGTCCAGCCCGGAGCGAGTTCGTCGTCGCCCACCCGCCCGCCGTTGAGCTCGAGCTGGAACACGCCGTGGGCGCTCGCATAGACCCGCGCCCGCACGACCTCGGCGCTCCGCACCTCGAACGCGCCACGCACGCGCGGCGCAGCGATGGCGGCATCGGTCGGCCCGATCAGGTGCGCAGACCAGTCGGCTGCGTCGAGCAGACCGGCCTCCACCGACGCCCAGGCTCCCCACGCCGATGCCCCGCCGTCTGCGCCGATGACCCGGACCCGCACCTCGCGGCGATCACGGGACGCGAGTGGTTCGAAGGGCCAGGGCACGAGCACGGAGTCCTCGCCGTCGACGCGGACGACGTCGCCGCCGCGCTCCTCGAGGTCGTAGCCGGCCTGGCGCCAGCCGTCCGGCGCGGTCTCGACGATCCAGCTGAGGCGCGGTCTCGTCTCACCGATGCCGAGGGCGTCGCGGTGGTGCTCGAAACGGACCGGAGTGACGGAGAGGCTCATTGCGAGGGCTTTCTGGATCAGCGAACGGAGCGGATGCGGAGGATGACGAGACCGCCGAGCAGAACGAGCGCTGCGGCGATCACGTAAAGGAGGGTGTAGTTCTTCTCGGCTCCGGTGACGCCGATGAGAAGCACCCCGGAGGCCACCAGTGGCGCGACGGACTGCGGGATCGAGGTCGCGAAGCCGGTGATGCCCATGAAGCGGCCGGCATCGGTCGCCTTCTCGGGAAGCACGTCGAGCAGCAGCGCCTGATCGACGGCGGAGAACATGCCGATGCCCATCGAGACGATCAGCGAGCCGGCGATGAGGAACGGAACGTCGCCGGTGAAGGCCATCAACAGCATTCCGGCCGCCATCAGACCGCCACCCAGAAGCACGAAGGGCTTCCGCCGACGCAGCCTGTCGGAGAGGAAACCGCCGCCGAGGGCTCCTGCCGTGACGGCGAGCACACCCACGCCGCCGAGTGCCGCGATGATCCCCGCGACCTCTGTCACATCGACGCCGAGGCGGCTGGCGAAGAAGAACGCGGTGAAGGTCGTGTTCAGTGTGAGCCCGAAGTAGAAGAGGAAGCGACCGAGCCAGTTGATCGAGAAGTCGGGGTACTTCGCCGGGTTGTAGAGGTACTTCCGCAGCAGCCCGCCGAGGCCGATGCGCTCGCGAGGCAGGGCGCGACTGTCGTCCTCGTGCACGAGCGCCACGAACAGCGTCACGAGCACCACGCCGACCGCGCCCGGGATCAGGAACAGCAGCAGCGGGTCGCCGGTGACGCCGAAGGTGAGGATCACGCCGAAGACGGGCGCCACCTGGGTCGCGAAGCCGGTGAGGCCGGCGACCTTGCCGCGCTGCGACTCGGGCAGGCGGTCAGCCGTGGAGATCTGGAGGTTGCTGAGCACCGTTCCCCACCCCCACTGCGCCAGCACCCAGCCGAGCCCGAGCAGAAGGACCGACGGTGCGAGCGCCATCACGAAGAGCGACGCGACTCCCACGATCATTCCGCCGACCATGAAAGGCCGGCGGCGGCCGTAGCGGGTGCGTGTGCGATCGCTCCACACGCCCATGAACGGCGCGGTGAGCATGACGAAGAGAGCGCCGGCCCCGGTGATGTACCCGAGGTACTCCTCACGCCCCGGTGCCAGCGCGTTGATCTTGACGGACAGCGAGATCGCCAGCGGCGTGATGAAGGCCATGAAGACGCCGAACTGCGCCAGCACCATGAACCAGATGTAGCGAGCGTTCACCTTGGGAAGGTCGCCGCCGGGTCCGGCCGCGTCTTCGACGACCAGCGCATCGAGGACCGGGCCGGGAACGGATGCCGGAAGCGGCGTGACGAGCGGTTCTTCGTTGCTCGGGGTCGTCATGAGGACTCCATTGTCGTATCGGGTTGCTAGCGCGTGCTAGTGGCTGACCAGGATGCTACGGTACAGTCACTAGCACGCGCAAGTTGCAAGGGGACATCGATGCCGGCATCCACCGTCAAGCGGGTCACCGCTGCCGACGTCGCACGATCCCTGGGGCTCTCTCGCGCCACTGTGGGGTTCGTCCTCAACGACACTCCCGGACAGACCATCCCCGAAGCCACGCGCGCCCGCGTGCTGGCCGAGGCGAAGCGGCTCGGATATCGCGCGAACACCGCCGCCCGGGCACTCGCGAGCGGACGGAGTCGCATCGTCCTGCTCGTCCTGCCCGATTGGCCGCTCGACTACAGCATGCGGACCCACCTGGACGAAGCCTCGCTCACGCTCGACCACGCGGGGTACTCGCTGGTCACGATGACGCCGCATCCCGGTGGCCACGCGCAGCCGTTGTGGGAGACGCTTCGACCCGACGTGGTGATCGGCATGACGCCCTTCGCGGCGGAGCAGCTCGCCGACATCCGGGCCAGCGGCGTCGAGCACGTCATCCCGTCCGTGCCGGCCGGAGAAGCCGGCGCCGTAGGCGACCTCGGCTACGTCGATGGCCCGCGCCTGCAGGTCGAGCACCTGCTGGCCCGCGGGCGGACGAGGCTGGCGTTCGCCGCATCGCCCGATCCGCGGATCTCCGATCTGGTCGCGCAGCGCAGAGACCTCGCCGCAGACACCGTCCGCCGATGCACGGGCTCCGGGCTCGCCGCAGAAGCCGCGGTGACGGAATCGGAGGTCGCTGATCTTGTCGCCGCCTGGCGAGCGGCCGGCGTCGACGGCGTGATCGCCTACAACGACGACGTGGCGGCCCTCGTACTCGGGGCCGCGCTCCGCGCCGGAGTGCGTGTTCCCGACGAGCTGGCGATCATCGGCCACGACGACACGCCTCTCGCCCGCCTACTCGTGCCGGCGCTGTCGAGTGTCCGCATCGACACCGCCGGCATCGGCCGGTATCTGGCGGATCTCGCACTGAGCGCCGCGAGAGGCACTCCACCGCCGGTCGCCGGACCGGACACCGACGCCTTGCTCATCCAGCGCGAGACCTCCTGACGTCGGTCGTGGACGGCGCACGTTATCCACAGCGTGATATCGGCCATGCGCAGCCACGCGGCCGCGTGAGAATGTGAGGGTCATGGATGCTCTCGCCGGCCCGCCGCTGACAGTCGCGCCCCTCGCCCTCCCGGCCGGTTGCGGACGCGCCGCGCGATGACGACCGACCAGCAGACGCCCGACGAGCTGTCGGAGTTCGCCGACCTCATGCGGCGCGAAGAGGAGTTCCCCGGGCGTCGCTACGGGATCGATCCGCGGGTGCGACGGGCCCGTCGGCGCCGTGGCTGGATCATCACGGCTGTCGTGTTCGCTCTCCTGATCGGCGGGTCGGGGGCCTACGTCGCCTGGGCGCTGAATGCTCCGCTGGCCGCCCCCGAAGCCGTCGTGTCGAGCGCGCCCGTCGTGGCGGCGCCTGCTCCCGCGGCTCTCGCCTTTCCGTCGCAGGGCGCCGCGGCCATCAGCGTCTCGGGAGGCGACGCCTACTTCGGCCCCACTGCCAGCGGGATCTGGGCGACCTCGGGTACCGGCGAGCCGCGCTCGATGGCGAGCATCACGAAGCTGATCACCGCGATGGTCATCCTGGATGCCAGGCCGCTGGCCGACGGGAGCGACCCTGGTCCGACGATCACCTTCGACAAGGCCGATCACGACCTCTACGACAAGTACTACGTGATGGGCGCGACGATCGCCCGCATGCCCACCGGCAGCACGATGTCGCTGCGCGACGCGCTGGCCACCATGCTGATCCCGTCGGCCAGCAACTACGCGGAGGCCGTGTCGACCTGGGCGTTCGGCTCCCAGGGCGACTTCGTCGACGCGGCGCGGAGGTGGCTCGCCGCCCACGGACTCACCGGCACCACCGTCGTCGAGCCGACCGGCATCAGCCCGCGCAACATCAGCACGCCTGCCGACCTCCTCACGATCGGCAAGCTCGCCCTCGCCCATCCGACGATCGTGAACATCGCCGCGACCCGTTCGCTGTCGCTGCCCGGGCCCGGTGGGATGTCGAACACGAACACGCTTCTCGGGGTCAACGGGATCAACGGGCTGAAGACCGGCAATCTGGGCGAGGACAGCTACAACCTGCTCTACTCCGCGAGACTCGATGTGGGCGCGGCCGAGCCGCTGACCGTCGTCGGCGTCGCGATGGGCGGAGCGACCCGCGAGTCGCTCAACACCGACGTCATCCGCACGCTCGACAGCATCCGGGCCGGCTTCCAGCGGGTGCCGTTGGTGTCGGAGGGCGTAGAAGTCGGTTCGTACTCGACGCCGTGGGGCTCGACCGCCCGGATGATCGTCGCCGACGACGCGTCGATCTTCACCTGGTCCGACACCCCGATCACGGCGACGATGCAGACGACGACGCCGAAGACCTACGAGGACGGCGAAGTCGTCGGAAGCATCACCTACACCGCGGGTCCCAACTCGGCGACCGTCCCGCTCGAGATCGACGGAAGCATCATCCCGCCGACCGAGTGGTGGCGCCTGACCCACCCCTCCGAGCTCGCCGAGAGGTAGCCGGCGCTACGGACCCTGGGCGCGACCCTGGTGTGCTCGTCCCGTCGCGCTTCTATGATGTCGGCGTGGAGTCGCTGAAGGCGGACGTCGTGCAGGACATCCGCTTCGCGCGCTCCGCCGACGGTGTCGGGATCGCGTACGCCGTGCACGGTTCCGGCCCCCCGCTGCTCATCGACGCGTGCTGGCTCAGCCACCTCCAATTCGATTGGGAGAGCCCGGTCTGGCGCCACTACCTGGTCGAACTCGGAAAGATCGCGACAGTCATCCGTTATGACGAGCGCGGCCACGGGCTCTCCGACCGAGGCGTCACCGACCACGGTCTGGACGCGCGCGTGGGCGATCTGGAAGCCGTCGTGGCCGATGCCGGACTCGATCGGTTCGCCCTCATGGCCATGGCGCAGGGCGGCCCGGTGGCGATCGAGTACGCCGCGCGGCACCCCGAGCGACTCACCCGCCTCGTCTTGTACGGCAGCTATTCGGGCGCGCGGGCGGGGTCGAGCGAAGAGGAGCTGGAGCTGCTCGCCGCATTCGAGGCTCTGATCAGGGTCGGATGGGCACGACCGACGTCCGAGTTCCGTCGGGTGTTCAGCAGCATGATGATCCCCGGTGGCACCGAGGAGCAGATGCGCTGGCTCGACGATCTGCAGAAGAGGGCGTGCGACACGGAGACGGCGGTCATCTCCCGATCCCAGCGCCAGGTCACGGACTCCACCTGGCGGCTGCCCGAATTGGACATTCCGACGCTGGTCATCCACAGCCGCGGCGACCAGATGAACGAGTTCCACCACGCCCGGGATCTGGCCGCCGGCATCCGGGGAGCGCGACTCGTCGGCCTTGAGAGCAGCAACCACATCGTGCTCGCCGACGAGCCGGCCTGGCCGGCATTCCTGCGCGAGATCACCGCATTCATCGAACCGGACCGGCAGCAGACCTCCGAGGTCATCGCCGACGACGTGGCCACGCTCGTCTCGCCGCGGGAGCTCGAGATCCTGAGACTCGCGGCTGCCGGCCGAGACAACGACGCGATCGCGGCCGAGCTGTTCCTCTCGGTGCGCACGGTCGAGCGCCACCTGCAGAACGCGTACGCGAAGCTCGGACTCAGCGGCCGCACGGCGCGCACGGCCGCCGTCGCCCGGCTGCTGTCCCGCGCGTAGCGCCTACGCGTCAGCCGCCAAACAGCACGCCGTCGGACGCTCCTCAGTGCGCGTCGGCGCCGATGTGGCGGAGGGTGCGCGATTCCTACCGTGATGACATCACCCATCCACAGGAGGAAACAGATGTCATCCTTTTCCCGCACCACCGACACCCTGACGGCCACTGAGGAGGACCGCGCACTCAAGGCCAAGCACGCTGCGATGTGGGCCAGCGGCAGCTACCGCACGGTCGTCGAGGAGGTCGTCCACCCTCTCGGCGGCATCCTCGTCGAGACGCTCGACGTCCAACCCGGACAACGCGTGCTCGACGTGGCCGCCGGCACGGGCACCTCGGCCATCCCGTCGGCCCGGCGCGGCGCCGAGGTCGTCGCAACGGACCTGACGCCCGAACTGCTCGCCATCGGACGAGCCGCGGCCGAGGCGGAGGAGATCGAGCTGACGTGGCAGACCGCGGATGCCGAGGCGCTGCCATTCGCGGACGCCGACTTCGACGTCGTCATGTCGAGCATCGGCGTGATGTTCGCGCCGCATCACGAGCTGGCAGCGGACGAGCTCGTCCGGGTCTGCCGTTCCGGCGGCACCGTCGGACTGCTCAGCTGGACGCCGAGCGGCTTCATCGGGCAGGTCTTCGCGACGATGAAGCCGTACGCGCCGCCGCCTCCTCCCGGGGCGTCGCCTGCCCCGCTCTGGGGCACCGTCGATCACGTCCGGAAGCTGCTCGGTGATCAGGTCGAGGACCTCGTCGCCCACCAGCAGACGCTGCGGGTCGACCGGTTCGACGACGGGGCGCAGCTGCGCGACTTCTTCAAGGAGAACTACGGTCCGACGATCGCGGTCTACCGCTTCATCGGCGACCACCCGGAGAAGGTCGCCGCTCTGGATGCGGAATTGGCTGCGCTCGCCGACCGCTTCCTCCACGACGGCGTCATGTCGTGGGAGTACCTCATCGTCACCGCGAGACGTCGGTAGGCCGGCCATGCTGACTCCGCTGATGTACGAGGCCCTGCTGCCCGACAGTCGCACGGTGAGCCGTGACGCCGCCAGGCGCCACGCGTGCCTCGCCGCCCGCGAGGAACGTGGAGAGGCCAGGCGACCTCCCCTGCGGGGATGGCCCCTCGACCTCCGGGCATGGCGCCTCCACCTCAGGGCGCGTCTGCGCCTGAAGGCTGGAGTCCGTCCCGCGCGACACGTCTCGCAGAGCTGAGGGATCGCGATGGTCCTCATCCTGGCGCTCGCCGCGCTCTGCGTGGTCGGCGCCGTCTGCGCCGTCGTCGGGTTGTCTCGCGATCCGCGAGGGGCCCGTCCGGCGGCATGGGACTACGACACCCGTCACCCGCCGGCGTGACCCGCCGGAAGCCCGCGTCCTCTCTACCGAGGGCGCGGGCTTCACGCAGGCTCGTCCTCGAAGGCGGCGGTGAAGAAGTCCGTCCCGCCGAAGTTGCCGGACTTGAAGCAGAGGTCGAGGGCCCGGCCCGCGGCATCCGGCGCCGTCGTCCACGCCACTCCGGGCGCCGCCACCCGGCGCACACGAAGGGTCGAGACGCCCAGGCCGGCTGCGACGGCGCCCGATGTCTCGCCTCCGGCGACCAGGATGCGGCGCACACCCGACCGGGCGACGGCGGCGGCCGCGATGCGCGACAGCGCCTCCTCGACCAGCACGGCAGCCCGCTCTCGCCCCCAGCGCTCCTGCACGCGCGCGACGTCGTGGGGATCTGCGGTGGCGGAGACCAGCGGAATGCCGCCGGCGGCGTCGATGAACGCGCCGGCGGCCGCGACCACGGCGTCGGGATCCGCGGCGAGCGCGTCGACGTCCAGTTGCCACCGCGGTCCGGGGTAGGCGGCGACCTGGGCGCGCGTGCGCTCCGACCCGCTTCCCGAGAGGATCAGCCCCCGCCCGTCCGGGACCGGGTCCACCGCGGGCGCCGTGCCCGACGCGAGCCCGCGTGCCAGGGCGACGGCCAGTCCCGCGGCACCGCCGAGGAGAAGATCATCGGATGCCGTGACCGCGGCGGCTGCGGCATCCAGATCCCCGTCCGTCACGGCGTCGACCAGGATGTGACGCGTGCCGTCGGCCCGCAGCTCGCGCACGGCGTCGACCACCGCGGCCGATCCGGCGCGCACGCTCTCGATCGGCACGAGGCCGACCCGGTGCGGAGTCTGGCGGCCGAGGACGCGCACCAGGTCGGGGTCGTGCATGGGAGTGAGCGGATGCTGCGCGAGCGACGACTCCGACAGCAGCCGGTCTCCGACGAAGAGGTGCCCCCGGTGCATGGTGCGCCCCACGGCGGGCGTGACGGGGGTTCCGACGGAGGCGGCCGCACCCCACTCGTCGACGAGGGCGTCGGCGACGGGGCCGATGTTGCCGCGGTCGGTCGAGTCGAACGTCGAGCAGTACTTCTGGTAGAGCCGCCGGGCATCCCACGCGCGCAGCGCCCGGGCAGCCGCCACGCTGTCGGCCACGGCCTGCGCCGCCGGCGCGGTGCGTGATTTCAGCGCGACGATCACACACGCCGCCGACGGAGGCACCGTGGGATCGGGCACGCCGAGCCGCACCTCGGCGCCGATCCCCGCCGCGGTGACGCCTGCGGCGACATCGCACGCGCCGGTGATGTCGTCGGCGATGACGCCGAGCTCGACGGTCACTCGGCGATCCTCTGGCCGGTCCGCAAGGGAGTGCACCATCTGACAAAAATGTCACAAACTATGTCCGTGGCACTCGTCCTGGGACTGGACATCGGCAGCACGACGACGAAAGCCGCGCTGGTCGCCGTCGCCGATGACGTCGTGGTCGTGCGCGTCGCGCGCACGCCGACGCCCGCCTCGCCCGCCGAACTCATCGGGGCGGCCGCCGCGGTGACGCGCGAGTGCCTCGTCGGGGCGAACGGACCCATCGTGGCGGTCGGCATCGCCTCGATGGCCGAGAGCGGTGCGGCGCTCGGCGCCGACGGCACGCCGCTCACACCCCTGCTGAGGTGGGACCGCCGCGTCGACCCGCGCCATCTCGACGACCTGCTGGCGCGGCATCCGGATCTTCCCGCGCGCACCGGAGTCCCCGCGACGACCAAGCCCGCGGCGGTGGCGCTGACGGCGCTGGCCGTCGAGAAGCCCGAACGGTTCGAGGCGATGCGGCACTGGGCGGGCGCCGCCGACCTCGTCGCACACGCGCTCACCGGCATGCGGGCGACCGACCACACGCTCGCCGCGCGCACCATGATGGCCGGATCCCGCGGCGACGGGTGGGATGCCGCCGTGCTCGACGGCATCGGCATCGATGCGGCGGTCCTGCCGGAGGTGCGCGCGCCGGGCGAACCGGTGGCCGAGACCTCCGACGCCGCGCGCGCCTTCGGGCTTCCTCGCGGCGTTCCGGTGCACATCGCCGGTCATGATCATGCGGTGGGTGCGTGGGCGAGCGGTGTGCGGGCGCCGGGCGCGGTCGCCGATTCCCTGGGCACCGCGGAAGCCGTGGTGCGGGTGACCTCCGACCCCGACCCGCGCGCGGCGGGGCGGGATGCGGCAGGCGGTGCCGCGGCGGCGGGCGCTGCGAGGGCGCATGCTGCGAGCGCGGATGCCGCGGGGGCGAGTGGGATGGGGGCCGCTGGCGCAGCGGCCGGCGCGAAGATCCATACGGCCGGCTTCGCGTCGGCGGATGCCGTGGCCAACGGCTTCTCAGTCGGCCGCACCGTCGATGGCTCGGCGCGGACGATCCTCGGAGGCAGTCGTGCGTGCGGCGCGATGCTGGCGTGGTGGGCGGATGAGCATCCGGAAGACCACGTGTGGTCGCACCTCTCGTCTGCGACGGCGGAGCCCTGGAGCACGAGCGCGATGACCGTGCTGCCGTATCCGTCGGGTCGGCAGTGCCCGCATCCCCGGTCGGGGGCCCGCGTCGTGTTGCGCGATGCGAGCGCCGACCCCGCCGACCGGTCACGCGCCGTTCTGCAGGCGCTGGTGTTCCAGGCGCGCTGGATGCGCGAGGTGAGCGACGCCCACGCCGGCTCCCCCGCGTCCGCCATCGCCGTGCTCGGGTCGCTCGCCCGCCGGATCCCCGCGTGGGTCCCCCTCACCGCAACGGCGGCACTGCCGACCCGACGCATCATCCCCGCCGAACCGGTGGCCGCGGGTGCGGCGCTCCTGGCCGCCGTTCGTGCGGGCGAGGCATCCGCAGATCTCATGCTGCCCGGCGAAGACCTCGAGCCGGCGCACGCGCCCGGCCTCGACGACGCCTATCGACGGTTTCTGGCCACCGCCTGCGAAGGAGACTCATGACCACCCTCGATGCCATCGCCCGCCCGTCGGGCGCGTTCGCCATGGTCGCCATGGACCAGCGCGAGAGCCTGCGCCACATGTTCGACCTCGCCGGCCGCGGCCGGCCCGCGGACGACGTGCTGATCGACTTCAAGGTCGCCGTCGCCGAGGAGCTGGGTCCGTACGCATCGGGCTTCCTCGCCGACCGGCAGTTCGGCTTCGACCGCGTCAGCGCGGCGGTGCCGGCATCGACGGGGATCATCCTCGCGGTCGACGCGCTCGACCAGGCGGCCGGCGGACCCGTCGACGACACCGCCCTCGACGAGGAGGCGATCACCGCGATCCCCGACGGCGTCGTGGCGCTGAAGCTGCTGCTCATCTGGCGCCGCGACGAGCGTCGCGCCGCGCGCGTCGCGCTGGCGTCGCGCTTCATCGACGTCGCTCGCGAGAACGGGGTGCTCTCGGTGCTCGAGCCCGTCGTGCGGGCGGCGCCGGACGAGACGGACTTCGACGCGGATGCCGCGATCCGCGAGGCCGCGCGCGAACTGGCCGCCCTGCGCCCCGACCTGTACAAGGCGCAGGTGCCGATGGCCGGCGCGGGCGACGAGGCTGCACAGCGGGCGGCGAGCGCGGAGCTGAACGCCTGCATGACCGGCCCGTGGGTCGTGCTGTCGCAGGGCGTCGAGCGCGACCGGTTCGCCCCTGCGGTGCGAGCGGCCTGCCTCGAGGGTGCCAGCGGCTTCCTCGCCGGACGCGCGCTCTGGAGCGACGTCGTCGGCAGCGCCGACATCCGCGCCGAGCTGCGCTCCCGGTCGGTGGACCGGCTGAAGGCCCTCGGCGACATCGTCGACGAGACGGCACGGCCGTGGCGCGACGCAGTGAGGGCGTCGGAGTCATGAGTACGCGCGTGGGGGTGCTGCATACGGTGCCGGCCCTCGTGCCGGTGTTCCATGGGCTGCTGACCGCGCAGCGCGACGATCTCGACATCGTCCACGTCGCCGACCCGTCGCTGCTGTCGCGCGCCGTCGCGGGCGGCATCACCGACGACATCTCCGCAGACCTGCGCACCCACCTAGGAGCGCTGCGGGCCGGTGGGGCGACCGCGGTGCTGGTGACCTGCTCCTCGATCGGCGAAGCGGCGACGGATGCCGCAGCCGCAGTGGGCGTGCCGCTCGTGCGCGTCGACGCGGCGATGGCGGCCGAGGCCGTGCGCCGGGCGCGCGCGGGGCAGGGCCGGGTGCTCGTGCTCGCGACGCTGGCGGCGACGCTGGGACCCACGAGCCGGCTGGTCGAGGCGGCTGCTGCGGGGGCCGTGAGCGCGGGGGCGGGTGTTGCGGGTCCGGGTGCCGCGGGGCCTGGTGCCGCGGGTTCGGGTGCCGCGGTGCCCGGTGCCGCGGGTTCGGGTACCGCGGGTTCGGGTGCGGGGACGAGGGTCGAGGTGGCGGCGCGGATCGTGGAGCGCGCCGCGGATGCGCGTGGCGCGGGCGACCTCGCGCAACACGACCGGCTCATCGCCGACGCGATCGCCGCGGCCGGGGACGTCGACGTGATCGTGCTCGCGCAGGCCTCGATGGCGACCGGCGCCGGTGCCGACCCGCGTGTGCTGACGTCGCCGCAGTCCGGCGCGAACGCGTTCGTGCAGAGTCTCGACGCGCCGAACTGAACGGCGCCTCGCTGCCGACCTGCGGCGACCGCCTCGCACGCTTCGCAGGCGCCGGCAAGCGTGAGACGTCGAGACGTCGCCCCGCCTACGATCGGTGCATGACCGACTCCTCACTCGTGCTCGTGGCCAACGCGGGCGACGGCAGCATCAGCACCTTCCGGCACTCGGGCGACTCGATCGAGCGGCTCGCCGTGAGCGAGGGCCTTGCCGGCTGCTCGTCCTTCGTCGTGGACTCGTCCCGTGACCTCGTCTACGCGGCGGTGAAGGGCGGGTCGGATGCCGAGCCGGCGGGCATCGTGACGCTGCGCCTCGACCGCGAGACCGGGCGGCTGGACGCCGAGTCGCGGCTCGATCTTCCCGACGGCGGCATGAACTATCTCGCGCTGTGCCGAGACGGCGCGGGTCTCCTGGGTGCCTCGTACGGCGGCGGCTACGGGATCAGCTGCGCGGTCGCCGATGGTGTGGTCGGCGAGCCGATCTCCCGCATCGAGTTCCCCAACCTGCACTCGGTGCTGCCGAGCGCGGACGGCCGATTCGCCTACTTCGTGTCGCTCGGCGCCGATCTGGTCGGCCAGTATGCGCTGACAGACGACCTGCGGCTGGTCGCACTGGAGCCGGCGACGGCGGCCGCGCCCGAGGGCAGCGGTCCCCGGCATCTCGTGCTGAACGAGGCGCAGGACGCGGTCTACGTGCTGACCGAGTTCTCGGGGCAGGTGCTCCACTTCGCACGCGACGTCGAGGCGGGAACGCTCGAGCTGCGGGACGCCGCGGAGGCGTTCGACCCGTCGAAGGGCCTTCGCCACAGCCGCTTCGGGGCAGATCCGCGGGCAGAGCACCTCATCTGGGGCGCCGACCTGCACTTCGGTGCCGGCGGGCGCCGCCTGTGGTGCTCGGAGCGGACGGAGAGCACGCTCGGCGCGGTGTCGGTCGCGGACGATGGCTCCGTGTCGGCGCCCGAGCGCTTCGTCGAGACCGAGCCGCAGCCGCGGGGCTTTGCGGTCAGCCCGGACGGCGCACACCTGATCGCGGCGGGAGAGTCGTCGACGACGATCTCCCTGTACTCCGTCGACGGCGACCGCCTCGAGCTGCTCCTGCGTGCCGAGACCGGTCGCGGGGCGAACTGGGTGCGTTTCGTGTGATCTCGAGCGCGCCAGGCAACCGCCATCGCGGGAAGCTCAGGTCCTGATTGCCGCCGATGCTCGCACATTTGTTCTTGTGCATGGCCCGTATCAGCGGTAGTGTATAGTTCAGAGATTCGATAACGATAGTGAGGCTCCGAGCGATCGGGGCGGTGAGACGGGCGCGGCGAGAGCCGCGGGGACTTTGGCAGGGTGCGCGGCGCTGAGGCGCGGGAATCTCCGTTTCCTGTTCCGCTCTGTCTGCGAGTCCTGAATGCCTGCCATCCCCGCGTTCGCCGCCTCCGGTGCCCCCGGTGACCACGCGTTGCCCGCCGAGGTGGCGAGCGTCATGCGGCTGGTCGCCGGGTTCGAAGCGGGTCGGCGCGAGCGCGCCGCCGCCGATGCGGCGGAGATCCGGCTGCTCGCCGATGCGGCCGCGTCGGTGCGTGCGCCGGCCGGTGCGACCCCGGAGCGGGTTCGGCGGGCGGAGCTGGATCGTCGCGCGCTGACTGCGGACCTGGCCACCTCGACCCGCGTGTCGGAGTGGACGATCAGTCGGCTGCTGTCCGAGTCGGCAGATCTCTGCACCCGGTTCCCCGCCGCGGTGGGCGCCCTGGCCGCCGGACGGATCTCCCGGCAGCAGCTGGCCGTGATCCATGACGCCGGCGACCCCATCAGCGACGATGCGGCGCGCGCCGAGTTCCTCACGCTCGCGCTGGACCGCGCCGACACCCTGACGCCGGGCCGGCTCGCGTCGGTGCTCAAGGTGATCGCCGAGCGATTCCTCGACCGCACCCTCGAGGAACGCCACAGCGACGCCGTCGCCCGCCGCGAGATCGAGGTGGTCGACCTGCCCGACCACATGGCAGCGCTCACCCTGATCAACGACGCCGCGCTGATCTACGGCATCCACGACCGTCTCACCGCGCAGGCCCGCTCCGCCGTCGCCGCGCGCGAGCCCGCCGGCAGCCCATCACCTGAAGACGCACCCGAATCGGGCTCAGACGGCGGCGGTGTCCGCGAGGTGGTGGACGCGCGCACCATGGATCAGCTGCGGGCCGACATCGCCACCGACCTGTTGCTCACCGCCGGGCCGCAGGACTGCGTCGCGGGTTCGGGGCTGGCCGCGATCCGCGCCACCGTGCAGGTCACCGTGCCCGTGCTCACCATGACCGGCGCCGGCAACGAACCCTGCCTGCTCGCCGGCTACGGGCCGATCGACGCCGACACCGCCCGCGCCCTTGCCGCCGGCAGCCCTGGATGGGAGCGCGTGATGACCTCCCCCGTCACCGGCGCCGTGCTCGCTGTGGACCGCTACCGGCCCGGCCCGGCGCTGGACCGGTTCCTCGCCGCGCGAGACGAGCACTGCCGCTTCCCGGGCTGCCGCCGTTCGGTCTGGCGCTGCGACATCGACCACACCATCGACGCCGCACACGGCGGCCCCACCTGCCACGACAACCTCGCCCACCTCTGCCGCCGGCACCACACGTTGAAACACGTCACACCTTGGACCGTCGAGCAGATCGCCCCCGGCGTGCTGGTCTGGACCAGCCCCACCGGCCGCAAACACACCGACCGACCCGAACCCGTCGTCCGCTTCGTCGCCGACGACGAGGTGCAACGGCGACCACAGATGATGCGTGAGCCCTGGCTGTTCACCGACGATGCCCCGCCCGGCGCGGCCGGCGGTCCACCCTTCTGAACGCTCCCACTGGGATTGCTCACACTGCGCCCGTCCGCCGTCTTCTCATCCCCCAGTAGTGCGCCGTTTTGCCCCCTCGCGTTCGCAGTGGTCGTATCGACGCGCACGGGCGCGCCCGCTCATGGCACTGCGTTCGGAGCGGTGCGGTCGGAGTACCTGATCTTCGGGCACGGCCGACCGCCCGCGCTCGGGGCTGGCGCTGTGCTCGTGACGTTCCCTCGGCACGTACCGCGACGCCGCGGCTCCCTAACCCGCGGTCGGGCACAGCGGGCGGGCCGAGGAACCGCAGGCACGAGCCGAGGAACCGCAGGCACGAGCCGAGGAACCGCAGGCACGAGCCGAGAAACCGCAGGCACGAGCCGAGAAACCGCAGGCACGAGCCGAGAAACCGCAGGCACGAGCCGAGAAACCGCAGGCACGAGCCGAGGAACCGCGGGGGAGGTACGTGCTTGACTGAGCCCGTGATGGGATCCGCACCTACCGACGCAGGTTCTTCTGACGCAGGTTCTTCCGACGCAGGTTCCTCAAACGCAAGTTCTTCCGACGCAGGTTCTTCTGATGGGGCGGTCGCGATGCTCGCCGCGTTGGCAGGCGCGGAGGTGGCGCGGGCGCGCTACGGAAGCGCTCCGGAGCGCACCGACAAGGACGGCGTCGACTTCACGACGGCGGCAGACATCGAGGCGGAACGGGCGATCCGGGCCGTGCTGACCCGACATCGGCCCCATGACGCCGTCGTCGGTGAGGAGCTCGGGAGCGACGGCGAATCCTCGCGCCGCTGGCTCGTCGACCCGATCTGCGGAACCCTCAACTTCGCCGCGGGTGTCCCCCTGTTCGGCGTCAACGTGGCTTTGGAGATCGACGGCACGACGACCGCGGCCGCGGTCGCGGACCCGGCGGCCGGGTCCGTGTTCTGGACAGACGGCGTTGAAGCATGGCGGCGCCAGGCGCTGGGTAATGGCAACGACACCGGCAACGACACCGGCACCAACACTGGCACCGGCCACGACGACACCGCACTCACCCCGACGGCGTCATCTCGGCTGGTCGCCCTCAACCTCGAACGGCGTCTTCCGGATCGGATGGGCCTGCCGCTCTTGGCCGACCCGGTGTTCCGCGCGCGATTCCGACCGCAGTGCCTCTCGACGACGCTCGCCCTGGCCTGGGTGGCCACCGGGCAGCAGGCGGGCTACGTCACCGGCGGAGAGCTGAAGGGGAACGTTCATTGGGCCGCGGCGATCGAGCTGTGCCGTGCCGCCGGCGTCGTGCTCACCAATCTCGACGGCGGCGAACTCCACACCGGCGTGCAGGGGCTGGTGGCGGCCGCCGATCACGAGACCCACCGGTTTCTGCTCGCGTCGTTGCATTCCGGGCGAACCGGAACGGCGCGGGCGGCGAGCGCCGCATGACCTCGGCCGACGTCGAGCGCACGCGCACGGCTTATGACGAGGTGGCCGCCAGCTATGCCGAGATGCTGCCCGACACGCGGTACGAGGCCGCCCCCGAGCTGGCGATGGTGCAGCACTTCGTCGAGGAGCTCGAGTCCCGGCCGGCGACAGTGCTCGACGCCGGGTGTGGGACGGGGCGCATGATCTCGCACCTGTTGTCGCTCGACCCGGAGCTCGTGATCTCGGGCAGCGATCTCTCCCCGGCGATGCTCGCCGAGGCCAGGTCGCGGCATCCCGAGCTCGAACTCGTCGCCGCCGACAGCGCCGAGCTTCCCTTCGCCGATGAGCGGTTCGACGGCGTGCTGGCCTGGTACTCGACGATCCATACCCCGCCGCATCGGCTCGGGGTGGTGTACTCCGCGTTCCATCGCGTGCTTCGGCCGGGCGGGCTGCTTCTTCTCGGCTTCCAAGCGGGTACCGGGCAGCGCCGGCTCGACAAGCCGTACGGGCATGACGTCGACCTGATCGCCTACCTCCATCACACGCCGTACGTGCGGGATGCCCTGCGACAGGCCGGCTTCCGTGTGACCGCGGTGCTCGACCGAGAGCCGCGCGCGACGGAGAAGCACCCGCAAGGCGTCGTGCTCGCCGAACGCCTCTGACAGCAGAACCCGCGGGGGGAGGACGTCGTGGGCTCGGCGACGCACCCGCCTCAGAACAGCTCGTGCAGCAGCGCGAGGACGCGATCGACGAGCTCCTCACCCGCGCCGGGCGCGACACGGCAGGCGTCGACGACCTCGTAGCCGCCCTCCTCGTAGGCGTGCCGCGGCGGCACGTACCAGAGCGCGCCGTCGGTGTACCCGACGACGAGCGTCACCGGCGCGGACGAGCGCCGTTTGATCGCGACACCCAGCTCGCTGAACAGCTCTGCAGGAACGAACGCCAGGGCGACATCGCCGATCCGCAACGCCGAGATGTCGGCGTCGATCGTCGGCGCCCGACCGTCGCGCAGCGCCGCGAGCACCGCCTCGCCCTCGGAGACCCGCAACTCGCGCCACCAGGTCGCCGGGCCGCTCGCACCAGGCGTCGCGTCGAGCGCACGCAGTTCGGCGACGGCTGCCTCGGCGTCGGTGACGGATGCCGCACCCCGGCGCGCGAGTGCGACCCGCCGGCGTCGCGACGCGAGCGGAGCGGACGGGGTCGTTGCCGCCGAAGCGCCGAGTCGGATCGCCGCTGATCCCAGTGCCGCGCCGATCTGCTGCGGACGCGCCCAGTCCGGCCGCTTGTCGGGAGGATCGATGTCGCCGGCCGCACCCTGGACGAACAGCGCCCGCCCTCCTGCCGAACGCTCGACCTCGTCGCGAAGGATGCCGGGGAAGTCGGCACTGATGCTGCGCACCGAGCTCTCGAGCGAAGACGGGTGACACGCGTACGAGATGAGCGTCGCGACGCGCCCTCCCCGCCCTCGGCCCTCGGCGGCGTCGAAACGGACGACGGAGAGTTCCGCATCGACGTGCCCGTCAGGGTTCGGGGCGAGCTCGATCGAACCGTCCGGTCCTGGCTTGCGGCGGTTGACGCCGAGCGGCACCTCACCCGTGGCGACACGCACGTCGACGGCGACACGGGCTGCGTCTGCGACGCGCACACACCGCGCGACGGCGTCGCTGAGATGTTCCCGATAGGCCGCGGCGAGCGGGTGCCGACCGCCGGGCATGTCGCCCGTCTCGGCGACCACCGGGCCGTAGTGCGTGTGGCTGCAAGACAGGAACACGCGCTCGGGCGGGATCCCTGTCGCCGCACGCACCGACTCTTTGAGCGCCGCCACGAGCTCATCGCTGTAGAGGCCGATGAGGTCGAGGGTCACAAGGGCGTGTCGGGTGTCGCCCGGCGAACGGTCGTCGGCGAGCACGAGCACGGTGGCCCAGAGGTCGTCGTGCAGGTCCGTCGCGACGCCGCGCCCCACGAAACCGGAGAGCGGGATGCCGATCGGCGGCGTGATCGCGGCCCGCGCCGTTCCGGCAGTCACGGCCACGTCGGCGCCCTTCCCTGCGCCTGCCCTTCCACGGCACGGCGGTGCCCCCGTGCTCGCGCGTCACGACCGTGCGCAGACCTGCCCATCATGGCGACAGTAAAGCCGCCGCCATGCGGCGAGGAAAGGGCCTTGCACCGGCGCCAGTGGTCCTCGAAGGGCGGCTGGGGCCGCGGATGCTCCTCGACCGGCGGCCACGTACCCGAACCGCGACGAACGCGGCAGACGCATGACCGCGCGACGACGCGTGCCGGCCTGTGAATCCCCTCGGCTCCCAGCGCCTGGGAACGTTGTCACATAGACTGGGGACATGAGTTCCACTCCCTCGCTGACGAGTGACTCCGGTCGACAGACCGTTCACGGAGCCGGTTATTCGCTCTCTTGGCGCACCGGCCCCCGCGGCGTGACGACCTCGCCGTACCTCGAACTGAGCGATGCCGAAGGCGCGCGGTGGATGCGGATCTGCGCGCTGTCGAGCGCGCACAGCCGCACCGCGCGCGACGAGGCCATGAGCGTCGGCGAACCCGAGGTGCGCACCGAGCCGGATGCCGTCGTCGTGACCATCCGCACGGAGTCCAGCGCGTGGGACGAGCGCCTGCTCGAGCTGCGCTGCACGACGGACGCCGTGGAGATCACGCTCGAGACCCGGGGCGTGGGCGAGCTCACCGATGTCACGATCCTCGGCGGCGACGGCATCCTGCCCACCGGCGCGAGCGGCACCTTCCGCTCGGGCTTCGACGCGCAGTCGCTCTACGTGCCGAGCCCCACCGAGCCCGTCGCCTTCGTCCGCCCCGTGTGGTCGGCGGCCTCGCTCGGCGTGGTCGGCGACGCCGACCCCGGGCGCCTCAATGGCGTGTTCTCGCCGCCGCCGCTCGCGCTCGCCTTCGGCCGCGACCCCGCGACCGACGCCTTCTCCCCCGGGCCGGGCCCGTGGCTCGCGACATGGCTGCGCGCGCCGGTCGAGCAGCTGCGCTTCACCACGATGCGCTTCGACCCGGTCGACGGCGGCGGTCTGCTGCGGCTCGCCCACGAGGGCCATACCTCGGTCGACGGCGTCTGGCGTTCGCCCACTGTGGTGGTGCAGCCCGTCGACTCGCCTGCCCACGCGCTGGAGCTGTACCGCGACGACCTCGTCCGCACCGGGTGCGCTTCCGAGACGGCGCCGGCGATCCAGCCGTGGTGGCTCGAGCCCATCTTCTGCGGCTGGGGCGCCCAGGTCGCCCGTGCCGGCAAGGACGGCTGGGCCCCCGACCTCTGCCGCCAGGAGACGTACGACGAGTTCCTCGGCACGCTGGCCGCGGCATCCCTCGATCCGGGCACGGTCGTCATCGACGACCGGTGGCAGGCGCAGTACGGCACCGCCGAGCCCGACACCGACGCCTGGCCCGACCTGCGGGGCTGGATCGCCGACCAGCACGCCCAGGGCCGGCGCGTGCTGCTCTGGTGGAAGGCCTGGGATCCGGAGGGGCTTCCGCCCGACGAGTGCGTGACGGATGCCGCAGGCCGGCCGATCGCGGTCGACCCGGGCAGCCCCGCCTACCTCGCCCACCTCGACGCGATCGTCGAGCGACTCCTGTCCCCCGAGGGACTCGACGCCGACGGGTTCAAGGTGGACTTCACCCAGCGCGCGCCCAGCGGCACGATGCTGCGCTCCGCGCCCGACAGCGATGGCGTGTGGGGCGTCGCCGCCCTGCACCGCCTGGTGGCCCGCATCCGCACCACGGCCAAGTCGATCAAGCCCGACGCCCTCGTCATCACCCACACCGTGCACCCCTCGTTCGGCGACGTCACCGACATGGTGCGCACGAACGACGTCCTCGAGCACGACGTCACCGGCCGGCCGGTGTCGGTGGCGGCCCAGCTGCGCGCACGGTTCGAGATCGTCTCGGGGGTGCTTCCCGGGTATCCGGTCGACACCGACCAGTGGCCGATGCCCAACCGCGCGGAGTGGCTCGACTACGCCGAGACGCAGGCCGGGCTGGGCGTCCCCGCCCTCTACTACCTCGAGCACGTCCGCGACGGTGAGCCGATCGATCGCGAACACCTCTCGCTCATCGGTCGCACCTGGGACGAGTACCGGAAGCGACTGGAATGAACGTGACGGCGGTCGCGCGCGGCGTGTGGCGCATCGCCGACACGTGCCACGTGTACCTCATCGTCGACCCTGACTCACCGGCCGGGGAGCGCGACGCCGTCGCCGTCGACTTCGGATCCGGCGTGGCGCTCTCGCACCTCGCCGGGCTCGGCATCCGTCGCATCACCGACGTCTTCATGACGCACCACCATCGCGACCAGGGGCAGGGGCTCCCCCTGGCGGCCGCGCACGGCGCGCGGATCCACGTGCCGCCGGTCGAGCGCGAGCTGTTCGATCGCGTCGAGGAGATGTGGGAGGGGCGCCAGCTCGACAACGACTACAACCTGCGGCAGGACCGGTTCTCGCTCCTCGAATCGGTGCCGGTGCACGCCGGCGTGCCCGAGTACCGCACGGTCTCGGCCGCGGGTGTCGCACTGTTCGTGCTGCCGACGCCGGGCCACACGATCGGCTCGGTGAGCTACCTGCTCGACCGCGACGGCGAGCGCCTGGCGTTCACCGGCGACCTCGTCCATTCGCCGGGCAAGGTGTGGTCGCTCGCGGCGACGCAGTGGTCGTACACGCAGACCGAGGGTCCGGCGATGACGGTGCTGAGCGCGCTCCTGCTGCACCGCTATCACCTGTCGGCGATCGCGCCCTCGCACGGTGACGTGATGCGCGACCCCGACCATGCGCTCGAGCTGCTCGCGCAGACCATGCAGGAGTACGTGGATTCGCGCCGCTCGTATCCCTGGGACCTGCGCGCCCGCCTGGAAGACCCGTTCATCGCCCTCACGCCGCACCTGCTGCTGAACCGCACCTCGATCTCGTGCTCGTACGTCGTGCTGTCCGAGACGGGCGAGGCGCTCATCGTCGACTACGGCTACGACATGACCACCGGCCTGGTGCTCGGCCAGGAGCGCGCCGCCCGCCGGCCGTGGCTCGCCTCGCTGCCGGCGCTGCGCGAACTGTACGGCGTGACGCGGATCAGCGTGGCGCTGCCCACCCACTATCACGACGACCACATCGCCGGGATGCCGCTGCTGCGCGAGGTGGAGGGAACGCAGCTGTGGATCCCCGAGAACGTGGCGCCGACGATGGCCGATCCGTGGCTGGAAGACCTCCCGTGCCAGTGGTACGACCCGATCGTCGCCGACCGTGTGCTGCCGCTCGGCGAAGCGTTCACCTGGAACGAGTACACGATCACGGCGCACGAGCAGCCCGGCCACACCCTGTATGCCGTCGCGTACGAGATGCGGATCGACGGCGTGAACGTCGCGTTCACCGGCGACCAGCAGGAGGGCCTCGGCGGCCGCGACGGCCGGCGCGACATCATGAACTACCAGTACCGGAACCTGTTCCGGCTCGGCGACTACGTGCAGAGCGCCGCGCTCTACCGCCGCATCGCGCCCGGCCTCATGGCGGGGGGCCACTGGGATCCGCGATGGGCCGACGAGGAGTACCTCCACTACCTCGAACAGTCAGGACGCTTCGTCGACGACCTCCACGAGCGGCTTCTTCCCGAAGACGCCCTGGCCATCGGCCCCGCCGGGCAGACCGCCCGGCTGCTCCCCTACCGGCGCCGCGCCGTCGCGGGCGAGTCGGCGGCCTACACGGTGCGGGTGCGCAATCCGCTTCCCCAGCCGGCACGAGCCCGGATCACGCCCGTCCTCCCGCTAGGCTGGCGCTCGTCCGGGCAAGAGTTCGAGATAGACCTCGGACCCGGCGAGGAGTCCTCTGTGCAGCTGACCGTGACCCCCGCGTCCTCCGGGCGCCGCCAGCGGATCGCGATCGACGTCGCCATCGGCGACCTTCGACTCGGGCAACACGCCGAAGCACTCCTCGACGTGTCGCAGGGTCCGTCGTCGGCGAAGGCGTCGTCGTGAGCGCGGAGACGGCCGCCGGCCGTGACGGTGACGCAGGAGTCGTGACCGAACGGCGTGCCCCGTTCGCGCGCCCGACGATCCGCGAGGTCGCCGACGCCGCCGGGGTCTCGCGCTCCACCGCCTCGCGGGCGATGTCGGGCAACGGGTATGCGGCCCCGGAGGTGCGCGAACGCGTGCGCGCGGTCGCGAAGGAACTCGGCTACGTGGTCGACGTCACGGCCCGCGCCCTCAAGCAGCGCACCAGCCGCTCGGTCGGCGTGCTCGTCTCGGACCTGCGCAACGTCTTCTACGCCGAGCTCGCCTCGGGCATCGGCGAAGAGGCGCGCGCGCACGGCCGCACCCTCGTGATGGTCGATCTGCGCGGTGACGGCGCCGACGAGCTCGAGGCCGCCGAGGTGCTCGTGGCGTCCCGCGTGTCGGGCGTCATCGCGACGCCGGTCTCACGAGAGCTGAGCGGCTTCCTCAGCCGCATCGGCGTGCCCCTCATCGAGGTCGACCGCCGATTCGACACCGAAGAGAGCGACGCGGTCGTCGTCGACAACCGGGCGGCGGCGCACGACACCACGATGCGGCTGCTGGCCGCCGGCCATGAGCGCATCGCCCTGCTGATCGACGAGACCGAGTGGACCACCGGTGAGGAGCGCCAGCAGGGGTATCTCGACGCGCTGGCGGCCCGCGGGGTGCGCGTGGACGAGTCGCTCATCGTGCAGGCGGGATGGGATGCCGGCGAGGCCCAGGCCGCGGCCGAGCGCATCCTTTCGCGCGCCGATCGTCCGACTGCGGTGTTCGCGGCCAACAACGTGCTCACCGAGGGAACCTGGCGCGCCGCGGCGGCACTGGGCCTCGGCATCCCGTCGGATGTGAGCCTGGCGGGCTTCGACGACGCCCCGTGGATGAGCATGGTGCAGCCGGGCGTCTCGACGAGATATCAGGATGCCGGAGCCCTCGGCGCGACCGCGATGCGGACGCTGCTCGAACGCATCGAGGCCCCGGATGCGCCGGCGCGGACCATTGTCATGCCGACGCGCTTCGTCGACCGCGGATCGATCGCCGCGCCCCGGAAGTGACGACGGCGCCGTGGCGGAGCCCGCAGGTCTCGAGGCGATAGAGGCGTCGCGCATCGACGAGGAGCTCGTCCGCAGGCTGCTCGCGGCGCAGTTTCCCGAGTGGCGCGACCTTCCGCTCCGCCCGGTGCGCAACGGCGGCAACGATCACCGCATCTTCCGGCTCGGCGACCACCTCAGCGTCCGGCTGCCGAGCGCACCCGACTATGTGCCGCAGGTGCGCAAGGAGCAGCGGTGGCTGCCTCGCCTGGCGCCCGCGGTGCCCCTGCCGATCCCCGCAGTCGAGGGCATCGGCGAGCCGAGCGACCTGTTCCCCGCCCCGTGGTCGGTGTACGGCTGGATGCCCGGGGAGCCCGCATCCGTGACTCCCGTCGCCGACTGGGCGCGCTTCGCCGCCGACCTCGCGGGGTTCCTGCTGCGCCTCGGCGAGGCGGATGCGACGGATGCCCCGGTCCCTGGTCAGCACAGTGCCTTTCGCGGCGGGCCGCTCGAGCACTGGGACGACGGGGTCGGCGACCTGCTCTTCCGCGTGCACGGCCGGGAGCGCGACCTCGCGGCCGGGATCTGGCGGGACGCGCTCGCCGCGCCGTTCAGCGCCCCGCCGCGGTGGTTCCACGGCGACGTCTCGCTCAACAACCTGCTGGTGCAGGACGGCGAGCTCGCCGCCGTCATCGACTTCGGCTGCGCGGGCGCCGGCGACCCCGCGTGCGACACGGTGTTCCGCTGGACATCGACGCAGGCGGCTGCGCGCGAGCAGTTCCGCGCGGGCTATGCCGTCGACGAGGCCACTTGGGCGCGCGGTCGAGGGTGGGCCCTCTGGAAGGGGCTCATCATGATCACGAACAAGCCGCCGGGCCAGGCGGAGTTCGCCCGCCACGTGCTCGACCGCCTGTTCGCCGAGGCCTGAGCCCTTCGCGCGGCCGTTGTCGGTGACGCGGGCTTTGCTACAATGTGGGAACGATGTCACACCGGCGCGCATCGACGCTGGAACCGCATCGCGACGGCCGCGGAGGAACGAATGGCAACGCAGCATCCCGTGCTGGCGCTCGACATCGGCGGCACCAAGCTCGCCGTGGCGATGGTGACCCGCGACGGCCGGACGCACGGCCTGCTGGTCGAGCCCACCGAGAAGCATCGCGGGCCGGATGCCGTGGTGTCCCACCTCTTCGATCTCGGCCGGCGCAGCATCGCCGCCGCCGGCCTGGGCGCGCCGGCAGCGGTCGGGATCAGCTGCGGCGGACCCCTCGACGCGGCCGCCGGCATCCTCACCGGTCCCCTCCACCTGCCGGGCTGGATCGATGTGCCGATCGTGGCGATGGCGTCGGAGGCGTTCGGTGTTCCCGCCGTCGTCGAGAACGACGCCACGGCAGCCGTGCTCGCGGAGCACCGGTTCGGCGCCGCGCGCGGCGCCGACATCGCTCTCTACTTGACGCTCTCGACGGGCGTCGGCGGCGGATCGATCATCGACGGCCGCCTGCACCGCGGCGCAGCCGGCAACGGCGGCGAGTTCGGGCACCTCACGGTGCGGCCCGGCGGCCGGCAGTGCGAATGCGGGCGTCGCGGATGCCTCGAGGCCTACGCCTCGGGCACCAACATCGCGGAGCGCGCCCAGGAGCTGCTCGCCGACGGCACCCGCGAATCGTCGCTGCGGGGCATGCCGCTCGTGCGCGCGGAGCACGTCTCCACCGCCGCGGCCGCCGGCGATCCCTTCGCCCGCGAAGTGTGGGACGACACCACCGCGCTGCTCGGCCAGGCGGTCACGGATCTCGTCAACGTCTTCGAGCCGAACGTCGTGGTGCTCGGCGGCGGGGTGACGCGTGCCGGAGCGATGCTGCTCGATCCGGTCCGCGAGATCGTGCAGCAGACCGCCATGCCCCCGGCCGCCGCGCGGGTCGACGTCACCCTCGCCGGACTCGGCGACGAGGTGTGCGTCGTCGGCGCCGGAGCGCTCGCCCTCGACCTCGCCGACGACCTCGCCCTCGATCCGAAGGGACCCGCCCGTGTCTGACTGGCTCGACGCACAGCTCGAGGCGCACGTCCGCACCGCTCGGGATGCCGAGCCCCTGCTCGACGACGTGCGCGCGGTCGGCCGCGTCCTCGTCGACGCGTTCTCCCGGGGCGGCACGCTGTACACGTTCGGCAACGGCGGCAGCGCGGCGGACGCGCAGCACTTCACGGGCGAGCTCATCGGGCACTACAAGCGCGACCGCCGGCCGCTGCCGGCCGTCACGCTCACCACCGACGCCACCGTGTCGACGTGCATCGCGAACGACTACGCCTTCGAAGACGTGTTCTCGCGCCAGGTCGAGGCGCTCGCGAAGCCGGGGGACGTGGTCGCGGCGTTCACGACGAGCGGCCGCTCCCCGAACGTCGTGAAGGGTCTCACCGCCGCACGCGCCAACGGAGCGACGACGCTGCTGTTCGCCGGCGGCGACGGGGGGCCGTCGCTGGCGTTGGCGGATCACTCGTTCCTCGTGCCCTCGGACGAGACGCCGCGCATCCAGGAGCTGCAGACCTTCCTCCTGCACGCGCTGTCGGAGATCCTGGACGCATGGGCCGCGGGAGAGCAGCCGGCATGAGCGAATCGCCGGAGCGCACCGGTTCGGCTGAGCGCGCCGATTCCGCCCATTCCACGGAATCCACGGAGTCCACGGAGCGCACCGGTTCGACCGAGCGCGCCGCTTCGACGGAGTCCACGGAGTCCACGGAGCGCACCGGTTCGACCGAGCGCGCCGCTTCGACGGAGTCCACGGAATCCACGGAGTCCACGGAGCGCACCGGTTCGGCCGAGCGCGCCGCTTCCACCGAGTCCACGGAGTCCACCGATCCGGCCGAGCGCACGGGTGTGGTCGAGCACCTGGGTGCGAGTGTCGCCGATCTGGTCGAAGAGCCGCACGGCGTCGCGCCCGACCACCCGGCCATCACCGAGCAGCACCGCCGCGCCCCCGTAGCGAACGCCCCGTCCGGCCATCAGCCGCGCGACCTGACGCCCGCGCCGCGCCCTGCGGCGACGCCCGATCGCACCCTGCACATGATCGGCAACGCGCACCTCGACCCGGTGTGGCTGTGGCCGTGGCAGGAGGGCTACCAGGAGGCCCGCGCCACGTTCGCCAGCGCGCTCGACCGCATGGACGAGTACCCGGACTTCGTCTTCACGTGCGATCAGATCGTGCTGCTGTCGTGGGTCGAGGAGCAGGATCCCGCGCTGTTCTCGCGCATCCAGGAGCGCGTGGCCGAGGGCCGCTGGGTGAACGTCGGCGGCTGGTGGGTCGAGCCCGACTGCAACACGCCGATGGGCGAGTCCTTCGCCCGGCAGGGCCTCTACGGCCAGCGCTATCTGCAGTCCCGCTTCGGGACGATCTCCACAGTCGGGATGAACGTCGATCCGTTCGGCCACAGCGCCGCGCTCCCCCAGATCCTGCGGGGACACCGCATGGACTCGTACTGCTTCATGCGACCCGGCCCGCACGAGGGCGACCTCGATGAGACGCTCTTCCACTGGGAGTCCCCCGACGGCTCGCGGGTGCTCGCCTACCGGATCCCATTCGAGTACTGCAGTCCACCCGGCGACGTGTCGGGCCAGACCGAGAAGGCGCTGGCCCAGCTCGACCGCACGCTCGGCGAGATGATGGTCTTCTACGGCGTCGGCAATCACGGCGGCGGGCCGACGAAGGCGAACATCGAGTCGATCCACCGCTACGACCGCATGGGCAGCTTCGGGAGGATGACGATGTCGTCACCGCGCGCGTACTTCGACGAGATGCTCGCCCGTGGCGACGGATTCCTCGACGCGCTCGCCGTCCGCCGCGACGACCTGCAGCACCATGCTCCCGGTTGCTACTCGTCGCACTCCGGCATCAAGGCGTGGCAGCGCCGCGCCCAGTGGGCGGTGCTGTCGGCGGAGCGCTGGGCGGCGATCGACACCGCGCTGACGGGGGTGGAGTACCCGCGCGACGACCTCGAGCGGGCATGGAAGCAGATCCTCTTCAACCAGTTCCACGACATCCTCCCGGGCTCGGCGATCGAGCCGTCGTACGACGACGCGCGCGATCAGCTCGGCGAGGCGGTGGCGATCTCGAAGCGGATCATCACGCGCGCCCACAATCGCATCGCGCGCCGCATCGACATCCCGACGGATGCCGCGTCCCAGCCGATCGTCGTCTTCAATCCGCACCCGTGGCCGGTGTCGGTCGACGTCGACATGCAGTACGGCGCGCAGCGCGCCGGCGTGCGGATCGTCGACCATGAGGGCGCGCCCGTGCTCTCGCAGGGAACGCAGTCCACCGCGACGACCGGCGACATCAGCCGCGGTGCCGTCACGTTCCGCGCCGACGTCCCGGCTCTCGGCTACGCGCTCTATCGCATGCTTCCGGGGCCGGCGCTCCCGGCCGACACGGGGCTCCTGGTCAGCGACGACGGCACGGTCATCGAGAACGCCCACCTCCGCATCGAGCTCGACCCCGAGACGGGTGACCTGATCTCGCTGCTCGACAGGTCGAGCGGCGTCGACCCGCTGCGGGGGACGCGCGGCCAGCCGCGCACCGCGGTGTGCGACGACCCGACCGACACGTGGGGCCACCGCGTCATCTCGTATGCCTGGCCGGGCGCGGCGATGACGCTCGACCGCATCGTGGTGCGCGAGACCGGTCCGCTGCGCTCGCGCGTGCGCGTCGAGCGATCGTGGGGCGCGAGCACGCTCGTCGAGGAGTACCTCCTCGCCCACGACGCCCGCGCCGTGCGGGTGGACGTCACGATCGACTGGCGCGAGAAGGCCCACCTGCTGAAGCTCCGCTTCCCGGTCGGTCTCGACGACCCGGCGGCGACGTACGAGATCCCCTACGGCACGATCGAGCGTCCGGTCGACGGCGCGGAGGAGCCCGCGCAGTCGTGGGTCGACCTGACCGGCACGGTGGGCGGCTCGCCGGCCGGCCTCACGGTGATCGCCACCACGAAGCACGGATGGGATGTCTCGCCCGCGGGCTCGGCGGGACTCGAGCGGCCGAGCATCGGCATCACCGCCGTGCGCAGCCCCGTGTACTCGTGGCACGACCCGCGCCTGCTCGACCCGGACGGCGTCTACTCGTTCCAGGACCAGGGCATCCAGCGCTTCAGCCTCGAGCTGATCGCACACGCCGGGAACTGGCGCGCCGCACAGCCGACCCGTCGGGCCGCCGTGCTCGGCGTCCCCGTCCGAGCGCAGCTCGAGTCGTTCCACGACGGCGATCTGCCGCCGCGCGACAGCTTCGCCGACGACGGCGGCGGTGCCGTGATGGTCACGGCGGTCAAGGGCAGCGAGGACGTTCCCGACAGCGCGCCCGCCGATCTCGTCGTGCGCGCCGTCGAGACCCGCGGCGAGTCCGCGACGGCGCGCATCGGGCTGCCGCTGGTCGGCCGCACCATCGAGGGCGAGTTCCAGCCGCACCAGGTGCGCACGTTCCGGGTGCCGCTGGATGCCGCCGCCGACATCGTCGAGGTCGATCTGCTGGAGTGGCCGCTCGGCGAACAGCCGACGTAGCGGCGACAGCCGGCGGCCCGCGCACAGCCGGGGTACGGCATCCGTCATCCGCTTGCACAGCGCCGCCGGGGAATCAAGCCCCTCGGCACCGCCGGCGAGCGGGCGCACGATAGCGTGTCGGATTCTGTGCGGAGGTGTGCGTGGACGTCATCCTGGTGCCCGGGCTGTGGCTGGACGCGTCCTCGTGGCAGGACGTGGCCGACAGACTGACGGCGGCAGGACACGCCCCCCATTCTTTGACCCTGCGAGGGCTCGACTCACGCTCGGCCGATCGCCGCGGCAGCATGCTGGCCGACCACGTCGCCGAGATCGTGTCGGCGATCGACCGGTGCGACGGCCGGGTGGTGCTCGTGGGGCACGCCGAGTCGTGCGGGCTCGTCCACGCGGCCGTCAACCGGCGTCCCGACCGCGTGGCGCACGCCGTCCACGTCGGCGGGCTGCCCAGCGCCGACGGGACGCACGTGCTCAGCGGCTTCGCGGTCGACGCGCGCGGCACCACGACGCACACGGCCGGGTACCGGGCGGTGGATCAGACACTGGCGACGCTGCACCGGCGCATGACCGAGAACTCCTCGCACGTGCTGGACCAAGTCCAGAAGCTGCGCGACCCGCGACGGTTCGACGTGCCCGTCACGGTCGTCGCGACCGAGTTCACGGCCGACGACGTGCGACGCTGGTCTGCGGCCGGCATCGATCCGGCCCGCGAACTGCCGCATCTGCGGCACGTGAGCATCGTCGACCTGCCGTCGGGGCGCTGGCCGCAGATCGAGCGGCCGGCCGACCTGTCACGCATCCTGCTGGCCGCGATGCCCGTCAACGGGGACTCCGTCGTGACCGCCGGTCCCGCCGCGATGTGACGCACGCGCGCCGGCTCACACCGTGAGCAGCACCTTCGTGGCACGCCGCTCGTCCATCGCCCGGTAGCCCTCCGCCGCCTCTTCGAGCGGCAGCGAGAGGTCGAACACCTTGCCGGGGTCGATCCTGCGGTCCCAGATGAGCTGGATCAGCTCCGGCAGGAACCGACGAACCGGTGCCGGGCCGCCGTGCAGGTGCACGCCCGAGAAGAACAGCTCGAGCCCGTCGAGCTCGACGTCGTGCGAGACGCCGACGTACCCGACGTGCCCGCCCGCACGGGTCGCGCGGATGGCCTGCATCATCGACTCCTGCGTGCCGACGGCCTCGATGACGCTGTGCGCGCCGTAGCCGTCGGTGAGCTCTTTGATCTTCGCCACGCCCTCGTCGCCGCGCTCCTCGACGATGTCGGTCGCGCCGAACTCGCGGGCGAGTGCCTGCCGGTCGGCGTGGCGGCTCATCGCGATGATCCGCTCGGCGCCCAGCTGCTTCGCGGCCAGGATGCCGAGCAGCCCGACCGCGCCGTCGCCGACGACCGCGACGGTCTTGCCCGGGGCCGCCTCGGCCGCGACCGCGGCGAACCAGCCGGTGCCGAGCACGTCGGATGCCGCCAGGAGCGACGGGATGAGCTCGGCGTCGGGCATGCCGGGGGTCGCCACGAGCGTGCCGTCGGCCATCGGGATGCGGGCGTACTCGGATTGGGTCCCGATCGCGCCCATCGGGTACGCGTGGATGCATCGCGACTGGTAGCCGGCCTGGCAGATCTCGCAGGTGTTGTCGGACGCGAAGAACGAGCCGACGACGAAGTCGCCGACCTTCACGTTGTGCACCTCGTCACCGATCTCGGTGACGACGCCGACGTACTCGTGGCCCATCGGCGTCTGGTCGACCGCGTCGTCTCCGCGGTACGGCCAGAGGTCCGACCCGCAGATGCACGAAGCCGCGAGGCGGATGATCGCGTCGGTCGGCTCGATGATCGTGGGGTCGTCCCGCTCTTCGACCCGGACGTCGCCGGGCGCGTACATGACGACTGCGCGCATGTGGTTCTCCTTCTTCTCGGGTGCAGTTCTCGGGGTGCTGTGTGGCGGTTCAGATCACGGATGCCGCGACCGCTGCCGTCTCCGTGTTCGAGGCGGGCCGGCGGCCGCGGGCGAGGGAGAGGAACGCGACGGCCGAGAGGCCGACCGCGACGACGGTCACGAGGCCGAGGGGCAGGATGCTCGCGGCACCCGCCACGCCGACCAGAGGGGCGGCGATCCCGCCGAAGCCGAACCGCACCATGCCCAGCAGCGACGACGCGGTGCCCGCCATCTGCGGGTAGTCGATCAGGGCGAGGGTGGTCGCCGGCGGAGAGGTGAGCGCGACGCCGACGGCGAGTGCGAAGAGCGAGATCACGACGACCCACAGCGGCATCGGCGTGAGCCCCGCGACGAGCAGCCCCGCGGCGCCGACGCCGGCGACGACGATGCCCGCGAGGAGCGTGCCCCGCACACTCCAGCGCTCGGCGAGCCGGCCGGCGACGTAGCCGAACACCATGAAGCCCGCCGAGTTGAGGCCGAACGCGAGCGCGTAGCCGAGCGGGCTCAGCCCGTAGATGTCCTGCAGCACGAAGGTCGATCCCGCCAGGTACGCGAACAGCGCCGCGTAGAGGAAGCCCTGGTTGAGGACGGCACCGAGGAACGGGGCATCCGTCACCAGGGTCCGGTAGTCGCGCATCGTCTGGGCCCACCCGCCGCGCGTGCGCCGGGCAGGCGGCAGCGTCTCGGGAAAGGCGATCAGCGCGACGACCAGGATGCCGCCCCCGAGGAGCGCCAGGAAGGCGAACAGTCCGCGCCAGTCGGTGACGGCGGTGAGCAGTCCGCCGAGGAGGGGACCGATGATGGCGGCCAGGCCGCCGACGACGGTCAGCCGGCCGTAGAAGCGGATGAGCGCGCCGCCGGAGTACACGTCGCGGCCCGCGGCCTGCGCGATCACGATGCCGACGCCGCCGGCGAGCCCCTGCACGAAGCGTGCGGCGACCAGCGTCTCGATCGTCGGGCTCGCGGCGCACAGCGCCGACGTGACGATGTACGCGACGATGCCGATCAGGAGGATGCCGCGACGACCGAAGCGGTCCGAGAGCGGGCCGGCGAGAAGCTGTCCGGCCGCGAGCCCCACGAGGCACGCGGTGACCGTGAGCTGTGCCACCGAGGTGGATGCTCCGAGGTCGGCCGTGAGCGCCGGCAGAGCCGGGAGGTAGAGGTCCATCGAGATCGGGCCGAACACCGTCAGCAGGAGCAGCAGCGTCGGCAGCAGCCGGGTGAGGGCGGGACGCAGCGCGGCGGCGGAATCGGTCATGCATCGAGCTTCGCGGGAGCGCGAACTCGGGGGGAGTTCCTGATGAGACGTGTATCGACAAGGCACCCCTCGCGCGGCGGCGGGATCGGTCATGCATCGAGCTTCGCGGGAGCGCGACCTCGGGGGGAGTTCCTGATGAGACGTGTATCGACAAGGCACCCCTCGCGCGGCGGCGGAATCGGTCATGCATCGAGCTTCGCGGGAGTGCGACCTCGGGGGGAGTTCCTGATGAGACGTGTATCGACAAGGCACCCCTCGCGCGGCGGAGCCGATCTAGCCTTCTCGTATGGACAATCGAGCCGAGGTCCGCGAGTTCCTGATGACTCGCCGCGCCCGCGTCACGCCCGACGCCGCCGGCATCGCCGCCGGGCCGGGCCGCCGGGTCGCCGGGCTGCGCCGGGGCGAGGTGGCGATCCTGGCGGGCGTCAGCGTCGAGTACTACGCGAAGCTCGAGCGCGGCGCCCTCGCCGGCGCATCGGCGTCGGTGCTCGACGCGATCGCCCGCGCCCTGCAGCTCGACGACGCCGAGCGCTCGCACCTGCTCGACCTGGCCCGGGCGGCCGACGGCATCCCCACCAGCGGTCGGCCGCGCCGTCGCGGCGGCCGGGCGGCGGCGGCACGGCCCAGCCTGCAGTGGGCGCTCGCGTCGATCACCGACGGCATCGCGTTCGTCCGCGACCCGCGCCAGAACCTCCTCGCCACGAACGAGCTGGGCCGAGCGTTCTACTCCCCCGTCATCGGCGACGGCGGCCGCGTACCGAACCTCGCGCGCTTCCAGTTCCTGGACCCGGCCGCGCGGGAGTTCTACCCGGACTGGGATCGGTTCGCCGAGATGTGCGTCGGGGTGATGCGGGCCGAGGCGGGCCGCGATCCGCACGACCCCGCCATGCAGGAGCTCGTCGGCGAGCTGTCGACGCGCAGCGAGACCTTCCGCCGGCTCTGGGCGGCGCACGACGTCCGCACGCACGGCGCGGGCACGAAGCGGTTCCACCACCCGGTCGTCGGCGAGCTGACCCTCGCCTACGAGGAGCTCGCGCTCACCGCCGAGCCCGGCCACGTCATGCTCATCTACACGGCCGAGCCCGGCTCGCCCTCGGCCGAGCGCCTGCGCCTGCTCGCCTCGTGGGCGGCGACGCACCCGCGGCCCGACGAGGCGGCAGACGTCGATCAGCTGGCGACCGAAGGCGCCTGAGTCGCCGGCTAAGTCGTGACGTCCCGCATCGCCTCCGCGAGCGCGGGGTTGTGCGCGGCGAGGTGGTCCGTGATGTTCTCGCGCACCTCCGCGGGCTTGTTCTGACTGAGCTTGGCTCGCGCGTCGAACCGGGTGACGCGCAGGCGCAGGCCGACCGTGCCCTTCGCGATGCGGCGCGTGCCGGCCTCGTCCTCGTCGAGGCTGCGGCCGTGCGGATGCCCCGCCTCGAAGTGGTCGGTCAGCCGCGAGAGCATGGCGTAGTTCGCCTCCTCGGTGAGGATCTCCGGCGTGCCGTACAGGTGGGCGGTGACGTGATTCCAGGTCGGCACGAGGTCGCCGGGTGCGTACCAGCTCGGCGAGACGTAGTCGTGCGGCCCCTGGATGATCACGAGCATCTCGTGCCGGCCGAGCTCGTGCAGCTCGTCGTCGGGCCGGCCGAGGTGACTGAGCACCACGATGTCGCCGGCTTCCTCGTCGAGGAGCACCGGGTAGTGGGAGGCCACCAGCCCGTCCGCGGTGTGCGAGACGAAGGTCGCCCACGGGTGGCGGCGGATGAGCTCCTTGACCTGCTCGGGATCGGTCATCAGATAGCGCGGCGTGTGTCGCATCAGGGTTCCCTTCTGGTGAGGCGGGTGCGGACGGCAAGCCCCGCGCAGGCGATGACGGCGAGTCCGCCGAGGAGCGTCGGCAGCCCGATCCGCTCCTGCAGGAAGAGGGCTGACCACAGGATGCCGAGCACGGGCTGGATCAGCTGCACCTGGCTGACCTGGGCGATGGGGCCGACCGCCAGCCCGCGGTACCAGGCGAAGAATCCCAGGAACATGCTGACCACCGCGAGGTAGCCGAACGCCGCCCACTCGGCCGGCGTCGCAGCGGGCGGCTGCTGGAAGACGGCCACGATCGTCGCGGCGATCATCAGCGGCGCGGCCAGCACGAGCGCCCACGACACCGTCTGCCACGCGCCGAGCTCGCGGGCGAGCAGGCCGCCCTCCGCGTAGCCCATCGCGCAGAGCAGCACCGCCAGGAACAGCAGCAGGTCGGCCTCGTGCAGCTCTCCGAGACCACCGTTCTGCAGCGATGCGAAGGTCATGGTCGCGACGGCGCCGAGGCCGGCGAACACCCAGAACGACGCGGCCGGGCGCTCCTTGCCCCGCAGCACCGCCATCACCGCGGTCACGGCGGGAAGAAAGCCGATCACGACGACGGCATGGTTGGCGGGCACCGACAGCAGCGCGTACGAGGTCAGGAGCGGGAAGCCCACGACGACGCCGGCCGCGACGACGGCCAGGCGCGCCCACTGGACGGCGTGCGGCCAGTGCTGACGGGTGAGCGAGAGCGCGATCGCCGCGAGGCCCGCGGCGACGACGGCACGGCCGGCTCCGATGAAGAGCGGCGACAGGCCGCCGACGGCGACGCGGGTGAACGGCAGCGTGAACGAGAAGGCGACGATGCCGACGAAGCCCCATCCCAAGCCCGCGAACCG
This sequence comes from Microbacterium sp. ProA8, assembly GCF_039905635.1. Classification (NCBI taxonomy): domain Bacteria; kingdom Bacillati; phylum Actinomycetota; class Actinomycetes; order Micrococcales; family Microbacteriaceae; genus Microbacterium; species Microbacterium chionoecetis. Next base: position 528,592 of record NZ_CP157000.1, on the reverse strand, counting down.
GGGTAGCACCGGCGCATCCGCGAGAGTAGCGCTACTCTGTTGTGTCATGAGTCAGGATAGCACCACGCGCATCGCGCTCGGACTCCGCGCCTGGATCGCCGCCGCCCCGCCTGGCGCGCGACTCCCGTCCAACCGGGCGCTGGTCGCCGAGTACTCGGCGAGCCCGGTCACCGTGCAGAAGGCCATGCGCACGCTCATCGACGCAGGACTCGTCGAGAGCCGGCCCGGCATCGGCACGTTCGTGCGGGCCGTGCGGTCGACGCGACCCGCCGACTACGGGTGGCAGGCCGGGGCGCTCGGCGCGCCGCCGGCACGGCTGTCGGTGCTCTCCTCGACGCAGCGATCGGTCGCACCCGATGCCATCGGCCTGCAGTCCGGATACCCGGCATCCGATCTCCTTCCGGAGCGCGCGGTGCGCGCCGCCATCTCCCGCGCGGCGCGGTCGAGTGCGGCGATCACGCGCTCACCCGTGACCGGCATGCCGGAGCTGCAGGAGTGGTTCGCCCACGAGCTGGCCGCGAGCGCCCCCGCCGGCGTCACACCGCCCTCCGCGCGGGATGTGCTGGTGATCTCGGGCAGCCAGAGCGGCCTGTCGTCGATCTTCCGCGCGGTCGTGGGTCCCGGTCAGCCGCTCCTCATCGAGTCGCCCACGTACTGGGGCGCCATGCTCGCGGCCGAGCAGGCCGGCGTCATCCTGGTGCCCGTGCCGGCCGGTGCCGACGGCCCCGACCCCGACGAGGTCGACCGGGCACTGGAGCGCACCGGCGCCCGCGCGTTCTACGCGCAGCCGACGTTCGCCAACCCCACCGGTGGCCAGTGGACGGCGGAGACTTCGGATGCCGTCCTCGAGGTCGTCCGCCGGCGCGGCGCCTTCCTCGTGGAGGACGACTGGGCGCACGATCTGGCGATCGACGCCGATCCCCGCCCGATCGCCGCACACGACGACGACGGCCACGTCATCTACCTGCGCTCGCTCACCAAGAGCGTGTCGCCGGCGCTGCGCGTGGCATCCGTCATCGCCCGAGGCCCGGCCCGCGAGCGCATCCTCACCGATCGCGCCGCCGAGTCGATGTACGTCAGCGGACTGCTGCAGGCTGCGGCCCTCGACGTCGTCACGCAGCCCGCGTGGCGCACCCACCTGAAGAGCCTGCGCCCGCAGCTGAGGGCGCGGCGCGACCTGCTGCGCGACAGCGTGCGCGAGCACGCCCCGACGGCGCACATCGACACGACGCCGAAGGGCGGCCTCAACCTCTGGGCACGACTTCCGGACGGCACGGATGCCGCACTCGTCGTGCGCGAAGCCGAGGCGCGTGGGCTCATCATCGCCGCAGGAGACGAGTGGTTCCCCGCCGAGCCGTCGGGGCCGTATGTGCGCCTGAACTACTCGAGCGACGACCCCCGCCGATTCCCGGACGCCGCGCGGATCCTCGGCGAGACCCTCGACGCTGTCGCCAACTGATCTGCGAGTCCCCCTCGAGGGCCAGCCGCCGCCCTCCACCACCTCGTGTTCACTGTCGCCAACAGGTCAACCGCGCTTCTACAGGAGGTTGCAACGATTCACTCTCCTGTAGAAGCGCGGTTGACCTGTTGAACGCCGGGCGAAGCCGGTCGTCAAGCGGGAGAGGTACGAGGAGGCGAAAAGCCCCTGAGTCGGTCGGACGCGACGGCAACGGCCAGCACTCGTCGAGGATTCAGGAGAAACGCCGAACGCCACCGGCGCCAACCAACCCACGGGCCGGGTTCTCCTGAATCCTCGACACGAGGCGTCAGGCGAAGCGCCAACCAAGCGAAGCGCCGACCAAGCGAAGCGGGCGGGACGCTCGCCGAGTGTCCCGCCCGCCGCTCGTGAGGGCTACTTGGAGACCGTCACCTTGAGGGGCGCGCTCACCGTCGTGCCGGCGGCGTTCGTGAACTCCACCGTGTAGGTGTACGTGCCCTTCGCCTTGCCGGTGACGGGCAGCGTCGCGCGCTGCGCGTCCGGCGAGGCCGCGGTCAGTGCACCGGCTCCGACCTCCGCGCCGTTCTCGAGGAACCGGTACGAGGTGGCGTTCGTGCCCCACCACAGGTCGGCGGTGACGACGTACTTCCCGTCGCCGTCCTTGTTGTCGGCCGAGAGCACGGGCTTGCCCGGTGACGCGTCGGTGACCTTGACGGTGAGCGGCGCGGTCGCCGTGGTCCCCTTCGAGTTCACCAGCTCGCCGGTGAACACGTACGTGCCGTTGGCAAGGCCCTCGATATCGACGACGGCGCGCTGCGCGCCCGGCGTCATCATCGTGAGCGGCACCTTGGCGACGAGCTCGCCGTCGCGGTAGAGCTTGAACAGCGAGCCGTTCTCACCCCACCACAGGTTCATCGTGACCTGGAAGGTGCCGTCCTTGAGGCCGGTGTCCCAGCCGTCGTTCGACGAGAGCGCCCCCTTGCCCGGAGCCGTCTTCGCGCCGTCGTCCGAAGGGACCTCCGGCAGGGTGACGGATGCCGTCGCCGCCGACCGCTCGCCCTCACCGATCTGGTTCACGCCCGCGACCTCGTACGCGTGCGTCGTGCCGAGCTCCAGCGCCTTCACGGTGCAGGTCGTGCCGCTCGTCTCGCACACCGGGTCGGTGCCGCCGGCCTCATACACGCGATACCCGGTGAATCCTGGTCCGGTGAGGGCCGAGGCATCCCACGAGACCGTGATCGAGGTGTCGCCGGCAGGCGTGGCCGTCGCGTTCTGCGGGGCGCCCGGCAGCGTCTGGTCTGCGACCGCGAGCCACGAGATGACCGGCTTCTCGCTGCCGGCGCCCTCGTTGGTCACGAGGTAGTCGACGGTGGCCGGGGCCGTGAGCGTGAAGGTGAGCGGAGCGGCGATCGGCGTGTTCGAGCCCGACAGCGGCACGGTGCCCTTCGCGAGCTCGGTTCCTGCGACCGACACCGTCTGGTACATCGCGCGGTTCACGCCCCACCACTCGGTGAACCCGCCGGTGAGGGTGTAGGTGCCCGCGTCGAGCGGCAGCCGGTAGACGAGCTTCGTCGTGTCCTGGTAGAGACCCGTCGAGTACTTGTCGTTGATGTCGGTGGTGCTCTTCGTCTTCATGCCGTCGGCGATGTGACCCCACTGGTCGGCGGCCGTCGAGACCTGGTCGACCTTGTCGTTGCGCAGGGCCACCGACCCGGCGACCGCGGTGTACTGCGGCGAGGCCGCACCGCTCGTACCCGCGTCGATGTAGTACACCAGCGCCGGAGGGACGATCTCGAAGCCCGCGACGACAGCCTGATCGGTGTCGGTCAGGCGACCGGTGACGGTGAGCTTGGCGTACTCGGCGCGCGGCTGCGCGGCGGATGCGGCATCCCACTCCACGGCCCGCTCGGTGCCCGCGACGACGACCGTCTCGGGCAGCTCGTCGTCGACACCCAGGGCACCCTGCACCCCGAGGTCGCGCGGCAGGCTCTGCACGTAGACCAGCGCGAGGCGGGCGTTGTAGCCGCTCGTGCCCGTCGTGCCGAACTCGAGGTCCACCACGGCGTCCGCATCGATCGTGAGCCTCTGCGCGACCGGCGTCGCCGAGCCCGTCGACACGGCGGTCTTCGTGGTCTCGGTGCCGGCGACCTTCACCTTGGAATAGACGTTGGTCGTCAGACCCGCACGCGGCGCCTGCACGCCCACGATGTTGTACGAGCCGGCGGGCAGCGTCAGGTGGTAGGTGATCGGCTTGTTGAAGTCCGCGCCGACGTACGACGAGCCCCAGTCCTGCGGGTTGCCGGCAGCGAGCGTCGTGGCGGTGGTGGAGTAGCCCCAGGTCTCGCCGGCCGCTGCCCCGTCCCACTTCTGGTCGCTCGTGTCGTTGAGCAGCTCCGGGAAGGATGCCGCGGCCGCGGCGTAGACCGATCCGTCCGGGGCACCCGAGGCGCCCGAGTCGATGAAGTACTCCAGGTCGGCCGGCACGACGAGCACCGTGGCGCTGAAGCGCTGGTACACCCCCGACGAGAGCTTCTCGGTCGAGCGGCCGGTCGCCGCGAACGTGCCGAGCTCGGCCGTCGTCTTGGCGGCGGCGACGGAGCCGAGGCTCCAGGTGACCTTGGCCTCCACACCGGCGAGGGAGAGCTCAGCCGGCAGCGCGCGGTCGGTCGAGGTGATCGACACGACGCCGAGGTTGATCACGTCGGCGCTGACGTCCTTGGGCGTCAGTCCGTCGGCCGCCGCCGTCAGGCGAGCGGCGAGCGCCGCCGAGCCCTCGGTGTCGAGGCCGTACGCCACCGGGTCGGAGACGGCCGACTCCGCGCCGGCGAGCACCGCCGCGAACACCGCCCACGTCTCGGCGCTGTACTCGCTCTCGTCGAGACCCTTCACGGTGTCGATGGCTGCGGCGAGCGCCGCCGTGTCCACCGCGGTGGAGTCCGCGGTCGCGGTGATCACGCCCACCGCGTCGACGTTGATCGACGCATCGTTCGCCGTCCTGATGACGACGGTGTGCGCGGCGTCGTTCAGCCCGCGGAGGATGAACGTCGTCTTCTCGCTGCCCGCCGCGAACGTCGGGGCGGCCGCCGCGACCGTCACGCCGTCGACGATGACGTCGAGGGTCGTCGCTCCGTTGTTCGTGCCGATGATGTCGAGGCCGGTGCCGGTGAACGAGTACGTCATCGCCGCGCCCTTGGCGGTGCTCTTCGATGCCGTCCGCTGCCACTCGAACATGCCCTGGCCGTTGACGTGGCTCCAGCTCGCATCGAACTTCAGCACCGGGACCGAGCGGTCGTCCCAGCTGGTCTGGTGCATGCCGTCGATGATCGTCGCGTAGTACGGCGTGTAGCCGGGCACGGTCTCGATCTTCAGGTTGTCGAACTGCACGAAGTTGAAGCTCGAGCCCAGCTGGATCCGGCCGGCGGCCTGCGGTGCGGCATCCGTGTACGTCGCGACCTGCACACCGTTGATGAGCGCCGTGTAGACGTTGCCGGCGACCTTCACCGCGATGTTGTTCCAGACGCCGGCGCCGGTCTTGAAGGCGGCGGCCGGGGTGCCGGCGACGCTGCCGCTCGACAGCGTGGCGCCGTAGCGCATGAACGTCCAGGCACCGGCCGGGTCGACCCGCAGCTCGGCCGCCGAGACGCTCTGACCGTTCGCCGTGCCGCCCTGCTCACGGGCGCCGATGGTCGCGTACTGCGATCCGGTCGCCTCGAAGAGCACGTCCGACGAGACCGTGTAGTTCGCCCAGCGCGCGTCGCCGATCGTGGTCTTGGGGTCGCCGGCGTTCCATGCGCCCCCGGCCATGCCGGGGCCCACCTGCTGGCGCAGCACGCGGTCGTGGGCGGCATCCCCTGCTCCACCGGAAGACGCCGTCGCCACCGACTCGAACGCGCCGTTCGTGTCGTTCGTGTAGCGCGGGGTCGCGCCGAGGTCCTCGTTCTGGGTCGTCGGCGTGCCGTCGGGCTTCGTCTCGGCGCCGCGGCTGCCGAGGAACGTCTCGCCGGTGTCGACGAGCTGCCCCGTCGCCGGGTCGTAGCCCTTGATGGTGCCGGCTTCGGCGTAGTCGAAGTCGTCGGCGTAGAGGAACGCGTCGTCGGTCACGCCGTTGACGTTTCCGCTCGCGTCCGTGTCGAGCACATCGCGGCCGCCCTCGGGGTCGGTGTACTCCTTCGACGTCGGCAGCGAGCTGCCGTAGCCGTCCTTCGCGGTGAGCTCGCCGCCCGCCCCTGCGGTCGCGTGGTCGAGCGTGGTGAACGTGAGCGCCGACCACGGCTTGACCGTGACGGTGTACGAGCCGTCAGCCGCGGGAGCGAGCTCGCCGACCGGCTTCAGGTAGTTCGCGTCGTAGGACTCGCCGTCGTCGGCAGCGCGGGTCTCCCACAGCTCTGCCGTCTGGTCTGCGCCGAGGTTCAGCCCGTTCGGGACGATGCGATAGGTCTTGGTGAAGCTCGAGTCGTTGATGACGACCGTCGAGAAGTCCGAGGCGTCGGGGGCGGCCAGCGTCGTGTACGACGCCCCGCCCGCGCGCGCGCCACTCGGCGGGTTGCCGGTGCCGAGCTCGCTCTTCGAGGCCTGCGGGATGGCCCGCCAGATTCCCGCCGTGTTGTCGGCGTTCTCCCACCCGAGTTTCGCGAACTGCGTGAACTGCTCGATGACGGCGAGGCCGCCGTCGTAGTACATCCAGCCCGACCACGGGTCGCGCGCGTTGACGAGCTCCTTCGACGAGTACTGGAACCCGTCGTAGAACGAGCCGATCGCCGGCTGGAAGATGTTGAGGGTGCGCCGCGAGGCCGAGAAGCCGGTCGTGACCCAGTTGCCCATCTCGAGCGCGCTGTTCGTGCCGCCGAACTGCGTGCCGAAGCCGCCCTGCTCGTTGCTCGCGTTGTTGTTCGGGCGGTCGGCCGAGCTCGAGAACGTCGACTGGCCCTCCGAGTTCCAGACCTCCTGGTCGAGCTGCTCGGCGATCTTCTTCATGTTGCCGGCGCTGTCGTCGGCGCTGGAGTAGTGGAACCCGACCACGTCGACGGCGTCGCGCAGCGACGAATCGGTGGGGGAGGTCATCGCGTTGCCGAACGAGACCGGCGGCGTGCCGACGGTGTCGGCGGCGACGGTGCGGATGGCGTGGAAGAGGCTCTTCTCCTCCTCCGACGCGAACCCGTTGTTCGGGTCGGCAGCGCTGGCGCCCTCGTACCCCGCGGCGTCGTTCGCGACCCACCCTGAGAAGGTCTTGTAGAGCGGGATGTTCGGGTTGCTGGTCTCGTTGGTGTCGGGGTTGATCGAGTCGACCATCACGCCGAACTCGCGGTACGCCGCGATGACGGTGTTCTTGAACCAGATGTACTGGTCGGCATCGTTCGCCACCCACGCCGGGCGGTTCCACCGGAGGATGCTGACGTGGATGTCGCCGTGGGCGACGAGCTGCGCGTCGGCGGCGAGCTGGAAGCCCGGCTCGCGGAGCACGTTGGGGTACTCGTCGCGCGAGCGCATGGTGGACGCGTTCGGGCCGGTCGAGGTGTTGCGGTCGTTGCCCATCTCGATCTTGACGGTGTTCATGATCGGGTGGTCGCCGCCGAAGAGCGTCTCGATCAGCTCCCAGTACTTCTCGGGATGCTGCGACTTATAGTCGAGCAGCAGCGCACTCGTCGAGTTCGCCGACAGCACGCCGAAGCCCTTGAACGTGAGCCCGTTCCGGTTCTGCGCTGCGGCGGCGACATCGGCGCCGTTGACGGTGACGACGACCGGATCGGTCACGGCCGCCTGCGCCATGGTGGGCACCGCGAGCGGGGCCGCGATCACCGCGGCGGTCAAGGCCGCCGTCAGCGCGATCCTCATTCTGCGCGGTGGCTTCTGAGCGTCCTTCGGACGAGGTGTCCCTGCCTGCGACATCGCAGTCTCCGTTCCCTGGGCTTCCACGTGCGCTCGCGAACCAGGGCCGGCTTCGACGCACGAAAAGGGCACGACTCCGTGCCCGCAGCGAGATCCTCCATCGAAATCCACGGATGCCGGAAGCCAATCGAACAGACTCGTTCATGGTTGAAGCGAATCGAACACAGTTGTACGCTGAGCCGATCATGGAGCCGCCCACAGACCCGCCTGCCTTCGGCCTCTCGCGCCGCGAGCACATCCTCGACGAGCTGCGCCGAACCGGTTCGGTCCGGGTCGCCGACCTCGCGCGGGAGCTGCGGGTGTCGGAGCTCACCATCCGCCGCGACATCGGCCACCTCGCCGACCGGGGCCTCGTCACCCGCGTCCACGGCGGCGCCACGCTGCGCAGCCGGCTCGACACGACGGTGCCCGCGTCGGCCACCGGTGCGCCGATCCGCTTCCGGGTGGGCATGGTCGTGCCGTCGCTCAGCTACTACTGGCCGCACATCATCATCGGCGCGCGCGCCGCCGCCACGGAGCTCGGCGTGCAGCTCATCCTCCGCGGCGCGAGCTATTCGGTCGACGATCAGCGGCGCCAGATCTCATCGCTCGTCGAATCGGGGAGCCTGCACGGACTCATCGTGGCGCCCGAGACGCTCGGAGCCGACGGTCGGGCGCTGCTGCACTGGCTCGAAGCGCTGCCGATCCCCGTGGTGCTCGCCGAGCGCCGCGTGCCGTCCGCCCTCGCCCTCACGAAGCTCGAGTGGGTCACCACCGACCACGTCTTCGGCGGCTCGCTGGCCGCCGACCACCTGGCCTCGCTCGGGCACCGGCGCGTCGGCATCCTGACTTCCGCGGGCTCCCCCACCTCGTGGCAGCTGCGTCGCGGATGGGATCGCGCCGTGGAGGCGCTCGGCCTCGAGTGCCTCGTCGACGTCGATGCGACGCTCGACGCCCTCGACGGCGTCGCACGAGAGGCGCTCATCGCCGACCTTCTCGGACGGTGCCGCGAGACAGCGACCACCGCCCTGCTCATCCACAACGACCCCCAGGCGGTGCTGCTGGAGCAGTACGCCCGCGACCACGGCTGGTCGATCCCCGACGACCTCGCGATCATCGCGTACGACGACGAGGTGGCCGAGAGCGCCGAGCCCGCGATCACCGCACTCCGCCCGCCCAAGCAGCACGTCGGCCGGCTCGCCGTCGAGACGATGGTCGCGCGGCTGAGCGAGGGGGGCCGGCGTCCGGTGCAGCGCGTGCATCTACTGCCCGAGCTGCTGCCCCGCGAATCGACGGTGCGCAGAGTCACCTGAGCATGGAGAATTTGCACACAGCGGCCTAGAGTGCAAAACTGCATGATGTGACCGATAGTGCAGATGGCTTGCGCGAGCGCCGCCGCTCCGAGACCACGCGCACCCTCATCCGCGCTGCTCGCCGCTTCACCGCCGAGCGCGGTCTGGCCGGGTTCACCGTCGAGGACCTCTGCGCCGAGGCTGCGGTCTCCCGGCGCACGTTCTTCAACTACTTCGCTTCGAAGGACGACGCGGTGCTGGGCGTCCCCCTCGAGCGATCGGATGCCGCCGCCATCGCCCGCTTCCTCGCCCGCGGCTCCGACGGCCCCGGGCTCTCGCCCAACCTGCTCACCGAACTCGCCCTGCTCGCCGAGGAGCGCTGGCGCGCCCTCGACATCGCGCCCGACACGGTGCATGACCTGTTCCGGGCTGTCGAGAAGGAGCCCCGCCTGCTCGCCCGCATGCTCGAGCTCGGCGCCGAGAGCGAGCAGTTCGACGCGCGGCTCATCGAGCAGCGCGAGAACCTGCCGTCGGGCGATCTGCGCGCGCAGGTCGCCTCTCACCTCGTCGGCGCATTGGTGCGTTCCGCGGCCGGCGAGTTCCTGAAGCCCGGCAACGACGACACCTTCATCGAGATCTTCGAGAGGCGCGTCGCCGCGGCGCGCAGCCTCTTCGCCACACAGAACGCACTGATGGGAACCCCCGAATGACGACCGCCACGATCCCCACCGTCACGCCCGGTGGCGACGCGCCCTTCCTGCTCACGCAGCGCCGCATCTGGATCATCTTCTCCGCGCTGATCGCGGGCATGCTCCTGTCGAGCCTCGACCAGACCATCGTCTCGACCGCGATGCCCACGATCGTGGGCGAGCTGGGCGGTGTCTCGCACCAGGTCTGGATCACGACCGCGTACATCCTCGCGACCACGATCGTCATGCCGATCTACGGCAAATTCGGCGACGTGCTCGGCCGGCGCCGGCTGTTCATGGTGGCGATCGCGATCTTCACGCTCGCGTCGGTGGGCTGCGCCTTCGCGACCGACTTCTGGATGTTCGTCGTCTTCCGCGCGATCCAGGGCCTCGGCGGCGGCGGGCTCATGATCCTGTCGCAGGCGATCATCGCCGACATCGTGCCCGCCGATCAGCGCGGCAAGTACCTCGGCCCGCTCGGCGGCATCTTCGGGCTGGCGGCCGTCGCCGGCCCGCTCCTCGGCGGCTTCTTCGTCGACCACCTCACGTGGCAGTGGGCGTTCTACATCAACATCCCGATCGGCATCGCGGCGTTCTTCGTCGCCGTGTTCGCCCTGAAGCTGCCGAACAAGAAGGCCGAGAAGCCCATCGACTGGCTCGGCGTGCTCTTCCTGACGGCAGCGACGACCTGCCTCATCTTCTTCACCGACTTCGGCGGTTCGGCCGACCACGGCTGGGAATCGACGGCGACGTGGGCCTGGGGCGCGGGTCTCGTCGCCTCGGCGGGCCTGTTCGTCTTCACCGAGTCGCGTGCGGCCGACCCGATCATGCCGCTGTCGATGTTCCGCAACCCGATCTTCGTCAACGCCACCGCGATCGGCATGGCGATCGGCATCGGCATGTTCGCCGCGCTCGGCTTCGTGCCGACGTTCCTGCAGATGTCGTCGGGCACATCGGCTGCGGTATCCGGTCTTCTCATGCTGCCGATGATGATCGGCGTCATGGGGACGTCGATCGCCTCGGGTCTGCTGATCACGAAGACGGGCAAGTACAAGATCTTCCCGATCGTCGGCACGGTCATCGTCGGCGTCGCCATGGTGCTGATGACCACGCTCACCGCGTCGACGGCGATCTGGCTGATCTGCACCTACCTGTTCCTCTTCGGCGTCGGCCTCGGCTGCATCATGCAGGTCGTCGTGCTCGTCGTCCAGAACGCCGTACCCGCCTCCGACCTCGGCACCGCCACCTCGACGAACAACTACTTCCGCGAGGTCGGCGCCGCGCTGGGCATCGCGGTGTTCGGCACGCTGTTCACCACGCGCCTCACCGAGAACCTGACGAAGGTGTTCACGGATGCCGGAGCCAGCCCCGAGCAGGCCGGCGAGGCGACCTCGACCATCGACCCGTCGGTGCTGAGCACGCTGCCCGACGCGGTGCGCACCGGAGTCGTGGACGCCTACGCCGACGCCCTCGCTCCGGTGTTCTGGTACCTGGTGCCGTTCATCGCCGCGGCGTTCATCCTGGCGCTGTTCCTCAAGGAGATCCCGCTGTCGGACGTCGCCGGGCTCGTCGCCCGTGGCGAGGCCATCGGTGGCGAGGAGGCCGAGCGGTTGGAAGCGGAGCAGCGCGGTGCGGTGCAGCAGAGCGATGCGACGCCGGACGGCGGCGGTCGCCGGGCGCGACAGCGGGACCGCGCCGGACGATAGTCGGGACCCGCTCGGCTCAGGCGCCGAAGCGGCGCGCCGGTCGCTGAGCCTGTCGAAGCGCCCTTCGACAAGCTCAGGGACCAAGGCGGCTCAGGGGCCGAGGCGTCACGCGCCGAAGCGACCCTGTATCTCGGCATAGCCGAGGGCGCCGTCGAGGAAGCCGAGCGTGCCGGACTCCTTCAGTTCGCGTCCGGCCCGCTCGACGAGGCTGAGCGCGGCGCGGGCGATGCTGCCACCGACGCTCACCCGTGACACTCCGAGCCCGAACAGCGTGTGCGCCGGGATGACGTTCGAGGCGAGCCCGGCGACGACGTTGAGGGGTGCGGGGATGGCGTCCGCGAGGCGCCGGATGGTCTCCTCGTCGTTCACCCCCGGGACGAAGATGCAGTCCGCGCCGGCGCTGACGTATCGGCGGGCACGCTCGACGGTCTCCTCGAAGGGGTCGCCGGCGACAGTGCCGAGGTAGGTGTCGGTGCGAGCGTTCAGCACGAAGGTGCCGGGCCGCGCCGCGGCCCGCGCCGCCGCCAGCCGCTGCACCGCCTCCTCGATGCCGAAGAGCCGGCCGTCCTGGGCGTCCTCGATGTTCGCCCCCGCGATCCCCAGCCCCGCCGCCCGCGCCACGGTGCGGCCGACCTCGGCCGGCGTGTCGCCGTAGCCCGCCTCGAGGTCGGCGCTGACCGGCACGCCGACCGCGGCGACGATCTCGGCGAGGCGCTCGAACATGGTGTCGGGATCCAGCGCGTTGCCGTCGGGGACGCCGCACGCCCAGGCGATGCCCGCACTCGTGGTCGCGATCGCGGGGAACCCCACCTGCTCGAGGATGCGGGCGGACCCGGCGTCCCACGCATTCGGGATGATGAACCCGGGGCCGGCGTGCAGCACGAGCAGCGAGGTGGCCCGGCTCGTGAACCTGAGGTCGTCCATGGCGTCTCCCATCCGGGGTGCGGGCGTCAGACGGCGCGAAGTCGTCCCCGTTCAGGCACCGTATCCCACGGTCTGAGACCCTGGCGCCGCAGATCGCGCCGAAGGCCGCCTCCTCGATGCCGGGATCGCGCGAAAATCCTCTGCGACGGGTGTGTCAGCCGAGGTCCTCAGCGCCGAGCGCGATGCCTCCCGTGGCGTTCGCCGACTTGGCGAGCTCTTCTATCCAGGCACGATTCAACTGCGGAGGCTGGGGGTCTTCGAACACGAAGCGCAGCGCGATCGAGGGATGCACCCACAGCGTCGATCGTCCCGGGGGCTCGTCGTCTGCGTGCTGCCACGACACGGTGAAGCTCTCACTTCGCCGCAGCTTGGTGGCGACGACGACCTTCAGGTGGGCGAGCGCGCGATCGGCGATGCGGATGGGCATCGCGGACCCGCCGTAGTACATCGTTCCCATGATTCGTCCTCGGAGTCGAAGCCCGATCCGACAGCTCCGTCGTGCGGGGCGTCGGGTGCGCCGCTGATCGCGGGGGTCGGGCCATATCGCGGAGTGAGGCGATAGGAAAGAATTCCCGGCAATGTCCCATCGGTTCACTGCATGTCACTCTATCACGTAGCTATGCGAGACCCAATAGTCAATGGCACTCGATAGGGAACGCGCCTGTGCTACGGTCTGGTCCTATGCCGCGCCCGTATGGAGACCCCGTCGAGATCCTGACCGCGCCGATCCCCGCCCAGTCGCCGTTCATCCCCGCGGACGCGAAGATCGTGGTGGGCGCCGTCGCTCCCGCCTCACCCGACCCCATCCCGATCGTCCTGCTGCCCGGCTTCGAGTACCGGCTCCGCGAGTGGCGACACCCCACGACGCACGAGATCCACTGGCAGCTGGAGCGGCGGAAGTCGGCTCAGCCCAGCGAAGCGGACGACTGAACGAGGCTCCTGCAGTCCGCCGCCGCAGGTCACACGCCCGTTCGTCCGCGGGCGATGATCAGGCGGATCCCGTGACGGCGTGCGCGGCGTCGAGGTGGCGGCGAGCGGCCGCGATCGCGAGGCGGGCGTGCTCCTTGCCGCCGACCTGCGCGACGAGCGTCGCCCGCGGAATCTCGAGCGCGAACGGAAGGCCGGCCGGCAGGGCATCGAGGATGCCGAGCATGTCGATGCCTCCTTCGCCCGGGAAGAGCCTCTCGAAGCGGGCGGTGTGGATCAGCCCTTCGGTGGTCGCCGGCATCTCCGCGGGGGCATCGCACACGTGCGCGTAGTGGAACCACTCGGGCGGAAGATCCCGCAGATCCTCCACACTCGATCGGGAGCGGGCGAAGTGCAGCAGGTCGATGAGCAGGCCCGCATTCGGCTGATCCGCCGCTCGCAGCACCCGCGTCGCCTCCCCGAGGTCGGGCGTCTCCGTCCATGACGGGAACTCGAGGTCGATCGTGAGGCCGAGAGGAAGCGCCAGCTGACAGAGCTCCGAGAAGCGGTCCGTCTTGCGGGCGAAGTCCGAGTCGGGCAGCTGGGCGATGACGTGGCGCGCGCCGAGTTCCGCACCGGCCTCGAGGAAGCGCAGATAGTCGCGGGGGCTGTCGCCCGAGGTGATGCGGGCGAGCTCGATGTCGAGCACCTCCACCCCGGTCGCCGCAAGATGCGTCTTCGTCCTGCGCATCAGCGCCGGGTCGTACGCCAGCGGGTAGTGGGGCTCCTGCGGGGTCACCTTGGTCATGCGCAGGCCGACGTAGCGGTAGCCGGCGGCGGCCGCGGCATCCACCAGTTCCGGCGGTGACAGACTCAACGCCGTGAGGTGGGCCAGCGAGTAGTCGTGACGGTGCCCGGATGCGGGCTCGATCGGGTCGCTCGCCAGTGTGCGCATGCGCTGCCGGCGATGCGCGGCCATGCGCAGAGCGACACTGCGCGGGTCGCCGAAGCCGTCGTAGCCGTCGATCCGCTGCACCACCTGGAAGAAGACCCGCGAGCCGAGCATCTCCGTGAAGAAGTGCAGGAACTCACCCTGCGCGTCGCGGTCATAGAGGATCGAGTTCTCGCACAGCGCCGCGACGAACTCGGCGGGCAGCGCGAGCCGTGCTTCGAGGTCGTCGTAGTAGTTCGCGGGCATCTCGAGGAGAGGCGCCCGGCGCTCGCGCATCGCCCTCGCGCAGGCGATCGCATCATCGGTGGCGAAGGCCACCAGCTGCGGGCTCGTGACACCCGGCGACCAGTCACCCCGCCGGAGCGGGTTCGTGCTGAGCGCCACGCGGACGCAGCCGTCGGGACCGCTGGCGGACCAGGTGCGGATGAGCCCGAAGGGGGCGGTGATCTCCGTCAGCGGTCGCGGTACGAGGCCCAGCACGGAGTGGAAGAAGAGCGCGGACTGGTCGAAGTCGTCGATGGACTCGGTGACCGATACATGGTCGATACGGGTCAGGAGCGGTGACGCGTCGTCGGCCTCTGCCGCCCCGGTCGGGGCCTCGATCGGGGCGAAATCTTCGATCCAGGGCGTGCTCCCGGTGGCGTCGCAGAAGAACAGCGCGGTGCCGTCGGGCGTGGCCACCGACGCGAGATCGATCTCGTCCGGCGCCCGGCGACGGGCGAGCTTCGGCGCCAGCAGGCTCTCGGCCCGCCGCATCGACGCGGCCGCATCGGCCGTCTGCACCGCCAGTGCGCAGATCGCCGCACTGGCCGGGTCGATCGATCGCTCCGGCGCGGAGTTGAGGAGCACACGGGCGTCGCCCTGCTGCCACAGCTGCACCGGCTTGGAGCGGTGCTGCCCGACGTGCGCGAAGCCGAGGCCGGTGAGGGCCCGCGAGACGAGCGGCCCCGAGACCTCGTCCACCGCGAGTTCGGCGAACGCGAAGCCCTCGAGACGAGGAGCCGGAGGCAGCTCGCCACCGGCGAGCGGAGCGGGCGCATCGTCGGGGTCGCGCGCGGCCACCGCCTCGGCCAGCGCCCGCATCGAGCGCATCGCATCGATGGCGGCGTGCCGGGGATCCTCCTGCTGATAGATGTCGTTGAAGACCTCGATCGCGAGGGGCCCGGAGTAGCCCATCGACAGCAGAAGGCCGAGGAAGCCGGCGACATCGAGTGCGCCCTGACCGGGGAACATCCGGTAGTGGAGGCTCCACTCGCGGACGTCCATGTCGAGACGGGGGGCGTCCGCCAGCTGGACGTGGAAGACCTTGTCGCCGCGCACCCGCGACACGGCGTTCGCGTCGTTGGCGGCCGAGAGCACATGGAAGCTGTCGAGGCAGAGCCCGAGTGCGGGGTGGTCGACCTGCTCGATGAGACGCCACGCGTGCTCGTAGGTGCGAACCCGGCCCCATGGCACCGCCTCATATGCCAGGCGCACGCCGCTCTCTGCGGCCCGCTCGGCCAGGGCGTGCAGCTGCTCCGCCGTCAGACCGTCGTCATCGACGCCGTCGTCGGTCCTCGACGAGCAGCACACCAGCACGCCGGCCCCGAGTTCGGAGAGCAGCTCGAACTTGCGCTCGGCGCGGCGGAGGGCGGCGCCGAAGCGGTCCGGCGCGACCGTCTCGACGTGGAACGGCTGATACACCTCGAGGGAGAGCCCGAGATCCGCGGCCTCCCGGGCCACCCGCCCGGGAGACCACGTCGACATGATGAGGTCGTACTCCAGCAGCTCGACACCCGAGAACCCGGCCGCGGCCGCGGCGCGGAGCTTGTCCTCGAGCGTGCCCGACAGGCACACGGTCGAGATCGACACGTCCAGCACGCGCTGCGCCGCGCTCATGATCGACGTGCGGTGTACATCATCGGACCGCCTCACGAATCGGTTCGTCGCCGAGGGCGACGGGTCAGGGGGTGGCGACGTGCTCCACGGTCTCGCCGGGCGCGTAGATGTCGAGGATGTTCCAGTGACCCGTGGTGGGCGTCGGCACGTTGACCATCGACACGTCGATCACGACGGGGCGCTCGAGCGCGATCGCCCGCTCGAGGGCGGGCTTGAACTCCGCCGCCGACTCGACCTTGATGCCGGTGACCCCGTAGGCCTCGGCGATCGCGGCGAAGTCGGTGTACAGCGGGTCGTCGGCACTGCCGAACACAGTGCCGTACGTCGTGTCGAACGCCGCCTTCTCGAGGCCGGCGATCGTGCCGAAGGCGTTGTTGTTCATCACGACCCAGACCACCGCGACACCCTGCTCGCGGGCGGTCGAGAGCACCGCCGGATTCTGCCCGAAGCCGCCGTCGCCCACGAGCGAGACCACGACGCGGTCGGGGCAGGCCATCTTGGCGCCGACCGCGGCCGGCCCGCCGAAGCCCATGGTCGCGAAGCCCCCGGGGGTGAGGAAGCTGCCGGGCGTGAGGATGTCGAACTGCTGCCCCACCCCGTTCTTGTTCCAGCCGACGTCCGTGGTGATGATCGCATCGGCCGGGAGCACCTCCCGCGTCTCGGAGAGGATCCGCTCGGGCCGCATCGGCCACGCTCCGGATGCCTGCGCGTCGGCGTTCTGGAGCTTCAGCGTCGCGCGGTTCGCCGCGATCTGCGCCAGGAGCTCGGTGCGGCGCACGCCGTCGGGAGCCAGGCGGCGGGCCACCCGCAGCAGCATCCCCAGCGCCGACTTGAGATCGGCCAGCGCGCCGATCTCGAGCGGGTAGTTGCGCCCCAGCTCGGCCGGATCGACGTCGATCTGCATGAGCTTCGTGCCCGGGATGTCGAAGGTGTACTCGGAATACCAGGAGCTCGAGTCCGCTTCCGCGAACCGCGTCCCGAGCGCGAGGATCCAGTCCGCCGTCCGGGTGGTCTCGTTGGTGAACGCCGTTCCCCAGAACCCCGTCATCCCGAGCACCAGCGGGCTGTCGTCGGGCACTGCGCCCTTGCCCATCAGGCTGTGGGCGACGGGAAGGGAGAGCAGCCCGGCGAATTCGGCGAGTTCGGGTGCCGCGCCGGCGGCGACGATGCCGCCACCGACGTACAGCACCGGGCGCTCGGCATCCAGCAGGTTCTGCACGATCCGCTCGGCGACCGCCTCGTCGAGGCCTGGCTTCACCAGCGCGCGGGTATTGCCGACCACCCTGTCGAACAGCGCGACGTCGACCTCGGCCGAGAAGACGTCCATCGGCACGTCGACGAGCACGGGGCCGGGGCGCCCGCTCTCGGCGAGAGTGAACGCCTTGTCGAGCACCTCGGCGATGAGGTGGGGCTGATCGACGCGCCACGCACGCTTCACGAAGGGCCGGTAGATCTCGTACTGCGACGCATCGGCGTGGAGGTTGATCTCCTGATGCGGGTGCTTGCCGAAGTAGTGGGTCGGGATGTCGCCCGCGATGACCACCATCGGAATCGAGTCGAGGGCGGCGTTCGCCACCCCTGTGGTCGCGTTCGTGAGACCGGGACCCAGATGAGTGAGCACGACTCCCGTGCGACGGGCCGCCCGCGCGTAGCCGTCCGCCGCGTGCGCCGCGATCTGCTCGTGCCGCACGTTCACGAAGGAGATCTGTTCGCTCTTCTCGAGCGCTGCCAGCAGCGCGATGTTCGTGTGGCCGCAGAGCCCGAAGACATGCTCGACATCGCGTGCCTCCAGGTAGCGAACGATCTGGTTCGAGACCAGGTCCTTCATGACGTGCTCCTTCTCTCGTCGCCGGCGCCCGCGACCGATCGGCGCTCGGGGCCCGTGTAGGTGTATCCGATGGATTTGGGCAGCGGTCCCTTGATGCGGCCGCCCTGGACCATCTGCTCGCTGGCGTGCGCCAGGATGCCGACCGAGCGGGCGAGGATGAACACGCCGCGCCCGAGCTCGGGGGTGAAGCCGAGCTCGCAGTAGATGACGGCGGTCACTCCGTCGACGTTCATGGGGATGGGCCGGGGCTTTCCGGCACCGATGGCGGCCTCGACGGCGCGCCCGATCGTTGCGAACCGCCCGCTGACCGTGCCGTCCGCCGCGGCGGCGTCGACCAGCGACAGCAGCCGCGGGGTGCGCGGGTCGAGCGGATGGAACCGGTGCCCGAAGCCGGGGATGTAGGTGACGCCCGCGTCCCGCCGGCGCTGCAGGACGAGGCGGACGGCGTCATCGAGGTCGCGCCCCTGCTCGCACTCCGCGTCGACCTCGAGGTACAGCTCCATGCACTGCTGCCCCGGACCGCCGTGGATGTCGTCGAGCACGTTGATCGCCGAGGCCATGGCGCCGTTCACCGGCACGCCGCACGTCGTTGCCATCCGGGCGATCGCGATGGACGGGGCCTGCGGCCCGTGGTCGACGGAGGCCACCAGGGCCGACTCCAGCAGTGTCGCCTGCGCCCGCGAGGGCAGCTCCCCGCGCAGCATGAGCCAGATGGTCTCGACGAAGCCCACGTTGCCGATGAGCTGTTCGATCGGGTAGCCGCGCAGGGCGATCTCGCCGGGACGGATGTCGATGATGTCGGTCTGCCACCATCGACGCGCCTCGTCGACGAGCGCCTCGGCCGACGTCCCGTCGCCCGACGTCCCGTCGCCAGGCTGGGCCGCCGTGCCGCGGTCTTCGGCGGCGCTCATGGCCGGGCCGCCGCGGCGTCGGCCGATTCCAGCGCGGGATCGTAGAACTCGCCGAACAGCTCCTCGTCGGTGGGCCGGTCCTCCGCGATCGTGCGCGAGACCCACGTCGTGTTCAGGTAGTGACGGAGCGAGACGTTCTCGGACGTGATGTTGCCGCCCCACGTGCCGCATCCCATCGACGAGGTCATCGGCATCCCGTTCGTGAACGACCCGGCGTTCGCCTTCGAGTTCGGCTGCCGCACCATGATGCGCGAGACGGGCATGTGCCGTGCGAAGTAGTCGATGTGCGCATCGTCGGTCGAGGCGATGCCGCACGAGTGGCCCTTGCCGCCGATCTCGTAGAGCCGCTTGGCGAGTTCGACACCCTCCTCGAAGCCGCCGTCGTACGCGTGGACCGCCATCAGGGTGGTCAGCTTCTCTTTGCAGAACTGCCGGTCCTCGGCGATCCCATCGCCCTCGACCACGATGAACCTGCTCTCGGACGGCATGTCGAATCCCGCGGCCCGCGCGAGCTGCTGAGGCGAGATCGCCACCGTGTCTGCGAGCCGGTGCCCCTCGGCATCCCACATCACCGCTTGCAGCGCAGCCCGCTGCCCGGTGGTCGCCAGATACCCGCCTTCGGCCTGGAGCGCCTCGAGCATCTCGCGGTATCTGGACGCGGGCACCAGCACGTTGCCGTCGGCCGAACAGCCCGAGCCGAAGTCCGACGTCTTCGAGAGCATGCAGTTGCGCGCGGTCTCACGGAGGTCGGCGGTCTCGTCCACGAACTCCGTAGCATTGCCCGCGCCCACGCCGTACGCCGGGGTACCCGAGCTGTACGCCGCGCGGACCAGGCCCTGTCCACCGGTGGCGATGACGAGGTCGGAGCGGCGCATGATCTCCTGCGAGGCGGCGAGGCTCGGCAGCGTGATGCACTGCAGGATGTCGGCGGGAGCGCCCTCCGCCTCGAGCGCCTCGCGCATCAGCCGGACCGTCTCGAACGTCGTGTGCTTCGAACGCGGGTGCGGCGAGAACACCACGACGTCGCGCGCCTTGATCGCATAGATCGCGTTGCCGGCGGGCGTGAGGTCGGGGTTCGTCGTCGGGACGACGCAGCCGATCACGCCGACGGGCTTGCCGTACTTGACGAGCCCCTTCTCGCGGTCCTCCTCGATGATGCCCACCGAGGGACTGCGCAGCGCGTCACGGAGGACGCCGCGGATCTTCATCCGCTTGTTCATGCGGCTGTCGAAGTCGCCGAGGCCGGACTCCTCGATGCCCATCTCCACCAGCCGGTGGAACGACGAGCGGTTCGCGACCGCCCACGCGACGGCACGGATCAGGCGATCGACGCGTTCCTGATCGTAGGTCTCGATGACGGCGAGCGCCGCTCGCGCCCGTTCGAAGACCTCATCAAGCTCCGCCTGCTGCTCGGGCGACAGGGATGAGGGTGCTGAAGCGGCCATGACAACTCCGTCCATGGGCATTGATGCCGACGCCGCATGGTACGCAGACGGCGCAGCCCCAGACAACGCGTGTCCCACTGGGCAGAAAGGCCCCGAAGGCCCGGGGCCTCGCACCCGAACCGAGCGGAGGGTTGTACCACTCGATGGGTCGCACGGTTGCCGCCTCCTCGGCCCGGCGTTAGCGTCCGAGCGCCGGCCGGTGCGGCCGATCCCCAGAGTCGGGAGCCGGACGGCATTCCCCACAGGGGCGCCGGCGGGCACGCGCCACCCGGCGCCGGATCGAAGACGATCAAGGAGCAAGGGATGCGCAAACGACTGACCACGAGGGTGGCAGCTGCGGGAATCGGGGCACTCGTGGCAGTGCTCGCGATCGCGGCGTCACCCGCCTACGGAGTGACCAGACCGGCCGAGCCGGTCCCGCCGGCAGGGCTGACAGGTCTCGAACCCACCGGTGCCGACATGCCCACGGTCGGGGGCAACCTCGGCAACCAGCACTACTCCGGCCTCACGCAGATCACGCGAGAGAACCTCGAGGATCTCGCGCCGACGTGGCGCACGCACGTGTCGGCTGTTGCGCCGGCCAGCGACGACACCGGGCAGCAGACGACCCCGATCGTGGTCGACGGCGTCATCTACCTCGACACCCCGAGCGGCGGGGTGATCGCCGTCGACGGGGCGAGCGGCGAGCCAGTCTGGAAGTGGGAGAACACCGTCTACGGGCTGTCGGGCACGCGCCGCGGTGTCTCGGCCGGCGACGGCAAGATCTTCACGCTGGCGGGCGGCAACCGCGTCGTCGCGCTGGACCAGGCCACCGGCGCGGAGGTGTGGGCGGCGCAGCCCACCGGCGCCGACGGTGAGGACCTCGGACGCGTCGGCAAGGTCGCGACCGTCTACTACAACGGGATCGTCTACGCGCACGCGGCGGACGGCGACCGCGGCGCCGTGGTCGCGCTGGACGCGAGCGACGGATCGTACCTCTGGCACTTCTTCGGCGGACCGCCGCGCGGCCAGCAGTACACCGGCGTCGACGGCATCACGTTCGACCCGTCCGAGACCTGGGGACCGGTGCTTCCAGACGGCACCGATTGCTCCGAAGAGGGCGGCGCCACGTCGTGGATGCACGGAGCCGTGGACCCGGAGCTCGGCATGTACTACATGACCTTCGGCAACGCCCGCAGCTGCACGTCGTCGCAGGACGGATCGCTTCGACCCGGCGACAACCTGTTCTCGAGCACCATGGTCGCGGTGGACGCGATGACGGGTGCGTACAAGTGGCACTACCAGTCGATCCATCACGACGTCTGGGATATGGACAACGTCCACCCGCCGACGCTGGCCGACATCGTGGTCGACGGTGAGGAGAGGAAGGTCGTCTTCTACGGCAGCAAGTCGGGCCACCAGTTCGTGCTCGACCGCACCAACGGCGAGCCCGTGCTTCCCGTGACCGAGAAGGCGATGATCACCGACTCCCGCCAGAGCCACTCCCCGACCCAGCCGTTCCCCGCCACCCGGCTGCTGCCGGAATGCCTGGTCTGGGAGAAGCTGGACCCCGCCAACATCCCCGGAAATCCCTGGCGCGGCGTGCCCAACTACAACGGCTACCAGCCGGACGCCGAGGGCAACCTCGTCTTCAACCCCGACAGCTACGTCGCGGTCGACGAGCCCTACCTGACGTATCCCGAGGGCTATCCGTCCGACCATCGTCTGGGCTGCATGTACGACCCGCAGTGGAACGTGCCGATCCTGTCGACCACCAGCCAGAACGGCGGCGGCGACTGGTCGAACCACTCGTACAGCCACAGCACGAACCTCGTGTACTTCCCCTACGGCACCAACCCGGTCGCGCACTACAACGGCGCTTCGGCGAACGGGCTGCGAGCCATCGGTCAGTACCAGACGGGCGGCATCCTGGCGTACGACGCGTCGACCGGCGAAGTCGCGTGGCAGAACCACCTCGGCACGGACATGTCACACGGCCAGGGACCGCTGACCACGGCATCCGATCTGCTGTTCGTCGGCCAGATCGACGGCAGGGTGCTGGCGATGGACGCCGTCACGGGCGACGTGCTCTGGGACTTCCAGACGGGGTCCGGCATCGCGGCGGCTCCCGTCACCTACGAGGTCGACGGCGAGCAGTACGTCGCCGTGTTCGCGGCGGGCTCGACCAACCCGTACGGCGGATCCGTGACGCAGGGCGACTCGCTCTGGGCCTTCAAGCTCGGCGGCGAGTACACGACGGAGTCCGGAAGCCAGGAGGGGCCCGACACGGCGCCGCTGACCATCCGCCGGCCCGTGGGCGGCGCGGCCGTCGAGGGGTCCACGGTGGGCGACACGGTGCTGCTGGCGCGGTCGAGCCGCACGGCGGACACGGCTGCCGCACGCGACAGCGTGTCGACCAACGGCATGCAGCCCACCCACCTGCGGGTGCCGGTCGGCACGACCGTGACCTTCCGCAACCCCGGGGCCGAGACGTTCCCGAACTTCCCCAACCAGAAGCCGCACTGCGCGACGCAGTTCTTCGAGGGCGAGTTCAACGCGAAGCTGCAGCCCGGAGAGACCTACCAGCACACGTTCGACCGTGCCGGTGAGTACTTCTTCAACGACTGCACCGACCCGCGCCCGACCGGCAAGATCGAGGTGTACCTCGTGCCGCAGGATCAGCCGGGTGCGCTGAGGTTCACGCCGGGAACCCTGCAGCTCGGCTCGGAGACCGGACTGTTCACCGGGGTGCAGGGCCAGGTCTCGGCGCACTTCGAACTGCCGGCCGGCTACACCTACGACGGCGGTGCGGTGCTGATCGCCCCGCTGACGTCGTCGCCGATCGAGGCGTCGGACGTCACGGCGAACAAGAACCGCATCATCGTCCGGTTCGACGCCGACGCGGTCGACCACAACGTGCCCACGGGGGAGGTGACATTGACCGTGAGGGCGAACGTCCTCAACGCCGCGGGGGTCCAGGAGCAGCTCTCGTCCACCGCGACGGTCACCGTGGTCAAGTAGCGGTTCTCGCAGCGGCTCCTCCGCGGGCCGCGAGACGACGCCGACCCACCACGCCGATCCGTCCCCGTCCCCCACGACGGGGGCGGATCTGCGCGTGCGGTCGGTGTCCCATTCGGCGAAACTCTCCTTTGCACGCTCCCGCCTGCAGACCAGAGTCGCAGGGGCGGCGATGCGCGCGCGGCCCGGCATCAACAGAGAGGTTGGCAATGCACCCTGACACCCTGGCGGTGGCGCCATGACCGACAAGGACCCGGGACCCGAACCCGAGGAGAGCGGCCGCACCGAGCCCGAGAAGGCTGCGGAAGCCGCGCACGAGCCCGGGGTGGGCGAGTCGATCTTTCCGCACACGAACACCTACTACACGACGCCGAAGCTCAACCAGGGCGTCCCGCCCGACCCGGTGTTCATCAGGGTGCTCTCGGGCATCGAGATCACGATCGGCGTCACGCTGTTCGCCTTCATCATCTTCGGCGTCATGTACCAGGTGCTCGGCCGGTACTTCCCCGCGGTCAGCTGGGTGGGCGCCGGCGAGCTCGCCCTGCTGTCGATGATCGCGCTGACGTTCATCACCACCGGCTACCTCGTGGGACGCAACGGCCACATCGTGCTCGAGATGTTCGACGAGATGCTGGCCGGCACCCGGCTGTTCGTCGCACTGCGCGTGATCTCGGCGGTCATCATGGTCGTCACCAGCCTGGCGCTCGCCTACGAGGCCTGGGTGAAGATCGACATCGAGTGGGGCCGGCTGAGTGCCGCGATGCACGTGCCGCTCGGCATGCTGTACATCTTCGCGCTCGTCGGCTTCGTCTCTGCCGCGATCCACTCGTCGTTCAAGATCCCCTACGCGAACCGCCCCGAGCGCAAGCTCGACATCGGCGAGATGGAGGGCTGATCGTGGATCTCTGGCTCTACATCCTGCTGTTCGTCGTCTTCCTGCTGCTGCGGGTGCCGGTCGCGTTCGCGATGATCGCATCGAGCATGCTCTACTTCTACAGCCAGGGGCTGTCAGCGGGGTACGCGATCTCGTCGATCGTCAACGGCATCAACAGCTTCCCGCTGCTCGCCGTGCCGCTGTTCATCTTCGTCGGCACGGTCGCCAACAACCTCGGCATCGCGACGCGCCTGTACGACCTGGCGCGGGCGCTCCTGCCGCGGCTGCCCGGCAACCTCGCCTACGTCAATCTCGGCACCGCCATCGGCTTCTCGTGGATCAGCGGCTCCGCTCTCGCCGACGCCGCCTCGACGAGCAAGGTGCAGATCCCCCAGATGCTGAAGGCCGGCTATCCGTACGGGTTCTCCGCGGGGCTCACGGCATCGGGCTCACTGATGAGCACCGTCATGCCGCCGAGCATCCCGGCCGTCCTCTTCGCCGCGACCGCGTCGATCTCCACGGGGGCGCTGTTCGCGGGCTCCATCATCCCCGCCATGCTCATGGCTGTCGGCCTGGCGACCTACATCTTCTTCTGGGTGCGGCGGCATCCGGACGTCGCCGTGGGGCGCCCGTTCGACGGGGGGATGCTGGGCAAAGCCGCCGTGCGCGTCATCGGGCCCGCACTGCTCCCGGTGATCATCCTCGGCGGCATCTTCAGCGGACTGTTCACGGCCACGGAGAGCGCCGGCATCGCCGCGGTGTACATGCTGCTTCTCGGTGTGATCTACCGCACGCTGACGTGGCGGGTGTTCTGGAAGTCGGCCAAGGAGACGGTCGTCATCTCCGGCGGGATCCTCCTCATCCTCGGCGCGTCGAATCTCATGGGCCAGGTGCTGGCTCGCGAGCAGGTCTCGCGGGCGCTGGGCGAGTGGCTCACGGGGTTCACCGACAACCCGATCGTGTTCCTGCTGATGCTCAACGTGCTGCTGATCCTGCTCGGCATCCCGCTCGAGGCGCCGCCGGTGATCCTCGTGCTCGTGCCGATCCTGATGCCGATCGTCGCCCAGTTCGGCATCGATCCGGTGCAGCTGGGCGTGCTGATGATCCTCAACCTCATGATCGGCTCGCTGACACCACCGGTCGGTGCCGTCCTCTTCGTCGTCGGGTCGATCACCCGCAGACCCATGGGCGAGCTGTTCCGCGGCATCCTGCCGTTCCTGATCCCGCTGGGAACGGTCCTGCTGCTGCTGACGCTGTTCCCGGTGATCGTCACGTTCCTGCCGACGCTGCTCGGCCTGTAGAAGCGCCCCGGCTCCCGGTGCCCCCGCGACGACCACGCGGGGGCATCGAGGGCCTCACGGGGCGGAAGGAGTCCTCCATGACGAGAAAGCTCTTCGTGCTGAACGGCCCGAACCTCAACATGCTCGGCGTGCGCGAGCCGGAGGTCTACGGCACCCAGACCCTCGACGAGGTGCGCGCGGACTGCGAGCGGGTCGCGCGTGAGCTCGGGTTCGAGCTCTTCTTCGCGCAGTCCAACGCCGAGCACGAGCTCGTCGAGTGGGTGCACGAGGCCTTCCGCCAGCAGGCGACCGTCGTGATCAATCCGGCCGGCCTCAGCTTCGGCTCGGTGTCGCTGCTCGACGCGCTGCACATGCTGTCGACGCCCGTCGTCGAGGTGCACATCACCAACATCCACGCCCGCGACGCCGACCACCGTCACTCGATCACCTCGAAGGTCGCGCGCACGGTGATCGCCGGTGCGGGCGTGTACGGGTATGAGCTGGCGATCCGCGCAGCCGACCGGCTGACCGGCTGAACGGTCAGGTGGTCAGGCGCGCGCCGCCGGTGATGGTGTCGGCGGCCACGACGCCGAAGACGAGCGCCTTGGTGAGCGCCGTCCCCGTCATGTAGGACGCGCCGTGGAATCCGCCGACGACCTCTCCCGCGGCGGAGAGGCCCTCGATCCGACTGCCGTCGACCCGCACCACCGTGGTGTCGGGCGCAACGCGCAGACCGCCGTAGGTCGAGGTCATGGCCGTCACGGCGGGATACGCGTAGAAGGGCGCCCGGGCGACCGGCAGCAGCGCACCGACGCCGTTCACGAGACCGGTCCGGCCGAAGGCATCCGCGGTCCGGCCGGCCACGCTCTCGTTGTATTGCTCCACAGTGCCTTCGAGCGCGCCCGGCGGCAGCTCCAGCCGACGTCCGAGCTCGGCGAGTGTCGGTGCGTTCACCAGGTGTCCGAGCTCTTCGATCCGCTCCATGTCCGACAGGGGCACGCCCGGCTTCGACAGTGCCCGCACCCGGGCGTCGAAGATCTGGAACGCCATCCGGCGCGGCTGGTTCAGCACCGCGGAGCCGAGCACCTTGTACGACTCCGACTCGTCGGTGAAGCGTGCGCCGAGCGCGTTCACGAGGATCGCGCCGAGGTAGTTCGCGGTGAGCAGCTCGTGCTCGTCGTCCGTCGCCTCGGCGTGCTGGCCGTAGGTCCCTGCGACGTGGCCGACGTCAGCGAGGCCGGCACCCAGCATCCATGCCATGCGAAGCCCGTCGCCGGTGCTGCCCACGCCGCCGTACGGCATGGCCGGCGCCTGATCCGGTACGAACAGGTCGAGCAGCTCGCGCGAGCGTGAGAATCCGCCGGTGGTGAGGACGACCCCCGCATCTGCGGCGAACACCTCCCCCTCTGAGCGGATGCCGTTCACCCGCGTGCCCTCCTTGACCAGTGCGTCGGCGGGCCGGCCGAGAAGGAGCGCCGCCCCCGCCGCGACGGCGTCGCGCTCGAGCGACGCGAGCAGTCCGCGGATGCGGATCAGGTGCGCGCGAGCGATCGTCATGCCGGCGCTGACCTTGAGTTCGTCGGTCCACGCATCCGCCTTGTCGATCGCCGCCACCGCGTGCGCCTGGTGGGCGACGAGCCCCCGCAGCAGCAGCGGGTCGGCGAAGCCGCCGCCGGTCTCGAGCATGTCGGCCAGGAAGACGTCGTCGGAGTCCTCGACCCCCGCTCGTCGCTGCACCGGCGTGTCCGACAGCGCGAACCATCCTCCGCTCAGCGCCGAACTGCCCCCGAGCCGGTCCCGCTTCTCGACGAGTGCGACGTGCAGTCCGGCCTCGGCCAGACGCCGCGTGGCCGCCAGACCCGCGAGGCCTCCCCCGACGACGATCGCGTCGAACCGGTGCTCATGCCGTGCCGTCATCGGTCCGCTCACCGCCCGCCGCCGGCTCCGCCGCATCGGACGAGAAGCGCGCGACGTCCACGGTTCGGCCGGTGCGCGCCGCGAGCGACGCCGCTTCGACCAGGGCGAGGGTGCGCGACGCATCGTCCGCCGACACCAGGGGCGCCGCCGCGCCTCGGGCGACCTCGACGAAGTGGTCGAGCTGCGCGGGGAAGGATCCGCGCGGCGCGTACGGGAGGTAGGTGCGCGAGAGCGGCGAGTGCCAATCCGCCGGCACCGACGGTGCATAGGCGTACATCGCGAGGTTCGGCACCGACAGCGCCGCGCGCGTGCCGACGATGCGGTAGGCGACTTCGTCGGGGAGGAACGGGAAGGCGGGCGATTCTTCCGTGGCCTGGTCCCAGCCCCACGGCGAGACGCCGGCGTCGGAGGCGATCAGACTGCCCAGGGCACCGCTCTCGAAGCGGAGGCTCATCGAGACCGTGTCCTCCACGTCGAGCCCGCGGGCGTGCGAGCCGTGCATCGCCTGGATCTCCGCGACCTCCCCGCACAGGTGCCGCAGGAGGTCCAGATCGTGCACGGCGTTGATGAGGGTGACGCCCGCCCCCGGCTCGCTGTGCCACGGCGCCTCGGTGAAGTACTCGGGTTCCTTCCGCGCGGACCACATGCCGTTCACGGCGACGACCTTCCCGAGCTCCCCGTCGCGGATCGCGGCGCGCGCCCGCGCGATCGCCGGGTGATGACGCCGGTGATGACCGACGAGCAGACGTCCCTGCAGGCGTTCGACGGCGTCCACCAGCCGCCGCGACTGCGCGTACGAGGTGGCGACCGGCTTCTCGAGAAGAACCGCGACGCCCGCCTCGAGGCCTTCGACCGCCGTCTCGACATGCAGCGGGTTGGGGTTGGCGATGATCACCGCGTCGAGCTGCTCGGCATCCAGCATCTCCGCCATCGACCGATACGTGGGGCATCCGAGCTCCGCCGGCTGCACGGCGGGGTCGGCGACCGCCGTCAACACGGCGCCCGGCGCGGCACGGATGTATGCGATGTGCTGGCGCCCCATGAACCCGGCGCCGACCACGCCCATGCGAACCGGTGGCGGTGTCGATGCGGTCACGTCGCCCCTCCCTGCATCATCGTCGCGGCGAGAGTCGGCCACGAGCGTATGGCACCATGGGCCGACGTGGGCGGATCGTTCCATTCAGCGGTGAGGCTCCCGCGGGGAGCTCCCACCTCATGTTCCATTCGCCGGGACATCGCTTTGCCGGCCGATCGAAGTCCGTAAGAGTCAGCACTGCCACCGGGCCGCACGTGACGGCGTGGTCGACAGGGAGTTCGCAGCGCGAGCCGCGTCGACGGCACATCACGCACCGGCTATCGAATGACACGTCAGAACCCGCACGACGACGTGCGCACACCAGAGGAGAGTCCCATGAGCACAGCCCGCTCGAAGCGCCGCGGCATGTTCGCCGCGTCAGCGCTCGCAGCAACCGCTCTCGTCGCCGCCGGCTGCGCCGGCGGCGGCACGCCCGAGGGCACGGACACCGAGTCCGCGGCGGAGAACGAACCCGTCACGCTCACCGTCGCGACCAGCCAGAACGAGGAGACGCCGAACTACTACTGCGGCGTCGAACTGCTCAAGGAACGGCTCGAGGAGGCCGACATCGGCTTCACGGTCGACCTGTACCCCGCGAGCCAGCTCGGCCCCGACGCCGACCGCTTCCCGCTGGTCCAGGCCGGAGACATCGACATCGACCTGCAGGGTGCGTCGGCGCTGAGCTCGACGTTCGAGCCGATCGGCGTCGTCGACGCGACCTACGCCTTCGACGACGTCGACCACGCGTTCCAGTGGATCGACGAAGGCTCGGAAGACCTGTTCGCGTCGTTCCACGAGTCGACCGGCGTCAACATCGTCGACGGCTGGTTCTTCGGCTCCCGCACCTTCACCACGAAGGACGTCGAGGTGACGAGCCCTGAAGATCTCGACGGCGTGCCGATCCGGTTCCCGAACTCGCCGCAGTTCCTCGCCAACGCCGAGGCGCTGGGCGTCACCAACCCGGTCTCGGTCGCGGTGGAGGAGGTCTACTCGGCGCTGCAGCAGGGCATCGCCGTCGGCCAGGAGAACCCGATCGTCGCGACGCGGTCGTCCAGCTACGACGAGATCCTCAACACCGCGGTGCTGAACAACCACAATGTCGGCATCCACTGGATCCTCGTCAGCGACAAGACGTACGAGAAGATGAGCGAAGAGCAGACCGCGCTGCTCGAGGAGACCATCCACGAGATCCGCCCCGAGAACGCCGACTGCGTCGACGAGGCGACCGAGGAGATCCTCGACGAGTACCGTGCCAACGACGCGATGACGGTCATCGAGACGGAGGACATCGACATGGATGCCTTCATCACCAAGTCGGAGGACTTCTTCAGCGAGTACTTCACCGGCGAGAGCCTGGAGGCCTACGAGGCCATCCGCGAGATGGCGGGCTGACCACACGCATAAGGAGGGGGTGGGTGCGCACGCGCACCCACCCCCTTCGCTTGCCCTGTGGAACCTCGCTTGCCCTGTGCCTGCGGCGGGGGTCGCGCTGGGCCGTCAGTGCTCGCGCTCCGCCGTCAGCCGGCGGCTCAGCGTGACGGCCGCGGCCCGTACGGCGGCGGCGACACGGTCAGGCTGCAGCGCGGCGACGGGGCCGGCCACGCAGATCGCCGCGGTCGGCGCCTCGCCCGGGACGAGGATCGGGCTCGCGACCGCGACGGTGCCCAGCGCGCACTCCTCGTGCTCGGTCGCCACACCGCTGCGACGCACGTCCGCGAGTTCGCGCACCAGCGCGGTCTGCTCGACGATCGTGTGCGGCGTCCGTCGCTCCCACCCTCCTGCCGCGAGGCGCGCGACCACCTCCGGGGGCGAGAACGCGAGGATGCACTTTCCGAGCGCCGTCGCATGCGCAGGCTCGCGTCCGCCGATCCGGGCGCGCGACGGCGCGGGAGAAGGCCCCGTGGACGAGGATTCCGTGGACGGCTGCCGCAGCATGGCGATGAGGACGATGTCCGATCCGTCGAGCACCGCCAGCTGCACGGTCTGCGCCGTGACGTCCTGCAGCTCCCTCATCACCGGGAGCGCGAGCTGGCGGAGCATGCGCGGCTGCGGCACGGTCTGTCCGAGTTCGAAGAGACGGACGCCGAGGTGGAGCAGCTCGCCGTCCCGGTCGAGGAATCGCTGGGCCACGAGGTCGGCGGCGATCCGAGACACCGTCGATTTGGGGAGATTCGCCCGCCGGGCCAGCTCCGAGACGCCGAGCCCGTGGTCGTCATCGCCGAAGGCGTCGAAGACCGCGGTCACGCGGTCCAGCACGCTGACCGAATCGGTCCAGTTCGCGGTGCGCATGGCCGCTACGCCGCCGCCAGTCGACGGGTGACCGTGCTGCCGGCGGCGCGCACCAGCGGCGAGGCCCGCTCCGGATCCATCGCGCCGCTCGGACCGGCGACGGAGATCGCTCCGATCACGACGCGGTCGCCGGAGAGCACGGGGCTCGCGACCGCGAGGATGCCCGGGTACGACGCCTCGATGTCGAGGGCCACCGCCGCATCGCGCACGTGGGCGAGTTCTTCCCGGAAGTGCTCGGCATCGTCGGCGACGAGCGGTGCGCTGATCCTGTCGACCACGGCGGGGTCGGCGCAGAACGCCAGGTAGGCCTTGCCACTGGCGGTCGTCAGGGCCGGGGACCGCATCCCGGCGCGGGTCGGCAGCATGGGCAGGCGCCCGGCGACAGCGGCGATCGACACCATGTCGGTGCCCTGCTGCACCCAGAGCCCGACACGTTCGCCGGTGACGTCGCGGAGATTCCGCAGGACGGGGGCGGCGGCCGCGACGAGCCGGCGGGGCAGGCTGGCGCGCGCACCGAGCTCGAAGAGGCGCAGTCCGAGTGCGACCCCCTCCTCGGTGCGCTCCAGGTACCGCTGCCCGGCCAGCTCGGTGACGAGCCGCGAGACGGTGGACTTGGGCAGGGCGGTCCGGGCGGCGATGTCGGTGATCGTGATCGATCCGTCGGACTCCTTCACGGCATCCAGGATCGCGAAGATGCGGTCGAGCACCGAGACCGGCGCGCGCCCTCCGGAGGGAGTCGTGTTCCATTCGGCGAGACTCATCATCGAGTGTCCTCTCCCAGCAGGTTGAATCGTCGTCGATCGCCCTTGGCTTTCGAACGTACTAGTTAGTACACAACCATGCAATGCTCTAGACAGAATCATGCGGACACCAGCGCCGGTGGCCGCAGGGAGGTGCCATGCGCACGTCGATCGCCACGGTCTGCCTGAGCGGAACGCTCGACGAGAAACTCGTCGCCGCCAGCGCGGCCGGGTTCGAGGGAGTCGAGATCTTCGAGCCCGACCTCGTCGCGTCGCCCCGCTCACCGGAAGCCATCCGCGATCGCGCCGCCGACCTCGGCCTGACGCTCGATCTGTACCAGCCGTTCCGCGACTTCGAGGGGGTCGGGCCGGAGCTGCTCGAGCAGAACCTCCGCCGCGCCGCGGCGAAATTCGCCCTCATGAATCGCCTGGGCATCGAGACCATGCTGCTGTGCAGCAACGTCGCCACCGCGCGCAGCGGCGACGAGCAGCTCGCCGCGGCTCAGCTGCGGCAGCTCGGCGGCGTCGCCGAGCAGTTCGGCGTGCGGGTCGCCTACGAGGCGCTCGCCTGGGGCCGGTTCGTCGACAGCTATGAAGCGGCGGCGCGCATCGTCCGGTTGGCCGATCACCCCCGCATCGGGCTCTGCCTCGACAGCTTCCACATCCTCTCGAAGGGCCACAACCCCGAGGCGATCGAGACCATCGCCGCCGACCGGATCTTCTTCGTCCAGATGGCGGATGCCCCGCTGCTCTCGCTGGACGTGCTCTCGTGGAGCCGGCACCACCGCCTCTTCCCCGGCGAGGGCGGCTTCGACCTCGGCACCTTCATGGCGCACCTGGTGCGCACGGGATACGACGGTCCGGTCTCGCTGGAGATCTTCAACGACACCTTCCGCCAGGCCGACCCGCTCGCCACCGCGATCGACGCGCGACGCTCGCTCCGGTGGCTCGAGCATGAGACGGCCGCAGCCTTGGGCGCACGCGCCGGCGGCCGCGCCGCCCGCATGTCGACCGCGCTCCTGCCCCAGGTCGCGCCGCCCACCGATGTGAACTACGTGGAGCTGCGCACCAGCGAGGTCCCGGAGCTGCGACGACTGCTGGCGCAGCTCGGCTTCCGCGCGCACGGGCCGCACCGCACCAAGAGCGTCGAGCTGTGGTCCCACGGCGCCGCGCGGGTCGTGCTGGGCGCTCCGGACTCGGAGCACCCCCAGCCGACCGTCGCCGGCATCGGCCTGTCGGTCGACGACCCCCCGCTCGCCCTCCGCCGGGCGACGGGCCTGTTCGCTCCCGAAGTGCCGCGGGCCGAGCACGAGGGCGACGAGCGGCTCGTCGGCGTGAGCGCTCCTGACGGCTCGGAGGTGTTCTTCGGGGCCGGACAGGGAGCGGAGCCGAGGTGGGTGAGCGAGTTCGGCACACCCCACGACGAGGACGCGGGCATGATCGAACGCGTCGACCACCTCAACCTCGCTCAGCCCTGGCAGCACTTCGATGCCGCGGTGCTGTTCTTCCATTCGGTGCTGGATCTGCACGCCGAGGCGTCGATCGAGGTGGCGGCCCCCGTTGGTCTGGTGCGCAGCCAGGTGCTGAGCAGCGCCGACGGCGTCGTGAGGATCGCCCTCAACCTGGTGCCGTCCGGCGCCCGTGACGACGCGATCCTCCCGCAGCACATCGCCTTCGCGACGACCGACGTTCTGCGGCTGGCTCGCGCGGCCCGCGATCGTGGTTTCCGGCCACTCGACATCCCGTCGAACTACTACGACGACATCGAGGCGCGCTACCAGATCGAGCCCGAGCTCCTGGATGAGCTCCGACAGCTGAACGTGATGTACGACCGGGACGAGTCCGGAGAATTCCTGCACTTCTACACGCATCCGATCGGCACCGTCTTCCTCGAGGTCGTCGAGCGGCGTGGCGAGTACGCCGGCTACGGCGCGCTCAACGCCCCGGTGCGGCTCGCGGCGCAGTACCAGCACCGCCGAGCCCTCGAGGGAGTGGCGGCGTGACCCGGGACGTCGCCGTCGAATCGACTTCCCCACGGCCGCGCGACCGCTACCTCGTCGGCCTGGTCGGCGAGGGGATCACCGCGTCGCTCACACCGGCGATGCACGAAGCCGAGGCCCGCGCGCTCGGGCTGGACTACGAGTACCGCATCTTCGATCTCATCGAGCTCGGCCGTCCCGCTGCGGACGTCGGCGCCATCCTCGCCGACGCCCAGACCGCGGGCTTCGCGGCGATGAACATCACGCATCCGTGCAAGCAGCTCGTTCTCGACCTCGTCGACGAGCTGGACACGGATGCCGCGCACCTGCGCGCGGTGAACCTCGTGGTGTTCGACGCCGGACGCCTGCGCGGCTACAACACGGATTGGATGGGCTACCGCGACGCCCTCGCGGCAGGGCTGCCGGAGGCGTCCTTCGAGCGGGTCGTCCAGATCGGATGCGGCGGTGCCGGTGCCGCGACCGCGTACGCGCTGCTGACGCAGGGGACACGGCGGCTCGACCTCTTCGACTCCGAGCCGCTGCGCGCCGCGGAACTCGCCGCGCGCATGCGCACGCATTTTCCGGGGCAGACCATCGCCACGCTGTCGCCCGAAGAGCTCGCCGCCGCGATCGCCGCCGCGACCGGCATCGTCCACGCGACGCCGATGGGGATGCTCCATCACCCGGGGGTCGCTTTCGATCTCGACCTGCTCCCGCAGGAGGCGTGGGTCTCGGACGTCGTCTACCGTCCGCTCGAGACCCAGCTCATCCGGCAGGCCGCCCGGCGAGGGCATCCGGTGCTGGACGGCGGGCTCATGGCGGTCGGCCAGGCATGCGCTAGTCTCCAGATCATCACGGGCATCCGGCCTGATCGTGACAGAATGCAGCGGCACTTCCGTGAACTCATCAGCGACGAGGAGCGCTCGGTGACAGGGAAGGGCGGTCGATGAGCGATCAGCGCAGCGAGGCGCGCGAGGGCGCTGCCACCGAGCGTGCCGTCCGCACGCAGGGCGACATCCTGAAGGTCGCCACCGCCGAGTTCGCCGCGAACGGCTACGCCGGTGCGCGGGTCGACGAGATCGCTGCTCGCACGCGCACGACGAAGCGCATGATCTACTACTACTTCGGCTCGAAGGAAGGCCTCTACCTCGCGGTGCTGGAGCGGGTGTACGCGCAGATCCGTCAGGTCGAGCGCGGCATCCATATCGGCGAGCTGACGCCCGATGAGGCGCTCCGCACCATCGCCGAGGCGACCTACGCGCACCACACGACGCATGAGGCGTTCATCCAGCTCGTCAGCATCGAGAACATCCACCGCGCCGAGCATCTGCGTCAGTCCGAGACGATCCTGCGCGAGAACGCCACCGCCATCACACTCCTCGAGGAGGTGATCGAGCGGGGCGTCCGCGCCGGGATGTTCCGCGACGACGTCGACGCGGTCGACGTCCACATGATGATCAGCGCGTATGCCTGCTTCCATGTGGCCAACCGCCACACCTTCGCCGCCATCTTCGACCGGGACATGCTCGACCCTGGACTGCAGGTCTCCCACCGTCGCCTCATCGGCGACATGGTCGTCGCCACGATGACCGATCGCCGCGCCGGCTGACGCGCCCGACGTCCGGCGTCAGTCCGACGGGCCTCTGAGCGCCCCGAGGCGACGTGCGAGCGTCAGCGCAGCCGCCCGCAGCGCCTGTGCCACACGGTCCGCGTCGAGATCCTCCTGGTACCCCGACACCGATACGGCGCCGGCCAGCCGACCCTCGGGCGCGAACACCGCGATCGCGGTGCACGAGACGCCGGTCGCGAACTCCCCCGCTTCGACGGCGAGTCCACCGCCTCGGATGCCGGTGAGCTGACGCCGCAGCGCCGCCGGATCGGTGATGGTCTGCGGCGTCCACGGCGCCAGCGGCGCCGAGAGGACGTCGTCGATGCCCGACGGCGAGTCATGGGCGAGCACCGCCTTGCCGAGCGCCGTGGCATGCAGGGGCAGTCTCCCACCGGTGCGAACGGTCGACGGCCCTGCCGACCGGCCGCGCATGACCGCGATGCACACCACCTCGCCGCCGTCGCGGATCGCCAGATGCACGTTCTCGCCGGTCTGGTTGCGGAGGTCGGCCATGACCGGGAGCGCGGCGATCCTGAGCTCACGGGGCTGCTCGGCCAGCTGCCCGAGCTCGAAGAGCCGCAGACCCAGGTGGATCAGCTTTCCGTCGCGCTCGAGATACCGCTGACGCACGAGAGTCGCGACCAGCCGCGAGACGGTCGACTTCGGAAGGCCCGCGCGCAGTGCGAGCTCGGAGATGCCCATGCCCCGGTCGTCGCCGTCGAACGCTTCGAGGATGCACGTCATGCGATCGAGGACGCCGACGGCGTCACCGGCGGCGGTGGGCATGACTCCGGGCGACATGCCTCACGCCACCTGCAGCGCCAGTCGATGGGTGAGGGCGAGGGCGGCGTGGCGCACGAGGGGCGCGATCCGCTTCGGATCCATGTCCGCCACGGGACCGGCGACCGAGATGGCCGCCAAGGGCAGGCGCTCCGGCGAGAGGACGGGGCTCGCAACGCCGACGACGCCCGGGAAGGTCTCGCAGCGGTCGATCGCGACGGACTCCGTGCGCACGGCGTCGAGCTCTTTCTCGAGGGCATGCCGTCGGCTCGAATCCAGGCCGGTGATGACGCTGCAGAGCACGCGCTCGTCGACGGTGAACGCGAGCACCGCCTTGCCCAGGGCGGTGGTCGCGGACGGGACGCGAACTCCCGCGCGCGACGGCACCGGCCGCAGTCGCCCGCGGACGGAGATCACCGAGAGCATGTCACGCCCCTCCTGGACCGCGACGTTGAGATGCTCGCCGGTCGCGTTGTACAGCTCGGCGAGCACCGGGAGCGCTGCGGCCGTGAGCCGGCGAGGCGTGCTGGCGCGAGAGCCGAGCTCGAAGAGGCGCAGGCCGATCGTGACGCCGTCGTCGGTGCGCATGAGATAGCGCCGCCGGACGAGGTCGCCGACGAGCCGTGAGACGGTCGACTTCGGGATGCCGGTGGCCAGCGCGAGCTGCGTGATCGTGGTCGAGCCGTGCGACTCGCGGACGGTGTCGAGGATGGCGAGGATCCGGTCGAGCACCGACACCGGCTCGCCTGTGAGAGCGGATCGCATGTGTGCAGTATCCGTCGGCACGGAAGGCGCGGCAAGCATGCGCGGCGGGACGGAACCGATGGTTCCACCCAGTGGGACAGCACCGCTCGCAGGCGTGCCATCCGGCCGAAAAGGCGGGGACCCGGACCCGTCGTGACGACGTGCCCGGGCCCCCGGCCCGCGGACGGTGGACTCCCGTCCCCGTGGATCAGACGGTGCAGAACTGCTTGACGCCCATGGCGCTCTCGATGCCCTCCATCACGTGCTCCTTGAAGAACTCGTCGCCGGCGAGAGGCGCGTCGGTCCACGCCGCCACATCGTGGCCGAGGGTGGTGAGCCACGACCGGCCGCCGTCGTAGTACTGGCACCAGCTCACCGGGTGCGATTCCCCGTGGCCCGCGGGGGTCGCCTCGCTGGTGGCCTGGTCCACCTCGAGCAGGACGTTGACGAAGCTCGGGTACGGGATCAGGTTGTACCACTCGTCCTTGAACGCCCAGGTCTCCGGCAGGAAGGACGTCGACACGTCGCGGTTGTTGATCGTCTCGACCGTGCCGTCGCGGTTCGGCCCGTGGTTGTAGAAGTTCGCCCCGCCCAGCAGTCCCTCGTAGTACGGCCAGTGATATTCGGCGCCGAAGGCGTTGTGGATTCCCACGAATCCACCCCCGCCGCGGACGTACTGCATCAGAGTGGTCTGCGCGGTGTCGTCGAGTGTGTCGCGGTTCGAGCCGAGGAACACGACCGCCTGGTAGTTGTTCAGTCGGCTGAAGCTCCCAAGGTCCTCGGTGTAGTCCACCGCGATCCCTCGTTCCGCCGCCCACGCGATCATCGCCTTCTGGGCGACGTTGTTGTCGTTCAGCGGCGGGTTGAGCCCGGGACCGAGCGCCGTGCCGAGGTGAGCGTGACGCGGACCCGCGGTGCGGCTCCACACGAAGATGCGCTTCTGCTCGCCCTCCGTCCAGCCGTTGCCCCACTCGTGGTAGCACTCAGGATCGGTGCCGCGGCAGACGCCGTAGTCCTTGATCTCGTCGAGGTAGATCTGACTGGCGGTTGCCGGCTGGCCGCCGAGGCCCTTGCCGTTGTCCTTGTCGGCCCCGGCCGCCGTCCCGGCGAGGACGATCCCTGCGCCGAGCGCCGCAGCTGCGACGAGCGCGACCCCGGAGCGTAGTAGCGATCTCATGTGATCTCCTTCGATCATTCGAGGTGGTCCTCGGGGAGTCGAAGCGCGGTGGCCGCGCTCGGCCGATGACGGCCTCCGGCCCCGCCCTGGGGAGCGGGATCCCGGATCGACCCTCGGGTTGGTGCGAATGTAGGAGCCGGGCTGCGACAGCGGCAACGCGCGTTCCACCCAGTAAGCCGGGCCACGCGGCACGATGGCCCGCCGATCGCGGGAAGGCCGATGAGTGCACGATGGATGCCGCGGGTCTATGGTTCTCGCATGACGACGACTCCGCCGGGCTGGTACGACGACGGCCACGGCGCCATGCGGTGGTGGGACGGCACCCGTTGGACCGAGCACGTCGCCGAGCCGGGCGCGATGGCCGGACAGGGCCCCGCCACGGCACCCGCAGTTCCTCCGGGGCCGGCGAAGTCGAGACTCTGGATCGTGTGGGTCGTGCTCGGCGTCGTGGTGCTCGCCATCATCATCCTGGCCGCCACGCTTGTTCCGCGGCTGATCGCCGGCCTGGGCGCCGCCGCACCGCTCGGCGGGGGCACGGCCACCGACCCCGATCAGCGGGCGGCCGTCGCCGCCGTCGAGCTGTACGACGAGGCGTGGCAGGACGCGGACTGCAAGGCCTACGTCGCATCGACCACCGAGAGCTTCCGCACGCAATCGGGCCTGACGGACTGCTCGGCGTTCGAGACCGAGGCGGAGACGTTCACGGACGCCGTCGAGGACTATGAGGTGGACGTCACCGATGTGCGCCAGGACGGCGACGCGATCGTCGTGACGACCACCGAGACGTTCACGGCGCTCGTCGGTGAGGACGGCGCGCCGCTCGACGAGCCGACCGAGGACTCCATCGACTGGGTGTACACCGTCGTCGCCGACGGCGACGACTGGCTCATCGACGGCATGGAGTAGCCGCCGCGCCCAGCGCGCTGTGCTCCCCGCCGGGCCCCGTGATCCCGGGCCTCTGCATCGATTGAAGCGCGAGGGATGCCCTCCTCGGCTGCGAGGGACTATGCTCCGGCCATGGGGAGCTCTGGGGGCTCGTCTGACAGTGGCGTCGGCCCCGTCGGACGGGCGGCCGACGGTGTCGGCGCACACACGGCGGCACGTCGACGGCCATCTGCGCCCGAGGGGCATCGACGGCGTCGCCGATGGATCGCACCGGCGCTGCTCGCGGCTGTCCTCGGCACCGTGGCGGTCACGTCTTTCCCCGCCGCAGCCGCCGGCTCGACCGCGGCGGCGCGGGTGCATGCGGTAGCGGAGCCGTCGCCTTCGCCGTCCTCCACGGGCGGCAATCAGGCCGACGCGATGGCGGTCGTCGCCGCCTACGAGACGGCCTTCGCCGAGGAGGATTGCGACCTGTTCGTCGCGGTGACGACGACCGAGTTCCGCGCAGGCATCGGCCTGCCGGACTGCGACGTCTTCGTCCAGTCGGCCAGCGGCCGCGCGCAGGTGCTGGAATCGCTCGAGGTGACGCCGATCTCGGCGGCCGGCACCGGCCGTGGCACGATCGCCGCTCTCGCTCACATGGAGGCTCGAAGCTACATCGACGAGAACGGTGAGTCGGTGGCCACCCCGGTGTCCGTCGAAGTCGACTATCGGTATCACCTCGTCCGCGCGGATGGCACCTGGAAGCTCGAGAGTGTGCACGATGTCACCGGCGGTCGCACCGAGGGGCAGCTGACGGCCGCCGAGGACCAGGCGGTCGCCGAGACCATGGCCGACTGGCGGGCCGCTTACTCCGCGGGCGACTGCGCCGCACTGGAGGCGTCGACGACAGCGGGCTTCCGCGAGTCCATGGCATGGCCGGACTGCCCCAGCTTCCAGCAGCACATCAGCGATCAGAACGCGTACTGCCCGATGGACGTGCACCCCGAAGACATGCGGTTCCGCACCCTCGTCGACGCGCACGTCGGCGAGATCATCGTCGACGTCGTCGAGGTGTGCACGCTCGACGTCGACGAATTCGGCGAGCCGATCGATCCGCCGTACGAGACCGGCGCGCCGTACCGCTATCACCTCGTCGAGGCGGACGGAGAGTGGAGGATCGCCGAAGGGGAGAACGGGGCGGCGTCCGAGGACGAACCGGCGAACACGAATGAACGCGCGGCGATCGAGGCCATGCGCGCGTACAACGACGCCTGGTTGGAGGGCGACTGCGACGCCTACCTGGCGACCACCACCCCCTCGTTCCGCAGCGCGATGGACGCGAGCGGGTGTGCGGCGTTCGGACCGGCATCCCGGTCCTACAGCGCTGCCGTCGCCGACTTCGCCTTCACGCCGACCGACATCGAGCGTCGCTCGTCCGAGACCTTCGAGATCAAGTCGCACGAGACGTACGACTCGCTCACGGATGCGAACGGTGTGCCGGTGGATCCGCCCTTCCTCGTCGACGAGTACTGGGTGTACACCCTCGTCCTCGTCGACGGCACCTGGCTGATCACCGACGTCGTCATCCTGCTCTGAGATCCGCCGTCGGGCAGGCTCCGGCATTGCGTCATCGCCGTGGGCATCGATCCGAACCGCACGGCAAGTTCCTGTCAAGCCCCTCCGCAGCGGATCCGGCGCGCGCCTACTGTCGCTGAATCAGTGAAAGGAGAAGGACATGACTGTTGCCAGGGACATCATGACCCCCGACGCCCGGTGCGTGGGAGAGAACGAGACCCTCGTGGACGCCGCGCGCCTGATGGCGTCGTTGGACGTCGGTGCACTGCCGATCTGCGGTGACGACAAGCGGCTGAAGGGCATGCTCACCGATCGCG
This sequence comes from Microbacterium sp. ProA8, assembly GCF_039905635.1. Lineage (NCBI taxonomy): Bacteria > Bacillati > Actinomycetota > Actinomycetes > Micrococcales > Microbacteriaceae > Microbacterium > Microbacterium chionoecetis. Next base: position 488,541 of record NZ_CP157000.1, on the reverse strand, counting down.
ACATCGTCGTGAAATGCATCGCGGAGGGCGGCGACCCCTCGAGCACCACCGCGGGCTCGCTCGGCGAGGGCAAGCCCGTCACGATCGGCGCGGACGACGACATCCAGGAGGCCCTCGAGACGATGAAGCGGCACCAGGTCCGCCGGCTGCCCGTCATCGACGGCCACGATCTCGTCGGGATCATCAGCCAGGCCGACATCGCGCTCGCTCTCGCCCCGGCAGAGACAGGCGAGACCGTCGCCGAGATCTCGGAGTGACGCGGCGGCGTCAGAAGATGCCGTCGTAGCCCTGAGTGATGCCGTCGTATCCCTGCGTGTGACCGACCTCGTCGCGTGACATCGGCGTGTCGCCGTTCGGCACGATGCGGTGCGCCCGTGCGACGAGGGCCTGGACGGCGCCGTGATCGACGAGCTCGTCGGTGACATCCGATCGGGTCTCGGCGTTCACGTGCGTCTGCCAGCCGATCGTCAGGAGCGCCTGCTCGACGCCCCCGTGCGTCGCCCGGTAGGGGATCTCCACCACGTCGACCCGCTGTTCGTTCGACAGCGCGACCCCGAGGCGCACCACGGCATCGGCGATCCGGTCGCCGGTCAGATACGCGCCCGTCCCGTTCGTCAGCAATTTCATCAGTGCACCCGGCCTTCCTAGAGAACGCCAGGGTCTGGGGCGCGCGCGGCCAGTATACGCTCCGGGTTTTGAGCTGTCAGCCCGGGAAATGGTCGGTGGCCGGCTCGTCGATGCGCAGCTCGCGATTGACGAGCCGAGCTGCGACGGCGCTCAACGGCAGCTGGTGGCGGCGTGCGTATGCGCGGATGATCTGGAAGGCATCGTCGATGGGAACGCCGTTCGTGAAGGCGACCACGCCCTTCGCCTGCTCGATGGTGACCCGCGACTGCAGCGCCTGCTGCAGCTGCCGCGCCAGCAGCTCCGACTCCCGCAGCGTGCGCTCGTGCAGGATGCCGATCGTCGCGACATCTGCGAAGGCCCGCGCTGCGGTCACGTCGAACTCGTCGGGCGGCCCCTCCTTCTCGCGCAGAAGGTTGAGCGCTCCGATCGTGGTGTCGCGGAGGCGAAGGGGCACCGCATCCGTCGCGCCGAATCCGTGGGCGGTCGCGCTGTCGCGGAAGGCGCCCCACTCCTCGGGAACGGAGGCGATCGACGCCACAGACACGAAGGCGCCCCGGCGGTAGCACTCGATGCAGGGGCCCGCCTGCGCACCGAGCTGCATCAGCTCGACGAGGCGGCTCGCCTCACTGGTCGAGGCGACGACCTGCAGCTCGCCTTCGTCGTCGGCGAGGAGGATGCCGGCGGCCGAGATCCCCAGCACGTCGTGGCACGCGTCCACGAGCGACTGGAGCAGGTCGACCACGTCGTAGTCGTCCACCATGGTGTCCGCCAGCATGGCGAAGGTCTGGAGGAGGCGGCTGTCGCGCGAGGTCTTCGTCATGACTCGACCTCGATCCTGTCGTTCTGCCGGGTGAACCGGAGCCTTCCCGCCACGACGTCCTCCGCGACATCCGTCATCGTCCTGCCCGTCGCGAAGGCCTGCCCCTGGATGACGAGCTGGGCGTCCTCGGGTGACAGCTCGAGCTGGGCGAGGACGACGCCCGTGGCCTGATGCACGACGCGCCGCGAGAGCGGCTGCTGCAGGTTCTCTTCACGGGCGTGCTCTTCGAGCGCCAGCCGCAGTACGTGCCGGCTGATCACGTAGGCCAGTGCCGAGGCCTGGTGCTCGTGGTCGGGGTTGAGAGCGGTGGGCTCGCGCGAGTACAGGTCGACCGCGCCGATGCGCAGCGCGCCGACGACCAGGGGGAACGCGAACAGCGAGCTGACCTCCTCGCCTTCGAGAGCGCCGACGAAGGCCGGCCATCGCCGGCGACCCGCGACGCGGAGGGATGGCTCCGCCACCGGACGCGCGCTGCGCAGTGCGTCCCAGCACGGGCCCTCACCGAGGTCGAACTGCAGCTCATCGAGCCGCGCGGCCCGGCCATCGGTCGCCGACAGCGTCTCGCTTCCGAAGACGTCACCGAGAGTCGACACGGCAGCCCCGGTGATCGGCAGGAGCTCGACGAACGGGCTGCTGAATTCCTCCGGTCGACCGCCGGATTGCTCGAGGTGCGCCAGCGCGGCGGCGAAGTTGCTGCTCATCATTCTCCTTTCCCCACGTTACCCGCGGGGGGGCCGCCTGCCCAGCGATCAGCGCGAGGGGGCGCGAAGAAGCACCGATCGGGTGCATTCTGGCCTCGAGCGCATGGAGGTCGGCAGGAGACTCGCACCCCGGCTCGTCGCTCTGATCCCGGCATCCGGAGGTCTCATGGGCAAGTTCATCTACGAGGGCGCGATCAAGGTCGACTTCGACGACCGCGTCCTGGCTCACCTCATGGTGGTCATCAGCGCGAAGCTCCGTCGCGGCGAGTCCTTCTCGTTCAGCTGGAAGGACGACCCCGGCGTCGGCAACGGGCGCACGACGGTCTGGGTGCACTCGCATGCCTCACTCGTCTACAAGTTCTACGGCAGCCGGCAGCCGCCGATCAACCGCGCCTGGGTCGAGGCGCTCATCTACACCGCCAACGCGGTCACGGGTCTGCACATCGTGCCCGAGCCGCCGGAGCACACCGAGGAGACCCACCCCCACCACGAGCTGTGACGGCGTCCCCTCTGGAAAGCGCGGTCTCTCCGCGACCGGGCGGGCTGCGAGAGGACTGTCGGCACCCGAGTCAAGGGGCATGACCGCTCGGGGCCGCCTGCGCACACTGAACCCATGAGCGCCCCCCTGCTGAGCACCACCGAGATGCGCATCGGCACCGTATCGACGCTGGAGGAGCTCGCGAGAGTCGTTCAGGACAGCGGTCGCGCCTATGTGCGTTACAGCGAGGGTCCCGAGAACGACCAGGACACCAGCGTCGATACGGAGAGCGGCCTCGCCCTGCCCGGCCTGTCGGTCAATCCCCTGCATGCCGAGACGTGGTGGTCGCGTCCGTTCGAGGACTGGCTCGCCCGGCAGGTGTGTCAGTATCGCGACCTGCAGGAGAAGAACCCCGAGCGCTATCCGTGGGTGCTCCTGGGACGCGAGGTCGGCCGAGGGCCCGACTGCGAGCCGCTGCTGCGCGACGTGGTGCCGCTCGCGCGGCTCGACGACCGGCTGCTCTCGGAGGCGGCGCACCGCTACGAGACCCGGTTCGACGCCGGGAAGGGGCCGGAGGACTGAGGTGACGGGGCGTTAGCACGCGTGCCGATGGGGTGCAATGGCGTGGGCGAGTCCTCCCCCGCCCGGCACGCTGGAGGGCATGGTCTTTCTCGGATATCACGCGTCCCACGAGCAACTCCCGCCCTCGCGCCTGCTCGCCGCCGTCCAGGAGGCGGAGCGGGCGGGGTTCGACGGGGCGATGTGCTCAGATCACCTCGCCCCGTGGGGGCTGGCGCAGGGAGAGTCGGGTTTCGCCTGGAGCTGGCTGGGCGCGGCCCTCGCCACGACGTCGTTCCCGATGGGCATGGTGTCGGCCCCCGGGCAGCGGTATCACCCGGTGATCGCCGCCCAGGCGCTGGCGACGCTCGCCGAGATGTTCGAGGGGCGCTTCTGGTGCGCCCTCGGCTCGGGCGAGGCCCTCAACGAGCACGTCACCGGCGATGCCTGGCCCGAGAAGCCCGAGCGGCAGGAGCGTCTGGTGCAGGCCGCCGACGTCATGCGCCGACTCATCGCAGGCGAACGCGTGACGCACGACGGGGCGTTCCAGGTGCATGACGCCCGGGTCTGGAGCAGGCCGCAGCATCCGGCGCCACTGCGAGCCGCCGCCGCATCGGCCGAGACGGCGGAGTGGGCCGCCTCGTGGGCCGACGGCGTCGTGACGGTCGGTCACGACGTCGAGTCGGTCGGGCGCATCCTGTCGGCGTACCGGGATGCCGGCGGCACGGGTCCGTGCGCCGTCCAGGTGCACGTGAGCCTCGCCGACTCCCACTCCGAAGCCCTGCGGACGGCAGGCGACCAATGGCGCCAGGCGACCGTCGACCCCGCTCTGATGTGGGAGCTCATGCAGCCGGAGGACTTCGACCGGCTCGCCGACCCCGACGACACCGCAGCGCTCGAGCGCGGCATCCTCATCTCCGCCGATGAGCGCGATGTCGCCGAACGCCTCGGCGCGCTGGTCGCCGCCGGCGCCGACGAGCTCTTCCTCCACCCCGTCTCGAAGGACCAGAGTTCCTTCCTGGAGCGGGCGCGAGAGGGGCTCCTGGACTCGATCAGGGAGCGCGCGTGAAGCTCGCCGACGCGAATGACACCGGTGTCAATCCCCTCCCGTGACCGGGCGCTCGAGGGGAACATGTCGGTCGAAGAAGGGAGGACGCTGTGCCCGATTTCACCCCCGAGGAGGCAGGCCCGCGCCGCGGCGAAGCCGTGGTGTTCTGGTCGTGGATCACGCTCCTGGGCGTGGGCCTCGCCTACATGATCACCATTCCCCTGATGGGACAGTAGCCATGAGACAGCTTCGCGACAACGCGCTCAGCCTCCTGTTCGGCGGGCTGTTCCTGCTGGCGCTCGTCGGTCAGTCGGTGGCGGGCTGGCTGGAGAACAACGAGCGGCTGGAGCAGCACGGCATGCCGGCCGAGGCATTCGGCTCCTTCTTGACGTCATCGGAGTTCGTCGTCGACGTCGCGGAGAACTGGCAGTCGGAGTTCCTGCAGTTCTTCCTTTTCATCGCCGCGACGATCTGGTTCGTGCAACGCGGCTCACCCGAGTCGAAGAAGCCCGGCGACGAGGGACCCGGCACCGACGAGGATCAGATGGTCGGCGAGCACGCACGACCGGATTCGCCCTCCTGGGCCCGGGCCCGCGGCATCCGTCAGACGCTCTTCTCGAACTCGCTGCTGCTCGTGATGGGTACGGTGTTCGTCCTGTCGTGGCTGGCGCAGTCGCTGGCGGGCAACGTCGTCATGAACTCCGAGAACGCCGAGCACGGGCAGCCTGCCATTCCGTGGGTGGAATACCTCGGTACACCCGACTTCTGGAACCGCACGCTGCAGAACTGGCAGTCCGAGTTCCTGGCGGTCGGCGCGATGATCGCGCTCTCGATCTTCCTGCGCCAGCGGGGCTCGGGTGAGTCGAAGCCCGTCGGCCTTCCGCACTATGCCAGCGCGACGGAGAGCGAGTAGCCGAAGCCCCTCCTCGCCCGCAGATCGGGCGCGGGCGCGTCGATCCATCCCCCCGGAGCCGACTCGATAGCATGGCGGCGAGTTGGGCGGGATGCCGCGGTCCGCGTGGGATCCCGCATCCGGACGGGAGGCTGCGCGTGGGTGTGATGTTCTACGGAAACATCGGCGAACCGATCAAGATCGAGGATCGGGCGCTCGCTCACCTGACGGTGATCATCGCGACGAAGCTCCGTCGCCACGAGAGCTTCACGCTGTCATGGCAGCACACCGCCGACGATCCCGAAGGCCGGTCGACCATCTGGTTGCACGCGGCCATTCCGATGCGGTTCGTGTTCGACGCTCCGGAGACCCCCGAGCTGAACCGGGAGTGGATCGAGAGGCTGGCCGCGTCGGCCAACAGCAGCGGGGGCATCGCTCTCGTCCCCGACCACGCCACCGGGGCGCTCACCGTCCCGGTGGCGGTGAGCCCGGACGCGTAGCCGTGATCAGCGCGGTGCGCGCAGGCGCAGCGCGCGGAAGTAGCGCCGTCGCGCCACTTGCTGCGCCACCAGCAGCGCAGGGTAGGCGGCCCGCCACCCCCGCTGCGAACCGGCGCGGGTGAGCGAGCGGACCGTCAGGACCACCGCGTCACCCTCGCGGTGGACGATGAACGCCTCCTCGCCGCTGATGGGGTGGCCGGGCAGCGTCCGATACGCGAATCCGACGCGGTCGCTGGTCTCCACGACCTCCACGACCTCGACGGGCTCCCGGACCGAGAGGCCGAACGGGTGCGCCATGATGATGGGCCGGTCTCCCGCGGCGACCCGCTCGCCCGGCGTCACCGTGAAGCCGCTGCGGGTCTTGATCCCCCACTGCAGCAACTCGCGGACCGCCCAACGCCAGACATCGTCACCGCGGCCCAGCTCCGCCGACTTCTCCCAGCGACGGAACCCGGTGCTCGGAGCACGCCACTGCCGATCTGCGGGCCGGGTCAGCGACATCCCTGGGTCTGGGACCATCCACCGATGATCTCACCGTCGGGCACCCGACGGTGAGCCCTTCGGCTGAGTGCGGCGATACGTATCCTTCGGAAGGCTGGCCGACCGGCGCGCAACCGGTCCAGAGTGGTGGAGGTACTCTCGTCGGCGGGCGACCCGGCGCGGAAGCGGCCGCCCCTGCGGTGAGGAGCAAAGGTGCACGACGACCGTTCGCATGTGGAGGCACGTCTGCGAAGGTTCATCCGCGAGCGGCTCGAGCCCGCGGTGCACCCGGACTTCCGCCCGCTGCGAGTGGAGCACTGGTCGGTCCCCGACGAGCCCGTCCCGTTCTCGGAGGCCGTCGATCGTGACTACGAGCCGACCCCGGCGGGCTGGACGTGGGGACGCGCCTGGAGCTCCACCTGGTTCCGGCTCTCGGGCCGGCTGCCCGAGGGGTGGAGCAGGCGGCACACCGAGATCGTCTGCGACCTCGGCTTCACGGCCGATCGCCCGGGCTTCCAGGTCGAGGGACTGGCGTATCGCCCGGACGGCAGCATCCTCAAAGCGGTCTCGCCCCGCAGTCACCACCTGCCGCTGGACGCCGACACAGACACCGATGCCGATGCCGACGCCGCGGATGAGGTGACGTTCTACATCGAGGCCGCCGCCAACCCCGACGTCGCCGGCGAGTGGACGTTCGCGACGACAGACCTGGGCGACAAGCTGACCTCGGGCGAGGACGCGCTGTACAGCCTCGGCGCCATCGGCTTCGCGCAACGGGACGAGACCGTCTGGGAACTGCTGCAGGACATCCACGTCCTCCGCGGTCTGCTGCGCGAAGTGCCGCAGGACTCGCCCCGGCACCACCTCATCGTGCGCGGACTGGAGCGGATGCTCGACACGCTCGACCCCGACGACATCGCAGGCACCGCGACGCGCGCACGCGAGGTCATCGCACCGCTGCTCGCCTCCCCAGCCCACGCCTCCAGCCATCGCCTCGTCGCGGTCGGCCACGCCCACATCGACTCGGCATGGCTGTGGCCGACGCGCGAGACCGTCCGCAAGGTCGCGCGGACCTTCGCCAACGCGCTGGACCTCATGCAGCGGCATCCGGAATTCGTCTTCGCCGCCTCGTCCGCGCAGCAGTACGCATGGCTCGAGCAGCACTACCCCGACCTGTTCGAGCGGGTGCGCGAGCAGGTGCGTGCCGGCAGGTTCGTGCCCGTCGGGGGCATGTGGGTCGAGTCCGACACGAACATGCCCGGCGGCGAGTCGATGATCCGCCAGTTCCTCCACGGCAAGCGGTTCTTCCGCGAGCGATTCGGGATCGAGACCGAGGAGGTCTGGCTTCCCGACTCGTTCGGCTACTCCGCAGCACTGCCGCAGATCGTGCGCGGCACCGGCAGCCGCTGGTTCCTGACGCAGAAGCTCTCATGGAGTCAGGTCAACCGGCTCCCGCACCACACGTTCTGGTGGGAGGGGATCGACGGCACGCGGGTGTTCACGCACCTGCCGCCGGCCGACACGTACAGCTCCGAGCTGAGCCCGGCCGAGCTGCTGCACACCGAGCGGAACTTCCAGGATGCCGGTGCCGCGACGATGTCGCTGGTGCCGTTCGGATTCGGCGACGGGGGCGGCGGTCCGACCCGCGAGATGCTGGCCGCGGCCGACAGGTCGCGCAACCTGGAGGGACTCCCCCGCGTCGAGATCGGCACGCCCAGCCGCTTCTTCACGGATGCCGAGGCCGAGTATCCCGATGCGCCGGTGTGGGCGGGCGAGATGTACCTGGAGCTGCATCGCGGCACCTACACCTCGCAGCTGCGCACCAAGCAGGGCAACCGGCGGAGCGAGCAGTTGCTGCACGAAGCGGAGCTCTGGTCGGCGACGGCCGCGATCCGCACCGGACAGCCGTATCCCTACGACGAGCTGCGGCGCGCGTGGGAGACCGTGCTGCTGCTGCAGTTCCACGACATCCTCCCCGGCAGCTCGATCGCCTGGGTGCACCGCGAGGCCGAGCGCGACCACGCACGGGTCCGTGACGAGCTGACGGCCCTCGTCGACCGGAGCCTGGCGGCACTGGTCGGCGGCGGATCGACGGCGCTTCTCGCCAATCCGATGCCCATGGCGCGCGACGGGGTCGAGGCCTTCGCCGTCGGCACGCCCCACGAGACCGCAGCCCCGGCGACGTGGGAGCGCCGGCAGGACGGCGGTGTGGTGGTCGACAACGGCGTGCTGAAAGCTGTCATCGACGCGCGCGGCCTCGTCGTCTCGCTCGTCGACGCGGCCTCGGGTCGCGAGGCGGTAGCGCCTGGTGGTGCGGCGAACCGGCTGGTGCTGCACCGGGACACACCGAACGAGTGGGATGCCTGGGACATCGACGACCACTATCGACGCAACGCCACTCCACTGGATGTCGGCACCCCCGACGCGCTGGATGTGATCAGCGGTGACGACGGTGCGGTGACGGTCGTCGTCACCCGCTCCTTCGGATCGTCGAGTGTCACGCAGCGGCTCGGCCTCGCACCCGGGTCGCCCGCGCTGGACATCGAGCTGGTCATCGACTGGCACGAGAGCCAGAAGCTGCTGAAGCTGTTCGCCGACATCGACGTTCACGCCGACGTCACAGCGGCCGAGACCCAGTTCGGCCACGTGCACCGCGTCACGCACGAGAACACGTCGTGGGAGGCGGCCCGCTTCGAGTTCTGCGCACACCGGTGGGTGCACGTCGGCGAGCCGGGCTACGGAGTGGCGGTGACCAACGACTCCACCTACGGTCACGACGCCCGCCGGACGGCGCGCGCCGGGGGCGGACGCTCGACCACGCTCGGCATGTCGCTCATCCGTGCACCCCGCTATCCCGACCCGGTGGCCGACCAGGGCATGCACACGCTCCGCGTCTCGCTGCGGCCGAATGCCGGCATCCGGGATGCCGTTGCCGAGGGATACCGACTCAACCGGCCTCTGCGGCACGTGACCGGCGACCACCCGGCAGCCCCGCTGTTCGCGATCCGCAGCGAGACCGTCGTCGCCGAGACGGTCAAGCTGGCCGACGACGAGTCCGGCGATGTCATCCTGCGGCTCTATGAGTCGGCGGGCGGCCGCGGCTCCGTCTCGGTGTCGGCGCTGTTCGACGCGGCGAGCTGCCAGCGCACCGATCTGCTGGAACGACCGGCGGGCGAACAGTGGGACGCGGCATCCGTGACGCTCGAGCTCCGGCCGTTCGAGATCGTCACGCTGCGCTACCGGCGCGCGGGAGGGGATGCCGCCTCATCCGGCCGATGACAGCCCGTGCGGCATTCGGCCAGCTGCTCCTGCGCTTGGACGTCCGCGAGGCTGCTCGCCTCTGTCGCTCATCGAAGCGCGGGCGCCCCCGCACACGGTGATACTGGTTCGATGCACGCTGACGCGACACCCATTCGCTCCGAGCAGCCCGGGGATGTCGAGGCGATCCGCCGGCTTCATCTGTCGGCGTTCGGTGACCACGGACGCGTCGTCAACGCGCTGGTCGACGACCTGCGCTCTACGATCGCCGAGCTCGGGGGATCTTCGTTCGTCGCGGTGGCCCACGACGACGTACGTGGCCATGTGATGGTCACGATGAGCCTCCTCGACACCGCGCGCCGCCTGCTCCCGGCGCCGGTGCTCAGCCCGCTCGCCGTGGCCCCAGAGCATCAGGGAGCCGGCCTCGGCGCCTCTCTCATGCGACATGCTCTCCGCTCGGCGACGGCGGCTGACTGGCCCTTCGTGATCCTCGAAGGCGACCCCCGCTATTACGCCCGCTTCGGCTTCCGCCCGGCAGGTGAACTCGGCTTCCGCAAGCCATCGCTTCGCATTCCGGATGCCGCCTTCCAGGTGGTATGTCTGCCCGACTACGAGCCCTGGATGACCGGCACATTGGTCTACGCCTGGCCCTTCTGGACCCACGACGCCGTAGGGCTTCGCGGCTGACGGCGTGGGCACCCCCGCGTGCCCGGAGGCCGTTGCCTGCCGCCCGAAGGCGACGAACTACGATGACGCCATGTCGACGCGCGGGCCGTATGCCAAGAGTGCAGCGAAACGGGAGCAGATCCTGCGTATCGCGCTGGATCACTTCACGCGTGATGGCTACGATCGCGTGTCGGTGCGGGAGGTCGCCCGCGAAGCGGGAATGACCCAGGCCGGGCTGCTCCACCACTTCGCCACCAAGCGCGATCTCTTCCTCGAGGTCATCAAGTGGCGGCACACAAAGGACGCGGACCGCTTCGAGCCCGGCACGCGGGCGGTCGACGCCCTGATCGACGCCGCGGGCTGGAATTCGCTCGAGCCGGGCCTCGTGAGGCTGTACGTGCTGCTCTCGGCGGAGGGGACCATCGAGCCCGGACCCGGGCATGACTTCTTCACAGAACGGTACGACCGCACGCTCGGCGCTCTCACCGACGACATCACACGCCGGCAGACGGAGGGGTCGGTGCGCACCGACTACGCGGCCTCCGAGCTCGCGTCGCTCCTCGTCGCCGCTGCGGACGGCCTCCAACTGCAGTGGCTGCTGAACCCCGAATCAGTGGACATGCGCGCCCGCCTGCGACGCCTCTGGGAAGGCCTGGCGGCTCCTGCCCAGGAAGTCGTGTAGGAACTCGCCAGGTCGAAGAATGTAGAAAACCTATCGTTGACAGTTTTTCGTTGCTATGGTGCCTTCACCGCGGCTGTCTCGCCGCGCTCCACGGTGATGTGGAACCACTCAACGAAAGAGTCAGACATGAAACGGAGACTCGGCACTTCCGCCGTCGTCGCCGCCGGCGTGGCATTCGCCGCGCTGGCGCCCGCCCCCGCTCAGGCATCGGCCCCGCAGCCGCGGATCATCGATACGACGGTGATCACCGAGGTCACCCCGCTCGGCTACAAGGTGACAGGTCTCGCTCTCGAATACGACGGGGCGATCGACCTCGGCACCGCGGACATCGACGAAACGGCGTTCGCCGTCCGTGTGGCGTTGACGCGACCGGGTGCGTCCCCCCTCGAGGGAGCGCGCACCGTCGTCGACGCGTACGCGAGCGATCGACCTGCCTTCAGTGACGCCCAGCGGGCTGGATCATTCATCATCCTCGAGCTCGACGAGAATGAACCACTCTCGGCGGGTTCGTACAACGAGGGCGGATTCACGCGCCTCTTCGACCTCGTCGGGTCGTATTCCGTCGCGCAGGTCGCCTCCGTCGTCGGCGCGGCGGCAGACACCTCGCACCCGGGCAACGGCGAGAAAGCGCAGAAGCTCAACGGCCACCCCGGACGCACCGTCGTCAACGACGACGTGATCGACCTGATCGTCGACGACTACGCGGCCGGGTCGTACACCGCGCCGTCGGGCGCGACCTTGCCGTACCGGATGTTCACCCCTGCGCTGGACGCGGAGTCGAGCTATCCGCTCGTCGTCACCCTGCACGGCTATGGCGAGAGCGGGTCGGGCAACATCGAGCAGATCGCCGGCAACCAGCTGTCGGTCGCCTTCGCGGACCCGCTCCGGCAGGCGCGCCACGCTGCGTTCGTGCTGTCGCCTCAGGCCGACCCGACCGATCCCAGCAAGGGAGCCTGGTGGTCGCCGAGCATGCAGACCGCCGTCATCGAGCTCGTCGAGAAGACGATCGCCGATAACCCGCGCATCGACCCGTCCCGCGTGTACCTGTCGGGGCTCTCGATGGGCTCGTACGGTTCGTGGGGCATCCTCGGCCAGCGATCCGACCTGTTCGCGGGGGCGCTGCTGGTGTGCGGTGCAGGAAGCGAGGCGGCCGCAGTCGCCAACCTCACGGAATTCCCGATCTGGGCCGTCCACTCCGTGGACGACTCGATCGTCGCATACGACGCCCCCGGTTCCGACTACCGCATCTTCCGGGCTCTGCAGGCAGCGGGAGTGCCGGTCACGTGGAGCGAGTGGTCGGGTCTGCTGCCGGACGCCGAGCAGGAAGCGCTCGCAGCCGCCGCGCTGACGGCCGCTCAAGCCGATGGGAGCGAGCACCTGTTCACGACCTTCTCGGCCGGCACGACGCCGCTGTTCGACCACGGCTCGTGGATCCCGACGTACACCAACGACATCATGATCGACTGGCTGTTCGCGCAGTAGCCAGGCCCACGGCAAGGGGCCCCGCGGTCGCCCGTGCCCCTTGACCGTGTCCAATCCCCTCCCTATCGGCACTCCTTCGCCATACTGGCGACCATGGATGACGTGAACGAGTGGCTGCTGACGTGGGGCGACATTCTCTGGACGTGGGTGGTGCTGCCCGTTGTCGTCCTCCTGGGGCTGTATTTCACCGTGCGCTCGGGAGTGGTCCAGTTCCGGCTGATCCCGGAGATGTTCCGCACGCTCACCGACAAGACCCCGCGGACCGCCACCGGGGAGCCGCAGTCGGTGTCGGCGTTCCAGGCGTTCACCATCTCCGCGGCGTCCCGCGTGGGCGTCGGCAACATCGCCGGCGTGGGAACGGCGATCGCGGTGGGCGGGCCGGGAGCGGTGTTCTGGATGTGGGTCATGGCCTTCATCGGCGGCGCATCCAGCTTCATCGAGTCCTCTCTTGCGCAGCTGTTCAAGGTGCGCGACACCGACAGCTTCCGCGGCGGACCGGCGTACTACATGCAGCGCGGCCTCAAGGCCCGCTGGCTCGGGGTGTGGTTCGCGATCATCCTCATCATCTGCTTCCCATTCGCCTTCAGCTCGTTGCAGGCGAACACGATCTCGGCGACGGTGACTTCCAGCGTCGGCGGCGGTCCAGCGTGGCTCCCGTGGGGCATCGGCATCGGGATCGCCGTCCTCACCGGCCTCGTCGTCTTCGGCGGCGTGCGCCGCATCGCGTCGGTGACGCAGCTGCTCGTGCCGATCATGGCGCTCGCCTATCTGCTGCTGGGCCTGGTCGTCGTCGGCCTTCACGTCGACCGCATCGGCCCGGTGTTCGCCGAGATCTTCACGCAGGCGTGGGGGTTCAACGAGGTCGTGGGCGCGGCATTCGGCTACATCGTGCTGACCGGGGTGAAGCGCGGCATGTTCTCGAACGAGGCCGGGCTCGGCTCGGCACCCAACGCCGGGGCCAGCGCGGCGGTCACCCACCCGGTCAAGCAGGGCCTCGTGCAGACGCTCGGGGTGTACTTCGACACCTTCCTGGTCTGCTCCATCACCGCGTTCATCATCCTCGTCTCGGTGCCTGATCTCGCCGGAGCCGAGCGCGGGATCGGCCTCACGCAAGGCGCTTTGGTCGGCACGCTCGGGGAATGGTCGAACATCGCACTGAGCGTCATCATCTTCCTGTTGGCGTTCTCATCGATCCTCGGCAACTACTACTACGGCGAATCGAACATCGAGTTCATCACCACGCGCCGCTCCGTCCTCACGGCCTACCGCATCCTCGTCGTCGTCGCCGTCCTGGCGGGCTCGGTCGCCGGCGCCGACCTCGTCTGGAACTTCGCGGACGGCGTGATGGGACTCATGGCGTTGACCAACCTCATCGCGATAGGCCTGCTGTCGGGCATCGCGTTCCGCTTGCTGAAGGACTACACCGCGCAGCGTAGAGCCGGCCGGGATCCCGTCTTCACCCGCGCTCTCCTCCCTGATGTGACGGGCATCGAGTGCTGGGAGGACGAACTCAGCGTCACCGGACCGATCGACCTCCAGACCAAGCGCCATCAGGCCGAGAAGCATCGCGACCACCTTCACCAGGACTGAGGCGCTATGCCGGGCCGGTCCCTCGGGCACCGCGCTACAGTTCGGGGGTGAGCAACCGCCTGCACTCCGAGCGTGCACAGCTCTTCCGCGCCAGGCGGCGCCTGCGGCTCCATCCGGCGCAGGCCGTCGTGACGGGGTTCGGCATCGCGGTGGCTGCCGGAACCGTCCTGCTGATGCTGCCGATCTCGAAGGTCGGCCCTGGTGGTGCGAACTTCATCCAGGCGCTCTTCACCTCCACGAGCGCGGTATGCGTCACGGGTCTGACCGTGGTCGACACGCCGACGTTCTGGACGCCCTTCGGGCAGGTCGTGATCCTGCTGCTGATTCAACTGGGCGGCCTGGGGATCATGATCTTCGCGTCGCTCATCGGCCTGGTGCTCGCCCGGAAGCTGTCGGTGCGGGCACGACTCAACACGGCGGCCGAAGCCAAAGCGGTCGGGTTCAACGACGTGCGAGGGCTCGTCCGCGGCATCGTTCTGATCTCGCTCACCATCGAGGCCATCACGTTCGCCATGCTCTTCCTCCGCTTCCTGCTGGGATACGGCTACACCGTCGGCGAAGCGGCGTGGCACGGGACGTTCCATGCCGTGTCGGCCTTCAACAACGCCGGCTTCGCGCTGTACAGCGACAACCTGATCGGGTTCGCGCAGGACCCGTTCATCTGCCTGCCCCTGTGCGGGGCGATCATCCTCGGCGGCCTGGGCTTTCCGGTGATCATGCAGCTGCGCAAGGAGTTCCGTCGCCCGCTGCATTGGTCGATGAACACGAAGCTGGTGCTGTGGGGCACGGCGGTGCTGGTCATCGCCGGGACGGCCTTCATCACCATCCTGGAGTGGAACAACCCTCGAACCTTCGGCGGCATGAATCCCTGGGGCCGCGTGCTGGCGGGCTTCTTCCACTCCGTCCAGACACGGACGGCCGGGTTCAACTCCGTCGACATCGGCGCGATGCACGACGAGACCTGGCTCGGCATGGACGTCCTGATGTTCATCGGCGGCGGCCCCGCCGGCACCGCGGGCGGGATCAAGGTCACGACCTTCGCCGTGCTGTTCTTCATCATGATGACCGAGCTGCGCGGCGAAGGCGCGGTCAACATCTTCGGCAAGCGTCTCTCCCGCGCGGTTCACCGCCAGGCGATCACGGTGGTGCTGATCGCGGTCGCCGCAGTGGTCGTCGGTGCCGCCCTTCTCATGCTCCTGAGCGGCGAGAGCCTCGACCGCGCGCTCTTCGAGACCGTGTCGGCGTTCGCCACCGTGGGACTGTCGACCGGCATCACGGCCGACCTGTCCGCGAGCGCGCAGGTGGTCCTGGTCGTGCTCATGTTCCTCGGCCGGCTGGGCCCGTTGACCCTCGGCTCCGCGATCGCACTGCGCGATCGCCGCATCCTGTACGAGTTCCCGAAGGAGAGGCCCGCCGTTGGCTAGATTCCCGTTTCTCGGCGCCGACACGTCGCGCCGCATCGCCGAAGCAGACTCGGTCGCCGTCATCGGCCTGGGTCGATTCGGCAGCGCTCTCGCCCTCGAGCTCGTGGCCGGAGGCACCGAGGTGCTGGGCATCGATGTCGATGAAGAGCTGGTGCAGTCTCTGAACGGCGAGCTCACGCAGGTCGTCCGCGCCGATTCCACTCGGGGCGAGGTGCTCCAGCAGCTGGCGGTCGACGAGTTCGATCGAGTGGTGGTCGCGATCGGCGGCGACATCTCGGCATCCATCCTCACCTGCTCGGTACTGCTCAGCATGAAGATCCCGGTCATCTGGGCCAAGGCGGTCGACGACCGTCATGGGCTGATCCTCGAGCAGCTCGGTGTGCACCACGTCATCTACCCCGAGAAGGACATGGGGCGCCGAGTCGCACATCTGGTGCGGGGAGCCGCATTGGACTTCATCGAGATCGCACCGGGCTACGCCCTGGTGAAGGCACCCGTGCCGTCGAGCATCCAGGGCACGCCGTTGGGCGAGACCGGGTTGCGCAAGAAGTACGGCGTCACCATCGCCGCGTACCACCATGAGGGCGGGTCGTGGACGAACGCCGACAACACCACCGTCCTGGAGGAGGGCGACATGATGCTCGTCGCGGGACCGACGAGTGAGGCGGAGAGCTTCGCGCAGCTGCGCTGACACCCCGCCGTCCCCTCACTCGCCGGCAGCCGCGTCGCGCTGCCGCGTGAGGTGTGCGACCTCAGCGGTGTTGCCCGCCAACCGGATCGCCGCATCGTAGGCATCGCGCGCTTCCGCGGCGCGGCCGAGTCGGCGCAGCAGCAGTGCGCGTGCCGCGTGATACGGGTGGTACCCCTTCAGCGTGGGAGCGAGCGTGTCGATGAGCGCCAGCCCGGTGGCCGGGCCATCGAGCTCGCCGACCGCGATCGCCCGGTTGAGGCGCACGATCGGCGAGCCATCGAGTCGCAGGAGGTGGTCGTAGAGTGCGACCACCTGCGCCCAGTCCGTCGCGTCCCCGTCGGTGTGCACCGCGTTGATCGCCGCCATCAGCTGGTAGCGGCCGGGCGGCAGGCCCGACGCCAGCCGCTCACGGACCAGGGCGTGCCCCTCGGCGATCAGCTCGGCATCCCACTGTCCGCGGTCCTGTTCTGCCAGCGGAACCAGTTCGCCCGCCGACGACACCCGTGCCGAGCGACGCGCATCGGTGAGCAGCATGAGCGACAGGATGCCGGTCACCTCGCCATCGTCGGGCAACAGTTGGTGCAGCAGCCGCGCGAGCCGGACCGCCTCGCCGGTGAGCTCCTCGCGCACCGGGTCGCTGTCCGCTCCGGACGCCAGATAGCCCTCGTTGTAGATGAGGAACAGCACGGCCAGCACGCCCGCGACCCGGCCGGGAAGATCCTCGGCCTCCGGCATCCGGTAGGGGATGCGGGCCGCCGAGATCTTGGCCTTCGCGCGCGTGATGCGCGCCCCCATCGTCGTGTCCTGCACCAGGAACGCGCGGGCGATCTCGGGAACGCTCAGCCCGCCCACCATGCGTAGCGTGAGCACCACCCGCGCATCCATCGCCAGTGCCGGATGGCAGCAGATGAACATCAGCCGCAGCCGATCGTCGTCGATCGCACCGAGCGGCTCGGGCTCCGCGTCGTACACGAGCTGCGCCTCCCTGTGCTTCTCATCGCGGCCGCTCTCACGGCGCAGTCGGTCGATCGCCTTGCGGGTCGCCGTGGTGGCGAGCCACCCCCCGGGGTTGGGCGGCGTCCCCTCCACCGGCCAGCGCTCTGCGGCGGTGGCGAATGCATCCGCCGCCGCCTCCTCGGCGGTGTCGAGGCTCCCGAATCGTTTTGCGAGGGTCGCGACCACCCGCGCCCACTCGTCGCGGTGGGCGCGGGTCAGGGCATCCTGCGCGTCGGTCACCCGCCGAGGAGAGGACGCACCTCGAGCCGACGGTTGCAGGCCTTCGAGCCCTCGCTCATCAGCTTCAGCGCGACGTCCAGATCGGGGGCGTCGATGATCCAGAAGCCGGCGGCCCACTCCTTCGCCTCGACGAACGGGCCGTCGGTGAACAGCGGCTCGTCGCCGCGACCGTCGATGACGGTGGAGACGGTCGGGTCGGCCAGCCCGGCGGCGAACACCCAGTGGCCGCCCGCGCGGAGCTTGTCGTTGAAGGCGTCGATCGCGACGGCCTCTTCGGCCGTTCCCGAATTGCTGCGACTGTCGATGACGTTGACGAGATACTGCATGGTCGTATCCTTCCTCGCCTGCGCGACGCGGGGTACCCTACTCGGCGTTCCGGCGCTGTGGCCCGACACCCGCCGGGATCTCACCGTGCAGGCGCGGGGCGTAGACGAGCTTCTGCATGCGTCCGTCCAGCACGGTCGACTCGATGAGCTCGAGGTCGAGTTCCGCCCCGCCGTGGAGGAGGGCGGCTCCACCCGCTCGACCGGTGACGGCGGGGAAGATGATGACTTCCAGCCGATCGACGAGGCCGGCGGCGAGAAGGGCGCGGTTCAGCGAGATACTGCCGTGCGAGCGCATCGGCACATCGGTGGTGCGCTTGAGGCGCTCGATGGCGGTGACGGCGTCCTCGTGGAGCACGGTCGAGTTCTGCCACCCGAGCGGCTCCTCGAGCGTGCGCGAGAACACGATCTTCGGCAGCTCATTGAGGCGGTCGTAGTAGGGCTCGTCGTACTCCTTCACGAACGCCCGGAACTCCCGGAACGTCGTCGCGCCGAAGACGAGCACCTGGTCCTGCGCGTAGGTGCGGACGAGGTCGTCGATGAGCTCGGGGCCTTCCTTGCCCCAGTATCCCGGCCAGCCCTCGGCCATGCCGTAGCCGTCGAGCGTGCAGAAGAATCCGATGGTGAAGGTCGTGCTCATGATCGTGAGGCCTTTCTGGTCGCGGAGCGGTGTGCGGCGAGATCGCGATCATCGCGAGCGGTCGGTGCCCGCTGATCCTCGCCTTCACTACCTCTACGGACGGGACGAGCCGGATTCGACAAACTCATCGCTATGTTTCATCCAATGGCACGTGTATTTTGCTAGATAGCAACAACGGCTATGTCCGGGAACATCGCAGCGGCGCACCGCAGGAGTCCCGATCCAGGAGAATCCATGAGCGAACAGTCGACACGCACCGTCGAACGGGCGCTCTCGCTGCTCGCGAACGTGTGCGAGAAGGGCAGCACCACGCTCGCCGACGCGTCGCGCGCGGTCGACCTGGCCCCCAGCACGGCGCTGCGGCTCCTCCGCACGCTCGAGTCGAGCGGCTTCGTCCGCCGCGATGATGAGGGAAGCTATCGCGCCGGCTCGCGGCTGATGCAGCTGGGGGCTCAGGCGCTCGGCCACGAGTCGCTCATCAACGTCTGCCATGACGAGATGATCGGGTTGGAGCAGGCGACCGGCGAGTCCGTCTATCTGAGCGTGGAAGGCCACGCGGCCACCGCGCTCTACCTCAGCATCGTCGAGGGCTCCCACTCCGTCCGGCATGCGAACTGGGTCGGCCGCACCGTCCCCCTACAGGGG
This sequence comes from Microbacterium sp. ProA8, assembly GCF_039905635.1. Taxonomy (NCBI): domain Bacteria; kingdom Bacillati; phylum Actinomycetota; class Actinomycetes; order Micrococcales; family Microbacteriaceae; genus Microbacterium; species Microbacterium chionoecetis. The sequence continues at coordinate 469,800 of NZ_CP157000.1, read as the reverse complement.
TCGGCCGCGGGATTGGTCCTGAGCGGCGAGACACCCGCTGAGGGCTACGTCATCGTCGAGCGTGGCATCGAACGCGACGTGACGGCGATCGCCTCTCCCATCGCCGCGGCCGGTCGTGTCGTCGCCGCGCTCAGCATCCTGGTGCCGAGCTATCGCATGACGCCGATGTCAGCCGAGCAATATGGCGTGCTGCTGGCCGCCGCCGCCCGTCGCCTCTCGGCGGGACTCACCAATGGCACCGCCCTTTAGGGCCGTCTACACGAAGGAATCCCATGTCACGCCAGATCCGCGCCGCTCGCGGCAACACCCTGGTCGCCAAGAGCTGGCAGACCGAAGCGGCCATGCGCATGCTGATGAACAACCTCGACCCCGAGGTCGCCGAGCACCCGGAAGACCTCGTGGTATACGGGGGCACCGGCAGGGCCGCGCGCAGTTGGGAGGCGTACGACGCGATCGTGCGGACGCTCGAGACGCTGGAATCTGATGAGACCCTGCTGGTGCAGTCGGGCAAGCCGGTCGGGGTGTTCCGCACGCACGAGTGGGCGCCGCGCGTGCTGATCGCCAACTCGAATCTGGTGGGCGACTGGGCGAACTGGCCGGAGTTCCGGCGACTCGAAGCGCTCGGACTCACGATGTATGGCCAGATGACCGCGGGGTCGTGGATCTACATCGGCACGCAGGGCATCCTGCAGGGCACGTACGAGACGTTCGCGGCGGTCGCGCGATCACTCGGCCGCGACGACCTCGCCGGCACGCTCACCCTCACCGGCGGTGCGGGGGGCATGGGCGGCGCCCAGCCCCTCGCGGTCACCATGAACGGCGGCGCCGTCCTCGTGGTCGACGTCGACGAGTCGCGCCTCGCGCGGCGCGTCGATCACGGGTACCTCGACGAGTACACCACCGATCTCGACCGCGCACTCGAGCGGGTCCTCGCCGCGAAGGCGGCGGGCGAGGCGCTGTCGGTGGGCCTCGCGGGCAACGCCGCGACCGTCTTCGCCCAGCTCCTCGAGCGCCAGGTCGCGATCGACATCGTCACCGACCAGACGAGTGCCCACGACCCTCTCGCGTACCTTCCCGAGGGCATCCCGTTCGAGGAGTGGAAGGCGGCTGCCGAGGCGGACCCCGAAGGGTTCACCGACCAGTCGCGGCGCAGCATGGCGAAGCAGGTGGAGGCGATGGTCGGATTCCTGGATGCCGGCGCCGCCGTCTTCGACTACGGCAACTCCATCCGCGCCGAGGCCGCCCTCGCCGGCTACGACCGTGCGTTCGCCTTCCCGGGCTTCGTGCCCGCCTACATCCGCCCGCAGTTCGAAGAGGGCCGCGGGCCCTTCCGCTGGGCTGCTCTCTCCGGCGACCCGGCCGACATCGCGGCGACCGACCGTGCGGTGCTCGAGCTCTTCCCCGAAGACAAGGCGCTCGCGCGCTGGATCACGCAGGCGTCCGAGAAGGTGCACTTCGAGGGCCTTCCGGCGCGGATCTGCTGGCTCGGGTACAAGGAGCGTCACCTCGCCGGACTGCGGTTCAACGAGATGGTCGCCGCGGGCGAGCTGTCGGCGCCGATCGTGATCGGCCGCGACCACCTCGACTCCGGTTCGGTGGCATCGCCGTACCGCGAGACCGAGTCGATGAAGGACGGCTCCGACGCCATCGCCGACTGGCCGCTGCTCAACGCCCTTCTCAACACGGCGTCCGGCGCGACCTGGGTGTCGCTGCACCACGGCGGCGGCGTGGGCATCGGCCGCTCCATCCACGCCGGGCAGGTGACGGTCGCCGACGGCACTCCGCTGGCGGCGCAGAAGCTGGAGCGCGTGCTCACGAACGATCCCGGCACCGGCGTCATGCGGCACGTCGACGCGGGCTACGAGCACGCGGCCGACATCGCCCGCGCGCGCGGCCTTCGGGTGCCGATGTGGGAGGGCGAGTGACCGGCTTCGACGCCCTCGATCTGCTCGCCGAGATCGAAGACGTCGGCCGGGACCGGCGGCGAGGCGGGTACTCGCGCCATGTCTTCGACGACGCCGAGCGCGAGCTGCGCGACTGGTTCGTCGAGCGCGCGCAGCGCCTCGGACTGCAGGTGACAGCCGACCGCAACGGCAATCTGTGGGCGTGGTGGGGCGAACCGGGACCCGACGCGTTCGTCACCGGCAGCCACCTCGACTCCGTCCCCGGTGGCGGCGCGCACGATGGACCTCTCGGTGTCGCCAGCGCCCTCGCCGCCGTCGAGCAGCTGAAGGCTGCCGGGTTCGTCCCGTCGCGCCCGCTCGCCGTCGTCGTCTTCGCCGAAGAGGAGGGGTCGCGCTTCGGCCTGGCCTGCCTCGGCTCGCGGCTGCTCGCCGGCGCCGTGACTCCCGACCGACTGCAACAGCTGACGGATGCCGCAGGGCAGCGTTTCGTCGACGTCGCACGCGGCGCCTCCCTCGATGCGCCGGGCTACGACGCCGAGTCGCTCGCGCGCATCGGCGTGTACGTCGAGCTTCACGTCGAGCAGGGCAAGGGACTGATCGACCTCGACGCGCCGGTCGCCGTCGGGTCGTCCATCCTCGAGCACGGACGCTGGCGCATCGACGTGCGCGGCCAGGGCAACCACGCCGGCACGACAGAGATCGCCGACCGCCGCGACCCGATGCTTCCGGCCGCGGCCGCCGTGCTCGCCGCGCGCCGCGCCGCCGCACGCCGCACGGGCTCTCGGGCCACCATCGGCCGACTCGAACCGGTGCCGGGCGGGACGAACGTCATCGCCTCACGGGTGTCGGCGTGGATGGACGTCCGCGCGGATTCCGAGGCCGACACCCGCGACATCGTCGCCGAGGTCCACGCCGCGGTCGCCGAAGCGGCCGCCGCAGAGGGATGCGAGGCATCCGTCATCGAAGAGTCGTACAGCGGCGAAGTGCGCTTCGATCCGCAGCTGCGGGACCGCATCGCCACGACGCTCGGCGGCATTCCGGCGCTGCCCACCGGCGCCGGCCACGATGCGGGGGTGCTCGCGGCGTACGTGCCGACGGCGATGCTCTTCGTCCGCAACCCGTCCGGTGTGTCCCACGCTCCAGAGGAAGGCGCGGACGATGCCGCCGTCCGCGCGGGCGTCGAGGCGCTCGCCCGCACGATCGAGGATCTCGCATGAGGATCTGGATCGACCGCCTGCTCAGGGGAGGCGTCGTCGAGCGCGGCGTGCTGTTCGAGTCGGATGCCGCGGGGTCGGTCGTGACCGAGACCGCCGGCACCGCGGCCCCCGCCGATGCGACGGTGCTCGACCTCGCGGTTCCCGGCTTCGCCAACGCGCACTCGCATGCCTTCCACCGGGCGCTCCGTGGGCGCACCCACGAGTCGGGATCGTTCTGGACGTGGCGCGAGCTCATGTATCGCGCCGCCGGCCGACTGGATCCGACGACGTACCGGGACTTCGCGGTGGCGGTGTTCTCGGAGATGGTCGCAGCGGGATGGACCAGCGTCGGCGAGTTCCACTACGTCCATCACCGTCCGGACGGCACCCCCTACGACGACCACGCGATGGAGATCGCGCTGGCGGATGCCGCAGCCGAGGCGGGCATCCGCCTCGTGCTGCTCGACACCTGCTATCTCGCGGGAGGCATCGGCCGACCGCTCGCCGCGGAGCAGGCGCGCTTCGGCGACGCCGATGCGGGCGCATGGCTGGACCGGTGGCACTCGCTGCGCACCGCGCTCGACGGCAGGTCGGAGCTCGTCACGCTCGGCGCCGCGCTGCACTCGGTGCGGGGTGTCCCGCGCGACGCGCTCGGCCACGTCGCCCGGGAGCTGCCCGGCGACGTGCCGCTGCACATCCATCTGTCGGAGCAGCCAGCCGAGAACGAGGACTGCGTCGCCGCCTACGGGCTGACCCCCACCGAGCTTCTCGCCGAAAAGGGCGTGCTCTCTGCGCGGCTGTCGGTCGTTCACGCGACGCACCTGACCGAGGGCGACATCCGTCTTCTCGGGCAGGCGGGGGTTCACGCGGTGTTCTGCCCGACGACCGAGGCCGACCTCGGAGACGGCATCGGCCGGGCGGTCGAACTGCTGGAGGCCGGGGCGACACTCGCCGTCGGGTCCGATCAGAACGCTGTGGTCGACCCGCTGCTCGAGCTCAGAGGTCTCGAAGCCGGCGAGCGGCTGCGCTCACTCCGCCGCGGACGCATCGCGCCCGAGTCGCTGTGGCGCATCGGCTCCGGGGGCGGCTACGGCTCACTCGGGCTCGCGGAGCCCGCCCGCCTCGGCGGACCGCTCGATCTCGTCGAGCTCGATCCGGTCTCGATCCGCACCGCCGGCAGCAGGATCGAGCAGCTTCCTCTCACCGCGACGGCGGCGGATGTGACGCAGACGATCGTGGGCGGCCGCGTCGTCGTGCACGACGAGGTGGCGGTGGCCGAGCGCCTGCGCCGGTGCATCAGCACGTTGTTTGCCGAGGACGAACGGTTCGAGGAGGACACATGACCAGCGAGCTCGTCACCGGGATCAGCGAACTGACGACGAACGATCCTGAGCGCGGTGGCCTGCTGGGCCGGCTCACGGATGCCGCGATCGTCGTCGAGGCCGGCACGGTCGCGTGGGTGGGGCGCGCGGCCGATGCGCCCGCCGCCGACCGGCGCACCGACCTCGGCGGACGCGCCGTGCTGCCGGGCTGGGTCGACTCGCACACGCACCTCGTCTTCGCCGGTGATCGCTCGGAGGAGTTCGAGTACCGGATGGCCGGCCACGCCTACCAGGCGGGGGGCATCCGCACCACGGTCCGGGCGACGACCGAGGCATCGGATGAGCGCCTCCGCACCGAACTGGCCCTGCGGCGAGCGGTCGCGCGGCGAAGCGGCACGACGTGGATGGAGATCAAGACCGGCTACGGGCTCAGCGTCGCTGACGAGACGCGGCTGGCGCGCCTCGCTGCCGAGGTCACCTCGGACGTGACGTTCCTGGGCGCGCACGTCGTTCCGCCCGATGTGGACGCCGATGATTACGTGGCGCTCGTCGCCGGCGAGATGCTCGACGCGGTGCGGCCGTACTGCACGTGGATCGACGTCTTCTGCGAGCGCGGCGCGTTCGACGCCGACCAGTCGAGGGTCGTCCTGGAGGCCGGCCGGGCCGCCGGGCTCGGACTCCGGGTGCACGGTAATCAGCTGGGCGAGGGCGACGGCGTGCAGCTCGCCGTGGAGCTGGATGCGGCATCCGTGGATCATTGCAACCACCTGAGCGCCCGCGACATCGAGGCACTGGGGTCGTCGAGCACCGTCGCGACGCTGCTGCCGGCGTGCGACCTCAGCACCCGCGAGCCGTTCCCCCCGGCACGTGCACTGCTGGATGCGGGTGCGACGATCGCGCTCGCGAGCAACGGCAATCCGGGGACTTCGAACACGACATCCATGGCGTTCTGCGTCGCCACCGCCGTGCTGCAGATGGGTCTCACCGTCGAGGAGGCGATCTGGGCGGCCACCGCCGGCGGCGCCGCGGCGCTGCGGCGGTCGGACAGCATCGGCGCGATCATCCCCGGCTACCGGGCGCACCTGCACGCGATCGATGCGCCGTCCGTCTCGCACTTCGCCTACCGCCCGGGCATGGACCTCACGTACCGGGTGTGGGGCTGACCGAGAGCCCATGTGCGAGCCCTCCGGGGCCCGTCGTCACGACCTCGACGCCGCGGAGTGAGCGGAGCGCGGCCGGGTCGTCGACCTCCTCCACGTTGTCCAGGCGGAGCTCACGGAGCGCTGCGAGAGACGAGAGTGCCGCACACCCCGTCAGACGCCGGATGTCGGCCAAGCTCACCTTCTGCAGGTGCTTGAGGTCTGAGAGAGCACCGATGTCGAGCTGTCGCGGGCCTTGCACGTCGAGCTCACGCAGACCTGGGGCTGTGCCGACCACGTCGAGGGCGGTGAGGCCGGTGGCACCGTGGAGTGCGAGGCTCTTGAGCTCAGGAGGCACGCGCTCCAAACGCCCTGCGTCGACCTCTCCGAGGTACAGCTCTCGCACGGCGGGCAGCGCAGTCACCGACTCGCGCCCCCGCAATTCGCCCTCGTAGAACGTCAGGCCTCTCAGCCTCGACAAGTCGACGTCGTCACCGCCTGCCGCGATCAGCGAAAGGTGAGACAAGGCGGTCAGGTCGCCGATGCGAGCGGCGTTCACGGGACCGTATATCCACAGCCCGCGCAGGTGCGGGAACCACTGGAGGAATTCCAGGTCCCGGTGCTCGCGGGGCACACGCCGCAACGCGAGCCCGAGCCCCTCGGAGATGATCCGGTCCGCTTCTGCGCGGGTGGGGATGCGGCGATCGAACTCCACGTATCGCGGGCCGCCCGGTGTGAGTGGTTCCGCGATGTCCAGCGGCTCGGCGATCGGGGCACTGGATGCGCTCATCCCGGACGGCGACGGGTACTTGCGTCCCCGCCGGCGATAGTCGACCCAACCTGCGGAGAGGAAGATGCCGAGACTCATGGCCAGCGCGACGACGACGTTCAGCCACCCGTACCCCATCGCGAACACGATCACGGGGATGCCCAGCGCGACGTAGGGATACGGGGTCGGAACCAGCCAGCGGAGGAAGGTCATGTCAGTCTTGGGGCTCACTGCCGCGATCGCGGATCGGATCCAGGATCGCCTCCGCGGCCCAGCCCGCTGCGTCGGCGATGTCACGACCGCTCATGTCGAGCTCTCGCCTCATCGTCACCCAGGTCGCCGAGGAGTCGAGGTGGCACAGTGCCGCGACGACGGCGCGGCGCTCCTCGTCGCCGAGCGACGGGACCTCCCGGAGCAGCAGGGCGTCGAACTCTGCGCGCTGCGGCGACGGATCGGCGCCGTTCACCCCGCGCATCGCGGTCTCGGCGACCACGTGGGCCAGTTCGGGGCGCCGTTCGTATGCCTCCATCGCCTCGCGGATCGCGAGCGGGACGTCGAAGATCGAGCCGGACTCCGCGCGGGTGAAGATCGTTCGCTCGATCCACGTCGACGTCGCGAGCAGGAGGTCCGCACGTGTCGGGTAGTAGCGGAAGACGGTGCGCTCGCCGACCCCCGCGCGCAGCGCGATCACGCGGAAGGAGACGTCATCGGTGCCGACCTCCTCGATGAGTTCCGCGTAGGCGGAGAGGATCGACGCCTGCGTCGCGGAGAGCTCGGATGCCGGCGCGTGCGCCGCCACTACGCCGTCCTCTTCGCCTTGACCGCGACGGGGAGGATCCGGTCCGCGGCGAGGTCGAACACGTCGAAGGCCTCGTCCGCGCTCATCTCGAACCCGGTCCGCATGCGCGCCCAGAACAGCGCAGATGCGAAGTACCGCAGGGTCGCGGTCACCCGCTGGGCGTCGCGCCGGTTGAGGTCCGGCGCTGCCGACTCGAGCATCGCCACGATGGCGTCGGTGAGAGGGCCGGCCGATTCCCCGCCGATCGGCGAGAGTGCCGCACCCCGTGCCGCGACGAACGCGTATGCCGGCTCGGCCTCGTACGCGCGCAACCTCAGGCGGACGACTTCGCGGAACTCGGCCCCGGTGCGGAACTCCGCGACCGGGAAGTGCTCCGCCTCGATCCAGCGTCCGAGCGCTTCCAGCAGGTGGGACCTGGTCGGGAATCGCCGGTAGATCGTCCGCTCGGAGACATCGGCGATCTCGGCGAGTTCGAGGTACGAGATGTCCTCGAACGTGCGCTGGCGCAGCAGCAGTGCGGCGCTCGAGAGGATCGCAGACGGGGTGTCTACGGCCTCATCCATCACAGCATCCTTCCCCGTCCATACCGATCGGGCACCGCCGGCTCCGGCGGCAGGACGTACCGGTCGGATTCGTCCAGCGCCAGCGCCAGAGAGGAGACGAACTGCACCTCACCTCGCGGCCCCGGTTCGGCCGAGGCCAGCATATCCGGCCGCTCGAAGGTATAGCCGGTGACATGGCAGCGCAGCCGGTCGCCCGACGGGTTGCCGTCGCCATCGAGGATCGGGGTCGGGATGCCGTCGGAGGCACGTCTGAGGTAGTACCGGCCGCGCGTGAGAATCGCCATCAGGGGTGTGGCGATGGCGGCGACCGCGATCGCGATGAGGACGGAGAACGGCTTCATCTCCGGGCCGAACATCCCCGCGAAGCACAGCAGCGAGAGCAGAGACGCCAGCCCGACCGAGACGAGCCCGACCGGATTCCAGTCGTGGAGCATCCCGCGACGGAACTCGGGGAACCGCGGCGAGAGGCCGAGCAGGTGCTTGTTGATCGCGATGTCGGCCGAGATGGTGACGAGCCAGGCCATCACGACGTTCGCGTACAGGCTCAGCACGAACGAGATGAGGCTGAAGACGTCGAGCAGCATGAGGGCGAGGGCGATCACGAGATTGAAGAGCACGAAGACGGTGCGGCCGGGGTAGCGCTTCTTGACCCGCGTGTAGACGTTCGACCAGGCGAGCGAGCCGGAGTACGCGTTCGTCACGTTGATCTTGACCTGCGCGATGACGATGAGGATCAGCGCGAGCGCGAGAGCCACCCAGTCCGGCAGCAGCGAGCGGTACATGCCGAGGAACTGCTTCACGGGTTCCACGGCGCGGTCGGTGAGGGACGGGTCGACCTTCGTCACCAGGTAGACGGCGAGGAAGAGCCCGATCACCTGCTTCGTCCCGCTGAAGATCACCCAGCCCGGTCCGCTGAAGACGAAGGCCGCCCACCACGACGTCGAGTTGGCCGCGGTCCGTGGCGGCATCACCCGGATGTAGTCGATCTGCTCGGCGAGCTGCGGCGTCAAGGCGAAGCACACCGCGGCGCTCGCGACGACGGCGCTGAAGCTGACCGAGCCGTCGGAGGCGCCGGTGAACTCCAGGAACTCGGTCACCGCGTCGGGCTGAGTGAACACGACCCAGATGAGCGGGACGAGCGCCAGAGCGAGCCAGAGGGGCGTCGTCCAGAACTGCAGCCGCTCCAGGGCGCGCATGCCGAAGATGACGATGGGGATGACAACCACGGTGGAGATCACGTAGCCGAGCGGCAGCGGAATGCCGACGGCCACCTCCAGGCCCTGAGCCATGATCGCGCCTTCGAGCGCGAAGAAGATGCAGGTGAAGCCGGCGAACACCACGGTCGTGATGATCGAGCCGTAGTAGCCGAATCCCGAGCCGCGAGCGATGAGGTCGAGGTCCAGGTTGTAGCGCGCGGCGTAGAACGCGACCGGGAAACCGACCAGGAAGATGATCACGGAGGCGAGCAGGATGCCGAGCACGGCGTTCGTCGTGCCATGCTCGAGGCCGATCGCCGCGCCGATCGAGAAGTCAGCGAGGAAGGCGATCGAGCCGAGAGCGGTGCCCCCGACCGACAGTGCGCTCCAGCGACGGAACGAGCGCGGCACGTACCGGAAGGCGTAGTCCTCGAGGCTGTCTTCGGCGGCGGCGCGCGCGTCCCCGCCACGTTCCACGGCCCTCACGCCGGGTGCCACCATTGTCACCTCCCGCACGTCCACGATGTCTGGATCATGCCGGAGGCGTGTTTCGTCCGCGTTGCCGCAGCGAATCGATCTGGATCAGATCGCCATCGCGTGGCGCACGGTGTCGATGGCGGCCGCTCCCCCGTCGCCCGTCATGGTGATCCGGCCGGACTGCAGCACGTAGAAGGTGTCGGTGGAACGCAGTGCGAATCCGACGTGCTGCTCGACGAGGAGCACGGACAGGTCGCCGCGCCGGGTGAGGTCGATGATGACGCGCTCGATGTCGGCGACGATGTTCGGCTGGATGCCCTCCGTCGGCTCGTCCAGCACAAGAAGCTTGGGCTTGGTGAGCAGCGTGCGCGCGATCGCGAGCTGCTGTCGCTGACCTCCGGAGAGCAGACCGGCACGCCGGCCCAGCAGCTCCTTGAGAACCGGGAAGAGGTCGAACACCTCGTCGATGTCGGACTGGCGCCTCGCCACCAGCTGCAGGTTCTCGAGCGTCGTCATCTGCGGGAACGACTGCTGCCCCTGCGGGACGTAGCCGAGCCCTCTCTGCACCCGCTTGGAGGGCGGCATCCGTGTGACGTCCTCGCCGTCGATGAGGACGCGACCGGTCATCACCGGGATCAGTCCGGTGGCGACGCGGAGGAGCGACGTCTTGCCGGCGCCGTTGTGCCCCATGACCGAGACAGCCTGCCCCTGCGGAATGCGCACCGTGACATCGTGGAGCACCTTGGTGCGGCCGTACCCGGCCGTGACCCCTGTGATCTCGAGCATCAGTGACCTCCTTCGCCTTCCGCGGCCGCATCGGCAGCCGATCCGAGGTAGACCTCCTGGACGCGCTTGTCGGCCTGAACCTGCTCGACCGTGCCCGCGGTCAGCAGCTTGCCGGTGTGCATCACGGTCACCCATTCGGCGTAGCTGCGCACGAAGTCCATGTCGTGCTCGATGACGATGATGGTGCGCTCGTCGCCGATGCGACGCAGCAGCTGTCCGGTCTCGTCCCGCTCGTCGGCGTTCATGCCGGCGACGGGTTCATCGAGGAACATCACCTGCGCGTCCTGCACGAGCAGCATCCCGATCTCGAGCCACTGCTTCTGGCCGTGGGCGAGGATGCCGGCCGGCTTGTCTCGCAGGTCGCTCAGTCCGATCGTCTCCAGCGCCGACTCGACGTAGTCGGGAACCCCGCGGCGGATGAGCGGAAGCCCCCACGCCTTGCGGTGCAGCCCGCCGGCGATGTCGAGATTCTGCAGCACCGAGAGCTCGTCGAAGACGGCCGCGGTCTGGAACGTGCGGCCGACTCCCGCCCGGATGATCTTGTTCGTCTTCATCGACAGCAGGTTCATGCCGTTGTAGACCGCTGTCCCCGTCGACGGGACAAGTCCGGTCAGCGCGTCGACGAGCGTCGTCTTCCCCGCACCGTTCGGGCCGATCAGGAAGTGCACCTGGCCCTTGAGCATCAGCAGGCTGACGTCGTCGACGGCCTTGAACCCGTCGAAGGTCACCGTGAGATTGGACACGTTCACGGATGTCTCGGGCTCCGGCGCCAGCAGCTCGCCCGATCGGGTGGCCGCACCGGCCGCTCCCTCAGCGCTCATGCCGACACCTCCGGCTCAGCGCGCGCTCGCAGCACGGGCTTTTCGGCCCTGCCGCGCACCACGACGGTCTTCATCCTGCCGAACAGCGAGGACAATCCGTTCGGCAGGAAGAGGGTCACCAGGATGAACACCAGGCCGAGGATGTAGATCCATCCCTCGGGCCAGCTCGAGGCGAGGCTCGACTGTCCCCACCCGATCGCCATCGCACCCAGCACCGGGCCGAAGAGGGAGGCCCGGCCTCCCAGTGCCACGCCGGCGATCATCAGGATGGATGCCGAGGCCCCGATCTCTTGCGGAGTGATGATGCCGACGAGCGGGACGAACATGGCCCCGCCGATGCTGGCCATCACCGCCGCGATGACGAAGGCGACGAGCTTGATGTTCGCGGGGTCGTAGCCGAGGAAGCGGACGCGGTCCTCGGCATCCCGCGTCGCGAGCAGCAGCTCACCGAACCGGCTGCGATACAGCTGCCACGCCACCAGCATGCACACGATGAGGAGCCCAGCCGTGATCATGTAGATCATCATCTTGTTCGCGTCGTCGTTCAGGACGTACCCGAAGAAGTACTTGAAGCCGCTCAGTCCTGTGTCGCCGCCGGTCTCGCGGATCGTCGAGCTGATGAAGACGGCGAGCGCCACCGCGAGCGCCTGGGTGAGGATCGCGAAGTACGCGCCCTTCACCCGGCGTTTGAAGAGCGCGTAGCCCAGCACGCCCGCCACGATCACCGGTAGCAGGACGATCGCCAGCACTGTGAACCACTCGCTGCGGAACGGCTCCCAGAACACGGGAACCGGCGCGAGCGGGTCGTACAGGATCATGAACGTCGGCGTCGCACCAGGTCCCGACGACTCCAGGGTGAGATGCATCGCCATCGCGTACGCACCGAGCCCGAAGAAGACGCCCTGACCCATCACGAGCATGCCGCCGCGTCCCCAGGCGAGGCCGATGCCGACGGCCACGATCGCCCACGCGCAGTACTTGCCGAGGTTGCCGACCCAGTGCATCGACAGCACCGCCGGAGCGACGGCGAGCAGCAGGATCGCGAACACGCCGATGCCGATGAGGGACGCCCACGGCTTCATCTTGGTGAGCATGGTCATGCGAGCCCCCTCGTGCGGACGGTGAACAGGCCCTGGGGGCGGATCTGCAGGAAGATCACGACCAGGATGAAGGCGAGCACCTGTGCGAGGCTGCCCGTCGTCCAGTCGGCGAAGAGCGCCATGGCGATCCCGATGCCCAGTGCCGCGATGACGGTGCCCTTGATCTGCCCGATGCCGCCGACGACCACCACCAGGAACGCCGGAATGATGTACTGGACGCCCATCTGGGAGTTCGTGCCGCCGATGAGGGAGGCTGCCACGCCGGCCACCCCGGCAAGCCCCGACCCGACGAAGAACGTGAGACGGTCGACCCGGCGGGTGCGGATGCCGACCGTCTCGGCGAGGTCGCGATTCTGGACGGTCGCACGGATGCGGCGACCGAAGGACGTGAACTTGAGCCAGGCGGCCAGGATCGCGACGCAGACTCCCGCGAGTGCGATGGTGAACGCCTGGCGGAGGGGCCACGCGTAGCCGAAGACGTCGATCTGGCCCTGGAGCCACCCGGGGTTCTCCACCGGGACGCCCTGGGCGGGGAAGATCTGGAGCGCGGCCTGCTGCAGGATCAGCGCCACGCCGACCGTGACGAGCAGGGTGTCGAGAGGTCTGCGATACATCCACTGGATGATGCTCACCTCCAGCAGCAGCCCGAGGAGGCCGGCGATGAGGAAGGCCAGGGGCAGCGCCACCGGGATGGAGATGTTGCTGTCGGGGATGACGAGCTGGGTCAGGTAGGCGACGAAGGCTCCGGCCATGATGAACTCGCCGTGCGCCATGTTGATCACCCCCATCTGACCGAAGGTGAGCGTGAGGCCGAGGGCGGCCAGCAGCAGCAGCGCACCCAGTGCGGTGCCGTTCAGCAGCGGCGGTATGAGTGCATCCATGTGCGGTCTCCCTTCTGTGCGGATCGAGATGTGAGGACGGTGCGCGGGGTCCCGTGCCGTGAGGGGCACGGGACCCCGCGTCAGTGCAGGCTCAGCCCGCGGCGGCGACGAGCGACTTGCGGATGTCCTCGGGGAACCAGTCGTAGCCGTAGAGGTACGGGTCGGGTTCGATGAACTCGTCGGACTCCCAGACGATGTCGAACTGGTTCTCGGCGTTGATCTTGCCGATGTGACCCGGCTTCGAGATGTGATGGCTCTCACCGTCGAGCGTGACGACGCCCTCCGGCGCGTCCACGGTGATCCCGCCTTCCGCGGCGGCTTCGTTCACCGCGTCGACATCGAAGGATCCCGCCTTCTCGACCAGCTCCTTGTAGAGGTACATCGAGATGTACGCGGCCTCCATCGGGTCGGACGTCACACCGCTGCTGCCCGGGTAGGCCTTCCAGGCCTCGATGAACGCCGGGTTGTTCGGTGTGTCGAGCGACTGGAAGTAGTTCCACGATGCGTAGTTGCCGGTGACCTCGTGCCCCATCGCCGGCGCCTCTTCCTCGGCGATCGACACCGAGATGATCGGGGTGGTCTCGGGGGTGAGGCCCGCCTCGTAGTAGGCCTTCACGAAGCCGACGTTCGAAGACCCGTTGATGGTGTTGAAGACGAAGTCGGGCTCGGCCTCGACGATCTTCGCCACCTGTGTGGTCCAGTCGTCCTTGTCGAGCGGCACGTACTCCTCACCGACGATCTCGATGCCGAGCTCAGCGGCGTACAGCTTGATGATGGCGTTCGCCGTGCGCGGGAAGACGTAGTCCGAACCCGCCAGGAACAGCTTCTCGACCCCCTGGGCCGCGAGGAAGTCCATCGCCGGGATGATCTGCTGGTTGGTCGTCGCGCCCGTGTAGTAAATGTTGGGCGACGACTCGAGGCCCTCGTACTGCACGGGGTAGAAGAACAGTCCGTTGTGCTCCTCGACGACCGGCTTGACGGCCTTGCGCGAGGACGAGGTCCAGCCGCCGAAGATCGCGGCGACGCAGTCCTGGGTGAGCAGCTTCTCCGTCTTCTCGGCGAAGGTCGGCCAGTCGGTGGCGCCGTCCTCCTGGACGTACTCGATCTGCTTGCCGAGGATGCCGCCGTCGGCGTTGATCTCGTCCGCCGCCATGTGCAGGACGTTGGACACCGTCTTCTCCGAGATGGCCATTCCCCCGGTGAGGGAGTTCAGGAAGCCGAGCTTGATGGTGTCGCCGGAGGTGTCGACGCAGCTGGCTGCGGCCGACTCCGATTCGGCCGGGGCGGCGTCGCCGGCGCGACTGCCGCAGCCGGAGAGAACCAGCGCGGCGCTCGTCGCGAGCGCCCCCGCTGCCAGGATCGCCCTGAGGCGCTTCCTGCTCGTTGTGATCATGCTGTGCTCCGTTTCGTGAATGCAGGGTGCGAGTTGCGGAACGGCGGGCGACCGGCGCACGAACCGCCCGCGAGGCGGATCCGTCTGGATGCGCCGGCTCGCCGGGTCAGGCATTGCTCGTGGTGCTTGTCGGGCGGATCGTCACACTCACGGCGATCCGGCCCTCTCCTCGCCGACGGCAGGAATCCGTCGACTGCTGTGGGTGCTCCCACGATGGGGCTACGGCATTACATTGCCATTGCTCGCATATATCGGGCGTGTAAACAGTCGCCCGGCCGATTGCGCGTTCCGGCCAGGAAACACGGGCGAGTACCGCTCATCATCCGGATCAGCGCGCGCGCAGCCGGTGAAAGTTGATGGCAGACTTCTGACACCTGGCGGCGGCGCAGAGGTCGCAGTCGGTGTCAGCGAACCGGCAGCAGATGCGGCGGTTCGCCCGGATCGACGACGGACGGAGCTCGGATGCACCTGTCTCCTGCAGACACGGAGAAGCTGCTGCTGGCGGTCGCGGGAATGGTGGCGCGGGACCGGAAGGAGCGCGGGGTCAAGCTCAACCACCCCGAAGCCGTCGCGCTGCTGTCCACCTGGGTGATCGAGCGCGCTCGCGACGGCGCGGAAGTGGCCCAGCTGATGACCGAGGGCCGCGCCGTCCTCAGCCGCGGCGATGTGATGGACGGCGTGGCCGACATGCTCGCGGACGTGCAGGTCGAGGCGACGTTCCCCGACGGGCGCAAGCTCGTCACCCTTCACCACCCGATCGATTGAGGACTGCCATGGCATCAGGATCAGCATCCGGACCCGGCGCCATCCGGGTCCGGCCCGGATGGCTCGAACTCAACGCGGATCGCGCCGACGACGAGCGCCTCGAGCTCGTGATCCTCAACACCGGCGATCGGCCCGTGCAGATCGGCTCGCACATCCACCTGCCCGACGTGAACGCGGCGCTCGAGTTCGACCGCTCCGCGGCCGAGGGGTTCCGGCTGGACATCCCCTCGGGGACGTCCGAGCGGTTCGAGCCCGGCGCGTCCAAGCGCGTCGCCGCGGTGACCCTGCGCGGACACCGACGGGTTCCCGGCATCCAGCGGCGCTCGACCGAGGGAGCCCGCTGATGGTGCGCATCGACCGGGAGCGGTACGCGCGGATCTACGGCCCGACCACCGGCGACCAGGTACGCCTCGGCGACACCGATCTGTGGATCGAACTCGAGGACGACCTCACCGTCGGCGGCGAGGAGGCGATCTTCGGCGGCGGCAAGTCGATCCGCGAGTCCATGGCGCAGAGCACCCTGTCGCGGGCCGACGGAGCGCTCGACACGGTCATCACCAACGCGGTGATCCTCGACTGGTGGGGCGTCGTCCGCGCCGATGTCGGCATCCGTGACGGCCGCATCGCCGGCATCGGCCGCGCGGGCAACCCCGACATCGCCGACGGCGTCGACCCCCGGCTCGTCATCGGACCGTCGACCGATGTGATCTCGGGCGAAGGCAAGATCCTCACCGCGGGGGCGATCGATTCCCACGTCCATCTTCTCTCGCCCTCGCAGATCCACGAGGCGCTGGCGACCGGCGTCACGACGATCGTCGGTGGCGGGACGGGGCCGTCGGAGGGCTCGAAGGCGACGACCGTGACCCCGGGCGCCTGGCATCTCGAGCAGATGCACCGGTCGCTCGACGCGCTCCCGGTGAACGTGCTGCTGCTCGGCAAGGGCAACACCGTCTCGGCCGCGGCGTTCGAGGAGCAGGCGCTCGCCGGCGCCGCCGGCTACAAGGTGCACGAAGACTGGGGCTCCACGCCGGCGGCGATCGATGCCAGCCTCCGCGCGGCCGAGGAGTGGGGCCTGCAGGTCGCCCTGCACAGCGACTCGCTCAACGAGGCCGGGTTCGTCGAGTCGACGATCTCGGCGATCGCGGGGCGCAGCATCCACGCCTTCCATGTCGAAGGAGCGGGCGGCGGCCACGCCCCCGACATCCTGTCGATCGCGAGCCTGCCGTACGTCATCCCCGGTTCGACGAACCCGACCCTGCCGCACACGGTGAACACGGTCGCCGAGCATCTCGACATGCTGATGGTCTGCCACCACCTCAACCCCGGAGTGCCCGAGGATCTCGCGTTCGCCGAGTCCCGCATCCGGGCGACCACCATCGCCGCGGAAGACATCCTCCACGACATGGGCGCCATCTCGATCACATCCTCCGACGCCCAGGCGATGGGCCGCATCGGCGAAGTGGTGACGCGCACCTGGCAGGTCGCCCACGTGATGAAGGCTCGTCGCGGCCCTCTCGGCGGAGGGCTGCCCGCCGACAACGAGCGCGCCCGCCGGTACGTGGCCAAGTACACCGTCAACCCCGCGATCGCGCATGGCATCGACGGCGAGGTCGGTTCGATCGAGGTCGGCAAGCTGGCCGACCTCGTGCTCTGGGACCCGCGCTTCTTCGGATTCCGCCCCAGCGTCGTCATCAAGGGCGGCGGGCTCGTGTGGGGGGCGCTCGGCGATCCGAACGCCTCGATTCCGACGCCGCAGCCGGTGCTGATGCGCCCGTCGTTCGCGGACGCGATCGGCGGCTCGCTCTCGGTGTCGTTCGTCGCGCCGGCGGCACTGGACGCGGGGATCGAGGAGCGGCTGGGGCTCACGCGCCGCCTGCTGCCGCTGGCGTCGACGCGGGGGGTGGGCAAGGCCGACATGCGCAACAACGACGCGCTCCCCCGGATCGACATCCAGCCCGACACCTTCGACATCACCATCGACGGCGACCGCGTCGAGCCGGCACCCGCAGCGCGGTTGCCGCTCGCCCAGCTCTACCAGCTGTTCTGATGCCGACGCTCGCCGCTTCCACCGCCGCCATGCTCCTGGCCGACGCGCGCCTGCCGTCGGGCGGTCACACGCATTCGGCCGGGGTGGAACCGGCGGTGACGGCGGGAGTGCGCCCTGCCGATCTTCCGGCACTGCTGCGCGGCAGAGCCTCCACCACCACGCTCGTCGAGGCGGGCACTGCTGTGGTCGCGCGCCATGCGCGGCTCGAGGGCGGCGACCTCGATGCCGTCGAGGCCGCGTGGGCGGCACGCACCCCCAGCCGGGCGCAGCGGGATGCCGCACGGGTGCTCGCGCGCGGCTACCTGCGTGTCGGCGGGGCGCTGCTGCCCGGAGACGAGGCCCTCGCCGCGTGGCGGCGCCGACCGACACCGCCCCCGCGACCGTGCGTGCTGGGCGTCATCGGCGCAGGGCTCGCCCTGTCGCCGCTGGAGCTCGCGCGACTCGTCGTGTACGAGGACATGCAGGCGGCCGCCGCCGCTGTGCTCAAGCTCGAGCCGTGCGATCCCCTCGACCTCGTCACGCTGGTCGTCGAGCTCTGCAGCGGTGTCGAAGACCGCGTGAGCGAGATCTCCACCATCACCGACCCCGCCGACATCCCGGCGCTCACCGCACCTCAATCCGAAGCGTGGGCGGAGGCCCACGCCCGATCCACCAGGAGGCTCTTCCGTGCCTGATTCCCCCGCATCCCGCGCTCTGCGCCTCGGCGTCGCCGGCCCCGTCGGCACCGGCAAGTCGTCCCTCATCGCGACGATCTGCCGCGCGCTCGCCGACGAGATCCGCATCGGCGTCATCACCAACGACATCTACACCGATGAGGATGCCCGCTTCCTCCGGTCGGCCGGCGTGCTCGAGCCCGAGCGCATCGTCGCCGTCGAGACCGGCGCGTGCCCGCATACGGCGATCCGCGACGACGTCACCGCGAACCTGTTCGCGGCCGAAGACCTGGAGCGGATGTTCGCACCGCTGGACATGGTGGTGATCGAGTCGGGGGGCGACAACTTGACCGCCACCTTCTCGCCGGCGCTGGTCGACGCGCAGATCTTCGTGCTCGACGTGGCCGGCGGCGGAGATGTCGCCCGCAAGGGCGGACCCGGGATCGGCCGCGCCGACCTGCTGGTGGTGAACAAGACGGACCTCGCGCCCTACGTAGGGGTGGACGTCCCGCAGATGGTCGCCGACGCCACCGACGCGCGCGACGGGCGGCCGGTGCTCGCCCTCTCGCGCACCGATGCGCTGTCGGTGGCCGAGCTGCGCCGGTGGGTGCTCGCCGTACTCGCCGCGCACCGATCCGGCGTGCACGTGCCCCAGGATCCGGGGCCCATGGCGCCGCACTTCCACGCCGACGAGGAGGGCAACGGCTACCTGCACACCCACGAAGAGGGGGCGGACGCGCACGCCGGAGGGCCGGGCGAGGGCGCACACAGCCACGCCGCTCACGCCCACCCGTGAGCGCCACCGTCGTCGACGTCTCGCCACGCGGCGAGCGCGTGTCGTGCGTGCTCGCGGGCGACTTCGTCATCCCCCGGCTGGTCCGGCGGGAGGGACGCTCCGTCGAGGTGGCGCTGGTCGCCGGGCGCGCCATGCTCCTGCCCGGCGACGCCGTGCGCATCGAGATCAGCGTCGGTGAGGGATGCACGCTGCGCCTCGTCGACGTCGGTGGCCTCGTCGTATACGGCCGGCCCGGCGAGACGGGAGAGCCGTCTCACTGGCACGCTCGCATCGATCTGGCCGAAGGGGCGCACCTCGGCTGGCAGGGGCTTCCGACGGTGATCACGGATGCCGGTCATCTGACGCGATCGCTCACGGTCAGACTCGCTGCCGACTCGTCGGCGACGCTGCGCGAGACGCTGGTGCTCGGCCGCTCCGGGGAACGCGGGGGCCGTGTCACGACCGAGACGGATGCCGCGGATGCCATCGGGCCGATTCTGCGGGACAGGCTCGAGGTCAACGGGGCGGAGCCCGTGCCGGGCGTGCTCGGAACGGACCGCATCGTGGACAGCATCCTCGCCCTCGGCGACCGCTCCGGCCTCGCCGACGTCCCGGGTGCAGCGCGCCTGGACTTCGAACGCGGGGGCGCGATGCTGCGCTATCTGGGCGAGGCGCTTCACCAGAGCCCGTTCGAGGGCGCGGGCATGGGCGCCGTCCTGCTCGAGCCGCGGCCGGCGGCGGTCTTCTGAGCGGCCGGCCGGCAGCCGGCATCCTGATCCACCGCCATCGAATCCCACCCGGAACGGAGCACAGATGAACCGCGTGACCCCGACAGCACGACGCGTGCTGATCACGATCGCTGTACTGCTCATCGTCGGCTGGGCGCTCTTCGCCGGTGTGGTGCTGCCCGGCGACTATCAGGCGGGTACCACGACGTTCGGGATCGGCCTCGCCCTGACGGCTTTCGTGCTGGGCATGCGTCACGCCTTCGATGCGGATCACATCGCCGCGATCGACAACACCAGCCGCAAGCTCGTCGCGGACGGACAGGATCCCTCGAGCGTCGGTCTGTGGTTCGCGCTCGGACATTCCACCGTGGTGCTGGTCGCCGTCGGTCTCGTCACAGCCGGAGTCGGCGCGTTGACGTCGCAGATCGGCGTCGACGAGTCGCCCCTGACGATCTTCACCGGAGTCTGGGGACCGACGTTTTCGAGCCTGTTCCTGCTGGCCCTGGCCGCGGTGAACCTCACGATCCTCATCCGCCTCTTCGGCCGCGAGCGGCGCGGCGCTGCCGGCGACGGTCACCGCCCGGTGACCGGCGGGGTGGTCTCGGCGCTCATCGCGCGGACGTCCGCGACGCTGGATGCCCCCTGGAGGATGTTCGTCGTCGGCCTGCTCTTCGGCCTCGGATTCGACACGGCATCAACGATCGCGCTGCTCCTGATCGCGGGCGGCGCGGGCATCGTGATGCCCTGGTACGCGGCGATGGTGCTGCCCCTGCTGTTCACGGCCGGCATGGTGATGTGCGACGGGCTCAACAGCATCATCACGGCGAGGATCTACCGCTGGTCAGCGGACCATCCCGAACGGCGGAGCCGGTACAACGCCACGCTCATCTCGATCTCCGTCGCTGTCGCCTTCACCGTCGGCACCGTCGGCCTGTGCGGCGTGCTCGTCGACGCGGCCGGCGTGCGCTGGGCCCCCGTGGAAGCCATCGCCGCGACGAACCTCGATTCGTTCGGACTGATCATCGTCGCAGTGCTCCTGCTGGCGTGGTTCACCAGCTGGGTCTTCGCCCGCTTGCAGCGCACACCCTCCGTCTCCGCGCGACGATCATGACGCTCAGGGGGTGGGACCTCGACCCCGGCCGGCCGGCATGCGCACGGGCAGGCACGCAGTGACGGATGGTGCGAGAAGCTAGAGCCGTGGAGAGCAGCCAGGTCGTCGATCTGTTTCGGGCGTTCGCGGCCGCGGAGCTGAGAGTGTGGCTGGCCGGCGGCTGGGCCGTGGATGCCATCGTGGGACGTCAGACGAGAGCGCACGGCGACATGGACGTGGCGGTGGATACGCAGGACCTGCCGGGGCTTCTCGAACTGCTCGGAGACCGGAGTTTCGTCGTGACGATCGACTGGGCGCCTTCTCGTCTGGAACTCACGGCCCCCGACGGTCAAGCCGTCGACGTGCATCCCGTGGCATTCGCCGAAGACGGCAGCGGAGAGCAGGCGGGTCTGGGCGGCGACAGCTTCCACTACGCGTCGGACGGATTCGCCACGGGCACGATCGACGGCTCGGTGATCCCTTGCCTCTCCGTCGCCCAGCAGCTGCGCTTCCGCGAGGGGTACGAGCTTCGCTCCGCGGACATCCACGACCTCGAGCTGCTGCGGAAGCGCCGCTAGCGATCGTTCAGCGGGGCGAGGTGTGCCGACGGCTGGCGGGATTCGCGTGGTACCTGTCGGACCACCCGGGTGCGCGGCATCCGGATTCCGCGCACAATAGCGGCATGACTGGGCAGAGGAGCATCGTCCGGATGTGGCGCGGCAGTGTGCGGAGTGAGGATGTCGACGAGTACGTCGCCTACATCGAGCGCACCGGCATGACGGAATATCGCGAGACGCCCGGCAACCTCGATGCATGGATGCTGACGCGCGACCTCGGCGACGGCACCACCGAGATCGTGACGGTCTCGCGCTGGGAGAGCCTGGAGGCGATCACGGGCTTCGCGGGCGCGGACATCGACACCGCCGTCTACTACCCCGAGGATGATCGGTTCCTCGTCGAACGCGACGACATCGTGCGTCATTGGACCCAGGTGTCGTAGACCCGAGTCGCAGGCCGGATGCAGCCCAGCCCCCGACTGCCCGCAGTCGCGGGCGCATCGGAGGCAGCCTTGGCGAGCGGACGGATGCTGGTCGCAACGGCTCGCGGCGACCAGCATCCATTCCGCTACTTGGAGGCGTCGATGATCAGCGAGATCACCTTCTGGGGCTGGCTGATCATGGGGACGTGCGAGCTGTTCACCTCGACCGTGGTGGCGTTGGCGCGGGCGGCCATGGCACGCTCGGCTTCGGGCGGGATGATCCGGTCGTTCTTGGCGACCATGTACCAGCTCGGGATGGTCTCCCACGCCGCGGGGCCGGAAGGCACGACGAGCGAAGCGAGAGCGCCGGGCCGCTGGGAGCCGGCCATGCTCTGAGCGACCGACTTGGGGATGTCCTGCGCGAAAAGCTGCGGGAAGAATTCGGGGTCGATGTAGGCGTCGGCGTCTCCGGCGGTCGCTCCGGGGAAGGGCCGGAGGACCAGATGGTCGATGACGTCGGTGTGGCCTCCCCCCAGTGCGTTGGCAGCCTGAACCGACTCCCCTTCGGCGAGCGCGTAGGCGGCGATGTAGACGAGCGACTTGACGTTCGGGTTGCCGGTGGCGCCGTTGCTGATCACAGCTCCGCCGTACGAGTGGCCGACGAGGACGACGGGGCCGCTGATGGTGCTGAGGAACTGTCGCAGATACTCGCCGTCGTGTTGCGGGCCGCGCAGCGGGTTCGAGAACGAGATGACCGGGTATCCCTTGGCCTGGAGACCCGCCGCGACGAGGCTCCAGCCACTGGAGTCGGCGAACGCGCCGTGCACGAAGACGATCGTGGGCTTGATCGCCGGGGCCGGCAGGTTCTTCGCAGTCTGCGTCTGCGATGCGCTCGACGCGGCGGCGGGGAACGCTGCACCCCCGAGTGCGGCGAGCGAGAGTGCAGCGGCGACAGCGAGTGCCGCGATGCCTCTGCGGGTGGGCTTGCGCATGATGTTGCCTTTCGTTGTGCGGGTGGTGGATCTCGACCTCGACGGTTCAGCCGTCGGGCAGTCGGCGGATGATCGTGCGGATCGCGCTAACGGTTCGTCGCCGTGTCGGGCTTCACGGCGGCGGAGTGGGTGAGTGCCCACTGGAGTGCGTAGTCTGCGACCTCTTCCCAGCCGTCCTGACTGACGATCCGGTGGGTGCGTCCCGGGAACTCGATCCGTTCGACGAGCGACGGCCCGGACTGGTACTTCCGGAGGGTGGCCTTCTGTATGGCCGGTGGTGCGACGTGGTCGATGCCGCCGGAGATCAGCAGCAGTGGGGCCCGGCCGGGCTTGTGGAAGTCGACCTTGGTGATGCCGGTCTTCTTCTTGGGCAGCGACAGCACGCCCTCGAAGAACACCCGGTTCACGGAGTTGACGGCACTCGCCTCCCACTCCGCATCGGATTCGGCGCGGGTGAGGTCGTTGCCGAACGTGTAGTGGAAGTGTCGCCGGGAGAACCTGCTCGCCTTGTTGATGCGGAACGGGTTGGCGAGAATCGGGAGGCCGGTCCGAAGCGTGGACCATGGCAGTGCGAGCACGCCGGCGGGCTGCCCGGGTTCGACGCCCACTCCGGCGAGACCGAGCCCGCGATCCAGCAGCATCTGGATGAAGATGCCCCCGAAGGAGTGGCCCATGATGATGGGAGGTTCCGGCAGGGCGCGGATGATGCGGTCATAGGAGTCGACGATCTCGGTGATCGTGCGACCCTCCAGTGCCGTGGGATTGGCGCGCACGTCCTGCGGAGTCCGATCGCCGATCCCCGGCCATCCCGGCACGATGACCTCATGGCCCTGATCGCGGTACCGGTTGCCCCAGGTGTCCCAGCTGGAGGGAGTCATCCACAGTCCGTGGACGAGGACGATGGGGGGCTTGTCGTTCATGGGTTCTCGCCTTCGGGTTCGTTTCACGCGCGGATGAATCGGAGCAGGTCTGCGTGCAGGCGGTCACGGTCGGTGTCGGGCAGCCCGTGGGCGCCGCCTTCGTACACGGTCAACGTGGCACCCGCGATCACGTCGGCGGAGCGCTTGCCGCCCACCTCGAACGGGACGATCTGGTCGTCATCGCCGTGGATCACCAGCGTCGGGACGTCGACCTTGCCCAGGTCGTCGCGGAAGTCGGTGGCGGAGAAGGCGGCGATGCATTCGTAGGCTGCCCGGTGCCCACAGGCCATCGACTGCAACCAGAACGCATCGCGCACACCTTGCGAGATGTCGTTGTTGCGGTTGTTGCCGAAGAACGGACCGTCCGCGAGATCGCGATAGAGCTGTGAACGATCGGATGCCTCGCCGGCGCGAATCCCGTCGAATACGGCGATCGGCAGCCCTGCCGGGTTGTCTTCGGTCTGAAGCATCAGCGGTGGCACGGCGGAGACCAGCACCAGCTTGGCGATGCGGGCGGTGCCGTGGCGGCCGATGTACCGGACGATCTCGCCCCCACCGGTGGAGTGCCCGACGAGGGTGACGTCGGTGAGGTCGAGGTTCTCGACGAGACAGGCGAGGTCGTCGGCGTACGTGTCCATCTCGTTGCCGTGCCACGTCTGGCTGGAACGGCCGTGCCCACGCCGGTCGTGGGCGATGGCGCGGTGGCCGTTCTCTGCGAGGAAGCGGGCTGCGGCATCCCACGCGTCGGCGTTCAGTGGCCAGCCATGGCTGAGGATCACCGGCGAGCCGTCGGCGCCCCAGTCCTTGTAGAAGATCTGGGCGCCGTCTTCAGTGGTGACGAATGGCATCGTGGCCTCCCTGCGGAAAGGTGGGTGATGCCACCGATCGTGCCGGGACGGCGCTGCGAGCGAACCACGTGGTTCTCGTAGTCGTGCCTACGAGGCGCCTGGGCCGAGAGTGTCGGCGAGTTGGCGGCGGGAGCTCACGCCGAGCTTCCTGAACACCTTTCGGAGGTGGTAGTCGACGGTGTTCGTGCTGATGAAAAGAGTGGAGCTGATCTCCTGATTCGTGTTGCCGGCAGCTGCCATGCTGGCGATCGTGGCCTCGCGCGGAGTCAGCGAGGCCACCCCGGAGACCTCCGTCCGGGGTGATTGCTCCCCGGTGGCCGCCAGTTCCGACCGCGCTCGGGCCGCGAACGCGGGGGCGCCGGCATCTTCGAAGATGGAGAGCGCCGTCCTCAGTTGCTCTCGGGCATCCCTCCGGCGTTTCATACGGCGGAGCCACTCCCCGTACAGCAGGTGGGCGCGGCCGAGGTCGCCGATGGCCGTGCTCTGTTCCAGCCAGGCGATGGCCGAGAGGAACAGCGCTTCGGCTACCGGATCCGTCGCAAGCAGGGCGTCGCTGCGGTCGGCCAGACCTCGGATCCAGGGTGTGCCACTGACCTCGGCGTGATGGCGCAGCTGTCGCGCCGCCACGGCAGCCACCTCGGCATGGCCGCTGCGCATCGCAGCCTCGACGTAGTCCGGCCACTGCTGGTAGGTGACCTGCAGAAAGGGACGCTCCACCATGGGCTTGAGTCGCGCATACCCGTCCACGTAATGGCCCTCGGCGACATCCCGCACGCTCAGTCCCGTCATCGCGATCGTCCAGGCTCCCCCGAAGCCGGTGCCGATGATCGCCTCCGCGATCGCCTCGACCTGCGCCCGGGGTGCACCGACCCACGCCAGGTACGAGGCGTTGACCACCTGCTCGGCGGCATAGCCGATCGCGCGACGCAGTTCGCGCACCTGTTCGATATAGCGACCGGCGGCGGTCGGATTTCCTCGCACCAGCTCGAGGATGCTGAGCACCCAGAGCGCCGTGTCGAGCATCCTCAAAGAGCCGTTGTCCCGCGCGATGCGAGCCGTGCGTTCCAGCAGTTCGGCGCAGGCACGCTCGTCCCAGAGCCCCATCGTCAGCGCGACGCCGAACACCCCCAGCTCCAGGAGCGCGGCATCGTCGGCCGCCTGCAGCATCTCGACGGCGGCGCGCATCAGGGGCACCGCCTGGTCGTACGGCAACAGGATGTGCGCGCTCAGCGCGCGCAGCGCGATCGCGAGTGGGCCCTCCTGCACCTTCGCCCCCTCGTGGAGACGCTGCCCCAGCTCTTCCAGCGAGACGTCCTGCATCATCCACTCGGTGGTGAGAGCGAACTCGAATGCACGGATGAGTGTGCGTTGCTCGAGTCCAGGGGCGAGGCCGTGGAACGCGTCGGCTGCTGCGAGCAGGTCGGCGGATGAGCGCAGCACGCCACCTGGATCGCCCAGGAAGACAGCGAGCATCGCCCGCAGGCTGACCGCCCGCCCCCGCCCGATCCCGTCGAGCGCGTCGTCCTCCAGTTCGTCGAGCAGTGAGATCGCGAACTGTGCGGCTCCCGCCCCCGCCGCGGACTCGGCCGCCGCGATCCGGCGGTCGCTCCGCACACCCGCCGTCGAGGTGAGCTCTGCGGCTCGCGCAAGAAGGTTGGCGCGTGAAGAGAGACCGCCCCGCGTCGCCGCCCGGTCCGCGGCCGCCTCCAGTCTGGCCGCGACCCCATCGTCCGTGCCGGTGGCGGCGGCCGCGGAGTGCTGCGCCTCGACGTCCCACAGACCACGCTCTGCCGCCGAGCGCGCGAGCGCATCGTGCACTCCGCGTCTCTCGGCCGCAGGGAACGCTCCGTACACGGCGGACCGCACCAGCGGGTGCCTGAAGCGCACCGCCCTGCGGTCCACGCGGACGAAACCGGAGCCCTCGACTGCGCCGGCACCGTCAGCATCCAAGCCCAGATGGCGGGCGGCGCCCTCGATCAGATCCGTCGAGCCCGTCGGCTCCGCCGCGGCCAGCAGCAACCACTTCTGCACGCTCATCGGCTGCGCCCGCAGTTCGCGGATGTAGTGCAGCTCGAGTCGCCTTCCGATGGGAAAGGGCTGCTCTACCAGCGAGGCATCCGTCAGCTGCTGAATCGTGAACTCGTGCGCGAGATCGACCATCGCCAGCGGGTTCCCGCCCGTCTGCTCCGCGATCTGCGTCGCCAGGTAGGGATCGAAGGCTCCCGTCGTCGATTCCCGGAGGAGTTGCACCGCCGACAACGAATCCAGTCCGCGCAGTCGATGGCTCGGAATTCCCGCGGTGATCAGGTCGAAGGAGTCATCGTCGCGCGCCGAGAACAGCAGCACGGCGGACTCCGCCTGCAGCCGTCGAGCGACGAAGGCCAGCACCTCCAGCGACTCCCGGTCGAGCTGGTGCGCGTCGTCGATGACACAGACGACAGGTTGCTTCAGGCCGGCGGCTGCGAGCAGCGAGAGCACTCCGAGACCCACGAGGTAGCGGTCCGGTGGCGGACCGTCGGCGACACCGGATGCACTTCCAGCGCCTCACGCTGCCTTCTCGGGATCTCACCGAGCAGAGACTGCAAGGGCATGCCCAGTCGCTGCAAACCTGCGTACGGCAGTGCTGACTCGGCATGAAAGCCCGTCACGCGAAGCACCGTGGCGCCGCTGATGGACTGCGTCGCACTCCGGAGAAGAGTCGTCTTGCCGATACCGGGGTCGCCGCGAAGGATGAGGGCACCGCTTGTCCCATTGCGCGCAGCCGTGATCAGTCCCCGGATCAACTGGGCATCATGGGACCTTCCCAGAAGCGGGACGACCGTAGAGACCTCTTCGGCCGCCTCTGTATCCACGGGTTCCCTCCGTCCCGGAGCACGTCGTCGGTGCTGGTAGGCCAAGAGTGCCCGACGAACCGATCGCCTGTCGAGAAGAATTGGGACCGCTCCCAGATCAGCGGGAGCGCCGCACCCCTGGTGGGGCCTCGGCGACCCGCACAGTCGCCGATGCCCCGGGACCCGATCGGTCCCGGGGCATCAACAGATCAGGACGGGCTATGCGGCGGTCTGCGCGGATGACGCGACGTAGGCTTTGCCTGCTTCTGCGATGGTGGCGGCCACGGCTTCGGGGTTCGAAACCGATGTCGCGTGCGAGGCGCCGGCGATCTCGGTGGTGCCGCGGGAGGAGGCCCGTGCTGCGCCGGCGCGGAGGACGGCGACGGGGATGTTGCGGTCCTGATCGCCGAACACATGCCAGGACGGGATGTGCTTCCACGCCGGCCGGTCAGTGGCGAGTGCTTCCGACAGGGCAGCCTGGGTCACCGGGCGCTGCGTCGCCGCCATGATGTCGGTGACATCCTCAGGGACATCCGCCGCGAACTGGTCGTGGAACAGCTCCGGACGGATCACGAACTCGTTGCCACCCGTCGCGACGGGATACGCCGCGAGCGTGTCGCCCAGCGTGCTGCCGGGCGCGCTCGTGGAGAGGTCGAACGCGCTCTGCCCGGTCTCGGGCACGAAGGCGTTGACATACACGAGGCCGACGACGTTGCTGCTGTCCGCGGCGGCCTGCGTGATGATCATCCCGGCGTAGGAGTGGCCGACGAGGACGACCGGCCCGTCCACCGAGGCGATGACATCACGGACGTACGCGGCGTCGCTCGCGAGGCTGCGCAGCGGGTTGGCCACCGCGATCGCGTGGACTCCGTGCTCGTGCAGGCGGGCGATGACGCCGTTCCAGGACGCGGACTCGGCGAAGGCGCCGTGAACGAGGACGATGGTGGGCTTCTGGTTTGTCATGATCTGCTTCCTTCTCGTGTTTTCTCGGTGTGGGTGGATCAGGCGAGGGCGGTGGCCTTGGCCGGGGTGAGAACGGCCCGCGCGGGATCGAAGGCCTTGCGCAGGATGACGACGGCCTGCTCCACCGCGGCGGTGGTTGCCGCCGACGGGCGCAGCGGGTTGAGCATCATGAAGTCGTGGATGGTGGCGTCATAGCGGACAAGGGTGGTGCGCACCCCCGCCGCGATGAGCTTGCGTCCGTAGGCTTCGCCCTCATCGCGGAGGACGTCGTTCTCGTCCACGATGAGGAAGGTCTCGGGCAACCCGGCCAGATCGTCGACCGAACCCTGCAGCGGTGAGGCGGTGACGTCCTTGCGCGCCTCGGCGTCGGGAAGGTAACAGTCCCAGAACCAGGCCATCGCGTCGGCGCGCAGGTGGAAGCCCTCCGCGAACTCGCGGTAGCTGCCGGTGTCCATGGCGGAGTCGGTGACGGGGTAGTACAGCGACTGGTGGATGAAGGTCACATCCCCGCGTCGCTTGGCGAGGATCGCGACGACGGCCGCCATGTTGCCGCCGACGGAATCTCCGGCGATGGCCAGGCGCGCGGCATCCAGCCCCTTCGCGGCGCCGTCCCGCGTGATCCACTGCGCGACGGCGTAGGCCTGCTCGATGGCGACGGGATGCCGCGCCTCGGGCGACCGGTCGTACTCGACGAACACCACGGCAGCGTCCACTCCCGTCGCGATCTCGCGAACGAGACGGTCGTGAGTGCCGGCGTTGCCGAGGACCCAGCCTCCCCCGTGGACGAAGAGCACGGCCGGGAGCGGGCCGCTCGCACCGATCGGCTTCACGATGCGAACACGGACATCGCCGACGGCCGCCGGCACGGTAAGCCACTCCTCCTCGATGTCGGGTTTGTCGACGGGTGCAGCCTGCACGTCGTCGAGGAGTTTGCGAGCACCTTCGACGCCGAGATCGGCGAGGAACGGTGGGGCCGAGGTGAGGTCGGCGAACGCCTGGGCCTCCGGCTGCAGAGTGTGGTCGAACATGTCGGTTCCTTCTGTCTCGTGACGGGTGGGCGGTGCGAGAGCTCGACCGGTTCATGGTGAGCCTGCAAGGAAGACCGGGGATCCCTCGCCGTTGTGACACTCATGTCGATCGTCGCGAACGCCGCCAACACGCCGGCAGCCGACGAGCGCCCCGGACCGTGAACCCCGACGGGCCGCATCGCGCTGCCACCGCTGCAGCCTGACGGCACTCTCCGCTCGACCGTTCCCCCGACAGCACGCGGCATCCGTCACAACTCGCGCTCCTCCCCTGTCATAGCTCTGGGCGCCGACCGTGCGCCCTCGGCTCGCGGAGGGCCATAGGAACCCCACATCGTGGCTTCCTTGAACCCCTCCCGCGGGTCACTGACATACGGGTATCGGAGGAACAGATGAGTGACAGCCTCGGCGATCGCGTCGTACTGGTGACCGGCGCGTCTTCGGGAATCGGGCGCGCCACCGCCCTGGCGCTCGCACGCGGCGGGGCGAAGGTCGCCGCAGGCGCGCGACGACGGGACCGACTCCGCTCTCTCGCCGACGAAGCGCCCGGTGAGCTGGTCGTACTCGAACTCGACGTCGCCGACCCCGAGTCCGTCAACCGGGCGATCGCGGCGACGGTAGAGAGGTTCGGGCGTCTGGACGCTCTCGTGAACAACGCGGGGATCATGCAGAACGGAATGATTCTGGGGGCGGATACGCGCGAGTGGGTCAGCATGGTCGAGACCAATCTGCTGGGCTCCATGTATGCGGTCCACGCAGCACTGCCTCATCTGATCGAAGCGCGGGGCGCGATCGTCCAGGTGTCTTCGACGTCCGGTCGCATCGCTTCACTCGGGAGCGGTGCGTATTCGGCGACCAAGTTCGGCATCTCGGCATTCACCGAGGCCCTGCGTCAAGAGGTCACGGGCCGCGGGGTGCGCGTCACGCTGATCGAACCCGGGTTCGTCTCCACCGAGCTCACCAGCCACATCACCGATCCGGCGATGCGGGCAACCGCGGCTGAGATCGCGCAGTCGATGCGGACGCTGGCCGCGGAGGATATCGCGCAGGCAGTGGTCTACGCGCTGAGCCAGCCCGACCATGTCGCGGTGAATGAGATCCTCATCCGCCCCACCGATCAGGTCCGCTGACACGGGTTCTCGGGGGAATCGGCGTGCGCCTGCGTCAGTAGTCGGCGTGCGCCTCCCTCGAGATGTCGAGCTCGGTCTCTGCTGCTGCCCACGCGACGAGCGCGTTGTCGAGCTGTCGCCCAAGCCACTCCGCGGACAGCGATTCGGCCGCAAGGAGCGAGAGCTTCTTCTGCCGTTCGTCGACGGTCCCTGTGAGATCGTCGGGCGTGCAAGAGCGTGGATCTTCCATCAGATGTGCACCCGTCGGCTCGAAGACGCTGCGCGGATCCGGCGGCGTTCGTAGGTCAGCGTCGCGGTGAGGAGCAGCAACCCGACGGTCACCCCCGAGATCTGCGCCAGAACAGGCTCCACGTCCCATCCGAAGATCAGAACGAGAGCGATGATCGCTCCCCCGAGCACGGCGTTCACGGCTCCGATCATGCTCGCCATCGTGAAGAGGAACGAGGAGCGGGAGTAGCGCACACCCAGTTCGCCGGTGCGCGGGCTGTCGAGCGAGATCAGGTCCGGTCCCGAAGGGTGCAGGCTGACGAAGTGTTCACGGATCCGCTCCATGCGCCGGCGCACGGTGATGTTCTCGACGCTGGTGTCGACCAGTCGCACGACGGTGAACCACCCGAGCATGAAGATCGTCGGAAAGACGGTGAAGGCGAGACTGGCCAGCAGCGCCGGTGATCCGCCCGCGAAGCCGATCGCCACCAGCCCGCCGGACAGCGTCGACAAGTAGATCGTGCTGCGCGTCCCGGCTTCGCTGATGGTCGAGCTCGCGACCGATTGCAGCACGAAGAGCTCTGTGCCCACGGCGCTGTTGAACGCGGCGGCGTTGGAGTCGGCATCCGCCATCACACGCTCCTCACGATCGCGGCCGCGTCGGCGCCCGTCGCCAGTTCGCCATGGTCAGTCATCAGAGGTCCTTCCTTCCGGTGTCGATTGTGAGCCGGTCGCGACCGTCATCGATCGGCAGCCCACGCAAGACAGGACCGGGTGAAGCGCGGGAATGTGACGACGGGAAGAGAGAAGAGTCGTGTCGTGGTGCGGCAGCCGCGGGTACGGCAGGATGCTCTCATGCCTCGACCACGCCCACACCGCGGAGTGGCTTCGGCAGCCGTTGGTGTCGTCGCCCTCGCCGCTGTGTCTCTCAGCGGATGCGCGTCGCAGACGCCGGGAACGGATGCCGCCGATCCGAGCTCGATCGCTGAGCGCGCGAGCGTCGTCGGTATCGCGCCTGAACTCGTGTACACGACCGAGGTGGACGGCTACGATCTGGCGCCGCAGTCGGTCGGGCCGGGTGCCGCTGACGGGATGTCGGCCACCTGGGTCAAGGGGACCACCGGGGCCATGCTGACCATCCGAACGGACCGAGGCGAGCTGACGGCGGACTCCTGCGCCGAGACCCCATTGTGGGAAGCACCGGACGAACCGGTGACCTGCACCGATGAGGAAGGGGTCTGGCACCGATCAGGCGGAGGTGTCCACGAGTACATCGCCGCCCGGGACGGCGCGTTGATCCGAGTCACGGGCATGAGCGACGCCTCGCCCGAAGAGCTTCTGGCGGCCGCGAAGGCCGCGCATGTGCCGTCGGATGCCGAACTCGAACTCCTCTTCTCCGACCTGCCGGAGGTCGCCCCCGAGCCCGTCGAGCGCGGGGATCTGCCCGAGAACGGCGACGGTGCGCCGATCGATCCGGTCGGACCGGGGGGCTGACGCGGCGCCACTCTTGTTCGTGCGTTGCCACGCCGTTGCCGCGCGCGTCGTACTCGGCCTCGGTGACGTGGTGGCCCCAGATGGCGCTGGGCTGGGATATGCAGGGTATGCCCTCCGGGATGCGACTGCCATGCGGTTCGCGCACCGGGAGCGAAGCGGACGAGACCGGCGCTTGCCTGGCCGGGTGGCAGGGGTGTAATACCAGTCACTCCCAGCGGCGGGTCGTGCGTTCTTACAGTCGGAACATGGTGATCCAACTCGAACTGAACAACGGAGTGACGATGCCGACCCTCGGCCTCGGTGTCTTCCAGACGCCGGCTGCCGAAACAGCTGACGCCGTGACGACCGCGCTCCGCACGGGCTACCGCCACATCGACACCGCGGCCTCCTACGGGAACGAGCGCAGCGTGGGCGAAGGCATCCGCGCATCCGGGATCGATCGTGGCGAGATCTTCCTGGAATCCAAAATCTGGGTCAGCGACTTCGGCTACGACGAGACCCTCCACGCTTATGACAAAGCCGTCGGCAAGCTCGGCGTCGATGTCATCGACCTGCTGATCCTGCACCAGCCGCTCGCGAGTCGGTTCGACCGGACCATCGCTGCCTATCAGGCGCTCGAGCAGCTGCTTGCTGACGGTCGAGTCCGTGCGATCGGGGTCTCCAACTTCCAGCCGCAGCACCTCGCCGACCTGCAGGCGCAGACGAGCGTGGTGCCGGCGGTGAACCAGATCGAGCTGCACCCGTACTCGCAGCAGCGCGTGCTTCAGAACCTGCACGCGGAACTGGGCATCGTGACGCAGGCATGGTCTCCGATCGGCGGCATCACGTTCTACCCCGGATTCGGGGACGACCGCCGGAGCACCTTGGACGACGAGGCGCTGCAGGGGATCGGTGCAGCCCACGGGAAGAGCGCGGCGCAGGTGATGCTGCGCTGGCACGTGCAGCAAGGCCGCTCGGCCATCCCCAAGTCCGTGAAGCCGGAGCGGATCGCGGAGAACTTCGACATCTTCGACTTCGAGCTCACGCCCGAAGAGCTATCCCACATCGACGGGCTCGACACGGGCAGCAGCACGTATCAGCCCTCCACCGACGCGGATGACCGGTACCTGTCCTTCGACATCCCCGAGGCGTGACGGAGTCAGCCCCTCGTCCCGACTCGGGACGAGGGGCTGACTCGTTCGGGCTGCGTGACCGACTACCTCGGCTCGATGCGAAGCGTCGTGGTCTTCGCGACAGAACTCGTGATGTGCTGGGATGGCGCACCACGGCCGTACTTCGCGAAGTAGGCGTCATCGATGTCCGGGTCACGAGTGCGGTCGGGGATGTAGGTGACAGGGTGCGTGCGTCCGCCCCAGGACACGAACCCCTCCAGATGGCGGATGACGCCCTTGTACCACTGGCCCTCGGAGCCGTACACGGAACGGACGTACAGAGCGCCGTCGACCACGACGTGCCATACGGTGACGAGCGTGCGGGCGGAACCGTCTTGGCGGCGACCGGCGACGCGGATCTCGCTCGCGCGAGCAACCGTGTCGATTTCTTGCTTGGTCCAGGTACTCACGTCAATTCTCCAATCAGGTCAGCCGAGCTGACCGGCGCGCATGGCCGCGATGACCCCGCCGTCGATGAGCAGGTCCGCGCCCGTGATGAAGGCACCCTCGGGGCCGAGCAGGTAGGCGGCGATGTTCCCGATCTCGACCGGGGCACCCATCCGTCGTGCGGCGGAGGTGTCGATCATCGCGGCATAGCCGGCGGCATTCGGGCCGGACATCTCGTCCTGGGCCAGAGGCGTGGAGATGATGCCGGGGCTGAGGCAATTCACCCGAGCGCCGCGCGCACCCCACTCCACGGCAGCTGCCTGCACGCGAAGCGCGTTGGCGCGTTTGGCGAGGGTGTACGCGGCACCCGAATCTCCGACCGTTTCCGGGTCGAGCGCCGCGAGGCCGAGGAGATCCGCGGCAGGAGTGTAGGCGAGAGCGTGCTCGATGTCTTTCGAGTAGCCGTCACCCATGTGCCCGGCCATGCTCGCGATCACGACACCGGACCCTCCGGGCGCGATCACGCGACCGAACTCTTCGAGAACGTAGGCCGTGCCGGCGAGGTCGACCTCCAGGACGCGCCGTGTGCTGGCTTGGACCGGCGAGACGCCGGCCGCGACGATCACGCGGGTGACATCGCCGAGGCTCGCCGCGGCGTCGGCGAGGGATGCGACGGAGCCGTGGTCGGCGATATCGATCTGCTGAGTGGTGACGTCGTAGCCTTCGTCGTGCAGCCGGGAGGCGACGTCTGCCATCGCCCGTTCGTTGAAATCCGCGAGGAAGAGTTTGCGGCCCACGGCGGCGCGGCGGCCGACT
Organism: Microbacterium sp. ProA8; assembly: GCF_039905635.1. NCBI lineage: Bacteria > Bacillati > Actinomycetota > Actinomycetes > Micrococcales > Microbacteriaceae > Microbacterium > Microbacterium chionoecetis. The sequence goes on along the minus strand of NZ_CP157000.1, from coordinate 435,653 downwards.
GCGACGCCGATGCTTCCGGTGCCGATGAGGACGGCGATTTCAGTCATGAGGTGGTTCCTTCTCGGTGGGCGTCCGTAGCGCTATCAGTCAGGGCAGGGCAGCGAGGCTTGCGTATTCCACTGAACTCCACTCGCCCGGTCACAGGTAGTGGCTGCTCTTCCGTGTAACGCCAGTACCTCCCAGCAGACGAAATGGCGCGCGTACCGTGGGATGGTGACCAACAGCAAAGATGTTCAGGAGTTCCTGAAGTCGCGCCGTGCCCGGATCACACCCGAGATGGCCGGCGTGCAGACCCACGGCGGTGTCCGCCGCGTCCCCGGCCTGCGTCGCGAAGAGCTCGCAATGATCTCGGGGATGAGCGTCGACTATTACAACCGCCTCGAGCGAGGCAACCTCTCCGGCGTGTCCGACAGCATCCTGTCGTCCCTCGCCCGTGCGCTCGAACTCGACGACGCCGAGCGGGCCTATCTGTTCGACCTCGCCAAGGCGGCCAGCGCCTCCCCGCCTCGGCACCGACGCCGGTCGGTGCAGAAGGTGCGGCCCAGCGTGCAGCACCTGCTGGACGGGATGACCGGGGTGCCGGCCTTCGTTCAGAACGGGCGTCTCGATGTGATCGCCATGAACAGCCTGGCCAAGGCGCTGTATCACGCGGACGACGACGAGCCGGTGAATTTCGCCCGGTACGTCTTCCTCGACGAAACCTCCGTCACCGAGCTCCCGGCGTGGGACGCGATGGCGAGGGACATCGTTGCGATCCTTCGCCAGGAAGCCGCCCGTGACCCTCATAACCGCGATCTGTCCGATCTGATCGGCGAACTCTCCACGAGAAGTGAGAAGTTCCGGAAGATGTGGGCCGAGCAGAACGTCCGCTTCCATCGCACCGGCACGAAGTCGTTCCACCACCCGGCCGTCGGGCAGTTCGAACTCACGTTCCAGGCTATGCAGCTGCCCGGCGACGAAGGCCTCACCCTGTTCGCGTACACCGCGGAGCCTGGCACGCCCGCCGCGGACGCACTTGCGCTCCTCGCCAGCTGGAGCGCCACCGAACGGGCTTCGAGCAGATCAGGATCATCCGCACGGCCGGGCACCGAATGACCGCCGACAGCACCCTTCGAATCCCGCGACGTCCTCGAGCAGATCAATCGCTCGCAGCCGCAGACTGACCCGGAGACCACCGTGACGGACACCACGGACCACGACCAGCGACGGATGGCGGTCTCCGCGATGGGTGCGGTGATTCAGCGGTCGGCGAAGTCTTCGACACGCCATTCGTCCGACCACTCGATGAGCGGGATCTCGCCGTCGAAGCGGATCGGCAGCCACACGTAGTCGGCGATCGCGGTGTTCTCTCCCAGGCCCGCGGCCATCGCTGAACGATCGCCCCTCGCCTCTGCCGGAGGCGCTTCGCCGCGCGCCATCGCGGCAACGATCTCGTAGACGTTCGGCATGTCCTTCGGCAGCTGCGGGAGCCACCGATCGGCGAGCGCGATGTACAGATCCTTCTTGTGCGGGTGTTCGAAGACAGAGCTGATCTGCGAGCGGTAGGAGGTCCTCGTCGGGTCACCCGGGTGGGGGTCGCCCAGGATGGACCAGGGCCCGTGGTGTTCGGGGGCGGAGGCGATCTCGCTGAAGTTGGGGAAGTACCCGGTGGACCCTGATGTCACCAGGTAGTGCACACCGTCGCGGGTGAAGTGTGCCGGGGCCTCACGTGTGAAGGGCGGCCCGGGGTGTGGGAAGTGCGTGCTGTACTCGCCCGAGACATCCGTGTAGTCCTCGGTGAGTTCCGCGCACACCAGGTCGGTGTGCACCTTCTCGAAGTAGTAGTACGCCTTCTTGGTGTCGGCGTCGACGACGAGGTCGAAATCGCCGGCACTCATCCCGAGCGGTTGCAGTCCGGTCTGGATGATCTCGTACGGTCCGAGCAAGTGGTCCGCGGTGAGGACTGTGGATGCCTGAGTGTCGTGCGCTCCCTCGCCCATCACCTTCAGCCAGCACACGTACTTCTTGGTCGCCTCGTTGAAGATGATGTGCGGGCGGTCCATCTTCTGCGCGGGATGGAGCGGAGACGCGGGGTCGTCCAGCACGGGCGGGATGATCAGGCCGCGGTCTTCCCAGTTGTAGAGGTCTGTCGAGACGTAGGCACGCACGCCCCAATGCCAGTTCCCACTGCCGGGGGTTGTCCGCTCCTTGTTCTCGCCGTACCAGTAGAAGGTGCCGTCCTCGTAGTGGATCGAACCGCCGTGGGCTTGGATTCGATTGCCGGTGGTGTCCAGCCACGGCTCCCCGGGACGAATCGATGTGCGCACCGCGGTGGGGTCAGACATGGACGGCCTCTCGCGAGTCGCTGATTGCGATCTCCAAGTCGCGGGCGAGATCTGCGACCGCTGCACCAGGCATCCGTTCGAGGACGGCACTGAGCGGCATCGCCGCCAGGTGGGCTCCCGCCGCGTCGATCGGCACACCGGGAAAGTACACCTTGAAGACGTCGACGACTGCGGCCCAGATGCGAGGGTCCGCCGAGATCTCTTTGATCGGTGTGTCCATCGTGAAAGTCGCCCGCTCCCCGTATCCCACCGGCGCGCTATAGCGCCAGGAGTGCTCGCCCGGTCCGACCTCCTCGATCGACCCCTGAGGGTGCAGCGGGAGTCTCACCGTGGCGGTGGTCCCGGCTGGGATGGTGACCTCGACGATCATTTCACCGTCCTGCACCCGCCACGACACCTCGGCCAACCCGTACGGCGTCGCGTGGGACGTGCGTGCGGACATCAGGCCGCCACCTGGTTTGGGGGCGATGGAGATCCGCTTCCATCCGGGCTCCTGCCTCGAAAGTCCGCCCACGACTCGATGCAGCCAATCCGCGACTGCGCCCAGTGCGTAGTGGTTGAGGCTGGTCATGCCGGTCGAGTTCAGTGTGCCGTCGGGAAGAACCGCGTCCCAGCGCTCCCAGATGGTTGTCGCCCCCATTGTGATCGGATACAGGAAGGAGGGGCACTGCTTCTCGAGCAGCATCTTGTACGCCTCATCGATATGACCGGTGCTGCTCAGCGCATCGGTGACCAGAGGAGTTCCCGCAAAGCCCGTGGAGATCGTGTAGCCGGCTGCTTCGACGATCTCGGCGAGCCGAGCTCCTGCTTTCGGTCTCTGCGCCTCACCGAGGATGTCGAACATGATCGTCAGCGCGTATGCCGTGGCGGACTCGTTCACGACCCGTCCCGACTCGGTCACGAACTCGCGCCGGAACGCGTCCAGCACCCGACGATGCATGTCGGCGAAGTGCGCCGCATCGGCGGCACGTCCGAGAAGCTCTGCGGCCGCCGCCATCTCACGTGTGGTCTTGCACAAGTACGCGTTGGCCACGAGGTAGCGGTCGGTCTTGCCGCCGGCGGGGTTATTCGCCGGCGCATCGGGGTCCAGCCAGTCTCCGAACTGGAATCCCGAACTCCACAGTCCACCGTCATCGAGCAGGTCCTCGACCTGGCGCATGAACGTGGACATCGACTCGTAACTCTCACGGAGGATCGCGAGGTCCCCGTACTCCTGGTACAGCGCCCAGGGAAGGCTTACTGCGACATCGCTCCACAGGGCCGTGGGAGTCGATGCGGTCGGCAGCACATCGGGTACGACCCAGGGAACGGTCCCCGACTCGCGCTGCTCGGCGGCGAGATCCCGCAACCAGGAGCCGAGGACGCCGCGGGTGTCGTACAGGTACGTCGCCGCCGGCGCGAACGCGTTCAGATCACCGGTCCAGCCGAGGCGCTCGTCACGCTGCGGGCAGTCCGTCGGCACGCCGACGAAGTTGCCACGCATCGACCACACGGTGTTCTCGTGCAGCTTGTCGACAAGCGGATGAGAGGTCTCGAACCACCCGGTGCGGGTCATGTCGCTGTGCACGACGATCGCCCGCAGCGCGTCGGGATCGATCTCTCCCGGCCATCCGTCGACCTGTACGTACCGGAATCCGTGGAAGGTGAATCCGGGCTCCCATGACTCCGTTCCGGAGCCGCGCAGCGTGTAGCTGTCCGTGGCATCAGCCGTCCGGTTCGTCTCGTGTTCGAGTTCGCCATCCGGGGTGAGCAGCTCAGCGTGGCGCAGCGTGATCGTGCGGCCCCGGTCGCCGCTGACCGTCAGTCGCACCCAGCCGGAGAGGTTCTGGCCGAAGTCGACGATCATCCTGCCGGAAGGGCTCTTCGTGATGCTGATAGGCGCACGCTCCTCGACCCGCCGGATCGGGGGCGCCGAAGGCGACTCGAGAGTGGAGAGATCCCAGGGGAACGGCTGGGCTCCGGCCCAATTGCTGTCGTCGAAGCCCGCGCGGGTCCAGCCTTCCGGCTCCAGGCGCGCATCATGAACTTCACCCGAATAGATGCCGTTTGCGCGCACGCTCCCCGACCCGACCCGGAACGTCTCATCCGAGACGATGAACTCGGTGCGGTCCGGGTAGCCGATCTCGAGTTCGAGGAACAGCGCAGGGCGGTCGGCGTAATTGTGGCGAGTGTTCTCCCACGTCAGCCCACCGACCGCCCAGCCCTCGCCCACGATTGCGCCGACGGCATTCGCTCCCACCCGTAGCTGATCGGTGACGTCGTACGAGCTCACCATCAACCGGTTGCGGTACGACGTCCAACCGGGTGCGAGCACCTCGTCCCCGACCCGTGCTCCGTTCAGATGCGGTTCGACGATCCCGAGCGCGGTGACTCGGAGCATGGCGCGAGCAGGTGTCTCCACGAGGTCGAACTCTCGGCGGAAGTACACCGCCGGGTCCCCTGCTTCGGTCGGGGCGGTCGCGCTGATGAACGACGCGTGCCAACTGGTCATCGGATGCTCCTTGATGGTTGCGTGCGGCTCAGCGGACGGACTTTACCCGTAGCACCAGCAGTCCGCCGAGGAGGGTCAGGACGGCCGCGGCGACGTAGAGGATGGCGTAGTTGTTCTCGCCGCCGGCGGCTGCGCCGAGCGTGATCACAAGGGATGCCATGAACGGCGCGAGGCCCTGCGGAATGGTGGTTGCGAACTGGGTGATCGCCAGGAAGCGACCGGCGTCCGTCTTCTTCTCGGGCAGCACGTCAAGGACGAGGGCCTGATCGACGGCTGAGAAGACGCCGATTCCCAGATTGCACAGGAACGAGCCTGCGACGAGGAGCGGGAGTTCCGGGGCGACGAAGATGATCATCGAACCCAGAGCGAAGATGACGGCGGCGCTGAGCACGAAGGGCTTGCGCCGACGGATCTTGTCGGAGAGGAACCCGCTCGCCAGTGCACCTCCCATGGTTCCCACGATGCCCACCAGCCCCACGATCGCGACAACGCCGCCGATGTCGTCCACCGGCACGCCGAGGCGCTGCGAGAAGAAGAATGCGGTGAACGTCGTGCTGAGGGTCAGTCCGAAGTAGAACGCGAACCGGCCAGCCCAGTTCCACGAGTAGTCGGGGTACCGCTTCGGGTTGAACACGTACTTCGCGAAGACGCCCATCACGGTGAGGCGAGCATCGAAGGTCAGCGAGCGGGAGTCCTTCTCCTTGACGACCAGCAGGAACAGCGGGACCAGGATGAGCGCGATGATGCCCGGCACCAGGAACAGCAGGAGCGGGTTCCCGGAGAGTCCGCCACCGATGATGGCGCCGAATACCGGCGCGGCCATCGACGCGGCACCTCCGAGGCCGCCGACCTTTCCACGCTGCGACTCCGGAAGGTGGTCGGCGCCGATCGCGCTGAGGCTGTTGATCACCGTCTGCAGGCCGACCTGTGCCACAGCCCAGCCCACACCCAGAACGATGAGGTTCGGAGCGGCGCCCATGATGGCGAGTCCGACGAGACCGACCAGAAGCGCTCCGAGTGCCCACGGCGAACGGCGGCCGAAACGTGACCGGGTGCGATCGCTCAGCTGGCCCGTGAGCGGGCCGACGATGACGGCTGCCAGCGAGCCGATGCCCAGGATGACGCCGAGCGAGGCTTCGTTTCCGGGTGCGAGGCGGTTGACCTGAATGGCGAGGGCGATCGCGATCGGGGTGACGAGCGCGATGAACGCACCGAACACCGCCAGGGTGTTGAAGAGAATCCAGGTGCGACTCACCTTGGGCAGGTCATCCGGCTCGTTTGCGTTGAGCACAGCGAGCTGCTGCTCGAGCTCCTCCGCTGCGCCGACGTTGGGCAGTGGGAAGGCGCCGGCCGAAGGAACCGGTGGCTGGTTGTCGTGTACGGACATGGGAAGACTCCTTTGTCGAGGTTACGTGCGGATGTGTTCAGTTGGCGGTGAGGACGACGACGGCAGGAACGCAGTCGTCGGCGGTTGCAGTGACCGTTATCGCCCCTGGTCCGGTCGGCCGGATGATGGCCAGGAGGCGACCGTCGAAGGTGCGGTGATCGGCGGTGGCGAATGCCTCCGTGGGGGCGGGGTTGCCGCTGCCGAGTGCCTGGAGCACGGCGGGACCGTCGACGTGGACGCTCACCGAGCGGTCGCGGGTCGTGTGCAGGACCCCGTCCAGATCAGTGAGAGTCACGCCGATGTATCCGAGATCGGTGCCGTCGAGACGCAACTCGTTGCGCTCTGCGTCGACCCGCAAGACGATGTCGTCGGTCGCGCTGCGAAGCTCAGATCGCCCGGTTTCGACGCCGCTCGTGTAGGCGACGGCGGTGAGGACTCCGGGGCGGTAGCTCGTTTCGAATGCCGCTCGGAACGGCGCCTCCTCGCCGACAGGCCGCCGGTCGATCACGTTGTCGTCCAGCAGCAGTTCGATCTCGTCGGCGTCGCTGTAGACCTCGACTCTGACACCGCGGTCCTCGAACCCCGGCCATGACCAGCTGCCGAGCGAGTCGGTCCACGACCACGGCGTCGCGACCGCGATCGGGACATCGTGGAATGCGGGCCTGTCGACGGCGATGTACGGCTCTGTCCGCAGCCCGAAAACCGTCTCTCGAAAGTACGAGACGGTCCGGCGGTGGCCGACGATGTCGATGTCCCCGCACCAGGCTGTCAGTTCCGGAAAACCGCCTGAGAAGGACGTGAGCTGGGGCGACGCACTCGAGGTGTCCCCCGCCGCCGCGTAGCGCACGGTGCCGATGCCGGTCTCACCGAGGTAGTCCCACCCCGTCCAGGTGAAGTCGCCGATGATCCGCCGATCGGCTTTGACGAGTTCCCAGTTTCCCGCGATGGAGCTCGGCCAGGTCTCGGTGCCGACGATGATCCGGCCGGGGAACTGCTCAGCGTCCGCGAGGTAGCGGGCATCGGCGTAGTTCATGCCGGCCACATCGAGCACTGCGAACGATTCCTCCGTACGTTCGGTGGCGGCGGCCGACGACTGGATGTGACCCATCATCTGACCGAAGCCGGCCATCATCGTGTTCACTCCGCCCTGGCCGGCCGCGTCGTCCGCGGCATCGCGGCGCGCCTTCATCTGCGGCACGATCGTGTCGAGCATCGAGACGAACGGGTTGATCCCGTTGGTGACGAACCGCGTCGGATCGAGCGCACGCACCTTCTCTGCCAGGCGACGTCCCCAGGTGGACCCGATCGGCGTACCGGTCTCCGGGATCTCGTTGCCGATCGAGTAGAAGATCACGCTGGGGTGGTTGAAGTCCTTGGCGACCAGCGCCTCGACGTCACGTTCCCACCATTCGGGAAAGTCGAACGAGTAGTCGTAGTCGCTCTTGCCGGAGGTCCAGACGTCGAACGTCTCGTCCATCACCAGCATCCCGAGTCGATCACATGCCTCGAGCAGCGCCGTGCTCATCGGACAATGCGAACTGCGGATGGCGTTGAATCCCGCTGCCTTCAGCCGGGCGACCTTGCGCTCCTCGGCAGCCCGCATCGACACCGCACCGAGCGGGCCGTTGTCGAGATGGATGCAGGCGCCGCGAAGCTTGATCGACTGCCCGTTGATGCGCAGCCCGTTCCGCGGATCGAGCTGCAGTGATCGGATGCCGAGCGCCACCGCCTCCTCGTCGACGACCTGGTCGCCGTCACGCATTGTGAGGAGGACGTCGTGGAGGTTCGGCGAGTCGACGCTCCACAGCGCCGGCTCGTCGATGAACAGTCTCCGTCGGACCGTCGCACGAGTGCCGGGAAGGAGCGTGACGGGCGAGTCACCGCTGGCGACGACGGCACCTCCCGCGTCGACGATGAGGATGTCGAGGCGGTAGGTCCTGGTGAGTGCGGTGCCGTTCTCCACCTCAGCTGTCACCTCGACGACTGCTGCGTCGGCATCGACGACGGGCGTGGCGACCCGCACGCCATCGGGGACGATGTGCCCCGCATCTTTCACGAGCAGGTGCACGTCGCGATAGATGCCGGCGCCCGCATACCACCGGCTGTCGAGGTGGGTGCGGCACTCCACACGGATCTCGTTGTCCTCCCCGAAAACGAGGAAGGGATCGATGCGGACGGTGAAGCGGGAGTATCCGAAGGCTCGCTGCCCGGCCAGATGGCCGTTCACGAAGATCGCGGCGTCCCGGTAGACACCGTCGAACTCCAGGAGCACGCGTCGCCCGCTGTCCGCTTCGGGAGCGAGGAACGTCTTGCGGTACTCGAAGACGCCACCCGGGAAGTACCCGTTGGTCTCACCGCGCGGCGCGTCCGCACGACGAGCCTGCCCGATGAGGCCATCGTGCGGAAGCCGGACAGGAGCCCAGGCGGAGGCGGAACTGCCGCCCAGCTCTTGGAAAGCCGTCACCTTCTCGCGAAACGACCAGCCGTCGTTGAAGAGGGTGCGACCTGCCGAACGGATCGGCATCTTGTCGACCTCTGCGCCGGCAACGGCGGTCTGCTCTGACAGCACGACATCCTCCTCGATGATCCACCGCTAAAATACCCAACTGTGGCGGTTTTGGAGACAGTAGCACAAATATCGCCATGGTGGGGTAAATTCGATCCCGAGGTGAAGGAGCGCACGATGACGACCGAAGGCGGAGCCGGCGTTCGAGGGCCATACGCGAAAACCGCTGCCGTTCGGCAGCGAATTCTGGAAGCCGGTATGCAGGCGTTCGCGCAGGTCGGGTACTTCGCGACCTCATTGAATGACGTCGCCGACCGCGCAGGGATCAGCAGGCGTGGGCTGGGGCACCATTTCAAGAGCAAGGAAGAGCTGCTCACTGCGGTACTGGATCAGAGGCAGGAAGAAGACGCGGAGCTGATTCGCAACACGTCTGGAGTCGATTCACTCGCCGCCGTGGCCGCCGTCTCCACCCACAACGCCGAACGCCCCGGCCTCATCCAGCTCTACAGCCTTCTCCGCGCAGATGCGACTGCGGCTGAGCATCCCGCACACGAGCATCACCGTCTGCAATACGACCGCCTGCGCCTGTATCTGTCCCGCGCGTTCGAACAGGTCCGGCAGGCCGGTCAGCTCCAGTCCAGCGAAGACTCCGACACCCTGGCGGCCACCTTCCTGGCACTCATGGACGGGCTGCAGATCCAGTGGCTCTACAACCCGGCAGCCACCGACATCGACCGCGTCCTGCATGCATATCTGCGCAGTGTGATCCCATCGTTCCCGTCGCTGACGGCGGCGGGGCCGATGGTGAGGGCAGCCGCGCACTGACGCCGCGGCGAATAGCCTACGCGGGAGACTGAACATGGCTGTGATCCAGGATGTCCTGGCGCTGGAGGCCGAGTTGGAGCGCTCGTATCGGGTGTACGTGCGCGGCATGCTGAAGTTCCGTGTCGGACAGCTCGTCTACGTGGCGTTCTCCCGCGATGAGACCGTCATGGGCTTCGCATTCCCGAAGGAGGAGCGGGCGGCTCTGGTCGGGGGCGATCCCCGGAAGTTCCAGATGCCGACGGCATCCGACATGCGTTTCAACTGGGTGCACGCGGATCTTGCCTCGTTGGAGCCCGCGGAAGCGCGCGAACTGGTCGTCGACGCGTGGCGCATGGTCGTGCCCGACAAAGTTGCCCGCGCGTTCGACATGGCGCATCCGGACGGTCCGGGCTGACGCAGCGGCCGGCACGTACCCGTCGTCTGTCGTGCTGTTCCTGCCCTGAACCGTCACCTCGGGCCCGGCTGCCGCGAGCCGATCGCGACCACGCTCCACGTCGGGTCACTCGCGGCTCAATGGGCACGGTGGCGATGGCGGGTGCATCACCTGGCATTGTCAAAGCTCCACGCGCTGACTAGATTCGCGTTGTTCCCTAGGGAAGGACAGATTATGAGCAGCCACGATCGTTGAAATACCAAAGCGAGCCCCCGCCGACTTCGTCGCGCGGGGGCTTCGCCTTCCCGGTGACCAGACTCCTGTCCCGATCGCGCTGCACGGTGACCGACCGTCTGTACCTCGCCTGCTGCTGCTGCAACTGCACGGCGATGCGTAACGGTCGGCTTGTCATACGGTCTCCCCGAACTTTCTCGGCGTCGTTTCAGCGTCGGTCGGGTGCGGACGCTCTTCGCGGGAGGTCGACGGGGCCCAGCTGCCGAGTAGCTCAAGCGCCTCATGGTCGCGTGAGCCCGGGTGAGCGGTGAGCACCGTCAGCTGCACCCCTGACTCACCGACCAGGTCGAGCCCGTTGAAGTGAAGGGTCAGGTTGCCGACGACGTGGTGGTGAAATCTCTTGACTCCTGACTGGTGCTCCCACACGTCGTGGCGGCCCCAGAGGGTCCGGAAGTGATCGCTGCGCGCGGACAGCTCCCCGACGAGTTCGTGCAGCGGTTTGCTGTGCGGGTCACGTCCTGCTTCAGTGCGGAGCTGCGCGACGTTGATACCCGCGATGGACTCCCAGTCCGGGTAGAACCGGCGAGCGACAGGTTCCAGGAAGATGAACCGCGCGAAGTTCGGGGGCGTGGTCGTCGCCGACGCCAGCATCTCGTCCATCAGCGCGCCGCCGAGCGGGTTCCACGCCAGCAGATCCGTGCGGCCGTTGCCGACCATGGCCACGGCGGACTGCATCGAGTCGAGAACCCATTGGATGCTCCGCGTCGGTCGCCACACCGCAGCATGCTTTCCCGATCGCCGGCCGGCGTGGGTCGCCCCTGCCGCCTGTCGCGCGAGGCGGTAAAGATACTCCCGCTCGGCATCGTCCATCTGCAGCGCCCTGGCCACACCATCCAGCACGGCCTCCGACGCGCCGGCGATCGCTCCCCGCTCCAGGCGTGCGTAGTACTCGACGCTGACGCCGGCCAGCGCGGCGGCCTCGCCCCGGCGCAGCCCCGGCACGCGGCGGTCGGCACCGCGGGCGAAGCCCACAGGTTCGGGTTCGACGCGCGCTCGACGCGACATCAGAAAGTCGCGGACCTCTGAACGGTTGTCCATGAACAGAGGCTAAGTCGACCGCCGTAGCGCTGGGACGCCCTGATAGGGCACGTCGGACCAGGGACTCCCGCCCGCGTCAGCCGACCCGTTGGCTGGGCGGTATGCCGCAGCTTTCACTTCTCCGACTCGCGCCGCAACGCATTCTCAACAGCGTCGTCGCCGCACTCCTGCTCCTGACGACGCCTATCCTTGCGCCCACCACTACATCCCCGCCCCCGCGGGCGGCCGTCGTGCTCAACGACTCCGCGAGCGCCGCGCAGATCGCCGCGCGACTTCCCGTCACCGTGACGTTCCACGACCGGATGGGCACCGCCGCGTTCGCGCAGCTGCCCACGCCCCTCTCCTTCGACCGCGCCACTCCGATGAACGATTACCGCGCCGGCGACGCGGCCTACGTCGCGGCGGAGCGGAGCATCGTCGTCTTCCTCGCCGATGGGACCGCGGTCCCCGACCACGGACTCATCCTCCTCGGCCACCTCTCCACCGGGCTGGATGAGCTCGTCGACTGCGCGCGAGACTGCGCTGTCGAACTCGTGGCCACCAGGACCAGCTGACACCGGGCAGAACCCGACAAACGCCACATCGTGCGTACCGTCACCGAAGGCGCCCCTCTGGACCTCCCGGCGCGTGAGGGGGTCGATCAGCGGAGCGTTACCGCGACTCGAACGACGTCGCCTATGTCCTTGCCCAGCTGTTTGCGGACCTTTGCGCTGATCGAGATCATGTGGCCACCTGTGCCCGTGACCATCGCACCGACGTTCTCCAGTCGGACCTCATCGACTTGCGCGTCGACCCGGACCGACTTTCTGGTTCCGAGGAAATCGACCGAACCCGGAATCTCGACGCAGGACCACGTCTCACCTTTGACGTCGACTCCGATCGGCGCCTCGAAACGCAGGGCAGGCTGTGACATGGGCTCACTCTAACGATGTCGGGATGCGGCGCTACGGCGGCGGCAATCGCGGGAAGCCGTCGGAAGGCGCCCCGTTACCCCCGCGGTTTTCGAAGAGCCGGCACAGACCCATGGCGCGGCCCGGATCAGGTCCGGGCGATTCGCCGGAACGGCGCCAACGTCGTCCGCACCGCCTCCGCTGCCCCCCAGTCGTCGTCGAACTGGGCGATGACGGCGAGGTGCTGGCGCAGCTGGAGGATCGGCATGCGCTGACGCCAGTCTCGGTCGAGGGAGGTCAGTTCCGCGTAGCGGTCGAAGAAGACCCGCGCCTCGGGAGGCGGCCCTGTCGTCCACAGGTGGGCGAGATCCACCTCCGCCCACATGTACGAGACGGCGGGGTCGATCAGCGCGGGCTGCCCGTCCACCGAGCTCAGCACGTTCTGCGCCCACAGGTCGCCGTGCGTCAGACAGGCAGGCTTGTCCGGGAGCAACTCGGGCAGTCGTGCGCACAGATTCTCCAACGCGGACCGGTCCGCGGCGGAGAGTGCCGACTGCACGCGAGGTTCGTCGAGCCACCGCAGCAGCCGGTGCTGAGCGAAGAACTCGAACCCATCGGGGTCCCAGGTGTTGACCTGCCGACGGCGACCCAGCCAGTTGTCGCGGTGCCAGCCGAACCTCGGGTGGGAAGTGGTGGTGTGCAAGCGAGCCAGCGCGTGCGCGAGCTGCTCCCAGAAGGCTTCAGAGTCGCGCCTGGGTCTCAACACGGAGAGGACGAGCAGGTCCCGGCCCGCCAGCAACACCTCGGGAGTTACGACGCCGCCGAGCGTTCGCAAAGTGTCGAGACCCTCCGCCTCGGTGACGAAAGCGTCGCCCGACGGAGCGGCGAACGCTTTCACGAAGATCGATCCGCCGTCGGCGCGCCGCGCGATCCCCGCCGTCGCAGCGAGCCCGCCGGTCACGGGATCGTTCGAGACGACGTCGGTGATCCCTGCCGACCGCAGCCGCTCCGTCAGCAACGCGATCGGATCGTGCATCGACGGCTCCTCCCACTTCTTCAGGCCCGCAGCGGTGCGCGATCAGCTCGGGGTTTCAAGTGTCCCACCGCGGGTTCCGGGTTGATGGATAGCGAGCATGGGACGCGCGATTCGAGATCGTCAGTTTGAGGGTGGACGACGGGACGTCCCCCGCGAGCGAATGCCTGGCCAATTCAGTCGCCGTTTATCTGCCGTCCTCGACTGCGCCGCCATACTGCCGCGGATCGTCACGGCGGACCGCGACGAGCATGGACCGGTCAGCTTTCGCCGGCACGAGGATCTCGATGGTCGGTTCGCCGGAGAGCCATCCTCGCTTGTCGTGCAGACGGACGATCCGGTTGCGCGTGGGCCAGTACGGTGTGGCAAGCGGCTTGTACCGCGTGGCTTTGGAGATCATCGGCCAGGGAACGTCGTAGTTCGCCGCGACACGGGCAGCGACTTCCCCCAACCACCATTGGTGCATGTAGCGAGCGAAGCGGTTCATCAGCACGACGATCCCGAGAGACAGCAGCAGGATGACGAACCAGAACACCGCGACGCCGAGCTCTTGCGCCGTCGCGGTCTCCTCATACGGATGTATCACGGCATTCACGAGGGAAGGGACCGCCCCGAAGTAGGCGACGAAGAACGCTGCGAGCTGAGCGACTCCCTGCGCGAAGACGCCGCCGGTCAGGATGCCCCACCTGCTGATCCGAGGAGACAGTGCGGGCGACGACCTCGGCGGAACTGGCGTCAGCTGGGGCTCACCGGACACCATCGCCTCCAGCGAGCCCCGCGCCTGTCGAAACCGTGATCCTCGGGCCGGGCGCACAGACTTCATGGCCGAAACCGGATGACTAGATGTCGACGGGATCGCGTGAGATCGGACAGGTCATGCAGTGTCCGCCCCCACGCCCGCGTCCGAGTTCGGCGCCCACGATCGTGATGACTTCCACGCCGGCCTTTCTGAGCAGCGTGTTCACATGGGTGTTGCGGTCATAGGTGAAGACCACCCCGGGCTCGACGGCCACGGCGTTGTTGCCGCTGTCCCATTGCTGTCGCTCTCCCGCGTACCAGCCACCGCCGGGTTCCACTGTGCGCAGCTTCTTGAGGCCGAGCGAGTCCGCCACCACTTCCACAAAGGTCCGCGTCTCCTCGGTGACCTCTACGCCTCCGGTGTCTGCGGGACGAAGCGAGAACGAATGGATGCCGTCGACGATGTCCGGGTAGTAGGTCACGAGGTCGCGGTCGGCGAAGGTGAACACGGTGTCGAGATGCATGGCGGCGCGCAGCTTCGGCATCCCCGCCACGACGACGCGTTCGGCAGCGCCGGCTTCGAACAGGTTTGCGGCGACCTGGGTGATCGCCTGTCGCGACGTGCGCTCGCTCATGCCGATGAGAACGGCGCCGTTGCCGATCGGCATGACGTCGCCGCCTTCCAGCGTCGCCTGCCCCCAGTCCCGTTCGGGGTCGCCCCACCACACGTTGCTGCTTACGTATTCGGGATGGAAGTCGTAGATCGCCTTCATCAGGAGGGTCTCGTCGTGGCGTGCGGGCCAGAAGAGCGGATTGAGCGTGAGCCCGCCGTAGATCCAGCAGGTCGTGTCACGGGTGTAGATGGTGTTCGGCAACGGCGGAAGCAGGTACTCGTTCGCGCCGCTGAACTCACGAGCAAGCGCGAGGTAGCCGGAGCGGAAGTCGTTCGGGAGCTCCCGGGTGGACAGTCCGCCGATCAGGTGCTCGGTGAGAGTGGCGTCATCCAGGGACTCCAGATAGGCCCGTGTATCCGCGACGAGCCCGATGCCCACATCGTTCGCCTGCACCTTGCGATCGAGGAGCCACTCCTTGGCTCCAGGCACTCCCAGCGTTTCGGTGAGGAGTTCATGCAACTCCACGACCTGGACTCCTCGGTCGCGAAGTTTCAAAACGAAGTCATGGTGATCCCGTTTCGCGTTCTGCACCCACAGGACATCGTCGAACAGCAGTGCGTCATTGTTGCTCGGCGTGAGGCGCTCGTGGGCGAGACCAGGCCGGCACACGAGGACCTTGTTCAGCTTGCCGACTTCGGAGTGGACACCGTAGGTGTTCTGAGGCATGGAGGTGGCTTCCTTTCGGATGGCGTTCCCGGTCAGATTTGAACAGCACCCGTCGCGAGCAGCACAATGCCGACGACAGCGAAACCCAGCACCACGACGAAGGTGGCGAGCCCGGGCCGGGTGAAGACCTTCGCTTGCTGCTGCCTTCGCGCCACGATGTAGAGGATGGTCGCGGGCGCGAGCAGGATGCACGCGAGGAAGAGGAACACGTATCCGGCAACCCAGATGAGGAACAGCGTATAGATCGTGGAGACGGCGGCGATCACCAGATCACGCGTACGACGACCAGCGGCGGGATCGTTGTACCCATCTCGCTGTATCGCGATCTTCAGCGCGTACGCGCTGGCGAGCGCATACGGAGCCAACGCGAGAGCCGCCGTCAGATCGAGCGTGAAGTCCAGAGCATTGTCGACGAACTGCACCACGAACAAGATCACGGTGACGAAGACCGACGTCCAGAGCACGGCTGGCTCGGGCACCTGGCGACGATTGAGCGCTGCGAAGTGGCGCGGCAGGTCGTTGTCCTTCGCTGCGGCGTAGACGACGTCCGCTGCAAGCAACTGCCACGCCAGGTAGGCGCCGAGTACGGAGATGATCAAGCCGACGCGGATGAACGCTCCACCCCACGGCCCCACCGCCGCCTCCAAGACGCCCCCGACGGAGGGTTGCGGCAGCGCGGCGAGCTCGTCCCTCGGCAGGATGCCGTAGGACAGGATCGAGATCGACGCGAACAGCGCCAAAACCGAGAGGAATCCGAGCACCGTCGCCGTGCCGACGTGTTCACGTTTCTTTGCATACCGCGAGTAGACGCTGGCGCCCTCGATGCCGAGGAAGACGAAGACGGTGATGAGCATGGTGCCCTGTACCTGCGCGAACAGCGACTCGCCGCCGGGGACGTCGTAGCCGCCGGTGAGGTTGCCGGCGAAGACGTCCCAGCGGACGAAGAAGATCACCAAGACGAGGAAGAGCGCGAGCGGGACGAGCTTGGCCACAGTCACGATGAAGTTGATCGCCGCGGCCTCCTTGACGCCCCGCCGGATCAGGAGGAAGAAGCCCCACACGGCGGCCGCGGAGATGAAGAACGAGGGCCAGGTATCGCCGTCCCCCAGCACTGATCGCCAGTCGGGGAACAGTTGGGACAGGGTGGTCATGATGAGCACCCAGTAGAACGCGTTCCCCGCGCACGTCGAGGCCCAGAATCCCACGGCGGAGAGGAACCCCGGATAGAGTCCGAACCCCTCCCGCGCATAGACGTAGACGCCGTTGTCGAGTTTCGGTTTGCGGACCGCCAGAGTCTGGAAGACCAGCGCGAGCGTCAGCATGCCGAGGCCGGCGATCGACCACGCGATCAACGCCCCGTACACGCCGGTCTGGCTGGCGAAGCGCGCCGGGAGCTGGAAGACTCCCGCCCCCACCATGGATCCGACGACCATCGCCGTCAGCGCGGGCAGGGCGAGTTTGGACTTCGATGCAGTCTCGGCCGTTTCGGGCATCAGGCGAGTGATCCCATGTGCAACTCCGGTCTAAGCGACGTTTGTTGGGGCTAGTGACTAATGTCTAGCGCAGTCGCCAGAGGTGGACAAGACCTCCCCTGCGATCCCGCGAAGCAGGCGGGCGGCCATGACCGCCGAAGCTCCGTAAGGCGCTCCGACACCCATCCGGCTCAGTCCGAGGAGGCATCGATGCCCTCGCGTAGAGCCTCAGGCGACAACGTCGGACACGCCGCTATCGAGATCGGCGCATAGTGAGCGGCTCGAGGTCTGCGACCATACGCCGGCGGTTGCGGTTGGTGTCGGCAGCACGGATTGTGGGTACCGTGGCCCCGATCCGTGGTGGGGCTCCGGTGGAACGTCGAGCAGACATACGAAGGAGAATCCAAAATGTCCACGCTGCCTTCCCGTCCCATTCCGCCGGCGCCTGCCGGCTCAAACACCGTGAACTCGTTCATCATGACTGACGATGCGACCGGCCTGATCGCCTTTGTGTGTGCGGTCTTCGACGGGGCCGAGAACCCCGACGCCCGCACCGCCGACGCTGATGGGCTGGTGCTTCACTCGGAGATTCACATCGGCGACTCTCTTCTCACCATCGCCGATCGCAAGCCGACGTGGCCGTACACGCCCGCGTTCACGCGCGTTTACGTCGCCGACGCGGCAGGGACGCTTGAGCGGGCTGTCGCGCACGGTGCGCGGATCGTCACGGAACCCACCGAGTTCTGGGGCGATGTGTTCTCACGTTTCGCCGACCCCTTCGGTCACCTGTGGTGGGTCTACCAGCACACGCCCGGGCAGCAGGAGTGGGAAGCGGCATCCGAGGCCTCCGACTCATCTGGCGGCACCCAGGAGGGGGATGCGGCCGATGCCGGCGAGTCGTGGGAGAACTTCGCGACACCCGAACTCGACTACATCCATTCCACGCTCATCGACGCCATGAACAACTTGCGGGACCCCCGCGAGAAGAGCTGAACTGCCGCCGGCGGCGCAGTGAACGACCGCGAGAGCGAGATGCCGGTGTGCCCCGATGACGGCCTTCCTGGAATCAACATCGCCGGCATACCGGTGTTCTCACTCCACCGGCAGAGCGAGCCCGCCCCCCACCTCGGATGTCTGTGCCCGAGTAGAAAACGGTGAAGCTGCCGCCGCACTATACGTGTGGCGGACGCCAGACACGAAGGTGCCAACACGGCCAAGAGTGCGGCGACGGAGCCGTCTCGAAACCTTGGTCTTCGGTGGGCAGCATGCCCACGTGAAATCGTGTGGGCAAAGTGTGGGCACGGCCCACCTCGACGACAGTCCGACGTCCTTCCCGACCGTTCTCGAGCGGTCCGAGTCGGTCTCGTTCCCGCTCCACACGATCGCTCTCAACGGCCTCGCCAGCTCCGGAAAACCCCTGACCACGGCCGCGCCCACATCTGAGACGGAACGAGACGGAACCACATGGAATGGGCCAGATCGAGACCGTCCGAGAAGGACGTCGATCTGGCCCAAAATGGCGGTGACGGTGGGATTTGAACCCACGGTAGGGGGTTACCCTACACAACTTTTCGAGAGTTGCACCTTCGGCCGCTCGGACACGTCACCGCCGACAAGCTTACGACACGTCGACGGATGCCGCGAATCGGCGCCGACCGGCTGGTTCAGGCGAGCTCGATGGCACCGCGGATCACGTCGACGACGCGCTCGGGCTCGTCGATCCCGACCGCATACACATACGTCGCGGTGAAGCCGACGCCTGCGAGCGAATCCGACAGCTCGGCCACCTCGGTGGCCGTCGACTCGGGGGTGATCGCGATCATCGCGGTCTTCTCGATGTCGTCGTAATTCCTGCCGACATCGTCGCAGTGGGAGCGCAGCACGTCGAGCTTGTGCGTGGGCAGGTCACCGCTCACGCCGAGGTTGCAGGCATCCGCGTACTGGGCCACCAGCCGGAGCGTCTTCTTCTCGCCGCCACCGCCGATCAGGAGATACGGATGAGGGCGGCTGATGCTCTGCGGCGAGTCGAGGGTGCGCTCCAGTTGCCAGATCGCGCCCTCGTACGGCTCCTCCGAGTCCGACCACATCTGCAGGCAGATCTGCAGCGTCTCCTCGAGCTCGCGGAAGCGCCGGGCGACCGGCGGGAACGGGAAGCCGAGCCCGCGGCACTCCTCCTCGTTCCATGCCGCCCCGATGCCCAGGCCGACGCGACCGCCCGACAGCACATTGAGGGTGGTGACCTGCTTCGCCAGCAGCGACGGATGCCGGTAGATCACACCCGAGACGAGGGCGTGCAGCATCGCGGTCTCCGTGTGCGCGGCGATGAACCCGAGCGTGGCGTACGCCTCGAGCATCTCGTGCTCGACCGGGCCGAGACCCGGCAGCTGCCAGAAGTGGTCCATCACGGTGATTCGACGGATGCCGGCGGCCTCGGCATTGCGCACATGTGCGGCGAGAGCGGGACCGAGGTTCGCCGCACCGCTGCGCCAGGTGAAGTCTGCGATGTGAAGCCCGTAGTCCATCTGCTGTGCTCCGTCCGTGCGGCGGGGTCCGCTGCACGGGTCAGGCTAGCCCGCAGCCGTGAGCGCCGACAACCGTCCACGACGGCCCCGGGTGTCTTCGGCCGGGTCTAGCGTGGGCTGGTGACCGATCATCAGCCCGCCCCCGGCACGTCAGCGCCGGTGAGCAGAATGTCCACCATCCAGCGGTCGGTGCTGTGGATCGCGGTGCTCGGCTCCTTCGTGGCCTTCCTCGACGGCACGATCATCAACGTCGCCCTCCCCTCGATCAGCGACGAGCTCGGCGGCGGGCTCACGACGCAGCAGTGGGTCGTCGACGCCTACCTCATCACGCTCGGCGCGCTCATCCTCGTTGCCGGCTCGGTCAGCGACGCCTACGGACGCGTGCTCGTGCTGCGCATCGGACTCATCGGCTTCGGCATCGCCTCGATCGCGATCGCCGCCGCGCCCACGGCCGAGTTCCTCATCGTGGCCCGCGCGGTGCAGGGCGCCGCAGGCGCGTTCCTCGTCCCCAGTTCGCTGGCGCTCATCACGTCGAACTTCAGCGGCCCAGTGCAGAGCCGGGCCATCGGCATCTGGACCGCGATGACGACATCCGCGATGATCGTCGGACCGCTCGTCGGCGGTGTGCTCGTCGACCTGGCGTCGTGGCGGCTCGCGTTCCTCATCAACGTCGTGCCCATCGGCGTGACCCTCGTGCTCCTGGCCCGCGGCGGCTTCCGCGACACCCGGCATCCTGGCGCATCGATCGACTGGATCGGCGCAGCGCTGTGCACCCTCGGCCTCGGCGGCATGGTCTACGCCCTCATCGAGCAGCCCAACCTCGGGTGGGGCTCCCCCGTGATCTGGCTGACGCTCGTGCTCGGCGCCGGCATGTTCACGGCGTTCATCCTCCGTCAGCGGACGGTCCGCAACCCGATCCTGCCGCTCGACCTCTTCCGCGTGCGCAACTTCTGGACGGGCAACGTCGCGACCGCCTTCATCTACGGAGCACTCGCGCTCAACGGGCTCGTCGTCGTGGTCTACCTGCAGGAGGGCGCAGGGCTTCCCGCAACTCTCGCGGGCCTCGCGAGCCTCCCCATGACGATCCTCATGATCCTGTTCAGCTCCCGCGTCGGGGCGCTCAGCGGCACGTGGGGTCCGCGCTTCTTCATGACCGTCGGCCCGATCACGATGGGCGCCGGCGCTCTGCTGCTCCTCACGACCACCACCGAGTTCTCGTACTGGTGGCAGGTGCTCCCGAGCATGATCGTGATGGGAGCCGGCCTCGCCCTCACCGTGGCGCCCCTGACGTCGGCGATCCTCGGTGCGATCGAGCCGGAGCGCTCGGGCATCGCATCGGCGGTCAACAACGCCGTCTCGCGGGTCGCCGGGCTCATCGCGGTCGCCCTGCTCGCCACCATCGTCGGCGGCAGCCTCGACCTCGAGGGCTTCCACCGCGCCGCCGTCGTCACCGCGGCGCTGATGATCGCCGGCGGCGTCACGTCGTTCCTCGGCATCCGCAATCCGGATCGCGCGACCGCCGCGACACCCGCACCCTGACGGACGACGGATGCTGCTGCCCTGCCTCTCTCCGCACGCCGGGGTGTTCTCAGGCACAGCCGGGCGACCAGGGTGGCCGCGGCATCCGCTCGCCCGCCTTTCTTCCGGCGCCATGCTGGCCGCGCCGTGCCGCCCCCTGCAAGACTGAGCCCATGGCCGTCATCGAGAACTCGAAAGTCACCATCGTCGGAGCGGGCAGCGTCGGCTCGAGCGCCGCGTACGCCGCGCTGATCCGCGGGTCCGCCCGCCACGTGGCGCTGTACGACATCGCGACCGCCAAGGTCGAGGCCGAGGTGCTCGATCTCGCGCACGGCACGCAGTTCACCGGCACGAGCGACATCATCGGCGGCAGCGACCTGTCGGTGGTCGAAGGCTCGCACGTCGTCGTCATCACCGCCGGCGCCAAGCAGAATCCCGGCCAGACGCGCATCGAGCTGGCCGGCGTCAACGCCGGGATCATGAAGAAGATGATGCCGCAGCTGCTCAGTGTCGCTCCGGACGCCATCTATGTCATCGTGACGAACCCCTGCGACGTGCTGACCGTGCTCGCGCAGGAAGACACCGAGCTGCCTTACGAGCGCATCTTCGCGTCGGGGACCGTGCTCGACACCAGCCGCCTGCGCTGGAAGCTCGCCGAGCGCGCCGGGGTGTCGACGTCCAGCGTGCACGCCTACATCGTCGGCGAGCACGGCGACACGGAGTTTCCGCTGTGGTCGAAGGCCACGATCGGCACGGTCCCGATCCTCGAGTGGGTGACGCCCCACGGTGATCGGCTGACGGTCGAGGAGCTCGATCAGATCGCCATCGACGTGCGGGACGCCGCCTACAAGGTGATCCAGGGCAAGGGGGCGACGAACTACGCGATCGGCCTGTCGAGCGCCCGCATCATCGAGGCGATCCTCAACGACGAGCGTGCCGTCATGCCCGTGTCGACGGTGCTGCGCGAATTCCACGGCGTCGACGGCGTGGCGCTGTCCGTCCCGTCCGTCGTGAGCGCCGCCGGCGCGGTGCCCATCCGTGAGACCCGGTTCGCGCCGAACGAGCTCGAGCTGTTCCACGCCTCGGCCGACGCGCTGAAGCAGGTCGCCGACTCGCTGCGCGGCTGATGCCGGCCGGGAAGCCTCCGCCCGGTGTTCTGGCGGAGGCGAGCCCGCCCCGACGATCTTCCAGCAGCTCGCCGCCGCGCTGGGCTGACTTCACCGCGAGCGGATGCCGCTGGTGTGAGCTCCGTCTCGGCTCATGTGCGCGGAGGTCGCGGCGCCCACGGCTCGCCGCGCGGGCTGTGTCGCACGCCCGGCCTACGCTGGCCACATGCCCGCTGCCAGACGCCCGACGCAGACCGCGCCCTACCGGTGCACCGAGTGCGGCTGGACCACCCTCAAGTGGGTCGGGCGCTGCGGCGAGTGCCAGCAGTGGGGAACGGTGGTCGAGGCCGCGGAGCAGACCGGCATCCTGCGTTCGATCACGCCGGTCTCCCCCGGCGCGGGGCGGGCGGCGCAGCCGATCACCCGCATCGACACGTCCGATGCACCTCGACGCACGAGCGGCGTCGGCGAGTTCGACCGGGTTCTCGGCGGAGGGCTCGTGCCGGGCGCCGCGATCCTGCTCTCGGGCGAACCCGGCGTCGGAAAGTCCACGCTGCTGCTCGAAGTGGCGGCCCGCTCCGCCAAGGCGGGGCGTCGGGTGCTGTACGCGAGCGCCGAGGAGTCGACGGCACAGGTGCGGCTGCGGGCCGAGCGCACCGGGGCCCTGCATGACGAGCTGTATCTCGCGAGCGAGACCGATCTGGCGACGATCCTCGGCCACGTCGACGAGGTGGCGCCCGACCTGCTCATCGTCGACTCGGTGCAGACGGTGTCGTCGGCGCTCTCCGAGGGCATGGCGGGGCATCCGTCACAGGTGCGCGAGGTCGCGGCGACGCTCATCCGCGTCGCGAAGGACCGCGGGCTGCCGACCATCATCGTCGGCCACGTCACGAAGGACGGCTCCATCGCCGGGCCGCGCATCCTGGAGCACCTGGTGGACGTGGTGTGCCAGTTCGAGGGCGACCGGCAGACCTCCCTGCGATTCGTCCGCGCCCTCAAGAACCGCTTCGGCCCGACCGACGAGGTCGGATGCTTCGACATGACCGGCGCCGGGATCGCCGAGGTGCCCGATCCGAGCGCCCTCTTCCTGGGGCACGGCAGCACCGAACCGGGCACCTGCGTGTCGATCGCGCTCGAGGGGCGCCGCGCGCTCCCGGTCGAGGTGCAGGCGCTCACGATCGACAGCAAGTCGGGCAACCCGCGGCGCATCGTGAACGGTGTCGATGCCGCCCGCGTGGCGACCGTGCTGGCGGTGCTCGAGAAGCGGATGAAGATCAAGACCTCGGATCAAGACGTGTACGTCTCGACGGTCGGCGGGGTGAGATTCGCCGAACCGGCGGCCGACCTCGCCATCGCGCTCGCCGTGGCCAGCGCGGTCGAGGGATGGACGATTCCCCGTCACATCGCTGCGGTCGGCGAACTGAGCCTGGCCGGCGAGGTGCGGCCCGTCACCCAGGCGACGCAGCGGCGCAGCGAAGGCGCGCGTCTCGGGTATCGAGACGTCATCGACCACCGCTCGGGGTCGCTGGGCGGCGCCGTCAGCGACGTGCGAGCCCGGTCCAAGGGCCGGCCAGGGGAAGACATCCCCGAGTTCTGAGGTTCGGCCGGTCCGCTCAGCGACCCCGAGTCCGGCGTCGACGCGAAGGGTCGACGTACCCGAGGGCGATGGGGATCACCAGTCCGGCCGCGCACACGATTCCGACGAGCAGGAATTCCACCCGGCGAGTCTGCCCCGTCTTCCCCGGCGATGCAAACGCTCGCACGGAGAGTCCGACTTCTGTCGCGCGGACGCCTACCCGACGCACCGGGGGTTTGGGGCGCAGAATTGTCGTTCGGGGCGCACCGGACGCGCCCCGGATGGGCACGACGCGCCCCACACCGGTGAAGCTCGGCGCGGGATGCGTCAGGCGTCGAGGGCGGCGATGAGGTCGGTGGGGGATGCCTGCAGCGGGTGCGGGCCGGCGATATCGAAGAAGACCGTGGTGATCTCGTCCTCGTGCGCCCCGAGGAAGGCGCGCAGCCACGCCGGCGACTGCAGCGCGACGCCGGGGGGCAGCGACGCCGGCTTGTGGGCGGCGTCGCTGAACAGCAGCAGCGCGATGTCGCCCGTCTTGGGATCGCGGTAGGTCCACACCTCACCGACATCGAGCGGGTTGTCGCGATCGCCGGCGCGCATCAGCGGCGCGATCGTCGGACCATGACGCAGCGCAAAGGCGACCGCCGCCATGTCCTGTGTCTGCAGCGCGTCGGCGAGCTGCGTGTTGCGGAACTCCAGCGGTTCCTTCGGCTTGTTCGCGCGCTTCTTGCCTGCCACCCGTCCAGCGTAATCGCCCGGCGACGGGGCGATGCGGCGAGCGGTCGCCTGGTCAGGCAAGGAACCCGCGCAGCAGCGCCTCCGAGCCGGCGAGGTGTTCGAGGATCGCCGCTTCGGCGGCATCCGGTCGTCCCGCGAGGATGGCCGACACGATGCGCTCGTGCTGCGCGTTGGAGTGCTCGATGTTGCGCGGCAGCAGCGGGAAGGTGTCGAGCCACTCGTTGACGCGCGCCCGGTTCTCGGCGGCGAGCGCGACGAGCGACGGGATGCCGGCGAGCTCGGCGATCGACAGGTGCAGCAGCGTGTCGAGGCGGCGATAGTCGGACGTGGATGCCTCGGCGACGACCTCGTACCGCGCCCAGAGCTCGTCGCGCGCTGCGGCGTCGAGGCTGCGGGCCGCGGCCGCTCGGGCGGCGCCCGCCTCGAGCACGCGGCGGAGTCCCAGCACGTCTTCGAGCTCGGCGGGCGTGACATCGCGGGGATGCGGGGGCTGCGGCAGGGGGTCGGCGACGAACGTGCCGCCGTAGCGGCCGCGCCGACGCACGAGGTAGCCGGTGTCGGCGAGCTCACGGATCGCCTCGCGCACGGTGTCGCGGCTCACGGCGTACAGCACGGCGAGCTCTCGCTCCGACGGCAGCGACTCCCCCGGCGCGACGACGCCGAGCCGGATCGTCTGCACCAGACGGGCGACGGTGTCTTCGAGCGCGTTGCCCTCGCGCACCGGCCGGTACACGGCCCTGCGCACCTCGTGCAGCGGCGCGTCGCTCATGGGAAAACCCCTTCGTCGAGCCGCGGTCGTTGAGCGAGGGGCCGCAGCGACCGAGACGAAACGCACCGGACTCTCTGCGCCCGTCCGGGCCGTTTCGACGCGCTTCGCTCGCTCAACGACCGACCTTTCACAGTGGGGTGACGTACGCGTTGGTGATGCCGCCGTCGACGACGAACGCCGTCGCAGTGATGAACGACGCGTCGTCCGAGGCGAGGAACGCGACGGCGGCGGCCAGTTCCTCGGGCTCGGCGAAGCGCCCCATCGGCACGTGGACGAGTCGGCGCTGCGCGCGCTCGGGGTCCTTCGCGAAGAGCTCCTGCAGCAGCGGGGTGTTCACGGGGCCCGGGCACAGCGCGTTCACGCGGATGCCCTGCCGCGCGAACTGCACGCCGAGCTCGCGCGTCATGGCGAGCACGCCGCCCTTCGACGCCGTGTACGAGATCTGCGAGGTCGCCGAGCCGAGCAGCGCCACGAACGACGCCGTGTTGATGATCGAGCCCCTGCCCGCCGGCACCATGTGCCGCAGCGCCGCCCGCGAGCAGAGGTACACGCTCTTGAGATTGACGTCCTGCACGCGGTCCCACGCCGGCAGCTCGGTGGTCTCGATCGAGTCGTCGTCGGCCGGAGAGATGCCGGCGTTGTTGAACGCGATGTCGATGCGGCCGAACTCCGCGGCGACGCCGTCGAAGACCGCGTTCACTTGGGCTTCGTCGGCGACATCCACCGCGCGGAACACCCCGTCGACCTCGTCGGCCGCGACCTCGCCGGTCGCCGGATCGAGGTCGGCGATCACGACGCGCGCGCCCTCCGCGGCGAAGCGACGCGCGGTGGCGAGGCCGATCCCGGATGCGCCGCCGGTGATGATCGCAACCCGGTCCTTCAGTCGCTGGGTCAGGTCCATGGGAGAGGGCTTCCTTTCTTGAGCATGTCCCGATCTCCACCGCTCGAGGGGCACTCGATCGATCGGTTCGGGGACATGAAGGCGTGAGATCGGGACACGCAGGGGGTGACGGGTGGCATGGGGCTAGGCATCCGTCGCGAAGAAGACGTTCTTGGTCTCGGTGAAGTGCTCTGCCGCGTCGGGGCCGAGCTCGCGCCCGAGTCCCGACGCCTTCATGCCGCCGAACGGCGTCCAGTACCGCACCGACGAGTGCGAGTTGACCGACAGCACGCCGCTCTTCACGCCACGCGAGACCCGCACGGCTCTGCCCAGGTTCTCGGTCCAGATCGAGCCGGCGAGCCCGTACGCCGTGTCGTTCGCGAGAGCGATCGCGTCGGCCTCGTCGTCGAACGGCAGCACCGCGACGACCGGTCCGAACACCTCTTCCCGCGCGATGCGGTCGGCGCGGTCGGCGAGCACCACCGTCGGCGCGAACCAGAAGCCGTCTCCCTCGGGCGCCGAGCCGCGGAAGGCGACGTTCGCGCCGTCGAGGAATCCCGCGACGGTCGAGCGATGGGATGCCGAGATCAGCGGCCCCATGTCGGTGCCCTCGTCTGCGGGGTCGCCGACGCGCCACGCCTGCACGGCCGGCTCGAGCAGCTCGAGGAACCGGTCGTACACCGAGCGCTCGACCAGGATGCGGCTGCGCGCGCAGCAGTCCTGCCCGGCGTTGTCGAACACGGCGCCCGGTGCGGCGGCGGCCGCCTTCTCGAGGTCGGCGTCGGCGAAGACGATGTTGGCGCTCTTGCCGCCGAGCTCGAGCGTGACGGGCTTGAGCTCGCGCGCGCACCCGGCCGCGACATCCGTGCCGACAGACGTCGAGCCGGTGAAGACCACCTTGCGCACGTCCGGATGCGACACGAACCGCTGCCCGACGACGGAGCCCGACCCGGTGACCACGGCGAACAGTCCCTCGGGAAGCCCCGCCTCGAGCGCCAGTTCGCCGAGCCGGATCGCGGTCAGCGGTGTCAGCTCGGCCGGTTTGAGCACGACGGCGTTGCCCGCGGCGAGCGCCGGCGCGAACCCCCACGATGCGATCGTCATCGGGAAGTTCCACGGCACGATGATGCCCACGACGCCGTACGGCTCGTGGAACGTGACATCGAGCCCGCCCGCCACCGGAATCTGCTCACCGCTGAGGCGCTCCGGCGCGCCGGCGTAGAAGTTCAGCACCTGGGCGACGTGCGACGCCTCCCACCGGGCCGACCCGATCGGGTGCCCCGAGTTGCGCACCTCGAGCTGGGCGAGCTCCTCGACGTGCGCCTCGACGACGCGGGCGAACGCGCGCAGCGCGTCGGCACGGGCCACCGGCGGCAGCGACGCCCACGCACGCTGAGCGATCACCGCCCGCGCGATCGCGGCATCCGTCTGCGCCACGTCGGCACGCGCGATCTCGCGGATCGGCTGTGCGGTCGCGGGGTTGATGAGGGTGAAGGTCGACGTCATGCCGGCACTCCGTTCGACGGTTCGTGCGAGACGCGACGGAACGCGGATGCCTCGGCCACGAGGCCGGCGAACAGCCGCCGGTCCTCGCGATTCTCCTCGGGGTGCCACTGCACGCCGAGGACGTACCCCTCGCCTTCGGACTCGAACGCCTGCACGAGACCGTCGTCGGTGTGCGCGGTGGCGACGAGCCCCTCGCCCAGCCGGTCGATGCCCTGGTGGTGGTAGCTGTGCACGTCGAGCTCACCCGGGCCGACGAGGTCCGCGAGCCGCGACCCCTCGTCGACGACGACCTCGTTCGTCGCGAACACGCCCCCGCCGACGCGGAACCGCTCGGTGCCGAGCGCGTCCGGCAGGTGCTGGTGCAGGGTACCGCCGCGCGCGACGTTGACGAGCTGGAGCCCGCGGCAGATCGCGAGCACCGGCATGCGCCGCTCCTCGGCTCCCCGGAACAGCGCGAGCTCCCACGCGTCGCGATCGGGACGCGCCGGGTCGGTGAGCGGATGCCGCTGCGCACCGTACAGCGACGGGTCGACGTCGAGTCCCCCGGTGAGGATCAGCCCGTCGAGCCCGTCCAGCACCGCGGCAGCGGCGGCCTCCGGCTCGGGCTGCGGCGGCAGCAGCACGGCGATGCCGCCCGATGCGGTGACGCAGTCGAAGTACTGCTGCGGCAGGAAGGCGGCGCGGACGTCCCAGACCCCCTGCTTCGCCTGCTCGAGGTAGGTCGTCAGGCCGATGACCGGCCGGCGCCCTTCGACAGGCTCAGGGACCGCGCTCCAGCTGGCCCCGGAACTCCCGGTCGCTGAGCCCGCACTCCCGGTCGCTGAGCCTGTCGAAGCGTCAGAGCCGTTCGAAACCACGGACCCTCTCCCAATCGGTCACGGCCGCGTCGTAGGCCTCGACCTCGATGCGTGCCTGATTCAGGTAGTGCTCGACCATGTCGTCGCCGAACGCCGTTCGGGCGATGGCCGACTCGTCGAAGAGTTGCGCGGCCTCGCGCAGGGTGGTCGGCAGGTGATCCACGCCGGACGTGTACGCGTTGCCCTCGAGCCGGTCGGGCAGCGGCAGCTCGTGCTCGATGCCGTGCAGGCCGCCCGCGATGATCGCCGCGATGCCCAGATACGGGTTGACGTCGCCGCCGGGCACCCGATTCTCGACCCGGAGCGATGGGCCCCGGCCGATGACCCGCAGTGCGCACGTGCGGTTGTCGATGCCCCACGCGATTCCCGTCGGCGCGAACGAGCCCTTCGCGAACCGCTTGTACGAATTGATGTTGGGTGCGAACAGCAGCGTGAACTCGCGGAGCGTGGCGAGGACGCCGGCGATCCAATGCTCCATGAGGGGGCTGAAGCCGTGCTCGCCGTCGCCCGCCATCACGGGCTCGCCGGACGCCGACCGCACCGACAGATGGATGTGGCAGCTGTTCCCCTCGCGCTCGTTGAACTTCGCCATGAACGTCAGCGCCTTGCCGTGGTGTTCGGCGATCGCCTTCGCGCCGTTCTTGTAGATCGCGTGCTGGTCGGCGGTCTCGAGCACCTCGGCGTAGCGGAACGCGATCTCCTGCTGACCGAGGTTGCACTCACCCTTGACGCCCTCGGTGTAGAGGCCCGCCCCGTCCATCGACAGACGGATGTCGCGCAGCAGCGGTTCGAGACGGCCGGAGGCGAGGAGGTCGTAGTCGACGTTGTAGTCGGTCGAGGGTCTGAGATCCCGGTAGCCCTTGGCCCAGGCATCCCGGTACGTGTCGTCGAAGACGATGAACTCGAGCTCCGTGCCCGAGAACGCGACGAGGCCCCGGTCGGCGAGACGGGCGCGCTGGCGGTTGAGGATGTCGCGGGGCGACTGCACGACGGGCGCGCCGTTCTCCCACGTGAGGTCGGCCATGACCAGCGCGGAACCGGGGAGCCAGGGGATGCGGCGGAGCGTGGCCACGTCGGGCCGCAGCATCATGTCGCCGTAGCCCGTCTCCCAGCTCGACATCGCGTAGCCGTCCACGGTGTTCATGTCGACGTCGACCGAGAGCAGGTAGTTGCACGCTTCGGCGCCGTGCGGCAGCACCTCCTCCTGGAAGAGCCGTGCCGAGACGCGCTTGCCGACCAGACGCCCCTGCGCGTCGGCGAAGGCGACGACCACGGTGTCGATGTCACCCGCGGCGATCCCGGCGTTCAACTGCTCGACGGTGAGGTTGCCCGGCATCCGCTCTCCTCCTCTGACGACGCGACCGTCGACGTGCGACGAACTCGTGAGCGCGGTCCCCCCGAACCGCGCTCACCCGCACACTCTAACGAAAATCCACTTCAAAGGTAGACACAGCCCACCAATAAGCACCACAATCGGCGAAAAGCGCATCCGCGCGACCCGAGCGCACCTCCCTTCGCAAATCCCTGGAGGACCGATGTCCCAAGCGAGCAGTGCACCCAAGCCGGCGTCCCCGGCATCCACACCCGATCGTTCTTCGAAGGTCGCAGGAGCGACCTATACGCAGGCCGGTCAGGACTACTTCCAGAAGCGCACCCTGAAGCGCTCCGCCGGCGTCTGGGGCCTCTGGGGCCTCGCCGTCGCCGCCGTCATCTCCGGCGACTTCTCGGGATGGAACTTCGGCATCGATGCCGCCGGCTTCGGCGGCATGCTCATCGCCTTCGCCATCCTCGTCGTCATGTACTACGGCATGATCTTCTCGATCGGAGAGATGGCGGCCGCCATGCCGCACACCGGCGGCGCGTATTCGTTCGCGCGATCCGCGATGGGGCCGTGGGGCGGCCTGGTGACCGGAGCGGCCGAGACCATCGAGTACGTCGCAACGACGGCGGTGATCGTGTTCTTCTCGGCCTCGTACGCCAACGCCATCACGTCGGAGCTGCTGGGGATCTCGCTGGACGCGTGGGTGTGGTGGGTGATCCTCTACGCCGTGTTCATCGCGCTCAACGCCGCAGGTGCGAACATCTCGTTCAAGTTCGCGATCGTCGTCTCGATCATCTCCATCGGCATCCTCGTGGTCTTCTCCGTCATGGCCCTCTTCTCGTCGGCGCTCGACTGGAGCTCGCTCTGGAACATCGCCCCCGACCCGGGCTGGAACGAGTTCCTGCCTCACGGCGTGCTGCCGATCCTGTTCGCCCTGCCGTTCGCCATGTGGTTCTTCCTCGGAATCGAGGAGCTTCCCTTGGCCGCCGAGGAGTCCCACAACCCCGTGCGCGACATCCCGCGCGCCGGCTTCTGGGCCCGCGGCACGCTGATCGTCACGGGTCTGCTGGTGCTCTTCCTCAACACCGCCGTCATCGGCGCCGAGGCGGCCGGCGTCTCCGCGGAGCCCCTGCTCGACGGCTTCCGAGCGATCGTCGGCGACCAGCTCGCCGCGGTGCTCGCGCTGTTCGCGCTGATCGGGCTGTTGGCATCACTGCAGGGCATCATGTTCGCCTACGGCCGCAACATGTACTCGCTGTCGCGCGCCGGCTACTACCCGAAGTTCCTCTCGCTCACGGGCAAGCAGCAGACGCCGTGGGTCGCTCTGCTCGTCGGCGCCCTCATCGGCTTCGTCGCGCTGGTCGTGCTCGACGTGCTGGCAAGGCTCGACCCCGACAACGCCGGTGCGGTCGCCGGCGCGATCGTGCTGAACATCGCGGTGTGGGGCGCGGTGCTGGCCTACCTCATGCAGATGATCGCGTTCGTCATCCTCCGCAGGAAGTACCCGAATGCGAGGCGCCCGTACCGGAGCCCGTGGGGCGTCGCGGGCGCCATCATCGCCGCCGTGATCGCGGCGCTCATCTTCCTCGGGTTCCTGCTCAACGCCGCGTTCCAGCCGGCGATCGTCGCGATCGCCATCGTGTACGTCGTGATCCTCGTCGGCTTCGCGGTCTACTTCCGTCACCGCCTGGTGCTCTCCCCGGAGGAGGAGTACGCCCTCTCGGGCGGCACGCACGGCGACCCTCAGGAGGAGGGGTATGACGCGATGGAGACCGAGGTCTTCGGCGGCAAGTCCTAGGGGTTCGGCCAGACCCTCAGGTTGGGGAAGGCGAGCGGGGCGGTCTGGGGGCCGCCCCGCTTCGTCGTGTTGCGAGGGCGAATCGGACAGCGGGGTTCGTCAGTAGAGCAGGAACTGCTTGGGCTCCGTGGAGCCGATGCCGCCGATCTCGACCGAGAGGTGGTACGAGGAGCCGCCGCCCGGGGCGAGGGGGCGGTTGCCGTCCGCGCAGGTGCCGACGGCCGAGCGCGTGCGGTCCCACGTGAGGGGTGCGGCGCTCGACACGGTCTGGCCCGCGGCGATCATCACGATCATGTCGCTCGGTTCGCTCTGGCAGTCGGTCGACCGCCACCAGACGTCGTCGCCGCTGGTCACGGTGAACGACTGGGCAGTGGTTCCCACGTTGAGGGTGCAGTCGGCGCCGTTGTTGGTGAGCGTGATCGAGAACTCCGGCTTCTGATCGCCCGCGTAGGTGTCGGCGCTGGTCACCGCCTCGACGCTGATCTCGCTGGCGACGCACGGCAGTGCCGTCGGCGTGGCGCCCGGTGTGGGCGTCGCACCCTCGACCACCGCGCCCTCGACGACCCCGGTGTCGGTTCCCCCCGACGTCGCCTGCGACGACGGCACCGGCAGGGAATCGGCGGTGTCCTGCTGCTGCGAGGGCTCTGTCTCATCGGACGTGTCCGTCGCGGCGACGGCCCACGGCTGCGCGATGAGGAGCCAGACGACGCCGGCGATCACCAGCAGGGCGAGCAGCAGCAGCGCCAGACGCCGACGACGATAGACCGCCGGGGAGTGGCGACGTCGCGGAGTGGTGCCGGTCATGCTCACAGGTTAACCGCGGCGCCTGTGATCGCCGTTCGGCGCGCCCCGCTTGCCGCGATCCTGAGGGCCGGAGTCAGAGGCGCTTCATCATGCGGGTGTTGCCGAGGGTGTTGGGCTTCACGTGCGCCAGGTCGAGGAACTCCGCGATGCCCTCGTCGGGCGAGCGGATGAGCTGGGAGTAGACGTCGGGGTCGACCACCTGCTCGCCGATGGGCGCGAAGCCGCGTCGGGTGAAGAAGTCCACCTCGAAGGTGAGGCAGAACAGGCGCGACAGTCCCAGCGTGCGCGCGTTCGTCTCGAGCGCCTCGACGATCGCGCGCCCCACGCCGTGATGCAGCCAGCCGTCGGCCACGATGAGCGTGCGGATCTCGCCGAGGTCCTCCCACATCACGTGCAGCGCCCCGCAGCCGATCAGCTCGCCCGCGGCATCCTCGGCGACCAGGAACTGCTGCGTCGCCTCGTACAGGACGACGAGATCCTTGCCGAGCAGGATGCGCCGCTGCACGAACGGCTCGAGCAGCGCCTGGATGCGGCGAACATCGCGCGTGCGCGCGGGCCTGACGGTGAACTCTGCCACCCGTCCAGCGTAGATGCCCGCCCTCGGTCGTTGAGCGAGGGAGCGCCAGCGACCGAGACGAAACGTCGCGAGCCGCGTGCGGGGCGTTTCGTCTCGCTCGTTCCTCGCTCGCTCAACGACCGGGGCGGCGGAGCGCGCCGCAACGACCCGAGCCTGAAACGACGGAGAGCGGATGCCGCGGCACAGGGCCGCGGCATCCGCTCTTCGTGTGCTTCGACGGGCTCGGCAACCGCTGCCGGTCCCTGAGTTGTCGAAGGGTTACGCGTTGGCAGCGAGGTCCGGGGTGGCGGTGATCTCGCCGTTGTGGACGACGCCCACCGCGACCTTCTCGCCGCGCGGGCCGTGCTCGAAGGAGAACTCGCCGTTCTCGACGTCGACCTTCACGTGGTCGCCCGGGTCGAGCTCGCCGTGCAGGATCTTCTCCGACAGGCGGTCCTCGACCTCACGCTGCATGGCGCGACGCAGCGGACGGGCGCCGAGCGCGGGGTCGAAGCCGATCTCGATCAGCTTGTCCTTCGCGGCATCCGACAGCTCGATGGTCATGTCGCGGTCGAGCAGGCGCTCGCCGAGGCGCTTGGTGAACAGCCCCACGATCTGGCGCAGCTCGTCCTTGTCGAGCTGCGGGAAGACGATGATGTCGTCCACGCGGTTGAGGAACTCGGGCTTGAAGTTGCGCTTGAGCTCCTCGTTGACCTTGCCCTTCATCCGCTCGTAGGTCGTACCGCTGTTGCCCTCGACCTGGAAGCCGACCGGACCCCCGGCGATCGCCGACGAACCGAGGTTCGTCGTCATGATGATCACCGTGTTCTTGAAGTCGATCATGCGACCCTGACCGTCGGTCAGGCGACCCTCTTCGAGGATCTGCAGGAGTGAGTTGAAGATGTCGGGGTGGGCCTTCTCGATCTCGTCGAAGAGCACGACCGAGAACGGCTTGCGGCGCACCTTCTCGGTGAGCTGCCCGCCCTCTTCGAAGCCGACGAACCCGGGAGGGGCACCGAACAGGCGCGAGACCGTGTGCTTCTCGCCGAACTCCGACATGTCGAGGGCGATCAGCGCGGCCTCGTCGTCGAAGAGGAACTCGGCGAGCGCCTTGGCGAGCTCGGTCTTTCCGACGCCTGTGGGCCCGGCGAAGATGAACGAGCCCGACGGGCGCTTCGGGTCCTTGAGGCCCGCGCGCTGGCGGCGGATGGTCTTCGACAGGGCGGCGATCGCCTCTTCCTGGCCGATGACGCGCTGGTGCAGCGCCTTCTCCATGAAGACGAGTCGGCTCGACTCCTCCTCGGTCAGCTTGAAGACCGGGATGCCGGTGGCCTGGGCGAGGACTTCGGCGATCAGGCCTTCGTCGACGACCGCGTGGGTCGCGACGTCGCCGGAACGCCACTGCTTCTCGAGGCGCAGGCGCTCGGCGAGGAGGGACTTCTCCTCGTCGCGGAGGCCCGCGGCCTTCTCGAAGTCCTGGTCCTCGGAGGCGCGCTCCTTGTCTTCACGGACCTTGGCGATCTTGTCGTCGAACTCGCGCAGCTCGGGCGGGCTCGACAGGATCGACAGGCGCAGGCGTGCGCCGGCCTCGTCGATCAGGTCGATCGCCTTGTCGGGCAGGAAGCGGTCCGAGATGTAGCGGTCGGCGAGGTTCGCCGCCGCGACGATCGCACCGTCCGTGATCTGCACCTTGTGGTGCGCCTCGTAGCGGTCGCGCAGCCCCTTCAGGATGTTGATCGCGTGGGGCAGGCTCGGCTCGGCGACCTGGATCGGCTGGAAGCGGCGCTCGAGCGCGGCATCCTTCTCGAAGTGCTTGCGGTACTCGTCCAGCGTGGTCGCACCGATGGTCTGGAGCTCGCCACGGGCGAGGAGCGGCTTGAGGATCGACGCGGCGTCGATCGCACCCTCGGCGGCGCCCGCACCCACGAGGGTGTGGATCTCGTCGATGAAGACGATGATGTCGCCGCGCGTGCGGATCTCCTTGGTGACCTTCTTCAGGCGCTCCTCGAAGTCACCGCGGTAGCGGGAACCGGCGATGAGCGAGCCGAGGTCGAGCGAGTAGAGCTGCTTGTCCTTCAGCGTCTCGGGCACGTCGCCCTTGACGATCGCCTGAGCGAGGCCCTCGACGACCGCCGTCTTTCCGACGCCGGGCTCGCCGATGAGCACAGGGTTGTTCTTGGAGCGGCGCGACAGGATCTGCATGACGCGCTCGATCTCCTTCTCGCGCCCGATCACCGGGTCGAGCTTGTTGTCGCGCGCCGCCTGCGTGAGGTTGCGGCCGAACTGATCGAGCACCTGCGAACCTCCCTGGGTGGTGCCCTGAGTCTGCTCGCCCGCGCCGCTGGCGACGCCGGCGGGCTCCTTGCCCTGGTAGCCCGACAGCAGCTGGATGACCTGCTGGCGGACCTTGTTGAGGTCGGCGCCGAGCTTCACCAGAACCTGGGCGGCGACACCCTCGCCCTCGCGGATGAGGCCGAGGAGGATGTGCTCGGTGCCGATGTAGTTGTGACCGAGCTGCAGCGCTTCGCGCAGCGAAAGCTCGAGCACCTTCTTGGCGCGCGGCGTGAAGGGGATGTGGCCGGTCGGCTGCTGCTGACCCTGGCCGATGATGTCCTGCACCTGCTCGCGCACGGCGTCGAGCGAGATGCCGAGGCTCTCGAGGGCCTTGGCGGCGACGCCCTCACCCTCGTGGATGAGACCGAGCAGGATGTGCTCGGTGCCGATGTAGTTGTGGTTCAGCATCTTCGCCTCTTCTTGGGCGAGGACGACGACACGACGGGCACGGTCCGTGAATCTCTCGAACATCATTCACTCCTCCTGGGCGATGCGGGTCTGCTGAGCCCACTGCGCCTTACATCGAGGGTAACCAGAGGGTGGATGCCGCATACCCGTGTTCGCCGTGGGCATAGCGCGCCGCATTTGCGTCGGTGAGCGGGCGCGGAATGCGTGGGAAGGGACACCACGGGATCGACGGATGCCTTGACCGGCGGCATCCGATGGGCATATCGTTCTTCGATAACAACGTTTATCGATACGAAAGGAGCTCCCCATGACTTCGACTTCACGTCTGCACGTGTCCCGGGGCGAGGGGTTCGCCCTGGGGCTCATCGCGACCGGTGCGATCAGCGTCGCCGTGGCGGCTCTGGTGGCCGTCGTCCGCGGCGGCGTCGAGATCTTCGGCAGCGCACCGACGGTCCGGATGCTGGTGACCGGGGGTGAGGTGCCCGATCTCGCCGGCGTTCCGGAGATCTCGGCGGCGGCCTTCGCGTCGGCCGACGTGACGTTCACGGGGCTTCCCGCTGCCGTCGGCTGGATGCTCTGGCTGGAGTTGGCGCTGCCGGCACTGGCGACGATCGGCGTCTGCATCGTCGCCTGGTGGCTGGGCGTCTCCCTCATGCGGGCACGCCCCTTCCGCCGCGCGATGTCGACCGCGATCGGCGTGGTCGCCGTCCTCGTCGTCGTCGGCGGAGTGCTCGGTCAGGTGCTCGGCGCTTTCGGCCGGGCGTTCCTCGTGGACGATCTGGCCGTGACGTCGCCGCAGGTCGTCGACGTCTTCGGGACCTTCGTCATGGAGCTCGATCTCGCGCCTGTCGGATGGGGTTTCGCGCTGGCGCTCGTCGCCGGGGCATTCGCGATCGGCGCGCGCCTGCAGCGCGAGACCGAAGGACTGGTCTGATGCCCGAGACGACGACCAAGGAGCGCAACGACATCCTCTCCACCCTCGTGGTCGCCGGCGTGGTCGCGGTGATCGTCGTGGTCACCTCGGTGTTCCGGTGGCTCGAGACGTTCACCGGCGGGGGCGTCTCGGTCGGCGTGCCGTTCGCCGGCGTGCCGGCCGACTTCGCACCGGCGGAAGGCTTGCCGGTGACGACGGTGCGCGTGACAGAAGGCGACGTGATGGCCACGGGTGTCAACGTGGTCTCTACGGTGTCGCTCGGCGCATCGATCATCGTGAGCGCGGTCGCGTGGCTCGTGGTGATCGCGCTCTTCGGGACGCTGGCGCTGCGGTTCCTCAGGGGACGATTCTTCGACCCGGCCAATCCGCGCCTGCTCGACGCCGCGGGCTGGACGATGTTCGGCGGGGCGCTGGCCGTCTACTTCCTCGACACGTTCGGACGCAACGGCGTCCTCGCCGCCGCAGGCCTCGGCGAATTCCTGCCGAATTCCTGGGCGATCACCGCGTCGTTCATCCCGATCTGGATCGCCGCGGTGGTGCTCGGCCTCATCGCGCTCGCGTTCCGCCGAGGCATCCGCCTGCAGCGCGACACGGACGGGCTCGTATGAGTCCCGCCGAGGACGAGGGCCCGTCGGGGGTGCACTGCCGGCTCGACGAGCTCCTGGCCGAGCGCGGCATGACCCTCACCCGCCTGTCGGAGCTCGTCGGCGTCTCGGTCGTGAACCTCTCCATCCTGAAGAACGACCGCGCGCGTGCCATCCGCTACTCGACGCTGTCGGCGATCTGCCGGGCCCTCGACTGCGAGATCGGGGACCTGTTGGTACGTGCGGATTGAGCGGTTCCGGATGCCGCGGGCCGCGGCATCCGGAATCTCACGTGTCAGTTGGGGTAGATGGGGATGCGGACGTTGTCGAACTCGGCGCCGGTGAGGATCGCGAACGTCTCCTCGTCCTCGTCCTCGAGACCGTCGACCTGGACGAGGATGCCGCGCGGCGCCATGTCCATCGTGCAGACCTGGTTGGCGGACGGCGTCACGAAGGTCACGGTGACCTCGATCTCGCTCGTCGCCTCGGTGTTCTCGATCACGGGAGCGCACGTGGACGAGCCCCACGACAGGATCACGAACTGGCCGTCGACGTCGGTCCAGCCGGCGCTCGGCAGGTAGTCGGTTTCACCGCCGACGGCGAGACCGGGAACGCCGTCCAGGTCGGTGTCGCCGTGCCAGCCGTCGCCGGTCACCTCGATCTCGACGCCATCCGCGGGGTCGACGCCCTCGGGGGTTCCGACGAGAGAGACCCGCGGGACAAGGTCGCGTGTGCAGGCGGTGTCGCCCTCGGCGTCGACGAGGGAGACCGTCATCACGCCGTTCGCGTAGGTGGCCTCCTCGGCGGTGGGCACGCACGTGGAGCTGCCCTGCGTGACGATGCCGACCATACGGCCACCGTCGAGCCAGGCCGCACCGACCTCCTGCTCGTCGCCGTCGTCACCCTCGGCGGTGGCGGATGCCGAGGGCGACGCGCCGGAGCCGGCGGGAGTGGCACAGGCGGCGAACAGGGCGGTGGCGATGAACAGCGAGCCGATGCCCGCGGCGAGCCGGGTGTGCAGGTTCATATGCGAGGGCCTTTCTGAGCCTGGATGCCGCAGATGCCGGCACCCTCACCCACAGAGTGTCACGGTCGGGGCGATCGTCACAGAACCGCGACCGAAGAAGCTGATCTGATGATGCGGATTCCGTCGTCCTCGAGCCGGCGAACCCGGATGAGGCGCTCAGGCCGGGCGGTGTCCGTTCAGGCTCTCGTAGATGTCGTCGACGAAGTCGTCGATGTCGCCGACGCCGGTGACGGGACCGCCCGCGAGCATGCCGTCGATGCCGAAGAGGACGGCGGTGGGCACGGCCCAGTCCTTGATCGAACGGCTCACCAGACGATCCACGTCATGCAGGGACTGCGGCTCGGTGAGCTCCTTCAGGCGACCGTTGTCGTGCGCATGCGTGAACAGGAGGCGCACGTCGACCTCGGGGAGCAGTGTTCGCCACGCCCGCGCCTTGTCGATGACGACGCTGCAGGAGCCGCAGGTGCCCGAGACCGCCAGCATGAGGATCGGCTTCGAGCGGGTGAGCTCGCGCAGATTGACGCGCGTCCCGTCCGCGAGCACGACAGGGACCGCCGGCGTGCGCGTGCGGACGTAGTCCAGCTCGCCGTCGCCGGGTGCCGCGATGTCCGGCGCCGACTCGACGACCGGCGCCGCAGCAGCGGTCGGGCGCTCGTCGGGCCACAGCACAAGCGCCGCCGTCACTGCCGCCGCCGCCGCGCCGACGACCGGCATCCACCATCCCGAGACCGCGACGGCGAGCGCACCACCCAGCAGGGGAGCCATCCAGATGACCGCGGCCGCAGCCACAGCGAGGACCAGGAGCCAGACGTTGCGGATGACCGTGACGCGGGTGATCCGGCGCTTCGATCCGAAGCACGCACAGGACGCGTCGTCCGACTTGCCCTTCGCCCGGACGACGAGCCACAGATAGGCGGCCATCAGCGCCACTGCGACGAGCGCTGCGAGCAATCCGAGCCATCCGCCCAGCAGCAACAGCGCAGCGCCGAGCGCGATCTCGGCCCACGGATGCAGTCGGAGGAGCCATTGCTTGCGCAATGCCTTCGGTACCCCGAGCTCGGCCCACCCGACGAGATCGTCGGGCGTGCGCAGTTTCGCCACAGCACTGGCCACGAAGACCCCCGTGAGGATGAAGGGCAGGGTGACAGTGAGGGCGGCGATCACACGCTGATGCTACTCGCGCGGGATGCTGGCGGGGCCGAGCTCGCATCGATCAGTGACGGCGCAGGACGTCGGCGTAGAAGCGCCCGTGCGCGGCCGCCACCTCGGCGTCGGTGAGCAGCCCACGCGTCGTGGCGGCTGAGGTGGCGAGGCGCCGCCGGAGCGCCGGATCCGCCGCGAGCCGGCGCAAGGCGTCAGCGAGCGCCACCGTGTCACGCGGAGGGACTCGCAGACCGTTGACGCCGTCGTCCACCCACTCCACGGGCCCCCCTTCGTCGGCGACCACGACGGCGCGACCGGCCGCAAGGTACTGCAGCACGTTCTGCCCGAGCGGTTCCGGACGGGTGGAGTACTGCACCGCGACGTCCCAGCGCACGAGGAGGGTGCCGATGTCGTCCACATGGCCGAGCATGACCACGCGATCGGCGACCCCGAGCCGCTCTGCGAGTTCGCGCAGCTCATCCGCGTGTCGCTCATGCCCGAACGGCGCGGACCCGGCGATCTCGAGCACGGCGTCGTCGGCCGCCGCAGCCGCGAACGCTTCGATCAGCAGAGCCTGCCCCTTCCAAGGGTCGATGCGGGCGAGCATGCCTATCCGCAGCGGACCCGGCTCACGCGCCCCGGGATCCGCCGACACGGGGCATAATCCGGAGGCACTCGGGATGACGGCGGTCACGGCTTCGGATCGGAGGAACGGCATCGCCGTCTCCAAGGTCATCCTCGAGTTGGCCACGACGCCGTCCGCCCGTGGGAGCACCACGCGGCTCATGAGCGCATAGCCGGCGTTCCCGAGGGCGACGGCATCGACGGTGTCGCGCAGATGCACCACGAAGGGTTTACGAGAGCCGCGCGAAGCCAGCGCGCCGTAGGCCGCCGCCCGGGCGCTGTTCGCGTCGATCAGCCCCGCCTGCCGGTACTCGCGGTGCGTGCGGGTCGCAGCCGCCTGCACGAAGAGGCGCCATGCCGCCGCGATCGTCGCGCCCCGCCCCCCGGAGGAGACGCCGGCGGGCTGCCGGATGCCGGTTGTCCCGCGGGGCACCGTGCCGTCCAGCCGATCGAAGACGCCGCCGCCGGTGGGCGGAGTGAGGATGTAAGGGTTCCAGGGCGGCTCGACAGCCAGCATGCGCACGAGCGCGAGCTCCGCACCCCCGGCCG
The DNA here is from genome assembly GCF_039905635.1 of Microbacterium sp. ProA8. Lineage (NCBI taxonomy): Bacteria > Bacillati > Actinomycetota > Actinomycetes > Micrococcales > Microbacteriaceae > Microbacterium > Microbacterium chionoecetis. The sequence continues at coordinate 395,388 of NZ_CP157000.1, read as the reverse complement.
CCGCCGTGTGGTCCAGGTGGAGCACTCGGGTGGACGCGACCGAGTCGGTCACGTCGCCTCCGCCACGCGGGCCCGAGACGGCGGGCACGTGCACGTCGTCGATGCCCATCGCACTACACCGGGCGCCCGGTGGTGGGCGGGGCTGCGGCCGGCGACGCATCGTCGGACAGCGCGCCCGGTGGGAACGGCAGTCCGTCCCCGGTCTTCACGACGTCGAGGTAGCGTGCCACGTCGCCCCCCGGCATCCCGTAGAGCATCGTCGCCAGCCGCACGAGTGCGGGCACCTCCTGAACGACGAGCGCGGCATACGCCTCGTCGCCGCGCCCCTCGGGGTCGATGATGTCGTCGTCGCCGGGTGAGCGGTGATCGGCCATCCGGTCCACGGCGACGCGCAGGTCCTGCACGGTGGTGGCATCGACCGGATCAAGGGATGCCGCGATCCGCCCCGCCTCCCGGATCGTGAAGGTGCGTCGCACCGCCGAAGGCTGCCGCTGCAGCACGACTTCGCGCACGCGCCGCGATGCCGTCAGCACCAGGTCGGCGTCCCTGATGTGGGCGTCCGTGAGGCGCGTGGCGGCATGGGCCGAGCCGTCCGCACCCAGCGCGGCGGCGATCTGCTGCACCCGCTCGCCCATCGGAGTGCCGACGGGGGCGATCAGCCCGGCGCTCCGGGTGCGCACCTGCGCAGCGAGGGACGGGGGCAGATACCACGCCGCCCAGCGTCGCAGCAGTACTTCGGCCAAAGCCGAACGATGGAGGTTGCCCGCGCAGATCGCCAGCACGACGAAGTCGTCAGCCAATCACGCACCTCCCTATCCCTCTCCAGATCCATCCGGACATAGGGTTGCCTGGGCAAGCATACTAGGAGGCCTTCCGTGCGCGTCTTGCGGATCTCGCACAGCGCGGCCGTCGCCGACTGGCGCGGCCGGGAGCGGGGCCTGCGTGCCCGCGGCCTTCACATCGACCTCCTCAGCGCTCGCCGCTGGCATGCGGGCGGCGCCGAGACCGACCTGACGCTCGACGCGGGCGAGCAGGCGGTCGCCGTGGACACATGGGGGCGGCATCCTGCCCTCTTCGTCTACGACCCGCGCCCCCTCTGGCGGGTGCTGGGAGGCACCTACGACGTGATCGATGTGCACGAGGAGCCCTTCGCCCTCGCGACGGCGGAAGTGCTGCTGCTGCGCCGCCTGCGGCGCAATCGGGCGCCGGTGGTGCTCTACACGGCCCAGAATCTGCACAAGCGCTACCCGCCGCCTTTCCGCTGGTTCGAGCGGCATGCACTGCGCCGCGCGAGCGGCGTCTCGGCCTGCAACACCGAGGCCGCGCGCATCGCGGAGAACAAGGGGTTCCCGGGTCGCGCCCGGGTGATCCCCCTCGGCGTCGACCTCGGCAGGTACGCTCCGCAGCCCGAGGCGCCCGAGCACCGCGACACCATCGTCGTCGGGTTCCTCGGCCGACTCGTCGCCGAGAAGGGGCTGCAGACCCTCCTCGACGCCGCCGCGCTCGAGCCCCGACTGCGGCTCCGGATCGCGGGCGCCGGCCCTCTGGCCGCGGAGCTCCGCGCCGCAGCGGCGGCCCGCGGTCTGGCCGACCGCGTCGACCTCGTGGGCCCGATCGATCCCGACGCGGTGCCGGCGTTCTACACGACCCTCCACGTCCTCGCCGTGCCGTCCGTTCCCCGCCCGGGCTGGACGGAGCAGTTCGGCCGCGTCGCCGTCGAGGCCATGGCGTCGGGGATCCCGGTCGTCTCGAGCGACGCCGGCGCACTTCCCGATGTCGTCGGCGGTGCGGGCCTCGTGGTGCCCGCGGGTGACGCGGGCGCCCTGGCACGCGCTCTCGTGGAGGCGTCGACCACCCGCGCTCGCGAGCTTCGCGAGGCTGGGCTGGCGCGGGCGGCCGAGTGCTCCTGGGATGCCGTCGCCCACGCGTACTCGGACCTCTATCGCAGCGTCACCAGCCGCGATGAGCCTGCGCCGGCCGGGGAGGCCGCGGCCATGCCGCGTGCGGCCGTGGCCAGTGCCGACGGGGACGGGATGCGGCCCGCCGAGCGCCGACCGCTCGAGATCGTCGTGGTGGCGTTCGGCGCACCGGACCTGCTGCGCCGGGCCCTCGAGCCGGTGCGAGGGCTCCCGGTCACCGTCGTCGACAACTCGTCACTGCCCGAGATCGCCGCCCTGTGTGAGGCGCTGGGAGTGCGCTACCTCGACCCCGGCCGCAACGGCGGTTTCGCGGCCGGAGTGAACGTCGCCCTCCGGGATCGGCTCGTTCCCGGCGCCGATGTGCTGCTGCTGAATCCGGATGCCGTCATCTCGGCGGACGCCATCGCCGTGCTCCACGACGCGTTGGCCGCCGACCCAGGCCTCGCGTCGGTCGCACCCGTGCAGACCGACGACGGTGGGCGCCCCGCACGGGTGGCGTGGCCGTTCCCGAGCCCGGGGAACGCCTGGCTCGAGGCCGTCGGGCTCGGGCGTTGGCAGTGCGGGGCGCGCTACGTGATCGGCTCGGTGCTGCTGCTCCGCGCCGAGGCGCTGGATCAGGTCGGCGAGTTCGATGAGCGCTTCTTCCTCTACGCGGAGGAGACCGACTGGGCCTATCGGGCACACCTGCTCGGATGGCGCCATGCGGTGGTCGAGGAAGCACGCGCCCTGCACGAGGGCGCCGCGACCAGCACCGATCCCCGCCGCCGGGAGGCTCACTTCTTCGCCTCGCAGGAGCGGTTCTACCGCAAGCACTACGGCGCCGCAGGATGGCAGGCAGCCCGCGCCGCGGTGTGGCTCGGGGCGGCGGTGCGGTCGGTCCTGCTGCGGGGAGAGCGCGCGTCGGCGGCGAGGAGACGCGCCGCGACCTTCCGGGGCGGCCCCGTGCGCGCGGAGGCCGGACTCGACGCGACGCCTGTCAGCTGAGGAGCCGCCTCGCGAAGCCCGGACGTCGACGGACGCGCACGGCGGCCGCACGCAGCGGGCCGACGCGCCGTAGCGCGCCCCGCACGCGCTGGTGGCGCAGCAGCGCGACGATGTACTGGACCGCCTCGTCGTCGCCTGCCTCCTTGGCGAGAGGCAGCATCTCGCGCCAGTACCGCACGGCGCGCGTCGGCATCCGCACCCGCGACGGCGGCACGGTGACCGGCTCATCGAAGCAGGCGGGCTCCGTGACCCCGGCGATGTGCAGCGCCCAATACGTCCGCACGCACTTCTCGCAGCGCCCGCAGTTGCCCGACAGCCGCTCGCCCTGCCAGCACACCCGCAGCAGTGCCAGGAGCTCGGGTTCGGTCGCGACGATCCGCACCTTGGCGGTGCGGCTGAGCGCGGCCCCGTCGTGTCGGATCCGCATCGTTCCGGACGACAGGAGCGGATCGGTGACGGGATTGGAGCCCCACGGCAGCTCGATGCGGAAATACGGCGCGCTGCTGCCGATCAGCCCCACGCCGAACTCGGGCGCATGAAGCTGCAGCGCTGCCGCCAGCGCCAGGCCATGGACGAGTTCCCAGTCCTGGCCTAGGTCTCGGAGGTTGGTCGCTAGGCTGCGCAGCTCGAGCCCCATCTCGTCCCCCGCGCGGCCCGCTCGCTCGCGGGCGCCGTCGAACTCCGATGCGCGGTCCAGGGCGATGTCGAAGCCGTGCACCAGCAGCAGGGCGCCCAGGGACTCGGTGCGCCACCCCGCCAGGCCTCGTGCGTGGCGGATGACCGTGCACGTGGAGTCGAGGCCGCCCGAGAACGCGGCGATGGCGCGCGTGGAGCGGGAGGGTTCTCCCTCGACCACCTCGTCGACGGTGAAGGTGACCGGCGAGTACCGGTCGGGCAGCAGCGAGTGCATCGCGGCCTGCCACTCGTCGAGGTTGCTCAACAGGGTCCGGCTGACTGCTCCGTGCACGTGGACCGCGTCACCGCGCGCCATCCAGAGCAGCAGGGAGCCGAGCACGTACACGTCCGCCAGCCGGCCGTCGAGCGCCCGACCGTCGAGCTCGCGGAACCAGAGCGCCGAGCGCGAGCCGCGCCATTGCAGCTCCGCCGACCGCAACCCCCTGGTCGCCTGACTCTCGTCCGGATAGATGTGCCCCAGCAGCGTCTCATCCCCCATGCGATTCCCCTTCGAATCAGCCCGTTGCGAGACTACCGTCCACGCGTGGAATGCTGTCGCTTGGCCTGGACGCCGTCGATACAGTGAAGCGTGGTTCACATCGTCCAGATCGTGCCCTTCGTCGGGCCGGGGACCGGAGTGGCCGGGGTGGCATGGAACCTCGAGCGCCAGTTCGTGGCGCTCGGTCACACCGTGGAGCGTTTCGGCTATCGCGACATCCGAGGCGCGCGAAGGCGCCGCACCCCCCGGAGTCGGCTCGGCCGGCGCATCGCGCGAGCGCAGCGCGTGCTCACCTTCAGCCTCCGTGGCACGAGGGCGGCGAGGGACTTCCTGGCGAGCCGTCCCGACGCCGTTTCCCTCTGTCATAGCGAAGCGCTCGCCGGCGACGTCTTCGTGTCGCACGGAGTCGAGACGATCGCGGTGCGCACGCGGGCCCGGGGCGTGGGATCCTTGCTGGTCAATCCGGTGCGCTTCTTCACGTACTTTCGGGAGCGAACGAGATTCCGCTCGAATGTGCACCGGGCGATCGTCGTCCTCTCCGACGCCGAAGCTGCCGCCCTCCGTCGCGTCTACGGGCCGGTGGAACCCCGAGTCGTCACCATCCCCAACGGCGTCGATCTGGAGAGGTTCCACCCGCCTACACCAGGCGAACGACGCGCAGCCAGGGCGGCGTTCCAGCTGGACGAGGATGATCGTGTCGCCATCCTCGTCGGTCACGACCTCACGCGAAAGGGAGTCGCGGTGGCGATCGCGGCGCTGGTGCGTGCGGAATCCTTCTTGCTTCTCGTCGTGGGGGGAGATGCCGAATCGGTTGACGAAGCGCGGAGTCGCGCAGAGCGACTGGGCGTCGCTCCTCGCGTCTTGTTCGCGGGCACTCGGTCTGACATCCCGGTCATGATGGCCGCATCCGACGTCTTTCTCCTTCCGAGCGCCTACGAGGCCAACGCCCTCGTCATCCTCGAGGCGCTTGCGGCGGGGCTGCCTGTCGTCGCGACGGCTGTCGGATTCGCACCCGAGATCATCGAGAACGGCCGGAACGGCTTCCTCGTCGAACCCGACCCGGCCGAAATCGCCCTGCGGCTGCAGGAACTCGTCGAGGCAGATGCGAACACGCTGGCCGTGAACGCCCGCGCCAGCGCCGTCGATCACGGCTGGCGCTCGACGGCAGAGAAGTACGCGGCGCTGCTGACCGACATCCACGACGAGCGCATACGGCATCCGCGATGACCGCCGATCCGCTCCAGATCCTCCACGTCGTGCGCACACGCAGCTTCGCGGGCGTCGAGCAGTTCGTGCGGCGCCTCGCGATCGCCCAGGCGGGCGCCGGCCACCGGGTCGCCGTGATCGGGGGCGACCCTGCGCGGATGGAGCCCGCGCTGCAGGCGGCGAACGTCGGCTTCGCAGCGTCGGGGAGCGGCATCAGGGACACCCTCCTCATTCGGCGTGCCGCGCGTCTGGCGGACGTGGTCGCGACGCATATGACCGCCGCGGATGCCGCCGCCGCGCCGGCACTCCTCGGCCTCGACGCCGCACTCGTGGCGACACGGCACTTCACCCGCCCCCGCGGGAGCAGGGCGCCGCGGTCGGTGTATCCGGCGATCGAGCGCAGGATCGACGCCGAGATCGCGATCAGCCGCGCCGTGGCACGTTCGATCGGCATCCCGTCCACCGTCGTGTATTCGGGTGTCGCCGACGCCGACGCGCCAGAGCCCGCGAGGCGGTCGCGGACGGTCCTGATGGCGCAGCGGCTTCAGCCGGAGAAACGCACCCGTATCGGGCTCGCTGCCTTCGCCGCATCCGGCTTGGCCGAAGCTGGCTGGCGGCTGCAGATCGCCGGCGCCGGCCCCGAGCTGCCGCTGCTCGAAGCGGATGCGACCTCCTTCGGCATCGCCGATGCGGTCGACCTGTTGGGGTTCCGCGACGACATCGCTCAGTTGTATGCCCGGGCAGGTCTCTTCATTGCGCCATGTCCGGTGGAGGGCCTCGGCCTTTCGCTGCTGGAGGCGATGGCGACAGGGCTCCCCACCCTCGCGGCCGATGCCGGCGGCCATTCCGAGATCCTCGGCGGGCTCGATCCGCGCGCCTTGTTCCGCGCCGACGACGTCGACGACGCTGCGCGGTCCCTGCGGGCGCTCGCCGACGACGACCCCGGGCGCGTCGCCCTCGGAGCCGCGGGTCGCGAGCGCCAGCGGGCGCAGTTCTCGATCGCCTCGCAGCTCGAAGCGACGGAGGCGGCGTACCGGCGGGCGATCGAAGCCCGGCGTCTCCGACGCACCGGTGCCAACGTCGCGGACGAGGCCGATGGCGCCGTCGACGCCTCGACGCCGCCATCGGCTCGGGGCGAGTCATGACCGACCTGGTGGTGGTGTCGCTCGAGGCGTGGGACGAGGTGTGGCGCCGCAACCAGCACCTCCTCTCGCGTCTGCTGGAGCGCGACCCGCAGCTGCGGGTGCTGTTCGTCGAACCCGCCGCCGATCCGCTGCACGACCTCGCGTCGAAGCGGCGGCCCGCCCGCGGGTTCCGACCGGTCGCGGCCGGATTCGACGGCCGGCTGCTCCGCTTCCGCCCGATGAAGCTGCTGCCCCGTCGCCTCGACCGGCGCGCGGATCGCCGCCTCGCCCACGCGGTGCGAAGGGCCGCCGAGAAGGCGACGATGACGAGGCCGCTGCTCTGGCTCAACGATCCGCGTGCCGCAGACGTCGCCCGGTCCGCCCATTGGCCGACCCTTTACGACATCACCGACGACTGGCTCGCCGCCGACCGGCCGCCGGCAGAGCTCGATCGCCTCCGTCGCGGCGAGGAATGGCTGCTGGACAATGCAGCCGCCGTCGTCGCCTGCTCGCACGAGCTCGTTCGCCGCAAGACGCCCGTCAGGGCGGACATCGAGCTGATCCCGAACGCCGTCGACGTCGCGGCGTACCGGTCGGCGAAGCCGAGGCCGGCCGACCTCGCCGCCGTCGCCGCCGTCTACGCCGGCACGCTGCACCGCGACCGGCTCGATGTCGACCTCTGCATCGCGACCGCCCGGGCGCTCGCGGGGCGCGGAAGCGTCGTGCTGGTCGGGCCCGATGCGTTGGAAGCCGTCGACACGGCGCGGTTGCGTGCCGGCGGCGTCGTGGTGCTCGGGGCCCGCCGCCGAGACGACGTGATCGCCTATCTGCAGCACGCCGATGTGCTGCTGGTTCCCCACGTGGTCGACTCATTCACCGACAGCCTGGATCCCATCAAGCTGTACGAGTACGCGGCGGTCGGCCGTCCAGTGGTGGCGACGCCGGTGGCGGGTTTCCGGGATGCCGCCGACCCGCGTGTCCGCCTGGCGGAGGCGTCCGCGTTCCCGACCGTCGTCACTTCGCTTCTGCCCTCGTGGAGCCGCTTCCCGGACGGCGCGGATGGCCCGTCGCCCGACTGGAACGACCGCGCCATCGCGATGCGCGCCGTCATCGAGCGGATGCGCCCTGACTGAACTCGCGAGCGGCGTCCCCGTCAGATGCCGTCGAGGACCGCGGTGAGCTGCCGCCACGACCAGGACCAGTCGCGCGCCTCCGCGCGCGCCCGGGCCGCGGCGCCGAGCGCCGTGCGGCGAGCCGGGTCGTCGAGCAGTCCGCCGAGCGCCTCGGCGAGCGCGACCGAATCGTCCGGGGGGACCAGGACGCCGGCATCCCCGACGGCCTCGGGAATGCCGCCGATCCGACTCGCGACGACCGGGAGACCGGTGGCGAGCGCCTCGCCGACCGTGAGCGGCGAGGGATCGGGCCAGCGCGACGGCACGACGAACACGTCCGCGGTGCGCAAGAGGGCGGGCAGCTCCGCGCGCGGCACGAACGTCTGGAACCGGACCGGGACTGCAGTCTGCTCCGCGAGCTCGCGCAGCTGCCGCTCGTGATCGCTGAGCGGCGCGTCAGCGGCGAAGCCGGGTCGCCCCACGATCTCGACGGCGACGTCGGCGCCGTCCAGCTGCGACACCGCCTGCAACAGCACGTCGGCGCCCTTGTCGGGGATCACGCGCCCCATGAACATGATCCGCGTCGGGCCGGGCTGTCGGCCCGCTCCCGGGGTGAACTGCGCGGTGTCGACGCCGTTGCCGACCACATGAACCTTCCCGCGCAATCCCTCGGGCAGGCGGTCGCGGGTACGGGCGGCGAGGGATTCGCTCACGCACACGATCCCCGCCGCCGAACGCAGCATCCGCCCGGCCTCGGCGCGCGAGTAGGTACGGAGGAGGTCGTTGTGCGCATAGAGCACCACCCGGTGCGGGGTGTCGCGCAGAAGCCGCACCAGGATCGGGGCGTTGTGTGCGATGACGATCGACGGCGGCTGTGCGCGCACCGCATCCGCGATCGGCCGGTAATAGTCCGCGATCGCGGAGCGCGTCATCCCGATGCGGCCGCGGAGCGCGTCGGCGTACCGTGCCTTGCGGTCCGGTCCGCGAACTCCGGTGTACTCGATGACGTCGGCGCTGTCGTAGCGCGGCTGCCACGTCGAGCGGTCGACGACGACCCGTGCTCGCGGGGCGCCCGCCCGGGCCGCCGCGCCGGAGAGGCCGTGGACGACCGTCGGGATCGCGGAGCCGGTCAGCGGCGAGAAGTGGTCGCCGGGCGTGATGGCGTGGATGACGTGGCGACCCGGCACGCGCCTATGCTACGCGAGGCGCAGCGCCCAGCCCTGGTGACCTGGGTAGCCGTTCGCGCGGTGTTTGCGAACGGGCACACGCCACAGGCGCCTGGGATGCTTCCCTGACGCCTGTGGATGTGTGCGGCCCGCTGGTCGCGCCGCTGCGGGACGACGGAGACCGCTTAGTCCTCTCCTCTGCATGCACCGACAGGCGGAGGCGCGTCCGAGCTGCAGCCGCCGGCAATCAGGTCGGTCACCGGCCGACATTGGTCAGACGTAATCGGATGCCACTGGTTCGCGGTGACACAGAACTCCAAGACCACGGGGGGGTGGTTGCTGGGATCGGGTGCCGGCGGGTGGCCCCAGGGAACCACGATGCGGACTCGGCCGGTGAAGCCGCCGCTGTTCTCCTCGTTGAAGTAAGTGAAGATGGTGACCGTTTCACCCGGCTCCAGCACCGCCGGCAACGACGGAAACGACGATACGACGGGAAAAGTCTTGAGGACTGGAACCCCTCCCTCGTTGTAGAGAATCGTCACCACGATGTCCTCATCGATATAGATGGGCTGGTCGGTGTCGTTCGTAACCTGCAGGGGGAATCCGAATCCCTTTGCGACGTCCACCACCGTGCCACCTGTTGAGAACGCCTTGCATCCGCTCTCGCCAGGAACCTTGTAAGGCTCTCCCGCACAGACGGAAGGCGGTTCACCCGAGAGGGCGAACGCCGGGGCTGGTGCGGCGATGGCGATGACGGGAACCGCCCACGCCATCGCCTTGGTCACAGTCCGACGGCTGACGCCGGACTTCTGCGGTTCAAGTTCGTCCATGTTTCCCAGTCCCTCCCAGAGCTGGTGTCGCCGGATCCCGACGTCGATCTCCCCTATTCACGGCGAGGCCCTGGGCTTCCCCAGCACCAGGCTTATCGCTTCCGGCGCCGAACAAACCCCGTCTCCGCGCGGAAGGCGATGGCTGGATCGTATCGCATCATCCTCTCCAGGCACACCCCAGCACCAGGTCATGAGGCTAAATACACCGGACCCACGCCGCGCAGGGCCGGGCCCGCGCCCAGTGCGCCCGGATAGGATGCGGGGGCCTGCGATCCGAGCGCGCAGGCGGAAGGTTCGCCATGTCAGCCCCCGAGCCTCCTACCCGGCTGGTGTCACAGTTGCGCGCACTGCTTGTGCTCGCCGACGCGCGCCCCTCCGGATGGGTGGCATCCACGGTCGGCGCGTCTGTCGTTCTCGCCGTCCTCGACAGCCTCGGCATCGCCGCCATGATCCCACTCACACAGCTCATCGCCGGCGTCGAGACCGACTCCGGCGTGCTCGGTTGGATCTCAGAGGCCACAGGGCGATCGACACCGCAGGAACTCATTCCACTGGTCGCAGGCGCAGTGGCGGTGCTGTTCATCGGAAAGAGCGTCGCTGCGCTCCTGTTCCGCTGGTGGCTGCTGGGACGCACCACGCGGGTCTCCGCCACGCTCGCCCGCGGGATGTTCCGGCGCTACGTGCTCGCACCGTACGCCGACCACCGCACCCGGCGCCTCAGCGAGGTGTACCGCAACATCTCCACTAGCACGGCACAGTCGACGGGCGTGCTGCTCGCCACGATCAGCATGTGCACGGATGTGATGATGCTCATCGCCATCACCGCCGTGCTGGCGGTGACGGCGCCCGTGGTGACCATCCTCACGGTCGTCATCTTCGGCGGATTCGTCCTGGGGCTGCAGCGTCTCTTCCGCAAACGCCAGTCGCAGCTCGGGGAGGTGACGAGTGAAGCCGCGCTCCAGGCGTGGCAGTACTTGATGCCGGGACTGGACGGGTTCCGCGAGGCACGGCTCACCTCGAGCTCCGAACGGTTCGTCGATGGCTTCTACCAGGCGCGCCTGCGCGGAGCGAACGCCAGTCGGACGATGGGCATCCTCGGCGAGGCGCCTCGCTATGTGCTCGAGATCGGCTTCGTGCTGATGATCGGCGGCATCTCGATCATCCTGTTCGCCACCGGCTCCCCGAACAACGCCCTGACGGTGCTCGGCGTCTTCGGAGCCGCCGCCCTCCGCGCGCTTCCCACTCTCAACCGCGTGAGCGCGAACCTCGCCACGATGCGCACCGGTCGCATCGGCCTCGAGATCGTGCTGAACTCCACGGCCGAGCTCGACCAGCGCGGTGCGCACGTCGAGACGCCGATCGACGACACGCCCTACCGCGGCGACATCGAGCTGCGAAACCTCTCCTTCCGCTATGCGGATTCCGCCACCGATGTCCTCACCGACCTGTCGCTGAAGATCCGCGAGAACGCGACCACCGCCTTCGTCGGCTCCAGCGGCGCCGGCAAGAGCACGCTGCTGGACCTCGTGCTCGCCCTGCAGGACCCGACCTCGGGCACCATCGAGTGCGGCGGGCGCTCGATCTTCGCCGACCGCGCCGCGTGGTACGCGGGTCTCGGCGTCGTGCCGCAGGACGTCTTCCTGGTGAACGACACGCTCCGCTCCAACATCGCCTTCGGCGTGCCGCCCGAGCGCGTGGACCACCACCGCGTCGCGGAGGTGATCCGCATGTCGCAGCTCGGCGAGCTCGTCCAGACCCTGCCCGACGGCCTCGATACCGTCGTGGGCGAGCGCGGCGTGCGCCTGTCGGGCGGACAGCGACAGCGCCTCGGACTCGCGCGCGCGCTCTACCGCCACCCGCGGGTGCTGGTGCTCGACGAGGCGACCTCGGCGCTGGACAACGCCACCGAGTACGAGATCGCCGAGACCCTCCGAGGCCTCCAGGGCAGCATGACGATCCTGATCGTCGCCCACCGGCTCTCCACCGTCCGCGGCGCCGACACCCTCGTGTTCCTCAAGGACGGCCGCATCGAAGCCACCGGCACGTTCACCGAGGTCCGCGACGCCAGCGCCGAGTTCGCCCGGCTGGTCTCGCTCGGCGAACTGAACTGACGGCTACGGGTCGAGGCGCGCAAACGCCGGCAGCGACGACACCCGGTACCGTTCGAACGGCTTGCGCGCGAGCGGTGCGGTCGCGGCGGTGAGGAACGGATGCCTCATCCGCCACCGCCAGCGACCCAGCTCGCCGTCCCAGTCGCGGTCGCGCGCATGGCCCGAGACGGTGCGCTTCTCAGCCATCTGGGCCTCGGTCCGCACCCAGCTCAAGTGCAGGATCGCCTGCTCTCGGCCGATCACGCGGTGGACGGGCGTGGTCGCGCGTCGCGCAGGATCGGTGTTCCACGGCGCCACGTCCACGCGGTACACCGGGACCCCCGCCGCCTGGCGCGCGTGGCTCAGCGCGGTCCCGGACCGCACTGCGACGGGGCCGGGATAGCTCGACTGCGTCGACCAGAATCGACCGCACGTCTCCAGGAAGCGCCCCGATCGGGAGCGCGCGTAAAGCACGCGCGAGGGATACTCCAGCGCCGACGCGGCACGCGCGTCGGCGCTCTCGATCGCGGCGAGGAACGCGCCCGGATCGGTGACCACCTCGTCGGTGTCGAGCTGCAGCACCCAGTCGGCGCCCTCGGACGCGGCATCCAGCGCATCCTGCCGTTGTGCGGTCTCGGCCCACATCGCCATGAGCCCGGGGTCGCTGAAGCGGCCAGGACGCAGGACGACTTTGCCGTCCGGGTCGGCGGCGGCGATGCGCGACAGCGATTCCGCGGTGGAGAGGGGATGCCCCGACCACGACAGGCCGTCCGCGTCGTACGAGACGACGATCCGGTCGACGAGCCGGTAGAAGGAGCCGATGCCCTCGCCGATCCATGCGGGGTCGCCGGCGAGCACGTACGCGTGGATCTTCACGACGCCCGCGCCTGGGCGCGCACCGCGCGCACGCTCGCCACGAGACCTGCGACGGTGCCGCCTATCCCGATCGCAGCGCGGCGACACCCTCCGCCGGCACCCTTGAGCTTCGCGCGCCAGCCCGACCGTTTCAGCGCCGTCGCGGCGCTCCGCAGGTCGCGGCCGGCGGCGCGCAGCGCGGTGCCGAGGTAACGGCGGAAGACGGGGGCGCGGAAGCCGAGTGTCGTGGCCAGCAGCACCACGTGGTTGCGGGCGCCGTAGTACCGGTAGCGCGAGTCGAAGCGCACGCCCTTGGCGTACTGGCCGGCGACGTGCCGGACGACCGCGCGAGGTGCGAACACGACCCGCCACCCGGCCCGACCCAGCCGCAGCGGCATGTCGGCGTCCTCGCGCAGGCATGTTCCGGGATAGAAGTCGTGCACACCGCCGACCTTGCGTGCAAGGTCCAGCCGGTAGGACATGTTCGCGCCCAGCATGTGATCCGTGTCGACCACCCGGCCGGGGTCCGCGGCGAAGTAGCCGGTCAGCCGGCCGTCCGGCAGCAGGAGCCCGATCTGGCCGATGCCCTGCTCTGCCTCGTCGGGCTGCCCGTTGAGGGCGCGCCCGCCGACGGCTCCGACCGTCGGGTCGTCGTAGGGGCGGAGGAGCTCCTCGAGCCATTCCGGGAAGGCGTACGCGTCATCGTCGATGAAGGCCACGATGTCGGCATCGACGCCCTCGATGCCGATCGCGCGCGACGTCGCGAGCGTCCCGGCGCCGTGGTCGTTGCGCCGGTACTCGACCCCATCGAAGTCGGCGACCACCGACCGCGTCAGCTCGTCGGGCGAGGCGTCCACGACGATCGTCCGTGCCGGCGTCAGGGTCTGGGCGGCGAGATGCTCCAGGCACGTGCGCACGTGGTCGGGTCGCCGGTAGGTGGCGACGACGACCACCGCTCGCAGGTCTGTCATTCGGCGATCTTCCCAACGCGGCTGTGACGGCGACGGGATCGCCGCCGAGCACCCATTCAACTAGATTCGTGGGCGGGTGCGCACCGTCGGCGTCCCCCGATCCTCCGGAGGCACCGAATCGCATCGCATCGACGTCTGAGCATCGCCACCATCGCGACCGAGGCGCCGATGGGGGCGCAGGTCTACCAGGAGCAGGTGGCCGGACGCGCACCGGCCGCGCTGGATGCCGCCGCGGACGCGCCCTGGGCCGTGCGGCGTGTCATCGTGCGATCCCTGCGGTCGCCGCTCGCAGGAACGCGGCGGCTCCCGCTCGCCCGGGTCACCCGCGCCGACACCCGCGTGCGCCGCGCGATCGGCCGGGTGCTCTACGGCGCGCACGACGTGACCCACCGGATGAACCTGGAGCTCCCGCCTGCTCCGGGTGCCGACGTCGTCACCCTGCACGACGTGGTCGCCTGGCGGTACCCTGACGAGTCTGCCCCGGTGCCGGCTGCTCCCGAGGAGCTGCGACGGGCGGCCGCCGTCATCTGCGTCTCGGCGTTCACGGCGCAGGAGGCGCACGACCTGCTCGGCCTGCCGGACGTCCATGTCATCCCGAACGGCGTCGACGAGCACTTCTTCGACGCTGTGCCGCTGTCTGCGGGCGAGCTGGCCGCGCTGGGGCTTCCCGAGCGGTTCGTGCTCCACGCCGGGGGCGCCGCACAGCGCAAGAACCTCGATGCCCTCGCGGCCGCCTGGCCGATGGTGCGGCGCGAGCGGCCGGAGCTCAGCCTGGTGCTCAGCGGGCCGCCGCACCCCCGGCGCAGTGCCCTGTTCGCGGGACTCGAGGGCACGGTCTTGACCGGACGCCTCCCCGACGGCGTCATGCCGCGCGTGCTGGCGAGCGCTCAGGCGGTCGTCGTCCCGTCCACGTACGAGGGGTTCGGGCTCCCCGCGCTCGAGGCGATGGCCGCTCGCGTGCCGGTGGTGGCCGCAGCGACCAGCTCCCTGCCCGAGGTCGTCGGCGACGGCGGCCTGCTGGTGGCGCCGGCGGGCCCTGCCATCGCCGAGGGGCTCCTCGCCGTGACCTCCGGCGACGCCGCCGTGGACCGCATGATCGGCGTCGCACGGGCGCGCGCCGCCGACTTCACCTGGGAGCGGTGTGTCGCCGCCCATGCCCGGGTGTGGACCAGCGTGGGCTGAGGCATCCGATGCTCGCATTCATCACATCGCTGCGGCACCCCCGCAACAGCAGCGACTACGGCCGGGTGGAGGCGCTCCTGGCGGAGACGCTCGCGTCGGTGTCGCGCCAGTCGGCCCCGTACAGCGTCTGGGTGGTCGGAAATCGCCGGCCGTCCCGGCTGGCGCCGGACGCGAACTGGGTGCAGGTCGACTTCGACGCCCCCAGCACGCTCAGCGGATCGCGCACCGGGGTCGCGGCGGTGCTCCGCGACAAGGGGTCCAAGCTCGCAGCCGGGCTGCTCGCCGCCCGTGAGAGCTCGCCCGATCACGTGATGTTCCTCGATGCGGACGACCTCGTCTCCCGACGCCTCGCCGCGCTCTCGGCGGGGAATCCGCACGCCCCCGGGTGGCGGATCGAGCACGGGTACCGGTGGGCCGCCGACCGCCGAGCCATCCGCCGCCAGCCCCACTTCCACCGCCACTGCGGCAGCGGGTGCGTGGTCCGCGCCGATCTGTACGACCTCCCGCCCGACCTGCGCGCGGGCGCGTCGCAGGCCGAACTCGAGGACCGGCTGGGCGACCGCCTCCAGCGATGGTTCGGGTCGCACCTGTACGTCGCCGACGACCTCGCCGCGGCGGGACACCCGCTCGCGCCGGTTCCGTTCGCGGGCGCGCTGTACCGGGTCAGCACCGGGGAGAACCACTCCGGCGTCTCGCTCGGCGGGCTCGGCCGACCCGTATCGAAGCGACTCGCCGAGGAGTTCGGCATCCCGGCCACCCGACTCCGTCTCGGCCCGCTCGCTCGCACCGTGCTGCCCAGCCGGCGCGGCGTCGTGGAGCGGCTCCCCTGGCGACGCTGAGCGGCGTCAGTCGGAGACCAGCGCACCGAGCGGAAAGCGGCGGAGCCCCCGCACCTCTTCGTCGAGCCGCCCGATCGCGCGTTCGAGGCCGTCGGCGAGATGCGCCACCGTCTCGGCATCGGCCGACCATGCGGCTGCGGCCAGCTCGGCGGGGACGATGCCTTCCTGCCAGAGGACCTGCCGGGTGCGGCCGGGCGTGACCACCGACTCGTAGTCGCGGAACTTGAAGTCTCCCCCACTGAGCGGCGGGTCGAGGGTCGTCCACACCGCGGGGATGCCGAACGCGTCCGCGGCCACCAGTCCGTGCAGCGACGTCGTGACGACGAGCCGGCACGCCGCGATCTCCCGCACCGTGCGACGGGCGCCCTGATGCACGTTCACGACCCGCGAGCCCGGTGTCGCGGCCGCCACGGCGGCGAACCCCGCATGGGAGCGATGGTGGCCGTGCGGCACGAACCCCACCTCCCATCGCGGGGCAGGTCGCCGTGTGCGGCGCGAGACCAGCAGCCCGGGGTCGCCGAAGGCGGTCTCGCCGGTGGCGCCGATCCGGTCGCGGGTGAGCGCTCCGCGCACCGCCAGCACGCGAGCGTGCGGCAGAGCGTGCGGCGCGTCGCTCATCAGCCCGCTTCCCCAGACGACGCCGTCGAACTCGGGCGGGAGGAACTCCAGGACGCTTCCCACGCCCACGAGCCGAGCGTGCTGCGGCATCCGATGCACGGGCACCACGCCGTAGGCCGGAAGGAGCCACGGTGTGAGGTCGTCGCCGAAGTTCGGGTGGCCGTCCCACCAGTACGCGGGCACGACCCGGCCGTGTCGCCACACCTCCGGGACGAGGGCCGCCTGCGCGAGGCGCCGCGCCGCGCGCAGGCGTCGCGGCCAAGGATCGTGATAGCTCACCGCTGGGCTCCCGTCTTCGCGCCGACGATCTCGTCGAACAGCGCGGCGTAGGCACGAGCCACCGCCGGCCACCCGAACTCCGCCACTCGCGCGTGGCCTGCCTCCGCCAGACGCGTCCGCAGCGCCTCATCGGCGACCACGCGCCGCAGCGCGCCGGCAAGCTTCGCCCGGTCGAGCGGATCGACCAGCAGCGCATCCCGCCCGTCGTGGACGAACTCGACGGCCCCGCCGCGATTCGTCATCACCAGCGCGGTGCCCGCACGCCAGGCCTCCAGCGCCACGATTCCGAACGACTCGGCGCGGCTCGGCACGACGACCGCCAGCGCGCCGGCCATGCTGTGCGCCACCGCCACCGGGTCGAGGGCTCCGACCAGCGTCACCCGGTCGGCGACCCCTCGCGCCGCCGCGAGGGAGGTGAGATCGCCGCGCTGGGGCCCGTCGCCGCCGATGACCAGCCGGACGGCGGGATCCAGGCCGGCGTCGGCGAAGGCCTCGATGAGCAGGTCGAAGCCCTTCATCCAGCCGAGGCGTCCGACCCCGAGCAGGTACGCACCGCCGAGCGGCTGCTGTCCCGATGCCTGCGGGAGCGGATCGACGCCGTTGCGCACGATCCGGCCGTCCAGCTGCGCCAGTCCGTAGTGGCGCCGGAGATCCTCGAGCACGTAGTCCGACGGCGCCGTGACCGACGCGGCCTCCCCGATCGCCCGGCGCAGTCCGTCGCGCAGCTGACGGGAACGCCGGAACGCCCCGCGATCGTCGGCGAGCGTCTCGCCGTGCGAGGTCACCACCAGCGGAGTCCCGGTTCTCCGGGCCAGCCTGGCGCCGTAGACCCCGTTGGGCCCGAAGCACTGGATGTTCAGGATGTCGGGGCGGAAGGCCCGGTGCGCCTCGGCCCACGCCCGGCGCGCGGCCCGGCCTTGACGGACGAAGCGCGCCATGTCGGAGCGGGAACGCGCGGGCAGCGGCGTCGGCAGGTGGTGGACGCGGATGCCGTCCCGGTCGACCACGCCCAGAGCCTCCCCGCGGTCCACGGTCCATACCTCCGCCGTCCACCCGGTGTCGCGCAGCGCTCGCGCCACCCGATCGACGTGCGTCTCGACACCCCCGACGTACGGCGCGAACGACGACGAGATCAGCGCGACTCGGCGGGCGGCTCGCGGCATCGAGCCGGTCAGCTCCGCCCCGCGCGACGGCGCGGCTCGTCCTGCGGCGTCCCGTCGATCCCGGCGATGAACGACGCGAAGTCCTGGCTCGCTGTGTCGGCGGAGGCCGGGGTGGAGGCATCCGCATCACGCGGGGACGCCGCCGACGCCGCGGACTTGGCGGATGCCGACCGCTTCTTGGACGCCGGGCGCGCCGGACCGGCCTCGGTGGCCGGCGTCTGGGCAGCGGACGCAGCCGCTGCGGCATCGGCCCCGCCCCGCGAGCGGGAGCCGCCGTAGCCCGTGCGATAGTCGTAGTACGGCGACGCATCGGCGCCCTTGAGCGGGACGCGGTTGAGCACGATGCCCAGCAGGCGACCCGACGCCTTGGCGAGCGCGTCCTCGGCCGTGGTGACGAGGTCGTACGTCGTCTTCCCGAGCCCGACGACGAGGATCGCGCCATCCGCCTGATGGGCGAGCACCGCACTGTCGGTGACGGGGAGCAGCGGCGGTGCGTCGATGATCACCATGGCGTGCTGGGCGAGGTCGGAGAGGACCGCGCGCATCTTCGCCGAGCCGAGCACCTCGCTGGGATTGGGGGGCACGCTCCCCGCGGTGAGCACGACGAGATGCCCGGAGACCGGCGTGCGGTGCATCACATCGATGAGGTCCGCACGGCCGGCGAGCACGTCCGTGAGCCCGGCGCCGTCGGGCAACCCGAAGGTCTTCGCTACGGTGGACCGCCGCAGGTCGCCGTCGACGAGCACGACGGGCCGGCCGCTCTCGGCGAGCGCCACAGCGATGTTCGCCGCGACCATGGATTTGCCGTCACCGGGGAGCGGGCTCGTCACGACGATCGTGCGCGGCGGATCGTCGACGTCCATGAACTGCAGGTTGGTGCGCAGCGACCGGAACGCCTCCGACACCGCGAACCGGTTGCCCTTCGCGTTCGGCTCGGCGTGCGCGACGATGCGCGACTCACGGGTGAGCCCGTCGGCGACCGGGATCGTGCCGACCACCGGTGCGCCCACACGCGCCTCGATGTCGTCGTTGATGCGGATCCTGCGGTCCGACACGGTGCGCACGAGGGCGAACGCCACGCCGAACCCGAAGCCGAGCACGCCACCGACGACCACCGCCGTGTTCACGTCGGGGAAGATGGGTCTCGTCGGCTGGCCGGCCGCGTCATACGCCACGACTGTGACCACGGAAGAGCCGTCAGAACCGTCGCCCAGCACGTCGTCGGCGACGACGGCGAGAGAGGCGATCCACGCCGAGGAGAGGTCGCTGGCTTCCGCGGGTGTCGCAGCCTGGGCGTTGACCTTGAGGATCGACGTGCTCGTCGGGTTGGAGACGGTGATCCGGTTGATCACAGCGGCAGGCGTGGTGTTCAGGCCGAGCTCGTCGATCGCCCCCTGGGCCACCAGTTCGGACTGCGCCAGGTCCAGGAATGTGGCAACCTTGGCGCGCGCCGCCGAGTCTTCAGCACTCGTCGACGACAGTCCCTCCAAGGACGCTGACGTGGTCGTCTTGAGCAGGCCACTCGCCGAGCCTTCGTACACCGGAGTCTGCAGAAGCGTCCAGACATAGCCGGTTGCGAGTCCCACCGCGGTGATGAGCACGATCGCGAGCCAATGGCGCCGCAATCCGCGCATGTAGTCACGCAGTTCCATCGGCGCCTTCCCCCCACGTCCCCCCGGTACGAGCGGGCACCGCCTGCCGGCCGCTCGTACGGATGCTCCATGCTAAGTCATCCGCTTGCCTGCCGTCCGAACGTTGTGACGCGGACAGGGCTTGAGCGCCGAGACAGATGCCGGCGACGACGAACGGGACCGACACCTGAGCCGCGACCCAGAAGAGGTCGAACTGCGCCTGCACGATGCGGCTGAGCAACGCGGCGACCGCGAGCGTGCCGAAGGCGGGGTCCACCCGCCAGAGCACGACGATGAACCCCGCCCACATCACCAGGAACGCCAGGAGCCCCACAACGCCGGCGGAGGCGACCACCTCCAGCTCGGCCTGCGGCGGCTGGAAGAGCGCCCACTCATGGACGTACCAGTAGCGAAGACCGTGTCCGAAGATCGGCGAGTTCTTCCACAGCGCGAAGACCTGCTGCATCCACTCGATCCGCACGTAGAACGAATTGAACCGGTTGCCCGTCTCGATCTGGTCGATGACCATCGAGACCACGAACCACACGGCCGGAAGCACGAGGAGCAGGATCAGTCGCGAGCGCCGCGAGGCGCCGCGGCGCAGCGTCACCACGAGGACGGCGACGACCAGGCCGATGATCGCCTGCCGGGACTGGGTGAGCACGACCGCTATCGTGAGCGTCCAGAACGCAAGGCGCGCCGCGCCGTCGGACCAGCCCGCCCAGCGCGGGTTCACCAGCGCCACCACCGCGCCGATCGCCAGGATGTCGCCCGCAGCGTTCTTGTGCATCGGCAGCGGCCACTTCGGCGCGATGCCCACGAACTGGCCCTGAGCGAACGTGAGGACGGCCGTGACTATGACGCCGACGGCCACCAGGAGCATCGCGCCGACCAGTAGGCCGAAGGCGGCGTGCGCGAGCCCGCCTCGTCCCAGCGCCCAGCCCACGAGCAGAGCGCCGGAGATGAGCAGCCACGCGTGGAACCACTCCACCGTGTTCTGCGGGAACGGGTTGACGATCACCGTCAGCAGCGTCGCGAACTGGTAGACGAGGTTCAGCGCGAGCAGCTGCTTCAAGGGGCGGCTTAGCGGGTACGTCCCGAAGAGCACCGCCGAGCCGAAGGCCGCTGCCAGCGCGACATCGGACACGGTCAGATCGCTCCCGCCCAGCCCGACGCGCTGCACGACGATGAGCCCGGGGGTCGCCAGGAGCGCGATCGCGAGCGGGAGCCGGGGCATCAGCGAGACGCCGATCACCAGCAGGCCGATGATGACGGCGGAGATGACGCCGTTGCGGAAACCGCGATCGAGGATCAGATAGCTGCTGAGTGCCGCACCCGAGGCGAGCAGAACGAAGCGCCACGCCCCCGGCCACCAGCGGCCGAGCATGTCGCGGATTCGTTGCGTGCGCTCCGAAACCTGGACCACGGTCCTCCCGATCGTCGATTCAGTATCGCACTCGTTCAGGGGACCAGCTGGGCGGGTTCGCCGGATGCCGCGACCGCCACCCATCCCGCGACGACGAGCAGCAGCATCCCGAGCACCGCACCGATGGCGATGCCACCGCGGCGGGAGGGGATCGCCTGCGTGGCGCAGCCGAACGCCAGCGCCACCAGCGGCAGCACGCCGTACGCGGTGCGGAAGGCGACGTGCCAGCCGAACGTCACCTGCACGAGCCACGCCGCGACCGAGACCACTCCCACCACAACCAGGAGCAGCAGTGCACCGGGAGCGCAGTCGCGACGCACGCGCACGGCGAGCAGGACGCCTCCGGCCGCGACCCCCAGTCCGAGCACGACCACGATGGCGTCGATCCACCAGGGCGCCGAGACCGAGTTGCGCAGGTACTCCGTCGGCAGGAAGAGGTAGGTCAGGGCCGATCGCGCCAGGTGCAGCGGCGCGAGGGCGCCCTGGCCGAACTCGTACCCGGCCTGCTCGACGCCGGCCTGGCCGGTCAGGTCGCCGTAGAGCAAGAGGTTCCGCAGGATCCACCATCCGCAGGCGGCGAGCACGACGCCGCCCGCGGTGAGCGCCATCACGATCCGGTGCCGCACCAGCAACAGGACGAGCACGACCGCCACCAGCGGCGCGATGCTGAGCTTTGTGAGGATCGCCGCCGAGCCGAGTGCGCCCAGCAGCAGTCCCCACGCCCACGGACGGGGCGCGGGGTACTTCGGATCGACGAAAGGCAGCACCGCCCACAGCAGCGCGAACGCCCACACCAGGGTCCACGTGTCGTTCTGCACCGACCCTGCGATGACGGCGAAGATCGGATTGAGCGCGATGAAGGCGGTGCCGGTGACGATCACCGCAGGACGGCTCGGGATGCTGCGCGCCAGCGTCCCCGCTGTCAGCAGGGTCAGCGCGACGGCACCCGCGACCCCGAGCAGCCGCACGGTGAGGAACGCGGCATCCGGGTCGCCGACCACGCTCACGACGACCGCGGCGAGCGCGTAGTAGAGGGGCGTCTGCTGGCCCTGGTAAGACACCCCGGGAGCTCCGAGCACCGGAGGGCCGAGGTGCTCGGCGTAGAAGAGGACGTTCGACCAGTGCGCCGGCTCGTCGTAGGGCAGCCCGGCCGGCACCACGAGGGCGGCCGTCATCGCCAGGATGCCGGCCGCGACGGCGAGCACGCCGATCGCGATCGCGGTGGCGCGCGCGGGCATCACGCCTCCTCGTCGTCGACCAGCAGCCGCTGCTCCAGCAGCGCGTCGACGAACGCCGACAACTCGGCGCCGACCGTCGCGGGGTCTCCGACGACCTCTTCCGCCAGCGCCGCCACCAGGCCGGAGCGCGGCACGGCGAGGGCCTGCGTCCAGATCAGCGCGGCCGTGCCCTCCAGCACCCGGATCGGACCGTCCGGCAGCTGCGCGAGGAACACCTTGCCCTCGTACTCGGTGGCCGCCACGCGAGGACCGACGCGCATCACGGCCGCACCCGCCGTCGCACGCCTGCCACGAGCTCGCGCACCGCGCGCACCGGGCGCATCGCCATCGCGCGCAGCACATCCGCACGCGTGGGGCTGCGTCCGAGCTGATGGGTGAGTCGCTCCACGTTGGCCAGCGGTGCGCGCACGACGATGCCGAGCGCCTCCGGCAGCGTGCGTGCCGCCTGCACCCGCGCCCGCCATTCCCCGGTGCGCGTGCTGCCCTGGGTGATGCCCTTCCACAGGCGGTAGTCGCGTTCGCCGCGATACCGCTCGAGATCACCGGTCGCCGCTGCGAAGGCCACGCGTGCGTCGAGTCGCTCCACCAGCGCCGTCACCTCCGAGCGATCCAGCCCCGGCCCGTCGATCCACGTGGCGATCGCCCGGGTTCCCCGGCGAGACCGGACGTCGTTGAGCACCAAGAGCACCGCCTGACCGGTCAGGGAAGGGACGGCGCCGTCGGTGCCCGCGAAGTCCCTCGTGCCGCGGTCGCACCACAGCTCGTCGAACGCCGCCTCGGGGTCGAGGCGGATGCCCGGGAACATGCGATGGAGGTCCAGGTACCCCCAGTCGGGGTGGCGGTAGGTCTGCGCGTGGCCGAACGGGGACCCGTAGCGGAAGGAGCTGTACACCACCCAGCCTCGCCGCACGAGCGCGTCATGCAGCCTGGGCACGTGGGTAGGGCGGGCCATGACGTCGATGTCGGACCCTGGCGCGTCCAGCGCCCGCAGCGACATGTCGACCGCGTTCCCCTTGATATGGAGCAGATCCGCGCCGGCATCCGATGCGATCACCTGCACGGCGGCCCGTCCGAGGAGCAGCCGCACCGCGAGCGGCACCGCAACCTCGGCTGCCTCGGACTGCATCACCGTCACACTCTATCCAGCGCCTCACGCCCCGTCGGCGGCCGTTCGTGCGGCGGGGTCCCCCCGCCCGTCGAAGCCCTCGAGCGCCGTCCATGCGGGGTCGAGCTGATACGCGTCCCATCCATCGTCCATCCGCGCGTGGAACCTCGGCATGACGACGCGCGCGCCATCCTGGATGGCATCGGTGACGTAGCCGCCCCAGTACGAGAAGGTTGAGTTGGTGCCGATCAGGATGGGGGCCGAGGCGATCGCCAGGAAGTTCGCGACCGGGTCGCGCTCGGCGAACGAGACCTCCTGCGCCGCTGCCCGCAGCATCTCACCGAGATGCTCCCGGCACCACTGGGGGTCGTCCGACACGACGAGGATGCCAGGGACCGGTCCGACCTGGACGAGCGCCTCGCGCACGAACCCCTCGATGTCCATGCCGTACCTCGAGCGGAAGCCGTCATAGGCGTAGTAGTCGCCGCGCCGGACGTTGACGGCGACGGGCGCCGGCGCCGTCGTCGGAAGTCCGGGAGCCAGCACCTCGCGGACGAACCGCTGCAGCGCCTCGCGCGTGAAGTCGACGCCGAAGCGCTGCAGCGCGAAACCACCTTTCCACTCGCGTCGATCGTGGAAGCCGAGATCCTGCTTGCGGATCGTGAGCGCGGACAGCGCGGGGAACTGCTCCAGCCACGGAGCCATCCCCGGCACCTCGAGCACGAGCGTCGGGCTGCCCTCGGCCGTGCGCTGGTGGGAGGCGAGCCAGAGGTACAGCCAGTTCCCGAAGCGCATCCCGCCCGGCGTGGCGATCACGGTGCGGTCGCCACGGCGGAACCGGTCCACGACGTCCCCCGTCGTCCGCCGCGCGCGCCAGCGGACATGCCCGACGACCCTCCGCAACGGCCGGGACGCCCGCCACACCGCCTGCTTGACTGCACCCATCCGGTTCGTCCTCCCGTCTACACTATGCAGGACTCGCCGCGGGAGTCGTGCGAGGCGGGAGCAACCGGGGAGGAAGCGTGGACTCACGGTCGGTCAGCGTCATCATCCCCACGAACCGCGACGGTCGGTAC
This sequence comes from Microbacterium sp. ProA8, assembly GCF_039905635.1. Classification (NCBI taxonomy): domain Bacteria; kingdom Bacillati; phylum Actinomycetota; class Actinomycetes; order Micrococcales; family Microbacteriaceae; genus Microbacterium; species Microbacterium chionoecetis. The sequence continues at coordinate 371,400 of NZ_CP157000.1, read as the reverse complement.
CTTCGCGAGACGGTGGCCTCCGTGCGCGCGCAAACCGCGCCGGTGGGCGAGATACTGCTCATCGACGACGGTGCCCCTGCACCCGGCCTCGCCGCCATCGCGGCGGAGCTGGGCGTGACGTACGTGCGACAGGATGCCTCCGGCCTGTCCGTCGCCCGCAACACGGGCGTCGCGGCGGCGCACGGCGACTGGATCGCGTTCCTCGACGACGACGACGTGTGGCATCCCGAGCGCACCCGGAGCCAGCTCGACGCACTGACCGCCGCGCCGGAAGCGATCGCGGCGTACACGGGCGGCTGGTACATGGACGCGGAGGGGAAGCCGTTCGGCCAGGGCTGGCCCGCCCCCGCGGCCTCCGCCCACGACATGCTTGCCGGTGAGGTCACCTTTCCCCGTATCACCACGCTGCTGATCCGGCGCAGCGCCTACGTCGCCGTCGGGGGGTGCCGCAGCGAGATGGAGCCTGCGGAGGACAACGAGCTCATCCTCCGCCTGCTGCAGCAGGGCGGATTCGCCGCGGTGGACCGGCAGCTCGTCGGGTATCGCCGGCACAGCGCCAATGTCACCAATCGTGGGCTACCGGGCCGTGAGGCGGCGATGCGGGGGCTGCGCGGGCACGTGAACCGCGCGCGCCGCCGCGGGGACCGACAGCTCGCGGACCTGCTGGCGCGGAACCTTCGCCGCTACCGGCACGATGCGGCCGACGAGAACCTCGCAGAATGGGCGGCCGCAGCCAAGGCGGGTCGATTGAGCGACGTCCTCGCCCTCTCCTGGTGGGCGGTGCGAAGCGCACCCGTCGACTCGGCGGGCGCGGTCGCCCGTCGGGTGCTGCGCCGCGGGCAGCCAGGATGACACTCGCCCCCGTCCACGAGCACCTTCAACGTGAATCGCTGGACGTCCTCCGTCCGCTCCTCGAGCCGGGCATGCCGGTGGCCCTGGTCGACTTCCCGTTGCACGACAACGCCGGCGACTCGCTCATCTACCTGGGCGAACGCGCGTACCTCCGTCGGCTGGGCATCCCGGTGCGATACCAGACCTCGGTCGGGCGGTACCGGCCGGCCGATCTCGCAGGCCTGCACCCCGAGGGGCCGATCCTCCTTCACGGCGGGGGCAACTTCGGAGATCGCTGGGCGCTCTTCCAGCACTTCCGTGAGCGCGTGATCGCGGACTTCCCCGACCGCCGGATCGTCCAGCTCCCGCAGAGCGTCGAGATGTCTCCCGGGACCGCCGCCCGGGTGCGTTCCGCGTACCTGCCACACCCCGACCTGACGGTGCTCCTGCGCGACACCCACAGCCTGCGCCGGGCGGCCGACCTGCTCGAGGGCGTGCGAGTGGACTACTGCCCCGACCTCGCGTTCGGCTATCGCCCGACGAGGACCCGACGGGCACGCGTCGATATCGTTCAGCTGCGACGCGCCGACAGCGAGTCGACGGGGATGCCGCTGGTCGCCGGCGGCGGCTCGTGGTCGCAGGAGACCGTCGACTGGAACTACTCCCCGCTCGAGAAGCTGACCTGGAACCTCGCCAAGGCGCCCGGCTCCGTCGCCAAACGGGCTCCCAGAGCGCTTCCCCGCTTCTCCCGTGCTCTTGTCGATCCCGGGTACGCCCTGGCCGCTCGCACCCTCGTCCGCGCCGCCGAGGACACACTGCTGCGGGGTCGGGTCGTCGTCACCGATCGGCTTCATGCCGCCGTGCTCGCCACCCTGCTGGGCCGACCCGTGGTGGCCAGGGACAACGCCAACGGCAAGCTCGCCTCGGTCTTCGCCGACTATCTCGGGCGGTTCCCGCTCGTCCGCTTCGCGCACACGGCAGAGGAGGCCGACGACCACGTCCGCGAGCTGCTGCAGCCCCCGCGGTGAGCCATGCGGTGAGCCGCGCGGTCACACGGGGCTAGGAGGGGAGCCGCCGCATCGTGCGCTGAAGCAGACGCCGCTGCCACGCCGACAGGCGCGCCGATCGCGCTTCCAGGCGCGCGCGCAACTCCCGCGCGGCCTCTGCGGTCCGAGGGGAGTCCGGGCGCTGACCCGGCATCCAGTCGAGGTCGAGGTCGAGCGTCGCGCGCACGAAATCGCGGTACGACTGAGCGAGCCCGGCGTCGGTGCTCACTCGACGCGCATACTCACCGGTCAGCGACACCTGGCCTGGGTGGCGTCGGTAGGCGAGCGTCGGCAGCGGCATCCTGGCCATCGGCGCCCCCTGGGTCGCGGCACGCAGCCACAGGTCGTAGTCCTCGGCGAGCACGCCCCGGTAGCCGCCCGCCGTCTCGATGGCGCGCCGTGCGGCGAACATCGTGGGATGCATCACCACGCACATCACCGCCAGGTGCAGTGGCAGCGCCGCCGGCGGGATCGCGACCGGCGCGGACAGCGCGACCCGCAGGGGTGACGTGCGAAACCGCAGCACGGGCGAGAAGAGGATCTCGCACCGCTGCACGCGCAGCGCCGCGGATTGCGCGGCGAACCGCCACGGCAGGCACACGTCGTCCGCGTCCATGCGTGCGACGAATCGGCTATCCGTCTGGTCACACAGCGCCCGCAGCGCTGCCCCGACGCCCACCGTCCGATCATTCGGCATGAGCCGCAAGCGGCGGTCGTCGATCTGCTCGATCAGCCGGACCGTGCTGTCATTGGACGCATCGTCCCAGATGACCAACTCCGCGTCGCGCGGCATGGCCCGCAGCGTCGACGCCACCGCACGGCCCACCGTGGCCTGGCCGTTGCGGACCGGCATGAGTACCGAAAGCTCAGGCACTCGGCGGCCGTTCTCCCTCGGCGGGACGGGGAGCATCGCCCGCGTCACCGTCGGCCGCGGTGTCGGTCACGGGGGCTTCCGCCGCGCCGGGCGCCTCGACCACCGAGGCCGGCGCGGGTGCCCGGCTCGACGGCACCCGCTTCGCCCACGTGATGCACGGACGCTCCACGGTGACGAAGAGCAGGAGGCCGACGCCGAGCACCGCAGCGAACCCGACGGTCCACAGCAGGATGAGCAGCAGCACCCCCTCGGGCACGCGGAGGAACTTCTGCAGGAACTCCGAGGCGTACCAGAGGGTCGGCTGGTGGATGAGGAAGAGGCTGTACGACCGGTAGCCGAGCCAGGACACCGGCCGCCACGCGAACGCCGCCCCGAACGGACGCACCGTCAGAACGAGGACGATGAGGCCGCCGAACAGCACGGAGAGCCCGAAGTCGCGGATGGGCAGCACCGTCCCGCGGAAGAAGGGCTCGGTGGCGACGAAGTAGGCCGCGACCATGACGGCCAACACCGCGAGCGCGTGCGGCGGTCGCACCCGGCCGGCAACCCGGAAGCCCACCACCGCGGCGAGCATGCCGAAGGCGAACTCGGTCAGCCGGCCCAACCCCGAGGCGGCCCAGAGGAACACGACGGAGAAGTCGGCGTCCCCCAGGAAGAGGTCGACGCCGATGCGGAAGAGCACCGACACGACGATCGCGCCGACGATCGCGCGCAGCCCCCACCGGGCGGCGGCGAGCATCACCAGCGGGAAGAGCAGGTACAACTGCATCTCGAGCGCCATCGTCCACAGGCTGCCGTTGATCGTCGACCAGTACTGCGGGAAGAACATGTGCGTGAAGGTGACGTGGCTCAGCACGTCGCCCACGCTCGGCCAGGGCTGCCACGATGCCTCCCGACCGAGCAGCTTCATCAGCAGCACCAGCGTCTGCGGCAGGAGGATCGCGTAAGCGAGAGCGGCGTAGTAGGGCAGCACGATCCGGCGCAGGCGCCGATTGAGGTACGGCCCCGCACGAAATCGCCCGAGGCGCGACGGATCCCGGGCGAACGGCAGAAACAGCACGAAGCCCGTCAGGACCACGAAGAAGTCCGGACGGATGTTCTGGGCCACCACGGTGGAGATCACCGGGATGTCCGGCGTCCCCGCGAACTGCCACGAGTGGAACGCGAACACCAGCAGGAACGCCAACGCGCGCAGGCCGTCGATGGCCGCGATGCGCTCCGTTCGCTCCCCAGCAGGTGCGGATGTCACCGCCCCAGAGTAGAGCACGCCGCGTTTCACGCGTGGGAGCGGTCCGCACGCGCACGGGCGCACACCGGGCCTCGCCTACACTGCGAGGATGACCGACCTGCTCTACGTCAGCGCCGTCGGAGCGACGGTCGCCATCGACCTGTCGGCTCTCGATCCCGATGACGCAGAAGCCGTGCGGCACGTGTGGGCCGATGCCGTCGCCGGCGCGGTCGACGATCCCGCGGCTATCGTCGTCCCCCGCGACTCGGGGCGCATCCGGATGCTGCAGTCGCTGTCCCGGCAGGTGACGCGCGTCGCGATAGACGCCAGGCGAGCAGACCTCTGGATGATTCATGCGGCCGGCATCGCGACGTCCGCGGGAGACGTCTTGGCGCTCGTCGGGCCGTCGGGGCGCGGCAAGACGACGGCATCCCGCCAACTGGCCCGTGGCTACGGCTACGTCTCCGATGAGACGGTCGGCATCGCCCGAGATGGCCGCGTCTTCGCCTACCGCAAGCCGCTGTCGGTCATCGAAGAGCCCCGTGCGCCGAAGGTCGAGCAGCGACCGTCATCCCTCGGGCTCGGCACGATTCCCGCCGACCTGCGACTGCGCGCAATCGTGCTGCTGAACCGGGAAGCAGAACATGATGGCCCTCCGGTCCTCACGGCAATCGATCTGGCCGACGCGCTCGATGGCCTCGTGACCCAGTCCAGCCACCTCGCCGAACGGCCCGACTCGCTGCGGCTCATCGCCGCTGTCGCGGAAGCGACCGGCGGGATCCGCGCGGTGCGCTACCGCGAGGCGAGTGATCTCATGGGCATCGTCCCACAACTCCTCTCCAGTCCCATCGCGATTCCGTCGATCGCTCCGCCGACCACACGCGACCCGGGAACGGCGGACGACAGCCGCGAAGAACCTCGGTTCTTCCGCGCCGCCTGCGTCGACGAGCTCGAGCTCGTGGGCTCCGACCGCATCGCCGTGCTGACCGCTGACGCGGCCGGCCGTGGCACCGTGCGCGTCCTGGACGGCATCGCGCCGACACTGTGGGCCGCGGCATCGGGCGTCCCCCTCGAGGCGCTCGTCGCGGCCGCGACCGCGGCGCATGGCGCACCCGACGGCGCGGATGCCACCGGACTGGTTCGCGCCTCGGTGGAGCGGCTCGTGACGGAGGGTCTGCTGCGCGTCGCGCCTACTGCAGCGCCGACGTGAGCCGCGCGAGGTTGTCCAGCACGGTCGAGCGCAGTGGTTGCTTCTCCCATTCCTCGAGCGTGAGCTTCCGGCTCAGCGAGCGGTACCTGTCCTCCACCGTCCGCATCTGGCGCACGAACTCCTCGCCTCGCACGAACAGGGAGATCTCCATGTTGAGACCGAAGGAGCGCATGTCCATGTTGCTCGAGCCGACGATCGCCACCTCGTCGTCGATGGTGAGACTCTTCGTGTGCAGGATGTACGGCCTCTTGTACATCCAGATCTTCACGCCCGCCCTCAGCAGCGCCTCGTAGTAGCTGCGCTGCGCGTGGTAGACGATCGCCTGGTCGCCCTCCTCCGACACGAAGAGCTCGACATGGATGCCACGCTGGCACGCCGTCGTGATGGCGAGAAGCAGCGCCTCATCGGGCACGAAATACGGGCTGACCACGATGATCTTGCGGTGCGCGGCGTAGAGCAGCCCGGCGAACAGCTTGAGGTTGTTCTGGAACTCGAACCCGGGTCCGGACGGCACGATCTGGCAGTCGAGATCGCCCGGCCCGCTCGTCACGTCGAAGAGGTCGATCTGCTCGGTGAGCACCTCGTCGGTCTCGCTGTACCAGTCGCTGAGGAACACGGCATTGACGGATGCCACGACCGGGCCTTCGATGCGCACCATGAGATCGACCCAGTGCAGGCCGCGGCGGATGTTCTTGCGCAGGTTGTAGGTGGAGTCGGTGACGTTCTGCGACCCGGTGAACGCGACGCGTCCGTCGACCACGACGAGCTTTCGGTGGTTGCGCAGATCGGGCCGCTGGTACTTCCCCTTGAACGGCTGCACGGGCAGCATGAGGTGCCACTGCGCGCCCATCGCATCCAGGCGCCGCAGCGTCTTCTTGTAGAACGGCTTGCCGCGGTTCGCCCAGTGGTCGAGCAGCACCCGCACGGTCACACCGCGCGCCGCCGCCTCTTCGAGCGCGCGGAAGAAGTTGTCGGTCGCGGCATCCGCCTGGAGGATGTAGAACTCCACGTGCACGAAGTGCTCCGCCTGCCGGATGGCGTCCGCCATCGCGTCGAGACTCTCCTGGTAGTCGGGGATCAGGTGCGCGGCGTTGTCGCCCGCGAGGGGCATGGCACCGAGGTTGCGGTTCAGCGTGACCAGCGAGGTGAACCACTGCGGGGCGTGCGGACGCAGCGTGCCGAAATCGAGCGACGCGCTGGTGTCGTGGATGTAGTCGTTGATGCGCTCCTGCTTGCGCCGGCGCGGGCGCGGCAGCCGGGGGTTGCCGATCAGCAGGAACAGGAAGACGCCGATGATCGGGATGAAGTAGATCGCGAGCAGCCACGCCATCGCCGCGGTCGGGCGGCGGTTGCGCGGGACGATGATGATCGCCGCCACGCGGATCACGATGTCGACGATGAAGACGAGCACCACCCACCACGTCGCATCGAACGTGATGGTGATCATCTACGGGCGCCTCTCGACAGGGTCGGGCGGATCGGACGGGCGGAGCGGCCAGCGAACCGGACGGTGTCCTCACACTATCGGGGCCGACCGACGCCGCCCGGCACGCGGGAATTTCGCCACGGCGGGCGATTGCGGAAGGAGCCCGCCGGGGTGGCGGGTGCTGCCGGAAGCCTGGAGTGGCGCGGCCGCCTCAGCTGTCGGCAGAGGTGGCGCCGGGGGCGATCGGCGGCAGTCCGCGCTTGGCGCGCTCCTCCGCCTCCATCTTCGCGTAGACGCGCCGCTCGGTGCGGTCCGAGCGGATGATGCTGCGCAGCACGAAGAAGAAGATCAACGACACCAGGACGGTCGGCAGGAGCGTCCACAGCACCGCGACCCAGTAATCCATATCTCCAGGATACGCGGTGCGGGTATCGGCTCCTCCCCAGAGGGGATCGTGCGGGCCGCGAAGCGCCCTTATCCACCGTTGCCGGTTCCTCCCCAGCTGCGCTCCAGAGCCTGTTCCCGCCGGCTTCCTCACCACCCCGTCATTCGCGCTCCGGCGCGGCAGTCTGGCCGCGAAGCTCATCCACCATGACCCCCACCGTCGTGAAAGCCGCGGATGCCGCGCAGTTCCTGTCCATCGTCCCCCGCATGCTGGGCTACCACCCCACCCGCAGCCTCGTCGTGATCCCGTTCCACGGCGGAAGCAGCCTCGGAGCGATGAGGTTCGACTTGCCCGAGGGCGACTCCGAGTCCGTCGACCGCATCGCTGCGACGGTGACCGGCACGGCGTGCCGACTGCCCGAGGCCGATGCCGTCGCCGCGATCGCGTACACCGACGCACGGTTCCACGAGGACGGACGGATGCCGCATCGCGAGCTCTTCGCCGCCTTCGAGCGCCGCGCCCACGCGTGCGGCCTGCGCGTCACCGATGTGCTGTGCGTCGCCGCCGATGGATGGGGATCGTTCCTCGACGCCGACTGTCCCGCCGAGGGCAGACCGCTGGCCGAGCTCACGTGGACAGGACCGGGAGACGTCCCGGCTCCGGACGGCGACCAGGCGACGGGTGCCGACCTTCCCGCGTGCTCCGCGGAGGAGCGCACGAGCGTCGAGAAAGCGATGGGCGCTCTGAACGAGGCCGTCGCGGTGCTGTGCGGGCCGGAAGGGCATGGCGCCACCGCCGGACGCTCGGGTCGAGCGGCGCGCAGTCCTCGCCCAACCACATCCGAGAACGTTGCCGCACCGTCGCGAGCCGCGGCCGTGCCTCGCGGTTCCGCGACGTCCACCCACGAGCGGGACGCCTTCGGTCTGCCGATCGATCGACCCGCAGGCGGCGCGACTGCCCACGCCGCGCCGCGCACGCGCGTCAGCGACCTTGGTCCCGTGCCGGCGCCGGTGTCGGGGGTCGTGGAGGACGAGGCATCCGTCACCGACGCGTCGTCGCGGCTCGACCCGCGCGCACTCGCGGCCGTCTGCCGGCTCGATGACCTGCCGCAGTTCTTCGAAGACGCCCTCGCGCGCCCACTCGAGCGCGCGGACGTGTATGACACCGCCGCCCTGGTGTGGTGCCTGGCCCGTCCCGCTCTGCGCGACGTCGCGCTGGTGCAGTGGAGCGGCAACCTCGCGCAGGGCGACGAGGCGTTCGACGCGCAGCTGCGCTGGGAGGCCGGCGAGGAGTACCCGGCCGACCTCGCGATGCGCATGTGGGGCGAGGGAGATCCGCCGCAGGTCTCCCGACTCGAGGCGGCACTCGCGTTGGCGCGGGCTGCCGCCGCGGTCGCGCCGCGGACGTCGCGACCGGGTGCCCTCGCGATGTGCGCCTGGCTGTCGTGGGCCCTCGGACGCTCGACCCACGCCGCCACGTACGCCGAGCGTGCCTGTGAGATCGAGCCCGAGCACGGCCTGTCCCAGATCGTGCTGTCGTTCGTGAGCGCCGGCCATCTGCCCGACTGGGCCTTCCGTCGCACGGGCGCCGCGGGCGCGTGACGAGGGCGGGTGCACCGTGAAGCGCCGCGCTCACGCGCCCACGCGCCCACGCGCCCACGCGCCGAAGCCTCCCCCGGCGATGACCAGGGGAGGCTCCGAGATGGGCGGCGGCCCGTCAGGACGTGGTCAGAGGCGCGGGTCCTCCCGAACCTTGACGGCATTCAGGATCGGGTCCCGCTCACTGATCTCGCCCGTGAACTCGATCGTGAGATCGCCTCCCGTGTGCTCGACGATGACCTCCTGAAGGTCGGCGGTGAGCGCGCCCACGGTGGCCTGGACGTCGTGGTCGTGGAGCACGGGAGTCCCGTTCACCAGGACGTCGAACGCCCGCATACCGGCTTTGACCTTGTCGATCTCGGCGAAGTCGAGGCCGATCCGGTACGTCCCGGCGGGTACGTCCTTGAACACGTAGCTGAACGCCTTTCCGGTCCGCTGGGTGCGGAACAGGTCGTCGTCCTCCGTGCCGCCGATGTCGGCCTTGGTGGCGCCGTCGGTACCACCGACGTACCCCCACGGCTCCGAGCCCAACGCGCGGTCGGGCGACCAGACGAAGCCGTCCGCGCCGACGAACCCGGCCCCACCGGCATCGACGCCCTGCCAGTAGGCGGAGGTCGCCAGTCGGACCGGCGCGAACTGCGCCACCTCCTTGCCGGTGCTGGACGCGACGAGCACATCCCCGACGAGCACGCCGGGCTCGATGCCGGCGTTGTCGACCTTCGCGGTGACCGTGGTGGACTCACCGATCCCGAGCTCGACGGTGCCGTCCGCGGCCTTTCCTGTGAGGGTCAGCCACGGCAGGTCGGCGGCCTCGTGCCCGCCGTCGTCGGTGCGCCGCTGTTCACTCAGCTCCAGCTGGAGCGGGGCGGAGCCCGTGTTCGTGACGGTCACGTCGGCCGTCGCCGTCTGGCCGGGGCCGAGCAGCCAATCGAGCTCGCCTCGGGTGACCGTCGCGATGCCGGTGGCCAGCGCGGTGTCGACCACCTCGGCCTGGTCCTTCGCGGCGATGGTCACCGGGTGGCTGGAAGTGACGTAGTTCGGCGCCGAGACCTCCACGGTGTTCTCGCCGACCAGCGCCTGGGCCTTCCATCGGCCCAGCTCGTCGGCCGTGATGACCCGGTCGCCGGCGGGACCCCGCAGCGTGATGATCGCGCCGGCGACCGGCGTGCCGTCGTTCTTGTCGGTGACCGTCCCTTCGATCGTGCCCGACGCCGGGAGCGTGTACTCGATCCCCAGCCCGGCAGTCAGCACCGGCTGATTGAAGGAGTACTGGCTCGCGGGGTTGCGCGTCAGGCTCTCCAGGCCGACCGTCGCCGACGACCCGTGGGTGAGGGGGTTGTCACCGCCGACGCCGTCGCCGTAGCCGATCTGGATGCGGCCGTCCGCGATCAGGGTGACGGAGAAGCTCACCCTGGCCGTCCGGTCGCTGTAGAAGGTGGCGTTGCGCCATTCGATGACCTCCGCCGCCATCCCGTCCACCTCGGTCATACCGAAGTAGATGCCGGCCTGGTCATCGACGATCAAGTCGTCCCACAGCGGGTAGATGGCGTCGACCGGGGTCCGCGAGGGCAGCGCCGTGTTGCTCGCATTGTTGCTCGACCGGTCGAAGACCAGCGACCCGTTCGTCGTCACGCACACGCCGTCCCAGGCCGTGTCGTAGAACGGGAACACGAAGCTGGAGTCGAACCACAGGACGCCGCAGAGGTCGTCGCCCTGCCACTCGGAGTCCGTGGTTCCCTGCCGGTAGAGCCCCTCGGTCACCTGCATCGAGTAGGAGCGACCCGCCGGCGCCACCGGCACGGGGCCCGGTTCCGGCTGCTGGGGCTGAGGCTCCGGTTCGGCTTCGGTCGCGCGCGGGTCGAGCGTCACACGCAGGGCCGCGATGCTCGGAGCCCGGAGGCCCTTCGCACCCCGCAGCTCGACAGTCAGCGGGCCGCCCTCGTGCTCCACCACGGCGGTGTGCCAGTCGGCGGCGTCGGGACCCACGGCGGAGGCGGCGTCGTAGGCGTACTGCGTCAGCTCGTCGCCGACGAGGACGTCGAACACCCGCTTGCCCGGCTCCACCTTGTCGGTCTCCGCGAACCCGAGGTCGATGTTGTAGGTGCCCTTCGGCGCATCGGGGAAGGTGTAGACGAGGCCGTTGTCCGGCGTGGTGCGCTGGGACTGGAACAGCGCGTCGTCCTCGGTGCCCGCGATCGGGGCGCGCGTGGAGGTCACCTTGTCCTTGCCCTGGTAGCCCCACGTGCCTTCCCCGGCCGCCTGGTCGGCGGACCAGGTGAAGCCGCTGGCATCGGTGAACGACGTCCCGCCGACCTCGACCGCCGCCTGGAAGGCGGTGGTCGTGAGCGTCACCGGGACGTAGGCCTTCGACTGCCGTCCGGCATCCGATCGCACGATGACGTTGGCGGCCCGCGTGCCGGGGTCGACATCCTTCGAGGTGATCGAGACCTCGACCGTGGTCGACTCTCCCGGGGCGAGGGTGCCGCCGGTGGAGGAGAGCGACAGCCACGGCAGGTCGGTGACCAGGTCGTCCTCGACGTCGACGAGCAGCACCTCGTCGCTAAGCTGGTCTACGGCCCACAGCGCGCCGGTCGAGTCGGTCTCGAGGCCGCCTCCCGCGCCCAGCTTCATGCCTGGGAACCACCACGCGTTGACGAGCGAGCAGTCCTCGGGGTCGACCTGCAGCAGGCGGGTGGGCCGGTTGGAGGTCCGGTCCGAGTACCAGATGGTGTCGGACGCCTGGTTGTAGGCGAGGCCCATGATCTCCGGCAGCGGCGGGGCGCAGAACGAGCGCAGTGCGCCGGCGTCGTCGTGAGACGTGCCCGCGACAGTCCCGATCATGCCGTTGCTCCGGCCGCCGACGTAGAACACGTCCTCCTCGGGGTTGTAGGCGAGCCCGGTCAGAGGCAGCGTGGACCAGTCACCCTTGATCTGCCGGGTCTCCTTACCCGCCTCCCGGTCGAAGCAGTGGATGTAGCTGTCAGGGCTGTCCTCCATCTGGCACATGTCACCGGTCTCGGTGTCGAGCGCCATGTCGAACGCCCGGTAGTCGGGGTTCCACGCCGCGTCGAAGACCTTGCCCGTGGACCTGCCCGTCACCGTGTAGGCGGTGTTGGTCCGCTTGTCGTAGTCGTGGACCCACACGTCTCCGTCGTATCCGACGCCCGAGGGCTCCTTCTCCGCGATGGTGCCCGGAATCTCGATGCGGGTGATGACCTCGCCGCCGGCGGTCGCGCCGACCTTGAGGGCGGCATCCGCCTCCGCGGCGGCGGATGCCGCCGACTCGCCGTCGACGTTCGACGCCGTCATGTCGCTTGCACCGGCCGTCCACGCGGTGAGGTCGATGGTGCTGTCCGCCCCCGTCTCGGTGCGCGTCGTGGCGCCCGCGGCGTCGAGCTCGGGATGGCGTTCGGCCTCTGCCAGGTCGTACGTGAGCGGGGCGGAACCGGTGTTGGTCAGCGTCAGCGAGCCGACGCCGTTCTGGTCCGTGCCCATCAGGACGTCCAGGCCGTCGGCCTTCAGGTCCGCGACGCCGGTGGTCAGGCGCGCATCGATCTTGGCCTTCGCGTAAAGCTCGTCGAGCGTGAAGTCGTACGACCCGATCGTGTAGTTCGGCGCCTCGACCGTCATCGTGTACTCGGCGACGGGAAGCTGGCGGTGCACGACGCCCGTCCCGCCGGTCGTGACGCGCTCGACGAGTCCGTCCTCATCGGTGAACGAGACGGTGGCCCCGGACACCGGCAGCCCGTCGTTCTTGTCGATGACGGTGGCATCGAGGTAGCCCCAGTCGGGCAGATCGTAGGTGACGATCATCCCGTCCTCGAGCACCGGCGCGTTGTCGGAGAACCGGATGCCGTCCACACCCGCCCAGCCCTGGATGCCGGTGATGGCGCGGGCACCGGCCGTCACCGGGTCGTCGGTGCCGATGCCGTCGCCGTACCCGAAGACGATCTTGCCCGAGCGCGTGAACGTGGCCGAGAAGTCGACCGGTTCCGTGTACTCCGACCGGATCGGGTACGACCAGATCTTGGCGTCACGGTACTCGACGACGAACGCGTCCTCCCCGTCGAGCTTCGTCGCCGCCGTGAACACGCCACCGCCCGGGGCGAACTCGACCGGGGTCTCGACGGAGAACGGGAAGGCGCCGGCGCCGCCGTAGCCCGGTCCCGTGGAATCGACGGGAGAGATGTTGCCTCGCAGACCGATGCCGAGCGTGTCGTGACTCCCGTTGTAGAGCGCGATCGGGAACGGCAGCTCCACCATCGCCCAGACACCTTCCGTGAAGGTGACGGGGTCGGTGCCGCGCAGGTGCTCCCCCTCGGAGACGGCGCAGCTGTAGCCGCCGCCGTCGACGATGAGCCCGACCGGGATCTCCAGCCGCTCGTTCTCGGCGCCGACCGTCAGCGGAACGGACGTCGGCGAGAAGCAGGCATTCGGCGTGACGGCGATGCCGTACTGGCCCTCGGGCACGTCGGCGATCGCGAACGCGCCGTCGGCGTCCGTGCGGACGGCATCCAGCGGCGTCCCCCTGACCGAGACGTCGGCGTTCGGAACGGCGTCGCCGTCTTCGTCGACCACCGTGCCGCGGATGTCGTGGCGCGGGGCGGCCGTGAGCGCGAGGTCGGCGGAGGACTCCTCGCCGAGGGCGATCGAGACCTCGACGGTCGCGGACAGGTAGCCGAAGACCTTCGTGCTCAGCTCGTAATCGCCCACGGGCAGGTTCACGGAGAACCGGCCGGCGTCGTCCGTCCCGACGGAGCGCGTGAACGGTCCGCTGATCGTCAACTCGGCGCCGACGACCGGCTCACCGTTCGCGGTGACCGCTCCGGTCAGCGTGCCTCCCTGACGGGGCGCGAGCTCCAGCAGGCGGGGCAGGTCCAGTCGACCCTCGCCGTACATGTTGTTGAAGTCGGCGGTGCCGCCGCATGACGTGTTGTCCACGTCGACGGCCGACTCGCCGAGCAGGCGACGGGTCTCCTCGACCTGCCCGATGAGTGTCGGGTCGTAGCTCCACAGGTCGGCGATGGCGCCGGCGACATGCGGCGACGCCATCGAGGTGCCGGACATCTCGACGTACTGGTTGCCGGGGTACGACGAGCGGACGCCCACCCCGGGCGCCGAGATCTCGGGCTTGATCTGTCCGTTCTCACCCTCCCCCTTGCGCGAGAACGCCCCCAGGTTGCCGCTCACGTCGTAGGCGCCGACGGAGTATGCGCCCGGGGCCGCCCCCGGCGAGGAGACGGTGTCACAGGCCGCGTACGGCGAGGTGTTGCCCGACGACCAGACGCTGAAGATGCCGGCAGCCGTCCACGCCTCGTCGATGGCATTGAAGAAGGTGTGGAAGTCGTGCTCGGTGTCCTGGCCCCACGAGTTGTTGATGACGTGAGGACGCTTCGAGGGATCCGCGTTGTCACCCTGCAGATCGGTGGGAGCCAGCAACCACCAGCCGGAGGCCAGCAGCGACTCCGCCCCGGATCTGCTGCAGCAGCCGTCGGTGGCGATCCAGTTCGCACCCGGGGCGACGCCGACGTGCTCGGTGCCGTCGTCGCCGACCATCGTGCCCATGGTGTGCGTGCCGTGGCCGTTGTCGTCGCACGGCGCGTCCGAGCAGGTGGTCCGGGTGGCCATCCAGTTGTAGTCATGGTCGAAGGTGCCGTCCGGCTTCGCGCCCCGGTACTTCGACACCAGCGCCGCGTGATCGAACTGGACACCCGAGTCGAGGTTGGCCACGGTGATGCCGGCGCCTGTGGCGCCCATCGCCCAGGCCTCGGGTGCACGGATGGCGTCCACGCCCCACGCGTTGACGCCCGCCTCACCTGCGACCGCGGCGTCGTCGGGGCGGACGGCCTCGTCACCCGGCGCCTTCTCGTCAACGGGTTCGACGAGCGCGACCTGCGGCGACGCGTGGATCTCGGCGACCTGCCCCACCGAGGCGACGTCGAGCGCGAGTTCTTGCGTGCCGCCCTTGACGAGCACGGCGTTGACAAGGGGGTAGGACGTGTATTTCACGCCCGCTGCCTCGAGTTCGGCGGCGACGGCCGCCTCGGAAGCCTTGGCCGACTTCTCGAGCGCGTCGTAGACGAACTGGCCGCGCTCGTCCCAGTCGGTGATCTCCTTCGCGGGTGCCAGGTCGGCGTTGGTGCTGAAGGTGATCCAGAAATCGGCGACCGGGTCCTCGTCGAAGCGGTCCTTCAGGTCGCTCGCGATCTTGGCTTCGGGCGGACCGGCATCCGGTTCGGCGGCGGCCGCCGGGAGCGGCGCACCCATGGTCAGGCCGGCCATGACGGCCAGCGACGTGGCGAGGGCGGTGAGTCTCATGGGTGGGGTCTCCGGTCTACAGGGGTTGGTAAGGATCGTGGCTGTGGCGCGAACGGTCGGCGGCGCCGTCGGGATCGACGGAGCCGTCGGTGGGGGCTCCACCCTGCGGGGGCAGCGCGGGCTCGGTGCTCGAGTCGTCACTCGCGGCGGCCTCGTGGCGCGCGGCTGACTCCGGGACGTGGGACATGCAGGTCATGCTTCGGCACACAGCCCGCACGTCGCTATCCCGCGAATACGTCAATCTTTACGAGAGCGTCACACCTGAGTCGTCGTCCTCGAGCATTCCCGCCTCTGTCACCTTGACGGCGAGAGCGGTGCGCGACGTCACCTCGGCCTTGCGCATGGCTGACCTCAGCTGCTGGTCCACCGTGGCCGGCGACTTGGCGAGGATCTCGCTGATCTGCCGGTTCGTCCTGCCCGCGACCACCAGCCGGACCACCTCCAGCTCGCGGGGCGAGAGGCGGTCGCCATACCCCTTGCGGCCACCGCGCCACAGGCGGGGCACGTCCGCGCCGTGGTCGCGGAGCCGCTGGGCGACGCGGTCGGCGTCTCCCCGGGCGCCGAGCCGGAACAGCTCCTCGTACTGAACGGACAGCATCTGGCGCCCCTCGGCGACCCGATCCGCGGCCAGAAGCGCAATGGCCTGGCCCTCGCGCGCACGCAGGGCGTCGTACGGCCGCGGCAGCGCCTCCCACGCCTGCGCCGCCCGCGCGTAAGCGGAGGCGGCCCGGGCCGGGTCGTCCCCCGCGGCAGCGACGTGCGCCCGACAAAGTGCAAGCCCGGCCCGAGGGGCCGGGGCGGTGTGGCCGCGCAGCCCCCGCGCGAACTCCTCGGTGAGTGCTCTCGCGGCCTCGGCCTCCCCCGCCGCCAACAGCGCCTCGACCCGCACGGGAGCGACGTCGGTGGCCCACAGCCAGATGCCCTTGCCCCGAATGGTGCGAAGCGGCGCATCCGTGATCTGCAGCGCCCGCGGGATGTCGCCGTCCGCCCGCCACAGCCTGGCCAGCTCGGCGGCCGGCTCCATCGCATCGTCGGCGGCGCCGAGCCGTGTGGCCTCATCGAGGACGAATCGGAACTGCTCCTCCGCCTCCCGGCGGCGTCCGGCCGCGGCGGCCAGCCGGGCGATCAGCCGGACGCCGGCCAGATGGATCGCCGGCCGGTCAGCGTTGGCCTCGGCGAGCGCGGCGCTGCGCTCGGCCAGACCTTCCCACCGTCCGCGGAACCAGTCGAGGTTCGCGAGTTCGAGCTGGACGTTGAAGAGCAGCCGCGACGACTCCTCGGCGTCGGCGAGCCTCAGCGCGACGGCGAGGTGCCGCTCCGCGTCGGCGTACCTCCCCCACATCACCGCGCCTGTGCCGATGTTCGTGTGGATGCGGGCGACGTCGAGCCGCTCCGGGGCGGTCGCGCCGTCGAACGGCAGCCCGGCGACGACGTCCCAGGCCTCGTCGTCGCCGAGCATGAGGAACGCGGCCGCGCGGTTGCCCGTCAGGTTGAGTCGAACCGCAGGCGACTCGATACCGGCCGCGAGGTCGGCTGCGCGCCGCAGCCAGCGTCGATGGGTCGAGGCCGGCCACGGCGACCCGTAGGCCCAGCCGAGGTACGTCATGGCCTTGGCGGCCTCGGCCGGGTCGTGGCCCAGGTCCGTCACCGCCCGCTCCAGCTCCACACGCGCGGCCGCCGCCTCGCCGCCGGTGATGAGGAGCCGGCCCAACGGGTTGCGGATCTCAGCCTGCTCGCGGGCGGAGAGGCCGGGGCCGTCGAGCACCGCGCGCAGGCCGCGCACGACGCGATGATAGACCTCGTCGACCGGCTCTCGGCGCCCCAAGGCGGCGAGGCCGGTGGTGCGCGCGATCCGCGCCAGGTCTGCCGGCGGGAGCGCCGTCTCGCTCAGAAGGTCGACGAGCACGACGACGGCGGTGGTGTTGTCCCCCGAGGCCAGCGCCTGCGCTGCCGCCTGCTCGGCGTACCGGGCCCAGGGCGCGGTCACACCGGCCTCACGGAAGTGGTGGGCCAGTCGCGCGACGGGCTGCGGGTCCACGGACTCCAACGCCTCGCCTGCTCGGCGGTGCAGGAGAGCCCTATCCGTGCGCGCGACGGCCTCGTAGACCGCCGTCGCGACCAGGACGTGCCGGAATCGCCACCGGCCGCGGTCGTCGCCGGACAGGATCCTGGCGTCGGCCGCTTCAGCGATGCCGGCGCGGGCATCCTCCGGCGTGAGGCCCGCGGTCCCGGCGATCGCAGCCTCGGACGACCACTCCGCCAGGACCGCCGCGGCGCGCAGCGTCTGCTGCGCCGCGGGCGACAGGCGGTCCACCCGCTCGCGGGTGGAGTCGCGGACGGTGGGCGGCACCTGGAGCTCCGTGAGCGCCAGACGGACCCACTGCCCGTCGCGGAAGACGATGTCCGCGCGATCGCACATGAGCCGCACGGACTCCTCGATCGCCAGGGGGATGCCCCCGGTCCGCTCGTGCAGAAAGCTGCGGAACTCGTGGGAGATGGGCTCTCCGCCCAGCATCGACGACACCAGCGACGCCGTGTCGTCCGGCGCTACCGACGCGAGGGCGATCCTCGACCCGGTGACCCCGACGGGCAGACGGGACGTCAGCCGCAGCAGCAGCGACCCGGCGTCCACCTCCTCCGGGCGGTAGGAGATCACCAGGCTCGGTCCGTCCGCACGCTGCCGGGAGGTGAGGAACAGGAGGAACTCCAGCGTCACCTCGTCAGCCCAGTGCGCGTCCTCCAGCACGAGGACGTCCACGCCCAGCGCCCTGAGCAGCTCGTCGAGGGCGCGGAACAGGCGATGCCGCGCGGCCTTCGCGTCCTCGAGGGGTTCGAGGGCGGGCGGCAGGTCGCCGGACCACTCCGGAAACAGCGGCCGCAGGGCTCCCGCCAGGTCGGTGAGCCGCAGCCCCGCGACGAGTCGGTCGATCCCTCGGAAGGCGTCGACGATCGGCCCCAAGGTCAGTGATTCCCGCAGCGGCGGGCACACCGACACCAGGGCGGTGAGCGCCTGTTCGCCGGCGATCCACTCCTGCAGCAGTCGGCTCTTCCCGATTCCCGCCTCACCCTCGACCAGCACGATGGCTGGCCGCCGCGAGACGGCAGCGCGGAGTGCGTTCAACTCGCGATCGCGACCGACGAAGTGCGGCGTGGAGATCGGGAGGGAGTTCGCGTCCGAGCGGTTGACCATGCGAGATGGTCTCATCTGTCGCCCTCGACCGTCGAGCCGCAGCCGTCGCGGGAGCACATCGCGCCGCGGTGACGGCGCGCTCCCGCTACTTGACGAGCGGGAAGAGGATCGTCTCGCGGATGCCGAGACCGGTGATCGCCATCAGCAGACGGTCGATGCCCATGCCCATGCCGCCGGTCGGCGGCATCCCGTGCTCGAGCGCCCGCAGGAACTCGTTGTCGATGCGCATCGCCTCGAGGTCGCCGCGCGCCGCGAGCTTGGCCTGCTCCTCGAAGCGCTCCCGCTGGATCACGGGGTCGACGAGTTCGGAGTAGCCGGTCGCGAGCTCGAAGCCGCGGGTGTAGAGATCCCACTTCTCGACCACGCCCGGGATCGAGCGGTGCTCGCGCACGAGCGGGCTGGTGTCGAGAGGGAAGTCCATGACGAACGTCGGGCGGGTGAGGCCGGGCTTGACGAAGTGCTCCCACAGCTCTTCGACCAGCTTGCCGTGGGTGGCGTGCGGCGGGATGTCGACGCCCACCTCGTTCGCGAACGCGACGAGCTCCGCGAGCGGGGTCTGGGGCGTGACCTCGCGGCCGGACGCCTCCGAGAGCGAGCCGTACATCGGGAGGCGCTCCCATTCGCCGCCCAGGTCGTACTCCGTGCCGTCCGCCCAGGTCACCGTCGTCGATCCGGTGACCGCGACGGCCGCGTTCTGGATCAGCTCCTGCGTCAGGTCGGCGATGCCGTTGTAGTCGCTGTACGCCTGGTAGGCCTCGATCATCACGAACTCGGGGCTGTGGGTCGAGTCGGCGCCTTCGTTGCGGAAGTTGCGATTGATCTCGAAGACCCGGTCGATGCCGCCGACGACGGCGCGCTTGAGGAAGAGCTCGGGCGCGATCCGCAGGTAGAGGTCGGTGTCGAAGGCGTTCGAGTGGGTGATGAAGGGACGCGCCGACGCGCCGCCGTGCTGCACCTGCAGCATCGGCGTCTCCACCTCGAGGAATCCGTGGTTCGCGAACGTCTGCCGCACGCTGGCGGTCGCCTTGGCGCGGGCGACGACGGTCTCGCGCGCGCGATCGCGCACGATGAGATCGAGGAAGCGGCTGCGGACGCGGTTCTCCTCGCTCAGCTCGTTGTGCAGGTTCGGCAGCGGCAGGACGGCCTTCGAGGCGATGCGCCAGTCCGAGACCATGATCGACAGCTCGCCGCGACGGCTCGAGATGACCTCGCCGTTCACGAACACGTGGTCGCCGAGGTCGACGAGCTCCTTCCACGCCTGCAGCGACTCGTCGCCGACGGCGGCAAGGGACACCATCGCCTGGATGCGGCTGCCGTCGCCCGCCTGCAGGGTGGCGAAGCAGAGCTTGCCGCCGTTGCGGCTCAGGACGACACGCCCCGCGACGGCGGCGGTGATGCCGGTCTCGGCTCCCGCCTCCAGGTCGGCGAACCGCTCCCGCAGCGCCGGGATCGTGTCGGTGATCGGCAGGCTGACGGGGTACGCGCCGCCCGCAGCATCCGTCCGCTCCGCGATCAGCCGCTCGCGCTTGGCCAGACGCACGGCCTTCTGCTCGAAGATCTCTTCTTCGGTGGGCTCGGCGGTCTCGGCGGGCGAGGTCGTGTCGGTCACGGGATGTGCTCCTCGGTGGGGATGTTCTCCGCAGAACGCGGACCCCCCAGTGTATCGGCGGCGACCTCGGGCCTTTCTGAACAGCCCATGCAGACCAGTGGATGCCGCGGGCCCGCGCCTCGGCGCGCGCCGGCGTCGGCGTCGGTCAGGGCAGGTCGATCGGCTCCCCCAGGGGCGCCCAGCGGACGCGCTCGCGCACCGGGCCGGGCGCGGCATCCAGCACGCGCGCCGCCGCTTCCTCCTGCTGGGAGAAGTGGCTCCAGCCCTCGACGTGCACGGGCACCGCCGTATCGGGTTCGGCCAGCCCGATCAGCTCGACGGCGTCGTCGGCGTCCATCGTGTAAGCCAGCGGACCGGTGAGCGGGAACTTCACCGCGCCGATGTGCACGAGGGCGACGTCCGGGTGCATGCCTGCGGCGACGCGACGCAGCGCGCCGTACATCACCGTGTCACCGGTCATCCAGAGCACGGGGTGCGCGCCGCCCACGCGGGACAGCGTGAATCCGATGACCGGACCGACGATGGGACGAGTGAAGCGCGCGCCATGCCTGCACGGCGTCGCCGTGATCACGAGGTCGGGCTTGCCCTCGGCTGTCAGGGTGATGGTGTCGCCGGCGCCCAGACCCCTCACGTCGCGGTGCGCGCCCGACGCCGACAGGCTCTTCGCGCCGGCGCTCGTCGTCAGCACCGTGCGCGCCACGCCGAGGCCCGCGCGGCCCGCATCGTCGAGGTTGTCGGCGTGGTGGTGGTGGCTCAGCAGCACGAGGTCGACCTCGCCGATGTCGGCGAGCGCCACCGCGGGTCCCGTCGTCTTGCGGGACGACGTGCCCGCCGCGAAGGAATAGGTGCGGCCCGGCGGATCGAAGGTGGGGTCGGTGAGGATCCGCCACCCCTCCCACTCGACGAGGGCGGTGGGACCGCCGATCCGTGTGATGCGCATGTCGTCTCCTGGGCCCGGTATCTCTGCTCAGCCGAGGTAGATCTCGGCGTTGTCGATGAGTCGGTGGCCCGCCACCGTCGCGGCGATGAGCGCGAGCGCGGGCCCGCTGGTGCCCTCGTCGACCGGGAGGAACGTCGCCGGATCGACGACGCTCAGATACTCGAGGCGGATGCGGGGCTCCCCCATGAGCGTCGACTGCGCCGCGGCGATGCAGGCGTCGATGCCGCGGTCGGCGTTGGCCGCTGCGGCATCGAGGGCCGCGGGGAGGAGCGCGGCGGCGGCGAGGTCGCGGTGCTCGAGCATCCCGACGCGAGTGGACACCGGAAGACCGTTGTCGCCGCGGACGGTCTCGACCGTCGCGACCTCGACGTCGAAGAACAGGTCGCGGATCATCCGGCGCACCAGGAAGACGCGCTGCCGGTCCCGCTCGCCGTAGACGGCGACATCGGGCCGGACGAGGTGGAACAGCTTGGCCTCGACGGTGAGGAGACCGTCGAAGTAGTACGGACGGAACCGCCCCTCGTACCGCAGGCCCAGATCGCCCGCGGTGACCTTCGTCGTCGCGGAGCCGTCGGGGAGCAGTTCGTCCGCTCCGGGCGCGAAGACGACGTCGACGCCGAGCGACGCGAGCAGGCGGGCGTCGTCCTCGGGAGTGCGCGGATAGGCGGCGAAATCCGCCGGCGATGCGAACCGCAGCGGATTGACGAACACGGACACCACGACGATGTCGGCGACCTCGCGTGCCCGGTGGACCAGGTCGATATGCCCGTCGTGGAGGGAGCCGATCGTCGAGATGAGGGCGACACGGGCTTCGGGGGCGGCGGCGCGGACCTCGGCGAGCCGAGCACGCAGCTCGTCGATGGTGCTGATCATCCTTGGATCGTAGCGGGAGGCTCGCCACCCGCCGGACCAGAGCCGGCCTCGGTGAGCGCGTGGTCGAGCGTGGTGTGCGCCAACGCCGAGAGGAACGACCCCGGATACGGCACACCTGCCTCCGCGAGGAGCGCGGCCGCCTGGTGGACGATGGAGCGCGAGAAGACCCGTGCCGTCGCGATCGCCTCGCCGTAGGCCGCGCGGGCCGACTCCTCGACGACCACGGGTTCGCAGCCCAGCTCCACGGCGAGCGCCTGCGCGATCGGCAGCACCGGCCCGGGCGCGGTGACGGCCGCGTACGCGCTGGCCAGCGCGCGCAGATCCATCGACGTTCCGCTGAACTCGATCGCGGGATGCACGGCCAGTGGAATGGCGCCCTTCGCGACGGCGGGAGAGAGGATGCCGGCGCCCCAGGCCGGGTCGGTGTGCAGGACGAGCTGCCCCGGCTGCCACGCGCCGACCTCGGCGAGACCCCGCACGAGTCCCTCGAGCTGGTCGTGGGGCACGGCGACGATCACGAGCTCGCTGCGCCGGGCGACCTCGGTCGCATCCAGCACGGGCACGCCCGGAAGGATCGCCTCGACCCGCTCCTGGTCGGAGCCCTGGGTGATCCCGACCAGCGCGTGCCCGGCACCGCCGAGCGCGGCCCCCAGCACCGGTCCGACACGGCCCGCGCCGATGATGCCGACTCCGAGCCGTCCGTCGCGGGTCATCCGCGGTCCTCCTCGCCGGGCGTCCTCTCGGAGGCTCGGCCCGTTTCGTCTCGCTCGCTGGCGCTCGCTCGCTCAACGACCGGAATCAGAGGTTCGGTCGTTGAGCGAGCGAAGCGAGACGAAACGTCGCCGGCCTCGTCCGCTGCGGTGGATCCGACGGGTGCGGGGACGGTCTCGTCCTCCGCCCACCGGTGCGTGCGGTCGGCGAGCGCCTCGCGCACCGAACCGCGCGCGACGTCGTCGAACAGCGCGAGCGCGTGGTCGCGGTCGACGGCGGCCAGGAACGGCGACACCGGACCGGTGACGACGTGCGCCCGCACGTTCGTCACGCCCGACGCCCGATCGAGGGGGCCCTGGTACAGGCCGATGCTCTGCAGACGCGCGAGCGGCAGGATGACCAGCTTGCGCCACACGACGCCGCGTCGCATCAGCAGCGCGTCGGCGGTGAGTCGGAAGCCGTTGCGCTGATACGACAGCGGGACGATCCACCGGGCGCGCTTCGGCGTGTTCGTGAACGTGTCGCCCTCGCCCGGTCCGAACATGCCTTCCTGCACGACGAGCGCCCGCTCCTCGTCGGAGAGAGAAGGCTGCAGCAGTCGCAGCACGCGTTCGACGTCGGCCGCGGTGCCCACCGGCAGGGCCGTGGTGAACTGATCCGTGCTGCCGTCGGCGGCGCTGCGTCCGGTGAGGCGGTTGATGCGCACCATCCACCAGCCGGCGGGCCGCCAGAGGATGGGCTGCGTCACCTCGACGGCGTGCACCCGGCCCGGCGGCACGATCTCGGTGATGGTCGTGAAGAGGCCGAACGTGATCCGCACGCCGTCAGGCGTCGGCGCGATCGCGTACCGCAGCGACCGGACGACAGATCGGAACCAGTACGCGATGAAGCCGATGATGCCGGGGATCCACGCGAACAGCAGCCACGTCACGCCTTGGGCTGCGCCGACGATCACGGCGGCCGTGCCGAGGACGAGGAAGACGGTCCCCATGCTGAGGACATGGGATGCCACGAGCCGGCCGACCGGGATGTTCACGACGGACTCGAGCTCGGCGACCGGCGCCTCCGGCCCCTCGATCATGCCGGTGATCTCGCGCCCCACGGTCTGGCTGAGCATCGCGGCCCTGCCGACGGGCCTGACCGCGGCCGGTCCCGCGGTCATCGCGAGACGACGCCCGGATGCGAGACGCAGGATGTCGGCGCGCACCGCCTCGGCGTTGGCGGTGGAGAGGTACTCGAGCTTGACGTTCGCGTCGGCCCCTGCCCCGACGACCTCGAGCTTCGCCATGCCCAGCAGTCGCGCGATCATCGGGCGGGTGAGGTTGACGCCCTGCACCCGGTCGAGCGGCGCGCGACGCTGCGTGCGGAACAGGATGCCGCTGCGCACCTCGACGTCGTCGTCGGTGATGCGGAACGTGTGGAAGCGCCACGACGTGTAGAACACCGCGACGAGCACGATGAGCGCCGCGAGGACCGCGAGCCCCGCCAGCACGTAGAGGTTGTTCGCGACGATGAAGTCGATGGGGTCGCCGCCCGATACCTCCCACTCCCCGACCTCGTCCTCGATGTCGGGAGCGAGCCACGGCAGGAAGATGAAGACGAGGCGATCGCGCAGATTCGCGAGCACGATGCCGATGACGACGATCAGGAACAGTCCGCCGCGCAGGAGGGGCGTGAGCGGGTGCAGGCGATGCCACTCGCCGTCGCTGAGCGGCGACCGCACCAGCTGCGGCGGCGGTGCGCCGGGCGCGAGCGGCCCTTCGACGGGCTCAGGCACCGGGTTCACCGGCTCAGGCACCGGGTTGGCAGGCTCGGGCACCCGGTCCCCGGATTCAGGGACCCGGTGCACAGGCTCGGGGGTGGACGTCATAGCCCCGTGCGCCGGCTCTCGGCGACTCCGACGAGGTGGTCGCGGAGCGTCTCGGCGGTGGACTGCTCGAGCCCGGGGATGACGACGCCGGTCGCCGCGGCCGCGGTGACGAACTTCAGCTGGGCGATGCCGAAGCCCCGGTCCAGCGGACCGTGGGTGATGTCGATGAGCTGCATGCGGCCGTACGGCACCGCCACGAAGCGCTGCCACAGGATGCCGCGCCGGAAGACCAGATCGTCGTCGCGCAGCTGGTACCCGATGGAGCGCGCCTGGCGCGGAAGGATGACGAGGGTCCACACGAGGATCAAGGTCAGGATCCCGCCGGGGATCCACGCCCACAGCTGATGCATGAGCAGCGCGAGCACCAGCGTGGCTGCGACGACGAGCACGAGGAACGAGCCGGTGGAGATCAGCTGCACGGTCACGTACTTCGGCGAGATCTGATGCCAGACCCCGCCCTCCAGCACCAGCCGGTTCTCGGAGCGCGGCTCGACGATCCGCTCGAACGTGCCCCCGGCCTCAGTGGTCGTGGAGTCGGGGCTCGAGTCCGGGGTCGTCGCCTCCGGGCTGTTCGTCATCGTCGTCCTTCCGGATGGTGCAGAGGTGCTCCGCGACCAGACCAGCGGCGACCAGCAGGGCGCCGCTCACGGTCGTCGCGATGACCGCTCCCAACGAGCCTAGCGAGGGTGTGACGGGCCGGGTCGCCAGGAAGACCCACAGCCCCGCTCCCACCCCGCCGACCGCCGCACCGACGATGCTCGAGGCCTTCGCCAGCATCGCGATGCGCACGGCGCGGAACGGGTCGACCTTCGACGTCGTGGTGCCGCGCGTGGCACGTCGGATGGGGATGGCGAGCGCGATCACGAAGGCCCCCAGCAGCACCAGGAGAATCGGCAGCGTCACGGCCGGCGTGAAGGTGGGGCGCCCCGCCGATGTCAGCAGCTGGTCGACGAGGAAGCCTGCGGCGACCCCGAGGATCGCCGAGATCGCGAGAACACCGGCACCGGTGCGCTTCATCGGCGTCCGCCCTCCCGCAGCCGGCGGAGAACCTCGTCGACACGGCCCGCGCCCGGAAGCACTGCGTCCGGATCCACCGCCAGCCAGGGCCCGAGCACGAAGTCGCGCTCGGCGGCCCGGGGGTGCGGCAGCAGCAGGCGGGGATCGTCGCTGACGACAGAGCCGTACGCGATGAGGTCCAGGTCCAGCGTGCGATCCTCCCAGCCGGGCTCGCCGGCGGAGCGTGCCGCCGAGCGCACACGGCCGTGCCGCTGCTCGATGGCATGGAGGTAGCTCAGGAGCACCGACGGCGCAAGGCGTGTGGTGAGGATCGCCACGGCGTTCAGATAGGCCGGGGCCTCGGCATCCGGTCCCTCCGGCTTCATGGCGACCGACTCGATCGGCTCCGACACGCGCACGGCGTCGACCAGCGGCACGCGGGCGAGGTCCTTGATCGCGGCGCCCATCGTGGCGCTGCGGTCGCCGAGATTCGCACCCAGGGCGATGACGGCCTCGACCGGTCCGCGCGGGTGACGCTCGGCATCGCCGTCGAAGCCCTGTGCCAGGCGTCGGTTCACGATCCCTCCCTCCACGACGGCTCTTCGCGCCGGGCACGACGGATCGTGACCGACACGTCGGCGAACGGCACCGTGATGGGCGCCTGCGGCTTGTGGACCGTGACCGCCACCATCTTCACTCCTTCGTGCGCGAGGAGGTCGTCGGCGATCCGCGCCGCGACGCCCTCGATCAGATTCAGCGGCTCGCGGCCCACCAGATCGACGATGCGCTCGGCCACCTCTCCGTAGTGGACGGTGTCGGCGACGTCGTCGGATGCCGCAGCCTGCGCGGTGCTGACGTACAGGGTCGCGTCGACGACGAACTCCTGGCCCTCCCGCCGCTCTTCCTCGAACACGCCGTGGTGCCCGAATGCGCGCACCCCGGTCAGCGTGATCTCGTCGATGAAGTCCATCAGCCCTCCCGGCTGCCCGATCGGTCGTGCTGTCGCGAGCCTGCCCAGCGCTGGGCCACCACGAGAGCATCTCGCGTGGCGACGACATCGTGGACACGCACCGCCCACACCCCCGCCTGCGCGGCGAGCACGCTCGTCACCGCGGTCGCCAGGTCGCGGCGAGCCTCGGACGGTTGCTCGGAACCCTCGGCGGGATCCCCGTCGAGGCCACCGGCGAGCGCGTCGGCGAGGAAGCGCTTGCGACTCGTGCCGATCAGCACCCGCGGGCCCAGTGCGACGAAGCGGTCGAGCCCCCGCAGCGTCTGCCAGTTCTGCTCGCCGCGCTTGCCGAAGCCGATGCCCGGGTCGACGATCACCCGGTCGGGTGCGATTCCGGCCACTGCGGCCGCCTCGACGCGGGCTCGCAGCTCTGCGGCGATCTCGGTCACGACGTCGTCGTAGACGGCGCGCGCGTACATGTCGGCCGAGTGGCCGCGCCAGTGCTGCAGAACCACGTCCGCGTCCGTCGACGCGACCGTCGGCAGCATCTCGGGGTCGGCCATGCCGCCCGACACGTCGTTGACGATGCGCGCCCCGGCCGTCACTGCGGCGAGGGCCGTCGACGCGTTCATCGTGTCGATGCTCACGAGGACGCCGGCGTCGGCGAGGGCGCGCACGACGGGAAGCACGCGGTCCTGCTCCACGCGCGGATCCACGCGCTCCGCACCAGGCCTCGTCGACTCGCCGCCGATATCGAGGATGTCGGCGCCCTGCGCGTGCAGCGCGAGGCCATGGGCGACGGCGGCATCGGCATCCGCATGGCGTCCGCCGTCGCTGAACGAGTCGGGCGTCACATTCACGACGCCCATGATGAGGGTCATGCGCGCATCCCTGACGGCCGCGCCGTCCCGAGCAGCGCGACCAGCTCGGCACGCGCCGCAGGCTCGGCCAGCTCGCCGCGCGCCGCGATCGTCACGGTCGAGGCATCCGGCTGCCTCCCGCCGCGCATCGTCACGCACTCGTGCGTCGCCTCCAGCACCACCAGCACGCCCCGCGCGTCGAGGGATGCGGCGATCACATCGGCGATCTGCTCGCCGAGGCGTTCCTGCACCTGAGGACGCGACGACAGGATCTCGACGACCTTCGGCAGGGCGCCGAGGCCCACGACCTGCTCGCCGGGGAGGTACGCGAGATGCGCATGGCCGCGGAAGGGCAGCAGGTGATGCTCGCACACCGAACGGAACAGGATGTCGCGCAGCATCACCGCGCCGGAAGGGAGCGTGTCGGGGGCCGGGCCCCGCGACACCGAGATGGTGCGGGCGAGCGGCGCCCCGGCATCCTCTCCCACTCCCGCGAAGAACTCGCCGTACGCGTCGGCCACACGCTCGGGCGTCTGCCTCAAGCCGGGGCGGTCGGGGTCTTCGCCGATCGCCTCCAGCAGCTCGCGCACGAGCGCGGCGATGCGCTCACGGTCTACGGCCACGGGCCGAGCCTACGCGGTCGCGGGTCGCGCCTGTCCGGACGGACGGCGCTTGGGCGCCTTCTCGGCAGCCGGCTGCTCGGCCTCGACGCTCGCGGCGAGCCCTGCCTCGTCGCGGCGCTTCGGCACGTCGATCGGGGGCAGGGTCGACGGCGGGCGCTGCTCGCTCGACAGCCACTGCGGGCGCGGGGGCAGGCGCTTGACGTCCTTGAAGATCTCGGCGAGCTCCAGGTGGTCGAGCGTCTCCTTCTCGAGCAGCTCGAGGGCGAGCTTGTCGAGCACGTGACGGTTCGCGTTGATGACCTCGTAGGCCTCGTTGTGCGCCTGCTCGATGAGGTCGCGCACCTGCGTGTCGACGCGCTCGGCGATCCGCTCCGAGAACTCGCGGCCGTGGCCCATGTCGCGGCCCATGAAGACCTCGCCCGAGGACTGTCCGAGCTTCACCGGGCCGATGTCGCCGGTCATGCCGTACTCGGTGACCATCTTGCGGGCGATGCTCGTCGCCTTCTCGATGTCGTTCGAGGCACCCGTCGTCGGGTCGTGGAACACGATCTCTTCGGCGACGCGGCCGCCCATCGCGTAGGTGAGCTGATCCTGCAGTTCGTTGCGGGTGACCGAGTACTTGTCGTCGAGCGGCAGCACCATCGTGTAGCCGAGGGCCTTGCCGCGCGGGAGGATCGTGACCTTCGTGACCGGGTCGGTGTGGTTCATCGCCGCCGCCGCGAGCGCGTGACCGCCCTCGTGGTACGCGGTGATGAGCTTCTCCTTATCCTTCATCACGCGGGTGCGCCGCTGCGGACCGGCGATCACGCGGTCGATGGCCTCATCGAGCGCGCGGTTGTCGATCAGCTGCGCGTTCGAGCGCGCGGTGAGGAGGGCGGCCTCGTTCAGCACGTTCGCGAGGTCGGCACCGGTGAAACCGGGGGTCTTGCGGGCCACGACCTCGAGGTCCACGCCGTCGGCGAGCGGCTTGCCACGGCCGTGCACCTCGAGGATCTTGGTGCGACCCTTGAAGTCGGGCGCGTCGACGCCGATCTGACGGTCGAAGCGGCCCGGGCGCAGCAGCGCGGGGTCGAGGATGTCGGGGCGGTTGGTGGCCGCGATCACGATGACGTTGACCTTGGGGTCGAAGCCGTCCATCTCGACGAGCATCTGGTTGAGCGTCTGCTCGCGCTCGTCGTGCCCGCCGCCCATGCCGGCGCCGCGATGGCGGCCGACCGCGTCGATCTCATCGATGAAGATGATCGCCGGGGAGTTGTCCTTGGCGGTGTTGAACAAGTCGCGCACGCGGCTGGCGCCGACGCCGACGAACATCTCGACGAAGTCCGAGCCCGAGATCGAGTAGAACGGCACGCCCGCCTCGCCGGCGACGGCCCGCGCGAGCAGCGTCTTGCCCGTTCCGGGAGGGCCGTACAGCAGCACGCCCTTGGGGATGCGCGCCCCCACGGCCTGGAACTTCGACGGGTCCTTCAGGAAGTCCTTGATCTCTTCGAGCTCTTCGATCGCCTCGTCGGAGCCCGCGACATCCTGGAAGGTCACCTGCGGCATCTCCTTCGTCACGAGCTTCGCCCGCGACTTGCCGAACTGCATGACCTTGCTGCCGCCGCCCTGAGCGCTGGACATCAGGAACCAGAACAGCAGACCCAGCAGCAGGATCGGCAGCAGGAGCGAGAGGAACCCGTCGAACCAGGTCGCGCGCGGCACGGCGTCGTTGAAGCCGTCCTTCGGGGCGGCCTCGTTGACCGCGTCGACGACCTCGGCGGCACGTGCGGTGACGTAGTAGAACTGCACGTCGGTCGCGCCGTCGTACTCCTTGGAGAGCTTCATGTCGACGCGCTGATCGCCGTCGGTGTTGACGACCTCGGTGACGGTCTCACCGGAGAGCAGCTCGAGACCCTCCTGCGTGGAGATCTGCTTCGCACCGTTCAGGCTCGAGATGAGCGAGAACCCCACGATGAGGAAGACCCCGATCAGCAGGACGTAGAAGAGCGGGTTGCGGGTGATCTTCTTGAAGTCCATGGCGCGGGCGACAGCCCGACCCCTTTCGTCGACGTGCCGTCGTGGACAGGAAAGCGCCCGTCGACGGTTGAATCAGGGTATCGCGCGGTTCCTAGGCGTCGACTGTGCATTCGCCCCGGGCGTAATCGCCGAATCCAGGGCGTTTCGTCTCGGTCGTTCCTCCCTCGCTCAACGACCGGTCGTTGAGCGAGCGACGGTCGTTGAGCGAGCGAAGCGAGACGAAACGCAGAGACGAAACGCGCTGACTACGAGTAGACGTGCGGGGCGAGGACGGCGACGTCGCGGAGGTTGCGGTACTTCTCGGCGTAGTCGAGGCCGTAGCCCACGACGAACTCGGTGGGGATGTCGAACCCCACGTACTTGCAGTTCACCTCGACCTTGGCGGCCTCGGGCTTGCGCAGGAGCGCGAAGACCTCGACGGATGCCGCACCACGAGCCGCGAAGTTCTCCAGCAGCCAGCTCAGGGTCAGGCCCGAGTCGATGATGTCCTCGACGATGAGCACGTGCTTGCCGAGGATGTCGGTGTCGAGGTCCTTGCGGATCTGCACGACGCCGCTGGACTTGGTGCCCGCACCGTACGACGAGACCGCCATCCAGTCCATGGTGATGTGCTTCGTGAGCGCACGGGAGAAGTCCGCCATCACCATGACCGCACCCTTGAGCACGCCGACCAGCAGCAGATCCTCGTCCGCGTAGTCCGCGTCGACCTGCGCCGCGATCTCGTCGAGCTTCGCCCGGATCTCCTCCTCTGTGACGAGGACTTCCGTGAGGTCGCTGGAGACGTCGGCCGCGCGCATGGGGATGAGTCTACGTGCCGGCGGCGTCGGCGCCGCGGACGGTCTGCGGGCTGACCACGAGCACCTCGACGACTTCGGCCATCTCCGGCCGCGTCTGCACCCACGTCACCTCGATGTACCACTCGCCGCCGTCGAGATCCTTGCGGAACCCGTCGGTGATGCGGGCCCCGCCCTCGGTCTCGCGCACCTTCGACTCGCGCCAGCCGTCATCGGTGAGTCCGGCGGCGATCGCGGCCGCGGCGTCGGCCGAGGCATCCGTCTCTGCCGCGAGGTTGAGACTCTCGCGGGCCTGCCACCAGGCGGGGTCCGACGCGGACGCCGCTCCCTCCGTCGGCGCGTACCTCGGCTCGGACTCGGAGAAGCCCGACGCGGGATCGAGGGCCGCCGGAATCAGCGCGACGGTCTCGCCGAGGAGGCGGTCCGCCTCGGTCTCGTATTCGGCGAGCCGGCTTTCGGGCGTCATGCTGCATCCTCCCAGGGCGAGCGCGAAGAGGGCGACGGCGACGGCGGCAACGATTCGGCGCACGGCTCAGTCGACCTCCGTGTAGACGGGTTCGTAATCGTCACGGTCGATGCCGTCGATCGTGATGGGCCGCCCGCCCGCGACGATGATCTCGTTCTCGGCGTACACCTCGGCCTGCCCGCCCGTGATCACCGCCACCATGTTCTCGAAGGCCGTCGAGCCGGGCGTGTAGAGCGAGCTGTGACTGTCGATCGCCGACGGCGTGCCGTTGCCGGGGACGTTGTAGTCCTCGATGTCGTCGCTGTCGGGGCGGGACGCGTCGATCGCACCCGTCTCGAGGCGCGTGACCCCGTCGGCGGTGAGCGTCGACTGCCCGTGAAGGGCGTGCAGGTCGCCCTCGCGGCCCTGGATGAGTCCGACGACCATGTCGTTTCGGCTCATCATCGCGTAATGGGGCACGTCTGAAGTATGCGGGAAGTCGTCCACGCTCGAGACGCCGTCGCCCATGCCCGCCGCGGCGACGTAGAGCACCCGGTCGGCGCGCAGCCCCGCCGCTTCGGCGAGTCCGACGGCCGCGCCGCCGTAGCTGTGGCCCAGCACGGTCAGCGTCGCACTGCCGGGCACGGCGATGCCGGCGGCGAAGTCGCGCAGCCGCGGCGCGAGGTCGTGCGAGTAGGACGCGCTCATCGCCTCGGGGATGGACTGCGGGAACGCGCCGCCCGCCCACTGGAACACCGCGGTGCCGGGGCCGGCGGCCGCCTGCAGGTCGGCGGCACGCTCGTCGCCGAAGTCGGTCATGTTCGATCCGGTGCCGGGGACCGAGATGGCCACGGAGCGCACCCACGACGGGATGTCGCCGGTCACGGGGTCGAGGGGCCCGTGATACGTGGCGATGGCCTGGTGCGACGGGTCGAAGACCACCACCCGGGCGCCGGTCTCGGTGCGCACCGCGCCGGTCTCGTCGACGACCTGGATCTCCTGCGTCAGGAGCCCCTGGTAGTAGTCGATCAGGCGCTGCTGCTCGGCGATGAGGTCGTCGTACTCCTGCTCGACCGAGCCCTGGCCGTGGTAGGAGCGGTCGACCGCGGCGTCGCGCAGCCGTTCCAGCCGTTCGATCTCGGCCTCGCGGGCGGCGATCTCGTCCTCGATGTTGAGACGGTTGGCGGCGACGCGGTCGCCGATGGGGATGCCGTCGAGATTGCCGATGACGTCAGGCGACACGGCGATCAGCGCATCCTTCTCCGCCCGGTCGAGGCTGTCCCAGACCTGCCTGATGAGCTCGGGGTCCCCGAGCGCCGCGATCTGCTCGGCCGTCACGGCGTCGGTGTCGCCGGCCCACAGCGCCGTCGCCGCGACGAAGCCGCCCGCACCTACGACACCGTCGTGGGTGATCTCGGCGATGAGCGGGATGCCGGCCAGCCGCGCGGCCGTGTCGTGGTCGAGCTGGTCTCGTTCGTCGCGCAGCGCGTTGTACGCGTCCCGTGCCGCGCGATAGTCGTCGATCGCCCCCTGCCAGCGGTCGAGGAGCGACGGGTCGTCGAGGTACGACCACGACGGGAGCACCTCGTCCCACTCCAGCGACCAGCCCACGACGAACTCCGACGCGGCGTTGAGCGCGATGGAACGCCGGGTCTGGATCGCCGCGTAGTCGCCCTCCGCCTGTTCCCGCGCAGACGCGGCGCGGCGCTGCAGATCGGCCAGCGCGTCCGCGTACTCGTCGAGCACCCCGGCCGCCTCGTCGGCGGCATCCGCGACGTCGGTGAAGCGGCCGGCGACCACGGTGATGCGCGGCCGCAGCGCGTCCACGCTGACGGCCGTGACGGGGGTGAGCGCGCGCAGCGCGCTGTGCGCGTGCGTGCTGCGATCGCGCTCCGCACCGGCTCGGGTGCGGAACAACGCGGCGAGATCGCGGATGCCGTCGACACTGCCCTCGCCGGGGTCGGCCGCCAGGCCCGGCACCGTCATCCGGATGCCCCGGCCAGCTGGGCGTCGAGTGCGCGGAGCTCGGTGTGGACGGTGTCGACGTCCACCGACAGGTCGTGGCCGACACCGGCGAGCGCGCTCATCGCCTGCCGGATGATGGCGTCCGCGTCGCCGAGGGCCGATTCGACGACGGGCGACCCGAGCACGCCGAAGGCCTGGCAGAACCCGTCGCCCGGGACGTCGCCCGCCTTCTGCAGGTTCAGGACCGCCTCGGTGAGATCCGAGTCTTCGAACTCGACGTCTGCCATGATCGCCCCACCATATCCGGGCGCGGGCCGGGGTTCGGAGGGGACAATTCCCCATGCCCGCCCGGGGTTTGCGACCACTGCGCCTGTGAGCGTCCGCCCGCGACTCAGCGCGCCGTGAACTCGATGCGCCCGCCGACGCGGCGGGCGCGGCATCCGGGAAGGTCGATGGGTCCCTGGCCCGACCAGTCGGTGACCAGGCGCGCCACCTCGATCGTCTGCGTCCGCGTCAGGCTCTGGTGGAACTCGCTCGCCACCACGTGCCGGATGATGCGGTTGCGCAGGGCTGCGGGGTTCGCGGCGAGCGCGGGCGCCGAGACGGAGATCCCCGCTTCGGCGTGCTCGACGATGTCCTCGATCGTCTCGTCGATCATCTCGTCGAAGGCCTCGGCGTCCTCACGCAGCTGCGCCGCGGTGCGGGCGAGGGCGTCGGCGATGCCGGGGCCGAGCTCGGCTTCGAGGACGGGCAGCACCGTCTCGCGCACGCGCACCCGCGCGAAGCGGGGGTCGGCGTTCTGCGGGTCGTCCCACGGCTCGAGGCCTTCGGCCGCGCACGCCGCCCGGGTTGTGGACCGCCGCACCGCGAGCAGCGGCCGCAGGAGGGCGACGCCGTCGAGCTCGGCGGCGTCGGCCATGCCTTGCAGGCTGGCGGCGCCCGCGCCGCGCGCGAGGCCGAGCAGCACCGTCTCGGCCTGGTCGTCGAGCGTGTGGCCGAGGAGGATCGCCGCCGCCCCGGTGTCGCGGGCGGCGTCTCGCAACGCGGCGTAGCGCGCCTCGCGAGCGGCCGCCTCCGGCCCGCCGTCTGCGCCGACCTCGACGCGGACCACGCGGGCCTCGAACCCGAGGGCCTCGGCCTTCGCCGCCGCGGCGGCTGCGGCATCCGTCGATCCGTCCTGCAGTCCGTGGTCGACGGTGACCGCTGCCGCGCGCAGACCGAGCTTCGGCGCCTCGAACGCCGTCGCCGCCGCCAGGGCGAGCGAGTCGGCTCCGCCGGACAGGGCGACGATCGCCGTCGCGCCCGACGGGAGCGTCGTCAGCGCACGGCGCACGGCGAGCCGCACTTCGGCGACGGCGGGGTGCAGTCCGGGTCGGCGCTCATCCACCCGCCCACGCTATCCCGCCACCTGCGTGAAAGTGTCGGGCTGGATCCGCGACAGCCGCGCCGAAAGCGGCCTCTCGAGCCGATTCGGCCCGATTCTTTCACCGAACAACCCCGCGAGCCATCGGCCGAAGACCGACGCACGACGGAAAGAGTCCCGCGACTAGGCTTGTCGCGGCATCCCACCGTCTTTCCGAAGGAGCACCACTATGGGCGCGTACGACGCCGTCATCGAGATCCCGCGCGGCAGCCGCGTGAAGTACGAGGTCGACCACGGCACCGGCCGCGTCTTCCTCGACCGCATCCTCTACACCGCGTTCGGGTACCCCACCAACTACGGGTTCTTCGAGAACACCCTCGGCGAGGACGGCGACCCGCTCGACGTGCTGGTGCTGCTCGACTTCGATCTCGCGCCCGGTGTGCTCGCGAGCGTGCGCCCCGTCGGCGTGCTCAAGATGAGCGACGAAGCCGGCGGCGACGACAAGGTGGTCGCGGTGCTCGGCAAGGACCCGCGCTGGTCGCACGTCCAGGACGTGAACGACATCCCCGAGTACACGCGCAAGGAGATCG
Source organism: Microbacterium sp. ProA8 (assembly GCF_039905635.1). Taxonomy (NCBI): domain Bacteria; kingdom Bacillati; phylum Actinomycetota; class Actinomycetes; order Micrococcales; family Microbacteriaceae; genus Microbacterium; species Microbacterium chionoecetis. Next base: position 336,690 of record NZ_CP157000.1, on the reverse strand, counting down.
AGCACTTCTTCGAGCACTACAAGGATCTCGAGCCCAACAAATGGGTCAAGGTCGACGAGTGGGCCGGTGCGGCCGAGGCCGAGCGCCTCGTCGGCGAGGCCTTCGACCGCTTCAAGCAGCACGAGGGCGAGACCCGCACCCAGGGTGAGGGCGTCGCCCCGAACACGCTCTGACGCAGGGCTTTCACGCGAGAACCGGATGCCGCGGCATCCGGTTCTCGTCGTTTCAGACGGCGTGCGGGCTCAGACGCCGATGCCCCGCGCGCCCATGAAGTCGATCGGGTTCACGGTCCCGCCGTTGACGTAGACCTCGAAATGGAGGTGGCAGCCGAACGAGTTGCCGGTGTTGCCCTCGCTCGCGATGAGCTGACCGGCGTTGACCCACTGACCGACGCCGACGAAGATGCCTCCGCTGCGGATGTGCCCGTAGCCCGAGCCGATGCCGCCGCCGTGGTCGATCTTGATGTAGTTGCCGTAGCCGCCGTTCCCGCCGGCGTACACGATGCGTCCGGCTGAGGCCGCGTAGATACCGGCCCCGCAGCCGGCAGCGAGGTCGACGCCGTAGTGGAACCCGCTGGAGCAGTAGCTGTTGCCGCACTGCACCGTGCGGGGGCCATAGCCGGAGCTGCGCCAGCCCGACGACGGACGGGCCCAGCCGGAGCCGACGACGGCTCCGCCGCCTCCGCCACCGCCGCCTCCGCCACCGCCGCCACCACCGCCGCCGCCACCCGCCGCGGCGGCGGCGGCGTTCGCGCGGGCGATGCGTTCGGCTTCGGCGCGCGCGGCAGCGGCCGCCGCGACGCGAGCCGCTTCTTCGGCCGCCTTGCGGACGCGTTCGCCTTCTTCGTAGTCGGCGACGGTCTTGGCCACGGTGTCCTGAAGCGCGGCGAGCTGTGCCTCGAGCTCGCCCCGCTTGGCGTTCTGGGTGTCCAGCGCGGCCTGGGCCTCGTCGGCCGCCTTCTGCGCGGCGACCATCTTCTCTTCGGCGATCTTCTGCAGCCGGTCGCGCTCGACGCGCTGCACCGCCGCCTGATCGCTCAGGCTCTGCGCCGAGTCGCGGGCCGTCACCGCCTCCGCGTACACGTCCTGATTGCGCTGGACGAGCTTGTCCATCGTGCCGAGGCGGGCGAGCAGGTCGTCGGCCGACGCGGCGGAGCCGGCGAAGAAGAGTTCGAGCGACGTGTCGTCGCCGCCGTTGCGGTACAGCTGTGCCGCCACGCGGCCGGCCTTGTTCGCGGAATCCACCGCGGCTGCCGCCTGAGCGTCGGCCTGCTGCTGCAGCTGGTCGGCCCGCAGCGCCGCATCGAAGTACTCCTGCTGCGCGACATAGAACTCGTCGGACAGCTGCTGGGCGATCTGCTTCTTGGCCGCGACATCCGCCTCGAGCCCGGCGATCAGCTCCTGGATCCGAGTGACCTCGGCAGCCTTTGCCTGTTCGTTGCTCTTCGCGGCGACGACGTCGTCCCACGACGGATAGTCGGCGGCGAAGGCGGGACTGGCGAGCGGGCCGATCGAGCCGCCCACCGCGCCCAGCGCGGCCACGCCCAGAATCCCGAGCCCGAGCGCTGTGCGCCGGTTCATCGCGGGCCAGAGCCGCTGCTGCTCACTCGCGGAAGGGGCGCACCCGCACTCCGCGGCGTCATCGGCCATGGCCTTCACGGTGACGTTCTCGGGCTGCACCGGGTCCTCCCCCCTGCGGCGTCAACTCGTTTCACACTAGCAACATCAGTAACATGCGCAAACCCCCAGTGGCGCAGAGCGACCGCCGCCTCGGGCAGCGGCCACCCGGCCAGTGTGCGCCCGGATCGCTCGATCCACAAGAGCGCCACGCGCTCGATTGGCGTTTTGCCCAGTCATTACGTATGCTTGGTCCTCGGCAGTGAGCCCCAGGGTTCACCCGGCCCCATCGTTTAGCGGCCTAGGACGCCGCCCTTTCACGGCGGTAGCACGGGTTCGAATCCCGTTGGGGTCACTCCCACAATTAAAAAGCATGGCCCTGTAGCGCAGTTGGTTAGCGTGCCGCCCTGTCACGGCGGAGGTCGCGGGTTCAAGTCCCGTCAGGGTCGCTCCGAGCGACGGGCCCTTTTTTCGAAGAGGGCCTTTCGTCTAGGACGCGGCAGGTCTTGTATAGAGGAGTATTCCTCGCACGGATGCCGCGCGGCTCTGTAGCTCAGTTGGTAGAGCGCACGACTGAAAATCGTGAGGTCACGGGATCGACGCCCGTCGGAGCCACTGAAACCCTCTCCTAGCTTCTACATGGAGGGGGTTTCTTCATTTCCCCGCCGCACGCGGTAGCCGAGGTACACCGAGCCGTTCGCGAAGCGGCGCTCGTCGAAGAGCTCCAGATCGAGCCGCAGCCCTTCGTCGAGGAAGCGGATGCCGCCGCCGACCACCGCCGGTGCCACGATGATGTGCACCTCGTCGAGCACGCCGGCGCGTGCCGCCGCCGAGGCGAGCTCGCCGCCGCCGATCGCGATCGGGGAGGACGAGGCATCCGTCATCGCCCGAACCTCGGCGGGGTCGAAGTGCGAGCGCAGCTCGGTGCGGTCGGTCGACACGGACTCGAGAGACCGGGAGTAGACGACCTTGTCGACGTCGCGCCACTGCAGCGCGAACTCGCGCTCGGCAGGAGACAGCTCCTCGAGCGCGAATTCGTCCCACACCTTCATGACCTCGTACACGCGGCGCCCGAGCAGGTGCGTGGTCGCGGGAGCCATGAGCTCGTTGACGAACGAGTGCACCTCGGCGTCGGGGGTCGCCCAGTCCCACCGCCCGTCGGGACCGGCGATGTAGCCGTCGAGCGACGCGGAGTTGAAGTAGATCAGGGAGCCCACGCCTCCGCACGTTACTCCCGCACGCCCCCGGCCGGCCACCCCGGCGGTTGCCAGGCGCTTCTCAGGGTTCCCTCTTGCGCCGAAGACGGATGCCAGGGCTATTGTTTGTCGATAGGTCCTTGCCGTTTATCGATAGGTTTGCGATGCGCCCCACCACGATCGTCGTCCTGAAGGCGATCATCGCCGTGCTGATCGGCCTGCTGCTGCTCTGCCAGGTGGTGGTGCTGCCGGGAATGGCGCGATCGCTCGCCGGAATGTACCCGTACCTCGCCTACCTCGAGGTGCCCGGAATCGTCATCGGCGTGGTCTTCACCCTCTGCGCCCAGGTGGTGCTCGTCTGCGTCTGGCGGCTGCTGACCCTCGTGCGGGCGGACAGCATCTTCACGCCGCGCGCGTTCGTCTGGGTGGATGTGAGCCTCTGGGCCGTCGTGTTTGCCACAGTGCTCGTCGTCACGACCCTCGGCTTCCTGATCACCGCCCCGGCGGGATCGCCGTCGATCGTGCTGCTGTGCCTGCTCGGCATCGTGGTGGGCGCGGGGCTCTCACTCCTGCTCGTCGTGCTGCGCGGGCTGCTGCGCAAGGCGTCGCAGCTTGAGCACGATCTCTCGGAGGTGGTCTGATGCCGATCATCATCACCCTCGACGTGCAGCTGGCGAAGAAGAAGATGTCGGTCACCGACTTCGCGGCGGCGATCGACATCACCCCCGCCAACGTCTCGGTGCTCAAGAACGGGCGCGCGAAGGCGGTGCGCTTCACGACCCTCGACGCGATCTGCCGAGTGCTGGATTGTCAGCCGGGCGACATCCTCGAGTGGGTGCCCGACGACCATCCCGCCGCGATTGCGGCGAGAGAGGGTGACGCGTGACTGCCGCAACGGCGAGCGCGCCGCGCACGCACGCCTGGAGCGACACGGCGATCGCCGAGCTGCTCGACGTCGCGCGCTGCCCGGTCTGCGCCACGGGGATCGTCGACGACCAGCGCTGCCCCGCCTGCGGTGCGGACTTCGCCGGCGCCATCGGCCGCGACCTCTGGCTGGCCTCTCGGAACGCCGCCGACGCACTGCGGGCGCGACAGGCTCTGCTCGAGCAGGTGCCCCTCGTCCCGATCTCTGCGCCGGCGAGCGCCGCCGCCGAAGCAGCGGGCACCGCGCCGCAGCACGCAGCCTCCGTGGTCGCGCCGTCGCGCGGCCCCGGCGACGCGGTCGCAGCACGGGCATCCGCGACGGTGCAGTCCGTTCTCGCGGTCGCCGGGGCGGCGCTCGTGGCCGTCGCCGCCGTGGTGTTCACGTTCTTCAACCCCGATCTCGCCGACCCATGGCCGCGAGCGGCGATCGTCGGCACGATCGCGGCGGCGTTCCTCGGCGGCTCGGCACTGCTGGCTCGCCGGCGGCTGCGGTTCTCGGCCGAGGCGATCGGCTCGCTCGGCGTCGTCTTCCTGGCGCTCACGGTGACCGCGGCGCTTCCGCTCCTGCCCCCGGAGTCGAACGGCTGGGTGTTCACCGCGCTCGCGACGTTGATCGCGGGCGGCGCGCTGGCGGCGCTCGGCCCGCGGGCCGGCATCCGTGCCTGGCTCTGGACCGGCCTGCTCGCGCTCTCGTTCGTTCCGCTCCTGCTCGCCCTCGGGGCGGGCTCGGCGCTCGCCACGACCGCGGGCTGGCTCACGTCGGCCGCGGCCGCGAGTGCGCTGGTGGCCTTCGCCGCGCGCGGATCCGCGGGCTTCGCCGGCCCGCTCAGGGCCGAGCGCACGGCACTGACGGTCGCGCAGTTCGGCTTCGCGGCCGCCGCGCTGGTCACGGTGTGGGGGACGGAGGCCGCCACCGCCGTGCCGACCGCGTACCTGGCGAGCGCCACCCTGGTCTCGATCGCGGCGATCGCCGTCGCTTCGGCGCACCACCCCGCGGGACAGCTGTGGAGCGGCGTCGCGGGCGCCGCGCTCGTCGGCGCGACGACGGTGCTGCCCATCGCCATGCCGCCGCTCGGAGTCGGCACGTGGTTCGCGGCGTTCCCTGCCGCCGCCGGCATCGGACTCGTCGCCGTCGGCGCGGCCACGCCGCTTCATCGCGTCGTCGCACGCGGAGCCCTGTTCAGCGGCGCGGTCGCCGTCGTCGCGGTGATCGCCGTCATCCCGACGCTCACGGCGCTGCTGTCGCTCGCCGGCGCCCTCGCGAGCCCGTCCACCGATCGCATGTTCCTGCTGCCCGGCAACGCGATCGGACTGACGACGGGACTCGCGGCCCTCGCCCTGTCGCTCGCCTCGTTCGCCGCCCTCACTTGGCGCGACTACGCGCCCACGGCCGCAGCCGATGTCGCGGCATCCACTCCCCACAGGTTTGGGGCGCACACCGTGCATTCGGGGCGCGCGGCGCACGCCCCGAATGCGCCCGGCACGCCCCACACCCCGGCGGTGTCGGGTGCCGGAATCGCCGTACCCGTCGACGACGCGTTGGGTGGCACCTCGCTCGCATCAGACCTCGCCGGGGAACGGATGCCGCAGCCGCTCGGCACGCGATGGCTCGGGTTCCTCGGCGCCTGGTACGCGGTGCTCGCCTTCCTCACGGTGCTGTCGCTGCCGGGGCTCGAGGTGTGGGCGCGCGTCGCGCTCGGCCTCGCCGCCGCGGTGATCGCGGGTGCGGTCGTCACGACCGCGCTGCGAGGCGCCTCGGCCGCCGTGCGCATGCCGCTCGTCGCCGGCGCGCACGCGGCGGTGGTGTTCGCGGCGGTGCTGTCGTGGCGGGAGGACGACCTCACCGTCTGGGCCGGCGCCGCCGTCGTCGCGTCGATCGGCGTGCTCGCTCTCACTGTGCCGCGCGGGGCACGGTTCGTGCACGTCGGCGTCGGCTTCGCGTACGCGCTGGTGGTGCTCGCCACCGCACTCGCCCAGGCGGGCGCGGATCCCCTCATCGTGGTGTGCCTCACCACCTGCGCCGCGGGCGCGGTCGCCATCGCGGTGACGTTCGCCCGACGCGTGCCCTCGCGCGAGTGGTACGCCGTGCTCGTCGTGACGGCGGTGCCCTTCGCGATCGGCGTGCTGCAGGTGGTGTTCGAGCGCAGCGGCTGGACGGCGCTGTCGACCGCCGTGATCTTCGGCCTGGCGCTCACCCTGGTCACCACGACGCGCGAGGGTCTCGGGGTCGTCGTGCGCACGTTCGCCGCCGCGACGCTCGTGCCCGCCGTCGCAGTGGTGGCGGTCTGCCTTGGCGCGCAGCTCCTGCCGATGAGCGGTTCGCCGGTCGTGCTCCCGGTCATCGCCGCGATCGTCGCCGGAGTACTCACGTCGGCCGACCTGATCGGCGGTGCGCTCAACCGGCGCCTGCCGCACGCCCAGGCGCACGCCGCAGGGCTGGCTGTCGAGGCATCCGCTCTTCTCACCGCGGCGATCGCCGTCGCACTCTCGCTCGTCCGGACGTCGGCCGGGCTGCCGACGACCCTGCTCGTGCTCGTGATCCTGGGCGTCGGGTTCACCGCGACCGCCCTCACCGCGCCGCGCCGCTACGCGTGGCCGCTCGCGGGCGCGGCGTTCACCGGCGCGCTGTGGAGCGCCTGGGGCATCGCCGGCGTCACGGGGCTCGAGCCCTACCTGCTGCCGCCGGCGCTCGGCGCCGCGGTCGTCGCCGCGGTGCTCACGGCGCGCGGTCGCCGCGCGGTGGGCATGTACACCGCCGGGCTGGCGATCGCGGTGGTGCCGGTGCTGGTCGCGCTGGCCCTCGACCGGACGGATGCCGTGATCCCGGCGCTGTCGATCGAGTCCGGCTTCCCCGCCCGGGCATACGCGCTGGTGGCCGCCGCGTGGGCGCTGGTGGCGGCATCCGTCATCGTCACACGCGCGTCCACTCCCCGCGTGCGCCGGCTCCGTGCGCTGCGCGCCCCGACGCTCGGCGTCGCGATCCTGGCCGCGACGGCGGCGGCGGTGCAAGGCGTGCGGTGGAGCGCCGGCCTCGATGCCGCGCCCACCGACCCGGCCATCGTGGCGGCGCTGGCGTTCGGCCTGATCGGCGGCGGGGCTGCGGCGAGCGCCGCGCGCGCCCTGCGCCGAAGCGCGCCCCAGGGGTCGTTGCTCGCCGACACGCGATGGCTCGGGGCTCCGGCCGTCCTGATCCTGGGGGTGGCGACCTGGCCGGCGATCGAACGGGACTGGTTCGTCGTCTGGACCATGTGGGCGCTGCTGCTCGGCTTCCTGACGCTGATGGTGGCGGTCGCGGCTCGCGGCCTGCGCGGGCCGACGGGGCTGCCGCCGGTGTGGTTCCTGTTCGCCGTGTCGTTCGTGACGGCGGTGGTCGCGTGGAGCCCCCGCGACCTGCGCGTCGAATGGTTCTCGCTGCCCCTCGGGCTGTTCCTCCTCACCGCCGGCGCGATCGCGCTGCGCCGGCCGGCGGTGGAGGCGCCGATCAGGTCCCTCACCGCATGGCCCGCGGGCTGGACCGGATCGTGGCCGCTGCTCGCGCCCGGGCTCGTGACGATGCTGAGCGCCTCGGTCGCCGCGACCTACACCGACCCCCGCACGTGGCGCGCGATCCTCGTCATGGCGATCGCACTCGTGGCGATCCTCGTCGGCGCCACCCAGCGCCTCGCCGCGCCGTTCCTCATCGGCATCGTCGTGCTGCCGATCGAGAACCTGCTCGCGTTCATGGTGCAGATCGGCCGCGGCATCGAGGCGATGCCCTGGTGGATCACCCTGTCGGTCGTCGGCGCGGTGCTGCTCATCATCGCCGTCGGCTACGAGCGGCGGGCGGGCGACGGCACCGGTCTCGCCGCGCGGTTGCGCGACCTCGCCTGATGTTCAGACGGGCCTGACGTTTAGACGGGCCTGGCGTTTGCTGACGCTTGCACGGGCCTGACCGGTCCGCGCAGCCTGAAGGCGAGCGGGCTCCGAGGGCCGGACGCCGGCTCAGGGTGCGAGCGTGACGTCCACCTGGATCTCGGTGGCGAGGCGCTCGAGTTCGCCGGTGAGGGCATCGAGATCGACGGATGCCGGAACCCGGGCGACGACCGTGGCCTCGAAGAGCCGTCCGCCGTACATGGCGGCCTCGGCGGTGCGCGTCGTGAGGTGGTCGATCGAGACGTCGTGGTTGCGCAGCACGGCGGAGATGTCGCGCACGATGCCGGGATGATCGTTGCCGATCACCTGCAGCGTGAGCGGGCGAGACGGGGCCCGCGGCGGCTCGGCGGCGCCGGGGTGGACCGTGACCTTGAGCAGACCCTCGAGGGCCGTGAGCGCCGCCCGCAGCTCATCGGCGCGCTCGGCGGGGACCGACACCTCGATGATGCCGGCGAAGGCGCCCGACAGCTCGGCGAGCTGGCTGTTCTCCCAGTTCCCGCCGTGGTCTCCGACGACGTCGGCGACCGCCGCCACGAGTCCTGAGCGGTCGTCGCCGACCACGGTGAGCACGAACGTCGTCATGCGTTCACTGTAGCGAGCGCCCGAAGCGGCCACCCGGGGTACGCCCGTCCATCGTGCACTCCGCCAGGATCGCGGTCTGAGGCTCGACGATCGGGCATTCGGCGCGCGATACGCCAGCGAGCGCAGGAGCGCTCACCGGGGTGAGCACAACGCTCAGCCGGGCGACGACCGGGTTCGCAGAACGCTTGGCCGGGCGGGGCAGGCCGACGGGAATTGTGTGAAACCGGTCCTAGCCACCGTCGCCGGGAGCCGATAGATTCCGATCAACGGCCTCCCCCAGGGCCTGCCCCCTCGCACGTCGTCGTGCGCGAGGACTCCTGCCGGAGGCATTCGTTTCCAGCGCAGTGAGAGGGGCACGACCGATGAAGTTCACCCGCCAACCCACGCGATGGCGCAAGCGCACGCTCGCCGCAGCAGGAGCACTCCTGCTCGGCGCGTCGCTGATGAGCGCCACCGCAGCCACCGCAGCCGCCGAGGACGACCCCCGTGAGGGGCTCGCTCCCGGATACTTCGACGCCGAGGTCGCCGCGAGCAATATCGAGCTGCTCGCCAGCCTCCCCCGCGTCGCTCCGTTCGACGCCCCTCCGGGCAACTTCGGCTTCGTCAACTCCGACCTCGCCTTCACCGGCGACCACGCCGTCGTCGGCAACTTCAACGGCTTCCAGGTCTACGACGTGACGGATGCCGGCGCCCCGACGCTGCGGAACTCGTTCGTGTGCCCCGGCGGCCAGGGTGACGTGTCGGTCTACGGGAACCTGCTGTTCATGTCGGTCGAAGAGACCCGCGGCCGCATCGACTGCGGCACGCAGGGAGCACCCGGCCCCGTCAACCTCGAGCGGTTCCGCGGCGTGCGCATCTTCGACATCACCGACATCGACAACCCGGTGCAGTTGCCGGGTGTGCAGACCTGCCGCGGATCGCACACGCATACGCTCGTCACCGATCCCGACGACCCTGCGAACATCTACATCTACAACTCCGGCACGTCGAACGTGCGCTCGCCACTCGAGCTCGCCGGGTGCGAGAACGTGTCGTCGAACACGCAGGCGCCGATCACGGAGGGCAACCCCACCCAGTGGCGGATCGACGTCATCAAGGTGCCGCTCGCGGCACCCGCGACGGCGGCGATCGTGAACCAGCCGCGGATCTTCGCCGATCCCGACACCGGCGCCTTCAACGGCCTGCAGAACACGCTGACCGGCACGTTGCACCCGTCGGGCGTGCCTTACGGCCCGGTGCCGAACACCAACACGTGCCACGACATCACGGCCTATCCCGAGATCGGCCTGGCCGCCGGCGCGTGCCAGGGCAACGGCATCCTGATCGACATCTCCGACCCGGCGAACCCGGTGCGGCTGGACGCGGTCTCCGACCCGAACTTCTCGTACTGGCACTCGGCGACGTTCAACAACGACGGCACCAAGGTCATCTTCACCGACGAGTGGGGCGGCGGCACGTCAGCGCGCTGCCGCGCGACCGATCAGCCCCAGTGGGGCGCCGACGCCCTGTTCGACATCGTCGACGGCAAGCTGCAGTTCGCGAGCTACTACAAGCTCCCGGCCGTGCAGACGACCCAGGAGAACTGCGTCGCCCACAACGGATCGATCGTGCCGGTGCCGGGTCGCGACATCCTGGTGCAGGCCTGGTACCAGGGCGGCGTCTCGGTGATCGACTTCACCGACACCGCCAAACCGGTCGAGATCGCCTACCTCGACCGTGGTCCGATCGACGAGCCGAATGCGACCGGCTTGAACCTCGGTGGCTACTGGTCGACGTACTGGTACAACGGCCATGTGCTCGGCAGCGAGATCGCCCGCGGCTTCGAGACGCTCGGGCTCACGCCGAGCGCGATGATGTCGGCGAACGAGATCGCCGCGGCCGGTGAGATCCAGCAGAGCGAGTTCAACGCCCAGCTGCAGACGATGCTCGTGCACGCGCCCAGCTTCGCGGTCGTGCGCTCGTACGTCGACCAGGCGGAGCGGGCCGGAACGCTCACGGGCAAGGCGCTGAGCGAGGTGCGCGGACACCTCGACAAGGCCGAGGCTCTCGCCGCCAAGGGCAACGACCAGTCGGTCCTCGACCAGCTGGCCAACGCCGCGCGCAAGTCGGGTGCGGCGCCCGACTCCGACCTGGCGCAGGCGATCGCCGCACTGGCGGGCACGTTCAGCTGAGGCGACGCCCCGGCCTGCGGGTCGCACACGGATGCCCCCGCGATCCACGGATCGCGGGGGCATCCCATCGTCTCGGGGTGAACCCGCCGGCCGATCCCCGCGGGATCAGCCCTCGCGCTCGGCGAGCAGCTCCTTCATGCGGGCGATCTCGATGCCCTGGTCGGCCTCGACATGGCGGGCGAACGCATCGATGTCGGATTCCTGGCCGCCGCCGTCGGCGTAGAGCTCGGTCACCATCTGGATCGCGCCCTCGTGGTGCCTGATCATGTACGCCAGGAAGAGCCGCTCGAACTCCTCGCCCTCGGCTGCCTCGAGCTGGGCGAGCTCGGCATCGGTGAGGAGTCCCGGCATCGACTCCGCGCTGTGCGCGTGGGAGTCGTCCGGATCGCGCACGGGTTCGCCCCGTGTCTGCAGCCAGGTCTCGAGCTGGGTGATCTCGTCGGCCTGGCTCACGTTCATGCGCTCGGCGAGCAGCCGGATGTCTTCGTCCGTCGTGCGCTCGTCGACGTAGCCGGTCATCTGGATCGCCTGCGAGTGGTGGTGGAGCATGTCGCGCACGAAGAGCACATCCTGCTCGACGTACGTCGGCGAACCGAGTCCGGCCGCCTCCTCCGGAGACAGTGTCCGGTTCGGCTCGCCCGGAGCGCCCAGCTGCACGACAGGACTCGTCGGCAGCGGCGCTGCCTCTTCGGGCTCCGCCGTACAGGCGGAGAGCCCGACGATGAGGAGCACGGCGGCACCGAGCGAGACCAATCGGGTCGGCGTCGACATGATCGAACCTCTCGTAGGGGGTTGCTCCATCATGCGCGGCCGAGCGGCCGGAAGCGAGCGACGGAAACAGAAAGTTAACGATTTCTGTAGCGGTGGCTCATGCGGCACCGATACGTTCCATTCATATAACTGCATACGCATGCAGTATGCGAAGTGCGATCGGTGTCGCCCCCAGACGGCGCGGAATGCACTTCGGCCTGAGGAACAAACCGACATATCGATGATGCAATGCTGATTTGGAAGGCCATCCCCGCATGACGACACGATCTCCCCACAGATCACGCTGGAGGACCCGCACGCTCGCCGCTGTCGGCTCGCTGGCGCTCGGATTCTCCATGATGACGGCGACCGCGGCACTCGCCGATGTCCCGGACTCCGACCCCCGAGAAGGCCTGGCCGCCGGCCTGCACGACGCGGAGCAGGCGGCGAGCAACATCGCCCTCCTGTCGGCGCAGCAGAAGACCTCGCCGTTCACCACCAACTCCGACCTGGCCTTCACCGGCGACTACGCGATCGCCGGGAACTACTACGGCTTCCAGATCTACAACATCTCCGACCCGGCGGCCCCGACCCTCGACGGCACCTTCGTCTGCCCCGGCGGCCAGGGTGATGTCTCGGTCTTCGGCGACCTGCTGTTCATGTCGGTCGAGTCCGGCCCCGGCCGCCTCGACTGCGGCACCGTCTCGGTGCCCGCGACCGACCCGCAGACCTTCCGCGGCGTGCGCGTGTTCGACATCTCCGACATCACGAGCCCGGTGCAGGTCGCCGCGGTCCAGACGTGCCGCGGATCGCACACCCACACCGTCGTGGAAGACCCCGACGACGCCGAGAACGTGTACGTCTACGTGTCGGGCACCGCGGGCGTCCGCACGACGACCACGGCGCTCGAAGGCTGCGTCAACCCGACGAACGCCAACACCGAGGCGGCCTACCTGGACGCCAACGGCAACCCGATCGACACCGCCCGCTTCCAGGTCGAGGTCATCAAGGTTCCGCTCGCCGACCCGGCCTCCGCGGCCGTCGTGAACGAGGCGCGCCTGTTCGTCGCCGAGAGCGGCAGCCCTGCGGGCCTGTGGCCGGGCGGCAGCCACGGCGAAGGGCTCCAGAGCACGTCGGCAACGGATGCGTGCCACGACATCACGGCCTACCCCGAGATCGGCCTCGCGGCCGGCGCGTGCGAGGGCAACGGCATCCTGATCGACATCAGCGACCCGGTGAACCCGGTGCGCCTGGATGCCGTGACCGACCCGCGGTTCGCGTACTGGCACTCGGCGACGTTCAACAACGACGGCACCAAGGTCGTCTTCACCGACGAGTGGGGCGGCGGAAGCTCGCCGCGCTGCCGCGCGGAGGACCCGAAGAACTGGGGCGCCAACGCGATCTTCGACATCGTGGACGGCAAGCTGCAGTTCGCGAGCTACTACAAGATGCCGGCGATCCAGACCGCGCAGGAGAACTGCGTCGCGCACAACGGCTCGCTCATCCCGGTGCCCGGTCGCGACATCATGGTGCAGGCCTGGTACCAGGGCGGCCTCTCGGTGTTCGACTTCACCGACAGCGCCAACCCGGTAGAGATCGCGTACTTCGACCGCGGCCCGAACGACGCGACGCGTCTCGTCACCGGCGGCTACTGGTCGACGTACTGGTACAACGGCAACGTCTTCGGCAACGAGATCGGCCGCGGGTTCGACAGCCTCGCACTGCAGCCGAGCGCGCAGCTGAGCGCCAACGAGATCGCCGCCGCCGGCGAGTACACGGTGGACCTGTTCAACGCACAGGCCCAGCCGCGGTACGAGCACGCGCCGAGCTTCGCGGTGGTCCGGTCGTACGTCGATCAGGCCGAACGCGCCGGAAAGCTCGGAGCTCAGGAGCTCACGCAGGTGCGCAAGCACATCGACGAGGCGGAGCTGCTCTCCGGCGACGGCAGCAACGCCCGCGCCGTGGCCGCCCAGCTCGACAACGCCGTGAAGAAGTCGGGTGCGGCGCCCGACTCCGACGTGGCGCAGGCGATCGCAGCCCTCATGGCCACGTTCAGCTGACGCCTGACCTCGCACGACGCTGCCCGGTGACTTCGGTCACCGGGCAGCGTCGTATCGGGACGGATGCCGATGGTCGACGTCCGCAACCGGTCGCGGGTCAGCGCGGTCTGAGCTCGTCCGTGACCGGGAAGGGCAGCCGGAAGCGCTCCGGATCCCCGCCGACGGCGGATGCGGCGCCGTACTCGTCGGCGACCACGGTGATACCCCGCGTGCTGGCCTCGGCGATGCGCACCGGTCGCTCGACACCGTCCGCGAAGCGCAAGGTCCATCGATCGGCGAGGTAAGCGATGCCCAGCTCGTCGAGCAGCTCCTCGGCGGCCAGCCAGTCCATGGCGTCGTCGCCTCGGGTCGACGTGCGTTCCCGCCCGAGCAGGTCGAAGACGCGGAAGCCCTCGCCGTCGGCGGCCATCCACCCCAGCAGCTCGCCGTCGGCGCGACGATGTTCGATCCAGTCCAGGGGCAGCACGGCATCCGAGCGTAGCGACTGCACCTCTCGCACGTCACGCCGGCATTCTCCACAACCGGGGCTTTTCAGCGGGCCGCGGCGGCGGCATCCCGCTACCATCCCCTCAGGGGCCGAGCGTTGGGGGACGCGAGGTCCGGACTCTTGGGGGAGTCGTATGGCCACTTTCGGCACAGGTCCCGCGCGGCCTTCCGCGCGGGTGCGTCGCCGGCGCCTGTTCGTGGGCGTCGCCGGCGCCGTCGTCGTGCTCGCCGCCATCGGCGGCACCGTCGCGGCGATCGGGTTCGCGCGCGCCGGCGTCGAGAGTCGCGAGCCGGATGCCGCGGCCGTCACGCCCGACGCCTCGCCCCGGGCGACGCCCGACCCCGGGAAGACCCCGCTGACACCCGAGGAGCAGTTGCTGGGCACCGCCACGGATCCCGCCGCCTGCGCCGTGAGCTTCACCGGCGACGGCATCGGCGACGCCCCGATGCTCCAGACCCAGGGCGCGCTGTATGCGGGCCTGCCCATCCCCGCGCGCGACGGGCTCGTGTTCGCCGGGTGGTACGCGACGCCGGCGGATGCCGCGACTCTGGCCATCCCGGGACGCGTGAACGGCTCCGAACCCGTCGTCTGCACCGACCGCCGTGTGACGCTCCACGGCGCGTGGATGAGCCCCGAGCAGAATGCGGCGGAGGACGCCCGCATCCCGATCCTCATGTACCACCAGTTCACCGCGAACCCCCAGGGCGAGAGCGGATGGCTGCGCGGCAACTACGCGTACATCGGCGACTTCGACGCTCACCTGAACCACATCGCGACGACCGGCTTCTACCTGCCGACCTGGGACGAGCTGTCGGCGTTCATCGACGGGCGGCTGTTCCTGCCGAACCACTCGGTGATCGTGACCGACGACGATGCCGACCAGACCTGGTTCGACCTCGCCGTGCCCGTCGTCGACAAGTACAAGGTGCTCTCGACGTCGTTCATGATCACTGCCTACCGGCAGGATCCGCCGCCGAACATGTACGTGCTCCGCCGCTCGCACACCCACGACATGCACCGCGCCGGTGCGAACGGCGACGGACTCATCACCAACCTCGGCGTGCCCGAGATCATCGCCGACATGACGGCGTCCGCTGGCGTGCTCGGCGTCAAAGAGGTCGTGGCGTATCCCTTCGGCCACTACAACGACACCTCCAAAGAGGGCCTCCGCCAGGCCGGCTGGGAGATGGCCCGCACCATCGAACCCGGCTACGTGACGATCGGCACCGACAAGCTCGCCCTGCCGACGGTGCGCATCAACTACGGCATGGGCCTCGACGCGCTGGTGAACCTCATCGGCTGACGTCCGCCGCCCCGTGCGAGCGGGAGGGGATCCGGATGCCGCGGGCTGCGGCATCCATCCCGCTAGAGCTCGCCGGGGGCTGTCGCCTGCGCGTCGAGCTCTTCGACGAAGCGGCGGGCGGCGGTCGGCGCGAGGCCGGGCTTGCGGGGCGCGTAGACGACGAGCGAGTGGAACAGGAAGCGCACGAAGAACGCCAGCACGAGGGTGATCGCGGTCGCGACGACCGCGGAGATGTGGCCCGTCGACACCATCACCGCCACGATCGGGATGCGCACCAGCGCCTCGGCGTTGTTGAAGGCGAACGACTTGCCGAAGCGCTGCCAGACACCCGACGCGTTCTCGCGCATGTCGTGGAAGACGAAGCGCTCGTGCAGCAGGAAGTTGGCGATGATCGTCACCTCGGCGGCGATGATCGCGGCGATGATGTCGTCCACACCGAGCTGGGTGAGCGCCCACACGATGCCGACGTTGGCGACCGCGCCCAGACCGCCGATCACGGCGAACAGCGACATCTTGCCGAAGCGCAGCGCGGTCAGCTGCGTGAGGAAGTGCAGGCCCTGGCGCACCGACGCCTTCGACTCGCCGGAGTGGCGGTCGGCGAAGTCGAACGGCACCTCGGCGACGCGCATCGGCCGGCGCGCGAGCAGCTCGAGCAGGATCTTGAAGCCGCGCGGCCGCAGGAGCGCCTGATCGACGCTGCGGCGGTCGATGAGGAAGAACCCGGTCATCGGGTCGGTCACATCGCGCAGCCGGATCGGGAACATCGCGCGGGTCACGGCCGTCGACGCCTTCGACACCATCACGCGCGTGCGATCGGCGAGGCCGTGCGCCGTCCCGCCGCCGGCGTAGCGCGAGGCGATGACGACGTCGACGTCGCCGCGCGAGAACCTGCGCCACACCTCGGGGATCTTCTCGGGCGGATGCTGCAGATCACCGTCGATGACGAGGCACGCGTCCGACTCGGCCGCCGCGAAGCCCTCGAGCACCGCCCCGCCGAGACCGCCGGCGGCCTTCTCGCGGTGCAGCAGGCGCACCGGCAGCGGGGCGGACGCCGCCACTTCGCGGATCACGTCGGGCGTGGCATCCGTGCTGTCGTCCACGAAGACGATCTCGGCGTCGATGCCACCGGGCACCGCGTCGAGCGCGGCGGCGACACGGCGGACGAGCTCCGCCACGTTGGGAGCCTCGTTGTACGTCGGGACGATGATCGACAGCTGCATCGCCCGCCATCCTGCCATGCAGCGCTGAACGGCTTTCGAACTTCTGGCGACGGATGCCGCCTCCGCCGCCCCGCGATCCGTGCGACGCAGCGTTGAACGGCTTCCGAACCTCTGGCGACGGATGCCGCCTCCGCCGCCCGCGATCCGTCGGACGCATCCTCGACATGGAAGGGAAACACGAGGAAGCTAGCGTGAACCGCCTGCTGTCGCACCCTGGGGAGGATGCCGTGCCCACTCGTCTGTTCCGCCGCACACCGTCGTCGAAGACGGCGAGGTCGGTCGTCGCCGGTGCTCTCGCCGCCGGAGTGCTCGTCGCCTCGCTGGCGGGCTCGACCGCCGCGACGGCGGCCGCCGCCCGCCCGGCGGAGCGCTACGCTCCCGGTGCCGATGGCATCGGGGATCCGTACTTCCCGGTCTCGGGCAACGGCGGCATCGACGTCAGGCATTACGCCCTCGACCTCGACTACACGCCGCCCGCGGCGGATCCCGCACCGCTCGAAGGCGACCTGGCGGCGGTGGCGACGCTCGACATCGTGGCCACTGCCGACCTCGACCGCTTCAACCTCGACCTCCGCGACCTCACCGTGTCGTCGGTGGTCGTGAACGGCAAGCCCGCCGCGTTCGCGCAGCAGGGCGGCGAGTTCGTCGTCACGCCGCGCCCGAAGCTCAAGACGGGCCAGTCCGCGAGCGTGGTCGTGACGTACGGCGGAACCACCACGCGCCCCCGAGACATCGAGGACGCGCTGTACGGCTGGGTCACGACCCGCGACGGGGCGATGGTGGTGAGCGAGCCCGACGGCTCGTCGACGTGGTTCCCAGTGAACGACCACCCCACCGACAAGGCGACGTACTCGTTCGAGATCACCGTGCCGGAGGGGCTGACCGCGGTCGCCAACGGGCTGCTCGTCGGCTCGGAGACCGCCGACGGCAAGACGACGTGGACGTGGGACGCCCCCGACCCGATGGCGTCGTACCTCGCCACCTCGACGATCGGGAACTTCCGGCTCGAGCAGTACACGGCGCCCAACGGCACGCCGATCATCGACGCGATCGACGTGACGCGCACCCCGGCCCAGTACGCGAACCTCGCGCGCACCGGTGACATGCTCACGTTCTTCGAGGGCCTCTACGGCGACTACCCGTTCGTCTCGTACGGCGCCATCGTCGACAACGACTCGGTGTCCTACGCGCTCGAGACCCAGACCCGATCGTTCTTCTCGACGTCCGCCAGCCTCGGCACGGTCGCCCACGAGCTCGCGCACCAGTGGATGGGCAACCAGGTCAGCCCTGGTCGCTGGGCCGACATCTGGCTCAACGAGGGCTGGGCGACGTACTCCGAGTGGATGTGGACGGAGCACAACGGCGGCACGACGGCCGCCACGCGGTTCTCGAATCTGATGAACTCGCCGTCGCAGTCGGCCTGGAACACGGTGCTGGCCGATCCCGGTCCGCTCGGGCTCTTCGGCACCCCGGTGTACAACCGCGGTGCGGCGCTTCTCCACGCGCTGCGGGTGGAGGTCGGCGACGAGGCGTTCTTCGGCATCGCCCAGGAGTGGGTCGCGCGCTTCGGCGGCGGAACCGCGACGACGGCCGACTTCATCGCACTGTCCGAGGAGATCTCGGGCCAGGACCTCACCACGTTCTTCGACGTGTGGGCCTACCAGCCCCCGAAGCCGACGGTCTGGTAGCACGTCCGCCGGGCGCTCGGCGCCCGGCGCCCGTCCAGGATTCCCGGGTGAGAATGGAAGGATGACCTCCCCCTCGACCATCACCATGTTCGGCGCGGACTGGTGCCGCGACTGCATCCGCACCAAGAAGCAGCTCGACCAGCTCGGCGTCTCGTACACCTACGTGGACCTCGTCGTCGATCCCGCCGCTGCCGACGTCGCCCGCGAGATCTCCGGGCGCACCAACATTCCCGTCGTCGTATACCCGGATGCCTCGCACCACGTCGAGCCGTCCAACGCCGACGTCGAGACCAAGCTGCGGGAGCTCTCCCTCATCTGACACCGTCCTCTGGGGCGTTTCGTCGCTGCGTTTCGACTCGCAAGCTCGCTCAACGACCACGTTCCTCGCTCGCTCAACGACCGGAAACGCCGGATCCGGTCGTTGAGCGAGCGAAGCGAGACGAAACGGGCCTAACCCGGCGCAGGCCCTGACGGCGCGGCATCCTTCGTCATTAGGCTGAGGCCGTGAGCGTCGAACGCAATACCCGCGCGATCGAGGGAACGGTCGTCACCGACTTCGAAGACCGCATGAGCTACGGCGGGTACCTCGATCTGCCCACCCTGCTGTCGGCCCAGCGGCCCCTCAGCGGCAGCGACGGGAAGCCCGAGCACCACGACGAGCTGCTGTTCATCGTGCAGCACCAGACCACCGAGCTGTGGCTGAAGCTCGTGCTGCACGAGCTCGGCGCCGCCTGTCGTCTGCTGCGCGAGGACCAGCTGGCGCCCGCGCTCAAGTGCATCGCCCGCGTCAAGCACATCCAGAAGACGCTCACCGAGCAGTGGTCGGTGCTGGCGACCCTCACGCCCGCCGAGTACGGGCAGTTCCGCGGTGTGCTCGGCAACGCGAGCGGCTTCCAGTCGGCGCAGTACCGCGCCGTCGAGTTCACCCTCGGCAACAAGAACGCCGCCATGCTGCGCGTGTTCGCCGCCGACCCGGCCGCGCATGCTCTCATCGAAGGGGCGCTCGAGGCGCCGAGCCTCTACGACGAGTTCCTCGGGCTGCTCGCGCGGTCGGGCTACCCGATCCCCACCGCCCTGCTCGAGCGCGATGTGACGACGGCGTGGACCTACGCCCCGGAGCTGGTGCCGGTGTTCGTGGAGATCTACCGCGACCCGCAGACCCACTGGGCGGCGTACGAGACGTGCGAGGAGCTCGTCGACCTGGAAGACAACTTCCAGCTTTGGCGCTTCCGCCACCTCAAGACGGTTGAGCGCATCATCGGCTTCAAGACCGGCACCGGCGGATCGAGCGGCGTGCCGTTCCTTCAGCGCGCGCTCGACCTGACCTTCTTCCCCGAGCTGTACGCGGTGCGGACAGAGCTGTGATGTCGCACGACCCGGAGGCGCTGCGCGAGCTGCTCGGCCCCGACGCGGCGCTCTGCCACCGGGCTCTCACGGGCGAGCAGGGCGTGTCGCTCCCGCCCTTCACCGACCACCACGTGCACCTGCATCTCATCGACGAGCAGGCTCTCGCCGCGGGCGGCATCGCCGGGGTCGTCGACCTCGGCGGCGACCCGGTCGCCCTCGCGCGCCGCGATGACGGCATCCCGCGCGTCGCGTATGCCGGCGCCTTCCTCACGGCGGTCGGCGGCTATCCGGTCGGGCGCTCATGGGCGCCGCCCGAGATCACTCGCGAGATCTCGGATCCCTCGACCCACCCCGGCGTTCCCGGCGGTGCGGCGACGGCAGTCGACGAGCAGGCGTCGTTCGGGGCATCCGTCATCAAGGCCTCGCTCAACAGCACCGCGGGACCGGTTCTCGACAGCGCCGCGCTGGCGGCGATCATCGAGGTTGCCCGCGAGCGCGGTCTGCCGGTCGTCGCGCATGCGGAAGGCGAGGGGATGCCGCAGCTCGCGCTCGACGCCGGGGTCGCCGGCTTCGCCCACACGCCCTTCAGCGCGTTCGTCGGGCGCACCTTCACGGCTCACGCGGTGGCGGCGGGACAGGTCTGGATCTCGACGCTCGCCATCCATCGCCACGACCCCGAGGCGGCCGAGTTCGCCCGCGTGAACCTCGCCGGCTTCGCCGCCGCCGGCGGGCGCGTGCTGTACGGCACCGACCTCGGCAACGGCGATCAGCCCGTCGGCGTCAACCCGGACGAGGTCGCGGCTCTGCACCGGGCGGGGGTCCGCGGCCCCGCGCTCATCGCCTCCCTCGCCGACCCGTGGCCCTTCGCCGATCCGCCCACGGGCGTCTGCACCTTCGTGCCCGGCGCGCCCCCGGCGGAGTCCGCAGAGATCGCCGAGTGGCTGCGCGGCGCGGCCGTCGTCCCCACCGAGGAGCTCATCCATGACGACCACTGACCCCGCCCGGACCACCGCGTCGAACCTCGAGGCCGAGGCATCCGCCCTCGACGCGTCGGACGCGCTTCGAATCCACCGTGACGCCTTCGTCGGCGCCGAGACGTCGCTGGTCTACTTCGACGGCAACTCCCTCGGCCGGCCGCTGCGCGCGAGCATCGACCGGCTCACCGCGTTCGCGCGCGATGAATGGGGCGGGCGCCTCATCCGCGGCTGGGACGAGTCGTGGATGCAGCTCCCCTTCGACATCGGCGACGCCGTGGGCCGCGCCGCGATCGGCGCCGCGCCGGGCCAGACCGTGATCGGTGACTCGACCACCGTACTGCTCTACAAGATGGTCCGGGCCGCGTTCGATGCCGCCGTCGCGGCCGACGCGGCGCGCGTCGAGATCGTGGTCGATCGCGACAACTTCCCCACCGACCGCTACCTCGTCGACGGCATCGCCGCGGAGCGCGGCGGTCGCGTGCGCTGGATCGACGTCGACACGGCCGGCGGAGTCTCGGCCGAGGCGCTGCGTGCGGCCGTCGGACGCGAGACGGCCGTCGTGCTGCTCTCGCACGTCGCCTACCGATCGGGCTATCTCACGGATGCCGCGGCCCTCACCCGCATCGCCCACGAGGCCGGCGCGCTCATCGTGTGGGACCTCTGCCATTCGGCCGGCTCGGTGCCGGTCGAGGCCGACGCCTGGGAGTTCGACATCGCGGTCGGCTGCACATACAAATACCTGAACGGCGGCCCGGGCTCCCCCGCCTTCGCCTACGTCGCCGCGCGCCTGCAGGACCGCCTCGCCCAGCCGATCCAGGGCTGGATGGGCACGGCCGACGTGTTCGCGATGGGTCCGGAGTACCGGCCCGCCGAGGGCATGCGGCGGTTCCTCTCGGGCACGCCGCCGATCGTCGGCATGCTCGCCATGCAGGACACCCTCGCACTCATCGAGGAGGTCGGGATCGGCGCCATCCGCGCCAAGTCGATCGCGCTGACGGAGTTCGCCGTGCGCGTGGCCGACGAGCTGCTGGCCCCGCTCGGCGTCTCGGTGGCGTCGCCCCGCGACCCCGCCGCCCGCGGCGGCCACGTCACCCTCGCGCACCCCGCGATGCGGGCGGTCACCGCCCGGCTGTGGGCGCAGGACGTCATCCCCGACTACCGCGACCCCGGCGGCCTGCGCATCGGGCTGTCCCCCCTCTCGACCTCGTTCACCGAGACGCTCGCCGGCCTCCGGGCGGTCGAGGCCGCGGTGCGCGCCGAGCGCGGTCGTGGAACGAGCGAGACGAAACGCCCGCACCCGGCGCAGTCGTGAAGCTCGACGCGTTTCGTCTCGGTCGCTGGCGCTCCCTCGCTCAACGACCGGAATCGGCGCCGGCACGGCGCTGACCTACACTGGCGCGATGAGCAATGAGGCTCCGGCGGCACCCGAAGCCACCGGCATCCATCCGGCGCGCCTGACGCGTGCCACCATCGCCCGCTACGCGGCCGGATCACTCGGCACAGGCGGCTTCGCGACGCTGCCCGGACTCGTGCTCACCTACTACCTCACCGACTCGCTCGGCGTCGCGGCGCTCGCCGCCGGCGCGGTCATCACGGTGGCGAAGGTGTGGGACGTCGTCATCGACCCCGTCATCGGCGCACTGACCGACCGCGACCTCGCGCGGCATGGCAGCCGACGGCGGCTGATGCTCATCGGCGCCCTCGCACTGCCGGTGCTGTTCGCGCTGACGTTCGCGGTGCCGCCCTCGCTCGGACCCGTCGTCGCAGGCATCTGGGTGCTGCTCGCCTTCACCCTCACGGCGACCGCCTTCAGCCTGTTCCAAGTGCCCTACATCGCGCTGCCCGCCGAGCTCACACCCAGCTACGACGAGCGCACGCGCCTGCTGACCTGGCGCGTCGTGGTGCTCACCTTCGCGATCCTGCTGTTCGGGGCGGGCGGCCCTGCGCTGCGCCGCGTCTCGGACGACCCCTTCGTCCAGTACCTGGTGATGGGAGTCGTCTGCGGTGTCGTGATCGGCATCGGGATGCTCGTGGCCACGGCCGTCGCGCGCCGCGGCGCGGCGGGGCCCACGCCCCCGGAGGCTTCGACCGACGTGCCGGCGGCGAGCGCGCCGGCGGTCGGGATCCGCGAGCACTACGCGTCCGGCATCCGCGCCCTCCGCCGCAGCCGGCCGTTCCGCATGCTGCTGTCGACCTTCGTGCTGCAGGCCCTCGCGACCGGTCTCATGCTGGCCGGCGCGCAGTACGTCGCGACATGGGTGCTGCACTCGCAGGCGGCGGTCGAGCTGCTGTTCATCGCGCTCATCGCCCCGGCGCTGCTGGCCGCGCCGGCGTGGGGTGTGGTCGCACGCCGCCTCGGCAAGGAGCGCACCTTCGCCATCGCGAGCGTCGTCTTCGCGGTCGCGGCGTTGTCGATCCTCGGCATGCTGTGGGCGCCGGGCGACTGGATCTACGTGCCCGTGGCCATCGCGGGCATCGCCTACGCCGGTATGCAGTCGCTGCCGATGGCGATGCTGCCCGACGTCATCTCGCACGACGAGCGCACCGAGCCGGATGCGGTGGAGGGGAACACGGGCCGCGCCGGGTCGTTCAGCGGGGTCTGGACCGCCGGCGAGACCGTCGGCTTCGCGCTCGGCGCGACGACGCTGGCGCTCATCCTCGCGGCGACCGGCTACGTCTCGTCGGTGGGCGGACAGATGGTGGAGCAGCCGGATGCCGCCATCACCGGCATCGTCGTGAGCTTCAGC
The DNA here is from genome assembly GCF_039905635.1 of Microbacterium sp. ProA8. NCBI lineage: Bacteria > Bacillati > Actinomycetota > Actinomycetes > Micrococcales > Microbacteriaceae > Microbacterium > Microbacterium chionoecetis. The sequence goes on along the minus strand of NZ_CP157000.1, from coordinate 313,710 downwards.
CTCGCCCCCGCCGTGCTGATCGGGCTGAGCCTGCTCACGCTCGCGCGGTACCCGCTGCGCCGGGCCGACATCGAGCGCCGCTGACGCGGCCACCCGCCCGGCGGAGATGAGCACGACAGCGGAGGCACAGGATCGGAGAGTCTCGCCGACACGCCGCGACGCGGAGTCGGGTCGCGCAGAACCTCCGACGCTGTGCGCGCACCCATGGCATCGAGTCGCACCGAGCATGACACCGCGTGCCGCGTGCCGCGGGCGGTGACGTAAGATGCCCGGGACGGACTCACCCGACCCGGGTTCCCGGCGCGAGTTCGAAGGAGAACCCATGTCACCCACGTCGTCGACGACGCCGGCCACGCCCCGGAAGACGCCTGCGAAGCGGCCGAAGGCCCCTGTCGGCCGTGCCTCCGATGGCGGGCTGCCGGACGAGGAGCGTGCCGCCCTCGACGACGCGATCACCCGGCTCGAGGAGGGCACGCGCCTGTGGGTCGCGCTCACCCTCGACCAGCGGGCGCGGCTGCTCGGCCGCGTGCGGGACGCCGTGGGCGCGGTCGCCGAGGAGTGGGCCGACACCGCCACGATCTCGAAGGGGCTCGAGCCGGGGGATCCGTACTCGGCAGAGGAATGGCTCGGCGGGCCCTACGCCGTCATCGGACTGCTCGACGCGCTCCGCGAGACCCTCGAGGCCCTCGCGACGGGCCGGAGCCCGCTCGACGGCGTGACGATCGACCCCGCGCCGGGCGGGCGCCTGCGTGCGCACACGTTCCCGCTGAACGGCACCGAGAAGTTCCTGCTGTCGGGGTTCAGCGGCGAGGTCTGGTTCGAGCCCGGCGTGACCGCCGATCAGGCGCGCCACGAGGCCGGGCTGGCGCAGCGGGCGCCGACCGAATCCGGCGGCATCGGACTGGTGCTCGGTGCGGGCAACGTCACCTCGATCCCCGTCGCCGACGTGCTGTACGAGCTGTTCGCGCACAACCGCGTCGCCCTGCTGAAGGTCAACCCGACGCAGGACGCCCTCATCCCGGTGTTCGAGCGCGCGCTGGCACCGCTCATCGAGCCGGGGCTGGTGCGCATCGTGCGCGGCGGCGCCGCAACGGGCGCGCACCTGACATCGCACCCGCGCATCGCGCACGTCCACATCACCGGCTCTGCCCCGACATTCGACGCGATCGTGTGGGGCACCGGCACGGACGCCGCCCGCGCGGCCGGCGAGCCGCGACTGAAGGTGCCCATCACCGCCGAGTTGGGCGGGGTCTCGCCGATCATCGTGGTGCCCGGCGAATGGTCGGCCGCCGACCTGAAGTACCAGGCCCAGCACGTCGCGACGATGCGGCTCGTGAACGCCGGACACAACTGCATCGCCGGTCAGGTCGTGATCCTGAGCTCGGACTGGCCGCAGCGGGCCGAGTTCCTGCAGGCACTGCACACGGCCTACGCCGCCGCACCCGAGCGCCCGGTCTGGTACCCCCGCAGCGACGAGCGACTCGAGGCCGCGGCATCCGCCTATCCGGACGCCGTCTGGTCGGCCGACCGCACCCGCGCGATCGTCGAGGTGGGCCGCGGGGGCGGGCCCGACCCCGTCGAGTCGGTCGAGTACTTCGCGCCGATCCTCGGGGTCGCGGAGCTCGCCGGCACCGGGCAGGAGTTCCTCGACGCGGCGGTGGCGCACGCCAACGAGAGGCTGACCGGCACGCTCGGCGCCAACGTGCTCATCGACCCCGCCACCGAGCAGGCGCTCGGCGACGGCTTCGAGCGCGCGATCGCCGACCTGCGCTACGGCGACATCGCGATCAACACCTGGACCGCCTTCAACTTCCTCACCGCCCGCCTGACGTGGGGCGGGTACCCCGGCGCGACGCCGGCCGACGTGTCGAGCGGCATCGGCGTCGTGCACAACGCGCTCCTCCTCGACCGCGTCGAGCGGTCGGTGGGTCGCGGGCCGTTCCGTCCCTTCCCGCGCTCCGTGGGCGATACGCTCCGGCTGCGGCGCCGGGCTCAGGGAACGATCCTGCCGACGCCGCCGTGGTTCGTGAGCTCTCGCACCGGTGCGGAGGTGAGCGCCGGACTCACGCGCTACCTCGTCGACGGCAAGGTGCCCGGGTTGGTCAAGACGCTCGCCAAAGCGATGCAGGCGTGAGGCGGCGGGTCGCCCGCGGGCGCGCTGGTGCGTCCGCGTCGGCCGGCTTCGGCGCCGACGGGTGGGAGGCCGACTACGTCGTCGTCGGTGCGGGATCGTCGGGCGCCGCCGTCGCGGCGCGACTGAGCGAGGACCCCGCCGTCTCGGTGCTGCTGCTCGAGGCGGGGGGACCCGACCGCTCGATCCGGCTGCACGTGCCTGCGGCGTTCTCCAAGCTCTTCCGCGGACCGTACGACTGGAACTACGACACCGTCCCCCAGCCCGCCCTCGAGGGTCGCACGGTGTACTGGCCGCGCGGCAAGACGCTGGGCGGGTCGTCGTCGCTCAACGCCATGATGTGGGTGCGGGGCTTCGCCGCCGACTACGACGAGTGGGCGGATGCCGCCGGCCCGATCTGGTCGTGGGACGCCCTGGTCCCCTACTTCCGACGTGTGGAGCGCACGGCCGATCCGGCCGACGGCTCGCAGGGCACCCACGGACCCCAGCCCGTCGAGCACCAGCGGGATCCCCGGTCTCAGACGGCCGCGTTCCTGACGGCGGCGCAGCAGGCGGGGCATCCTGTCACCCCCGCGAATCTGCCGACCGGGCAGGGCTTCTCGCAGACGATGGTGAGCGAGAGCCGCGGTGCGCGCGCCTCGACCGCCGACGTGTACCTGCGGCCCGCGAAGGGGCGCTCGAACCTCCGGGTCATGACGGGCGCGTACGTCCGGCGCGTCACCTTCGATTCCGGCTCCCCCGCGCCGCGTGCGACGGGCGTGTACGTCGACATCGACGGGATCACCCGCCACGTCCGCGCACGGCGCGAGGTCGTGCTGTCGGGCGGTGCGATCAACACGCCGCAGCTGCTCATGCTGAGCGGCATCGGCCCGGCCGAGCACCTCGCCGAGCACGGGATCGACGCCGTGGTGGAGGCCCCCGACGTCGGCGCCAACCTGCAGGACCACCTCGTCGCGGGCCTCGCACCGGCCGCGCACAGCAGCACCCTGCACGACGCCGAGAGGCCGGCCGAAGTCGTACGGTATCTGACGAAGCGGACGGGGATGCTGACCTCCAACGTCGCCGAGGCCTACGGGTTCGTCCGCACCGAGGTCGCCGATCGCGCCGGCGCACCCGAGGGGCTGCCCGACATCGAGATCATCTTCGCCCCGGTGCCGTACGTGGGCGAGGGGCTCATCCCGACGCCCGCGCACGGCCTCACGATCGGCGCGATCCTGCTGCGCCCGCGCAGCCGCGGCACGATCCGGCTCGCGTCGGCCGACCCGGCCGCGCCGCCGCTCATCGATCCGGCGTACCTGTCGGATCCCGACGGCGTGGACGCCGAGACGATGCTCGCCGGACTCGCCGAGTGCGAGCGTCTCATCGACACCGAGGCGCTGCGCGCGGTCACGACCGGCGGCTGGGTACAGCCCCCTGACGGCGACAGCATGACGCCCGCCGAGCGCGCCGAGATGTCGCTGCGCCGCTACTCGCACACGCTCTACCACCCGGTCGGCACGGCGCGGATGGGGACGGATGCCGCCTCCGTCGTCGACCCGGAACTCCGCGTCCGCGGCGTCACGGGCCTGCGCGTGGTCGACGCCTCGGTGATGCCCACGGTGATCCGCGGCCACACGAACGCTCCGGCCATCGTGATCGGCGAGGTCGCCGCCGACCTCATCCTCGGCCGCCGGGTCTGACCCGCCTTCGTCGTCCTGGCAGCCGACGTTCCCGCGGTCGGGCCGCCTCAGGGACCATCCGGCGCGGTACGCACTCCGCACATTTCTGGCGAGTCGCCATAGCTGCGCACAATGCCTGGAGAACCTGGCGACTCACCGTCGGTAGCGCAGCTCCGCCCCCGGACGGTCGGTCCGACGACGCGTGCGAGTCGCCAAGAACCGCACACGGCAGGCGCGGATCCTGGCGACTCGCCAGAATGCGCGGTGGCAGGGGTGGGCGAGGTGGGCGAGGTGGGCAAGGTGGGCAAGGTGGGCGAGGTGGGCAAGGCGCGCGGCGGCGGGCGGCGGCGGGCCGCGGTGGGCGCAGAGCTCCCCGTCGAGCGTCCGGATGCGAAAACGCCCCGACGCACGAGGCGTCGGGGCGTTTCGGGAAGCGATGCGAGAGGTCAGCGACCGCTGCGGCGGTTGGTGCCGTTCGGGCGGACGACCGAGCCGACCATCAGCTTGCCGGTGCCGTTCGACGTCGCGCGGCGGCCCTGCGTACGCGGGTTGCCCGCGGGCTGCGCCGAACGCGAGTGACCGGCGCTCTGGTCGCTGCGCTGGTGGGTGGCGCGGTCCTGCGTCGTGGCGGCATCGCGGCCACGACCGGCGCCCTGGCCCCGGCCTGCGCCCTGCGCGCCGGATCCGCCCTGGCCCGAGCCACGGCGGCCGGCACCGGAGCGCGACGAGCCCTCGGCACCCTGGCGGCCGTCGCGTGCGGCGCGCTTGCGCTGCGCGTTGGCGCCCTGGCTGGTGCCGCGGGGCGTCTCGACGACCGGGACGGGCTTGACGTACGCGGCGACCTGGCCGACGAGCGCGGTGACCGCGGGCGAGGCGGCCGTCACGGGCACGGGCTCGACCGAGATCGCGGCCTTGCGCAGCAGCTGCGAGACGTCGCGCTTCTGCTCGGGCAGCACGAGCGTGACCACGGCGCCCTCGGCGCCCGCGCGAGCGGTGCGGCCCGAACGGTGCAGGTACGCCTTGTGCTCGGTGGGCGGATCCACGTGGATGACGAGCTCGACGTCGTCGACGTGCACACCGCGGGCTGCGACATCCGTCGCCACGAGCACCTTGACGCTGCCCGACGAGAACGCCGCCAGGTTGCGGTCGCGCGCCGCCTGCGACAGGTTGCCGTGCAGGTCGACGGACGGGATGCCCTCGCCGGTGAGCTGCTTGGCGAGCTTCTTCGCCTGGTGCTTGGTGCGCATGAACAGGATGCGGCGGCCGGTGCCGGATGCGAGCGCCTTGACGACGTCCTTCTTGGCGTCGGCGTCGGCGAGCGTGAAGACGTGGTGCGTCATCGCGGCGACGGGCGAGTGCGCCTCGTCGACGGAGTGGAGCACCTCGTTCTGCAGGAAGCGGTTGACGAGCTTGTCGACCCCGTTGTCGAGGGTCGCGCTGAACAGGAGGCGCTGGCCGCCGGCCGGCGTCGCGTTCAGGATGCGGGTGACACCCGGCAGGAAGCCGAGGTCGGCCATGTGGTCGGCCTCGTCGATGACGGTGACCTCGACGGCGTCGAGGTGCACGTAGCCCTGCTTCATGAGGTCCTCGAGGCGGCCGGGGCACGCCACGATGATGTCGACGCCGGCGTTCAGCGCCTGCACCTGGCGGTTCTGGTTCACGCCGCCGAAGATGGTGGTCGTGGTGAGGCCGTAGGCCTTGGCCAGCGGCGCGAGGACAGCGTCGATCTGCGTCGCGAGCTCGCGCGTGGGGGCGAGGACGAGGCCGAGCGGCCGGCCCTTGCGGCGGTTGCCGCCGGCGAGCTTGCCGCCGAGGCGCGCGGCCATCGGGATGGAGAAGGCGAGCGTCTTGCCCGAGCCGGTCTTGCCGCGGCCCAGCACGTCGCGGCCGGCGAGCGTGTCGGGGAGCGTGTCGATCTGGATCGGGAACGCGGTGGTCTTGCCGTCCGCGGCGAGCGCGTCGACGAGGGGCTGCGGCACGCCGAGCGCGCCGAAAGTGGTTTCAGTCATGAGGGGATTTCTCCGGGCACACAGATGCCCTGTCGGTGGCCGGGGCGGATTTCGCCCACGGGTCGCCGTACGAAAGTCATCACCGGCATCGCGCGGCTGAGTCGGGCGGCGGCGGGAGGGGAAGCGTTCTACGACGCAAGAAGCGCGTGAAGCGCTGCAAGATGATCCACCCTAGCAGGGTGCGGCTGGGCGTTCTCCGCGTGCGGTCGGCGAGCGAGGGGGACGACGCCGCACGCCGTTGCCCGGTCGTTGAGCGACGGGAGAACGCCGCACGCCCTGCCCGGTCGTTGAGCGAGCGAGGAACGTGGTCGTTGAGCGAGCTTGCGAGTCGAAACGCAGAAACGAAACGCCCGCACCCGGCGCAGACGAGCGGTTCGGCGCGTTTCGTCTCGGTCGCTGGCGCTCCCTCGCTCAACGACCGGGTCGCGCGGTTCCTGCGCACGCGGGGCGCTGCTGTGTGCGGGGAGAGACGTCCGCGCTCAGGGGCGACGAGCCCGGCGCGGCGAGCGGTATGCGTTGCGGGCACCGCTGACATCAGACTCAGCCCCGTCGGACTCGTGCTGCGAGATTTCCGTCCCGTCCGACTCGGGCTGTGAGACTTCCGCCCCGTCGGACTCCGGCTGCGAAGTTTCGGCCGCCTCGGGCGCGGACGGCGAGGCTTCCGCCCCGTCGGACTCCGGCTGCGAAGTTTCGGCCGCCTCGGGCTCGGACGGCGAGGCTTCCGCCCCGTCAGGCTCGTCGTCTGCACCCCCGTCCGAGACCTCTCTCGCGGCTCGTGACTCGGCTCCTTCGGCAGCGTCCGGAGCCTCGTCGTCGTTCGACTGCTCCCGCGACACGGATGCTTCGGCCGACTCGTCCTCGTGTCGGACGGAGTCCTCGCCCTCGTTGCTCGGCCCGGACTCCTCGTCCGCCGCGGCGCCCTCGACCGCCTCGCCGGCCTCGGCGAACCGGTCGGTCGCGGCGCGGAGCGCGGCCGCGATGCCCGGCTCGGACGCCGCGTGCGCGGCATCCGGGATCATCGTGAAGTCCGCCTCCGGCCACGCGCGGTGCAGGTCCCACGCAGTCATCGCCGGCGTGCACACGTCGTAGCGGCCCTGCACGATGACGGCGGGGATGTGGCGGATGCGATCGACCCCGGCGATGAGCTGCTCCGGCGTGAACCAGCCGCCGTGCAGGAAGTAGTGGTTCTCGATGCGCGCGAACGCCACCGCTGCGCGAGGCTCGGACATCGCCTCGACGAGCTCGGGGTCGGGTAGGAGGGTCAGGTTCGCGGCCTCCCAGCGCGACCACGCGACCGCGGCCGGCACGTGCACGGCGGGATCGGGGTCGGCGAGGCGCCGGTGATAGGCCTGCATGAGCTTCGACCGCTCGAGGATCGGGATGGGTGCGATGAAGTCCTCCCAGAGATCCGGGACGACGGATGCCGCACCGCCCTCGTAGAACCACTCCAGCTCGTGGCGGCGCAGCGTGAAGATGCCGCGCAGCACGAGCTCGGTCACCGCCTGCGGGTGCGCCTGCGCGTAGGCGAGCGCGAGGGCGCTCCCCCACGAACCGCCGAACACCTGCCAGGTCGAGATGCCGAGGTTCTTGCGCAGCAGCTCGAGGTCGGCGACGAGGTGCCACGTGGTGTTGTGGCGGAGGTCGGCGTGCGGCTCGCTCGCGTGCGGGGTCGAGCGACCGGATCCGCGCTGGTCGAGCAGGACGATGCGGTACCGCTCGGGGTCGAAGAAGCGGCGGTGCCAGGGCGATGTGCCCGCGCCCGGACCGCCGTGCAGGAACACCACCGGCTTGCCCTCGGGGTTGCCGCTCTGCTCGTACGCGATGCGATGGCCCTCGCCGGCGATGAGCAGGCCGGTGTCGTAGGGCTCGATGGGCGGGTAGAGGATGGCGTCGAGGTGCTCGTTCATAGGCTTCCCCCGGAGACACCGAAGGTGTCGCACGCGGAGACACCACCCCGGTACCCCTCCTCGAACCAGCGCTGACGCTGCTCGCTGGAGCCGTGCGTCCAGGACTCGGGGTTCACCACGCCGCCGGTCTGCTGCTGGATGTGGTCGTCGCCGACGACGCCTGCCGCGTTGATCGCGTCGGCGATCTGCTGCTGGGTAGGCTCCTGCAGATACGGCACGCCGTTCTCGTCGACCTGTTCGGTCATGTCGCCCACCCACGCGCCGGCGAAGCAGTCGGCCTGCAGCTCGGTGCGCACGCCGTTGCTGTCAGGTCCGGTGCCGTTGTTGGGATGCTGCTCCATGATGCCCGCGATGTGCTGCACGTGGTGCCCGTACTCGTGGGCGAGCACGTAGAGCTGGGCGAGGTCGCCCGCGGACGCGTCGAACTGCTGACGCAGCAGCCCGAAGAACGTCGGGTCGATGTAGACGGTCTCTTCGGGCGGGCAGTAGAACGGACCGGTCTGGTTGGATGCCGTGCCGCACGCCGTTCCCGTCTGACCGTCCACGATCACGAGCTGGGGCGCGCGATACCCCTGCATCTGCTCGGTCCAGTACTCGTCGAGCACCAGGCTCCCGGCGGCGAGCCGGCAGTCGTCGTTGGTGTTCGCATCGGCGCCCGTCTCGCACTGCGCGATCTCGGACTCCTCGCCCGCGCCCGCCTGCGGCGCCGTGGGAATGATGCCCGACAGGTCCTGTCCGGTGAACAGCTGGAACAGAAGTACGGCGATCGCGCCGATGCCGGCGATGCCACCGCCCGCCACCGCCGCGCCCGCTCCTCGACGCCGCGCCGTGTTCCCCCCGACGTTGGCGTTCTCATTGAACGTCATGCCTGTCACGGTACCCCGAACGCCTGATCGCACACAGGAACGCCACATATTCGCGCTGATTGCGTACAATGCCGCGGGCATAGGCTCATGGCATGGCGAGCGAACCCACGACCGTGACCATCACCGGCGGCGGCGGGCAGATCGGCTACGCGCTGATGTTCCGCATCGCGGCGGGCGACATGCTCGGGCCGGACCGTCCGGTTCGGCTGCGACTGCTCGAGATCCCGCAGGGCATGCGGGCAGCCGAGGGCGCCGCGCTCGAGCTGCAGGACTGCGCGTTCCCGCTGCTGGTCGACGTCGACGTGACCGACGACCCGCTGACCGCCTTCAACGGCACCCGCATCGCGATGCTCGTCGGCGCCCGGCCGCGGACGGCCGGCATGGAGCGCGGCGACCTGCTCGCGGCGAACGCCGGCATCTTCGGCCCCCAGGGCAAGGCGATCGGCGCCGTGGCGGACGAGGACGTGCGCGTGGTCGTGGTGGGCAATCCCGCCAACACGAACGCGCTCATCGCGGCGGCATCCGCTGCTCCTCAGCTGCCCGCCGACCGCTTCAGCGCGCTCACGCGCCTCGACCACAACCGCGCCGTGGGCCAGCTCGCCGAGACCCTGCAGGTCGGGCCTGTGGCCATTGCGGACGTCATCGTGTGGGGAAATCACTCCGCGACCCAGTTTCCCGACGTCTCTCACGCGATCCTCGAAGACGGGATGCCGGTGCTCGAGGCGCTGGCCGAGCGGCTGGGTGGCCGCGAGGCGGCGACGGCGTGGCTCGACGACGTCTTCATCCCCCGGGTCGCGAAGCGCGGCGCCGAGATCATCGAGGTGCGCGGCTCGTCGTCGGTGGCCTCGGCGGCGAACGCCGCGATCGACCACGTGCGCGACGAGCAGCTCGGGTCCGGTCGCGGGGTGACCTCTGCCGCCGTCGTGTCGCGCGGCGAATACGGGGTGCCCGAAGGGCTGGTGTGCTCCTTCCCGGTGACCTCGCGCGGCGACGGCCATGGCTACCGTGTCGTCGAAGGGCTCGACCTCGACGTTCGCGCGCAGCGCCGGCTCGCGGCATCCGTCGAAGAACTCGTCGCCGAGCGCGACGCGGTGCGGGAACTCGGCGTGCTCTAGCCGTCGCCACCCCGCACCCCGCGAATCGGCGTGGAAGGCCGTCACTAGGCTCTGAGGCGTGGAAGTGCTGATCGTCGTCATCGTCGCGATCCTCGTCATCGCGCTCGCGACGGCGGTGGCGCCGAAGCTCGGGATCGCGGGGCCGTTGATCCTGCTGCTCGTCGGGGCCGCGGTGAGCGTCCTGCCGTTCGTGGAGATCCCCGAGATCGACCCCGAGTGGATCCTGGTGGGCGTTCTCCCGCCGTTGCTGTACTCGGCTGCCGTCTCCCTGCCGGCGATCGAGTTCCGCCGCGACTTCGGTCCGATCGCGGGGCTGTCGTTCCTCCTCGTCATCGTCAGCTCGATCGTGCTGGGCCTCTTCTTCATGGCCGTGATCCCCGGCATCCAGCCCGCCATCGCCGTCGCCCTGGGCGCGATCCTCAGTCCGACGGATGCCGTCGCCACCTCCATCGTGAAGCGCCTGGGTGTCTCGCGGCGCGTCGTGACGATGCTCGAGGGAGAGAGCCTGCTCAACGACGCCACGGCGCTGGTGCTGCTGCGCACGATGATCACCTCGGTCGCCGTCGCCACCACCGTCGTCGGCGATGCCGGTGTGGGGGCCGGGTTCATCCCCGCCTTCGCCTGGGGCGTCCTCGTCGCGGCGGTGGTCGGCGCGATCGTCGGCCTGCTCAACCTGCGCCTGCGGGCGCTCATCAAGAACTCGGCCGCGAACACGGCCGTCGGATTCGTGGTGCCCTTCATCGCGTACATCCCGACCGAGGAGCTCGGCGGGTCGGGCCTCGTCGCGGCGGTCGTCGCCGGCATCGTGACCGGCCAGGGGGCGGCTCGGTGGTTCTCACCCGAGCAGCGCCGCTCGGACGAGCACAACTGGCGGACCATCGAACTCGTGCTGGAGGGCGCCGTCTTCCTGGTCATGGGCCTCGAGCTCAACGAGATCGTGACCCAGAACATCGAGGACCACAACGGGCTCGGCACCGGGCTCGCGATCGCGGCCGCCGCCCTCGCGATCCTGATCGGGGTGCGAGCGGCCTATGTCTCCCTCCTCGTCTGGCTGCAGAGCCGGCGGGCGCGCGGCCGTCAGCGCAGCCGGCTCGAGGCGATGTCGGCACGCATCGACGAGATCGCGTCGGGCGAGGTCCCGCCGGCAAGCTCCGCCGCCGAGGCGACGGAGCAGGCGGTCGCCACGTCCGCTTCCGGCGGCGGCGCCCGGCCACCGGCATCCCGCCGCCGTCGCAACCGGCGCGATGAGGTGAGCTTCGACAGCCCACGGGCGCAGCGGCGTCTCGCGTCGATGCGTGCGCGGATCGCGCGGGCGCTGAACGACCTGGACTACTACCAGGCGTCGCCGCTCGGCTGGAAGCACGGCGCGATCATCGTCTGGGCCGGCATGCGCGGCGTCGTGACGCTCGCCGCCGCGCAGACCCTGCCCCGGGACGAGACCGGCGACCGGGCGCTGCTCGTCTTCATCGCGTTCGCCGTCGCTGCGGGGAGCCTCATGCTGCAGGGCTTCACCCTGCCGTGGGTCGTGCGGCTGCTGCGGCTCGACCGGCCCGGCGAGGACAGCCTCGACAAGGCCGAGCAGTCCGCCCTCGACGACGAGCTGCGCGACGCGGCCGCGACAGCACTATCGGACCCGGCGCTGCGCCGCCGGGACGGCACCGCGTTCCCGGGCGAACTCGTCGCCGTCGTCGGCAGCCGGATGGTCGACCCGCCCGACGACCGCGACGACCTGCCGACGCGGGATCTGCTCGAGCTGCGCGTCGCGATGATCGAGGCGATGCGCGCGCGGCTGAACGAGCTGTCGTCGGGCGGGGGCTACAGCACGCCGGCGCTGCGCCACGCGCTCGCCGAGCTCGACGCCGACCAGCTCAGCGTCGAGCTGCGCCTCGACGATGAGGACTGACGACGAGGACCGACGACGGGGCGCGCTGCCTCCGGGGCATCGCACCGGCGGCGCGGCGACGGCTGGATGAGAGAATGATGAGTGAGCGAAGGGGCCTCACATGAGCGAGACGACGAAGACGCCGGGAGCCGGCCACACGCACGCGGTGGCGACTCCGGGGTCGATCGGCGCCGACACAGCGCCCCTGCACCTGCCGCACCCGGCGGCGGAGTGCCCCAAGTGCTTCACCGAGCTTCAGCAGAACCGCAACTGGTGGCAGGCCCAGCCCGCCGGATCACGGCTGGTTGGACTCGTCATCTCTCGCGACGACATGCCTTCGGTGGTCGAGCAGCGCAACGACCTCACGCGGTTCGGGGTGCCGATCGAGGGCTTCCGTCACCCCGCTCCCGAGACGCTCGAGTCGTGGGAGGAACGTCTGGTGCGCCTGTTCGGCACACTGGGGCGCGGCGATGTGCTCGTCGTCGCGAACGTGCACGCGCTCGGCCGCGACATCGACGAGGAGACCCGCACGGTCGCCGAGCTGCACCGCCGGGGCGTGGTCGTCAAGGTCGTCAGCCACGGCGGCCGCCACCTCTACGACGCCGGACGCTGACCTCGCGCGACGGCGGTCGGCACCGCCGGCGCGCTCATCCGGTGCTCAGCCGTCTTCGTCGGTGCGGGCGTCGCGTTCGCCGCTGAGCGAGTTCGCGCGTTCCTCGTCGAGGAGCGGCAGATCGTCACGCGTGACCAGGCGCGCCGCAAGCGCGTGCTCGACGAGCCGCACCCGGCGATTGGTGGCGTAGGACCGGACGCCGCCCCGCATGCCCGGGACCCCGATGCGGTCGAGCTTGTCGCACACGTTGTCGAGCTTGCGGTTGAACCGGGTCAGCGTCCACCCCAGCCGCTCGGCAGCCTGCGCCGACGTGGGCAGCTCGCTCATGCCGGTCCCCTCCCGCCGCAGCACCGGCTCGGCGAGCGCGAGGATCATGACGCGCTGGCTCTGGGTGAGCGGCACGTCTCCGATCGTGCTCAGCCCGTCGTCGTCGGGCGCCGGCTGCGTGTCGCGGAACGTCGGCTCTGCGGCGTGGATGGTGAGCTCGTAGGTCGTCGGCCCCGCGCTGAAGATGACGGATGTCGCCGCGAAGACCAGCGGCAGGCGTGCGCCCGGGGCGAGCCAGGCCTGCACGCGCCCACCGGTGTCGGTGACGGTCGCCGAGAGGCGCGAGCCCACGTTGGACAGCAGCCAGAGTCCCTCGACGTTCTGGATGGTGAGGAAGTTGCGGTGCAGGAACAGGTTGTCATCGATCGCGAGATCGCCCTCACGTCCGACCGTGAACACCGCGTCGGGCGGAACCGAGAACTCCTCTCCGGCGAACTCGACCCTCAGCGTGTCGGCAACGGCAGCGGTCATGGCGCGCACCCCCGGCTCGGCGTCTGCTGGTACTGGCCGTTCTCGCGCACGAGAGTGACGTCGATGCAGGTCTGCCCCGACGCCACGGCAGGAACGACGATCTCGGCGGTGTCCACGGGCTGCGCCTCGGTGGTGGGGTCGCTCGCCGAGACCGGTTCGACGATATAGCTGTCGCCGTCCTGCGGGTCGGGATTCGTCCAGGTGAAGCGCACACCGCCCTCGACGGCGGCACCTGCCACGTCTTCCACGGGCGGCACGACCATCGCGATCGGATCCTGCGGCTTCGACGAGGCGGAGGGGGTCGGCGGATCCTGCGACGTGCCCGATAGCAGACCGGGGAGCGACACTCCGATGATCACGGCGACGATCACCAGGGCACCGGCGCCGAGCCCGATCCACAGTCCGGTGCGGCGACGCGGCGGCGCGACCTGGTCGGCGTCGGCTGCGCCGGCGTCATCGGCGCCGGGGGTGAACATCCCCGGCACGGTGGCCGCAGCTCCGTGCTCGTGGATTGCGCCCCGAGCCACGGTCGTGGCGTCGGTGGGCGCGAAGCCGGTGGTCGCGGGCGCACGAAGCACCGTCTCGTCGAACGACGCCGGCTGGTGGGGCAGCCCGCGGAGCTGCGTCTGTTCGTACGTCGACGCCGGCGTCACCGACCGTGCGACGGTCTCGGCGTCGACGGGCGCCGGTTCGAACCGCGACGCCGCCGGGGCGGTGACCGCCGACGGACGCGTCATGCCGGCTGCCGGAGTCGTCTCGGGATTGATGCTGACGACGCCCCGCACGCGCGTGAGCCCGTCGTCCTCGTCCTCCTCGATGTCGTCCGGAAGCTGATCGTCGAGGATGTCGATCGGCGTCACGGAGTGCGACAACTCGATCTGCACGGTCTGCAGCGCGCGCGCGAACGCCAGCGCGCTCTCGTAGCGATCGGCGGGCGACTTGGCCATCGCCCGCTCGAGCGCCCGCTGCAGCGACACCGGCACGTCGGCGCGGCCGAGAGGCGGCAGCGCGAGCGTCTCGATGCGGTGGATGAGCTCGGCCGCCGAGTTGCGCTGACCCGGCAGCTCGAACGGCGACCGGCCGGCGAGGAGCGTGTAGACGGTCGCTCCGAGCGCCCACACGTCGGAGCGCGGGTCGCTGCGCGGCACATCGGCGAACGACTCCGGCGGCGACCACGGAATCGACAGGCCTGCCGACTCGGCCGCGGCATTCGTCGTCGATGCGATGCCGAAGTCGGTGAGCGCCGGACGGTTGTACTCGGTGACCAGGATGTTCGCGGGCTTGATGTCGCGGTGGAGCACCCCGGCGCGGTGGGCGGTCTCGACCGCGGCGGCGACCTGCACGCCGACGCGGAGCGATTCGGCGATCGAGAACGGTTCGCGCCGGTAGCGCACCTGCAGGTTCGGGCGTGGGCAGTACTCCATCACGAGGTACGGGCGCCCGTCCTGCGCGACGCCGGCCTGGTAGATCGTGACGATCGCCGGGTGCGTCGAGAGCATCGCCATGACGTTGGCCTCGGCGGTGAACTCCTCGACCGAGCCGCTCGACATGCGCTCCGTGAGCAGCACCTTGACGGCCACACGCCTCTTGGGAAGCTGCTGCTCGTAGAGGTACACGTCGGCGAAGCCGCCGGACCCGAGCAGGTCGACGTAGGTGAAGCCCGGCAGATCGGGCGGCGCCATCGGCGCGCGCTTGGGACTCACGACATCCCTTCGATCGCGACCGTGATGCCGTCGCCGAGATCCAGCACGTCTCCCGGGACCACCACCGTGCCCTCACCGGGATGCAGTCGCACGGGGTCCGTTCCCGGACGCAGCAACGTGGTGCCGTTGGTGGTGCGCAGATCCGTGGCGACGATGCTCTCGCCTTCGGCCCGCAGTTCGACGTGGCTGCGCGAGATGTCCTGCTGCGGGCTGTCGACGGCGACGAGGTGCGGCAGGTCGGTGCCGCTCACGCGCGTCGAGCGCGGGCGGCGCCCGATCACGACGGTGCGGTCGAGCGGGATCACCTGCCCGGTCGACATCCGCACGCGGCCCGGCGCGGGCGGGCGCGGCGGAGCGAGCGGGTCGAGGGGAGCATCCACGGAGGGTGCCGGGTCCGAATCCGCGACGCCTGATGCCGCCGCGCGCAGCGCGCGCGCCTGGGCGAGCGAGATCGTCGCGCCGTCGTGATCGCCCGCGACGGGCGGGCCGGGCGGCGGAGGAGGCGGCGTCGGAGACTCCTGCCGCTGAGCGGCGTCGTCGGCGGTGCGGATCACGGTGGCGCTGATGAGCTCGTCGAAACCGACCGCGCCGGCGGCGCCGGTGCCGTCCTCCTCTTCCTCGTCCTCGTCCATCAACCAGGCATCGAATCCGGTCCGTGTCGGCGCGACGTCGTCCGGAGAGAGCGCCGAGTCGGACGGCAGGAGCGTCTCTGCGTCGGCGAGCGACGGCACGGAGTCGATGAGCCCTCCGGGAGGCGCGGCTATCGCGGGGGCCGGAGACGCGGCGGCACGCGGTGCCACGGGAACCGGGGAGGTCGGCTCGGCACCGGGGGTCGCAGGGCGGGCGTCGGAGGCGTTCTCGCCGGCAGCCGGGGTCTCCGGGGCCGAAGCGGCGGCCGGGACGGCGACGGGCTCCGGGCGCTTCGCCAGCACCGGTGCGGCCGACGAGCGCGGGGTCGCGGCATCCCACACGATTCCGCCGGCCAGCACGATGCCGTCGGCGATCTCCCACTCCGCGGGCGACGATGCGCCCGGCTCGGACGTCGTCAACGCCACGCGCACGACCGCGGGGATCACCCTCTCGGTCCACGTCGTCACGCCGGTGCCCGTGATCCGCTCGGGCGTGGCCGCGTCCACCTCGAAGGCGAAATCGCCGCGCACGGCGATGCGGATGCCGTCAGCCTCGGGGAGCGCCACCGCGAAGGCCGGGATCGCCGTCAGCGACGCGCCGTAGGCCCCCGTGAGCGCCTCGATGACGCCGCCCAGACCGCGCCCCTCGGCGACGAGGCTGCGGATGCGCCCGAGGAGCGCTGCCGAGGTTCCCGGTTCGAGCACCGCGAAACCGCGCGGCGTGACCGCGATCGGCGTCGTTCCCGGGGCGTACAGCGTCGGCATCAGAATCCTCCTGTGGCGACCGCACGCGGCAGCGTGTCGCCGTCGATGTCGGCGGCCGGATCCGCGGGGGCGCTCACCGGCACCGTATCGCGTTCCCACGTCCGGTTCGCACGCGTGCGCACCGCGAGCGCGTCGACGACCAGCGCCGTGATGTTGTCGCGACCGCCGCGCACCATCGCCTCGTGCACGAGCCGCGTCGCCGCCGCCTGCGGGTCGGTCTCGGTGAGCAGGATGGCGTGGAGCGCGTCGCGATCCAGCTCTCCGGAGAGGCCGTCCGAGCAGACCAGGATGCGGTCGCCCTCCTCTGCCGGGAACAGCCAGTAGTCCGGTTCGGAATCGCTTCCCGCACCTATGGCGCGGGTGATGACGTTGCGGCGCGAGTCCCGCTCGGCCGCATCGGCGGCGAGCTGCCCGCTGTCCACAAGCTCCTGCACCACGGAGTGGTCAACGCTCACCTGCTCGAACCGCCCCTCGCTGAGGCGGTAGGTGCGCGAGTCGCCGACGTTGATGGCGAGCCAGTAGCCCTCGCCGTCCACATCGGCGATCACGACGCCGGCGAGGGTGGTGCCGGCTCCCGCACCGGCGCCGGGCGGCAGCATCGCGACGCGGCGGCGCGAGGCCGTCACGGCCGTCTGCACCTCGTCGATGGTGAGGCTCTCGCGGCCCGCGAGCGGCGCGAACTCACCGATGACCGCCGCACTGGCGATCTCGCCCGCATTGTGACCGCCCATGCCATCCGCCACGAGGAACAGCGGCGCGGCGGCGATGTAGGCGTCCTCGTTGATGCGGCGCCGCAGTCCCGCATCGGTCGCCGCTCCGCACGCGACCGCGATCGGCGCCGTCGGATGGGTCATCACGCGACGCTCACGGCGACACGCCGGTCGCCGAACTCGAAGGTGTCGCCGGCACGCACGTTCGTCCGCACGCCGGGCGACAGCGGGATCCGCGCGCCGTCGCGCACGAGCGTGGTGCCGTTGGTCGAGTGGCGGTCGACAATCCACGCGCCGGTGGAGTCGCCGCCGATCTCGAAATGCGTCTTCGAGAGCGACAGCGTCTCATCGCGCACGGGGATCGAGACGGCACCGTGCTCGTTCGCGGGGTTGCGACCGTAGAGCGTGCGCCCGTACACGGCCATCCGCGTCCCGTCGTCCCAGGTGAGGACGGCCAGCACCGGAGCCTCGTCGTACAGCGCGGCGCGCTGCGCGGGCGGCGGCACCACCACGCGGGTCTCATCCAGGTCGTCCGTCGACGACGCGAAGGCGACGGATGCCGGGGCCACGACCGACGCCAGGGGCCGTGCCGGTGCCGCCGAAGGGGCGACGACCGACGCGACGGCGGCGAACGGCCGCGCGGGCGCCGCGACCGGAGCCGGAGCGGCGGATGCGGCCGGTCCGAACAGCGCGGCGAGAGGCTCCGTGGTCGTCGCGGCCGGGAACGGCATCGTCATGCTCGGGAAGTCATCGGTCTGCGCGGCACGCGTGAACGGCCCGTCGCCGGTCACCCACGGCACGCCGTCGATCACCCCGGGGCGGATGGGTGCGATGGGGCGCGTAGCCGGAGCCGGACCGGCCACCGCGGGCGGCGCTTCTGCCGGCGCCGACGCGGCCGAGACCAGGAAGTCGGGCATCGGCGCCGTGTAAGGCGGCGGCGGAAGCGGCGTGCGAACCGCCGCCAGGTAGGGATTCTCGGCCACGAGCGCGGTCGCGGAGACGTGAGATGCCGCCTGGCCGGTCCGGATGTCGAGGACCATCGATCGCGATGCCATGTCGTGCCACCCCTGGCGGCGACCGCTGGAGTCGAACAGCGGCGAGAAGTAGCCGATGACGATCGACCCCGCGAGCCCGAAGACGATGTTGCGCCAGACCGCGCGCCAGAACCCGATCCGATCGTGCGTGTCCACGTCCTGCAGCTGGAGTCCGAGGGCGCGCTGCCCGATCGAACCGCGCCCGCCCTGCATGGCCGAGTACACCAGCCACCAGGCGAGCAGCGCACCGCTGACCACGAGGGAGGCGAGGACGACGGCCACCGCGAGGCTCGCCGAGTCACCCGTGCCGCCGACGCCGAGCACGACGGGAACCGCGACACCGACCAGCGCGGCCGCGATGCCGTAGGCGACCCCGAGGTCGATCGCGAACGCCCCCACACGGCGTCCGATGGTCGCCGCGGGGGCGGCGACGTGCGGGCTGGCGGTCATTCGGTCTCCTGCGGGGGATGGACGGGTTCTGCGGCGCGGCTTGCGCGCGTGCGGCGAGGCGCACGCTTCGACGGCGAGGCGTCGGACGCCTCCGGCTCGGCGGCCGTGCCCTTCGCCGCAGGCTTCGCGGCCCGGGGCGGAGGCGTGAGGCGTGCCGGCAGAGCGAAGCGGGTGCCTTCCAGCAGCGATCGGATGCTGAGCCGCGCGCGCAGCCGCTGCCACAGCGACCGCTCCTTGCCCATGCCGCCGACGATCTCGTCGACGTGCGTCCAGAACGCCTCGATGTCGTCGGGCGTCGGCTCGGTCGGACCGAAGACCTCGAGATCCGCCCGGGTCGCCAGCGTCGCGACGCGTGGTTCGGCGAGCGCCGCGGTGAGCACGCCCGCTTCCTCCTGGCGCGTCGCACCGGGACGAACCGGGGCGCCATAGTCCGTCGCGCGGTCGACGAGCTCGTCCCAGCCGCCGCTGATGCGGTCGGACGCGCGCTCCGCGTCGCGACGCTGGCGCCGACGGGCGGCCTTCAGCGCCCCGATCACGATGAACGGTGCGAGCAGGACCGCGACGAGACCCAGTACGCCGACGCCGATCGACACGATGGTCCACAGCAGGCCCAGGTCGAGGCCGTCCTCGTCCTCCGACCCGCGGTCGTCTGCGACGGTCGGCGGCAGGTCGACGGGCTCGGCCGGCGGCGGCGGCGGCTGCAGCACCTGGGGCTTCGGGTCGGCCTTCGGCTTGGTCGTCTGGTCGCTCGGAACCTGGTCATCGGGCGGCGTCGGGTCGAACGGCACCCAGCCGGCGTCGTCGAACGCGACCTCGACCCACGCGTGCAGGTTGTCGCCCGTCGCGGTGAAGACCGGTTCGCCGGCGGCGTCCTCTTCGGGGTAGAAACCCATGACGACGCGGGCGGGGATGCCCACCTGTGCGGCGAGGAGCGCCATTGCGGTGGCGTACTGCTCGTCGTCGCCCACCATCTGCTGCGAGCCGAGCAGCGTCGCGATCCGCTCGGCGCCGTGACCGGCACGCGAAAGCGGCTGACCGGCGAGGCCGTGGCTGAAGTAGCCGCCCTCCGACAGCATCAGCTGCAGAGCGCGGACCTGCTCGACGGGGGTCGTCGCCTCGGCGACGGTCTTCGATGCGATCTCGGCGAGGCTCTCGGGCACGCCCTCCTGCTTCGGCATCTTCAGCGGCGCGAACGCCTGGTCGCCGAGCTGCTCGTCGCTCGGGACCTCGGGGATCACCGCGTCGATCGTGTAGGCGTCGCCCTTTTCGAGACCGACCGTCACGACGCCCGTCTGCGTCGCCTCGTTGTAATGCGCGGTGCGTCGCAGGTCGTCGGCCCGGTCGCCGTCGAACGTGACGCTGCGGGCGGCGCCGGCATCCGGCATCCACACGCTCTCCAGGGCGCCGATCTCGACGTGCACCTGTGCTTCGGTGCCCTCGGCATCGGCGGACATGTTGGTACGCGCGGGCGAGAACG
Organism: Microbacterium sp. ProA8; assembly: GCF_039905635.1. Lineage (NCBI taxonomy): Bacteria > Bacillati > Actinomycetota > Actinomycetes > Micrococcales > Microbacteriaceae > Microbacterium > Microbacterium chionoecetis. The sequence continues at coordinate 293,963 of NZ_CP157000.1, read as the reverse complement.
CGCTCGAGGACCCGCTGCCCTCGTCCGAGACGTTGTAGACGGTGCCGTTGTAGGCGTCCATGGTGGCCAGGCGCACACGCGCCCCCTCGGGCAGGCCGCTGACCGTGAAGAGCGCGTCCTCCGGGTAGTCGCGGACATAGGCGCGGAACGACTGCAGCGGGCTTGCGAACTCGCGGATGTCGAACGGTGGGATCACGACGTCGCGCAGGACGTAGCGGGGAGATGTCGGTGCCGCGAACCCGCTCGTGGCGATGCCGATGACCGCGGCGACGGCGATGACCGCCGCACCCGACAGCACCCGGCGGATGCCTGCACCCGAGCCGGCCGAGCCTTCGCCGACCGAGATCGCCGCGGCTTGCGGCTGCCAGGCCTGGCGCAGGGCCAGCCACACCACGGCGACGAGCCCGAACACGATGCCCTGGACGACCGGCACGAACGGCTCGGAGGTGCCCAGCGCGATCTCGATCGCGAGAAACGCGGCCGCGGGGATCAGCGACCACGCCGCGCTGCGCAGCCGCAGCGCGAGCGACGTCGTCAGCACGGCCGCGACCAGCGTGAGGATGAACGGCACGATCAGGTGGCCGTCGTCCGTCGCGACCGGCGCGATCGTGGTGAGCAACTGCTTCCACGACATGAAAGTGCCGAGGGCGAGCAGGCGCAGGGTCTCGAGCGTCGGCACGACGCCGGCGACCGTGGTGTTCGGCAGCGCGAGAGCGCCGCCGAACAGGAAGTAGGCGATGACGGTGGCACCCGTCAGGAGGAGGATGCCCCACCGGAACAGCGTGCCCAGGACGCCGAGCGCCATGCCGAGCACAAGCCCGCCGAGGGCCGCGACCAGATAGCGCGCACCGTCGAACGTCGGCCAGAAGCCCACGACGGGGATGAGGAGCAGCAGCGTCACGGCGCCGAGATCCAGGATCCATCGGCGGAGCGCGAGGGACTCGCCCGCAGCACGCGCCGCGGGGACGCGCGGTGCCGCGGAACGCGTCGTCGGGGCGGATCCCGCACGCGACAGCGGGGTGACGGGGGCGGTCATGCGAGGACCTTCCGCAGCGCGATGGGCAGCTGCTCGAGCGCGCCGAGCGTCACGACGTCCGCCTCGCCGATACGGCGCAGCGACGGGGCGGCCTCGCCGGGAGAAGCGACCACCGCGAGGACGCGCGCGCCGAACGGAAGGCGGCTGCAGGCGCTGCGCAGGTCGTTCGCGTCGACCCGGCTGCCGCACACGAGCACCACGACGCTCGCGAGGGGAAGGGTCGCCGCCACCACGCCGGCGAGGTCGACGACCGTGCCCGCGCGCGGCTTGGACTGACCGAGCGCTGAGAGGGAGTCGAGGAACTGCTTGCCCGTGCCGGACGGGAGGGCCCGCTCCTGCACCCGCACCTCGACCCGGTGCGAGTCGCGGAGTGCCCGCAGGCCGAGCGAGCCGGCGGCGGAGATCGCCAGCTCGAACTCCGCGTCGTCGCGATAGTCGGCGGGGCTCGTCGAGAGGCCGATCACGAAGTGCGAGCGGCGCGTCTCCTCATACTGACGCACCATCATGTGGCCGGTGCGCGCGGTCGACTTCCAGTGCACGTGGCGCAGGTCGTCGCCCGGCTGATACTCGCGGAGAGCGTGGAACGACACGTCGTCGGGCGAGAGGTCGGTCGCGGGAAGGCCCTCGAGGTCGCGCAGGAACCCGAGCGACTGGCCGTCGAACAGCACGGTGCGCGGGTGGACGAACAGGTCGACGGGCTCGTCACGACGGTGCACGCGCTCGAACAGGCCGAGAGGATCGCCGCGCACGACGCTGACGGGCCCGACCTTGACGACCGCGCGGCGCGACGTGGGGATCGCGAACAGCTCCTCCGCGGATTCGCCGGCCGCCAGCCGCTGTACGTCGAAGACGCCGCGACCGGCGCCGACCGGCAGCAGCACGCGGGACGGCAGGATGGCGCGCGCGCCGGTGTTCGAGAGGGTCAGCGCGCCGATGGCGCGCTCCCCCACGACGACGCGCGTGCGGTTGAGGTCGAGCGAGACGTCGTAGGCGGTGCGTCCGATGAGGAACAGCAGGCACAGCAGCAGCACGACCGCGATGGAGACGGCCGCGACCGTCAGCTCCCACCAGCCGAGCGACCGCCCGGCGATCCACAGCACGACGGCGCCGGCGAGAAGCACCCAGGCGGCGGGGCGCACGACCGCGAACACGCGTGCGAGCACGGCGCCGACGCGGCGCAGTGCGTCCAGCGCCAGCTGCCCGTACCAGGCGCGACGGTCCTCCGTGACCGCCGCCTGCCCGAGTGCCTCCGTCGTCATCAGGCCGCGGACCTCGCCTGCGGTGCGGCGATCGACTCGAGGACGCGCGCGACGACGGTCTCGGCCGACGTGCCCGCGAACTCCGCCTCGGGGTCGAGCACGATGCGGTGGGTCCACACCGGCGCGACGAGCGCCTTGACGTCGTCGGGCAGGACGAAGTGACGCCCCTGCGCGGCGGCGTACACCTTGGCGATGCGGATCATCGCGAGCGAACCGCGCACCGAGACGCCCACGCGGGTGGCCTGGTCGTCACGGGTCGCCTCGGCCAGCTGCGCCGTGTAGCGCAGGACGGCGGGGTCGACGTGCACGGTGCCGGCGAGGTCGGCCATGTCGGCGACGGCGCCGGTCGTGATGATGGCGGGAAGGTGCGCCGACGGGTTGCGGTCTGCGGCGCCGGCGAGGATGCGCTCGGCCACCGCCAGGTCGGGGTAGCCGATGGAGGTCTTGATCAGGAACCGGTCGAGCTGGGCCTCGGGCAGCTTGTACGTGCCTGCCTGCTCGATGGGGTTCTGGGTCGCGATGACGAGGAACGGACGGCCGACGTCGTGCGTGACGCCGTCGACCGTGATCCGCGACTCCTCCATGACCTCCAGCAGCGCCGACTGGGTCTTCGGCGAGGCGCGGTTGATCTCGTCGGCGAGCACGATCGAGGCGAACACGGGGCCGCGGTGGAACTCGAAGCGGTGCGACGCCTGGTCGTAGATCGTCACGCCGGTCACGTCGGAGGGCAGCAGGTCGGGCGTGAACTGGATGCGGCTGCTGGTGCCCTGCACCGTCGCCGCGAGCGCCTTGGCGAGGCTCGTCTTGCCCGTGCCCGGAGCATCCTCCAGCAGCACATGGCCTTCCGCGAGCATCGCCGACAGCACGAGCGCCACGACCTCGCGCTTGCCCATGAGGGCCTGGTCGACGTTGTCGACCAGTCGGGCGAAGGTGCCCTGGAACCAGGCCGCCTGTTCGGGGGTCATCGTCATCGTGATTCGTTCCTTTTCATGAGTCGTCTTCGCAGCTCTCGCTACTGCCAGGTTCGCCGCTCGCTGTCGCCATAGCCGCCGATCGAGACCCAGACCTGCTCGCCGTCGTCACCGAAGTAGCAGCCCAGCTGCACCGTCCCGTTCGCGGGCAGGTGCCGCGTCGCGCCGCCGGCGAACGGCGTGCCGCCCCAGGGGCCGGTCGCGTTGCAGGAGACGGAGTAGTCGCCCGCGGGGAAGTTCTCGGTGTGCACCAGGAAGTACGCGCACTGCGCGGTGCTGCAGTTGTCCTGGCCCTGTGCGGAGCTTCCCTTCGTGACCCACACCCTGGGCTTCGGCGCCTCCACCGTGGTGGCGGCGTCCGAGGCGATCCCGCTCCACTGGCCGGCGGCATCCTGCGCCCGCGCCTCGATGGTGTGGCGTTCGCTGTAGCCGTAGTTGTTGGTCCGCGAGTTGCTCAGCGCCACGTCCTGCCACGAGCCGCCGTCGATGCGGATCTGCATCGCGGTGATGGCGCGACCGTTCTCGGCGGGCGGGCTCCAGCGGAACGTGATGCTCGTTCCGCTCGCCGTCGCACTGACGTTCGGGTTGCGAACCGGCCCGTAGGGCTTCACGGTGTTGGAGGGGGCGGACTCGGCGCCCGGCTCGCTGACGCCGTTCACCGTGGCGACGGCCCTGACCCGCACCGAGTAGTTCGTCCCGTTCGTCAGTCCGCCGATGACGCCGTTGCCGGCCAGAGCCTGCCAGCCGCCGTTGTTCACGGACGCCTGGTAGCTCAGCTCACCGGGGTTCGCCCCGTTGGACGCACCGGGCTGGAAGGACACGGTGAGCGAGCGGTCGCCCTCACGTGCGGTCACGTTCGTCGGAGCCCCGGGCGGCGTGAACGCGCGCTGCGGCGCCGAGGTGGCACTGAACTGACCCCAGCCGGCCTTGTTCTGGGCGCGCACCCGGAACGTGTAGTCGGTGGTCGAGGTGTCCACGACGACGGCCTGGCTCGTCTGCCCCGCCGCGACGGGGATGGAGTTGACCAGCGACGATCCGCGGAGGACGTCGAGCTGGTACCCCGAGATCGCATCGCCGTTGTCGGCGGGCGCTCTCCACGTCACCTGCATCTGAGCCTGGGATCCCACGGGCTGCAGGCGCGCCGTCGTCGGCGCGGCCGGCGCGTCGGGCGCGCGGGCCGGGATCTCGCTGACCGACCACGTGCTCCAGCTGGACGGCTCGGGCGCGCGGTTGAGGGCCTGCACGCGCACCTGGTACGCGACGCCGTTCTGCAGCCCGTCCCACACGATCGAGTTGCCGACGACATCGGTCTTCTGGCTGATGCCCGACGGAGGCGCCGGCGAGATCTCGAGGTTGTACTTCTCGACCGGGGAGCCCGGCGTCGTCGGAGTCACCCACGACACCGAGAGGCTGCGATCGCCGAAGACCAGCGACGGTGCGGCCGGTGTGTCGGGCCGCGCGTCGGGCCGCGCAGTCTCGGACGGTGCCGACGGGTCGGACGGACCGACGCGGTTCTCGGCCACGACGGTGAAGTTGTACTCGACGTTGTTCGTCAGGCCGTCGAGCGTGCACGTGGTCGCGAAGCATTCCTTCTCGTAGTCACCCGCGGTCGACGAGACGAGGTAGCGCTCGATCTCGGCGCCGTTGTTGGCCGGCGGCGTCCACGACAGCACGACCGTGCGGTCCTGCACGCTCGAGACGGTCGGGGTGCCGGGCGCGTCGGGCTTGCCCTGCACCGTGAGCCGGATGCGGCCCTCCACCTCGCGGTCGGGATCGCCCGTGGCATCCTGCACGCGATAGCGCACGACCATCGTGCCGAAGAACTTCGCGTCGGGGGTGACCTGCACCTGGTCGCCCGCCACGTCGACGTCGCCCTGTCCGGTCTCGAGGACCGCGGTGGTGACCTTCAGCGGCTTGTCGGGGAACGGGTTCACGTCGTTGCTCAGCACGGGGACCGTGATCGTCTTGCCCTGGTGGGCCTCGTCGATCACATCGTCGTTGGCCGTGGGCAGTTCGCGTGTCGACGCGATCACGCGGATCGTCACGGTGCCCTCGATGGGCTCGGTGGTGCCGTCGGTGATGCGCAGGCGGAGCGTCGCGGCGGTGCCCTTCTTCGTCTCCGCGGCGGCGCTGACGCGCAGCTCGTCATCGTCGATCGACGCCGTCATGCCGTCCGGCGATCCGCCGACGATGTCGAACTCGAGGCGGTCCGCGTCTTCAGGGTCCGGATCGGTGGTGAGACCGCCCAGGTCGAGAGTGGCCGGGTCCTCACCGGGTGCGATATCCATCTGCCCGTCGACGAAGGTCGGCTGCTGGTTCTCGGGCGGAAGCACGGTGATCGGCAGGGTCAGCGTGGCCTTGCGTCCTTCGGGATCGTCGGGGCCGGTGCCGTCGGTGACCTCGAAGGTGATGGCGTCGGGGCCGAAGTATCCGGGGGCCGAGGTGTAGACGAGGGTGGTCTGGTCCTTGATCAACGAGGACCCGTCGTTGTGCGCCGCGGTGACCTTGGCCGCCTCCGTGATGACGACCTTGCCACCGTCAGCAGACCGGACGTGATCGGCGAGCGGCAGCTCGACGGTCTCGCCGCTCTTCACCTCGACCGGCTCGGTGGAGACGAGCGTCGGCGGCAGTGACGAGAGCGCGGGGATGTGGATGAACGCGGATGCCGCGTTGCCGTCGCGGTCGGTGATCGTGTAGGTGGCGAGGCGGTCGGCGTCGCCGAGGGTGACGCGCACCTTGCCGTCCGAGAGCACGCGCGAGTCGGAGTCGGCGACCGACAGCTCGAGGTCGTCGACAGTGCCGTCCGGGTCCTCGTCGTTGGCGAGCACCTCGAGATCGACGACCCCGTCCTCCACGTCGGTCGCGCGCACGTAGTCGTCCCGTGCGATCGGCTTCTGCAGCGGAACATCCTCGGCCACCGTGATCTGCAGCACGGCCTTCGCCTCGGCACCGCGGGCGTCACGGATCGTGTACTGCAGCGACGTCTCGACCGGCTCCGACGGAGAGGTCACGACGACGCGGTTGCCTTCGACCTTCGCCTCGAGGCCTGCAACATCCGGCAGGATGAGCCCGTTCTTGACGATGCCGAACTCGTCGCCGTCGGGGTCGGAGTCGTTGGCGAGCACCGGCACGGCGACCGAGCGGTCGGGCCGCATGATGACGGCGTCCTTCACCGCGTACGGCGCCTGGTTCACGCCCTCGGCCGGGGCGATCCCGACCCGGATCGTCGCCGTGGCCTCCGCACCGAGCCTGTCGCGCACGCGATAGGTGAAGGTGTCGACGCCGGCGGTGTCGTCGAACGCCTCGTAGACGAGATAGTCAGAGCCGGTCTCGGTGATGCGGCCCTTGCCCGGCGAGGATGCCAGGCCGACCAGTTCGACCGAGTCGCCGTCGGCGTCGATGCCGTCCAGCGGCACGGCGATGCGCACCCGGGTGCCGCCGAGCACGCGAGCGGTGAGGTCGCGCGGACGGGGAGCGGCATTGGTCTCTTCGTTGACCGGCAGCACTTGGATGGTGATGTAGCCGGCGTCCTTCTGCCCGGTGCTGTCCACGACTTCGTAGGTCGCGTAGACGGTGCCGGGCTCGTCCGATGCCCGGAAGCGGACGGTGTCCTGCGAGACGAAGACCTCGCCGTCCTCAGGATCGATCAGCGGGGGAACGAGGTCGGGGGCGACGTGGATGGCGTCGCCGTTGGGGTGGTAGTCGTTGTCGAGCACGGGGATCGTCACGACGTCGCCGGCGCGCACGACCACCTGGTCGTCGTTCGCGACCGGAGGGCGCAGCTGCGCGGGCGCCGGGATCGGGATGACGATGACATCCCCCTCGGCCGACTGCGAGCCGTTGGAGATGCGGTACGTGATGCGCACCTGCTCCGAGAGGGCGGCCTGGTCGCTGATGCGGAGCGTCTCATGGTTCAGCACCGCGACCGCGATGCCGGAGTTCGGCTCCACGGTGACGGACTGCACCACCAGGATGCCGCCGGACGGATCCGAGTCGTTCGTCAGAACGTTGACCAGCACCTCGCCGCCGCTCGGCAGGAGCGCGACGTCGCGCACCGCCACCGGGGGCAGATCCGTCTCACCCTCCGGGATCACGTCGACCCGCACGATGCCCGGCACACCTGCGGCGCCCGCGGCCACCATGTACTGCACGTAGTACGTGCCCGGCATCGCGGAGCGGAAGGTGAAGGTCTTGTTCGCGTAGTCCGGAACGATGTCTGTGCCCGGGACCGGGTCGACGCGGGCCAGGCGCAGCGGCTCGCGGCCGGCGCCCACATCGTTGACGAGCGGCGACACCGTCGCCGTCTGCCCGGTGCGGACCGCGATGTAGTCGGCGTTGGTCACGGGGTCGATCGAGCCGACGGGTCGCACGTCGAAGCGGACCGTGCCGACCGTGACGTCGGTGCCGTCGGAGACCGAGATCTCGACGTCCTTTCGACCCTGCGTGCCGCCCACCGCGCGATAGGTGATGCGCCCGTCCGACGTGTAGTCGGCCTCGTCCCCCTCCGCGGGTGTCACCGCGCCGAGGAACACGTCGTCGCCGTCCGGATCGATCCAGTCGGGCAGAACGTTGTAGGTGATGGTGCCGCCGGCTTCGATCGCGACGGTCGTCACACGTTTCTGGGTCGGTGCGGCGTTGACGTCCCAGCCGTGCACCGAGAGCGAGACGCGCGCGGTGTCGGTGCCGCCGCGGCCATCGGAGACCTCGTAAGCGAAGGATGCCGACCCCGAGGCGTCATCGGGGACCGCGATCTGCAGCGCACGGCCGTTGTCGATCGACTGCACGTCGCCGATCGACGGGCCGCCCTCGAGCACCCGCGTGGTCAGCACGTCGCCGTCGGGGTCGCTGTCGTTGTCGAGCAGCGGGAGGATCGTGGTGCGGCCCGGACGGACGCCGAGGTCGTCGTCGTTCGCGTCGGGCGGCGTGTTGATGTCGGAGCGCTCCGGGAGGACCGTCTCGGTCGTCTCCTCGGTGGTCTGCTCATCGTCTTCGGTCTCGCCCTCGGGCGGGGTCAGCTCGTCCCAGTTGTCGACGCGCTGCAGATCTTCGGCCGCCATCCACGTCGCGCCGCCGACGATGTCGTTGAGCACCACGACGTCGCGGTTGACGCGGAACTGCAGCAGCGAGGTCGGCTCGACGCCGTCGATGTCGGCATCCAGATCGCCGGCGTCACCCGCACAGTCGCGCACGAAGCGGCCGGAGCCGCTCCACGCGGCGTAGGCGCAGCCGTCGAGCCACACCGGATACGCCGGCGCGCCATCACCGCCCGCCTTCACCGTCGTGGGCTCGGAGCCGTCGAAGGGCACACGCACCAGGGCGGACGCCGTCGACACCGAGACGGCATCGGCGGCAGCCGAGGGCTGCTGCAGCACGGCATCACGCCCGCCGTCGATCTCGGTCTCCCGACCGTCCGCGATGACCGTGCCGTCGGAGGTGTCGAGCACCACGGCCTTGTCGCCGACCGAGGTGATCGACAGGGCGGACTTCTCGTCGACCCCGGGCAGGGTGGCGCGCACCGCCTCTTCGGGGGCGTCGTCGGCGCCCATCCGGATCGTGACCAGTTCGGCGGTCTCGGCAGACGCGCCGTGGACGATGCCGTCGACGCCGATCGCGACATCCGCCCCCTCGCCGAGGTTCGTCGTCGGATCGGCGCCCTCGATCTGGAACGATCCGATGCTCTCGGCGGGCAGCACCCACAGATCGCCCGACGCGCGGTCGAGGATGGCGGCGGTCGTGCCGCCCAGCACGACCTTCGCGTCGCCGGGCAGGCTGGCGGCCCCCGACAATGCGACCATCCCCGGGTCGATCACACTCACCGCAGAGCCGGCGTTGTCGACGAGGAGGACCGTAGCCCCCGACTGGAGGATGTCGTAGTCGTCGCTCGTCGTTCGCAGACCGCCGTCGAGCACCTGCGACTCGTGGTTGAAGTGGCCGACCATGAGGCTCGAGCGCTTCGTCACCCAGACACCGCCGTCGTGGAGGTCGACCTCGGTGGTGGGCACGCCCTGATAGACGAATGCGAGGGTCGTGAGGGTGACCGCGGCCGCGGTCACCGCACCCGCCGAAGCGAGCGCGCGCGGACGAGCGCGCAGCCATGCGGAAGACCTCATCGAACCTCGGCCTCCTCCGGGGTGTCGTGCGTCTCTACGTGGCGCCGAGACCGGACGTGGGGCGTCCGGCGCTCACCGAAGACATCAGGGAACGTTCCACCATAACCCGACAGACGGGGTGCCATTGGACGGGAAGTGTCAACGACGAAGATGCTAATCCCCCTGATCAGAGCGGATCGATGGGGACAAACACCCATCGATCGGCGATCCGGGAATCCGACCCCGTCGTGGGTGCGCCGCGCGCTACCACGTCGTTGCTTCGGCATTGCCGGAGCCCCCCGGCCCGCTGTAGCTGACCCACTTCGAACCCGGATAGCCCGAGTAGCAGCTCAGCCGCACGCTGTCGTTCGCGCCGACCTGGTACTGGTTGCTGCTCCACCGCCCCTCGCCGTCGTTGCAGCTGAGCGTGTAGGTGCCCGGCACCCAGTTCTCGACGTTGAAGACGAAGTACGAGCACGCGGCCGAGCTGCAACCGGGCATGCCCTGCGCGCTGGAGCCTCGGCTCGTCCACGCGCGAGGCTGCGGGGGATCCACCGTGCGCGCCGAGTCGGAGACGACGGCACTCCACTGGTTGGCGGCATCCTGCGCGCGCGCCTCGACCCGGTGCGTCTCGGCGTAGCCGTAGGTGGCCGACGTGGAGCCGCTGTTCGCGACGTTCTGCCAGTTGCCCCCGTCGATGCGGATCTGCATCTGGGTGATGGCGCGACCGTTGGCGCTGGGCGCGTTCCACTGGTACGTGATGCTGCGGCCGTTCGCCGTCGCCGAGACCGTGGGGTTGCGCACCGGGCCGTACGGGATCACGGCATTCGACGGCGCCGACGCCGCGCCCGGCTCCTGGACGCCCCCGACGGTGGCGACGGCGCGCACGCGGACCGTGTAGGTCGTGCCGTTCGAGAGGTTGCCGATGACGTTGCTGCCCGGCATCGCCGCCCAGCCGCCGTTGTTGAGCGAGTACTGGTAGCTCAGCTCGCCCGCGCTCGCGCCGTTGCCGGCGGCCGCTCCGTACGACACCGTGATCGCGCTGTTGCCGCTCGGGGTCGAAGCCGACACGTTCGGCGGCGCCCCGGGAGGCGTGAACCCGCGCTGCGGGGCGGAGGCGGCGCTGAAGGCACCCCAGCCGGCCTTGTTCTGCGCCATGACGCGGAACGTGTAGTCCGTCGTCGAGGTGTTGACGACGACCGCCTGGCTGGTCTCGCCGGCCGAGACGGGAATCGTGCGGACGACGCTGGATCCCTGCATCACGTCGAGCTGGTAGCCGTCGATCGCGTCGCCGTTGTCGGCCGGCTTGTTCCACGAGACGCGGATCTGCGCCTGCGCGCCGACCGGTTCCAGGCGAGCGGTCGTCGGGGCACCGGGCGCATCGGGCGCACGTGCCGGGATCTCGGTGACCGACCACGGACTGGGGCTCGACGGGTCGGGTGCGAGGTTGTGCGCCTGCACGCGCACCTGGTATGCGACGCCGTTCTGGAGCCCCTCCCACACGATCGAGTTGCCGACGACCTCGGTCTTCTGCGAGATGCCCGACGGCGGAGCCGGCGAGATCTCGAGCGTGTAGTGCTGGACGGGCGAACCCGGCGTCGGAGGGGTGACCCATGCGACGTTCAGGCTCTTGTCGCCGAAGGTCAGCGTCGGTGCCGCCGGGGTGTCGGGCCGCGCGTCGGGGCGCGCCTCTTCCGACGGTGCCGACGGGTCGGACGGACCGACGCGGTTCTCCGCCACGACGGTGAAGTTGTACTTCACGTTGTTCGTCAGGCCGTCGAGCGTGCACGTGGTCGCGAGGCATTCCTTCTCGTAGTTGCCCGCGGTCGACGAGACGAGGTAGCGCTCGATCTCGGCGCCGTTGTTGGCCGGCGGCGTCCACGACAGCACGACCGTGCGGTCCTGCACGCTCGAGACGGTCGGGGTGCCGGGCGCGTCGGGCTTGCCCTGCACCGTGAGCCGGATGCGGCCCTCGACCTCGCGGTCGGGATCGCCCGTGGCATCCTGCACGCGATAGCGCACGACCATCGTTCCGAAGAACTTCGCGTCGGGGGTGACCTCGACCTGATCGCCCGCGACCTCCACATCGCCCTGTCCGGTCTCGAGGATCGCCGTGGTGATCTTCAGCGCCTTGTCGGGGAACGGGTTCACGTCGTTGCCGAGAACCGGCACGGTGACGGTCTTGCCCTGATGCGCCTCGGGGACGATGTCATCGTTCGCCATCGGGAGGTCACGTGTGGAGGCGATCACGCGGACGGTGACGGCCCCCTCGACGGGCTCGGTGGTGCCGTCGTCGATGCGCAGGCGGATCGTCGCGGCGGTGCCCTTCTTCGTCTCCGTCGCGGCGCTCACGCGCAGCTCGTCGTCCTCGATCGACGCCGTCATGCCGTCGGGCGCACCGCCGACGATCGTGTACTGGATGCGGTCGGCATCCTCGGGGTCGGGATCGGTGGTGAGCCCGCCCAGGTCGAGAGCCGCGGCGTCCTCGCCGGGCGCAACATCCATCTGCCCGTTGACGAAGGTCGGCTGCTGGTTCTCGGGCGGCAGCACGGTGATCGGCAGCGACAGCGTCGCCTTGCGGCCCTCCGGGTCGTCGGGACCCGTGCCGTCGGTGACCTCGAAGGTGATCGCGTCGGGCCCGAAGTATCCCGCGGCCGAGGTGTATACCAGCGTCGTCTGGTCCTTGATGAGCGACGAGCCGTCGTGGTGCGCGGCCGTAACCTTGGCGGCCTCGGTGATGACGACCTTGCCGCCGCCCGCCGCGCGCACGTGCTCCGCGAGCGGCAGCTCGACGGTCTCGCCGCTCTTCACCTCGACCGGCTCGGTCGACAGCAGCGTAGGCGGCAGCGACGACAGCGCCGGCACGTGGATGAAGGCGGATGCCTCGTTCCCGTCGCGGTCGGTGAGCGTGTAGGTCAGGAGGCGGTCGGTGTCGTCGAGCGTGATCCGCACCCTGCCGTCCGCGAGCACCCGCGACGTCGCGTCGGCCACGGTCAGCTCGAGGTCTTCGACGGTGCCGTCGGGATCCTCGTCATTGGCGAGCACCTCGAGGTCGACGACGCCCTCTTCGACATCGGCCGCGCGGACGTAGTCGTCGCGCGCGATCGGCTTCTGCAGCGGCACGTCGTCGGCGACGGTGATCTGCAGCACGGCCTTCGCCTCGGCGCCTCGCGCGTCGCGGATCGTGTAGCGCAGCGACGTCTCGACCGGCTCCGACGGAGAGGTCACGACGACGCGGTTGCCCTGGACCTTCGCCTCGAGGCCTGCGACGTCAGGCAAGATCAGCCCGTCCTTGACGATGCCGAACTCATCGCCGTCGGGGTCAGAGTCGTTCGCGAGCACGGGCACGGCGACCGAGCGGTCGGACCGCATGATGACGGAGTCCTTGACCGCATAGGGTGCCTGGTTCACGCCCTCGGGCGGCGCGATGCCGATGCGGATCGTCGCGGTCGCCTCCGCACCGAGGCGGTCGCGCACGCGATAGGTGAAGGTGTCCACGCCGGCGGTGTCGTCGAAGGCCTCGTAGACCAAGGAGTCCGAACCCGTCTCGACGACGCGGCCCTTGCCGGGCGACGATGCGATTCCGACGAGCTCCACGGAGTCGCCGTCGTCGTCGATGCCGTCCAGGGGCACCGCGATGTTCACGCGGCTGCCGGCGAGCACCCGCGCCGTGAGGTCGCGGGGTCGCGGCGCCGCATTGGTCTCGGCGTTCACCGGGATCACCTGGATGGTGATGTAGCCGGCATCCTTCTGTCCGGTGCTGTCGACGGTCTCGTAGGTCGCGTAGACGGTGCCGGGCTCGTCGGAGGCTCGGAAGCGGACGGTGTCCTGCGAGACGAAGACCTCGCCGTCCTCGGGATCGGTGAGCGGCGGCACGAGGTCGGAGGCGACGTGGATCGTGTCGCCGTTGGGGTGGTAGTCGTTGTCGAGCACCGGGATCGTCACGACGTCGCCGGCGCGCACCACGACCTGGTCGTCGTTGGCGACCGGGGGCCGCAGCTGCGCGGGCGCCGGAATGGGGATGACGATGACGTCGCCCTCGGCCGACTGCGAGCCGTTCGAGATGCGGTAAGAGATGCGCACCTGCTCCGAGAGCGCGCCCTGGTCGCTGATGCGGAGCGTCTCGTGGTTGAGCACGGCGACCGCGATCCCGGAGTTCGGCTCGACGGTCACCGACTGCACGACGAGGATGCCCCCGGAGGGATCGGAGTCGTTCGTCAGCACGTTGACGAGCACCTCGCCGCCGCTGGGCAGCAGGGCGACGTCGCGGACGGCGACCGGCGGCAGATCGGTCTCGCCCTCGGGGATCACGTCGACGCGCACGATGCCGGGGATGCCGGCGGCGCCCGCCGCCACCAGGTACTGGACGTAGTACGTGCCGGGCGTCGCGGAGCGGAAGGTGAAGGTCTTGCTGGCGTAGTCGGGGACGATGTCGGCGCCGTTCACCGGATCGACGCGCGCCAGGCGCAGCGGCTCACGGCCCGCACCCACGTCGTTGGCCAGCGGCGACACCGTCGCGGTCTGACCCGTGCGCACGGCGATGTAGTCCGCATTCGTGACCGGGTCGATCGAGCCGACGGGTCGCACGTCGAAGCGCACGGTGCCGACGGTCACGTCCGAGCCGTCCGAGACGGTGATCTCGACGTCCTTACGACCCTGCGTGCCGCCCACCGCCCGATAGGTGATGCGGCCGTCCGACGTGAAGTCGGCCTCGTCACCTTCGGCCGGCACGACGGAGCTGAGGAACACGTCGTCGCCGTCCGGGTCGATCCAGTCGGGCAGCACGTTGTAGGTGATCGTGCCGCCGGCTTCGACAGCCACCGTCGTGACGCGCTTCTGAGTCGGTGCGGCGTTGACGTCCCAGCCGTGCACCGAGAGCGAGACGCGCGCGGTGTCGGTGCCGCCGCGACCGTCGGCGACCTCGTAACCGAACGACGTCGTGCCCTGCGCGTCCTCGGGCACCGCGATCTGCAGCGCGCGGCCGTTCTCGATCGACTGCACGTCGCCGACCGACGGACCGCCGTCGAGCACGCGCGTCGTCAGGACGTCACCGTCGGGGTCGCTGTCGTTGTCGAGCAGGGGAAGGATGGTGGTGCGGCCCGGGCGGACGCCGAGGTCGTCGTCGTTGGCGTCGGGCGGGGTGTTGATTTCGGAGCGCTCGGGGAGAACCGTCTCGGTCGTCTCCTCCGTGGTCTGCTCGTCGTCTTCCGTCTCGCCCTCGGGAGGAGTGATCTCATCCCAGTTGTCGACCCGCTGCATGTCTTCGGCGGCCATCCACGTGGCCCCGCCGATGACGTCGTTGAGCACCACGACGTCCCGGTTCACGCGGAACTTCAGCAGCGACGTCGGCTCGATGCCGTCGATGTCGACGGCGAGGTCGTCGCCCTCGCCCGCGCAGTCCCGCACGAACCGGCCCGAGCCGGTCCACGCGGCGTAGCCGCAGCCGTCGAGCCAGACGGGCTCAGCGGGTGCGCCCTCGAACCCGGCCTTCACCGCCGTCGGATCGGAGCCGTCGAACGGCACGCGCACGAAGGCCGACTCGGTCGAGAGCGAGACCGCGTCGGACGCGGCGGAGGGCTGCTGCAGCGCGGCGCTGCGACCGCCCTCGACGACCGTCGCGCGGCCGTCGACGATGACGGTGCCGGTGGCGGCGTCGAGCACGACCGGCTTGTCGCCGACCGCCGTGATCGACAGCTCCGCCTTGTCATCCAGGCCGGGCAGGCCGCTGCGGGACGGGTCCTCGAGGGTGCCGTCCGCACCGGTGCGGATCGTCACCAGCTCGGCGCTCTCGGACGAGGCCGCGTAGACGACGCCGTCGAGGCCGACCGCGACATCCGCGCCCTTCCCGACGTTGACGACCGGGTCGGCGCCCTCGATCTGGAACGTCCCCACGCTCTGGCTCTGGACGACCCACAGATCCCCCGACGCGCGATCGAGGATCGCGACCGTCTCGCCGCCGAGGGCCACATCGGCGTCGCCCGGCAGGGCCGCGGCTCCCGACATCGCGACCATCCCCGGGTCGATGACGCCCACAGTCGAGCCGGCCTCGTCGACCATGAGCACCGTCGGGCCGGACTGGAGGATGTCGTAGTCGTCGCTGGTGGTGCGCAGGCCGCCGTCGAGCACCTGCGACTCGTGGTTGAAGTGGCCGACGAGGAGGCTCGAGCGCTTCGTGACCCAGACACCGCCGTCGTGGAGGTCGACCTCGGTGGTCGGCACGCCCTGATAGACGAACGCGAGCGTCGTGATCGTGACGGCGGCAGCCGTGACCGCGCCGGCCGATGCGAGCGCGCGAGGGCGCGCGCGAAGCCAGGTGAAAGACCTCATCGAACCTCGGCCTCCGGGGTGTCGTGCGTCTGTACGTGGCGTCGCGACCCGACGTGGGGCGTCGGGCGCTCGCAAAGACAGTGGGGGACGGTTCAGCCTAACCCGCCGCAGGGGGTGCTATTGGACGGGGAGTGCCAACATCCGAATGGTAATCGGCCTGATCAGAGGGCATCGATGGGGACAAACACCCATCCACGGGTGTGCTCGCACGCCCGAGCGCCTCCGCCCGGTGGGACGGATCAGCCGCGCGGGATCACGAGCCGGTCGCGGCGACCGCTGACGCGCCGACGTACTCACGCAGGTGCTGCGCCGTGAGGGTGTCGGCGCTCGCGACGAGGTCCGCCGGTGTCCCCTCGAACACGATCGCGCCGCCGTCGTGGCCGGCACCCGGACCGATGTCGATGATCCAGTCGGCGTGGGCCATGACGGCCTGGTGGTGCTCGATGACGATCACGCTGTTGCCCGCCTCCACGAGGCGGTCCAGCATCCCGAGCATGTTCTCGACGTCGGCGAGGTGCAGGCCGGTGGTCGGCTCGTCGAGGACGTAGATCGCACCCTTCTTCGACATCGAGATCGCCAGCTTGAGGCGCTGGCGCTCACCGCCCGACAGGGTGTTCAGCGCTTGACCGAGCGTGAGATAGCCGAGGCCCACGTCGATCATTGGGCTGGCCCCTTGCCCAGGAACGCGGCCGCCTCGGAGGCTGACATCGCGAGCACCTCTGCGATGTTCTTGCCGTGCAACGTGTACTCGAGCACCTCGTCGCTGAAGCCCGACCCCTCGCACAGCTCGCACAGCGTCTCGACGGTCTGCGTGAAGCCGAGGTTCGTGATGATCACGCCGAGGCCGCGGCACGCCGGGCACGCACCCTCGGAGTTGGCGCTGAAGAGCGCCGGCTTCACCCCGTTGGCCTTCGCGAAGGCGGATCGGACGGTGTCGAGGATGCCGGTGTACGTGGCGGGACTCGAGCGCCGGTTGCCCTTGATCGGCGCCTGGTCGACCACCACGACGTCGTCGAAGGCCGGCACGTTGCCGTGGATGAGCGAGGATTTGCCGGAGCCCGCCACGCCCGTGACGACCGTCAGGATGCCGAGCGGCACATCCACGTCGACGCTCTTCAGGTTGTGCTGGGTGGCGCCGCGGATCTCGAGGGCACCCTTCGGCGCGCGGGTCGACGGCTTCAGCCGCGCACGGTCGTCCAGGTGGCGGCCGGTGATGGTGCCCGACGCGCGCAGGCCCGCGACATCCCCCTCGTACTGCACCTCGCCGCCGGCGCGACCGGCGCCCGGCCCGAGGTCGACGATGTGATCGGCGATCTGGATCACCTCGGGCTTGTGCTCGACCACGAGCACGGTGTTGCCCTTGTCGCGCAGCAGCTTCAGCAGCCGGTTCATGCGTTCGATGTCGTGCGGGTGCAGCCCGGCCGTCGGCTCGTCGAAGACATAGCTGATGTCCGTGAGGGGCGAGCCGAGATGGCGGATCATCTTGGTGCGCTGCGCCTCGCCGCCCGACAGGGTGCCCGACGACCGGTCCAGCGACAGGTAGCCCAGGCCGATGTCGATGAACGACGCGATCGCCTGCCGCAGCCCGCTCATCAGCGGCGCGACGGAGGGGTCGTCCACCGTCTCGAGCCACTCCGCGAGGTCCGTGATCTGCATGGCCGCGGCATCCGCGATGCTGATCCCCTTGATCTTGGACGACCGTGCGCCCTCGTTCAGCCGCGAGCCGCCGCAGTCGGGGCACGGCATGAACTTGACCGCGCGATCGACGAAGGCGCGCACGTGCGGCTGCAGCGAGTCGCGGTCCTTCTGCAGGAACGACTTGGTGATCTTGGGCACGAGACCCTCGTAGGTCATGTTGATGCCGTTGATCTTGACCTTCGTCGGCTCCTTGTAGAGGAAGTCCTCGCGCTCCTGCGCGGTGTAGTCCTGGATCGCCTTGTTCGGGTCGACGAAGCCGGACTCGGTGAACCCCTTCACCATCCAGCCGTCCACGTTGTAGCCCGGCACCGTCATCGCACCCTCGGCGAGCGACTTGGTCTTGTCGTAGAGCTCGTCGAGGTCGACGTCGCTCACCTCGCCGAGGCCCTCGCAGCGCGGGCACATGCCGCCGGTGATCTCGAACGACCGGCGCTCCTGGACCGTCTTGCCGCCCTTCTCCATCGTCATCGCGCCCGCCCCCGACACCGACGGGATGTTGAACGAGAAGGCCTGCGGCGAGCCGACGTGCGGCTGGCCGATGCGGCTGAACAGCAGGCGCAGCATCGCGTGGGCGTCGGTCGCGGTGCCGACGGTGGACCGCGCGTTGGAGCCCATGCGCTCCTGGTCGACGATGATCGCGGGGCTGACGTTCTCGAGCGCATCGACGTCGGGACGACTCAGCTGCCCCATGAACTGCTGCACGAACGTGGGGTAGGTCTCGTTGATGAGCCGCTGGGACTCGTTCGCGATGGTGCCGAACACCAGCGACGACTTGCCCGAGCCGCTCACGCCGGTGAAGACCGTGAGCCGCCGCTTCGGGATCTCGACCGACACGTTCTTGAGGTTGTTCTCGCGCGCACCCACGACGCGGATGACCTCGTGCGAATCGGCGACGTGCGAAGGGGGGTTCTCTGCCATGCCCACAGTCTGCCCGGCGATGCGGACACCGCGCTTCCTGAATCCTGCTCGATCCCTCTTCCGAGCCCAGCCCGGCGCAGGCCCGGGCATTCCCGACCCACCCACCCCGGGTTTGGGGCGCACCGCCAACGTTCGGGGCGCGCGGCGTGCGCCCCAAGTGCGCGGCGTGCGCCCCAAACCCCGAAACTCGAGGACGGATGCCGCGGCCCAGGCCGCGTCGGACTCCGCAGCGTCGGCGAGGGCTGCGTCGGCGGCGCCCTCCCGGGTTTGGGGCGCACCGCGAACCTTCGGGGCGCGCGGCGTGCGCCCCGAACGCACGGCATGCCCGGCCCAGATGAGCATGTCCCACTTTCGCGCGTATGCGGGCCGCTTTGCGCGCTTAAGTGGGACACGACGGGAGAAAAGTGGGACGCGCCCAGCCGTCGCCGCCCGCGCGACCGGTCAGGCGACGGCGTCAGACCGCGCCGTCGGCGTCAGGCGGCGTCCGCCCCACCCACCTCAGGTTTGGGGCGCATTCGCTCCGCTGGGGCGCAGATCTTGCGCCCCGACGGAGATAACGCGCCCCGAGCGCGGAAACGGGAGAGGAGGGAGAGGACGGATGCCGCGGACCCAGGCCGCGCCCGCGGCGGCGTCAGGCGGCGTTCAGGCGGCGTCCGCCTCGGCGGGCGCCGCCGGCTCGACGGCGAAGTTGTCGCGGAAGACGCTGGTCGGGTCGTATGCCGCCTTGATCGCCCGCAGCCGGGCGAGCGTCGCGGGCGGGAAGGCCTCGGCGATGCGCTCCGGCCGCTCCGACGAGTCGAAGCTGAGATACGAGCCCTTCACGTGCGCGGCCAGCGTGCGCCACTGGGCGTCGAGGCGGTCCGGGTGGGAGCCGAGGGCCGCCACGGAGAAGTTCGCCGACCGGCTCGCGTAGGCCGTCGCGTCTTCGGCGACGTCGGCCACCGCCCCGCCGACCGCGCGGAGCTGGAAGAACGGCACGGCGCCGGATTCCAGCATCCGTGTCGCCGCCGCGGCGAACGCCGGCGTGACGTGCTCGATGAGGCCCGATCGGGAGTGCGGCTCGCCCGCGCCGTGCTGCGGGCCGAGGTCGGCGTTCGCCATGATCTGCGCGTACGTGGTCAGCTGCACCGACTGCTGCACGAGCGGCGCGAGCTCGGCGAACGGCTGCAGGCGGGCGATGATCGTGTCGGGGTCGTCGGAATCCACGACGCCGTACAGCTGCACGACTTGCGGCTGGCCGGGACGGGGGCCGCCGGTCAGCAGGAACAGCGTGAGGTCGCGGGGCGACGCCTCGACGATGCGGCCGTAGCCCTCGAGGAAGGCGGCGACGTCGTCCACCTGGAACGCGAGCTGCGCGTAGCCCACCTGGCCGACCTCGTCGACCTCGAACTCGAACGCCGTGACGACGCCGACGTTGGCGCCGGCTCCGCGGACCGCCCAGAACAGGTCGGGGTGGGTGGAGGCATCCGTCCGGACGATCGAGCCGTCGGCGAGCACCACCTCGGCCGCGCGGAGGTGGTCGATCGTCAGGCCGTGCTCCCGCGCCAGCAGGCCGATGCCGCCCGCGGTGGCGAGCCCGCCGACGCCCACGCCGCCGTAGTCGCCGGAGGTGAGCGCCCAGCCGCGCTCGCCGAGCACGGCCGCGACCTGCGCCCAGCGGGCGCCGGGCCCGATGCGCACGAGGCGGCGATCGGCGTCGAGCACCTCGATCCCGTCGAGGTTGCGGAGGTCGATCACGATGCCGCCGTCGTTGGTGCTCCGGCCGCTGATGCCGTGCCCGCCGCTGCGGACCGACAGCGGAAGCTCGGGATGCCGCCGCGCGAAGCCGATGGCCTCTGCGACCTGCTCGGCCGACGCCGGCTGCAGCACGATCCCCGGCGCGCCGCCGCGCATGTAGGTGGCGCGCACGTCGCCGTACTCGAAGTCACCGGGCTCGATCGCACGCAGGCCTGCCGGCACGTCGTCGTAGGCGATGCCGTCGCGGCGCGCAGCGAGCGCGGCCGATGAGCGGGCCGGTGCGGCCGAGACGCCGCGGGCGCCCCGTTCGGCCGCGACGCGCTCGCGGACCGCCGGCGCGACCTCTTCGCCGAAGCGCTGCAGCAGGTTCGGGTCGTCGCCCGCGAGGATGAACGTGCCGATGCCGTCCTCGAGCGCCAGCTGCGCGAGGCGCTCGGCGAACTCGCCCGGGTCGGCGGCGAGCTGCCCCACGTTGAGGAGGCGCCGGATCTCACGCGGATCGCGGCCGACGGACTGCGCCGCCTCGTCGATCGCCGCGTTGCCCTTGGCCAGGTCGCCCGGCTGCATGTAGCCGAGCGACGGCAGCCAGCCGTCGCCCTTGCGACCGGTGAGCGAGAGCATGCGCGGCTTGTAGGCGCCGATGTGGATCGGCACCTCGTGCGCGGGCCGCGGACCCCGCTTCGCCCCGTGCGCCCGGTGGTACCGGCCGTCGGTGAACACGCCGCCGCGCTGATCGGTGCGCCACAGCTCGCGGATGAGGTCGATCGCCTCTTCGAGCGCCGTGACCGCCTGGCCGGGCGTCAGGCGCGTGCCGCCCATGGCCTCGATCGCGTCCCAGAAGCCGCCGGCGCCGAGCGCGAGGTCGAAACGGCCGCCCGAGAGCAGGTCGATGCTGGCCGCCGCCCGCGCCACGACCGCGGGCGGGCGCAGCGGCACGTTGAGCACGTTCGGCGCGATCCGGATGCGGTCGGTGCGCGCCGCGACGAACGACATGAGCGTCCACGTGTCGAGGAACGCGGGCTGATAGGGGTGGTCCTGGAAGGTGACGAGATCGAGACCGGATGCCTCGGCCGCCTGCGCCAGCAGCACGGGGGCCTCGGGGGTCGCGGCCGCCGGGGTGATGAATGCGCCGAATTCGAGCGCGTGTCCGTAGTCCATGGGGTCCTTTCAGCCGATGGCCGCGGCCGGTGAGTCGAGGGCTGCCGGGCGCATGCCCGAGAGCAGGATGTCGAGCAGCAGGTCGCGATCGGCAGGAGCGCCGAGACGCACGGCGTGCTCGAGCCCGCAGATCAGGCGCTGAAGCTGGGCGACCGAGAGGTCGCGGCGCACCACGCCGTCCCGCTGCGCGCGCGAGAGCACCGCGTCGTACCCACTGAAGACCTTGCCTCGCGCGATGGCGCATTCGTCGTGCAGGTCTGCGTCCGTGAGGGCGAGGTCCGTGAGCACGGTCTCGAGTCCGCTGTCCTGCAGCTGCAGCGTGAGCGCGTCTTCGAGGAATCCCCGGAACGCCGCGTGCGCATCCGGCGCGGCGACGGCGCGGTCTGCGGCGGCGCCCAGCCGCATCAGGGTTTCGACGCTGAGCGCCTCGATCAGCGCCCGGACGGTCGGGAAGTGGCGGTAGACGGTGCCGATCCCGACGCCGGCATCGCCGGCGATGTCATTGAGGCGGAGGGTGCGGGCGTCGCGTCCGCGAGCGACCTCGAGGATGCGCTCCCGGCTGCGAACGGCATCGGCTCGGGGGCTCATGCCTCCATCGTACACCCTAAGCGGATAGGTTATCCGTTTCTAGGCGATCGCCCGCCAGCAGCCGTCGACGTGATCGTCGACCATGCCGGCGGACTGCATCAGCGCGTACATCGTCGTGGGCCCGACGAAGCGGAAGCCGCGCTTGCGCAGCGCCTTGCTGAGCGCGTCCGATGCAGAGGTCGTCGCCGGCACCTCCGCGAACGACGACGGGCGGCGATGGGATGCCGGTGCGAAAGACCACATGAAGTCATCCAGCTCGCCCGGCTCGAGTTCGAGCACCAGGCGCGCGTTGGAGATGGTGGCCTCGATCTTGGCGCGATTGCGGATGATGCCGGCATCCGTCATCAAGCGGGCGATGTCGTCGTCGCCGAACGCCGCCACGGCCTGGGGTTCGAAGCCGGCGAACACCTCGCGGAACCGCGGCCGCTTGCGCAGGATCGTGATCCACGACAGCCCGGCCTGGAAGCCCTCGAGGCTCAGCTTCTCGAAGAGGGCCCGGTCGCCGTGCAGCGGCACGCCCCACTCCTCGTCGTGGTAGCGGGCGTACTCGGGGTCGTCGCCGACCCAGGCGCAGCGCGCGCGGCCATCGGATCCGAGGCGGACATCGGTGCTCACCGAGCCAGACTATGCGGGGCCGCCGACGCTCCTGCGACCCGGGCCTCGCCATCCAGTCGTCCTCCAACCTTCATGTCGAGGTCACACGTTCGGTCGCCGAGAGTCTCCGACGTCGCTTACCTTGGAATGTCGGGCCTGTGCGGTCCACGCAGGGAGGAAACGCCATGAAGATCGTCGCTTCGTCGGACTGGCGGGACGCCATCCCCTTCGACACCCTCGTCCTGGTGGCCGACGTCGTCCCCGGTGAGCCGACGCGGTGCTTCACGTGCGGCGCCGACTCCGAGCCGCGCGAGCGCAGCGAGCTCTGGGCGTACAAGCACCGGCACCCGAAGAACCACGACGGCTACGTGCGCTTCTACTGCGCCGAGCACCGGCCCGAGATCCAGCTGCCCCCCTCGACGCCGTCCCTGGCTCCCGCCCGCGGAACGGGGCGCGCGGCTGCGCGTCCGGCGGCGGAACGCCGGGTCGCGAAGCCGACCATCCCCGATCGCGTGCGCGCCATGTGCCCGAACTGCTTCGTCGAGGTGTCGGCGACGGGCGAGTGCGGCATGTGCGGCTGGGCCGCCTGACCGCAGACCTGTCCGAATCGCCCCCTGAGGCGATCCGGATGGTCGGCGTTCCGTGACCATCCCGGCGGGGATGGCCTCGGTCACCTCTTCTTGAGCGACTTCTCCGACACCGGCGCGTTCCCCGACGCGGCGAGCGCGCGGTAGTACTCGCGAGCCTCGTCCTGGCGCTTGCCCTCGGCACCCGACGCGATGGGCGCCCGCACGTGCTCCGGTGCGAAGCCGTAGGCGTCGACCAGGTCCTGCGCGTGCGGCCGCAGCCGCGCCGCGAGGCGGTCGATGTAGCGGGAGACGGATGCCGCCCGCTGCGTCGAGAGCCGCCCGTTGATGAGGTACCACGCGAGGTGCTTCTCGATCAGGTGCAGACCGAAGAGGTCGCGCAGCCAGGTCAAGACCTGCTTGGTCCCCTCGTCCGAGACGCGGTTCACGCCGTCGGTGAACGCCTCCCACTGCAGCAGCTCGGCATGGGCGCGAGCCGCCTCGATGAGCTCCGCCTGGTGGGTGTTGAAGAGCGCCGCCGCGTCACCGGGCGACAGCTTGGTCGCCGGGCGCAGCGCCGCGGCGACATCGGACACCATCCGCTGCACGCGGCCGGCGAGCAGCTCATGCTGCTGGTCCTCGCGCAGGCCCAGCTCGACCGAGCGCGCCGTCGAGCCCAGGTCGGCCACCGACTGGCCGAGCTGACGCAGGCCCGCGCCGTGGAACAGCTTTCCGGCGGTCTGCGCGACGGCGAAGCGGGCGAGGGCCGCGGCATCCTTCCCCTTGAACTGCTTGGCGTAGTCCGACAGGAGGCGCTTGCCGACCAGCTGGAGCAGGACGTTGTTGTCGCCCTCGAAGGTGACGTATACGTCGAGGTCCTGGTGCAGGCCCACCATGCGGTTCTCGGCGAGGAAGCCGGAGCCGCCGCAGGCCTCGCGGGCCTCCTGGATCGTGGTGAGCGCGTTCCAGGTGCTGAGGGGCTTCAGCGCCGCGGCGAGGGTCTCGAGGTCTTCGCGCTCTTCGGACGTGTCGGTGCGGCCCGAGAAGACGCTGTCGAACTTCTTCAGCAGCTCGTCGTGGCTGAAGAACTGCGCGTAGTTCTGCGCGAGCAGGGGCAGCAGGCGCCGCTGGTGCTTGCCGTAATCGAGCAGCACCACCTCTTCGCTGCCGGTGCCCGAGTCGAACTGGCGGCGCTGGTTCGCGTAGGTGAGCGCGATGTGCAGCGCGAGCGCGGTGCCGGTGGTGGCGGCGCCGTCGAGCGACACGCGGCCCTGCACCAGTGCGCCGAGCATCGTGAAGAAGCGGCGACCGGGGCTGGGGATGTCGGACGTGTACGAGCCGTCCGCGGCGACCTGGCCGTAGCGGTCGAGCATGTTGAAGCGCGGCACGCGCACCTGGTCGAACGCGAGCCGGCCGTTGTCGATGCCGTTGAGGCCGCCCTTGACGCCGTCGTCCTCGCTGATGATGCCGGGCAGCATGTTGCCCTCGTCGTCGCGGATCGGCACGAAGAAGCAGTGCACGCCGTAGTTGACGCCGCCCGTGATGAGCTGCGCGAAGACCGTCGCCGCCTTGCCGTGGAGCGCGGCGTTGCCGAGGTAGTCCTTGTACGCGCCGCGGAACGGCGTGTGGATCACGAACTCCTCGGTCTCGGGCTCGTAGGTCGCGGTCGTGCCGATGGCCGCGACATCGGATCCGTGCCCGGTTTCGGTCATCGCGAACGCTCCCGGGATCGAGAGGTCGAGGATGCCGGCGAGCCACTTCTCGTGGTGCTTCTCGGTGCCGAGCTGGAACACCGCCGAGCCGAACAGGCCCCACTGCACGCCCGACTTGATCTGCAGGCTCGGGTCGGCGAGCACGAGCTCCTGGAAGCCGGCGAGGTTCGCGCCGTTGTCGTTGCGGCCGCCGTACTGCTCCGGCATCGCGCGTTGCGAGCCGCCGTGCTCGACGAGCAGGTGCAGCTGCGTGAGCACGCGCTCGCGGTGCTCGGCCATCGACTGGCCCTCGACGCGCCAGAACGCGGGGTCCTTGATCATCTCGCGCGCCTCGCGGCGGGTGTCGCCCCACGTGCCGAGGAGCAGGTCGGTGACCGCGGCGATGTCGATGCGCGGATCGGATGCCTCGGCCGCCGTGTGCGGCGCGGTCGGGGCGCCGCCGGCGGGCGTCCGCTTGCTGGTGGCGGGCTTCTTGGTGCGGACGGCGGCGTCGGCCATGTGCATCACCTCTCGGTGCAATGGACAGAAGGAAGGTCACCTCGACCGTAGGACTCCCACAACCTGGACTCAAAGCGACTGGTGGATCTCCACAACACGAAGCCGAGATGGGGCGTGGACGGGTTGTGCGAGACGCACAGGCGGGCGCCCGCAACGCGAGGCGCCCGCCTGGTTCCCGGCTGTCAGTTGGTGCGGCCGTGCGGGTTGGTGGTGTCGCCGTTCGTGCTTCCGAACGGGTTGGTGATGTCGCCGTTCGTCTTGCCAAACGGGTTGGTGACGGACCCGTTGGTCATGCCGTGGGGGTCGGTGGTGTACTCCCGAGGAGCCGCTGACGCGGCGATGGGGGCGCTGAGCAATGCGACGAGGGAGCCGGCGGCGATACCGGCGATCAGCTTCTTCTTCATCGAGACAGTCCTTCGGTTGGGGGGGAAGGGCGCCGCTCCGGCACCCACCCGCACGCTAGCGCGACCCTTCCGCGCCGCGGAAGCTTTATCCCCAGGCGGGTCCGCGGGATGCGCCGGACGATGGCGCGGTGTCGGCCGATCGCTCCAGAATGGAGCCGATGACTCATCCACCCGTGACGCTCGCCCCGTGGGGTCCGGACGACCTGCCCCTCCTCGAGCGCGCCAATACGCCCGAGATGACCGCGCACCTCGGGGGTCCCGAGACGCCGGCGCAGCTCGACGAGCGCCAGGAGCGGTATCTGCGCCTGATGGAGGCCGGCGAGGCCGCCATGTACCGGATCGAGCTCGACGGCACGCCCGTGGGCGGCATCGGCTACTGGCAGGTCGAGCACGAGGGCACGCCGGCGTGGGAGACGGGCTGGAACGTCTTCCCGGAGTGGCAGGGACGCGGGATCGCCGGCGCGGCGCTGCGGCTCGTCATCCGGCTGGTCGCCGCCCGCGGTGAACGCACCCTGCTCGTCGCGTACCCGGGGGTCGACAATCCCGGCTCGAACGGGCTGTGCCGCACCGCGGGATTCACGCACCGTGGGTCGGGAACCGAGCCGTGGCGCGGCGGCGAGCTGACGTTCAACATCTGGACGCTCGACATGTCGCCGCTCGACCTCGACGGCCGCGCCCCCGACCTCGACGAGCGGTTCGACGAAGGCGTGCTCGACGAGAAGGCGTGGTGGCCGTACTACCTCGCCCACTGGTCGTCGCGCGAGCGCGCGGCGGCGCGGTACTCCGTCGCCCCGGACGCGCTCGAGTTGCGCATCGACGCCGGCACACCGCCGTGGTCGCCCGAGTTCGACGAAGGCATCCGCGTCTCGCACCTGCAGACCGGCCAGTTCTCCGGACCCCTCGGCAGCCCCATCGGGCAGCACCGCTTCCGCGACGGGCTGGTCGTACGTGAGCCGCAGCCCGAGCGTCGGCTGCACCTTCCGCGGTTCGGCGTGATCGAGGTGCGGATGGCCGCCGTGCGGCATCCGGACGCGATGGTGGCCTTCTGGCCGATCGGCTTCGAGGACCGCCCCGACGACTGCGGCGAGATCTGCATCGCCGAGATCTTCGGATCCGAGATCGACGACACCGGAGGCTGGGTGGGTGTGGGCGTGAAGACCCAGCACGACCCGCGCCTGCGGGAGGACTTCGAGAAGGTCCGCGTCGACGGCGACCTCACCGCGATGCACGATTACGCCGTCGAGTGGACGCCCGACGAGGTGCGGTTCTTCATCGACCACCGCTGGGTCAAGACCGTGCGCCAGACGATCGACTACCCGATGCAGCTCATGCTCGACGTGTACGAGTTCCCCCGCGCCGACGGCACGCGCGACACCGACGCACTCCCCCACGTGCTGCGGGTCGAGCGCGTGCGCACGTTCCCGCCGGCGTAAGGTCCACCGCCGGCGGCGGCCGGTGCGTCGGGGACCGCCGCCGGCTGCCCGGTGCCCGGTCGGGTATTCGGGTCCTCAGCTGAGGATCCGGGCCGGGTCGGGTTTGCCGGTTCCTCAATTGAGGAACAGAGCCGAGATGAGGAGCGAAGCGCGGATGCCGCTCCGCAACTCGGCACAGATCCTCAACTGAGGAGCACGTGCCGCCGTCGAGCGTCTCCTCGTTTGAGGAACGGAGCCGGGATGAGGAGCGACACACGGATGCCCCCTCCGCAGCTCGGCGCAGATCCTCAACTGAGGAACATCGCCGACGCACCCGCCCCGGCGCTGTTCCTCGTGTGAGGAACAGAGCCGAGATGAGGACCGACACGCGGATGCCGCTCCGCAGCTCGGCACAGTTCCTCAACTGAGGAGCACTCGCAGCCGTCAGAATAGTCCGACGATGCGGCCGTCCTCGTCGACGTCGATCGTGTTGGCGGCCGGCACGGCGGGAAGGCCCGGCATCGTCATGATGTCGCCGCAGATCATCACGACGAACCGCGCGCCCGCGGCGAGGCGCACCTCGCGGATGTCGACGACGTGGCCGGTCGGCGCGCCGCGCAGCTTCGGGTCGGTCGAGAACGAGTACTGCGTCTTGGCGACGCACACCGGGTATCCGCCGTAGCCCTCGTCCTGCAGGCGCTTGATCTGCGCGCGCACGGCAGTCGACGCCGTGACCTCCGATGCCCCGTAGATGCGCGTCGCGATCGCGCTCATCTTGTGCCACAGCGTCGCGTCGTCGGGGTAGGTGAACCGGAGGCCGCCGGCGGGCTCGGCGCACAGCCGCACCACCTCGCGCGCGAGGTCCTCCGCCCCCGCACCGCCTTCGGCGAAGTGCCTCGCGACGACGGCCGTGACGCCGGCCGCCTCCGACGCGGCGACGAGCGCCGCGATCTCGGCATCCGTGTCTTCGGCGCGATGGTTGATCGCGACCACCGCGGGGATGCCCCATGTCTCGCGGATGGTCGTGAGGTGCCGCACGAGGTTGGCGGTGCCGCGCTCGAGAGCGGCGACGTTCTCGTGCGGGAGGTCGGCGACCTCCACACCGCCGTGGTACTTCATCGCGCGCACGGTCGCGACCACGACG
The DNA here is from genome assembly GCF_039905635.1 of Microbacterium sp. ProA8. Lineage (NCBI taxonomy): Bacteria > Bacillati > Actinomycetota > Actinomycetes > Micrococcales > Microbacteriaceae > Microbacterium > Microbacterium chionoecetis. The sequence continues at coordinate 265,852 of NZ_CP157000.1, read as the reverse complement.
GCGACGTCGGGCCGGAGTCCGGTGGTGCGACACAGGATGTCGACGAACTTCTCGGCGCCCAGGTCTGCGCCGAACCCCGCCTCGGTGACGACGTAGTCGGCCATCCGCAGCGCCGAGTCGGTCGCGAGATACGAGTTGCAGCCGTGCGCGATGTTCGCGAAAGGTCCGCCGTGCACGAACGCCGGCGTGTGCTCGAGGGTCTGCACGAGGTTCGGCGCGAGCGCGTCGCGCAGGATCGCCGCCATCGCGCCGTGCGCCTGCAGGTCGCGCGCGCGCACGGGCGTACGGTCGCGCGTGTAGGCGACCACGATCTCGCCGAGCCGCTCCTTGAGGTCGGCGAGGTCGGTCGCGAGACAGAAGATCGCCATCACCTCGCTGGCGACGACGATGTCGAAGCCGTCCTCACGGGGATAGCCGTTGGACGGACCGCCGAGCCCGATCACGGCGTCGCGCAGCGCGCGGTCGTTGACGTCGAGCACGCGCCGCCAGGTCACGCGGCGCACGTCGATGCCGAGCGCGTTGCCGTGGTGCACGTGGTTGTCGAGGAGCGCCGCGAGCAGGTTCGTCGCGATCCCGATCGCCGAGAAGTCCCCGGTGAAGTGCAGGTTGATGTCTTCCATCGGCACGACCTGGGCGTAGCCGCCGCCGGCGGCGCCGCCCTTCATCCCGAACACCGGACCGAGGGCGGGCTCGCGCAGGCAGATCATGGCGCGTTCGCCGATGCGCGTGAGCGCGTCGCCGAGTCCGACCGTCGTGGTGGTCTTGCCCTCGCCGGCGGGCGTCGGCGACACCGCGGTCATCAGCACGAGCCGGCCGCGGGGTCTGTCGCGCAGCGTCCGCAGATGCCGCAGCGAGACCTTCGCCTTGTGCCGGCCGTACGGCTCCAGTTCTTCCTCAGGGATGCCCAGCCCCGCGGCGATGCGGCCGATCGGCCAGAGTTCCGCCTGCTGGGCGATGTCGATGTTGCTCGTGGCCACGCGCCGCTCCCGTCGCGGGCGCCGTCGCCCGCCGGTGTCAGCCTAGGCGCGACCCTGCACGTCGTCGCGGATGCGCACCGAGAGGCAGGTCACGCAGCCCTCGAGCTTCTCGAACTCGGTGATAGGAGTCGTGATCACCTCGAGACCGCGATCGCGGTACAGCTCGGCGGTCGCGGGGGCGTCCGCCGAGATCAGGACCGTGCCCTCGTCCAGCACGACGACGGCGGTGCCGTGCTCGTCCGGCACGGCCAGGAACTCGGGATACGCCTCCGGGTCGTCGACGAGCGGCTCGAACCCCACAACAGTGCCGTCGGGAAGCGCCGTCACGCCGCTCTTGAGGTGCAGCACCTTCGACACGGGCACCGCCACGACCGTCCAGCCGCGCGGCGAGACCAGATCCCGCAGCTGCGCGATGCCGGCCTCGTTCGTGCGACCCGAGCGCCCGACATACGCGGTGCGCCCGATCTTGAGCACGTCGCCGCCGTCGAGCGTGGCCGGTTCCTCGATCGCCCGATACGGGATGCCGGCGTCATCGAGGGCGCTGCGCGCGGAGTCGACTTCGCCACGGCGAGAGTCCGCTCCCGGACGGGTGAGCACCGCCAGATCGCCGAACATCACGAGGGCGTCCTCGATGAACACGCCGTCGGCATGCTCCTCGGCAGGGTCGACGGCGATGATCTCCCACCCGCGCTGACGGAACACGTCGACGTACGACTCCCACTGGCGCAGCGCGAGGTCGGCATCGACCGGCTCCCGCTCGAGGTGCGTGAGCTCGCCTTCGGCCAGGCGCGGCGACGGACGGCGGACGAGAAGGCGCGGCATGCGCGCCAGGCTACCCGGATCCGGGCGCACCTTCGACGGGATCCGTCCCGGGGCGTCGGGTGCGTGAACGGATGCCGATCACGGCGTCGCAGCGCGCGGTCACGGCGTCGCAGCGCGCGGTCACGGCGTCGAGCTCGGTGCCGCAAGCGCGCTCGTCGGTCGGTCTGCCGAGAGCCCGTACGCCGCGACTCCACCCGCGGAAGGGTGGTGCGGCTGCGGACCGCTCTCTACCGTGGAGCCATGACGACAGCGGAGGTGCGCAGGGCCACCGTCGACGACGCCGAGCGCGTGGCGGAGCTGCTGCACGACTTCAACACCGAGTTCGACACCGACTCTCCCGGGCCGCCCGTCCTGGCCGAGCGCCTGCGCGGCCTGCTCGCCGGCACGCAGACATTCGCGCTGCTGAGCGGCGACCCCGCCGTCGGCCTCGCGCTCGTGACGCTGCGGCCGAACGTCTGGTACCCGGGCGCGGTCGCCCTGCTCGACGAGATGTACGTCGCGCCCGCGGCGCGCGGCGACGGCATCGGCGGCGCGATCGTCGACCGTCTGATCGCCGACTGCCGCCGCGACGGGGTGTCGGCGATCGAGATCAACGTGGACGAAGGGGATATCGACGCGCAGCGCTTCTACGCCCGCCACGGCTTCCACGGCTCCGATCCGCAGACCGACGAGCGCGCGCTCTACTTCTTCCAGGAGCTGTGAGGCCCGCCCCCGACGGCTGCGACGTGGCGCGATCCTCTGGCGCTCCCTGACGCCGTCCACGTCGTGTGTGTTCTCGCCGAACGCACACGATGGCGACGCACGTGACGTGTGGTCTCGGCGAGAGCACGTGAAGCGCACAGCGGGGGGCATCGAGGGACACGGATGCCGCGCCGCGGCGTGCGACGCGGCATCCGTATCAGCGGGTCAGAGCGACAGGCCGTGCCCGAAGCGGAACAGCGGGGCGGCGGTGTCGAACGGGACGTCGGGGCGGGATGCCTCGACCGCTGCCATCGACGACGGGATGTCGAACGGCAGTCTGCCCTGCGCCGGCGCCGCACCGCTCAGCACGTCGAGCAGCGCGGCGCCGCTCGCGCCCCAGTTGCCGACAACCGCGTGCGCGGTCTCGACGACGGGGCTGAGGAGCGCGGGGCGGTCGAGGAACACATCGACCACCGTGGGCACCGCCGCGGCGACCTCGGCGACGTGCGCGAGCACATCGGCGGGGAACTCGAGCGAGCCGGCGTGGAAGAAGTTCTCGAACGTCGTCTCGCGCTGCTCGAACGGCGCCTGCAGGCGCAGGATCGCGACATCCGCGTCGGCGGGCGACGTGACGACCTCGCCGTACGCCGCCGCGACCTCGGGTGCGACGCCCTCGACGTAGAGCTTCGCCCCGCGCGCGAACGGCAGCACCGGCCTCGATGCCGCCGTCGGTCCCTGAGCCCGTCGAAGGGCGTCCGGTGCCGCGGGACGGTTCGCGAGCACGGTGATCGACGCGCGCTGCGCGGCGTCGCCTTCGGCGCGGAACTCGGCCGAGCCGACGATCGTGTCGGCCGCTTCGGCGTCGACGTACGGGTTCTCGAAGAGGCCGAGGGCGAACTTCTCTCGCAGCAGGCGGCGCGCCGACACGTCGAGGCGCTCCTCCGCGATGCGGCCGTCGGCGACGAGCTCGAGCAGCAGCTCGGGGCACGCCTCGCCGCCGAACTGGTCGGCTCCGGCATCCAGGATCTTCTCCATGCGCTCCGACGGCGTGAGGTGCTCGACGCCCCACGCCCGCGCCGGGAACGGCTGGCCGAAGATCGCGGCGTCGTTGACGAGGCCCCAGTCGGTGCACACGATGCCGTCGAAGCCGTAGCGCTCGCGCAGCAGCCCGGTGAGCACCGACTTGTTGAAGCCGAAGCCGACCTCCTCGTACTCGGTGCCGACCGGCATGCCGTAGTACGGCATGACCTGGCGCACGCCGGCCTCGAACGCCGCCTCGAACGGCTTCAGGTGCAGCTCGAACTTCCCTCCCGGGTAGACCTGCTCGCGCCCGTAGGCGAAGTGCGGGTCTTCGCCGTCCTTCTGCGGGCCGCCGCCGGGGAAGTGCTTGACCATGGCCGACACCGCACCCGGCCCGAACGACTCCCCGTTCTGGAACCCGCGGATGTACGCGGCGCCGAGCTCGCCCGACAGCTCCGCGTCTTCACCGAAGGTCTGCAGTGCCCGCGACCAGCGGGGCTCGGTCGCGAGGTCGACCTGCGGATGCAGCGCCACGCGGATGCCGACCGCGGTGTACTCCTGGCGCGCGATGTCGCCGAACCGCTCGACGAGCGCCGCGTCGCGCGTGGCGGCGAGGCCGAGAGCGTCAGGCCACTGCGAGAACGGGCCCGCGAGCATCGCCGCACCCGGGTTCTCGGTGAACGAGTGGCGCGGATCGGTCGAGATCGTCACAGGGATGCCGAGACGCGTGGATGCCGCGAGCTCCTGCAGCTTGTTGTGCCAGCGGGCGATCGCTCCCGCCGTGGGGGCGACACCGAGCAGGTTGAAGTGGGTCATGCGCTTCTCGACCACGTAATCGCGGTTCGACGGCAGCCCGAACACCGGGTCGGCCTCGGCGAGCTCGCCGTCCTCGCCCATGGTGATCATCGTCTGGAAGAAGAGACCGGCCTTCTCCTCCACGGTCATCGCGGCGAGCAGCAGCTCGACGCGCTCGTCGACGGGCAGGCTCGCGTCGAGCCACGGACGGTCGGCGGCGGCCGAGGCCGAGGCATCCGTCATCGTTGTATCGGTCACTTCACTCCCTTGATGCGGTAGACGAGGATGGCGCCGGCGAGGGAGACGAGCGCGCCGAAGAGGTAGTACGTGGTGTAGCCGCCGAGCGAAGTGGTGGCGCCGATCGCGATGATTCCGGGGGCGATGGCGGGGGCGATCGACTGCGGCAGCGCGTTGGCGATGTTGAGCACGCCGAGGTCCTTCGCGGTGTCGTCGGGGTTCGGCAGCACCTCGGTCGCGAGGGCGAGGTCGACCGACAGGAACGAGCCTGCGCCGAGACCGATGATCGCCTGTGCGACGAGCACGACGGCGACGTTCGGCGCGAACGCGAGGGTCACCAGTCCGATCACCATGATGATGCCGGCGATCGCGACGAACGGGCGTCGCTTGCCGATCCTGTCGGACAACACGCCGCCCAGCGGGCCCGAGATCGCCATGGCGAGCATCGACGCGAGGTTGGCGACGAGGATCGTCGAGATCGCGGTCTGCTCGTCGAGACCGAACTTCTCGGTGAGGTAGAAGGGCAGGAAGGTCGCGATGCCCGCGTAGCCGAACATCACGAGGAACTTGGTGAGCCAGGTCCAGCCGAAGTCGGGGTGCTTGCGCGGGTTGAAGACGAACGAGCCGAAGAACTGGCCGACGGTGAACTTGTGCGCCGGCTTCTCGTCGAGGCGGCGGTCCTTCAGGACGAGGACGAACAGCACCGACAGCACCGTGGCGATGGCCGCCGGCACCACGAAGCGCGCGAAGTCGTCCGACAGGAAGTTCACCAGGAACGAGCCCGCCAGGATGCCGAGGGGCGTGGTCAGCCCGATGATGCCCGACACCTTGCCGCGGCCGCTGACCGGCACCTGGTCGGGCAGCGTCGCATTCGCCGCCGCGAGGACCGCGTTCATCGAGGTCTGCACCAGGCACCACGCGATGAGGACGACCCACACCGAGTTCGCGACGCCGATGAGGGCGAACCCGCCGAGTCCGACGAGCGTCCCACCCAGGATCCAGGGTCGACGCATGCCGAAGCGCGACGTCGTGCGGTCGGACAGGCGGCCGGCGAGGGGGTTCGCGATGAGGGCGAACAGCGCGCCGACGCCCATGATCAGGCCGAGCTGCGCGGTCGCCTCTTCCGGCGTGGCGGTGATGTGCTGCACCTTGAACGCCATCGACACGAGCACGGGCGTGAGCAGTGCGAGGTAGACGCCGAAGTTCACGGCGGCAAGGCCGGGGGTGTAGCCGCGCGGGGTCTTGTCGGGCGTGGTGCCGGGGGCCTTGAAGCCCGTCGTGCCGGCGGCCGCGATCGTCGCGGCGGGCGACAGCTCTGTCATCGGAGTCCTTTCTCGGGTACGACGCGTATCGGCTCCGACGCGCGTCACTGCACGACGATACATGAATCCCGACCGATTGGTAACTGAAAGTAGACCGATTGGTAAGCCTGCGTCGATAAGATGGATCCGCAACGGCGAGACGCGAGAGGCGGTGTGCCACACGTGACCATCACTGCGACGCCGGGCGCCGTTCGCACCGCGCGCACCGAGCGCACGCGAGCCGCCATCGTGACCGCGGCGCACGACGCCTTCGTGACCCGCGGGTACCGCGCCACCTCACTGCGCGACGTGGCCGCCGCTGCCGGCATCAGCCACCCGGGGCTCCTCCGCCATTTCGCGACCAAGGACGAGGTGCTCGCGGCCGTCGTGGAGCTCTTCGAGCGCGACAACGAGACGCAGCTGCTGGAGCGGCTCGCCGCCGAAGACCCGGGAACCCTCGCATACAGCGAAGTGGCACGACGCAACGAGAGCGTGCCCGGCTACCTCGCGCTGTTCGCGGCGCTCACGGGCGAGGCATCCACCCCCCGCCATCCCGCGCACCGGATCATGCGCGACCGGTACGCGCGCCTGCGCGACCAGTCGACCGACGCCATCGAGGAGGCCATCGCCCAGGACACGGTCGCCGCCGACCGCGACGCGGCCGGCGAGGCGGTGCGCGTCGCCGCCGCGTGGGACGGGCTGCAGCTGCTGGCGCAGTACCTGCCCGAGCGCGTCGACATCGTCGAAGCGCTGGAGACCCACGAGGGATCGCTCGCCCTGCCCGTCGGCTGGCGCGAGCCCGACGAGGCGGGGCCCACCGACACCCCCGCGCCGGTGCCGTCGATGCCGTCGTTCCTCCCGGCCGACACGGAGTCGCCGCCGGGGTACCGGGTCGGGCGCGAGCGCCGCGGTCTCATCCTGGACGGTGCGACGGCGCTCTTCGCCGAAGAGGGGTACGGCGACACCAGCCTGCGAGACATCGCGGAGCGGGTCGGCGTCTCGAAATCGACCCTGCTGCACTACTACGGCTCCAAGGAGGAGCTGCTCAGCGCCGTGCTCAGTCACCGCGATCGCCTCATCGAATCGCGCGACTCCTACACGCCGGCGGAGCGCGCGGCCGACGAGCTGCGAGCCCTCTCCCGCGGGGCGACCGAGAACGCCGCGAAGGCACCCGGGCTCATCGAGGTGTACGCGGTGCTCTCGTGCGAGGCGGTGCCTGCCGACCACCCGGCGCATGCCTACTTCGAGGAGCGCTTCCGCGGCGTCGTCGACCACTTCGCGGCACTCTTCCGTGCGGCCCAGGGCGACGGCGATCTGCCCGCGCACCGCGATCCGGAGTTCGAGGCGGTCTGGCTCACGGCGCTGTGGGACGGCCTGCAGTACCAGTGGCTCTACGACCGGGACGCGGTGGATGTCGCGGCCCACCTCGACGCGCATCTCGACGACGTGCTGCCCCCGGCCTGACCCGCGGGGGCCGGCTCAGGCGGCGGCGATCACCCCGAGCACGGCCTCGCCGTAGGCCTCGCGCTTCTTGGCGCCGATGCCCGAGACGCCGTCGAGGTCGGCGAGGCTGCCGGGGCGGCGCTCGGCGAGGGCGCGCAGCGTGGCGTCGCCGAAGACGATGTAGGCGGGCACGCCCAGCTCCTTCGCGACGCCGGTGCGCCAGGCGCGCAGCGCCTCGAAGACGCCGAGGTTCGCGGGATCGAGGTTCTCGGGAGCCGTGGTCTTGCGTACGCGGGCGACCCCACCCGAGCGGCCCATGACGTCGCGACGGAGCGGCACCGGCGACTCGCCGCGCAGCACTCCGGCGGCAGGTTCACCGAGGGCGAGCGTGCCGTACTCGCCGCGGGCGACCAGGATGCCGCGGGCCAGCAGCTGCCGGATGACACTGCGCCAGTCCTGCTCGCTGAGGTCGGCGCCGAGCCCGTAGGTCGCGAGCTTGTCGTGCCCCTGCTGGCGGACGCGGTCGGTGGACCCGCCGCGCAGGATGTCGATGAGGTGCCCGGCGCCGAACGCCTGGCCGCGCTCGCGCTGCAGCCGCACGATGGTCGACAGCAGCTTCTGTGCCGGGACGAGGCCGTCCCAGGTCTCGGGTGCTTCCAGGCAGGTGTCGCAGTTGCCACAGGGGCGCGAAGACTCGCCGAAGTAGTCGAGCAGGTTCTGGCGGCGGCATCCGATCGTCTCGCACAGTGCCAGCATGGCGTCGAGGTGCTGCCCGAGACGGGTCTTGAAGGCGCGGTCGCCGGGCGACTGGTCGATCATGCGGCGCTGCTGCACGACGTCGCCGAGGCCGTAGGCCATCCAGGCGACGGATGCCTCGCCGTCGCGGCCTGCGCGACCTGTCTCCTGGTAGTACCCCTCGACGGACTTCGGCAGGTCGATGTGGGCGACGAACCGGACGTCGGGCTTGTCGATGCCCATGCCGAAAGCGATCGTCGCGACCATCACCACGCCGTCTTCGCGGAGGAATCGGGACTGGTTCGCGGCGCGCGTCTCGGCCGGAAGGCCCGCGTGGTACGGCAGCGCGTCGATCCCCTGGGCCGACAGGAACTCGGCCGTCTGCTCGACCGACTTGCGGCTCAGCGCGTAGACGATGCCGGCCGACCCCACGCCCTGCGACCGGATGAAGGCGACGAGCTGGCGGCGCGGGTCGGACTTCGCCTCGATGCGGTACTGGATGTTGGGCCGATCGAAGCTCGAGACGAAATGCAGCGCGTTCGGCAGCTGCAGCCGCTCGGTCATCTCGCGGTGGGTCGCGGGCGTCGCGGTGGCGGTGAGGGCGAGCCGCGGCACGCCGGGGAACCGCTCGGCGAGCGCGCCCAGCGCGAGATAGTCGGGCCGGAAGTCGTGGCCCCACTGCGACACGCAGTGCGCCTCGTCGATCGCGATGACACTGAGCTTTCCGCGCGCCAGGAACCGCAGCGTGGTCTCGGTGTTCAGCCGCTCGGGCGCGACGTACAGCAGGTCGAGCTCGCCGGCGAGGTAGGCGCGCTCGACGGCGGCGCGCTCCGGCGGCGCCTGAGTGGAGTTGAGGTACGCGGCGCGCACGCCGTTGGCGACGAGCGCGTCGACCTGGTCGTGCATCAACGCGATGAGGGGGCTCACGACGAGCCCCGCGCCCGGGCGCACCAGGGCCGGCACCTGGTAGCAGACGCTCTTGCCGCCGCCGGTGGGCATGAGCACGACGGCGTCGCCGCCGGAGACGACCTGGTCGACGATCGCGGCCTGCTCGCCGCGGAACGCGTCGAACCCGTAGACCTCTCGGAGCACGGTGCGCGGGTCGGCACCGGTGAAGTCGCGCCGCGGGCCGGCACCGGCGAACGGGTCGAGGTTGGTCGACGACCCTCCCTGCGGGTCGGGCGGCGGCTGCCAGCCGTCCTCCGGAGGCGCCCACGCGTCGTCCGGCGGCGGGGCCTCACCGAACTCGGGAGGCAGGAGGTCGGGCTCCCACGCGAGGTCGGCGTAGGGGTCGCCCTGCGGGATGGTCACCCGTCCCAGCGTAGCCGCGGCATCCGACGCCGTCCTTGTCACGAGCGCTCCGGCGGAGAACCCGCGGTGTTCCGGGCGACGGCCCGGTTGGGGAGGAGCCGCCCGCCCGGTGGGTCCTCAATCGAGGAGCCCGCCGGCGAAGACGGGCCGATCCCGGCGATCCTCGGTTGAGGAACTGAGCCCGGATGCGGAACGACACGCCCCGGCATGTCCCGCATCTCGGCGCAGCTCCTCGGTTGAGGACGGCCCGGCGCTCACGACCACTTCGCGGCGATGGCGGCGATGACCGTGAGGTTGCGGTTGGTCGCGACGCCGAGCAGCTTCGCCGCGCCGAGCGGATCGACGCTGCCGGCGTCGTACCCGGGCCCGAGCAGGGCGTGCGCGACGCGGCCCCGCACCACCATGCCGCCGACCGGCGTCGCGAGCGCTTCGACACTGGCCACGACGTCGGGCGGCAGCTCCTCCTTGAGCAGGTAGACGTAGTGACGCTGGAGCCCCGGGCGTGCGGCGCTGAGCTCCGCCGCCTCGCGCGCGATCTCGGCGATCTCCGCGGCGGTGAACACCATGGTCGGCACGTCGAAGCCGCGATCGGCGGCGAAGGCGTCCTCGAGGGCCTTCTCGATCTTCGGCCGGGAGCGCATCGCCGTCGTGAACCGCACGTTGCCGGTGTTGATGTGCGTCTCGACATCGGTGAACCCGAGGCTCTCGACGACCCGACGGATGTCTTCCTTCGCGAACTTCCGTACGGCACCGAGATTGATCGCGCGCAGGAACGCCACGTAGGTCGGCATGACGCCATCATGACGGATGCCGTGGCCCGCGGCATCCGCTATCGTCTTCGTCATGCAATGCCTGTGACCCGCCTTCGTCACCATCCCGTCCGTCGCGATCCGCGCGGACATGATCCGGACGCCCCACGCCCTCTCCCCTCATCGCTTCGCGCTGCGCGCAGCCGCGAGGGGGCGATCACCCGGCGTCCTTGAAAGGCATCTGCATGTTCTCCTCCACGTCCCTGCCGCTGCGCGGCAAGACCGCCCTCGTCACCGGCGTCTCACGCCGGCGGGGCATCGGCTACGCCGTCGCGACACAGTTCGCGCGGCTCGGCGCCGACGTCTTCCTCCACCACTACCGCGCGCACGACACCCGCCTCCCGTGGGGCGGCGACGACCTCGACGCCGTGCGCGAGGGGCTGCGCGCCGAGCTCACTCCGGGCGCGCAGCTCGGCGACATCAGCGCCGACCTGCGGGACGCGGCATCCGTCCCTGTCGTCGTCGACGCGGCGCGGACTCTCACGGGCCGGCTCGACATCCTGGTGTGCAACCACGCGCAGTCGGGCGACGACGGGTCGATCCTCGACATGACCGCCGAGCGGCTCGACGCGTTCTGGCAGACCAACACCCGCTCGACGATGCTCCTCACCCGCGAGTTCGCGGCGCTGCACGCCGGCGACGCCATCGCCGCCCGGCCCGGTGAGCGGGTCGAGCGCCGCGGCCCGTTCGCGGAGCCGGTCGGTCGGGTGTTCTGGATGACGTCGGGGCAGATCCACGGCCCGATGCGCGGCGAGGTCGCGTACGCGACGAGCAAGGCGGCGCTCGCGGGCATCACGAAGACCGTGGCGGCGGAGCTGCTCGATCTCGGGATCATCCTCAACACGATCGACCCGGGCCCCGTCAATACCGGCTACCTGGACCCCGAGACGTCCGACCGGCCGCTCGAGGAGATCGAGGAGTGGATGCGGGCGACCCCGTTCGGCCGCTACGGCGAGCCCGCCGACCCGGCGCGCCTCATCGGCTGGTTGGCGACGCCCGAAGGCGCGTGGGTGGTCGGACAGGTCCTGACGTCGGACGGCGGCTTCGGCCTGGGCTGACGCCCGGGCATCCGTCATCCGCCATACGCATCCGGACTGCGGCATCGGACCTGCGGCCTCCGCATCCGCCCCGGCCGTCCCTTTGCCGAGAACAGGTGTTCTGGCGAGAACAGGACGATCCGGCGCACGTCGGCCTGCCTACGCCGGAACACCTGTTCCGGGCAACGGGACCGCGCGGCTTGGGGCCTGCGGTGAGGAACGCGCCGAGCCCCGGGCTACAGCCGGACGACCTCGGTCACGCGCACGACGGCCGTGCCGGACTCCTCCGAGGCCGCCAGGTCGACGACGGCGCGGATGCGCCAGTCGTGGTCGCCGGCCGGGTCGTCGATCGTCTGCTCGACGCGCCAGACACCGGAGGCCGCGGCATCCGTCTCATCTACCGTGACGAGTCGCGGCGACCGGGCCGCTCCGCCCGTGAGCATCTCGTCGTGGTCGTCGAAGTAGGCGTCGAGCGCGGCGGGCCAGTCGACGTCGGGGTCGAGCTCGGTGAGCTCGTCGTCGCGCTGCAGCGCGGCGAGCTGGATGCGGCGGAACAGCTCGTTGCGCACCAGTACGCCGAACGCCCGCCGGTTCGTGAGCACCGACGGTGGAGCGGGCGGCACGACCGGGGCCGAGGGGTCGTCGACCGGATTGACCAGCGCCTCCCATTCGTCGACGAGGCTGGAGTCGACCTGGCGCACCACCTCGCCGAGCCACGCGACGAGGTCATGCAGGTCTTCCGTCTGGGCCTCGGCCGGCACCGTCTGGCGGATCGCGCGGTACGCGTCCGACAGGTAGCGCAGCACGAGTCCCTCGCTGCGCGACAGCTGGTACAGCGAGATCAGCTCCGAGAACGACAGCGCCCGCTCGAACATGTCGCGCACCACGGATTTGGGCGACAGCTCGAAGTCGCGGATCCAGGGCTGGCTGGACGCGAACACCTCGTAGGCCTGCGTCAGCAGCTCCTCGAGCGGCTTGGGATAGGTGACGTCCTCGAGCAGCGCCATGCGCTCGTCGTACTCCAGGCCGTCCTGCTTCATCGCCGCGACGGCCTCGCCGCGCGCCTTGTACTCCTGCTGCGAGAGGATCTGACGCGGGTCGTCGAGCGTCGCCTCGATGATGCTCACGACGTCGAGCGCGTAATGCCCGGTGCCGACTCCGCCGTCGGTGCCGGAGGGGTCCAGCAGCCCGATCGCCGCGAGCGCGAAGGGCGACAGGGGCTGGTTGAGCGCGAAGTTGGGCTGCAGATCAACGGTGAGACGGATCTGATTCCGGATGCCGCCGGCCGCCGCATCCGGATCCGCGCTGCGGTCGATCTCGACCACCTCGGCGGCCACCAGCGTGCGGAAGATGGCGATCGCCCGGCGTGCGAGCTCGTAGCGCCGCGCGCGCGGCTCATGGTTGTCGAAGACGAGCGAACGCACGTGCTCGAACACGTCGCCGCCGCGGGCGATGACGTTGATGAGCATCGCGGCGGTCAGCGACAGCTGCGGCACGAGCGGCTCGGGCTCGGCCTCGACGAGGCGCTCGAACGATCCGAGGCCCCAGTTGACGACACCCGTCGGCGCCTTCTTGCGCACGATCTTCTTGCGCTTCGCGGGGTCGTCGCCGGCCTTGCGGAGCGCCGCCTCGTTCTCGATCTCCCACTCGGGCGCCATCACCACGACCGTGCCCGAGGTGTCGTAGCCGGCGCGGCCGGCGCGGCCGGAGATCTGGTGGAACTCGCGCGCCGAGAGCTGGCGCATCTTCGTGCCGTCGTACTTCGAGAGCGCCGTGATCATCACGGTGCGGATGGGCACGTTGATGCCGACGCCGAGCGTGTCGGTGCCGCAGATCACGCGCAGCAGGCCGCGCTGCGCGAGCGTCTCGACGAGGCGCCGGTAGCGCGGCAGCATGCCCGCGTGGTGCACGCCGATCCCCGCGCGCACGTAGCGCGACAGGATGCGGCCGAACGCCGTCGTGAAGCGGAACCCGCCGATCGCCTCGGCGATGGCGTCGCGCTGCTCCCGCGAGACGATGCGGATCGACGACAGCGCCTGCGCCCGCTCCATCGCGGCGGCCTGCGAGAAGTGCACGATGTACACCGGGGCCTCGCCGGTCTGCAGCAGCTCCTCGACCGTCTCGTGCACGGGGGTGCGGGCGTAGGAGAAGTGCAGCGGCACCGGACGGTCCACGCCGGTGATCCGCGAGACGGTGCGCCCGGTGCGGCGCTCGAGGTCTTCGGCGATCGCGGTGACGTCGCCCAGCGTCGCCGACATCAGCACGAACTGGGCGCGTGGCAGAAGCAGCAGCGGCACCTGCCACGCCCACCCGCGCTCGGGGTCGCCGTAGTAGTGGAACTCGTCCATCACCACCTGGTCCACGGCGGCATCCGCACCCTGGCGCAGCGCGATGTTCGCGAGGATCTCGGCGGTGCAGCAGACGATGGGCGCATCCGGGTTCACCGATGAGTCGCCGGTGACCATGCCGACGTTGGCCGCGCCGAAGATGTCGACGAGTGCGAAGAACTTCTCGCTGACCAGCGCCTTGATCGGCGCCGTGTAGTACGTGCGGCCGCCGCGCGCCACGCAGGCGGCGTGGGCCGCGACCGCGACGAGCGACTTGCCGGTGCCCGTCGGCGTCGAGAGGATGACGTGCGAGCCCGACACGATCTCGATGACGGCCTCGTCCTGCGCGGGGTACAGCGCGAACCCCTGATCGCCCGCCCACTCGACGAACGCATCGTAGAGCGCGTCGGCGTCGGGTGATCCGGATCCGGATGCCGCAGCCGCGGTCGCGATGGTGTCGAGGAGCGTCACCGTCTGAGTCTGCCAGGTCGAGGCATCCGCTCCCCCGGCGCGCCGAGCCGCTCTCCGCCGGCAGTGCGACCCGACCGAGAGATCGTGACGGGCAGGCACCGGACGGCGGGGCGGTCGTCGCGCTCTCGGGCGGAAGCCCGGAGCGCGACGACCGGCCCGTGTCCGGACTAGCCGGCGAGCGCCGCCATGACGGCCGAGGCGTACGCCTGCTGGCCTGCGGCGTTCGGGTGGAAGCCCCTGTGGACCGTCCCCTTGCCCGAGGAGAGTCCGCTGATCCAGCGCTCGCCGGTGTCGCACAGTGAGTGCCCGTCGAACGCGGTGGTGACGTCGGCGTATTCGACGCCGGGGTCGGGTGCGCCGAACTGCGCGGTGAACGCCGCCTGGTAGGCCGAGACGCCGCCCGCGACCGCGGCGTTGATGCCGTCGATCCCGGCATTCACCTCCGCCGCCAACTGCGGCGTGAACTTGACCGGCGCGCCTCCGGAGCTGCCGACGCTGCACATCTCCGTGACGGTGCCGAACATCGGCGGATACCCGGTCACGACGATGGCCGCCCCCGGCGCGAGCGTACGGACCAGGCCGACCAGCTGCGCGATGGCGGGCACGATCCCGGGGATGGCCGCGATCGCCGCCGCCTTGGCCGCTGCGCACGCCTCGGGCGTGCCCGCGCTGCTGCAGGCGGGGAGCACGGTCTGCCAGCCGACGTTGTTCACGCCGGCGGTGATCGTCACGAGCTCAGTGGCCGGCCCCAGAACGCCTGTCTGGCCCAGCAGGACCGCCTGTCCGAGGACGTCGGACGTCGTCGCGCCTGCGCACGCGGCGGACATGACGGGTGCACCGACGGCGTCTCCCACGAGCACCGGATACGCCTTCGCCGAACGTCTGCAGTCCTCGTCGACGTACGGCATGTTGCCGGTGCCGGCGGCTTCGGAGTCGCCGATGGCGACGTACGGCGCGCCGACGTGTCCATCGGCCGTCGCGGCGGACGCGCCGCCGAACAGAGCAGTGGCCCCCAGGACGATCGCCGCGAGCGCGGCGACAATGCGTCGTTTCATGATTCCCCTTCGAATCCCTGAATGGATCGATCGATTCCCCCATGAATCGGCCCGCGGACGGATGCCGCCGACACGCCTGACGATAGACCCGCAGCCCCGCCGTGACCAGGGGGACCCCGTGCGCCCGGTGGCGGAATCCGGCGCGGGCCACGTACGTTGAGAACCGACGACGGAAGGACACCTGTGACCGACACTGACGCGCAGCCCATCGTGACCCGCAACGACGACGACCGCCGCTACGAGGTGCACGTCGACGGCGTGCTCGCGGGATTCACCGTGTTCCGCATCGACGCGCGCGGACGCCTGCATTTTCCGCACACCGAGATCGACCCGGCGTTCCGCGGTCGTGGCCTCGCGCAGGCGGTCGTGGGCGAGGCGATGACGGATGCCGCACGCCGCGGTGAGACCGTCGTGCCGCATTGCCCCGTCGTGGCCAAGTATCTGCACGAGCACGAGGTTCCCGGGCTCACCGTCGAGTGGCCCGACCAGCCGCACCCCGAGTGAGTGGCGGCGTCGACATGACCAGGCTGGACGCCGACGACGCCGTCGCGACCGAGACGGCTGTGGAGTGCGCCGGTCCGCGCACCCTGCTGATCGAGACGCGCGAGGTGCCGCTCGGCGGAGTGCGTGCGATGTCGGTGCATCGCTCGCTGCCGCAGCGTGATCTGCCGCTCGTCGGCGCGTGGTGCTTCCTCGATCGGTTCGGACCGCAGCAGGCGCGCATGCGCGTCGAGCCGCACCCGCACATCGGGCTGCAGACCGTCACCTGGCCGTACGAGGGCGAGGTGCGCCACCGCGACTCGGTCGGCAGCGATGTCGTCGTCCGTCGCGGCGCGCTCAACCTCATGACCAGCGGCGCCGGGATCTCCCACTCCGAATACTCGCTGGGCGAGGAGGCCGCATCCCTGGACGCCCTGCAGCTCTGGGTGGCCCTGCCCGAGGTGCGGCGTCACGGCGGCCCCGCGTTCGAGCAGCACGCGGTGCTGCCCGAGGTGACGCTGCCCGCGGTGGCCGGGACGGCGGGCGCGGCGACCGTCGTGCTCGGCGAGCTCGCCGGGGTCGCCTCGCCGGCCACCGTCTACACGCCGATCGTCGGTGCCGAACTGCGGATCCCCGTCGGCGCGACGGTCCGCGTGCCGCTGAACCGGGCGTGGGAGCACGCCCTGGTCGCGGTGTACGGGGAGGCTGCGGTCGCGGGAGAGGAGGGGATCGCCGACGCGGTCACTCTCGACACCGCCCACCTCATGTACCTCGGCACCCGCCGGGAGGACGTCGTGGTCTCGAGTGCCGCGGGCGCGACACTGTTCCTCCTGGGTGGCGAGCCCTTCGAGGACGAGGTCGTGATGTGGTGGAACTTCGTCGGCCGCTCCCACGAAGAGATCGTCGAGGCGCGAGAGGCCTGGGAGTCGGGCGGCGAGCGCTTCGGTCATGTCGTCGACCACGGCGCCGAGCGCATCCCCGCCCCGCCGATGCCCGCCGTCCGGCTCACGCGCCGCCGCCGCCGGCTCTAGTCGCGTCGCACAGCGCCCGGGCCGGGGCCGCTTCCGGCGGGCTCGACGGCGGCGCCCGGCTCGCGGGGCGTCACGCCGACGCAAGAGGCGCCCGGGCCTGAGCCCGGGCGCCTCTTCTTGCGTGAACCGTTACGGCACGTCGACCGAGACGACGGTGCGCACCTGCGAGTCGCCGTAGCGGACGACACCGAGGTAGTTGCCGCTCTCGAGGCCCGACCACGACAGGTTGAACTCCGTCGGGGTGGCCTCGGTCACCGGCAACGGGTTCGGGTCTGCGGTGAGCGATCCGAGTCCGCCCGGCGTGACGAGCGCCGACGTGGCCTGCCAGGTGAACGGCTTCGTGTACGAGTACACGTGAGCCTCGACGAGGTAGTAGCCCGCCGTCGGCGCGATGAGCTGGACCGCCTCATCGGCCGCGGAGGACGCGGACTGCCAGCGCTCGTAGTACCGCAGGTCGGACGGGCTGACCACACGGTAGACCGAGAGGTCGAGGTCCGAGTTGGTTTCGTCGGACGAGTCGAGCGCGAAGCGCGCCAGCTCGGTTCCCGCGGTCACCTGGACCAGTTCGTACGTGTACCCCTCGTCGGCGGCGCCGGTGGTCTCGGTGCCGTCGATCAGCACGTCCTCGGCCGCGAGGCCGGCGACGTTCAGCGCCAGTTCACCGGTCAGGCCGGGGGTGATCTCGATGTCGACGCTGCCGTCGGCACCGCTGCCCTCGACGTCGGCCGGAGCCGCTGCCGTGACCGGGAACACTGCGATCGGCGAGCGCACCTCGGTCGCGCCCGACGTCCACGTGAGGAACCCGGTGGTCCACTTCTCCACGACGGCGTCGGTCTTGGTGAACGACACCGTGAAGGACTTCGTCTCGCCCGCTGCGCCGAAGGTCAGCGTGCTCGGCTCGACGACGACGTCCATGCCCGGCACCGAGGCCGTCGCGGTGAACGTGCCGGCCTGCGTGGAGGTGACCGAGCGGGTCACCGTCTGCGGGCCGGGGAACGTGCCGACGCCGATGGAGGCGAGGTTCAGGTCGCTCGGGTCGCTCGGTTCGGCGTCCTCGAACAGGTCGTCGCCGAGTGCACCCTCGAGGTACGAGGCCCAGTCGGCGGCACCGTTGAGGTACAGCAGACCCGGGTTGAAGTACTTCGTGGGGTCGACGTGACCGGCGCCCTGTGCGAACGGGTCGGTGTTCTCCGAGCCGTCGGCGTTGACCGTGTTGTACGCAGTCGTCATGAGCGCCGACTTGACCTCGGCCGGCGCCGCCAGCGGCTTCTCACCGAGGTAGAGCGCACCGAGACCGGCGACCTGCGGCGACGACATCGAGGTGCCCGACTTGAAGCCGAACGTCGGTGCCTCGTCGGGACCGTTGTGGGTCGCCGCGAGGATCGCGACACCGGGAGCCGAGACGTCGGGCTTGATGACGTCCGCGCCGTCGGCGAGCATCGGGCCACGGCTCGAGAAGCCGGCGACCTGCGGGGTGGGCGTCACCTTGCCGGTGACGTTGTCACCGACGAGCGTCGCGGTGGCCCCGGCCGTCTTGCGCACGTAGTCGAGCAGCGCCGTACGGTACTGCGCGTCGATGTGCACGGTCGGCACCGAGTGGAAGTCGTTGTCGAGCGAGCCCGGCGTCACGTTGACGAGGATCATGCCCGTGCCACCCGCAGCGGCGACTTCCTGCGACTTCTCGACACGCGCGTTGGTGCCGCGGTCGCAAACCACGAACTTGCCCGCGACCTTGGCCGGGTCGAGCGTGCCGAGGAAGCAGAGCGCCGCCTCGTTGGGAGCCGCTCCTGCCTTCGCGACGTCGCCCGCGTACACGACCGGACCGGTGATGCTCTCTCCGAACGGGACGCTCACCGACGCGCCGGCGGCCTGGAAGCCGTTCGGCAGCTGGACCGTACCCTCGTAGGTCGGGATGGTGGATGCCGCGACCGTGGTGTACCACGGCGAGGCGTGGTCGGCCGTGACGGCGCCAGGACCGTCGTTGCCCGCGCTCACCGCGACGAACACGCCGGCGGCGGCCGCGTTGAAGAACGAGATGTCTTCCGGCTGCAGCACGGTCTTGGCCGCACCGCCGCCGATCGAGTAGTTGATCACGTCGACGCCGTCGGCGACCGCCGTGTCGATCGCACCGAGCAGGTCGCTCAGGGCGCAGATGTCGTCGGTGGTGACCAGGTCGTCGGGGCCGACGTAGCAGGCCTTGTACGACGCGACCTTGGCCGCGGGCGCGACGCCCGAGACCTCGCCGAAGCCGATGCCCTCGACCGAGGCGGCGACGCCGAAGTTGCCGGCCGCGGTGCTCGCGGTGTGCGAACCGTGGCCGTCGCCGTCACGCGGCGACAGGAAGTCGTAGCTGAAGTCGAACCCGGCAGCCGCCGCACCGTCGGCGAAGTACTGCGCGCCGATGAGCTTGGTGTTGTAGAGGTCCTTCGACCAGCCCTGGTCCTCCGCGGCAACGCGAGTGGCGCGGTACTCGTTGCCGTCCGCCTTGGCGAAGACGACCTGGTCGCGGTTGATATAGGGCGCGGCGCCGGCCTTGCCGGTGAGCTTGTCGCCCGCGAACAGCGGGTTCTCCGGCGCGATACCGGTGTCGACCACACCCACGACGACACCCTTGCCGGCCTCGCTGACGCCGCCGACGGCATCCCACACCCCGCCGGTGCCGGCGTCGCCGGAGCCGAGGCCGAGGAACTCGGTGGAGGGCACGGCCGCGTTCGGGTGACGGATCTCGTCGGGGAACACGCCCAGCACGCTCTTGTCGCCCGAGAGCTTCGCCACCTGCGCGGCGTCGAGGTCGGCGCTGAAGCCGTTGAGGGTCACCTGATAGGTGACCGCCGGCGTCACGCCCGCTGCATCGGCGACGGTCTGCTGCTCCTTCTTGAGGTGCGCGACGTACTTCTGCGAGTTGGCGGAGTGCGCGTCGAGCTGCTTGCCCTTGTCGGGCTTCGTGCGCTGGATGCCGGTTTCGCCGCCTTCGTAGGTCGCCAGGGGCGCATCCTTGAGCATCACGATGTAGCGGCCGGAGGGGGAGTCGATCGGGATGGGGTTCTTCACCTCCCCGGGTGCAGCGCCGAAGCTTGCTGTGGCAGTGCCCGTGAACAGGGCGGCGAGTGTGACGACCGCTGCTGCTCTGAGGGAGGATCGACCCATAGTGGCCTCCAGGTTGATTGCTGGGGAGTGCTGCGCCACTTCGTCGGGGCGCAGCGACCTCAAACGTAACTCTCAGTGGAATCCCAGTAAATGAGAGCTTTGTGAGAAACGTGCGGGTTCGTCCCAGTAACCTGGGCAGGTGGCTGCCCGAACCCGGATCTCGACGAGCGTTCTGCTCACCTGCGCCGCCATCGGCGTCGCGACGGGCGTTCTGCAGGCGGGCGCCGGTGCCATCAGCGGGTTCGTCTCCGCGGGGGCGCCGATCCTCTACGGCCTGGTGCTGGGCGTGCACGTGCTGCCCGGCGTCGTGGCGCAGGAGCTGCTCCGCCGACCGTGGGTCGCGCTGATCACGCACCTCGTCGCAGCACTCGTCGCGAGCGCCGTCGTACCGCTGTGGATCGGCCGCTACATCGGCACCGCACTGCTCATCGGAGCGCTGCAGGAGCTGATCGCCGCCGTCTCGCGCTACCAGCGATGGGAACCCTGGCGCTTCTTCCTCTCGGCCGTCATCGTGGGTGCGGTCATCGCCGTCGCGATCTGGTTCGCCGCGGACGTCACCCGCTTCCCGCTGTGGGGGCAGATCGTCTACGTGGCCCTGTTCATCGTCGGCCCTGTGGCGTGGACGGCCGTGGGACTCGCGATCGGCAGCGCGCTGCGCCGCGCCGGTGTCGCGCGCCGCAGCCGAAGCTGAGGCATCCGCGTCTCCCTCGACACCGCGCATTCCCAACGCGCCGCGTCCGCCGCTTCTCGGCGCGCGTGAACGGATTGGTGGGCGGCGGGAACCCGAGTAAGTTAGGGAAGGCTAAGTTTCCCTCGACGATCGGATGCCCGTGTCCTCTGCCGTGCCGCTGCTGCAGGTGCGCGAGCTCGGCATCACCCACGACGGCGAGACCACGCCGGCTCCGGCATCCGTCTCGTTCGATATCGCCTCCGGAGAAGTGGTGCTGCTGCTCGGCCCCAGCGGGTCCGGCAAGTCGACCCTGACCCTGGCCTTGAACGGCCTGCTGCCGCAGGCGGTTCCGGCGGACGTCACCGGCTCGGTCGAGGTCGACGGGCTCGACACGCAGACGACTCCCGTGGCGGAGCTCAGCACCCGGGTCGGCATGGTCTTCCAGGACCCCGACGCCCAGCTCGTGACCGGCACGGTGCTCGACGAGGTGGCCTTCGGACCCGAGAATCTGCGGATGCCGGTCGCCGAGGTGCTGGCCCGCGCCGAGGACGCCCTGCGCCGCGTCGGCCTCTGGGAGCGGCGGTCCGAGAACCCCGACCGGCTGTCGGGCGGCGGGCGCCAGCGTCTGGCGATCGCGTGCGCCCTCGCGATGGGCTCGCCGCTGCTCGTGCTCGATGAGCCCACCGCGAATCTCGACCCGGCCGGAATCGAGGAGGTCTACGCCGCGCTGGCCGAGCTGGTCTCGGCCGGCGACCACGCCATCCTGCTCGTGGAGCACAACCTCGATGCGGCCGTCGGCTTCGTCGACCGCGTCGTCGTACTCGATCACGACGGTCACCTCGCCGCCGACGGCAGCGTCGACGATGTGCTCCGCGGACGCGCGGAAGACCTGCACGCCATGGGCGTGTGGCTGCCGGTGTCGACGATCGCGGCGCTGCGGCTGCGCCGCGCCGGCTTCGCGCTCGACCCTCTCCCCCTGACCCCGGACGAGCTGCGCCAGGCCCTCGAGGCGGAGGATGCGCCGACGGGATCCCGGTCGTCGAGCGAGCGAGGAGCGACGGAGACGAAACGCGCCGAACCCGCGTCGATCGTCGGACCGGAGCGTTCCGATCCGCAGGCTCGCTCAACGCCCGGTTCCGGCTCGCCCCTCATCACGGTCCGGAACCTCACCCTCCGCCGCGGACGCACCGAGGTGCTGCACGGCATCGACCTCGACGTGCCGCGCGGCGCGTTCGCGGCCGTGGTGGGCGCCAACGGCGCGGGCAAGACCAGCCTCATCCAGGCGCTCGCCGGCGTCGTCGCTCCACCCAAGGGCACGGTGCACGTCGACGGGCTCGACATCGGCCGCGCGGATGCCCGCACCCTGAGCACCCGGATCGGGTTCGTGTTCCAGAACCCGGAGCACCAGTTCATCGCGCACACCGTATTCGACGAGATCGCCCACGGCCTGCGCCGGCAGCACCTCCCCGACGATGAGGTACGCACGCGAACCGTGGAGCTGCTCGAGCGGTTCGGCCTCGCCGGCAAGGCCGACAGTCACCCGTTCCTTCTGTCGGGCGGACAGAAGCGGCGGCTCTCGGTCGGCACGGCGCTGGTCGCCGGTGCGCCGGTGCTGGTGCTCGACGAGCCCACCTTCGGCCAGGATCGCGCCCGCGCCGACGAGCTACTGTCGCTGCTCTCGGAACTCAACGCCGAGGGCACGACGATCGTCGTCGTCACGCACGACATGCAGCTCGTGACCGACTATGCCGACCGCACCGTCGTGCTGGCCGACGGCCGCGTGCTCGCCGAGGGGCCCACCGCCGGGATCTTCGCCGACGACGCCCTGATCGCCCGCGCGGGTCTGCGCCCGCCGCCGCTGCGCCGCGCGCTGCGGGGTGTACAGCGGCATCCCGAGCTCTCCCGCGTCGCGCGCCTCGCGGACCTCCCCGGCGCGACGAACCCGGTCGTGCCGCATGCCACGGGAGGTGCGGCATGACCGACACCGGCCCGCTCACCGCGGCGACGGCCACGCACTCGACCGTGGATCCGTACGCCCGGCGGGCCGCGGCATCCGGGATCCGCTTCCTGTACGGGCTCAACCCGCTCGCGAAGCTGGCGGCGCCGCTGCCGGCGATGGCGCTGCTGGTATTCGTGAGGGATGCCGCGACCCCCGCCGCCTTCCTCCTGCTCGCGTACGCGGTGCTGCTGGTCGGGGTCGACTTCACCCGGCGGCTCGCAGCGGTGCTCTTCCTCGCGCTGCCGATCAGTGCCGTCGTGATCGGCATCGGGTTCGCACTGTGGACCGATGCGTCCCGCGTGGACCAGTCCTTCGTGGTGTGGCAGATCGGCGGCTGGACCATGTACGGCGGCGCGCTCGCGGTCGGCGCGGCCACGGCCCTGCGGCTGTCGGCGATCGTCGCGCTCACCCTCATCGCCGGGCTGTCGACCACCGGTCCCGACCTCGTGCGGGCGACCGTCCAGCAGCTGCGCGTGCCGTACCGGATCGGCTACACGGCGCTGGCCGCGTTCCGGTTCGTGCCGCGGTTCGGGCACGAGCTCGACGTCATCCGCCAGGCTCACCGCGTGCGCGGCGCCCACGGCGGCCGGGGTCCGCTCGCCGCGGCCGCGCGATGGTTCGGGTATGTCGTGCCGCTCATGGCCGGCGCCATCCGTCATGCCGAGCGCGTCGCCCTCGCGATGGACGCCCGCGCGTTCGGCGCGCACGCCGATCGCACCGAGCGGTACATCGTGCCGTGGCGACGGCGCGACACCGTGTTCATCATCGCGTTCTGGGCGGTCTCGGCCGCACTGTTCGCCGCCTTCTTCCCCTGGGGTCTGTGATGACCTCCGCCGCGCTCGACACCACCGCCGTTCTCGGCACCCTCGCCGTCGGCACCCTCGCCCTCAACACCCCCGCCGTCCACAAGGAGCACTGACATGGCCCCGGTCCCCCGACTCGTCAAGCCCGACACCCAGGGCCTCGTGCACCTGCAGGTGCTGCGCACCGAGCGTCTCTCGCCGCACTGGATGCGCGTGACGCTGGGCGGCGGCGAGATCGACCGGTTCCGCCCCATGGGGTACGACCAGTGGTTCCGCCTCTTCCTCCCGCTCGGCGGCGACGAGGGCCTCGACCGTCTCCCCGCGAAGGCGAACAAGATGTTCGGGTACCTCAAGTACCTCCGCATCCCCGACGGCGTGCGGCCGGTCATGCGCAACTACACGGTCCGCGCCTATCGCCCCGCGACGGCTGACGCCGCGGCCGAGATCGACGTCGACTTCGTGCTGCACGGCTCGGCCGCCGACGGCACGGCGGGTCCGGCGTCGCGGTGGGCGGAGTCCTGCCGTGCGGGCGAGAGCGTCGTCATCATCGACGAGGGCCTCACCTTCAACCCCGACCGCGGCACGGATCGGGTCGTGCTCGTCGCCGACGAGACGGGTCTTCCCGCCGTCGCCGGCATCTGCGCCTCACTGCCGGCACACGCGACGGGCCTCGCGATCGTCGAGGTGCCCTCGTCCGAGGACGCGCTGGACTTCTCCCGCCCCGACGGTCTCACGGTGCAGTGGATCGTGCGCGACCACGGCGTCGCGCCTGGAGCCCTCGCGCTGCAGGCGCTGCAGCAGGCGACGCTGCCGGATGCCCCGTTCCACGCGTACACCGTGGGCGAGCAGGCTCTCGCGACCGAGGGCCGCCGGCACCTCGTCGGCGGGCGCGGCGTCTCGAAGGACCACGTGAGCTTCTGCGGCTACTGGCGCATCGGAACCGCGTCGCCCGCCCCCAAGTCGCAGCGCGCCACGGCGGAGGCCCACTCATGAGCGGCCCGGGCCAAACGGCCGCCGTCCCCACGACGCCGGCGCCCGCCACGCGCGGGCCGGCGCGCAACCGCGGCCGCGTGACCACGGCGTACCTGCTGACCTGTGCCGCGATCGGCGTCGCCGGCGGCGTGATGCTGTGGGGCGCCGGGTGGATCTCGACGG
Organism: Microbacterium sp. ProA8; assembly: GCF_039905635.1. Taxonomy (NCBI): domain Bacteria; kingdom Bacillati; phylum Actinomycetota; class Actinomycetes; order Micrococcales; family Microbacteriaceae; genus Microbacterium; species Microbacterium chionoecetis. Next base: position 241,546 of record NZ_CP157000.1, on the reverse strand, counting down.
TGCTGTTCGCGACCGTGCCGTTCATCTCGGTCGCGATCGCCGGCCTGTGGCTGCTCCCGGCGACCGTCGCACTGCGGCTGCTCGAGCGGCCCTTCGCCGGCATCCTCGTCGGCGTGATCTCGGGGCTCGTGGTCTTCCCGTTCCTCGGCGCGGCCGTGTGGTGGGCGTTCTTCGCCGAGCTGGCGTTCCTGGTCGGTCTCTACCGCTTCTGGCGCACCTGGCAGTACTACGCCGGCGCGGTGTTCGTCGGAGTCGTCTACCCGATCTTCGCCGCGGCATCCTTCAATCTCGCGGCCATGCCGCTCTGGACCCTCGTGACGTTCTTCGCCCTCACGATCGCCAGCTGCGTCGCGGGCGTGGCGCTCGGCATCCTCGTCGCCGACCGCCTGCGCAAGGCCGGCGTCGCGAAGCTCGCGCGCCGGCGCCCGGCAGCCGCCTGACGCCCACCACCTCCTGCAGACGACGGATGCCGCGGCCCGAGCCCTCGCGAGAGGGCCGGGCCGCGGCATCCGTCGTTCAGAAGCGGGTCAGCGCTTGCCGGCGATCTGACGGCCGACGATCTCGCGCATGATCTCGTTCGTGCCGCCGTAGATGCGGTGGACGCGCGCGTCGAGGAACGCGCGGGCGATCGGATACTCGGTGATGTAGCCGTAGCCGCCGTGCAGCTGCACGCAGGTGTCGAGGATCTCCCACTCGCGCTCGGTCGTCCAGAACTTGACCTTCGCAGCCTCTTCGGCCGACAGCTTGCCGTCCTTGTAGGCCAGCAGCGCCCGGTCGAGGTACGCCCACATCACGTCGACGCTGGTGGCGACATCCGCCAGCTTGAAGCGGGTGTTCTGGAAGTCGATGATCCGCTCGCCGAAGGCCTCACGGCTCTTCGTGTAGTCGACGGTCCAGGCGAGGGCGGCCTGCGAGGCGGCGCCCGCGGCGATGCCGATCGACAGACGCTCGAGCGGCAGGTTCATCATGAGCTGGATGAAGCCCTGGCCCTCCTTGCCGCTGATGAGGTTCTCTTCGGGCACGAACACGTCGCTGAACGACAGCTCGGCGGTGTCGTGGCCGTGCGAGCCCATCTTGTGGAGCTTCTTGCCGTGGTCGAAGCCGTCCATGCCGTTCTCGATGATGAGCAGGCTGAAGGCATCCGGGCGGTTGCCCTCGCCGGTCTTGACGAAGGTGACCACGATGTCGGCGGTCTTGCCGCTCGAGATGAAGGTCTTGGCGCCGTTGACGACGTAGCCGCCCTCGACCCGCTTCGCGGTGGTCTTGATGCCGCGCAGGTCGCTGCCCGCGCCGGGCTCGGTCATCGCGAGTGCCCCGAGGACCTCGCCCGTCGCCATGCGCGGGAGCCACTTCTCCTTCTGCTCCTGCGTGCCCATGTGCACGATGTACGGCACGGCGAGGTCGTCCTGGATGCCGAACGCGCCGGCGAGCGAACCGGCGCCGGCACCGATGACCTCTTCGTTCACGATGGTGCGGAAGCGGTAGTCCTGGAGCATGCCGGCGCCGCCGAACTCCTCGGGCACCGAGAGGCCGATCAGGCCAGACTCGCCGGCCGCGAGCATGGTCGCCCGGTCGATCTCGCCCTCGGCATCCCAGCGCTCGCGCGCCTCGTTCGTCGCGTAGCGCTTGACGAACTCCTTGACGACGTCGCGGAACGCCTCGTGATCCTCGTCGTAGATGTCGCGCTCCATGGTGCGCCTTCCTCTCGTCGGTCTTCTCTTCGCTGAGCTCGAGTGTGTGGAGACGATCCCCGGCTGGAATTGCATCTCACCGCATATGGTACTCAGTTTCACCGAACGGATGCCGTGATCCTGCCGCCGACGGCGTGCGAGTGGTCCCTGACCCCGCGGTGACGCTCCGGGCAGCAGGCCCATCTGGCGGCGAGCCGGCGGTCAGCCGAGGTACCCCGGAGCGGGGTCGAGCGCGAAGAACTCCTCGAGCGAGGTCCAGCCGCCGTCGTGATAGGCCTTGGCGAGTTCTGGACCGATGTAGCGCAGGTGCCAGGGCTCGGGGTTGTATCCGGTCACCGGCGTCGCGCCTTCGACGTAGCGGACGATCCAGCCGTGCTCCCAGGCGTGCTCGGCGACCCACTGGCCCTGCGCGGTCCGTGCGAGCTCGTCGAGGGAGCCGCACGCGCCCGCACAGGCGACGACATCCGCACCGAGGCCGAGCTGGTGCTCGCTGTAGCCGGGCCGGGCGCTCACCTGGTCGGCGCGATCGCCGCGCTCGGCGAAATGCCGCCCGTAGGTCTGCTGCTGCGTCTGGTACGAGCGGAACCCGCTTTCGAGCGCGATCTCGCCGACACCCGCCGCGCGCGCCCCCTCGACGAGCGATGCGAGAGCGGACGCCGCGTCCGAACGCAGCGCGCCGCCCTCGATGTTGCGCACCCCGTCGGGGAGCACGAGGCCGCTCGGGCGGTAGTCGATGGGGTTCAGCGGGCGGATCTTGTCGACGACGGTCCAGACGCGGGCGGCATCACCCAGGTCCACGCAGGGGGCCCGTCCTTCCACGACCGCCGCGCGGAACGCCTCGCCGCCGCCGGCCGCCACGATCGCGGCCTCGTCGTTGCCACCCTGCAGCGCCGACGTGACATCGGGCAGTGCGCAGATGTCGGCGGCGGGAGGCGACTGCTCGACCTGGGGCACGGGGAGCTGATCGACGTGGCGCGGCTCGACCGCGATGGAGAGGGACGCCTCAGCGCCCTCCGGCGGCAGGGAAGGCAGCATCATCGCGGTCATCGCCGCCGACCCGAGCAACAGGGCCGCGCCGGTGGCGAGCCCCGCTACGACCGCGAGCCGCCGCGTGAGCCGCCGCGGGCGGGCGTGCTGTACCGGCAGCGCGGTCTCGTCGACGGCGAGCAGCTCGGCCGCGCGGGCGGCCCGGCGTTCGCTCATGACCGGCCGGCGCTGACGCGCGGGCCGGGAACGCGGCTGCACGCTCGATGCGGGTGCCCCGTCGGGGGCCGATATCGACTGCGGCGGGGCGCCGGCGAGCACAGGTGCCGGCTCAGGCGGGCGGAGTTCGGGGGGCAGCGTCGAGGGCACCGCGCCCGACAGCGAGCTCGGCGCGAAGTCCTCGCTCGACCGCTCGAACGCCACCACGGCGTCGGGGGCGGGGGCCGGGACCGGATGGCTGACGCGGGCCGCCGCGGTCGCGCGGGCGCGACGATGCTCCTCCTCGCGCATCGCTCGGGCGGCACGACGAGTCTCGGGGGCGGCTCGGGGGGTAACGAGCCCGCCTGGCTCCGTCACGCCTGCCATTCTGGTCGTGACGGCGCCTTTCCGCCAGCGAGGCGCCGTCCACTCCGCCGATGTTCTATTCAGGTGAGTCGCTCCTTGACTTAAGTTCGAAGCTTTGTTCTCATGGAGGCATGCGTTGGCAGGGTCAGGAACTGGGTGTGCCGGATGCCGCGGCCCTGCCCGGCCTCGAGCAGCTCAACGGTCTGGTGCGCTCGGTGACGACCCCCGAGTTCGCCGGCGTGACGTTCCACGAGGTGCTCTGCAAGTCCGCGCTCAACCACGTGCCGAGCGCCTCCGCCATGCCCTTCGACTGGACGGTGAACCCGTATCGCGGATGCAGTCATGCATGTGTTTATTGCCTGCATCCCGACACGGTCGTGCTCATGGCAGACGGACGGAGCCAGCGGATAGGCGACATACGTGCCGGTGATGAGGTGATCGGCACCCGTCGCGAGGGAGCGTACCGCCGCTACGTGCGGGCCACCGTGTCGGCACAGTGGGGCACGCGCAAGCGCGCTTACCGTGTGAGTCTCGCCGATGGCACCGAGCTGATCGCGAGCGGCGACCACCGCTTCTTGACCGAACGGGGGTGGAAGTACGTCCGCCCGGCGCCGTCCGGAGCGCCGCAGCGCCCCTACCTGACACCCAACAACAAGCTCATGGGTTTCGGCATGGGGGGCGTCGTTGAGACTCCCCCTGAGACGAGCGCCTATCGCCAGGGGTATCTCAGCGGGATGATTCGCGGCGACGCGATGATGCTGAGAAAGACGTACCCTCGGTCGACCGGCAGGGGCACCTTTGTGGCGAGCCGGTTCCGGCTGGCGCTCGCCGATGAAGAGGCGCTTGATCGGTCGCGCGATTTCCTGGAAGCCGCAGGCGTGAAGACCACCCAGCGGATGTTCACCACGGCGACGGTTCGCCGGCGCGAGATGAACGCGATCTTCACCTCTCGGGCAGCGGACTTCGACGCCATCACCAAGTTGATCGGCTGGCCGGAGTCGGCCTGCGCTGAATGGTCGCGTGGCTTCCTCGCCGGGATCTTCGATGCGGAAGGGAGCTGCAGTCAAGGCGTGCTGCGAATCTCCAACTCCGATGCGCGGATCCTCTCCGAGATCGGCGCCGCATTGCGCCGCTTTCAGTTCGCCTTCGTAGAGGAACCGCCACGGCCGAACGGCGTGCGGGATATCCGGCTCCTCGGGGGTCTTCCCGCTCGTCGACGATTCTTCGAGCTCACCCGACCCGCGATCACGCGCAAGCTGGATCTCGTCGGAGCCGCCGTCAAGTCCGACGCCCCGCTTCGCGTCGTCTCCATCGAGGATCTCGGTGAGACCATCGACATGGTCGACATCACGACCTCGACCGGCGATTTCATCGCAAACGGTGTGATCAGCCACAACTGTTTCGCCCGGGGGACGCACGAGTATCTCGAGCTCGACGCGGGGCGCGACTTCGACACCCAGGTCGTCGTCAAGGTCAACGTCGCCGAGGTGCTGCAGAAAGAACTGCGGCGGGGCAGCTGGCAGCGCGATCCTGTGATGCTGGGCACGAACACCGACCCGTATCAGCGTGCCGAAGGTCGCTACAAGCTGATGCCCGGCATCGTCTCGGCTCTCACCGAGTCGGGAACACCCTTCTCGATCCTCACGAAGGGCACGCTGCTGCGGCGAGACCTGCCGATGCTGAAGGATGCCGCAGCCGACGTGCACGTCACGCTGGCGATGTCGATCGCGGTGTTCGACGACGAACTGCAGCACCTCATCGAGCCCGGCACCCCCAACGCCACCGCGCGCCTGGAGACGGTGCGGGCGGCGACCGAGGCGGGCTTCCGCGTCACCGTGTTCCTGATGCCGATCATCCCCCACCTCACCGATTCCATCGCGGCGATCGACCACGCACTCACGCGGATCAAGGAAGCGGGTGCGGTGCGGGTCGTGTACGGCGCGCTCCATCTGCGTCCAGGCGCGAAGCAGTGGTTCCTGCAGTGGCTCGCCGAGCAGCATCCCGAACTCGTGTCCTCCTATCGAGGGCTCTACCCCGGTGCGACGACGACGGCCCCGAAGGCCTACCGGGCGTGGCTTGCGAAGCGCGTGCGTCCGCTGCTGCGCGTGCACGGCCTCGACGGCAGCGCCGAAGACGAGAGCCCGCGGGGTGCTCCGGTCGCGGGCCTCGCCGATCGCGCCGACGCCCGCAGCACACCGCCGATCGTCACGACCTCGCGCGGACGCGCGGCGGCCACTTCACTGCGAGCGGCAGCGGCACGTCTCACACCCGGCGAGGAGGCATCCGCTCGCCTGTTCTGATCCGCTGCGCGCACGCCGACCCGCACCGACGGCGAGGGTCACGCTCATGCGCGGACAGAGAGGTACGGGCTCTCGCGGGCTCCGGCTCTACGCAGCGACCGGCACGGGCGCCAGCCGATCGACCGCAACCTTCGGGGTCCGCGTCATCTCCGGGCTGGGCGACGCCTCGAGGTGTTCGAGGACCGCGTCGAGCACGGCATCCGCAGCGAGCAGGCGACTGTGCCCGAGCGCGGTCGTCGTGAGCAGACGGGCATTCGGGTTCGCGGACATAATCCTGCCGGCCTCGGCGTAGGGCACCATCCGATCGCCGTCGTCGTGGATGACGAGCAGCGGCACACCGCCGGGCAGCGGCCGCCGGACACTCGACAACCACGCGAAGGGATCAGCCTGTCCGGGGAAGTACCGGCTCGCGAAGCGCTCGCGCATGCGCGCGGACACCGCGTCGGAGTACCGGAGCATGCCCTGGAACTGGGTCAAGAGCAGGTCGGCATCAGCGGGCGCTGCGATCGTGACAACGCGTGCGGCATCCGTTCCGCCGGCCACGCCCACGAGCGTCGCCAGACCGCCGAACGAATGCCCGACCATCGCGTCGAAGGCCCCGTGGCGCTCCTGCAGAGCCGAGAACGTATCGAGCCAGTCGACGAGGTAGGTGCGGCGGCCCGCCGACGAGCCGTGCGCCGGCGCGTCGAACGCCACGACGCGATAGCCCGCCGCGACCAGCTCCCGCACGAGGGCAGCGAACTGGCTTGCGCGTCCGTTCCACCCGTGCGCGAGCACCACGGTGCGCGGGCCGCTGCCCCACTCGTAGGTGTCGACCTCGACACCCCGGCGTTGGACGCCGTCGATCCGAACGGTGCGACGACGCGCGAGCCACATCGTCGCCTCCTCATCCGCCTGCACCGGTCGCGGCGCCGCGACCGAACCGAACAGCGGCATCGCGAGGGTTGCTCCCCAGCCCGGCGACACAGCGCCTAATCCGCGGATTGTGGCGCCCGCGGCGGTCAATGCGAGATTCATGGTGCTCCGATCCGAAGAATACGAACGATCGTACTTATGAATACGAACGATCGTACGGTAACCTCGACCCGTGACACAAGCCCCCGTTGATCGCCGTCGCCTCCGCGGCGACGAGTCGCGCCGCGCGGTGCTCGCCCACGCCGTCGACACCGCCACGGTCGACGGTCTCGACGGCCTGACGATCGGACGACTGGCGGATGCCTCGGGGCACAGCAAGAGCGGCATCGCGACGCTGTTCGGCTCCAAGGAGCAGTTGCAGCTCGCCGTCGTCGCCGCCGCGCGAGAAGTGTTCATCGATCGCGTCGTCGCGCCGGCTCGCGCACGCACACCCCGCGGGCTGGTGCGCGTGTGCGCACTGCTGGCGGACTGGCTGGCGTACTCGCGCGACCGGGTCTTCAGCGGCGGATGCTTCTTCGCCGCCACCTCGGTCGAGTTCGACGCGCGACCCGGCAGCGTCCGCGACGCGATCGTCTCCGCCTCCGGCGAGTGGGAGGACTACCTCACCCTGAGCATCGAGCACGCGATGGCGGCCGGCGAGCTGCCCCTGCTCGATGACGCACGTCAGCTCACGTTCGAGATGGTGTCGTTCCTCGAAGCGGCGAACACCCGGTCACTCCTCTACGTGAGCGACGAGCCGTATCGCCGGGCCGAGGTCGCGCTGCGCGCGCGCCTCTCCTCACTCGGCGCCGACCCCGCGCTCGTGGCGTCGATCGGCGCCGCCCTCGCCGACTGATCGCCCCAGATTCAGGGGCCACGACGCGCGGCAACGACCGCGGCGAAGCGACGAAGCGCGCCACCCGAAGCACCGCTCCCCGGCTCAGGGGTCAGGACGCGCGGCAACCACACCCTCGAAGCCACAGACCGCGCCCCCGAACCGCCGGAGCACGCGAAAGGCGGGCGCCCTGAGAGACGCCCGCCTTGTCTCCGCCGGTCAGCTCCTCCAGGGGCCGTGCTTGGCTCCGGGCACGTCGTTGCGGCTCCACCACTGCGCCGTATAGGTCACGCCGTCGTAGACGACCTGATCGCCCTGGGTGTAGATGCGGTCGGCGTACCAGTCCTGCACCGTCGCCGGGTCGGTTCCGCAGGCGGTGAGCGTGCTCCACGGCCCGCGCGCCGAAGCGCCGGGCTCGTCGCCCTTCGCATACCACTGCGCCTCGAACACGCGGCCGTCGAGGTGCACCAGCTCTCCCCCGCGGTACGTGGTCTGCGCGTGCCAGGGCGCGGCTGCGGCATCCGCAGTCTCCTCGCACACGACCAGTTCCGCGCCCTCGACCGGACCGGGGACAGCGGCACGCAGCACGTCGGCCGACGCGCTGGACAGGTCGCCGGCCACGTCGTTTCCGACCTCCCAGAAGTCGACGCCGCCCAAGCCCTGCGAGAGGGCCCACGCGGTCTTCTCGGCCACCGCCACCTCGTCGTCGAACGACCAGAACTCGCGCGCCGCGGCGTCATACCCCCACGTCGCGTTGAAGCGGCCGTCGGCGGTGCGCTCGTGGTGGATCTCGAGGTCGCGCAGCTTCAGCTGGTCCCACGTGATCTGGCCGAGGCCGCCACCGGATGCCGTCCACGGCTGGGGTTCGGCATCCCGCCATCCCTGTCCGTAGGCGGCGAGACCCAGGTTCAGCTGCGACGCGTCGACGCCGGCGTTGACGTACGACGCGACGACCGTGTCCAGTCCGAGACCCCAGTTGTGGGCCGGGTCGCCGTACACGTTGCCCTGATGTCCGGTCTCAGGCGTCCACGAGCCCCAGAGGTCGTACCCCTGCAGGTTCGCGTAGTCGAGGTACTCGAACAGCTCGGGGTCGTTCCAGCCGCCGGCCGCGATCTGCGTCGGCCCGGCCGGAAGGAACGCCGAGAGCTCGTAGTCGCGCCCGGTCTCCGCCTCGACGACGTCGAGCTGCGCGCGCAGCTCCTGGACGAACGCGAGGAAGTTCGCCTTGTCGTTGACAGGATCGACGGTGTTGCCGACCTCCTGCGCCCAGTCCGGCGCGCCGGGCCACTCCCAGTCGAGATCGAAGCCGTCGAAGATGCCGGCGGCCGCTCCAGGACCTCCGCGACCGTCGATCACAGGGAGGTTTCCCCTGATGTACAGGTCGATGCACGACGCGGCGAGACCGGACCGCAGCTCCGGCGTGGCGACGGCCTTCGAGAACGACTTCGACCACGACCAGCCGCCGAGCGACACGTTGACCTTCAGGTCGGGGTGCAGGCGCTTCAGCTGCGAGAGCTGGTTGAAGTTGCCGGCGAGCTTCTGCTTCTTCGTGTCGGCGATGCCGAGCACGGACTGGTCGGCGGGGAAGGCGTGCGCGAAGTCGCTGTCGGCATCGCCGGCGGTGTCGGTCTGCCCGGGACCGGGTGCGGCGGTGTCGGAGATGAAGCACGTGTACGGCTCGACGTCGTCGAGACCCTGCACCCCCGCCGCTCGCGCGGCGTCGAGCGCCGCCTCGTCACCGGCGATGTTGCCGAACGAGTAGTTGAGGTGCGTGAGGTTCTCTCCGGCGGGGCCGTCGACGAACAGACGCTTGATCGTGGCCTGGGCTTCTCCGGTCGCACGCCATTGCCCGTAGTACCCGACGTTGCGGTAGCCGTTGATCGTGGTGGTGGGGGTGGGCTCGTCCGCGGCTGCGACGGCGGGGGATGCCGCGAACAGGCCGGCGACGAGCGCTCCGATGACGGCGGCCGAGAGCGCCGGGGTTCTGGGGATCGACACACAAGCTCCTTCGATTGCGGTGGGGTGAAGCACGTCGGAACGATTTAGGTAACCGTCCTAACAAATTACCTGGTGCCTATTCTGGCACGCGGCGACACCTCGCCGGAAGAGCCGAAAAAGCGGCGACGCCCGGGCGCCGCCGGATCCGCCCCTGTCAGCGCGATCAGCCCCCGCGGGATCGCGTCCGTCGCGAGGCGATCAGCGGTCGATCTCGCGACCGGACGACGAAGCGGCCCCACCCTCAGGTGGAGCCGCTTCGACGGAGATCAGCGGTCGACGTGGGACAGCTGACGGCCCGAGAGCTCCTCGAGCAGGTCGTCGCCGAGTGCGACCTCTTCGAACGGCGCGTCGATCTCGGCGCGGTCCAGCAGCTCGCCCATGCGGCGGCGGCGCTGACGGGTGATGAGCGTCACCACGGTGCCCGAGCGTCCGGCGCGGCCGGTGCGCCCCGAGCGGTGCAGATAGGTCTTGTACTCGTCGGGTGCGTCGGCCTGGACCACCAGATCGATGTCGTCGACGTGGATGCCTCGAGCCGCGACATCCGTTGCCACCAGCACGTTGACCCGACCCGAGGTGAGCTTCTCGAGGTTGCGGGTGCGCTTGGCCTGGTTGAGGTCGCCGTGGAGGGCGACCGCACGGATGCCGGCGTCGTCGAACTGGTCGGCGAGCATCTCTGCGTAGGCGCGGGTGCGGGCGAAGACGAGCGTCTTGCCTTCGCGCGCGACGAGCGAGTCGAGGATCTCGGCCTTCTCGCGGTGCTCGATCACGAGCACGCGGTGCTCGATCGTGCCCGAGTCCTGGTCTTCGCCGGCCACCTCGTAGACGGCGGGCTTGACGAGGAACTCGTCGACGAGCGCCGCCACCTCACGGTCGAGCGTGGCCGAGAACAGCAGCTTCTGGCTGCCCTTGGCGGTGTGACGGAGGATGCGCTGCACCGGCTCGAGGAAGCCCAGCTCGCACATGTGGTCGGCCTCGTCGAGCACGACGATGCGGATCTCGGAGAGGTCGAGCTTGCCCTGGTTGACGAGATCCTCGATGCGGCCGGGAGTGCCGATGACGATGTCGACGCCTCGCTTCAGCGCGCCGGCCTGACGCCCCTGCGGCACGCCGCCGTAGATCTGGGTGGTGAACAGTCCCACGCTGCGCGCGATCGGCTGGATCGTGCCGTCGATCTGCAGCGCGAGCTCGCGCGTCGGGGCCAGGATGAGCGCCTTCGGCGCGCGGGCGAACTCGCGGCGCTGTCCGGCCTGCGAGCGCAGCACGCTCTCGACGAGTGGCGCACCGAACGCGATGGTCTTGCCCGACCCGGTCCGGCCGCGCGCGAGCACGTCCTTGCCGTGGAGGATCGGCGGGATCGTCGCTGCCTGGATCGGGAACGGCGACGCGGCGCCGAGATCCGCGAGCGCACGGACGATGTTCTCTCCGAGGCCCAGGTCGCCGAAGGTCGCCTCGGCGACGTTGTCGGCCTGGATCGCCTCGGCCTGGAGGCGCTCGTGCACGACGTCGACGTGGGCCTCGTACGCCGCCGTGCGCGCGGGAGCGTTCCAATCCGACCGGCTGGCGGCGCCGTCCCGGCGAGGACGGACGCTCTGCGAACGGGCGGGACGGTCGTCCCGGCGCGGGCGGTCGTCGTACGAACGGGCCGGACGGTCGCCCTGCGAGCGGGCGGGACGGTCATCGCGACGCGGGCGATCCTCGTACGAACGGGCCGGACGGTCGTCCCGACGCGGGCGATCGTCGTACGAACGGGCCGGACGGTCACCCTGCGAGCGGGCCGGACGGTCGTCGTACGAACGGGCCGGACGGTCCCCTTGCGAGCGAGCGGGGCGATCGTCGTACGAACGCGCCGGACGGTCGTCCCGTCGCGGGCGATCGTCGTACGAACGCGCCGGACGGTCCCCCTGCGAGCGTGCCAGCCGCTCGCCGTACGAACGGGTCGGACGGTCACCCTGCGAGCGGGCCGGACGGTCGTCGTGGGCGTGGGTGCGGATGGCGCGGGCTTCCCCGCGGCCGGCACGCTCCTGGGCGTTCCAGCGGCGCTTGGGCGAGGCATCCGCCTCTTCGGGCCGGTGGCCGCGGTGGCCGGCGCTGCGGCTGCCCGTCTGACCCGCCGACGATTCGCCCGGGCGGCGCTTGCGGTCCTGATAGCTGGACTTCGCGCCGTAGCGGGGCTCGAAGTTCTTGGCCGCGCGGCCGCCGGCCGGCTTCTTGTTCTTGGGCACGGTGTGTCCTTCTCTGGGTTGTTCTCGCGGAACAGCACTCCCCCGCGCGCATGCGTGCGATGCCGCCTGCGGCGGCGAGGAGTTACCCGGACTGTTCGTCGGCCGGGGGCCATTCGATGTGATGGTCGTCAGGGCGGACGCGCCCAGACCATCGGCCCCAAAGACTCACAAACCCGATCCGCAACACGCGGTGTCCAGAGCCGACCCTGCCAGAGTACCAATCCCGCCTGCACGGGCGCTGAGCACGAGCGCTGAGGCGGTTCGTCATCCGCCGGGCATTCTCCCCGGAGGCCGGGCTACTGTTTGACTCAGCGGCTCGTCGCTGACCAGCGTTTTTTGCTGATCAGCGCTGACTGCTGAACTGGGGATTTGTCGTCAGAACCGGCGGACTCCGGGGTCGGGGTCTATTGGGGGATGTCGGCACCGGGGGGCGTCGTACAGAACCGATCGTGAGTCGAATGCCTCCCACGACCCTTTCCGACGCAACCAGCGGTCCAGCCGCGACGCCTCGCGCGATCGCGCCTGCCGCCCGACAGGCTCGCGTGCGTGCTGCCACCCACCGGACGGCGGCCACGCCGCCGCGGGTGACCGAGACGCCGACCGCCGATGATGCCGACCCGCCGGGGCGGGGCGCAGCGCCCGTCCAGCCCGACCATGCGCTCGTCGCGCACCAGGTCGGGCGGCTCGCGGTGCTCTCGCTCCCGGTGGGCGTGCTCGTCTCGCTGCTCACGAGCCATGACCCGACGTGGTGGCACCACCATTTCTCCCAGCTGGGCACGCACTCCGACTTCTCCGGCAGAGCGTTCAACAGCATCGCGATCTTCTCGGGCTTCTTCCTGGCCGCCTATGGCGTGCTGGTCGCGGTCGCCCTCCCCGCCGGCATGAGTCGCCGCAGGACGCGCGGCTTCCGCGGGTCGATCGTGTCGGCCGGTCTTCACCTCACCGCCGTGGGGCTCGTTCCCATCCCGGTGAGCGCCGTCATGCACGACATCATCGCGGCCTGCTTGGGGCTGTCGTTCCTCGCGACGGTCGCCACGGGCCTCACGATCCCCGGTCGCAGCCGCCGGTTCCGACGCATCACCGCCTTCTGCGTCGCGCTGCTCACCGTGGGCATCGTCGTGCTGACAGCCGGGTTCATCACGCTCGCACTGTTCGAGCTGGTCGCGTTCGTCACGATGGGCGCCTGGCTGCTGGCGCTTTCCCGCGTTCTGGCGGCCGCACCCGTCGCCACCCGTCGGCGCCGCGCCGACGCCTGCGCCACCGGAGAATGGATGCCATGGCAGAACCCGTTGCCCATCCCATCACCGTTGCGATCGAGCGACGCATCGACCCCTCCCGCACCGCAGAAGCCACGAGCTGGATGCAGGCGGGAACAGACCTCGCCGCCGGCTTCACGGGCTTCCTCGGCTCCGGCTGGGTCCGCGCCGGCGAGAGCAGCGACCTCTGGTACATGCTCTACCGCTTCCGCGACATCCCGACCCTCGAGGCCTGGGAGGATTCGCCGCAGCGCTCGTGGTGGCTCGATTCCGGCCGTGCCTTCGCGAACGAGGTCCGGGTCGAGCGACGCACCGGCATCGAGGGCTGGTTCGACGCTCCGTTCGCGACGAACGTCGAGTCGCGGCATCCGGACATCGCTACGGCACCGTCCACCGGACCGGTCCAGCAGCCGATCCCGCCCGCCCCGGCGCGCTGGAAGCAGGCCGTCACGATCTGGCTCGGCTTCTTCCCCACGAATCTCCTCGCGTCGTGGCTCCTCGGCTACGTCCCGGGGTTCGCGGAGTGGCCGCTGATCGCTCGGGTCCTGCTCACGACGGTGCTGCTCACCCCGGTGATGACGTACGCGGTGCTGCCGTGGGTGACACGGATGCTGCGCCCCTGGCTGCAGCGCGGCGCCTGAGCGGATGCGACATGGGCCATCGCGAGCCCTCGGTCGCCGGCGCACCGTGACGGCCGAGGAGACATCCGTCACCAGATCGTGTCGTGCCGAACGCCCCGCACGCCGTGGCCGGGTCGTACTCTGACCTCGTGAGCACCATGAACACCTCGCCGCTGCCCGACACGGCAGCACCGACGCCCGGCCGCCGCGCGGAGTCCCAGGCGGTCTACGCCGGTCTCGCCGCCGGCGCCGTCGGCGCGATCTACGGCCTCCTCGTCGGCGTGTTCGCGCCGGATCTGCAGCTCGCCGGCCAAGCCGACTCCTTTGCGGTGTGGGCGGCGTGCGGCGCGGCAGTGGTGGCCGCCGCGGCCTCGACGACCGAGTATTGGCGAGCGCGCAACCGCCCCGGGCAGGAGTGGCGGCAGACGCTGCCGTCGTGGAAGTTCATCGTCAACACCATCTCGGTGGTCATCGTCCACACCGCCCTCGCCTTCGTGGCTGTGTACGCGCTGTATCGCGTGCTCGCCATGGGCTTCATCGGGCTGCCGATCGTGACCTTCTGGGCGGTCGTGCTGATGGCGGTGACCCTCGGCATGACGGCGTGGATCGTGTTCCTCTCCGTGTCGGCGATGACGACGCAGCGCATGTCGTCGCTGCTGCTCGCATTCATCGCCATCGGCACGCTCACGGCCATGGTCACGACGCCCGACCCGAAGTGGTGGACGATCCACTTCAGCCATCTCGGCTCCTTCGAGGACGACCTGTCGAGCTGGGTGTTCAACGGCACCCTCATGGCGGCGGGTCTGCTCGTGACCACCTTCGCCGTCTACATCGCCAACGACATGCGCGCCCTCGCGGCGGCGGGGGTGCTCGAGAACCCGCGCGGGCCGCGCATCGTTCCCGTGCTCTTCGCCATCATGGGCATCATGCTCGCGTGCGTCGGCGTGTTCCCCGTCGACGTGAACCTCGCGCTGCACAACCTCTCGGCGTCCGGCATGGCGGCGATGTTCCTCGTCCTGCTCATCGGCGGGCCGAAGTTCCTGCGCGGGATGCCGCGCACCTACTTCGTCGCGTCATGGGCGTTCCTCGCGGCGATGGTCGCTTCGGTGATCCTCTTCATCCCGGCGGTCGGCTTCTTCTCCCTCACCGCGTTCGAGATCATCGTCTTCGCACTGATCTTCGGTTGGATCGCGGTCTTCATCCGCTTCCTCGGCGTCGCCGGCCGGCAGGACTGACGCGGCCGTCCCACGAGGGCAGCTGAGCGCGCGTCGCCGAGGCCGTCAGGGCGGCGCCGGGGCCGATCCGTCGCGCAGCGGCGACCCGACGACATCGAACTGGAAGCCGCCGAATGCTCCGGAGAGCAGCGGGCGGGCATCCGCGATCGACGCCTGCACCTCCGGCAGCGCCAGCGAGGCGCGATGCGCGTCGGCGCTCTCCCACAGCTCGACCACGTACACCGTGTCGGGATCCGCGTCGTTCACGCCCACCTCGTACAGGAGGCAGCCGACTTCCCGCAGGTGGTCGCTCCGGCGCGTGAGGTGGCGCACGAGCTCATCCCGCTTGCCGGGAGCGGCGCCCAGACTTCCTGCATTCGCGAACACCATGCGGCCCACGGTAGCCCGACGCTCCGACAGCGCGTCGGGCTGGCGTCGTCGACTGCGCGCCGGCTCGCGTGCCGGCGTTCGACGCGCGTGTGGGACGCCGGGGATGACGTGGCGGGGCCGCACCGCTAACGTTCCCCTCGGGAGGACCATGTCTGCTGACGTGCTCGTCGTGGGAGCGGGGCCCGCGGGCCTCGCCGTCGCCGCCTGTCTGAAACGTCAGGGGATCGACGCGCTGGTCGTCGACCGCGGTGACGCCGTCGGCGACACGTGGGCCGGACGCTACGAACGGCTCCACCTGCACACTCCCCGCGTCCAATCCGCCCTGCCGGGCCTGCGCATGCCCCGTCGGTTCGGGCGCTGGGTCGCCAAGGACGACATGGCGCACTACCTCCGCGTCTACGCCCGGCTGCACAGCCTCGAGCCGAGGTTCCGCACGGAGGTGCACCGCCTCGAGCGCGACGACGGGCACTGGGTCGCAGCCACCGATGCCGGCCCGCTGCGTGCTCGGCAGATCGTCGTCGCGACGGGCTACAACAACATCCCGGTCCAGCCGCGGTGGCCGGGGCAGGAGGGATTCGAGGGCGCCGTCATCCACGCGTCCGCGTATCGCAGCCCGGCGGAGTACGCCGGCCGGCGGGTGCTCGTCGTCGGTGCCGGCAACACGGGTGCCGAGATCGCCGCCGACCTGGCCCAGCACGGAGCGGCGGACGTGCGCCTGTCGATCCGGACGCCGCCGAACATCATCCCGCGGCAGTTCGGACCCCTTCCCACCACGTTGATGGCCGTCCCGATGGACTTCCTGCCTGCGGTGCTCGTCGACCCGGTGAACCGGCTGCTGCAGCGGGTGGCTCTCGGCGATCTGTCCCGGTACGGGATGCCGCGCGCTCGCGCCGGCGTGGTCGCACAGGCACGCGCGACGGGCGTGACGCCGACGATCGACGTCGGTCTCGTGGCCGCGCTGCGCACCGCCGCGGTCACTCCCGTCGCCGCGCTCGAGCGCTTCGAGGGATCCGAGGCGGTCTTCGCGGACGGCACACGCTTCACGCCGGATGCCGTGATCGCCGCGATCGGCTACACCACCGGGCTCACCACGGTGCTCGGTCACCTCGGGGTGCTCGATGGCCGTGGCGGTCCGATCGTGACGGGTGCGGCATCCGCGCCCGGCGCACCGGGGCTGCGGTTCGTCG
Source organism: Microbacterium sp. ProA8 (assembly GCF_039905635.1). Classification (NCBI taxonomy): domain Bacteria; kingdom Bacillati; phylum Actinomycetota; class Actinomycetes; order Micrococcales; family Microbacteriaceae; genus Microbacterium; species Microbacterium chionoecetis. Next base: position 225,391 of record NZ_CP157000.1, on the reverse strand, counting down.
GGCTCTGGAATCCCCTGAAGGGGCAGCTCTTCCAGATCGGCCTCGACGCGCGGGCCGTCGCCCGCGTCATCCACCGAGAGCTGCGGCGCGCGGACCCCCGCGCATCCTGACCGCTGCGCGCATCCTGACCGCTGCGCGCATCCTGACCGCTGCGCGTGTGAGCGAAGCGCCCTGCCGCGCCGCTTCGCTCTTGTCAACCGGGGTCCGTACGCGCGCGGGTGGTCGTACGTTTCCCCTCGAGACGAAGGGAGCACCACATGGACCGCAACGCAGAAGAGCCGAAGACGGACGACGAGGGCACCCGCAAGCCGGGCGGCCTCGGGCGTGACGAGACGATCCCCGACGCACCCGACGGCGTCGCCGCGGGACACACCGGCGTGCCGTCGACGTTCGAGCCGGAAGAGGACGAGAAGGCTGACCGCTAGGCGAGCTCAGCCGCGAAGGAGAGTGTGATGACCGACAGCTTCGTTCCGCGCCTGTCGCCGGAAGACGGCAATCCCGCGAGCGATCTCAAGACCGATGTGATCAAGGATGTCGAGCGCGAGCACACCATCACGGGCGACTTCGTCGGGCCCCGCAGCGACGAGATCCCTGACGAGGAGTCGGATCAGGGCGAGCCGTGACCCGCTGAGCGCGGGCTGTGCATCTTCTGACTGATCGATCACGATTCCGTCTCGACGGGCCCTCCGGCGTGCGGCGCGCGCACACTGGGGGGCATGTGGTGGAGATTCCTCAGGGCGATCAAGCGCCGCGAGCATCGTGTCGCACCGACGACATGGGTCGTGGCGATCGCCGCCGTCGTGTACACGTTCGCGCCGATCGATCTGATCCCCGAGCTGCTTCTGGGGCCGCTCGGCTTCGCCGACGACATCGGCGTGTGGGGGACGTTCGCCGTGCTCTTCGCCCGTGAGCAGCACCGCTGGCAGGCTGGCCTCACGTCGCACTAGGACCGCGTCGGGGCCTATGAGTAGCATGCCGCTCATGGCCATCAAGCTCGAGAATGTCGGCATCGCCGTGCGGGACATCGATGCGGCGATCGCTTTCTTCACCGACCTGGGCCTGAAGGTGCTCGGCCGTGACACGGTGAGCGGCGAATGGGCCGACACCGCCGTAGGCCTGGATGGCAACCACGCCAGGATCGCCGTGCTCCAGACGCCCGACGGTCACGGTCAGCTCGAGCTCTTCGAGTACATCCATCCCGACGCCATCGAGACCGAGCCCACTCTGCCCAACCAGATCGGCATGCACCGCGTGGCCTTCTCCGTCGACGACATCGACGAAGCACTCGAGATCGCCGCACGCCACGGCTGCCATCCGCTGCGCGGCGTGGCCACCTACGAGGACGTCTACAAGCTCACCTACCTCCGCGGTCCCAGCGGCATCCTCGTGATGTTCGCCGAAGAGTTGAAGAAGAGCTGACCGCCGATCGCGTTCTCGCCCGGCGGGAATCGTCCGCAACACAGAAGGGGACGGATGCCGCTGCTCGCGGCACCCGCCCCCTTCAGGCTCGTTCGAGTCGGGCGTCAGGCGTCGTGGCGACGCTCGTCGTGTTCGCCATCGAGGTCGGAAGCGGGCTCGTCGTTCGTCTCGGGGCCATCGGCCGGTCCTGGCCGGCCCTCAGCTTCGGCCTCGACTGCGGGCGAAGACTCGGAGGCGGCCCCGCCGTCGTCCGTCGCGTCGCCGTGCACGGTCTCCGGCTCCTCGGACGCAGCGGCCTCATCCGCGACGGGCTCGGATTCGGGCTCGTGGCTTTCGGTCGCGGTCGCGGCCTCATCGGCGGGCTCCGCCTCGGGCTCGTCCCCTGAACCCGTCGAGACCTCGGGCTGCGGCTCATCCACGACGGGCTCCGACCGCGGCTCATCCGCCACGGCCTCGGACTGTCCGCCGGGCTCCGTCTCGGATCCACCCGACGCGTCGGTTTCGCCTTCGACGTCGATCGGTGCCACAGCTGCCGCATCGGCGTCCGTCCCGGACGTGTCATCGCTCGTCAGCTCAGACTCCTCCGCCGGCGCGGTGTCGTGCGCAGTGTCGGTCTCGGGCTCCGTCTCGACGGCACTCTCCGAAGACTCGGACGCGGCGGCATCCGGCTCGGCCACCGGCGCCTCCGAGGCGGCATCCGGCACGTCGGCATCCGCGACGTCGAGCGGCTCGCCCACCACCTCGTCCGAGGGCTGACCCGTCGGCGCGGCATCGATGACGGGCACGGCGGAGTCCACCGGCGAGTCGGCGCCGGCGGACGCCGAAGACTGCTCCTGGGCGTCCGCGGGCACGGCGTCCACGATCGCCGGAGCGGGCGCCGAGTCCGACACCTCGACGTCGGGGCCCTCCTCGATCACCGGCACGGCGACCTCTGCCACCCCGCCGCGCTCGCGCTGGCGACGCTGGCGCCGGGTCTCGAGCGCGGCCGCACCTGCTGCGGCGGCTGCGACACCCGCCGCACCGGCGGCACCGGCACCCGCGGCGCCAGCGCCCGCGCCGCCGGCACCAGCACCCGCGGCACCCGAACCTGACCCGGCCGCAGCGACTCCCGCACCCGCGCCGACACCGGCGCCGACGAGTTCACGCTCGGCTGCGGCATCCGTTCCGCCCTGCGGGCCCTCGCCCTCGGGAGCCGGACCGCCGTCGCCGCCGTTCTCGTCACCGAAGTCGCGACGACGCGCTGCGCGCCGCTCCCTCGCACCCTCGACGAGGTTGTACAGCGTCGGCAGCACGAGCAGCGTCAGCACGGTCGACGACACCAGGCCGCCGATCACGACGATCGCGAGCGGCTGCGAGATGAACCCGCCCTGGCCGGTGATGCCGAGCGCCATCGGCGTCAGCGCGAAGATCGTGGCGAGCGCCGTCATGAGGATCGGGCGCAGACGGCGAGAGCCGCCGGCGACGGTCGCGTCGTGCGCGCTGAGCCCCTTCTCGCGGTACTGGTTCACGAGGTCCACGAGCACGATCGCGTTCGTCACCACGATGCCGATGAGCATCAGCACGCCGATGAGCGACGCGACGCCGAGCGGCACGCCCGTGATGATCTGCAGCAGGATGGCGCCGGTCGCCGCGAACGGCACCGAGACGAGCAGCAGCAGCGGCTGGCGCAGCGACTTGAACGTGGCCACCATCACGATGTAGACGATCAGGATGGCCGCGAGCAGGGCGAGACCCAACTGCGAGAACGCATCCTGCTGCTGCGTCACGACGCCGCCGAGCGTCGCATCGGCCGAGGCGGGCAGGTCGGCGTCCGCGAGGGCGGTCGTCACCGAGGCGGACGCGGTGGCGAGGTCGTCGGTCGACGGGGTCACCGTCACGGTCGACGTGCGCTCGCCGGCCTCGGTCGTGATCGACGTGGGACCTTCGCTCTGCTCGACCGTCGCGACCTCCTCGAGTGCGATGGGGCCCGTGGCGCTCGGCACCTGCAGCTGACGCAGCTCATCGAGCGACGCCGGGGTCTCGGAGGCGGCGAGGTACACCGTGAGCGACGTGTCGTCGATCTCGACGGTGCCGATGGACTGCGGCTGCATGGTGTTCGACACCAGCGCGCCGACCGCGACCTCCGACAGGCCGAGCTGCGCCGCCTTGTCGCGGTCCACCGTCACGGCGATGTAGGGCAGCGACGCCGCGAGGTTGCTCGAGACCTGGCCGACGCCTTCTGCGCCGTCGACGGCGTCGATGACGGCATCCGTCGCAGTCTGCAGGGTGTCGGAGTCGGGAGCGGTCACGTCGATCGCGATGTCGGTCGAGCCGAAGCCGCCGCCCCCCGACGCGACCGTGATCTCGCCGGCGTCGTCGAGCTCGGCGACCGCCTCCTGCACCTCTTCGCGCAGCGCCACCTGGTCGGCGCCGGAGTCGGTGGTGATCGAGTAGGTGATGCCGCTGCCGCCACCCGAGAACGCGTCGCGCAGCGCCGAGCCGCTCGAGCCGATCGACACCTGCACGGTGTCGATGCCGTCGATGCCGAGCAGCACCTCCTCGACCTGCTCCGCCGCAGCGCTCTCGGCCTCGAGCGAAGGCGCCGGACCGATGTCCTGCGTCATCGTGAAGGTGTTCTGGCCGGAGTCGCCCAGGAAGTTGGTCTTCATGAACGGCGCGGCGGCGATCGTGCCGACGAGCACCAGCACGGCGAGCGCGAGCGTCACCCACGAGTGCTTGAGCGTCCAGCGGAGGATCGGCAGGTACGACTTCTGCAGGCGGCTCGGCGGGGCGGCCGGGTCTTCGGGGTCGATCGCGACGCCCTCGGCGTCGAGGATCGGCTTGCCGGGCTTCAGGAACCAGTACGCCAGCACCGGCACGATCGTCAGCGCGACGAAGAGCGACGCGGTCATGGCGATCGTGACGGTCATCGCGAAGGGACGGAAGAGCTCGCCCGTGACATCGCCGACGAACGCGATCGGCAGGAACACCGCGACGGTCACGATGGTCGACGCCGTGATGGCGGAGGCGACCTCCCGGACGCCGCGCAGGATGGCGGTCTTCTTGTCGGAATCCCCGACGTAGTGCCTCTTGATGTTCTCGATGACGACGATCGAGTCGTCGACGACGCGTCCGATCGCGATCGTGATCGCACCGAGCGTCAGGATGTTCAGCGAGTAGCCGAACGCCTGCAGGCCGATGAAGGTGATGAGCAGGCTCGTCGGGATCGAGATCGCGGCCACGAGCGTCGAGCGCACCGACAGCAGGAAGATGAAGATGACGAGCACGGCGAAGACGAGGCCGAGCAGACCTTCCTTCGCGAGCGTGTCGATCGACTCCTGGATGTAGGGGGCCTGGTCGAAGACGACGGTGAACTCGGCGCCGTCGAGGGATTCCTCGAGGTCGGGAAGGAGCGCGAGCACGCCGCGCGACACGTCCACGGTGTTGGCCGCGGGCAGCTTGGTGACGGCGATCGTCAGAGCCGGCTCGCCGTTCACGCGCGAGACCGTGGTGACCGGGTCGGTCTCCTCGACGACGGTCGCGACATCCGCGATGGTCGTCGCGCCGCCCTGGAGCTGCTCGGCCGTCGAGGGCACGAGCGGCAGCGCCGCGATCTCGTCGACCGACGTGATCTTCGAGCCGGTCTGCACCGTGAGCGTCTCGTCGTTCTCGGTGACCTCACCGCCCGGGAACAGCACGCCGTTCTGCTCGAGCGCGTCGCTGATCGCCTGCTGCGTGAAGCCCGCCGCGGCGAGCGCCGCCTGGTCGGGGGTGATCGTGACCCGCTGGCCGACGCCGCCGACGATCTGCGCGGCGTTGACCCCGTCGACATCCTCGAGATCGGGGACGACGGATGCCTCGAGCTGAGCCTGGATCGTCGCTTCGTCGTCGTAGCCGGTGACGGCCACCTGGATCACTGGGAAGTCGTCGATGCTCGCCGAGATGACGCTCGGGTCGACCCCCTCGGGCAGCTGGCTCTGGATGCGGTTGATCGCCTGCGTCATCTTCTGCTCGGCGGTCGCGAGGTCGGTGCCGTAGGTGAAGGACGCCTGCACGATCGAGGCGTTCGTCGTGCTGGTGGCGGTCGATGACTCGAGCCCCGGCACACCCTGGATGGCGGTCTCGATGGGCACCGACACGTCGTTGCTCACGACCTCGGGCGACGCGCCCGGGTAGGTCGAGACGACGATGAGCGCGGGGAACTCGATCGAGGGGATGAGCTCTTGCTTGAGGTTCGTGAGTGCGAGTCCGCCGAAGATGGCGGCCACGATCGTGATCAGAGCGATCAGAGCACGGTTTTTGAGACTCAGGACGGCGAGGTTCGACACACAGAGGCCTTCGCTGGTGTGGTGGTGCAAGGGATGCGGGAGCCCGCACGATACGGAGATGTATCGGTTGTCAGTATTTCATGCGGTTCTCATCTGAGATTCCTGAGCCCCTGCGCTCAGGACGCCGCGATCTCCCCGCCGAGCAGGAGCCCGAGGCCGGCCGCGATGACCGCGAGCGCGAATGTGCCGAGGAGGTTGAGTGCGGCATCCCGACGGCGCTTCCGCTGGGCGAGCAGCACCGTCTCGACCGAGACGGTGCTGAAGGTCGTGTACCCGCCGAGCAGACCGAGCCCGAGAACCAGTGACAGCTCGGGCGCGATGGCGGCCCCGAGCCCGGTGATCACGCCGAGGGCGAAGGACCCCGAGACGTTCACCACGAGGATCCCCCAGGGAAACCCCATCCCGCCCGCCGGCGTGAGCAGCCGGTCGACGACGTAGCGGAGTCCGGCGCCCCCGCCGCCGGCGAGCGCGGCGAGCAGCAGCCAGGGGCTCACTCGGCGTCCTCGGGGAGTTCGACCCGGCCCTGTCGGTGCGAGATCCGGCGTCCGAGGAGGAGCCCGGCGAGCGCTCCCGCGACGCCTGCGATGACGGATGCCGCGGCCAGCCCCGCCGCGAGCCACGGCGTCGTGACCCACAGCGCCGTCGCGACCGCGAATGCGCTGTAGGTCGTGAAGCCGCCCAGGATCCCAGTGCCGAGGAAGGCGCGGGCGAGCGGGCGGCGGTCATCGAGCCAGCCGACCACGATCCCGAGGATCAGCGATCCGGCGACGTTGATGCCGAGCGTCACCCACGGCACGGCCGCCGGATCCTCCACAGGTGCGACCAGGAGCGCGCGTGCGAGGACGCCGATCGCTCCGCCCGCCACGGTGACGCCGAGCACGCGCGGGTCGACGGGCTGCGGCATCCCTTCACGCTACTCCGGCACCTCACGGCCCCCGAGCCTGCCGAAGGGCGCTTCGACAGGCTCAGCGACCGGAACCGACGATCGCCGAGCCTGTCGAAGGGCTCAGCGGCCCTGTCGGAGCAGGCCGCGGATCGCGGACTCGGGCGTGATGGACAGGTCGAGAAGCTGGCCGTCTCGGTACCGGGCGAACACGCGGGGGTCGATGTACGAGCCGCGCGCCACCGATGGCGTGTTGCCGAGCGCCTCGGCGGTGACCCGCACCGCCAGCACCTCGGCGCGCTTGAGGTCCGTCTTCGTGTCGACCGTGCCGATGCGTGCCAGTGCCTCGGCAGCGAGGATGGTTCCGCGCAGGGTGCGGAAGTCCTTGGCGGTGAACCGGCCCCCGGTCAGAGAGCGCACGTACGCGTTCACCTCGGCCGGCGTGAGCGGCACGCGCCGGCTGCCGCGCTGCCACGCGAGCAGCGGCGAACGGGGCCTTCCGGCGGCGAGCAGTTCGATGACCGCCGCGAGTTCCGCGTCGTCGATCTCGAGAAGCTGCCGTTTGCCGCTCTTGCCCGGAAAAGCGAACGTGACCACGGATGCCTCCACCGTGGCATCCCGTCGCTGCAGGGTCGTGAGGCCCCGGCTGCCGTGTGCGGCGAGGTAGCGCTCCGAGCCGATGCGCGGGGCCGCGTCGTCGAGGAGCCGGAATGCGACCGCCAGCACCCGTTCCCGGTCGAGCCCGTCCCGTCGCAGCGATGTCGTCACCCGGGCGCGGGCGCGCGGCAGCGCCTCGGCCAGCGCCAGGGCACGCGCGAATTTGCCGCGGTCGCGGCCGGCGGTCCAGTCCGCGTGGTACAGATACTGCCGACGGCCGGCGTCATCGACGCCGACCGCCTGGATGTGACCCTCCGGACGCGCACTGATCCAGACGTCCTGCCATGCCGGCGGGATCACCAGCGCCTGGATACGGGCCAGATGTCTCTGCCCCGGCGCACGGCCTTTCGCGTCGAGGTAGCGGAACCCGGATCCGGAACGCAGCCGACGGAACCCCGGATCCTGGTAGGGGCGCACGCGGACGAGCTTCGGCATCCGCTCACGCCACCCGGGTCGTCGGTCCCGCCGGAGCGCCCGTCGATGGACTCGACAGCGCACGCGGCGGGACCGGCGACCACGTCGTCAGTGGTTGCGGATCATCGCGACCAGCTCGGACTTCTTCTTGCCCGAGTACCCCTTGAGGCCGAGCTCCTTGGCACGCTTGCGCAGCTCGGGCACGGTGCGGTCGTCGTAGTTCTCCGCCTTGGCGCCGCGACGGCCGACGGTCTTGCGGCCCTGGCTGGCAGCGGCATTCGAGATGCGCGCCGCCTTCTCTTTCGAGGCACCCTCTTCGCGGAGCTCTTCGTACAGTTCGCGGTCCTTGAGATTCGACCCGCGTCCTTTTGGCATGGCTTCCTCCTTCGGTCACCGCCGCGTGGGCGGATGTCACAGGCCCTTGCCCCCGGTCACCGGCAGGATCGCCCCCGACGTATACGACGCGTCGTCGCTCGCCAGGTACACGTAGGCACCGGCGAGCTCAGCAGGCTGCCCCGCCCGTCCCAGGGGCGTGTCTTGGCCGAACGACTCGAGCCGCTCGGCATCCCATCCCGTCGCGGGGATGAGGGGTGTCCAGATCGGCCCGGGGGCGACGCCGTTCACACGGATGCCCTTCGGGCCCAGTTCCTGCGCGAGCGCCTTGATGAAGGCGACCTGCGCGGCCTTGGTCATGGCGTAGTCGATCAGCCCCGGCGAGGGGTTGAACGCCTGGATCGAGGTCGTCACGATGATCGATGAACCGGGCTGCATGTGCGGCACCGCGGCCCGCGCCGTGAACATCTGCGCGTAGAGGTTGGTGCGGAACACGCGGTCCCACTCGGCGGTCTCGAGCTTCTCGATGCCCTCGCGGTCCTTCTGGTACGCGGCGTTGAGCACGAGCACGTCCAGGCCGCCGAACTCGCCGACGGCACGGTCGACGATCTCTGCGCAGAAGTCCTCTTCCCGCAGGTCGCCGGCGATGGGCAGCGCGCGCACCCCTGCCTCCGTGACCCAGCGGGAGGTCTCGTCGGCGTCCTCCTGCTCCTCGGGCAGGTAGGTCAGTGCGACATCGGCGCCCTCGCGTGCGAACGCGATAGCCACCGCCCGGCCGATGCCGGAGTCGCCGCCGGTGATGAGTGCTCGCCGCTCGGTCAGGCGCAGCGCGCCGCGGTACGAGCGCTCGCCGAGGTCCGGTTCCGGCCGGGTCTCCTCCGTCAGACCGGGCTGCTCCTGCTCCTGCGGAGGGAACGAGCCGTCGTGGTGGGCGGTCGTCGGGTCGGTGGAGGCGGATGTGCTCATACCCGCGAAAATACGGATGCGCGAGGATGCGCTCACGGGGCTTGACATCGCCGCCCGTCGGCCGTATCACCGGTCGGCCGGCCGACTTATCACCGGAAAACCAGCGCCGTCAAGCCCCTACGGACCGCGTCGCCGGGGTGCCACTGTCGATTCATGCCCACGAGGCATGCGGTGCATTCCCTGCATCGACAACGCAGAAGGAGAACGTCCCATGAACCTCGCCCTGATCATCATCATCGTCGTCGCGATCGTGCTCGCGATCGTCGGCGGCCTCAACTCCGCACTGAGCTGGCTGCTGTGGGTGGCCATCATCGTCGGAGTCATCGCGCTGATCGCATTCCTGTTCAGAGTGATCAGCGGGAACCGCAACACCTGATCTGCACCACAGATGTGAAGACAGCGGATGCCGCGGCCGGAGTGGGCCGCGGCATCCGTCTGTCCTGCGGGGGCCTTCGCGCCTACAGCTGCGCCTCCGCGTAGACGCGGAGCGCGTCTCGCACGAACTCCGCCCCGCGGGTGCCTCCGTCGCTCGTCGCGTAGTTGGTGCCGAAGCGCGGATCGGCGACGTACATCTCGCCGAGACCGAGCACGTAGCCCTTCACGTCACCCCCGGGCGCGGACGCGGGCGTGCCGGGCACGCCGGTCAGCCACTCGACGTGGCGCTTCGCGAGCGCCTGCGCCTCGTCGCTGTCGGGGGCGATCCCCGCCTCCGCGGCGGCGATCCAGTCCCGGCCGAGGTCCGAGACACGCTGCTGCCACGCGGCCTTCTCGTCGGCGCTCATCGAGCGCCACCAGCGGTCGCTGTCGGCGTACGCCTTCTTTCCCCAGCGCTGTTCGACCTCGTCCTTGTACTGCGTGTGGTCGAAGCCGTCGAACATGTTCTCTGCCATCATTCCCTCACCTCCTCTCAGTGCGTCGATGGTGTGCTGCACCGACGCGATCTGTCGCGCCAGCCGGTCCTGCTCCTGACGGAGCCACGCCAGGTGAGCCTCGAGAGCCGACTCCTCCGCGGTCTCACGCTCGAGCACCTGGGCGATCTGCGGCAGGCCGAGTCCCAGCTCCCGCAGCAGCAGGATGCGCTGCAGGCGCACGAGCGCCGCTCGGTCGTAGTACCGGTACCCGTTGTGGCCGATGCTCGACGGCGGAAGCAGCCCGATGTCGTCGTAGTGACGCAGTGTGCGGCTCGTGGTGCCCGCGAGCTTGGCGATCTGCTGGATCGACCATTCGTCCTGGTCCATGTCGCCTCTCCTCTCTCGGCTCGTTGACCACGTTAAAGGTTGACGTTGCGTCAAGGTCAAGCGCGGGCACGGCGTCACTGCAGGGTTTGCGGCGCGTGGCGTGCACTCGGGGCGCACGGCGTGCGCCCCAAGCGTCACCCATGCGCCCCAAACCCGGAAGAACCTGAAGATCCGGAACGCGGCCTTGACAGACTCGCGATATATCGTGTTACTCTGAGGCAACGCGATATATCGCGAATTGAAACCCCCGAGATACGCAGGAGAAGCAGTCATGACCCTGGAGAAGTGGATCATCCACCCGGGCGAGACGCGCGTCATCGACATCGAGACCGTGCGCACGCTCAAGATCGGACTCGTCGGCGGGCAGATCGACGTGGTCGCCCACGACGAGCCCGGCATCCGCATCGAAGTGCACGACGTCACCGTCAAGGACCTCCGCATCGAGGTTTCCGACGACCACGTCGAGATCGACCACCCGCAGCTGCGCTGGGACAACTTCCTCGAGGTGTTCCGCAACTTCGGGGCCGGCGGACCGAAGGCCGAGATCAGCGTCGCGGTCCCCCGCGAGGTCGCCCTCACCCTCGGCGTCGTCAGCGCCAGCGCCCTCGTCTCGGGCCTCCGCGGCGACGCATCCCTCAACACGGTCTCGGGCGACATCATCGTCGACGGACTCAGCGGCGACCTCTCGGTCAACGCCGTCTCGGGCGACGTGCAGGTGCGCGAGCTTGTCGGCGCGCTCAACGCGAACAGCGTCTCGGGCGACGTCGCTGCGACCGGCACGCTCCGCAAGGCCACGATCGACACGGTCTCGGGCGCGGTGCTGGTCGACTCGACCGGCGACATCCTCTCGGTCGGCCTCAACACCGTGAGCGGCAGCTCGACGGTGCGCCTGGACGAGGGCTACCCGGCCAACTACGTCGTCCGCAGCGTCAGCGGTCGGGTGCAGGTCGACGGCGTCGTCCGCTCCGGCAACGGCACGGGCCCGACCACGAACTTCGCCGGCTCTGTCGGCGAACTCAGCGGCAGCTTCGCCGACGTGCGCGCCCACAGCGTCTCGGGCGACATCACGGTGCTGCGACGCGCGGCCACCCCGTCTGCGGATGCCGCACCCCTGGCGTCCGAGACGCCCGGCGCATCCACGCCGACGACCTCCGATGGGGCCGACGGCACCGATGACTCGGCCGCCCGTGAAGCGGCGGCCGGCTTCGACCGAGGAGAGCTGTGATGACCCCGGTCTTCTCCCACGGCGATCTGCGCCTGTACCTGCTGAACCTGCTCGATGAAGGGCCGCGCCACGGCTACGACATCATGCAGGCCCTGTCGGACCGCACCGGGGGCACCTACACCCCCAGCGCCGGCACCATCTACCCGCGCCTGGCGAAGCTGGAAGAGGAGGGACTCGTGACCAAGTCGGTCGACGGCCGCAAGACCGTGTACGCGATCACCGAGGCCGGCCACGCCGAAGTGCAGGCGCGCGCGGGCGACCTCGTGGGCATCGAGGCGGGACTCGCCGACTCGGTGCGGCTCATCGCCGACGAGGTGCGCGGCAGCGTCCGCGAGGCGATGAAGAGCCTGCGCGCCGATCTGGCCGCCGCGTCTCACGACGAGCGCGAGTCGACGCCCCAGGGCCCCCGCGAAGACGACCCGCGGGTCCGCAGCCGCGAGCAGATGCAGCGCCTCGACGCTCTGGTCAACGAGTTCCGCGCGAACCTGCGCGGCGACGTCCGCGTCCATGTGGCGCGCGGCGGCGAGCTCGCGGCATCCATCGTGGATCAGGTCGCGAGCGAGCTCGACCAGGTCGCCCGAGAGGTGACGCGCGCGCTGCGCGGCTGAGCCGCGGCATCCTGTTCCGCATCCTCCCCCGGAAACCAGAAGGGTGGTCCCGCCATCGGCGGGATCACCCTTCTGCGTCGTGCGGCGGTGCTTATGCGGGCCAGATCTCCTCGTCGTCGGGCACCGGCTCCCCGAGCGGCACGACCAGGATCGGGCGGTGCTGCCGGTGCGCGAGGCGCACGCCGACCGCACCCGTGAAGAACTCGCGGACGGACTCGCCGAAGCCCCGCTTGCGCGTGCCCACGACGATCAGCCGGGCGTCGATCTGATCGGCGAAGTGCTTGATCGCCATCGCCGGGTCGCCGACCAGCTGGCGCACCGTCCAGTGCGGGCCGGCATCGCCGAGAACGGATGCCGCGGCACTCTGCACCTTCGCCAGCTCACCCTCGCCGGCCGCGATGTTGATGTCGATCGGCGCCGAGTGGACGTACCCATCGGGGTCCTCGTAGGTGACGAAGCGGGTCACATCGACGTGGACGACGACCAGCGGCACCTGGAGCAGCTTCGCGTACCGGGCCGCCTCCTTGAGCACCCGCGGCGACTGGTCGGGGATCACCCCCGCGATCACCGCCCCGTGGAGGCTCTCGTCACTCGTCGCGTCACCTTGGGGCTCGGATGCCTCATCGGTCATATGTCCGCACTCCTCCTATGCCCCTGGGGCCGCAGCGGCCGGGCTACCGGGGCTCCGTGTTATCCTGAATGCTACTCTTACCGGTTCGAAGCCGGATTCGTGAATGCCCGGGTTTGCGAGGCCCAGAGCCCGCAGAATAGCCCGCGACCTTAAATGAGGGGGTCTCGCATGGGGCGTGGCCGTCAGAAGGCGAAGCACACCAAGATCGCCCGTGAGCTGAAGTACGACACGTACAACGTGAACTACTCGGCACTCGAGCGCGAGCTCGGTCACCACGACGACGAGTTCGTCGACAAGTGGGCCGACCAGTACAACGACGAAGACGAGGACGAGACCTCGCCCGTCTCGTCGTCGCAGGCTTAAACACCTCCGTCACCTTCACCCTGCACCCCCGTGTTCGCGCGCGGGTGCAGGGTGAGTGGCGTGTGCCCGCAGCGCGGCACGCCCGGGTGTTGAGCGCGCGGGAGGGCCGGCCCCGCTAGGCCGCGTCGCCCGCGCGCGCCGCGCGTCGCGCTCGCCACCACGCCCAGAACCGGTCGAGCAGGCGCTTGAGCGCCGCTGCTGCTCGCCGCGCCCAGTGGAACTCGGTGCCGAGCACGGCGAGCCCGAGGAACACCACGAGCCATCCCGGCCCCGGCAGCGGAACGAGCAGCAGTCCGCCCACCGCGAGGATGCCGCCGACCGTGCCGACGCCGAACCGGTAGGCGCGGTTGAGCCGCGGATGCCCGTCGATCCAGACGCGCGCGCGGCGCAGCATCCGTCGGATCGGACGGTGGGGAGCCTCGGCAGCGGCGATCTCGGTGCGCACACGAGTCTCGAGGGATTCAGGGGTCTCGGGGGATTCCGGCGTCGGGTCGATGGTCACGTCGGCGAACCTAACACGATATATCGCGAACTGCCTGAGAACGTCGGATGCCTCACCAGGCGCCGTGGCGACGTTCCCAGTCGTCCTCGACGGTGTGCGGCTGCGCGGCGACGACGCCGGCGGGGATGGCCGCTGCGACCACGACGGCGAGCACGATGAGCGGGCCGGTCCAGGAGTCCGTCGCGTCGTGGAGGAGTCCGATGCCGACGGGGAAGAGGGCGGCGATCGCGTAGCCGCCGCTCTGCACGAACCCGCTCAGCGCCACTGCACCCTCGTGCGTGCGGGTGCGGAGGCCGAGAAGCACGAGGATCATCGGGAACAGCAACGGTGCCAGCCCGAGGAGCGCGACCCACAGCCACGGCGCCACCGTGGGGAGGAAGAGCAGCCCGGCGAGGCCCGCGAAGCCGGTGCCGACGGCCACACCGAACAGCGCGCGTGTGGCGTTTGCCCGGGTGACCAATAGGGGCACCGCCAGCGACGCCGGCAGACCCATGAACCCGAACAGCGCGAGCAGCACGCCGGCCACGACGGGGGTGACGCCCGCGATGTCGACGAGCATCGTCGGCAGCCATGCGAAGGCGGTGTAGGCGAGGCTGCTCGACACCGCGAACCCGACGAGCAGCGCCCACGCGACAGGCAGCCGCCACATGCGGCCGAAGGCGCGGGGGCTCGGCTGCTCGATGTCGTCATCGTCTGCGTCCGCCGCTTCGGCACGGCTCTTCTCGGCCGCGGCATGGCGTACCGCCAGGCCGATCCACGGGACGGTCGCGACCAGCGCGAACACGGCCCAGAGTCCGAGCGAGACGTGCCAGTCCGAGGCATCCGCGACCGGCACCGCCACGAGGGGCGGGAGGAACGTCGCGAGCGCCATCGTCGTGGAGAAGACGGTGGTCATGAGGCCGACGCGATCAGCGAAGTACCGCTTCACGAGGGGCGGCAGCAGGATGTTGCCCACGCCGACCGCGGCGAAGATGAGCGCCGTGCCGGCCAGCAGCAGCCCCGAGTCCGGTGCCAGGCTGCGCAGGATCAACCCGATGGCGACGACGACCATCGCGACGACCGCCAGTCGCTCCAGCCCGAACCGCCGCTCGAGCGCCGGAGTGAGCAAGCCGAACACGGCGTAGCAGACCGGCGGCGCGGTGCCGATCAGGCCGATGACGGCCGCCGGCACATCGAAGTCGGCGGCGATGTGGTCGTACAGCGGCGACAGCGAGGCGACTGCCGAACGCAGCGAGAAGGCGAACAGCACGATGCCCACGAGGGCGAGCGCTCGACCACGCCAGAGGGGTCGCGACGAGGGGGAGCTCACCTGTCAACCCTAGGCGGCGCGGGAAGACCGACGGTCGCGGAGGCCGCGCGGCCCCGGCCCGTCGGCGAATCGCGCTGGCAATTGACATTGTTGTTGAGTGTAGTCATACTTGAGTGCACTCGTATTTGTTCGGACCATCGCATCCGACGTCCCACGAACCGCAAGGAGAACCTCATGAGCACCACGAGCAGCGACCCGACCACGTCGTATGCGAAGGCACCGACCCGCACCCTTTCCGCCGGCGGGGTCACCTTCGCGTATCGCGAGCTGGGGCCGAAGGGCGGCGTCCCCGTCGTCTTCTTCGTGCATCTGGCCGCGACCCTCGACAACTGGGATCCGCGCATCGTGGATCCGATCGCGGAGGACCGCAACGTCATCACGTTCGACAACCGCGGTGTCGGCGCTTCCACCGGCGAGGTGCCGGACAGCGTCGAGGCGATGGCGGACGACGCCTACGCCTTCATCCGGGGACTGGGATTCGACACGATCGACGTCTTCGCCTTCTCGCTCGGCGGCATGGTCGCGCAGGCGCTCGTGGTCAAGCACCCGGAGCTCGTGCGCAAGCTCGTCCTCACCGGCACCGGCCCCGCCGGCGGCAAGGACATCGACAAGGTCGCCGGCGTCACCTACTACGACATCGTGCGCGCGACGCTGACGCGCTCCGACCCGAAGGAGTTCCTCTTCTTCAACCGCAACGCGACCGGCAAGGTCGCCGGCAAGGCCTTCGTGAGGCGCCTCCAGGAGCGCACCGCCGACCGCGACGCACCCATCACGACGAAGGCGTTCCGGACGCAGCTGAAGGCGATCAAGAAGTGGGGGCGCTCCGCGCCGGCCGACCTCTCCCAGATCACCCAGCCCACCCTGATCGCCAACGGCGACAACGACCGGATGGTGCCCTCCGTGCTCTCGGAAGACCTGCACCGCCGCATCCGGGGATCCGAGCTCGTCATCTACCGCGACTCCGGTCACGGCGGGATCTTCCAGTTCCACGAGCAGTTCGCGCCCGTCGCGGTCGGCTTCCTCGCCCCCTGACCGGCATCCCGATTCATCGAGAGGAATGAGCACATGAGCGTCGCCCCCTACAACAGGAAGCCCCTCACGTCATCGATCCTGCTGTGGGTCCGCACCGACCAGCCGCGTCAGACCGGCATGGACCACTGGAGCGGCCCCCACTCGGGCATCATCTCGGCGACCCCCGGACTCGAGGAGTACCGGCAGATCCATCTCGCCGAGCGAAATCCCGGACTCTGGCCGGACACCCGAGGCATCGAGACGGCGATTCCCGCGGACCGCAGGATCGACGGCGTCGCAGAGGTCACGTTCCGGTCGATCCTCGCGCCGCTGCAGGGCCGTGCGCAGACCCGTCTGGCGTTCAAGGACGAGATCAACGTCTTCCGCCGCACCCTCCTGTATGCGGGGCCGCCGTACTCCGCCCGGTGGTATCGCCTGGCGGAGCCCGGTCGGCGTCCGGGTGCGCGCGCCTTCGTCTATCTGCGGAGGCGCCCCGACGTCGGCGGACGGGCCTTCCGGAGGTTCGTCACCGGAGAACTCGCACCCGCGCTCGCCGGCACCGGTGTGCTCCGCGAGCTGCGGACTCAGACCTTCCTTCCCTGGAACGAGAAGCTCTGGGACACGCCGGACGTCGCCCACGACAACCCCGTCGATCAGCGGTTCCACGCATCCGTCAGCCTCGGCTTCGATGATCCGGGCGCCCGTGCGGCGTTCTTCGCGAGCCGCGAGGTCGAAAGGCTCTCGAGCGCACTCGCGCGGCACGTCTCCGCGATCCACGCCTACGACGTGTCGGCTGCCCTGACCTACGTCAGCGGCGGCGTCATCCTGCCCCACTACCGGGAGTGAAGGTGCCGCCGCCTGGCGGCGGACACCTGAAGTCCACCCGTTCCTGACTACAATCAGAAACGCCCGTCACCGTCTGCACCACCCCGGAGGATCACGTCATGGCCATCGACACTCCGCCGATCGGTCGACGCGAGCGCAACAAGCAGGACAAGCTCCAGCGCATCACCGCCGCCGCCCGAGAGCTCTTCACCGAGCACGGGGTCGACGACGTCACGACGCAGCAGATCGCCGACAAGGCCGACATCGGCACGGGAACGCTCTTCCTCTATGCCAAGAACAAGGGCGAGCTGCTCCTGCTCGTGCAGAACTCCAGCTACCTCGCCGCACTCGCCGAGGGCACGGCCGCGGCCGAAGGGGTCGCAGATCCCCTCGAGGCGGTGATCGCGATCATCCGGCCGGTCGTCGAGTGCAACCGCGTGCAGATCGACAACGGGCGCACCTACCTGCGCGAGATCGTCTTCGGCGACCCTGAAGAGCCCCACCACCGAGAGGCGCTCGCCCTCACCGTGCAGACCGAAGAGGCGATCGCGAGCGTCCTGCAGCGCGACCAGCGCACCAGCGCTGCCGATGCGGCCACGCTCGCGCACGTGGTCTCCGCCATCACGTTCGTCAGCATGGCGGCCACGGTGAACATCGCCCTCTCGGTCGACGAGATCGTGGACGACATCCGCCGTCAGGTGCGGGCGCTTCTCCCGCGCTGACGCCGTACCGCTGCGCTCGCCGTCAGAGGTCCCCTTGCAGGGTCAGCTCTCCTGCGAGCCCTCGACCCAGGCGAGGTACTCGTCGGTGACCGTGCCGGTGATGTATCGGCCGTCGAAGCAGCTCATGTCGAGGTCCTCGACGTCGGAGCCTTCGAGAATCGCCGCCTTCAGGTCTTCGACCTCCTGGTAGACGACGAAGTCGGCGCCCAGCTCTTCCGCGATCTCGGGGATCGTGCGACCGTGGGCGACCAGCTCCTGGCGCGAAGGCATGTTGATGCCGTACACGTGCGGGTAGCGCACGGGCGGCGCGGCGGAGGCGAACGTGACGCTCTTGGCTCCGGCATCCCGTGCCATCTGGATGATCTCCTTCGACGTCGTGCCGCGCACGATGGAGTCGTCGATGAGGAGCACGTTCTTGCCCTTGAACTCGCTCGACATGGCGTTGAGCTTCTGGCGCACGCTGCGCTTGCGCGCCGCCTGGCCGGGCATGATGAACGTTCGGCCGACGTAGCGGTTCTTGTAGAACCCCTCGCGGTACTCGACTCCCAGCTTGCGTGCGACCTGCATGGCCGCGGGGCGGGACGAGTCGGGGATGGGCATGACCACGTCGATCGCCTCGCGGGGCGTGAACTTCGCGATGGTGTCGGCGAGCCGGTCGCCCATGCGCAGGCGCGCCTCGTACACCGAGATGCCGTTCATGACCGAGTCGGGGCGAGCCAGGTAGACGTACTCGAACGAGCAGGGCACGAGCTTCGGGTCGGTGGCGCACTGCTGGGTGTGCAGGTTGCCCTCGAGGTCGATGAAGATCGCCTCGCCCGGGTCGACGTCGCGGACGATCTCGAACTCGCCGTTCTCGAGCACCAGCGACTCGCTCGTCACGACCCACTCGTAGTGCCCGTCCTCGTGCTTGCGCGTGCCGAGGATGAGCGGACGGATGCCGAACGGGTCGCGGAACGCCAGCAGACCGTAGCCGGCGATCAGGGCGATGGCCGCGTACGAGCCCTCGACGCGTTCGTGCACGCGGCTGACGGCCTGGAACACCTGCGTCGGATCGAGTTCGAGGCCCGAGATCGACGCCTGCAGCTCGTTGGCCAGCACGTTGACGAGCAGCTCGGTGTCGGACGACGTGTTGAGGTGGCGGCGGTCCTTGTGGAAGAGCTCGGCGGTGAGCTCACGCGTGTTCGTGAGGTTGCCGTTGTGCACGAGCACGATGCCGTAGGGGGCGTTCACGTAGAAGGGCTGCGCCTCTTCCTCGTTGGATGCGGTGCCCTTCGTCGCGTAGCGCACATGGCCGAGGCCGATCTCACCGAGCAGCGCCCGCATGTCGCGGGTGCGGAACGACTCGCGCACCTGCCCGCGGGTCTTGTGCTGGTGCACGACCCCGCTGCGCTCGGCCGTCGCGATGCCGGTGGAGTCCTGGCCGCGGTGCTGCAGAAGCAGAAGGGAGTCGTAGATCTCCTGGTTGGCAGACCCACGGCCCACCACTCCGACGATTCCGCACATGGGTGTTGCCTGCTCCGTCTTGTCGTTTCTGCGCTGTGTGGTTCTGCGTCGTGCCGTCTGCCGGCTCAGCGAGCCGTGTGGTCCCCGTAGGAGCCCACGAGGCGCACGGCGCCGCCGTCGACGCCCTTGGCACCCTGCTCCCAGTGACCGTCCGGGCGCGCACCGTCGTGGACGACGCCCACCTGCCAGGTCGCGATGCCTTCGCGCGAGAGAGCGGATGCCGCAGCCTCGGCCTTGTCGGCCGCCACGACCGCGAGGAACCCGATGCCGAGGTTCCAGGTGCCCTCGGTCGAGGTGAGGTCGAGGTCGCCGAGGTCGGCCAGCACCCGGAACACCGGGGACGGCGACCACGTCGAGCGGTCCAGCTCGACCCACGTTCCCTGGGGCAGCACTCGTGCGAGGTTGGCTGCGATGCCGCCGCCGGTGACGTGGCTGAGCGCGTGCACGCGGTCGCCGTGGTCGGCGATCAGACGCAGCAGCGGACGCGTGTAGAGGCGCGTCGGCTCGAGCAGCGCCTCGCCCCACGTCGCGCCGAGGTCGGCGGAGTTGTCGCCGTACTGGATGCCGGCGCCGGCGACGATGTGCCGCACCAGCGAGTAGCCGTTGGAGTGCAGGCCCGAGCTCGCGAGCGCGAGCACGACGTCTCCGCTGCGGACCCGGTCGGCGCCGAGGAGGCGGTCGGCCTCGACCACGCCGGTGGCGGCGCCCGCGACGTCGTAGTCGTTGATTCCCAGGAGGCCCGGGTGCTCGGCGGTCTCGCCGCCGACGAGGGCGGTGCCGGTCTCGGCGCAGCCGGCGGCGATGCCGCGGACGATGTCGGCGATCCGCTCGGGGAAGACCTTGCCGCACGCGATGTAGTCGGTCATGAACAGCGGCCTCGCGCCGACGACGACGATGTCGTCGACGACCATGCCGACGAGGTCCTGCCCGATCGTGTCGTGCTTGTCGATGGCCTGGGCGATCGCGACCTTGGTGCCGACGCCGTCGGTGCTGGTGGCCAGCAGCGGCTTGTCGTAGGCCTTGAATGCGCTGGCATCGAAGAGTCCGGCGAATCCGCCGACTCCCCCGAGCACCTCGGGGCCCTGCGTGCGACGCACCGCCGACTTCATCAGCTCGACGGCGAGGTCGCCGGCAGCGGTGTCGACGCCGGCAGCCGTGTAGGGGTTCACGGGCTGTGCGGGGCGGGAGGGGGCATCGCGTTCGGATGAGGCCACGGTCACAAGCCTACCGGCGACGTGCCTGGACGGACGCCGGGCGTCGCGGCCCTCCGATTGCCGCCGGACGGGGCCTCTGCAGCCGGATGCGCCGCACTCACACGACCCGCAGCATCCGCCCGTCGTCCGTCCATCGCCGCACGGCTATCCGCGACGGGCGGAGGAGATGTGAGGCACGGAGGATGATTCGGCCCGCTCTCCTCCTCCCTTCGTCACATCTCCTCCGTTCGTCACACGGCGGCCGCCTGCGACCGCTTCTCTGCGAGGTGCAGCCCCTGTGCGACTGCCTGCATGATCAGCGCCTGCACGCCCGGCCAGTCCTCGACGATCTGGATGTAGCCGACACGGATCACGTGGTAGCCCATATGCCGGAGCACCGCGTGGTGGGCGTTGTCACTCGCGCGCTGCCTTCCGACGTGATGCCCGCCGTCGATCTGCAGCACGAGTCGCGCGCCGATGAGGAAATCGACCCGATGACCGGCGATCCACGCCTGCGGCACGATCCGCAGCTTCATCCAGGCCAGACGGGGCACGACATATGTCTCGAGTCCCGAGTCGGAATAGGGGCTCGCCGCCTCGATGATCCGCCGCACCCCGGGCGCGAAGGGCAGGCGCAGAAGCGACGGCTTGGTCACCAGCGACTTGTTGAGCGCCGACTCGACGCTTGCGAGAGCCGCCTCGAAGGGCTGGCATGCGCAGAGAATGGCGAGCGCGTTCTCGATCGTGTCTTCGAGCGCCGCGGGGTCGCGGGCGATCACCGGCACCGCGCGATGGACACGAGTATTCTTCGCCACGGAAATGCGGCCCGCATGCGGGTGGGCGGCGACATGGGTCGCCGCGGCGTCCGCCTCGACCCACAGCCCGAGGCGACGCGCACGGGTCACGCACGAGATCACGACCCCTGCTCGCGCCGCCGCCACGAGGTACGGGTCGGCCGTCGGCACGGCGATCCAGACTCGACGGGCCACGTGGACGAGTCCCGCCGCAACGGCGGCATCGATCGTCCGTTGCGAGTGCCCGCGCTTCACGAGCGTCGCACGGCGCGCGATGCCACCGGCATCCGTCACCGCCGCAATGAGTGCGCGTGCCCGAGCTTCAGCTCCGCCATGAACCATCCGCTTATCGTGGGGCTGGCCGACGCCCGCCGGCGCGTCGTGAACCATACCTGTGGGAGTTCGGCCCCGTGTTGCTTCTGGGGAGGAGCCGGTTGCGGCATCCACCCCCGCGTTGCATTCCGCACCCGGCGTCATGGGCGGAGGGGATGGGTGGAGAGGAGGGCGGATTCGGGCCAGATCATCCTCCCCTCGTCACATCTCCTCCGCTCGTGACGCCGCGGGGCGAACGCTCCGGGAGGGAAACGGACGCCGCGGGGCGAACGCTCCGGGAGGGAAACGGACGCCGCGGGGCGACGCGGCGGCCGACGCGCGGGTCGCGGCGGCGCAGGCGGGCGGCGACGCGGGTCGTGGCGTCGCAGGCGGGCGGCGACGCGCGGGTCGTGGGGGCCGGACGCGCGGGTCGTGGCGTCGCAGGCGAGCGGCGACGCCGGAATCCGAGGCGGGCGAATGCCGCCGGACGGGGCACCCGCCGCGGGCCCGGATCTAGAATGGAGCGCATGGGCGGCGCCGGTGCACCGGAGTGGCTGATCCGCGAAGACGCCGGTCAGCCGGTGCTTCTTGCCCTCTATCTGCGCCAGGTTCTCGGCATCCGCTCTCCCGATGAGCTGCCGCACCTGCGCGGGATCCCGCCGCGGGCGAACGACCGGTCGGAAGAGGCCCAGGCCACGCTCGAACGGCAGTGGCGGCAGTACTGGGCGATGACGGTCGAGCCGCAGGCCCACCCGTCAGCGGTGCCCCTCGATCTCGTGGACGGATTCGACACCGTGCTCGCCCTGCCGGTCGAAGGCTGCGACGAGCTGCGGTCCGCCTTCATCCCGCACGCGCGCGAGGCGCTGGCGTTCGCGCGGGCCGCGAACGAGCGGTATCGCAAGGAGGCCTCGCACAGCTCCGGCACGGCGTATCGCGCCTACGCCGGCGCGATCGCCGAGCATGAGCGGCAGGTCGGGCGGCGGGCGCACTCGTTCGAGCTCAACGTGCAGGTGCTGCCGCTGAGTCAGCGGGGCGTGTGGTGGATCGGCTCGCTCACGGTGGCGGTCACCGACGGACTTCGGGGGGATGTCGCGGCCTTTGACACCGCCATCCACCCGATCATCGCCGAGCTGGCCTAGTCGCGGCGGTCCACCGTCGCGGCCCTCAGCCGCGTCCGGGACCCCTAGTGGGCCGAGCCGTGGCCGTTGGTGCCGGGCTCGGGGTCGACGTGCACCGACGCGTGGTCGACGGCGACCTCGTGGGTGCGACGGCGCGAACGACGGTCGAAGATCAGCGCCACGATGCCGCCGAGCGCCAGGCCGATCGGCGCGCAGACGAGCACGAGGAAGCCGAAAACCTGACCCTGCGAGTACTGCACGCCCGTGTTGGGGCTCGCGTCGGCGGTGCCGTTGAACGAGAAGGTGAGGATCATCGCGACGAGCACGCCGAGTGCGGCGCCGAGGATGAGGAACACCGAGATCTTGGGTGCTCGTCGCACGCGCACGGTCTCGATGTGGTCCTGGCTGTGCTCGGGCATGCACCCATTGTCCCACCCGAGGCGCCCGTCAGGGGCTGCTATCGGATGCCTGCCCCCGACGTCATCCGCAGCACGTGTTCGACGAGGCTGATCAGGGTCGCCTTGGTGGACTCCCGGTCACGGGCGTCGCACGCCACGATGGGGACCTCGGCGCGAAGCGAGAGCGCCTCGCGGATCTGGTCGGACGTGTGGCGATACTCGGCGCCGAAGACGTTGTGGGCCACGATGAACGGCACTCCGCGCGACTCGAAGTAGTCGATCGCGCCGAAGGAGTCGGCGAGCCGGCGGGTGTCGATCAGCACGACGGCGCCGATCGCTCCCTGGGTGAGGTCGTCCCACATGAACCAGAAGCGGTTCTGACCGGGCGTGCCGAACAGATAGAGGATCAGGTCGGAGTCCAGCGAGATGCGTCCGAAGTCCATGGCGACCGTGGTCGTCGTCTTGTCCGGTACCGCGGACAGGTCGTCGACCTCGACGCTTGCCGCCGTCATCACCGCTTCGGTGGTGAGCGGGTCGATCTCGGAGACCGAGCCGACGAGAGTCGTCTTGCCCACGCCGAACCCTCCCGCGACGATGATCTTTGCGGAAAGGGTCGCCTGACTGGTGTCGGGGCTCACAGCTTCTGTCTCCTCACAGCTTTTTCAGCCCGCTGAGCACGCGCTCGAGGAGCGCCGTGCCTGGGGTGGACTCGGATTCTGCCTGCGTGTGCACCCTCACGACGCCGCGCTCGACGAGGTCGCCGATGAGCACACGCGTCACGCCGAGCGGGAGCCGGACCAGCGCCGCCACCTCGGCCACCGAGCGGCTCTCGCGGCACAGCTCGGCGATCGACCGCTCCTCCGGCGAGAGCACGTGGCCCTCGGGCACCGGAACCTCGGTGCGGACCAGCGCCTCCATCGGGTAGGCCCGCGCCGGCGCGGTGCGCCCGCGCGTCAGTGCGTACGGCCTGACCCGCTGCGGCGGGGTGGGGTCAGAGGGGCTCACGATCGGTCTCGGGCATCCGGGACGGGATCAGGCGCCCGGCTGGACGGCACGGATCTCCGGCGTGAGCGCGGTCGCGACGCGCGCGATCAGCAGCTGCATCTGGTAGCCCACCTGGCCCAGATCGCACTGCGGACTCGCCAGCGCCGCGAGACTGGAGCCCTCGCCGACGGACATCACCACGAGGTAGCCGCCGTCCATCTCCACCACCAGCTGGTGGACCTGACCGGCCGCGAAGCAGCGCGCGGCACCCTGGGTGAGGCTGGTCAGGCCGGAGGTGATCGCCGCCAGCTGGTCGGCGCGGTCGGGCGGGAAGGCGGCAGAGCGCGCCATCGGCATGCCGTCGGCGGACACCAGGATGGCGTGCGCGATGTCCGCCGTGCGACGAGTCAGGCTGTCGACCAGCCAGTCGAGGTTCTCAAGAGCGGTCGTCACTTGTCTTGCTCACTTTCGGATCGGAACGGGTCGGGCGCCGCGTCGACCCGGGCACGGCTCACTCCGCGCTGGAAGCTGGACAGAGCGCCGCTGCGGCGCGGGTCCACGGGGCGTGGGGTCTGGGGAATCGGGCTGCTGGTCGCCGGTGCCGTGCCCGGCAGCAGATTCTGCCCCGGGACGCGCTTGGGAAGTCCGCCGGCCGTGACCAGTTCCGGCTCGGGCCGCCGGGAGACGTCGGCCGCAAGCTTCCAGCCGTCGTCGCCCGGGGAGGACCAGCCGAGCGGGCCTTCGATCCCGTCGAGCCCGTCGAGCCCGTCGACGTGGCCATTCGCCTCGCGGCGGGTGCCTTCCGGCATCCGTCGGATGAACCACTCGGACTGGAGGGCGGCGAAGATCGGCGTGTCGCCGTCGAGCGTGTCGTCGGTACCCGCGGTGTCCTGAGCGGCCAGCCGGTCCTCGGCGGCCAGCCGGTCCGCAGCGGCCAGCCGATCGTCGGCGGCCAGCCGGTCCTCGGCGCCCAGCCGGTCCCCGGCGCCCAGCGGTTCGCCGGCGTACGCCGGGCCGGTCGACTGCGGGGCGGGCTCCGGAGCCTGCGCCCAGCCGGTCGTGACGGACGTCGCCGCGCTCACCGGCATGGCGGCGGGTGCAGGTGGGGTCGACTGCTGAGGGGCGGGCACCGTCACGACGGGCAGCGGTCGCGTCTGGCTCTCGGTGAGGGCGCTCGTCGGGATCTCGACGCGAGCGACGACGCCGCGCGGGCTCCTGTCCCGCAGCTCGACCGACATGCCGTGGCGATCGGCCAGGCGGGCGGTCACGACCAGACCCATCATGCGCGCGACGTCGGCGTCCAGCCCACTGGTGCTGCGCAGCTTGGTGTTGGCCGCGAGCAGCTCCTCCGACGTCATCCCGATGCCGTCGTCCTGGATCTCGACGATCAACGGCTCGCCGGGGTGGCGCGGCAAGGTGCGCACGACGACCGGCGTCTCGGGCGGCGAGAAGTTGGTGGCGTTCTCGATCAGCTCGGCGAGCAGGTGAACGAGGTCGCCGGCGACCGAGCCGCGCACTTCGGCGGCTTCCGCCGAGTCGACCTCGACACGCGCGAACTGCTCGATCTCGGATGTCGCGGCGCGCAGCACGTCGAGAGCCGGCACGTTGCCGCGGTTGGCCTGCCCGGTGTCACCGCCCGCGAGAACGAGCAGGCTCTCGTCGTTGCGTCGCATCCGGGTGGCGAGGTTGTCCAGACGGAACAGGTTCGCCAGCTGCGCCGGGTCCTGCTCGCCCGCCTCGAGATCGTCGATGAGGCGCAGCTGCCGCTCGACCAGGTTCTGACTGCGGCGCGAGAGGTTGACGAACATCCGGTTGACGTTCGCTCGCATCTGGGCCTGCTCACCGGCCAGCCGAACCGCCTCGGCGTGGACCGCGTCGAACGCTTCGGCGACCTCGCCGATCTCGTCTCGCCGCGTGACGCCGATCGGCTTCACCGAGGTGTCGACGGGGCCTTCAGCGTTCGCGATCTGCGCGACGCGCTCCGGCAGCGTCTTACCGGCGATCTGGAGCGCGGCCTGGCGCAGCCGGACCAGCGGCCGGAGAATCGACCGTGCCGCGAGCAGCGTCAGCACGAGCGCCGCGGCGAGGACCAGCAGGACGACGCCGGCGGTCAGGTATGCGGTCTGCTGGGCGGAGTCTCGGAGGTCGGTGACATCCGCGGCCAGGTCGTCAGCCGCCCGGACGATGACCTCCTCCATGCTTCCGACGAAGTCCCCGTAGATCTTCATCCAGCTCGGCACGGTGAGGTCGAGCTGTTCGATGCCGCCGTCCTGGATCACCTGATCCATGACGTGAAGCGGTGTCGGGGTGTCTGTGGTCCCGCGGTCGGTGAGCTCCTCGAACCGCTCCCCTGCCGCCCGCGAGGTGCCCTCGATGAACTCCACACTCGCCCGGTCCCACACGCTCTGCGCGCCGGCCAGCTGCATCAGCCCCTCCGGGCTGATCTGTCCGGTCATCAGCGTCTGGCCGACGACCACCCGGACGACACCCAGCACCTCGGAGGCCGTCCGCACCTCGGCGAGCGCGTCGGCCTGCGCATAGATCGCCGGATCCCCGAGTTCGGGGAGCCGCGTGGCGAGCCTGAACAGCGTGTTGATCATGTCCGTGTACGACTCGATCGCGGCCGCCCGGGTGCCGGGTTCGACGATCTCCTCGCGGGCCACGTCGATGTCGTCCAGCCCGGTGCTCGCCGCGTCGAGGTCCACCGCGAGCTCCGGGTCTTCGGAGGAATCGATCGCGGAGGCGCTGTCGCTCCAGGCATCGATCGCCTCATCGGTCTCGGCGAGGATGGCTTCGCGGGCTTCCGCCGGTATGCCGGATCCTGCCGAGTCGCGCTCGACGGTCAGCTGGATCGCCAGTCGGAAGGCGTCGGGAAGGGCGCTCGCGAGACTCTCGGCGCGCGACGCCTCCCTGCTCGCCGCGACCGCTGTCTCGACGCGCAGCCCGCCCAGCGCGAGGGCCGCGACCATGGGGATGAGCAGAACGGCGATCAGGCGCGGTCGGATGCCTCGCCACCATCTCCGCGGGGCGACGCGCTCGCTCGATTGCTCGGCCATATGGGCCCTCCTGAGTTATGACCGAGGCCAGGCGGTGCCTGCGGGCAATGCCCCGGTCTCGCTCTCTCTGCGTCCGTGCAGCTGGTCGGATATCTCGACATCGCCGTGTCGAGCTAAGGCGCAACGGTTGACACGGGATAATAACCCACTTCGTCGGGCTGCCTTCACGCGGGCCTCTGCTCTTGGGGAGAACGTCGGCGTCCTCGCGGCCCGAAGACTCGCCCGTGCACCATCAGGGGCGCAGCGGCAGCAGGGCCGAGATGTCGGCGCGCGTGCCCGACGCGCTGATGCGGCCGGCGGCTGCGGCATCCGTCCACTGCTCGGCTCCGGTGGCCAGCGCGATCCAGGTCGCGGGGTCGGTCTCCACGACGTTCGGGGGCGTGCCGCGCGTGTGCCGAGGACCCTCGATGACCTGCACCGCGCCGAACGGCGGCACCCGCACCTCGACGGAGTTGCCCGGCGCCTTCTCGGCGAGCAGCTGCAGCAGATAGCGCACGGCCGTCGCGTTGTCGGTGCGGGCGGGCGGGACGGATGCCGCAGCCGCGGCCGCGACCGCGCTCAAGGCCGCGCGGCCGTCGTCGGTCGAGATCTTGCGTGCCACGCCTCCACCGTACGCCGCCGCCAGCCCCTCCCGTCCGGGTCGCGATCGCGTAGGGCGCCCACGAGCGCCGAAACGCCGCCGAGACCCGCCGGTAGGCTGGAGTGCGTGAAGATCCTGGTCCTCGGCTCGGGCGCGCGGGAGCACGCCATCATCCTCGCGCTGCGGGCGGAGGAGGCCGAGCACGAGATCTTCGCGGCTCCCGGCAACGCCGGCATCGGACAGGATGCGCAGCTGGTGGACCTCGATGTGAACGACCCCGCTGCCGTCACGATCTTCGCCAACGAGAACCTCATCGATCTCGTGGTCATTGGCCCCGAGGCGCCGCTGGTCGCGGGAGTCGCCGATGCGGTCCGCGAGCGCGGCATCCCGGTGTTCGGTCCGGGCAAGGCCGCCGCGCAGCTCGAGGGCTCGAAGGCGTTCGCGAAGCGCATCATGGATGCCGCAGGCGTGCCTACGGGCCGCGCGGTGCGGGCCGCCAGCAGGGCCGAGGTCGAGGCAGCGTTCGACGAGCTCGGCGCTCCGCACGTGGTCAAGGCCGACGGCCTCGCCGCCGGCAAGGGCGTCATCGTCACGTCCGACCGCGAGGCGGCACTCGCCCACGCCGACAGCTATCTTCCGTCGGGACCGGTGCTCGTGGAGGAATTCCTCGCCGGCCCCGAGGTCTCGCTCTTCTTCCTCAGCGACGGCGACCACGTGCTGCCCCTCAGCCCCGCCCAGGACTACAAGCGTCTGCTCGACGGCGACGAGGGTCCCAACACCGGCGGCATGGGCGCCTACTCGCCGCTCCCCTGGCTCGACGGCCGCTTCGGCAGCGAGCGGGAATTCGTCGATCTCGTCACGCGTGACGTCGCCGAGCCGGTCATCCGACAGCTGGATGCCGAGGGCACGCCGTTCATCGGACTGCTCTACGCCGGCCTCATCCTCACCGACGCGGGCATCAAGGTCATCGAGTTCAACGCGCGCTTCGGCGATCCCGAGACCCAGGTCGTGCTGCCCCGGCTCGTCGACCCGCTGTCGGAGCTGCTGCTGGCTGCGGCATCCGGTCATCTGGAGGATCTTCCGCGTCCGGCGTTCGCCACCGACGTCGCCGTGACGGTCGTGCTGGCGAGCGAGGGATACCCGGCCGCGCCGGTGACGGGCCGGCCGCTGACGGGTCTGCGCGAGGCGGAGGAGGTGCCGGAGGTGCACCTCGCCCACGCCGCCACCGCCGAGACCGACGGCGGGATCGTCGCCACCGGCGGCCGGGTGCTCAACGTCGTCGCAGTCGGCACCACCTTCGTCGAGGCGCGCGAGCGCGTCTACCGCGCGCTCGGCGAGATCCACCTCGACGGCGGTCAGCACCGCACCGACATCGCCGCCCGGGTCGCCGAAGGGCTCTGACGCCGCCCGGCCGAGCGCGAGCGACTCGGCCGATCGGCTGAGGCCAGTCGGGCCTCCTGGCCGATGTGGCGAGCCGCTGCCCGCCGCGACGATGGCCGCATGACCTCCCACACCTCGCGCAGCCGCGTCACGCCGGCCGACTGGCTCGTGCCGGCCGGCCTCATCGCGCTCAGCCTCGTTCCGATCGCCGCCGGGGCCGCGCGCGTCTCGCAGCTGGCGGCAGGTGCGGCTGTCACGGCCGACAACGTCCGGTTCTTCGACTCGCCGATCCCCGTCATCGCGCACATCGTCGGCTCGAGCGTGTATCTGCTGCTCGGTGCGATGCAGTTCTCGCCCGCGCTGCGCCGACGCGCGTGGCACCGGAGGGCGGGACGCATCGCCGCACCGGCAGGCCTCGTCTCGGCGCTGTCGGCGATCTGGATGACGCTGTTCTACGACCTGCCGTCCTCGGTGACGGGTCCGGGCCTGTCTGCCATCCGGCTCGTGCTCGCCACCGCGATGATCGGCGCGATCGTCGCGGCCGTCGTCGCGATCCGCCACGGCGACGTGCCGAGGCACCGCGCCTGGATGACCCGTGCCTACGCGATCGGACTCGGCGCGGGTACCCAGGTGCTGGTCCTCCTGCCCTGGACCGTCTTCATCGGCACCCCGGGCCCTGTCGTGTACACCGTGCTGATGGGAGCCGGATGGGCCATCAATCTCGTCGTCGCCGAGGTTGCGATCCGGCGCGCGGGCGGGCGCACGGCATCGCGGTCGCCGCACCGGCCGGAGACGGCGGGCGCCCGCCTATCATGAGGGCATGACGAGCCCGGTGCGCGCGCTCTGGGCGGCCCCGGCGGCTGCCCCCGCGCCCCCGCGACGGGTGTGGCGCGACTGGGCGCTCGTCGCCGCCATCGCAGTCCTCGCCCCCCTCGAGGCTCTGCTGCGGCCCGAGGTGCCGTGGCGATGGCTCTGGGCCGCGCTGCTCGTCGCGCTCTCGGCGACGCTGCTGTGGCGGCGCGTCCGGCCGCTCGCCATGCTCGCGATCGCGTTCACGATCGGCACCGGCTTCGGTCTCGCGACGGCGGGTGAGCCGCAGCTCTACACCACGGCCTACTTCCTGGTGCTGCTGTACTCGCTCTTCCGGTGGGGCAGCGGCCGGGCGATCGTCGTCGGCGGCCTGCTGGTCGTGACGGGGATCCTCCTCTCGCTCGTGTCGTCGCCGGCACCCGCCGACATCATCGGCGGCATCGCCGTCGCGGTCGCGACGGGCACCCTCGGCGTGGCCTTCCGCTGGCGAAGCCGCGCTCGAGCACGCGAGCTCGATCAGGCACGCCTCGCCGAGCGCATGCAGCTCGCCCGCGACCTGCACGACACCGTCGCGCACCACGTCTCGGCAATCGCGATCCAGGCCCAGGCAGGCGCCCTCGTGGCAGCCACCGACCAGCAGGCGACCATCGGCGTGTTCCAGGCGATCGAGACCGAGGCGTCGCGCACGCTCCGCGAGATGCGGGCGATGGTCGGTGTGCTGAGAGCGGATGCCGCGGTCCTGGCGCCGACCCCGAGCCTCGGCGATCTGAGCTCCCTCGCCACCACCGCCCCTCCCGAAGTCGCCGTGCGCGTCCAGGGCGAGGCCGACGCGGTGCCGGCGGCAGTGGCCGCCACCGTCTTCCGGATCGCCCAGGAAGCGGTGACGAACGCCCGACGGCATGCCCGCGACGCACGCCGGGTCGCTGTGGACGTCCGTGTCGACGCCGATGCGGTGCTCGTCGAGGTGCGCGACGACGGCGTGGCCGCGGCATCCGCTGTTCCCGGCTTCGGCATCAGGGGGATGCAGGAGCGCGCGGCGCTGCTCGGTGGCAGCTGCGTCGCCGGTCCCGCGGCGGAAGGCGGATGGCTCGTCACGGCGTCGCTGCCGAAGGCGGGGTGGTCGGCATGACGGTGCGCGTAGTGATCGCCGACGACCAGGCGCTCGTGCGGACGGGGCTGCGCATGATCCTCGACGCCCAACCGGGCATCGAGGTCGTCGGCGAGGCGGCCGACGGCGCCGAGGCCGTGTCACTCGCGCGGCGGCTGCGTCCCGACGTGTGCCTGCTCGACATCCGGATGCCGGTGATGGACGGACTCGCCGCCACGCGGGCGCTGGCAGGACCCGACGTCGCCGACCCCGTGCCCGTCGTGGTGATCACGACGTTCGACCTCGACGAGTACGTGTACTCCGCACTCCGCGCGGGTGCACGCGGTTTCCTGCTCAAGGACTCCGGGCCGACGCTGCTCGCGGAGGCCGTGCGGGCGGCCGCGCGTGGCGACGCGCTCATCGACCCCAACGTCACGGTGCGGCTGATCGAGGCGTTCGCGGGTGCGGCGCCCGAGCACCTGCCGCTGCCCGTGAGTCCGCTCACCGACCGCGAGCAGTCGGTGCTCGCCGCGGTCGCACGAGGGCTCGGAAACACCGAGATCGGCGACGAGCTGCACATCTCGCTCAGCACCGTGAAGACCCATCTCGGGAGCATCATGACGAAGACCGGCACCCGCAATCGCGTCGAGCTCGCGATCTGGGCGCACGAACGACGTCGGTGAGGGCGGCGTCGGCTAGAACCGGGCGACGGCGGGTGCGGCATCCGTTTCCTGCACAGCCACGCGGCCGCGGATGAAGATGATCGCGAGCAGCCCGACGAGGATGACGGCGATGTTGCCGAACCCGGCGATCGTGGCGAACGGACCGTCGGCCGGATGGGTGCCCTGCAGGAAGATGCTCGGGTCGGTGCTCGCGTGCAGCAGGATCGGCCAGATGAGGTTGCCGGTGACGCGCAGGGTGAGGTACATGCAGATGCCGAACGCGAAGGTGTAGAGCAGCTGCAGGAGTGTGTTGAAGAGTGGCTGACCCGACAGCAGGTTGCCGGCATGCAGTACGGCGAAGAGGGCCGCCGACACGAGGGCGACCGCGATCTCGGTGTGCCCGGCCTTGCGCATGAGGTTCACGACGTAGCCTCGCGTCAGGACCTCCTCTGCGAAGCCGATGAAGAGCCCCGCCAGGAGCCACGCCGCCACAAATCCGAGGTCGACCTCGGCGTAGTCGACGGTCGCGAAGCGGAGGACGTTGAACAGCAGCACGACGGCGACCGCGATCCACATCCATCCGCGGCCGCGGATCGGCTGCGGGCCGAACAGTTCGCGCAGCCAGCCGACCGACAGGCCGAAGAGGACGAGGATGACACCGCCCACGAAGATCGGGAGGGCGTAGAAGAAGAGCACGTAGCCGGCGCTCTCGGTGTCGTCGATCGACGGCGCGATCGGACCGAGTGCGAGCGATGCCCCCTGGTAGAGCACGAAATATCCCACGACCAGGATGAGTGCTCGCCACCATCCGCCCCGTTCCCAGAAGCGCCTCCACGTGTTCGTTTCGCCGGAACCGGTCACGGACTCCCCCTCGTCGTTTGCCATGTCTGACTTCGAGAGTAGAGGGCAGAGGCTTCCGGCCGTCTCCCGCCCACGCGGACTCGTCGTCCGCGACCTGCCCCCCCCGACAGGTCGCGGACGACGCCCCAGATCACGCGCCCGGCGCGAGGCCGGTCAGACCGCCTGCCGCTGCTGCAGCAGCGGGCACTCGAACGGATCGCGCTCCCCGAGCCCGACCCGGTTGATGTAGCGCGTGACGATCCGGTACGACTCCCAGAGCCCCGTCTCGGTGTACCTCACCTCATGGGAGACGCAGTAGTCCCTGATCGCGCCGGACGCCTTCCTCAGGTGAGGACGCGGCATCGATGGGAACAGGTGGTGCTCGATCTGGTAGTTCAGCCCGCCCATCACGACGTCGAGGAATCGGCTGCCCCTGATGTTCCGGCTCATCAGCACCTGCCGACGCAGGAAGTCGACCTTCACCTCGGCCGGCACGAGCGGCATCCCCTTGTGGTTGGGGGCGAAGGCCATGCCCATGTACACCCCGAACAGACCCAGCTGCACCGCCAGGAAGACCGCGGCGATTCCGGGCGAGAGGACGAAGAACACCAGCGCCAGATAGCCGCCGATGCGCACGGCGAGGAAGACGATCTCGACGCTGCGCCGGCGCAGCGGCTCCCGCGCGACGACGCGGCGCACGCTGGACGCGTGCAGCGACAAGCCCTCGAGCAGGAGGATCGGGAAGAAGAACATCCCCTGGTGGGCCATGACCCACGCCAGCAGGGGGCCGTATTGCTTCGCGCGCTGCTCCACCTGATCGGGGGTGAACGACACGACCGGCAACTCGATGTCGGGATCGGAGCCGATCTTGTTCGGATTCGCGTGGTGACGCGTGTGCTTGTGCTGCCACCAGCCGTAGCTCATCCCGACCAGCAGGTTGCCGAGCAGCATCGACGTCCAGTCGTTCCAGCGGCCCGAGACGAAGATCTGCCGGTGCGCGGCGTCGTGCCCCAGCATCGCGATCTGCGTGAACAGGATCGCCAGGCCCGCCGCCGTGAACAGCTGCCACCAGGTGTCGCCGATCAGCACGAAAGCGGTCATGGCTGCCGCCAGCACGACGACCGCGCCGATGAGCTTGGTCCAGTAGTACCCGTACCGGCGGCGCATCAGACCGCTGGTGCCGATGATCTTGGCGAGGTCGGTGAAGTCGTTGCCCGCTCGGGGCGTTCGGGCGACCGTGGCGCGGACGCCTCCGGTGAGCTGGTCGGTCATGTGCTCGTCCCCGATCCTCCGGCCGCACGCGTGTGCGGTCCGTGGATGTCGGGGTCCGGGACGTCCTTGTCGGCCAGGCTACGCCGATGTCAGGCGCAACGGCAGTGCCAGAGCGAAAGTCAGGTCTGGCGGCGGATGAAGCGCATCAGCCAGGCGATCACCGCGATGATGATGATCACGAGGCCGATCCACAGCAGGAACTGCGCCGCTTCGATGAACACGCCCAGCAGCAGCAGGACGATTCCGACGATGAGCAGGATCACTGCGAGTCCGGTCATGCTCTGATCCTGGCGTCACGTCGGGGCGCTCATCAATGGGTTGACAAACGGCGCCGACGCCGGTTCTCGCGGAGCAGCGTGGCCGGCCGCTCCGCGAGATCACGGGCTCTACGCGGCCGAGTCCGCGCCCTGGGCCGCCTGCCAGTCCTCGTTCGAGGTGGCCTTCGGCCGGCGCAGGAACAGCACGACCACCACCCCGGCCAGCATCACGACGGCGGGGAGCAGGATCGCCTGAGCCATCGCCTGCGAGAAGCCGTCGACGACGACGGGCGGGAGGGTGCCTTCGCCGAAGCCACCGGCGGCGTCCGCCGCGCCGGGTAGATTCGCCTCCAGACGCGCCTGCATGAACGCCGCGATCGAGGCGGATCCGATGACCGAGCCGATCGTGCGGGTCGTGTTGTAGATGCCCGCGCCGGCGCCGGCCTGTCGCGGGGACAGGTTGCGGGTGGCGGTCGTGGCGAGCGGACCCCACATCCCGGCGTTGCCGATGCCCATCAGTGCCGACGGGAGCAGGAACATCCAGATGGGCGTGTCGGTGTTCATCAGCGACGCGTACCAGAACAGCGATCCCGCCACGAGGAGGAGGCCGGGGACCAACAGGAAGCGCGGGTCGGTACGGTCGAGCAGGCGACCCGCGAAGGGTGCCAGCACGCCCGACAGCACCGCCATCGGGATGAGCAGCAGCGCGGACTCCGTCGGCGTGAGGCCGCGCGCCAGCTGGATGAAGAACATCAGCGGGAGCGACATGCTCGTCACCGTGAACCCGACCATCGAGATGGCGAGGTTCGAGACCGAGAAATTGCGCTCGCGGAAGAGCGGCAGGGGCACGAGCGGTTCGCTCTTGGTGCGCGCCTGCGTCCAGACGAACATCGCCATCACGACCACACCGCCCCCGATCATCGCCCACACCCAGGGCGCCCAGTCGTACTTCTCCCCCTCCTGCAGGCCGAACACGATGAGGAACAGGCCGACGGCGCTCAGCACCACGCCGACGATGTCGAAGCGGTGCGGGTGCGTCTCGAGCCTCGGCACGAGCATCCAGGCGAGCACGAAGGCGATGACGCCGACGGGGATGTTGATGAAGAAGATCCACTCCCAGCCGAGCCCGTCCACGAGCAGCCCGCCGGCCAGCGGTCCGACGAGGGTGGCGACGCCCGCCGTCGCACCCCACAGACCCATCGCGGCGCCGCGTCGGTCCGGCGGGAACGTGCGCGTGATCACCGCCATCGTCTGCGGCGTCATCAGCGCGGCACCGAGACCCTGCACGGCGCGAGCGACGATCAGCATCTCGAGCGTTCCCGACAGACCGCACCAGAGCGAGGCCAGCGTGAACACCGACAGCCCGATCAGGTAGATGTTCTTCGGGCCGAACCGGTCGCCGAGGCGGCCGGTGATGAGCAGCGGCACCGCGTAGGCCAGCAGGTAGGCCGAGGTGACCCACACGACGTTGTCGAGGTTGTTCGTCTCGGGGTCGAGCGCCGCCTTGATGGCCGGGTTCGCGACCGACACGATCGTGGTGTCGACGAGGATCATGAAGAACCCGATGACGAGCGCCCAGAGCGCGGGCCAGGGGCTCCGCGGCTTGTGTCCGGCGGCATAGGCGCCGGTGGGCGGGTGGGCAGCCGACGCGGTTGCGGATGCCGCGCCCGCCGTGCGGGTCGCGCCCCCGTCTCCGGTTGCGGAGCCTGTCGAAGCATCGGTCACTGGCGTGCTGCCTTTCTCTGGGCGAGATAGCGCTCTGACGGGGTCGCGTCGGGGCCCCAGGCGAAGTCGGGGTCCGCGATCCGCGGGAGGGTCGCATCCATCCAGGACAGCTCGGCTTGGAGCAGCGCCTCTTCGCGCGCGATCTCGAGGAGGTACTGCTCCGGCACGCCCTTGGCGCGCGCCTGGCGGTGGCCCTCGACGAGAGCGGCATGCGCCTCCGCGAGTGCCGTGCGCCGGGTGTGCAGAAGTGCGAGAGCCTCCTCGCGATCGAGGCCGTGCGCTTCGGCGAGCGCGACGCGGAACTCGACCGGATGGTCGACGCGGGGCAGCTCGCGCCGCACCCATTCCAGGACGGCGGCGGCTCCGGCATCCGTCTGCGTATAGGTGGTGCGCTCGGGGCGGTTGCCGTTGCGGTCGACGCCGACCTCGGCGATGAGGCCGGCTCGCTCGAGGCGCGCGACCGTGTGGTACACCGTGCCGTTGGTGATGGTGACCAGGCGGTCGTCGCGGCGGAGGTGCATCAGCCGGATCATCTCGTACGGGTGCATGTCGCCCTCGCTCAAGAGAGCGAGCACGGCGACCCCGAGCGGGGTCAGGCGGGCGACGGCCGGGGCCACGCGCCCCGATGCGTCAGGCACGGTGTCCGCCACCTCACGTGAGGGCGTGGCGTCGATCACGATCGATCCTTCCATGTGGATTAGTCCACATGGACTATACGCCTCCTGGCGTAAGCGCATCACCCCTCGCGCGATGTCGGGTGGGACTCGTACCCTGTGCCCATGACGGGTGAGCTCGACGGCGATGCGGCATCTGCGGACGCGGCGGAGCGCGCGCACGCGATCTTCGACCCGATCGCCGCGGAGTACCTCGAGCGCCCCGAGGTCGACATCGGCCCGATGTTCGGCAGCGAGGGTCTGCGCGTGCGCGGCAAGGTGTTCGCGTTCGTCGGCTACAAGGGCGCCCTCGTCGTGAAGGTGCCGGAGCCGCGGGCCGACGCGATCGAGGCCGCCGGCGACGGCGAGCGCATGCAGATGCGCGGCCGCACGATGCGCGAGTGGGTCGTGATCGGGCCCGACCGCGCCGACCGCTGGGCACCCCTGACGGCAGACGCGTTCGCCTACCTCGACGAGATCACTCCCTGAGGCTGAGGCGATGCGGCCTCGGCCGGGATAATGGGACGGGTGACGGCTACCCCCACCCCCACGACCGAGCTCTCCGGCTGGCGCCACGCCTACTCCGGCAAGGTGCGCGACCTCTACGTCCCGGCGGACACGCCGGAGGGCGCCCGCCCCGCGCGCATGCTCGTCGTGGCGAGCGACCGCGTCAGCGCGTTCGACCACGTGCTCTCCCCGGGGATCGCGGGCAAGGGCGAGCTGCTCACCACCCTCAGCCTGTGGTGGTTCGACCAGCTCGCGGGCGCGGACGGCGGCCGCAGCATCCCGAACCATCTCGCCGCGTCGCACACGCTCACGCGCGGTGCCGACGGCGAGGCGAACACCGCCGACGATCTGCAGAGCCTGATTCCGGATGCCGTCATCGGCCGTGCGATGGTCGTGAAGAGTCTCGACATGCAGCCGATCGAGTGCGTCGTGCGCGGCTACCTCACCGGCTCGGGCTGGGCGGAGTATCGCGAGAGCGGCACCGTGTGCGGCATCGAGCTGCCCGATGGACTGGCGAACGGCGACCGGCTGCCCGAGCCGATCTACACGCCCGCCTTCAAGGCGCCGATGGGCGAGCACGACGAGAACATCTCGTACGAGCGCACCATCGAGCTCGTCGGCGCAGAACGTGCGGCGGAGCTGCGCGAGCTGTCGCTCGAGATCTACACCCGCGCGGCGGCGACGGCCGAGGCGCACGGGGTGATCCTCGCCGACACCAAGTTCGAGTTCGGGCTCGACGAGAACGGCGTGATGACGCTCGCCGACGAGGTGCTCACGAGCGATTCGTCACGGTACTGGGATGCCGAAGCCTGGGCGTCGGGCACGACTCCCGAGGAGCGCATGGCGAGCTTCGACAAGCAGATCGTGCGCGACTGGCTCGCCGCGAACTGGCCCGCTCCGCGCGAGGGCGAGCCCCCGGCGCTTCCGGCCGACATCGTGGCGCGCACGACCGCCCGCTATCGCGAGCTGCTCGAGCGCCTCACTTCCGCCTGAGCCGCGCCGCCGCGAATGCGCGGGTGGGTCCGCCGCGCCGCGAGACAGGCCCGCTCACCCCAGCAGCATCTGCTCGATGTTCTCGATCGGGCCGTACCACCCCTGTTCGAGCACCCACGCCTGCACCACACGATCCCAGCCGAGTGCGACGGCCACCCCCACCAGCACCAGCAGGCCGCCGATCACGCGACGGAACACGCCACGGGGATCGGCGAGCCAGCCCAGCCGGCGAACGAGCGCTGTGCCGGCCAGAGCGATCCCGAGCAGTGCGAGGGCGAGGCCGACGGCGTAGGCCGAGACGTACAGGACGCCGGCGGCGAAGCTCGCCGGAAGCACCGCGGCGACGATCAGGGCGTACGTGGGGCTGCAGCTGCTGAAAGCCGGACCGAGAGCCGCGCCCAGGGCGATGTCGCCGCTCAGCCCGCCCCGGCGGTAGCCCCGATCGAGCAGCCGCCCGCCGCCCGCCTGCCAGCCGGCCGCCACCGTGAGCCGCTCCCAGAGACCGGGGAACACCATCGTGAGCCCGAAGGCGGCGACGATGACGCCCGACGCCGCCTGCCAGACCCAGGTGGGAACCCCCAGGAGTGCGGTGGTCGCCTTCAGAAGCAGGGTGAACACCACGACCGATACCGCGAGGGATGCCGTGATCACGAGCGGGCGGTACCACTCGCGCTCGGCGGCCTGGGCTGTCGAAGCCGTCCGCACAGCGGTGCCTCCGACGATCACCGGAAGCAGCGGGAGCACGCACGGGGCGAGAACCGTCAGCACTCCGGCCGCGAACGAGACGACCGTCAGCGCGAGCATCAGCCGCTGAGTCCGAGCCCCGACAGTGCCGCTGCCAGAGTCGGCTCGTCGTACGCGACGAAGGTGGCGGTGCCGTTGCCCTCGCCATCCAGGGCCACCACCGTCGTCTGGATCCTGACGCCGTACTGCTGACGCAGATCCTGGTGTGAGTCGTAGTCCACTTTGACCACCGTGACGCCTGCCGGCACCCCGGCAGCGAGGATGTCGGACTCCAGCGCGCGACACTGCGGACACCAGGGCGCATGGAAGAACAAGACCCTCGTGCCGCTCGCTGCGGCGAGTGCCTCCTCGCTGTAGTCGACGTAGGCGCCCGGCGCCGGGGCGGTCTCGCTCGCCTGCGGCTCGGCGGTCGGCTCCGGACTCTGGCGGTCCGCTGACGGAGAAGCGCTGGGCTCTGCCGTCGCGGAGGCGGTCGGCGAGGAGCCCCCGGAGCCGGCGAGCCCGGCGTCCCCGCTCGCCGAGAAGGCGATCGCCGCGGCGACGCCCACCACCACAACGGCGCCCACCGCTGTCCCGATCACCGTTGCCCGCTTCATGACACCATCCTGATCCGTGCCGCAGCGCGCGGAGCCATCGCAATCATTACGGTTCTCATACGAACCGCGGAGGCAGAATCACCTGTGACCTCGGCTCGGCAAGCCGGAGGCAGTGACGCCGCCTCGCCGAGGCATCCGGGGTCAGGCGTTCTTCATCGCCTTGAGCCGCGCGAGCAGCACCGGCGCGGTGGTGTCCAGCATGCGGCCGCCGAGCAGGATGCCGCCGATGAGGACCGCGATGCCGACCACGAACCCGACCGCGCACGCGATCCAGCTGAGCGTCGCGTTCTGCGTGAAGTAGCCGATCAGGCCGACGATCACGACCGGCGCCGACAGCACGAGCGCCACGAGCCAGATGCCGAAGAACGCCATGCCCTGCAGGAACGTGGTGCCGGGCACCCGCTTGAACGGGTTGTCGCCGGATGCCGCGACAGGCACCACCAGCTGTGCCGACGTCACCGCGCACACGCCGTAGCAGGTGAGCAGGATGCCGACCGACATGCCGAGGATCCCGGGGAACTGCTCCCACTGACCCGACAGGGCGAACGGCACGATCACGGCGAGCAGCACCAGGGGCAGGGCCACAGCTGCCGCGGCGAGGCTGCGGCCGATCCGATCGGCGCGTCCGGAGGCGCCGGTGATGAGCTCGGTGCCGAACGCGGTGCCGTCGTACGAGATGTCGGCGTAGATGACGATGCCGATCACCATCGCGATGATCGGACCCGCGAACGTCAGGGCCACCAGCGGGTCGCCGTCGCGCGCGTAGAACCACAGCAGCACGGGCACCAGCGGCGCGCCGATCAGCTGGCGGAGGTACCGCGGGTCGCGCATCCAATAGGTGACCGCCCTCGCGAAGATCGCACCCGCCGCGCCGGTCGGCACACGGCCGAACCATCCGATGGAACCCGCGCGCACCGGCGCGGCGGAGGTGTGCGACGGGCGCACCAGGGAACGGCCGAGCGACGCGCGCCACAGCAGCCAGAGCACCGCGAGCGTGACGAGGGCGATGAGGAGCTTCGCACCCGCCTCGGGCAGATCGCCCGCCGCGGCGGCCGCGGGAACCGCCCACGCGGCACCGAGCGGCGTCCAGCCCAGCACCGGGATCGCTTCCGCGAGGGTGTCGACGTTCACTGCGAACCCTGTCGCGACGCCGGCGATGATCGGCCCGGCGAGGATCAGGGGGATAAAGATGACGGTCCCCGACACCTCCCGGAAGCGCCGCCCGCTGCCAAGCCCCGAGGCGACTGACGCGACGGCGCGCGAGGCCACGACGGCGGTCAGCACGGCGACGGGGGTGCTCACCGCCCACGCGGCGATGGCCGCCGGCCAGTGCGCCCACGTCGCGATCGTCGCGATCGCCGCGGCGGACGTGATGATTCCGGGGATGCCGCAGACGCCCGCGAGCGTCAGCGCGACCATCATGCGGGGCAGCGACATCGGGAAGACCACGAGCCGGGTGGGATCCAGCGTCGTGTCGACGCCGAACGCCACCAGGGGAACGAGCGCCCAGCCCAGCGTCACCACCGACCCGACGCCGACGATGACACTGCTCGCCAGCCGCAGGTCGCCGAAGCCGAGCAGCACCAGCCCTACGGCGATGG
The DNA here is from genome assembly GCF_039905635.1 of Microbacterium sp. ProA8. NCBI lineage: Bacteria > Bacillati > Actinomycetota > Actinomycetes > Micrococcales > Microbacteriaceae > Microbacterium > Microbacterium chionoecetis. The sequence continues at coordinate 184,913 of NZ_CP157000.1, read as the reverse complement.
CGGCCAGGAGGCCCAGCCCGTAGATCGCCCCGAAGATGAAGCCGACCAGCTGCCAGGGGCTGCGCGCGAGCTGGTTGCCGAGCACCCGGAAGCGCAGCCTCAGGAGCGTCGCAACCATTCCGGCCCTTCCGTGTGACGGCGGCCCCCGACGAGCTCGACGAAGCGGTCCTGCAGCGACTGCCCCGCGCGCACGTCGTCCACGGTCCCGGCGACCAGCAGGCGGCCGGCCGCGACGATCGCGACGTGGTCGCACATCCGCTGCACGAGATCCATCGAGTGGCTGGACACGATGACGGTGCCGCCGCCGGCGACGTAGCTGGTCAGGATGTCCTGGATGTTGGCCGCCGACACCGGGTCGACCGACTCGAACGGCTCGTCCAGCACGAGCAGCCGCGGTGCGTGGACGAGCGCGCACGCGAGCGCGATCTTCTTGGTCATGCCGGCCGAGTAGTCGACGACCATCGTGCCCGCGGCATCCGTCATGTCCATCAGGGCGAGGAGATCGGCCGTGCGACGCGCGATCTCGTCGTGGGGGATGCCGAACAGCAGGCCGTTGTAGGTGACGAGCTGCTCGCCGGTGAGCCGGTCGAACAGCTTGACGCCGTCGGCGAGGTTGCCGAGCATCGCTTTGGCCGTGACCGGATCGCGCCAGACGTCGACGCCGTGCACGAGCGCCTGGCCGGCGTCGGGTGCGAGCAGACCCGTCGCCATCGACAGCGTCGTCGTCTTGCCGGCGCCGTTGGGGCCGACCAGCCCGTAGAACGACCCGGCGGGCACGTGCAGGCTCAGATCGGCGACCGCGACCTTCTGCCCGAACCGCTTGTGCAGGCCACGCAGCTCGAGCGCCGGCGGCACGCCCTGCATCGACGTGTTCGGCGCAACTGCGGGCGCGGGCGCGGCGAAGGGGGGCGTCGGGGGAATCGCTGGGTCGGTCACATCTCTCCGTCACATCGGTCGCGCACGCATCGGCGCCGGGGGCGCGGCTCCAGCCTCTCGGATGCCGCATGACCGGGGCAACTCGCACCGGCGCCGCTGCTCGCTAGGGTGATGCTCGCACCATCCCCCGAGCGCAAGGAGCGCGCGCATGCCTCTGTGGACCCTTCACGGCAACGGCCGGACCGTCGAACCGGGCAAGGTCGTCAAGCCCGACGAGCGCCTGAACTGGCCCGCGACCGTCGCGATCGGCGCACAGCACGTCATCGCGATGTTCGGCGCCACGTTCCTGGTGCCGGTGCTCACCGGCTTCCCGGTCTCGACGACGCTGCTCTTCTCGGGCATCGGGACCCTGCTGTTCCTGCTCATCACGAAGAACCGCCTGCCCAGTTACCTCGGCTCGTCGTTCGCGTTCATCGCCCCGGTGACGGCGGCCACCGCCTCGCAGGGCATGGGCTCGGCGCTCGCCGGCATCGTCGCCGTCGGCGTGCTGCTGGCGGCCGTCGGCTTCATCGTGCAGTTCGCGGGCCTCGGCTGGATCGAGAAGCTCATGCCGCCGGTCGTCGCCGGCGCCATCGTCGCGCTGATCGGCTTCAACCTCGCGCCGGTCGCCTGGACGAACTTCCAGCAGGCGCCGATCACCGCGACCATCACGCTGGCCGCCGTCATCCTGTGCAGTGTGCTGTTCCGCGGCTTCCTCGGCCGGATCTCGATCTTCCTGGGCGTGATCGTCGGCTACGTCGTGGCGCTGCTGCGCGGCGAGGTGGACTTCACGGCGGTGAACGACCTTGTCGCGAACGGGCAGTGGGTCGGCCTTCCGACCTTCGCCCTCCCCACCTTCGGCGATCCGGGCACCTGGAGCGTCATCGCGATGTTCCTGCCGGTCGTGCTGGTGCTCATCGCCGAGAACGTCGGCCACGTGCGCGGCGTCGCGACCATGACCGAGGCATCCGTCAACCAGTACACCGGCCGCGCGCTCATCGCCGATGGCGCGGCGACCGTGCTCGCGGGTACGTTCGGCGGCTCGGGCACGACGACGTACGGCGAGAACATCGGCGTCATGGCCGCCACCCGCGTGTACTCGACGGCGGCGTACTGGGTCGCCGGTCTCTTCGCGATCCTGCTGTCGCTGTCGCCGGTGGTCGGCGCGGTGTTCAACTCGATCCCGGCCGGCGTGCTGGGCGGCGTGACGACCGCGCTGTACGGGCTCATCGGCATCATCGGCATCAAGATCTGGGTCGACAACCGCGTCGACTTCTCGCGCCCGGTGAACCAGTACACCGGCGCGGTCGCGCTCGTCATCGCGATCGCCGGGTTCACGATGCAGTGGGGCGACTTCCAGCTCGGCGCGATCGTCATCGGTGCGGCGGCGGCCCTCCTGATCTACCACCTCGGCAACGCCATCGCCCGCTGGCGCAAGACCGGCGCCGACGACGGCGGCCCGATCCCGGCGGTCGGGCAGCTCGGCGGCGACCCGCAGGACGTCGAGCCCCGCTGAGCCCCGCCCACGCCGCGGGCCTCTCCCTCGCCCGTCTCCGGCGGCATGTCCCGATTCCTGCCCTTCGTGTCCCACTTTCGCGCGCCCGGACGCCCGGTTCGGCGTGAAAGTGGGACACGGTCACGGAGGGGGAGGGAAGACGATCGGATGCCGCGGCGTTGTGTATTCGTATGCATGAAGTAGCCGCGGCATCCGACCGCCTCGCCGCCGATACATCGATGGGAGCCGTCACGCTCCTCGTGGGCGACCTGGACGGCATGACGGCGTTCTACCGCGACGTCATCACGCTGCAGGTGTTCTCGGCCGACGGCGACGAGGTCGTGCTCGGCCGCGGCGGCCGCGCAGTCGTGGTGCTGCGGCACGAGCCGGCGCTGCGGCACGCCACGCCCGGAGCGGCGGGCCTCTTCCACACGGCGATCCTGTTCGAGACGCAGGAGGCCCTGGCCGCCGCGCTGTACAGCGTCGCGCAGCACGCCCCGCAGACGTTCACCGGCTCGGCCGATCACCTCGTCAGCCAGGCCTTCTACCTCACCGACCCCGAGGGCAACGGCGTCGAGCTCTACTGGGACCGCGTCCGCACCGACTGGTCGTGGGTCCACGGCCAGGTCGAGATGGCGACGCTGTACCTCGACCCCAACGCCTTCCTGCGGGAGCACCTGACAGAGCGGGCCGCGAGCGGCGCGACCGGGCAGGACGCGGCATCCGTCGGTCACGTGCATCTGTCGGTCGGCGACGTCGCCACGGCGCGGGCGTTCTACGTCGGCGCTCTCGGGTTCGACGAGACCGCAGGGCTGGGCGACCAGGCGCTCTTCGTGAGTGCGGGCGGCTACCACCACCACATGGCGATGAACGTCTGGAACTCGCGCGGCGCCGGACCACGGATGCCTGCCCTGGGCCTCGGCCGCGTCGACCTGGATCTGCCCGACGCGGACGCGCTCGGCGAGCTCGGCGAGCGTCTGCGGCACCACGGGTTCGACGTGCGCGACGACGGCCGCACACTCTCGTTCGACGACCCCTGGCGCAACCTGCTGCACGCCACCGCACCCGGCCGCGGCTGACCGCGCGCCGCGGCTGCGCGCGCGGGGGCGGGGGCGGCCTCGATTTCGGCGAGACAAGGAATCCGCGGCGAGACCGATGGCGTCGCCCTCGGTTTCGGCGCGGACCCCCGGTTTCGGCGAGACGGCGACTGCCGACAACCGACTGCCGACCACAAGGAGCGGAGGGCGCCGGCGGGCTCAGACCGAGTCGCGGACGACGAGCTCCGTCTCGAGAATCGTGACGTGACGCGGATGCCGCCCCGCGAGGAGGTCGATCAGCACCGAGGCCATGCGCTCTCCCTGCTGGAACGACGGCTGGCGCACGGTCGTGAGCTGCGGCGTGACCGAGGTCGCCACCGGCGAGTCGTCGAAGCCCATGATCGCGATGTCGTCGGGAACGCGGAGGCCCGCTCGGGCGAGCACGGTGAGCACACCGCGGGCCATGAGGTCGCTCGCCACGAACACCGCGTCGGGCTTGGCGCCCGAGGCGAGGATCCGGCGCATCGCGTCGGCGCCGCCGTCGGCGGTGAAGTTGCCGTCCTCGATGGCGATCTCGTCGAGCTCCCAGGCTGCGAGCGCGTCGCGGTAGCCCTGGAGCCGGTCGATGCCCGCGGGCATGTCACGAGGGCCCGTGATCGTCGCTATGCGCCGGCGTCCGCTCTCGATGAGGTACACCGTGGCGTCGTAGGCGCCGCGCACGTTGTCGACGTCGACGTAGTAGTCGCGCTCGCGCTCGCGCACCGGCCGGCCGCCGTAGACGACCGGCACGACGCTGGCGATGCGGTCGATGAACGTGTCGCTGGTGTGGTGCGAGACCACGACGGCGCCGTCCACCGCGCCGCTGCGGACGTAGCTCGTGGTCTTGTCGCCCGGGTCGTCACTCGCGATGAAGAGGTTGAGGACGTAGTCCGAGCGACTCAGGCGGGAGTTGATGCCCGACACGATGGCGGCGAAGAAGGGATCGCCGAAGAACCTCGTGGTGTCTTCGGGAACGATGAGCGCGACCGCGTGCGTCTTCTGGCTCGCCAGAGACCGCGCGGCCCGGTTGGGCACGTAGTTGAGGTCGGCGATCGCTCGCTTGACCGACTCCAGGGCCTCCGGGCTGACGGCGGTCGAACCGTTGACGACGCGCGACACGGTCGACCGCGAGACCCCCGCCGCGGCGGCGACCTCCTCGATCGTGACAGCCGATCGCATGGCCTCGGTGCTCATCTGTCCTCCTCCCGCATGCTACGACCCCGATGTGGGGCCAGGTCGCTACGACGCCGTGGCCGCCGCGCGCGCGGACTCCAGGTCGAGGGCCCGTGCGCCGATGATGCGGCGGTATTCGAGCGCGCTGTCCTTGGGCGTCCGCTCCTGCGTGTCGTAGTCCACGCGGACGATGCCGAACCGCTTCTCGTACCCCCACGCCCACTCGAAGTTGTCGAGGAGCGACCAATAGAAGTATCCCCGCACATCGACGCCGGCGTCAGCGGCATCGAGGATCGCGCCGAGGTGTGCCCGCAGGAACTCCACGCGATCAGCATCGTGGATGCGCTTCTCGCCCGCCTCGACGACGAGCTCGTCGTCGTACGCGGCGCCGTTCTCGGTGACGTACAGCACGGTGCCGGCCGGCTCCGCGTACTCGTCCCACACGCGGTGCAGCAGCGTGGTGAGCCCGTCGGGCTGCACCTCCCACTGCATCGGCGTGCGAGGCAGGCCGCGTTCGTGCCAGAAGATGCCCTCGTGCGAGGGGTACGGCGAGTGGCCGGGGCGATCGGTCGGCGCGTCGCCGCCGATCGGCGGATTCACCGGCTCGTGACCGCCCACGTACTCGCCGTGGTAGTAGTTCACCCCGAGCGTGTCGATGGGGGTCGCGATCGCCTCCAGGTCGCCCGGGCGCACCGCGGACTCCCAGGCGGCCACGGCTGCGGCATCCACCTTGCGGATGTCCTCGACGATGTCGGCCGGGTACTGACCGCGGAAGATCGGGTCGAGGAACCACCGGTTGAACTGGCCGTCGATGCGCCGTGCGGCGTCCACGTCGGCCGGGTCGCTCTCGTCGACCGGATCGGCGACGGTGAGGTTCAGCGTGATGCCGAGCTTCAGCGACGCGTCGCGCGCCCGCAGCTCGCGCACGGCCTGCCCGTGGCCGAGCAGCAGGTGGTGAGCGGCGAGCACACCCTCTTCGACGCTGTAGTGACCGGGCGCGTGCATGCCTGCGGTGTAGCTCAGGAACGACGAGCACCACGGCTCGTTGAGCGTCGTCCACACGTTCACGCGGTCGCCCAGCGCGTCGTGCATCGTCAGGGCGTACTCGGTGAAGAGGTCGGCCGTGTCGCGGTTGGCCCAGCCGCCCTTCTCCTGCAGCGCCTGCGGCAGATCCCAGTGGTACAGCGTCAGCCACGGCAGGATGCCGGCATCCAGCAGCTCGTCGGTCAGCCGCTTGTAGAAGTCGACACCCTGGAGATTGACCGCACCGCCGTCGGGCCGCACGCGCGACCACGACGTGGAGAAGCGGTACGTCTGCAGACCGAGGTCCTTCATCAGCGCCACGTCATCGCCGTAGCGGTGATAGTGGTCGCACGCCACATCGCCGTTGTCGGCGTTGATGACGGCGCCGGGAACGCGGGCGAAGGCGTCCCAGATGGAGTCGCGGCGGCCGTCCTCGTGGGCCGCGCCCTCGATCTGGTAGGCGGCGGTCGCCGCCCCGAACAGGAAGTCCTGGGGGAAGGCGCGCGGGATCGCGGTCGTCATGAGGGGAAGATCCTCTCTGGATGCGGTGGATTCAGGATGTCGGAGGTGGGCGACGGCAGAACGCTAGCCCTTGACCGCGCCGGCCATGATGCCGCTGACCAGCTGCTTGCCGGCGACGGCGAAGAGCAGCAGAAGCGGAATCGTCGCCAGCAGCACGCCCGCGAGCACCACCGAGTAGTCCACGAAGTAGTTGGACTGCAGCAGCGACAAGGCGACGGGCAGTGTCGGGTCACGGCGGTCGAGCACGATGAACGGCCAGAAGAAGTTGTTCCAGGCGGTGACGAAGGTGAACAGGAACAGCATCGCCGCCGCGGGTCGGGCCGCGGGGACCGCCACCGTCCAGAACGTGCGGAACATGGTCGCCCCGTCGACGCGCGCGGCCTCGATGAGCTCATCGGGAACCGTCTGCTGGAGGTACTGCGTCATCCAGAACACCCCGAACGCGCTCGTGAGCGAGGGGATGATGATCGCGCCCACGTTTCCGGTCCAGCCGAGGTCGGAGAACAGGATGTAGAGCGGTACGACACCCAGCTGCATCGGCACCGCCATCGTCGCCACGACGAAGACGAGCAGCCCCTTGCTGCCGGGGAAGCGCAGCTTGGCGAACGCCCAGCCGGCGAGCGTCGAGGTGACGACGACGGAGATCGCGATCAGCGTCGAGCTGTAGATCGAGTTCCACAGGGCCGGCCAGAAGTTCACCGCGGGGTCGTTCAGCACCGAAGCGGCGTTGGCGAAGAAGTTGCCGCCCGGGATCCACGACATGTTCGGATCGTTGATGGTCGAGGCATCCCCCGAACCGATCAGGAACGACCAGTAGTACGGGAACACGGCCGAGACGAGGACGAGGGCCAGACCCGCGTACACCCAGAATCCGGCGCGATACCCGCGGATCTTCACGCTGCGATCACCGCGTCCGCGGCGCAGGCCGGCCGTGGCGATCGGCTGTTCGACCATCGCGAGGGGAGGAGTGGTGCTCATCGGCCCTGTCCCTTCCTGCTCAGGCCCCGCTTGCGGGGAATGGTGACGCCACGGCCGCCCTCGTCGCGGACGAGTCGGCGGGTGACCAAGAGATTGATGAGGCCGATCACGAGGATGATGAGGAACAGGATCCAGGCCAATGCCGCGGCCCGACCGAAGTTCCAGTCCCGCCAGCCGATGTTGTACAGGAAGAGCGAGATGGTGAGCCACTGCTGCGCGGCTCCGCCCTCGCCGGTGTTGTCGAATTGGCTCGGCTCGTCGAAGATCTGCAGTCCGCCGATGGTCGACGTGATGATGACGAAGATGAGCGTGGGACGCAGCGACGGCAGCGTGATGCTCCAGAACTGCCGGAAGGCGCCGGCACCGTCGACGGTGGCCGCCTCGTAGTACTCACGGGGAACGGCCTGCATCGCCGCGAGGAGGATGAGCGCGTTGTAGCCGGTCCAGCGGAAGTTCACCATGGTGGCGATGGCGACATGGCTCCAGAAGGGATCCTTGTGCCAAGGCACCGCCGGCAGCCCCAGGTCGGTGAGGATGTTGTTCACCAGACCGTGGTTGTCGCCGAACATGTTGCTGAAGATCAGGGCGACGGCGACGGGTGCCATCACGTAGGGCAGAAGCACGCTGGTGCGCCAGAAGGTCTTGGCGCGGATGTTCTTGTCGAGCATGGCGGCGATGAACACCGCCAGCAGCAGCTGCGGCACGCTCGAGAGCAGGAAGATGCTGAACGTGTTGCGCAGCGCCGTCCAGAAGTGCGGGTTCTCCAGGATCCAGACGTACTGGCCGAACCCGATGAACTCGCCGGAGTTGCGGACGAGGTCCCACTCCATGAACGAGATGACGGCGGTGTAGGCGATCGGGAAGAGGCCGACGATCGCGAACAGGATGAAGAACGGCGAGATGTACAGGTAGGGCGAGAACTTGAGGTCCCAGCGGCTGAGGTTCTGGCTGAAGGAGAGCACCCGGACGGGCTTCTCCTTCCGCTGCGGCGGCGCCTCAGGCGCGTCGGGCCGCACGTCGGTGGCAGTCACGATGGCTCCAGTAGGGGTCTGGTCGGTTCGACCGGGTGCGTGCGGGCGGTTTCGTCCGCACGCACCCGGTCAGGGTGTTGAGGTGAGGTCTTAGAAGGCCCCGACCTCGGCGACCCACGTGTTCCACGAGGTCTCCTGGTCCTCGACACCGTCGAAGACACGGATGACCGCGTTCTGGAGCGCGTCGTGGTACTTGAAGTAGTTCGCGTCCTTGTACGGCGCGACCGTCACAGCCTCGGCACGGGTGGTCAGGATCTCACCCACCGGCGCGTCCTGGAAGTACGCGTTGGTGGCATCCGCGAGCTCCTGGCTCTCGAGAGCCTCGGTCTGGCTCGGGAAGGTGCCCGCGTTGGCGAACGCCTTCATCTGCTGCTCGGGAGCGGTCAGCCAGTCCGCGAGCTCGAGGGCGGCTTCGACGTTCTCGCCGTCGGCCGGGACGGTCAGGTACGACCCGCCCCAGTTGCCGCCGCCGTTCGGGAACACGTCGGCGATGTTCCAGTCAGCGGTGTCGGGCGCGTTGCCCTCGATGATGCCCAGCATCCAGCCCGGGCACAGCATCGCGGCGAACTCGCCGTTGGCCATCGACGCGAACCAGTCGTCCGACCACTGGCCGGAGTATGCCGAGTTGGGGACGGCGCGCTCAGCCACCAGGTTGTACGCGTCCTGCACCTCGGGGTTCTCGGTCGCGATGACCGTGCCGTCCTCTTCGGTGTAGGTGTACTCGATCTGGTTGACGATGCCCTGGAGCACCGAGTTCGCCGAGTCGATCATCGGCTTGCCGGTGGCGGTCTTGTACTGGTCGGCGACGTCGAGGAAGTTCTCCCAGTCACCGTTGAACAGGTCCGCGACGCCCGCGGGGTCGCTCGCGAGACCGGCCTCGGCGAAGAGGTCGGCGCGGTAGCAGATGCCCTGGGGGCCGATGTCGGTGCCGAAGCCGACCAGACGGCCGTCCGCGTCCGTCGCGGCGGCTTCCTTCCAGTCCAGCCAGCGGCCCTTGACGTCGTCCGGCGCCTCGGCGAGCAGGTCGGAGTACTGCATGGCCTCGGCGAACCAGTCGATCTCGACGGCCTCGATGTCGGCGAGGCCGCCCTTGCCGAGCTTCGCGAAGTAGTTCGAGCGGGCGTCGCCCGACTCGGCGGCACGGGTGTGCTCGACGGTGACGTTCGGGTTCTCGTCCATGTACTCCTGGAGGAGTTCATCGGTGTACCCGAAGTCGTTGAAGGTGGCCACGGTCAGCGTGATCTCGCCGTCTTCGCCGCCGGCATCTTCGTTGCCGGTGCCGCCGGCGCAGCCGGCGAGGACGATGGCGGAAGCCGAGAATGCGGCGATTGCCACAGCGCTTCTGCGGAAGGCGCGTGCGTTCACTGTCACTCCTTTGTGTTGTCAGGGTCGTGTGTGTTGCAGGATCGGCGCGGATCGGATCCGTGCCGTGTGGTGCGACCGTGGGAGCGTTCCCAACAGTCGAGACGTCACGCTACGGGAGCGCTCCCATGAAGTCAAGGGAGCGCTCCCACGGTTTGATCACGGTTGCGTCACGGACCGCTCACGTGGGCGAGAGAACGACGGATGCCGGGGCCCGTAGACTGGACGAGACCCCTGCCCGCGACATCCGGCGTTTCGACTCCTCGCTGCGCTCGTCGCTCAACGACCGATAGCTGCGGCCTCCGGCCGCCAGGAGGATCGACATGCCCACCATCGTCGTCGACGTCATGCCCAAGGCCGAGCTCCTGGACCCGCAGGGGAAGGCCGTCTCGGGCGCATTCGCCCGGCTCGGCGTCTCGGACTTCACCGCGGTGCGCATCGGCAAGCGGTTCGAGCTCACCGTCGACGGCGAGGTCACCGAAGAGGTCCTCGCCGAGGCCCAGCGCATTGCTGACGAGATCCTGTCGAACGCGGTGATCGAGGACGTCGTCGGCATCGAGGTCGTCGAATGACCGCCCGCATCGGCGTCATCACGTTCCCCGGCTCGCTCGACGACCGCGACGCGCAGCGCGCGATCGAGATCGCCGGCGGTGAGCCCGTCGCCCTCTGGCACGGCTCGCACGACCTCGACGGGGTCGACGGCCTCGTGCTTCCCGGCGGCTTCAGCTACGGCGACTACCTGCGCGCCGGAGCGATCGCCGCGCTCGCCCCGATCATGTCGGAGGTGAAGGATGCCGCAGCCCAGGGCATGCCGATCCTCGGCATCTGCAACGGCTTCCAGATGCTCGTCGAGGCGCACCTGCTCCCCGGCGGCCTGATCCGCAACGCGCACCAGCAGTTCATCCGCCGCGACCAGCGCCTGCGCGTGGAGAACAACGACACCGCGTGGACCAGCGATTTCGCCTCCGGCCAGGAGATCGTGATCCCGCTGAAGAACGCCGACGGCGGCTACATCGCCTCCGAGGACGAGCTCGACCGCCTCGAGGGCGAGGGCCTCGTCACCTTCCGGTACGTGGGCGTGAACCCGAACGGCTCGCTGCGCGACATCGCCGGCATCTCCAACGAACGCGGCAACGTGGTCGGCCTCATGCCGCACCCCGAGCACGCGGTCGAGCCCGGCTTCGGCCCCGACACCGCGGACGCCATGCGATCGGGCGTCGACGGCCGGTCGTTCTTCACCTCGGCCATCGCCGCCGTGGTGGCCCAGGCCGCCTGAGCCCCAGCGGCGACCTGCTCACACGGTGCCGGCGGGCGGCCACACGCCGATGATGAGAGCCATGATGACGATCGTCACCAGCTCGTGGGCGATGTTCAGCACCGTCAGCGACGACGGCCGGCCCTCGAACGCATCGTGGGTGATGAACCGCGCGGCCGTGAAGCCCGCCCACAGGATGACACCCGTGCCCACCGCAGCGAGCAGATACCCGCCACCGTAGAAATGCCAGGCGATCGACGTCGCGCCGGCGAGCACCCACGCCGTGATGAAGCTCACGATCAGGGTGACGACGATCGGCACCACGGCGCTGGCGCCCGGCCGGTCCATGTCGACGTTCGCGAGTTTCGCCCATCGCGTGCCGAACACCTTCGGCGTGTACCAGATCGAGCCGACGACCATGCTCGACGCCGTCGCGATCAGCACCGCCCAGTAGTTGATCTCGGGAACCACGTCCGCCTCCTCGTGCGGCGCCGCTCGGGCGACGGTGTCCGCTGGCCGAGAGCGTAGCGCCGCCCGGCGACGCCCGCACCGCACCGCGCCGGTAGCGTGGACGGCGTGAGCAGTGGCATCCGGAATCTTGTCGTCAGCGTCCCCACCGAAGAACTCGCCGCCGATCTCGGGGAGCTCCCCGCGGGCGTCGAATTGGTGGTGTGGCCGATGGATGCCGCGGCCCCCCGCCCGCGGTTCGACATGGTGGTGCCGCCGTACATGTCGATGGCGCGGGTGCTCGAGCGCCTCGAGGACGTCGAGGTCGGGCTCGTCCAGGGCCAGTCCATCGGCTACGACGGCGTCGCCGACATCCTGCCGGAGGGCCTCCCCTTCGCCAACGCCGCCTCGGTGCACGAGACCTCGACCGCCGAGCTGGCGGTAGGCCTCGCGATCGCGGCGCAGCGGCACATCGACGCGTTCGCCGTCGACACCGCCGGCGGCCGGTGGGCGCCGGTCTTCGCACAGAGCCTCGCCGACCGCCGAGTGCTGCTGCTCGGCTACGGGGGCGTCGGCAAGGCGGTCGCCGCACGGCTCGCACCCTTCGAGGTGGAGCTGATTCCGGTCGCCTCGCGGGCACGCGACGAGGACGGCGTGGCCGTCCACGGCATCGACGAGCTGCCCGCCCTGCTCCCCCGCGCCGAGATCGTCGTGCTGACGCTTCCCGGCGGCGACGCGACGAAGAACCTGGTCGACGATGCGTTCCTGTCGGCGCTGCCCGACGGCGCGCTGGTCGTCAACGTCGGACGCGGGTCGCTGATCGACACCGAGGCGCTGGTCGATCACGTCGGCCGCGGCCGCATCCGCGCGGCGCTCGATGTCACCGATCCCGAACCGCTGCCCGAAGGGCACGCGCTGTGGAGCCTTCCCGGGGTCCTCATCACCCCGCACGTCGGCGGAGCCTCGAGCGCGATGCGCCCGCGCGTGGCGAAGCTCGTGCGCACCCAGATCGAGCGCCTCGTCGCCGGCGAGCCGCCGCTCAACGTCGTCCTGGGCGACTGACGCACCGACGACGCGGGCGAGGCGCCCGGTCGTTGAGCGAGCGAGGAACGAGCGAGACGAAACGCTCGCACCCGGCGCAGGGCGTCGGCTCAAGGCGTTTCGTCTCGGTCGCTGGCGCTCCCTCGCTCAACGACCGGAGGTCGAGGTACCGGTCGTTGAGCGAGCGAGGAACGAGCGAGACGAAACGCCCGCACCCGGCGCTGAACGTCGGCTCGAGACGCTTCGTCTCGGTCGCTGGCGCTCCCTCGCTCAACGACCGGTGGCAGCTGTGCCCTGGCCTCGCTCAGCGTCCGGCGCGGGGTCACCGGTGGTCGATGTCGGCTCCCGACCAGACATCGCCGCACTCGACCTCGAACACGCCGTGGGTGACGAGATACGGTCGTGCACCGCGGTCTCCGTCCAGCGCGGCCGCCAGCGCGGCGAAGTGCGAGTGGGCGATCGCCGCGGGATGCCCCGGCACACCGCCGTAGACGGCCTGAACGAGGGGGGCTCCCCGACGAAGCGTCGCGATCACTCGACGAACGACGGATGCCGGCGCATCGGGGGTGTCGACGGGCATGACGACGACGGCGTCGAACGCCGCAGCAGCCGTGGACCCCGGATCAGCGGATGCCGCGTCCTCCGCGCCGTCCTCCGGGCCGTGCCGCGCGCCCTGCGCCGCGCGCAGTCCCGCCCGCAGCGACGCTGAGAGTCCGGCGGCCCAGTCTGCGGCCTCGACCAGCCCGGCGTCGTCCGGCACGAGTGCTGCGACCTCGTCCGCGCGCGCGCCGACGACGACCAGCACCTCGTCGCAGCCGCCCTCCCGCAGCGTGCGGACGGCCCGAGCGACCCAGGGCTCGCCGTCCGGGGTGTGCGCGAGACCCTTCGGCGACCCGTATCGGGCGCCCGCGCCGGCCGCGAGCACGATGCCGCAGATGCGCACGAACCGGCCTCCTCGGAATGGGATGCCGCGGCGGTGCCGGCGGCGTTTCCTGAGCGTAGTGCGAACGAAACACGGCGGGCCTAGCGTGTGGGCATGCTCGAACGCGCCCGTGAACTGCTGCCGCTGTTGCGGACCGGCGGCGTGGTCGCGGCGGTGACGGTGACCCGGGTGGACCGGAGCGCGCCCCGCGGCGCCGGCGCGACGATGGCGGTGACGGCGGATGGGCGCGTGATCGGATCGATCTCGGGCGGCTGCGTCGAGGGCGACGCGATCCTGCTCGCGCACGGCGCCCGTGTCGACGGAGCGCCCCGCACCGCACGCCTCGGATTCTCGGACGACGCCGCCCATGCCGCAGGGCTCGCCTGCGGCGGAAGCGTGGATGTCGCGGCGTACGCGGTGCGCGCCGAACCGGCGGTCATCGATGCGCTCGAGGCGGCGGCCTCGGGCCGTGGTGCGACGGTGGGCCTCGTGCTCGGTGGGCCGGCCGCGGGCACGATGCTGAACGAGGCCGCACTCCGTGCGGCGCTCGCGGGGCGTCCAGAAGCGGCCGACGAGGCGCTCGACGACGCCTTCCGCCACCGCACGACCGTCGTGCTCCCCGGTGCGCTCGACGGTCACGATGTCCTCGTGCTGTCGCACGCCCCGGCACCCCGTCTCATCGTCGTCGGCGCCGGCGAGCACGCCGCGGCCCTCTGCCGCGTGGCGGCGGCCGCGGGCTTCGCGGTGACCGTGTGCGACGTGTGGGAGACGCTCGTGACGTGCGAGCGCTTCCCCGCGGCCGTCGAGCTGATCGTCGGACTCCCGCACGAGTACCTCGCCGAGCTCGATGCCTCCGTCGTGGACTCCCGCACGGCCGTCTGCGTCCTGAGCCATGACGAGCGGCTCGACGTTCCGGCGCTGGCCGCGGCGCTGGCGCTTCCGGTCGGGTTCGTCGGCGCCATGGGCGCCCGCGGCACCGTGACCCACCGCACGGCGCAGCTGCGCGACGCCGGTGTCACGGCGGCCGACATCGCGCGGGTGCGGTCGCCGCTCGGCCTCGACCTCGGCGGCGCCAGCCCCGACGAGACCGCGATCTCGGTGCTCGCCGAGATCGTCGCGACGCGGCACGGCGGGTCCGGCGTCCCGCTGAGCGCGCGCTCGGGGCCTCTCCATCGCAGACCCGCTGCCGCCGCACGGGACTCCGCCCAGACCTCCTCCGGCGCGTCGCCCTCAGACGAGGAAGCGTCCGGCGCCCCGATCTCCACGGCCCCTGCGCCGCAGTCCCCTGCCGCCGGCGCGACGTCGGGCTGCGGCATCCCCCTCGCGGCAGGAGCCTCATGACCCGCACCCTCATCGAGAACGCGCATGTCGTGACCGTCGACGCCGTCGGCACCGAGCACGCCGGCGGGCACGTGGTCATCGAGGACGGACTCATCGTGGCGGTCGGCCACGGACGTGCGGACGGGCGCTGGCGCGAGGGCGCCGACATCGTCGACGCGCGCGGATGCCTGGTGACGCCGGGCCTCATCAACACTCACCATCACCTGTACCAGTGGCTGACGCGCGGCTACGCGCAGGACTCGATCCTGTTCGACTGGCTCACGGCGCTGTACCCGCTGTGGGCGCGCATCGATGCGGGCCTCACCGGCGTGGGCGCTGCGGGTGGCATGGCGGTGCTCGCGCGGTCGGGCTGCACCACGGTCGGCGATCACCACTACGTCTTCCCCCGCGGGTCGGGCGACATCGTGGGCGCCCTCGTCGAGTCGGCATCGACCATCGGCGTGCGCCTGCACGCGACGCGCGGGTCGATGGACCTCGGGCAGTCGCAGGGCGGGCTTCCGCCGGACTTCGCGGTCGAGACGACGGATGCCGCCCTGCAGGCGTCGCAGGCGGCGGTCGAGCGCTACCACGACCCCTCGTTCGACGCGATGGTGCGGATCGCGATCGCCCCCTGTTCGCCGTTCTCGGTGACGGCCGACCTGCTGCGGGAGGCCGCGATGCTGGCCCGGTCGCTCGGCGTGCGGCTGCACACCCACGCGTCCGAGACGGTCGAGGAGGACGCGTACTGCGCCGAGCACTTCGGCCGGACCCCGACGCAGTACCTGGAAGAGCTCGGGTGGCTCGGCGACGACGTGTGGATGGCGCACGGCGTGCACCTCGACGCCCCCGCGATCGAGCGCTATGCCGCGACCGGTACGGGGGTCGCGCACTGCCCGTCGTCGAACGCGCGGCTCGCCGCCGGCATCGCGCCGGTGCGGGCGCTGCTCGACGCCGGCGTCCCGGTCGGGCTCGGCGTGGACGGCTCCGCCTCGAACGAATCGGGTCAGCTCGGCATCGAGATCCGCGAATCGGTGCTGATGAATCGCCTCCGCACCGGCTCGGAGTCGATGAGCGTGCGCGACGGGCTGCGCATCGCCACGATGGGCGGCGCCCGGGTGCTGGGCAGGCAGCAGGAGATCGGGTCGCTCGAGCCCGGCAAGCTCGCCGACATCGCCGTGTGGCAGGTCGACGGCATCGAGCACGCCGGCATCCTCGATCCGGTGGCCGCGCTCGGCCTCGGCGCGCTGCCACCGCTCAAGCGCCTCTACGTCGGCGGCAAGACGGTCGTCGAGGACGGGACGCTGGTCACCGTAGACGAGGGGCGGCTCGCCCGGGAGGTGGCCGCGGCATCCGTCGCCCTTGCGGAGCGCCTCTGACGAACGGTCGCCCCGCGCAACGGGGCGTGGAAGGAGTGGGACGGATGCCGCACCCGGCCCTCCGTCGCGCCGCGGGCCCTTCCCAATCACGCCGGTCGGGGGTATGACCGAAGGAGGAGGAAGAGGAGGCGGCGATGGAGGCATCCCGGTCGACGGGGCGCGACGCGTCCGCGGCAACCGCCGACGGCGGAGCCGCTGCACCCGTGACCCCGCAGGTGGAGCGCCTGCAGACGGCGGAATGCTGGACGCTGCTCGAGGAGGCTCGGCTGGGCCGGCTCGCGGTGATCCACGCCGACGGCGCGCCCGACGTCTTCCCCGTGAACTTCACCACCTCCGAGGGCTCGCTCTTCGTGCGCACGGCCCGCGATGCGAAGCTCCTGCACATCGCACAGCATCCGCTGGTCGCGTTCGAGGTCGATGGCGAGACGGATGATTCCCGCTGGAGCGTCGTCGTCCGCGGCAGCGCCGCCCGCGTCACGAGCGAGGACGATCTCCGCCGCAGCGGCGTGAGGGAGCTCGAGTCCTGGAGCCCCACTCCGAAGTTCTTCGCGATCAAGATCACCGCGAACACGGTGACGGGCCGTCGCTTCCCGAAGCGCTCCGGTCGCACTGATCGGCTGATCGCCTTCGAGGGGCGTGTGCACGCAGATGCCCTTCCTGAGCCACCCCACCCGTCCCGCGGCGAGGCGCCGCAGCCGATCCCGCACCACGGTCCCCGCCCCACTGCCGCGCACCCCGGCGATGCGGGCCGCGAACCCGGCGACTGAGGCGTCTTCGCGGCCCTCGGCAGCCCGTCACCGGCGAATCGCCGCGCGCCCGCAATCGAGCGAAACACCGTCGAAACCGCGCGTTGCTTGACTGGCGGACCAGCGGCCCACACCGGCTCGACCCGCACGGGCTCGACCCGGCGGACGCCCGGCAGTCGCAGTGGAAGGACGCACGCGTGGACATCACCTCGGTCACCTCGTACCGCCCGGCGTGCGCACGGCAGGATCTGCGCCTCGCCGCGGGCGAGACGTTCCTCGCGGGAGGCACCTGGCTCATGAGCGAGCCGCAGCCCGGCACGACGGGGTTCGTCGATCTGACGACCATGGGCTGGCCCGCCCTCGAGCTCACCCGTGAGGGCCTGCGGATCGGAGCGACGTGCACGATCGCGCACCTCGTCGCCTGGGCGGAGGGCCGCGTCGAGCCGCGCGTGCCGGCGGCGTGGGCCGCGGCATCGGTCATTCCCGACGCGGCGAACGCGCTGCTCGCGTCGTTCAAGATCTGGAACACCGCCACCGTGGGCGGCAACGTATGCCGCTCGTTCGCCGCCGGCGCCATGATCTCGCTCGCCGTCGCCCTCGACGGCACCGCCGAGGTGTGGACGGCCGGAGGCGGGAAGTACACGCTGCCGGTCGCGGACCTCATCACGGCCAACGGCGAGAACTCGCTGCGTCGCGGGGAGGTGCTGCGAGCCGTGGACCTGCCCGAGCACGCGCTGCGGTCGCGCGTGCTGCTGCGCAAGATCGCCCTCGCCGAGCACGGGCGATCGGGCGCTGTCGTGACCGGGCGCGTCGACGTCGACGGCGAATGCGTGGTCACCGTGACCGCGGCGACAGAGCGACCCGTCGTGTTCCGATTCCCGCAGGTGCCCGATGCGGCGCTCCTCGCCGAGGTCATCGAAGGCGCTCCGGGGTATTACGGCGACGCGCTGGGAGCCGCCGACTGGCGGCGGGCCGTGAGCGTCGTGCTGGCCGAGCGGATCCGCGGCGAGCTCGCCGCCGAGGAGGCGGCGGCATGAGGCTCGAGGTCAACGGGGAGCCGCTCGAGGCCGAACCCCGCGCGGGGCAGTGCCTGCGGACCCTGCTGCGCGAGAGCGGCCACCACGAGGTGAAGAAGGGCTGCGACGCCGGGGACTGCGGCGCGTGCGGCGTGATCCTCGACGGCGTGCCGGTGCACTCCTGCATCATCCCGGCGGTGCGCGCCGAGGGTGCCTCCGTCACCACGGCGGCCGGGCTCGCGCCGGGTGACGACCTGCACCCGGTGCAGGAGGCGCTCGTCGAGCACTTCGGGTTCCAGTGCGGGTTCTGCACCCCGGGCATGGCCGTGACCGCCTCGACGCTGAGCGCCGACGACCTGCCCGACCTCGACCGGCGCATGAAGGGCAACCTGTGCCGGTGCACGGGGTACCGGCCGATCCGCGACGCGATCCACGCAGCGGTGCTCGGCCCGGTGCGCGAGACCGGGCGCGCTTCGACAGGCTCAGCGACCGGATCGACGGGCTCAGCGACCGGCACGTCGGCCCCTGAGCCCGTAGCCCCGGCCCCTGAGCATGCGCCCCCGGTCCCTGAGCCTGTCGAAGGGCACGTCGGGCAGTCGGTGCGGCCCGAGCCCGGCCGGCGCATCGTGCAGGGGCTCGAGCCCTTCACCTTCGACACCGACGCCTCCGACACCCTCGTGCTCCGCGTCGTGGGCTCGCCGCATGCGCACGCCCGCATCGTCTCGATCGACGCGACGGCGGCGCGCGCCGTGCCCGGGGTCGTCGCGGTCTTCACGCACCAGAACGTCACGGCGCGGCGGTTCTCCACCGCGCGGCACGAGCACCGCGAGGACGACCCCGACGACACCCGCATCCTCGACGACGTCGTGCGCTTCGTCGGGCAGCGGGTGGCCGCCGTGGTCGCTGAGACGGCCGAGGCCGCCGACGAGGCCTGCCGGCTGATCGCCGTCGAGTACGACGTGCTCGAGGCGGTCTTCGATCCCGAGGAGGCCCGCCGCCCCGGCGCACCGGTGCTGCACCCCGGCCGGACCGCCGAGGATCGCGTGGCCAAGGCCTCCCGCAATGTGCTCGCGACGCTCCAGGACGGCATCGGCGGCGATGTCGACGCCGCTCTCGCGGCGAGCGCGGTCACCGTCACCGGCACCTGGCAGACGAGCCGCGTCTCCCACGCGCAGCTCGAGACGCACGGCGCGGTCGGCCGGCTCGACGAGGAGGGGCGGCTCGTCATCCGCTCGAGCACGCAGGTGCCGTTCCTCGTGCGCGACGAGCTGGCGCGCCTGTTCGAGCTGCCGCGTGAGCGCATCCGCGTGCACGCGGCGCGGGTGGGCGGGGGCTTCGGCGGCAAGCAGGAGATGTTCGCCGAAGACCTCGTCGCCTTGGCGGTGCTCCGCACCGGCCGCCCGGTGGCCTATGAGTTCACGCGCGCCGACGAATTCCGCCGCACCTCGGTGCGGCATCCCTTCCGTGTCGGCGTGACGCTCGGCGCGACGGCGGAGGGCGTTCTCACGGCCATCAGGCTCGACGTGCTGAGCGACACGGGCGCCTACGGCAACCACGGCATCGGCGTGATGTTCCACGGCTGCGCCGAATCGATCAACGTCTACCGCTGTCCGGTCAAGCGCGTCGACGCGGAGGTCGTCTACACGAACAACGTGCCGTCGGGGGCTTTCCGCGGCTACGGGCTCGGCCAGGTGATCCTGGGAGTGGAGTCGGCGCTCGACATGCTCGCCGAGCGGCTCGGCATGGATCCGTTCGACCTGCGCCGGCTCAACGCGGTGCGGGCGGGCGACCCGCTCCTCACCGTGCACGACGAGCACGACGAAGACCTGGTGTGGGGCAGCTATGGCCTCGACCAGTGCCTCGACCTCGCCCAGGGCGCGCTGCGCCGCGGCAACGGCGTCGCAGTGCCCGACGGCTGGCTCGTCGGCGAGGGCATGGCGCTGTCGTTCATCGCCGCGATGGCGCCCGGCGGCCACCACGCGCACACGTCGGCGACGCTCCGCACCGACGGCACGATCGCCCTGGCGGTCGGCACCGCCGAGTTCGGCAACGGCACGAGCACCGTGATGCGTCAGATCGCGGCGACCGTGCTCGAGGCGGCACCGGAGCGGATCGTGCTGCGCGGCGCCGACACCGATCTCGTCCTGCACGACACCGGAGCGTTCGCCTCGTCCGGGGTCACCGGCGCCGGCAAGGCGCTGACCGCCGCGTGCCGGCAGCTGAAGACGCGCATGCTCGAGTCCGCACGCCGGATCACCGGGGCGGATGCCGTGCGCCTCGCTCCCGGCGGCGTGCAGGCGGGAGATCGCCTCGTCTCGTACACCGAGCTCGTGCGCGCCGCGACGGCCGCCCAACGGACGGCGGAGGGCATCGTCGGCACCGGCAGCGAGCACGGCGACGAGCGGAGCCTCTCGTTCAACGTCCACGCCGTCCGCGTGGCCGTCGATCCGCAGACCGGCACCGTCCGCGTGCTGCAGTCGGTGCAGTCCGCCGACGCCGGGTTCGTGATGAACCCGGCGCAGTGCCGCGGGCAGATCGAGGGCGGTGCCGCGCAGGGCCTCGGCAGCGCGCTGTACGAAGAGGTGCTGATCGACGACGCGGGAGCGGTCGCGAATCCGGTGTTCCGCCTGTACCGCGTGCCGCAGTTCGCCGACGTGCCGACCACCGAGGTGCTGCTGGCCGAGACGCACGACTCGGTCGGCCCGTTCGGTGCGAAGTCGATGAGCGAGTCCCCCTACAACCCGGTCGCGGCGGCCGTGGGCAACGCGATCGCGCGGGCCGTCGGCCGGCGCCCGTACCACCAGCCGTTCACCCGCGAGCGGGTGTGGCGCCTGCTGCAGGACGGCGCGACGGATGCGGCATCCGTGCCTGTCGAGGCATCCGTCCCGGTCGAGGTGTCCGTCCGCCCTTGAGGGGCTCCCGCGGTGCCGATTCCGCGCCCTGAGCACCTCGTCACACCCCGGAAACACCGGGGCGCACGAGGCGAAACGTCGAGGTCATAGCGTCGCTCAGATCACATCGCATCAGAAGGGGAGCCACACCCGATGGCACGACACAGCAACCTGAGGCGGTCCGGCCGCTTCGCGGCGGCCGCGGCCGCATTCGTCACCTCTGCCCTCGTCCTCGCCGGCTGCGCATCCGGGGGCTCCGCGCCCGGCGCGAGCGGCGGCGGCGAAGAGGAGGCGTCGTACGGCGAGATCAGCGTCCAGTACTCCTGGATCAAGAACGAGGAGTTCGCGGGAGAGTTCTACGCGTACGAGAACGGCTACTACGACGAGGCCGGCTTCGACGAGGTGATCGGCATCTCCGGACCCGACACCGGCGTCGCCAAGCTCCTCTCGGGCAGCGTCCAGGTCGCCCTCAGCGACGCGGCCTCGATCGGCGCCGCGATCGCCGAGGAGGAGGCGCCGCTGAAGATCATCGGCACGACCTTCCAGAAGAACCCCTTCACGATCCTCTCGCTGGCCGACGGCGGCAACATCACCACCCCCGAGGACCTCGTCGGCAAGACCATCGGCGTCCAGGACTCGAACGCCTCGGTGTTCGCCGCCCTCCTGAACGCCAACGACATCGACCCGGCCGACGTCACCGTCGTGCCGGTGGACTTCGACCCCACCCCGCTGATGAACGGCGAGGTCGACGGCTTCATGGCGTACCTGACGAACGAGGCCCTCACGGTCGAGCTCGCCGGCTACGAGGTCACCAACCTCTCGTACGCCGAGAACGGCGTGCCCTACGTCGCCGAGGCGTTCAGCGTCACCGACCAGTTCCTCGCCGAGAACGAGGACCTGCTCAAGGCGTTCCTGATCGCCGAGATCAAGGGCTGGACCGACGTCTTCCTCGAGTCGACCGACGACACGGTCGCGCTCATCGAGACGTACTACAACGAGGCCGCGTCCGAGTCGGAGGACGGCCTGGAGGCCGTCTTCGGCGCCCTCGACCCGGTCAAGACCGCCAAGGGGCTCGAGGCCGAGAAGCTGCTGATCTCGACCGAGGAGACCGAGGCGAACGGCCTCTTCACCATCTCGGACGAGCTCAAGGAGCAGACCGTCGCGTCGCTCGCCGCCGCGGGCTGGGACGTCTCGGTCGAGGACCTGTTCGACACGACGATCATCGACGAGATCTACGAGGAGAACCCCGAGCTCAAGGACTACCTGCCGTAGTCCCCGAGACCGGGCGGCAATCATCATGACCGACACGCACCTGAACAGCACCAGGGCGACGGATGCCGCGGCCGTGGCGCCGTCGGCGGGGGAAACCTCGCCGGCGGCGCCCGCCCCGGGCACCGGCATCCGCATCGACGGACTCAGCAAGACGTTCCAGACGGGTCGCGGCCAGAGCGTGACCGCCCTGCAGGACACCCACCTGCACACCGACCAGGGGTCGTTCCTGGCTCTGCTCGGCCCCTCCGGCTGCGGCAAGTCGACCATCCTCCGCATCCTCGCCGACCTCGAGACGCCCACCACCGGCGAGGTGTTCGTCGACGGCAAGACACCGGCGCAGCTGCGCCGCGACAGCGAGCTGGGCATCGCCTTCCAGGACCATGCGCTGCTGCCCTGGCGCAGCGTCACGGCGAACATCCGGCTGGTCTTCGAGATCGCCGGCCGTCGGGCCGACAAGGCGTACATCGACGAGCTCATCGCCCTCGTCGGCCTCACCGGCTTCGAGAAGGCCAAGCCGGCGCAGCTGTCGGGAGGCATGCGCCAGCGCGTGTCGATCGCGCGCGCGCTCGCCCTGAAGCCCTCTGTGCTCCTGCTCGACGAGCCGTTCGGCGCCCTCGACGACATGACGCGCCAGAACCTCAATCTCGAGCTGCTGCGCATCTGGACCGAGAAGCCGGCCACCACCCTGCTCGTGACGCACGGCGTCTCGGAGGCGATCTTCCTGTCCGACCGTGTCGCGGTGATGTCGCCGCGCCCCGGCCGCATCAAGGAGATCATCGAAGTCGACCTGCCGCATCCGCGCACGCCCGACATGCAGCGCTCCCCCGAGTTCCACCTCCTCGTCGACCGCGCGTCGGAGCTGCTCTTCGGCGCGGACGGCCGCGCCGCCGCGGAGTCCTGATGCGCGGGCGCTCCCTTCCCGGCTGGCTCGCGGGGATCATCGGCGCGGCCGCCCTGATCGCCGCGTGGTGGCTGTTCTCGGTCACCGTCTTCCAGCCGCCGCCGGGCACGACGTTCACCCCGGTGCCGTCGCCGTTCGTCGTGTTCCAGACGATCTGGCAGGACGGGCTGGCCGCGTACTGGAGCGTCTTCCAGGTGACGATCACCGAGGCGCTCATCGGCTACGCCTGGGGCAACGGCATCGCCCTGCTGGTGGCGGCGACGGTGCTGCTGCTGCCGCGCATCGAGACCGTCGTCGTGCAGATCGCGGTCGTCAGCTACTGCCTGCCGGTCGTCGCGGTCGGCGGCATCGCGATCGTGGTGCTCGGAGGGGCGAAGCGCGCCGGCGATCCGAGTGCGACGGCGATCTTCCTCGCCGCCCTCGCCGTGTTCTTCACCACGGTGGTCGGCGCCCTGCTCGGCTTCCGCGCGGCGGACCGCTCGAGCCTCGACGTCGTGCGGGTGTACGGCGGGTCGCGGTTCACGCAGCTGCGCAAGGTGCGGCTCATCGCCGCGACGCCGGCGATCCTCAACGCCCTGCAGATCGCAGTGCCCTCCGCCTTCCTCGGCGCGATCCTCGGCGAGTACATGGGAGGCACCGACCGCGGAGTCGGCATCACCCTCATCCGCCTGCAGGGCGATCTCGACTCGGCGCGCGTCTGGGCGGTGTTCCTGCTCTCGGCGGTCGTCGCCCTGGTCGGGTATGCACTCGTCGGCCTCGTCGCCCGAGCGGTGACACCCTGGGTCTCGGGGAAGGCGGTGGCCGCATGACCGCGACGATCCCGAACGCCCCGGCGAACGCCTCCGCGCCGACCGCCTCCGCCCCGCGCTCCGCCCGTGCCAGCGCCGTCTCGCGTGCCGTCGGCCGGTCGCTCGTGAACGCGCTGCTCACCTTCGTCATCGTGATCGCCCTGTGGTGGGCGGTGGTGAACCTCACCGGCATCTCTCCCTACGTCGCCAAGGGTCCCGCCGACGTGTGGGAGTTCTTCTTCACGTCCGACGAGGCGGCCGCGAACCGGGCCGAGATGATGCCGCTGCTGGCCCAGACCCTGGCCGACGCCGCGATCGGCTTCGTGGTGGGCATGCTCGTCGCCGTCGTCCTCGCCCTGGCGTTCTCGCTGTCACGCTCGGTCGAGATGGGCGTGATGCCGCTCGCGCTGCTGCTGCGCTCGGTGCCGCTCGTCGCCATCGCCCCGGTCATCATCCTGATCACCGGACGCGGGACTCCGGCATCCGTCGCCGTCATCGGCTCGATCGTCGTGCTGTTCCCCGCGCTCGCCTCGATCATGTTCGGCCTCAGCCGGGCGTCGAAGGAGAGCCTCGATCTCGTGCACGTCTACGGCGGCGGTCGTGCGACGCAGCTGCGCAAGGTGAACGTTCCGGGGGCCCTGCCGTCGCTGTTCGCCGCCGCCCGGGTCTCGGTGCCGGGAGCGGTGACCGGAGCCCTGCTCGCGGAGTGGCTGTCGACCGGTCAGGGGATCGGCGGCATGATCCAGAAGTTCAGCGCCTCCGCCCGCTTCGACGAGCTGTGGGCCTCGGTGGCGCTCATCACGATCGTGACGCTGCTGCTCTACAACATCGTCCAGGTCGTCGAGAACGTCGTGCTGGCCCGCATGGGGATGCCGACGTCCGGACGCTGAGCTGCGCGCCCGCGGCACCTCGCGGACGCGACCCTCCGCGTTCTCGAAGGCGAACCAGGGGATTTCCGTCGAACCATGGGGCGACGTCCTCGGGCTCGACGGGACTCCCCGGTATCGCGGAGGCGTGCGGAGCCGCGCCGACGTCAGCGGTCGGCGGCGAGCTGCAGCACGGCCTCGGCGAGCGCCTGGATGCCGCGCGCGACGTCGCCGGCCGACACCGCTTCGTCGGGGTGGTGGCTGATGCCATCGGGGTTGCGGAGGAACAGCATGCCGACGTCCGTGATGGCCCCGATGGCCATGCCGTCGTGGCCCGCGGGGCTGAAGAGGACGGCAGGGTCGCCGGCCCCGCCGGGGAGGGTCGACAGGATGCCTTCGCGCACGACATCCTGCAGCAGCGGCGCGCAGAACACGGCGGGGGCGCTGTGCACCTCCTGAGCCCGCCAGCGCAGGCCGCGGCGCCCCATGATCGCGTCGAGCTCGCGTTCGATCGAGAGCCACACGCGGTCCCGCTCGCCGTCGAACTCGCCCCGGAGGTCGAGCGAGAGCCGTGCCTCGCCGGGCACGACGTTGACCGCGCCCGGGAAGGCCTCCAGCTGACCGACGGTGCCGATGATGTGGTGCTCGGCGCGGCAGATGCTCTCGACGGCGAGCGCGGCCTCCGAGGCGCCGAGCAGCGCGTCGCGGCGCATGTCGTAGGGCGTTCCGCCCGCGTGGCGCGCCTCGCCCTCGACGGTGAGCTGGAAGCGCCGCGCCGACGCGATCGACGACACCACGGCGAGCGACTCGCCGCGCCGGTCGAGCTGGGGACCCTGCTCGATGTGGGCCTCCAGGTATCCCACGAGCTCGGCGGGTCGGCGCGCCGCCTCGCCCACGCGGGCGGGGTCGAGGCCGAACTCGAGGAAGGCCTCGCGCAGGCTCGTGCCGTCGGCATCCGTCAGCGTCCACCACTCGTCGTCCCACGTTCCCGCGACGGCCGACGAGCCGAGCAGCGCCTTGCCGAAGCGGGTGCCCTCCTCGTCCGAGAAGGCGATCACCTCGAGCGCGAACGGCAGGCCGGCCCGCGCCGGCCCGTCGCCGGGCGCCCGCAGCAGGCGCGCGACCTCGAGCGCGATCAGCACCCCGACGATGCCGTCGAAGCGGCCCGCGTCGGGCACGGTGTCGAGGTGCGAGCCGAGCAGCAGCGCGGGCGCGTCGCCCCCATCGGTCCCTGAGCTCGTCGAAGGGTCGATCCGCCCGAGCTGATTGCCCGCGGCGTCCTGGCGCGTCGCCATGCCGACCTCGCGCATCCACTCCGCCGCGAGTCGATTCACGCGCGCGTGCTCGGGCGAGAGGTACACGCGCTCGATCGCGCCGCTCGTCGCCGACACGCGCGCGAGCTCGTCGCACCGCGCCATCACGCGACGCGCCGCTGCCGCGATGCGGTCGCGGTCGACCGCGAGCAGGGCCATCGTCACGCGCTCCGGAAGACGTCGGCGGCGGCATCCGTCCCGCCACCGGCCGGCACCGACGCGCCGAACCGCCGCAGCACCGCCTCGAGGGCGGCGAGCGTCGTCAGGACGGCGTCCTCGCGGGCGTTGTAGCCCATCGTGCCGATGCGCCAGACGCGGCCGTGGAGGGGCCCGAACGACGTGCCGATCTCGATGCCGAAGTCGTCGAGCATCGCCCTGCGGGCCTCGTCGCCGGGAACCCCGGACGGGATCTCGACGGCGACCACGTTGTTCATCTTGTGGGCGAGGTCGCCGAACACCGCCAGGCCGAGCGCCTGGACGCCCGCCAGCATCGCCGCACCGGCGACGCGGTGACGCTCGATGACGGCATCCCGCCCCTCGATCAGCAGCACCCGCGCGCACTCGCGGGCGGCGTACAGCATCGACGTCGCCTCGGTGTGGTGGTTGAGGCGGCGCGGACCCCAGTAGTCGAGGATCATGCCGAGATCGAAGTAGTTCGAGCGCACGAAATCGGCCGCCGAGAGGTCGCCGGCCTCGCGGATGCCCGCCTCGATGCGCGTGCGCGACCGCACCACCTCGACGGCGCGGTCCGACAGGGTGAGGGGCGACGACCCCGACGGACCGCCGAGGCACTTCTGCAGACCGGCGGTGGCGGCATCCAGCCCCCAGGCGTCGGCCTCGAACGGGTTGCCGCCCAGCGTCGCCGTCGCGTCGGTGTAGAACAGCACGCCGTGGCGCGCGCAGATCGCGCCGACCTCGTCGAGCGGCTGATTCATCGTGGTCGACGTGTCGCCCTGCACGATCGCGAGGAGCGTGGGCTTCACCCGCACGATCGCCTCTTCGATGACCGACACCGGGAACACCTGCCCCCACTCGGTCTCGATGGTGTGCACCTCGGCCATTGCACGCTCGGCGATCTCGGCCAGCAGATGGCCGAAGCGGCCGAACACCGGCACGAGCACGCGGTCGCCCGGGCGCACGAGCGACACGATCGCGGCCTCGATGCCGGCGCGCGAGGTGCCGTCGATGAGCAGCGTCGCCTCGTTGCCCGTGGCCCAGACACCGCGATAGAGCTCCTGCGTCTCGGTCATCGCGGCGGTCATGAACGGGTCGTACTGCCCGACGAGCGGCGCCGACATCGCACGAAGCACGCTCGGATACGCCGAGATCGGGCCGGGGCCCATCAGCAGGCGTGCGGGCGGGTCGATCGGGCCGGGAAGGTCGGTCATGGCGTGACTCCAGAAGCTGAGACGGTTGCGGCGAGGCGCCGCGCGAGGCGCACGAGGGCGATGTCGGTGCCCTCGCGCGAGACGAGGCAGAGCCCCACCGGCGCGGGGCCGAGCACGGAGGGCACCGTGAGGAGCGGCACCGACAGGGCGGGCAGTCCTGCGACGGCGGCCGGCGTCGTCATGCGGAGGGTCGCCAGGCGCACGGCGTCGATGCCCTCACCGCTCTGGCCCCGTGCCGGTGCCGCACCCGGCACGGTCGGCAGCAGCAGCACCTCCGACTGCACGAGATCGCGTACGCGTTCGCGCAGCGGCGCGAGAAGGGCGCGAGCGGATGCCTCGTCCTCGGCGGTGACGGCGGCCGCCGCTGCGAGGCGGTCGGCCACGGCGGGGCCGACGGCGCCCGGGTGCTCGCGCACCCACCGGCCGTTGTTGCGCCAGGCTTCGGCGGCCTGCACGGTGCGGAATGGCACGAGGTAGGAATCGAGGTCGCCGATCGACGCGCGCGACACGGCCGGAGCGCCGGGTTCGGCGGCGAGCCGCGCGAGCAGCGACTCGACGGCGTCGCGCGTGGCCGGCTCGGCCGCGGCGAGCGCCTCGTCGGGCACGACGAATCGCCAGGGGAGGTCGGCGCCGGACTCGCCCCAGCGCCCTCGGCCGGAGTCCGCGCCCGACTCGCCGTCGGACTCCACGCCGTCGCCCGCGACCGACGTTCCGTCGTAGCTGAGGCACCAGTCGACGACCCGCTGCAGCGTGTCGCCGTCGCGCGTGAGCCAGCCCACGGTGTCGAAGGACTGCGCGAGCGGCAGGAGGCCCTGACGCGGCACGAGCCCGTGCGTCGTGCGAAGGCCCCAGAGACCCTGGTAGGAGGCCGGCACGCGCACCGACCCTGCGGTGTCGGTCGCCAGCCCGATGTCCGCCTGGCCGGTGGCCACGGCGGTCGCGGGCCCGCTCGACGAGCCGCCGGGGAGCGCGCCGGGCAGGGCGCCGTTCGGGGGCGTGCCGTAGTGCACGTTGTCGCCCGCGATCGAGTACGCGAACTCGTCGGTGCGGGCGATGCCGCGCACGGACGCCCCGCCGCGCAGCAGATCGCTCACCGCCGGTGCGGTCGTGGTCTCGGGCCGCGCGGAGTCCAGGTACGCCGGATTGCCGGCGCCGATGCGATAGCCCCTGATCGCGAAGAGGTCCTTGACCGCGACGGTGAGTCCCGTCAGCGCTCCGTCCCAGGCGCCCTGCCAGAGCGGGTCGCCGACCGTGCGCCAGACCGTGCGGTCCAGCGGCTGGGGGCGCGGCGAGACGTGCGCCGCGGTGATGCGCCACGCCCCGTCGATGCGCTGCCAGAGCTGCGTCTGCAGTCCCCGGCCCCCGCCGGCGTAGCGCGACACCGACACCAGGAGCGCGGCATCCGTCCCCACCGCACGGTGCTCGATGCGCTCGATGGACCGCGGCGCGACGCCGCCCCGCGTGCCGCGGAAGGCCGAGATCGCGTCATGCCCCACGAGGAGGCCCGCGGTGTCGCCGCGCAGCGTGTCGGGGCCGGGCGCGAACGTCTCGTCGAGCACCTCGACGTCGTCGGCGACGATGGCCGCCTCGTACCGCTCGAATGCGGCGAGCAGGTCCGCCGGCACCGTCTCGGCGCCGGAGACGGCGGTGCGCGGCGGCGTCGGCTCAGCCACGTTCCACCGCCGCGAAGTCCGCCTCGCGGATGCGTGCGTGCACCCCGCACACGATGTCGACGACCTGCGAGATGTCGAAGTCCGTCGCCGCCGAGAGGTACGCGTACGCGAGGTGCTCGTCCATGCCGTAGCGCGCCTGCAGCAGCGAGAGCGCCGCCCGCACGCAGTGGCGCATCGCGACGTTCAGGTCGGGGTCGAGCCCCGTGGGCACGAGATAGCCGCGCGAGCGGACCAGCGGGCCTGCGACGTCGCCGAACTCGGCGAGCGCGGTCGCGCGCGGCACCACCTCGAAGCGCAGCGTCGCGCGCAGCGACGCCTCGAGCGCCGTGAGTGCCACCTCGCCGTCGCCCTGCGCGAAGTGCGGGTCGCCGACGTACGCGAGCGCCCCGGGCACTTGCACCGGGAGGTACAGCACCGCCCCCTCTGTGAGCAGGTTGATGTCGATGTTGCCGCCGTGCGCCCCCGGCGGAACCGAGTGCGGCCGCGCGGCGCCCGCCACCGCGACGCCCATCGTGCCGAGGAACGGTGCGAGCGGGAACTCGACGACGCGCGGCCCGCCCTCGGTCACCGGCAGGAGGCCCACCAGCCCCGACGCGCGCTCCTCGACCGGGGTGAAGACGCTCACGTTCGCCGCACCGCGGGGCAGCTCGCCCACGAGTGCGCCCTTGCCGTGACGGTTCGAGATCACGCCGTACGGCACGCGGGGAACGAGCCGCTCCACGGTGATCTTCAGCAGGTCGCCGGGCTCGGCGCCCTCGACGAATACGGGCCCCGTGACGACGTGCGGGCCGTCGGCGGCGGGGTCGCGCGACAGGGTCGCGGCGATCTCGATCGCATCGTCGAGGACGGATGCCGCCGCCACGCCGTGCCCCGTGAAGAACGCCAGCGGGTCCTTGCCCTGGTCCTCGAGGATCCCCTCGTGGCTCACGGTGTCGAATGTCACGGTCTCACCTGGCGCGATCGTCAGCGCCGCGGCATCCGTCTCGCACGGCAGCCGGCCCCACAGCACGGTGTCCGGCGAGGCCGGCAGGTAGTGGTCGCCCGCGATGGGCCCGGTGCGGCGCTGCAGCACCGGCGGCGCGGTCGGGGTGGTCGGCGCCTGCCCGTCTGTTCCCGGCGCGTCGGCCGGCAGGCCGGCGGCGCTGCCGTCGCTGCCGGCGGTAGCCCGCAGCAGCCGGCCGCGCGGCGCACCGCGCAACAGCGGCGCCTCGCCGGGTCCACCGGAGGTGACGTCGAACACCGACTCGCCGTGCAGCCAGGTGCGGCGGATGCGGCCGGTGAGCACGCGGCGGTCGTAGGCGGTGATCGGGTTCTTGTGCAGCAGCCGCGCCGCGTCGATCGCGAAGGGGTCGTCGACGCCGAAGACCGTCAGGTGCGCGGGCGCACCGACCTCGATGGCGCCCACGCCGTCCAGGCCCGCGACCCGCGCGGGCCCGGTCGTGTAGAGCGGCAGGATCGTCTCCAGCGGGATGCCGCGACCCCGAGCCTCGGTCCAGACCGCCGCGAGACCCACCTGCAGTCCCGAGATCCCGCCCCACGCCAGGCCGAAGTCGCCGTCACCGGAGCGCTTCAGGTCGACGGTCGAGGGCGAGTGGTCGCTCACGATCGCGTCGATCGTGCCGTCGACGACGCCCTGCCAGAGCAGGTCGCGGTTCGCGGCCTCGCGGATCGGCGGGCAGCACTTGAACTCGCTCGCACCCTCGGGGATCTCCTCGGCGGCGATCGTCAGGTAGTGCGGGCACGTCTCGACCGTGAGTGCGACGCCCTCGGCCTTGGCCGCCCGGATCGCGGGCAGCGAGTGTGCGTCGCTCAGGTGCAGGATGTGCGCACGGGCGCCGGTGCGGCGGGCCGCGTCGATCACGGCGTCGATGGCGGATGCCTCGCTCTCGGCGGGCCGCGACGCGAGGAACGCGCCATACTCGCGACCGAGCGGGCCATGGTCGTGCAGCAGCGCCGGGTCTTCGGCGTGCACGATCAGCCGCGACCCGATCGCGGCGATCTCGGTCATCGCGGCGAGCAGCTGGGCACGGTCGAGGTGGCCGAACTCGTCGACGCCCGACGGCGAGAGGAAGCACTTGAACCCGAACACGCCGGCGTCGTGCAGGGGCGCGAGGGCGCCGAGATTCTCGGGCACCGCGCCGCCCCAGAAGCCGACGTCGATGAAGGCCGACGGCACGGCCGCCGCACGCTTGACCTCGAGCGCGTCCGGCGTCGTGGTGGGCGGCAGTGAGTTCAGCGGCATGTCGACGATGGTCGTGACGCCGCCCGCGGCGGCCGCGAGGGTGGCCGACCGGAAGCCCTCCCACTCCGTGCGGCCCGGCTCGTTCACGTGCACGTGCGAGTCGACGAGCCCGGGGAGGAGCACCGCGTCGTCGGGCACCAGCACGGTGCGCGCCCCGGCCACATGCGCGCGCACATCGACGATGCCGGCGACGAGCCCCCGCTCGACGACGATCGCGGCGGGCCGGAAGGAGCCTCCGATCCAGGTGCGCTGGGCGCGGATGACAGACCGCCCGCGCGTCATGGCGTCTCGATCCCCGGCCGGTGGGAGGTGGCGGGAGAGGTCATGGCGATCTCCAGAGGGTGTCGATGAGCGGATGCCGCGACGCGGCGATGCCGCATCCCGTAAAGCTATTGCTTAATGTCGCCCGCCGGGTTACCCCCGTGTAACGCCCTCGTGACTACGCCTCTCCGTCAACGCCTCCGCCGCCCGCGCGACCCGCGTCGCCGGCGGCGGCGCCCGCGTCGCCGGCAGCGCCGGCGGCGGGCCCGGTGAGCGTGAGCCAGATCGCGACGGCGGGCTCGGCCGTGTCGTTGACCACACGATGGGGGCGGGATGCCGGGAAGGAGAGCGACCCGCCAGGACCGAGCCGCACCTTGCCGTCCGCGAACTCGAAGGTCAGTTCGCCGCGGGCGACCCATCCGCTCTCGTACCCGGCGTGCACGAGCATCGTGCCGTCGACGCTCGACGACGAACCGGGGGGATACGTGGACTCGAACCAGTCGACTCCCGGCAGCGACGCCGGTGAGAGCCGGCGATAGGTGACCCCCTCGGCCAGCGCGGCGGGCGACATCCTGCCGGCGTGCGCGACGAGCACCCCGGGAAGCTGCTCCGACACGTCGGAGCGGTCGTCGTGCGGTCGCGGGGCGAACCGTCCGGCGTCGTCGAAGATCGCCGACACCGGCACGCCGAGCACGCCCACGAGATCGATGAGCCGGTTGACGGACGGCTGCATGACTCCGGTCTCGATCTGGGACAGCGCACTCGAGGAGATCCCCAGCTCGTGTGCGACGGACGAGAGCGACCGCCCGGTGGCGGCGCGGAGCGTGCGCAGTCGCGGTCCTATCTGCGTGGGCACCTCACCCATCGACGCCTCCTCACTCCGGCTGCCGGCCGGGCTGTGCGCCACATCGTATGACGCCGGCGGCCCTCACCGGGGGCGAGAGCCGTCGACCCGACAGTCGAACCACTCCTTAAGCGATCACTTAACACACTCGTTACACGGCCTTCACGGCCCGCGCGAACGGGCGTCCTTGAATGAGGCCAGTCCCACACAGCATCCCCCGCCCTCCGTCGCCGGAGCCCGACCCAGGAGTGTCCTCCATGCGCCCCCTGTCCCATCGCACCCTCGCCCACCGCCTCGCCGCGGGCGCCGCCCTCGCCACCGCCGCCGTGCTCGCCCTCGCCGGCTGCAGCGGCTCCTCGTCCGCCGACGACGGGTCGTCCGGTGCCTCCTCGAGCGAGGAGACCGTCACCGTCAAGATCGGGACGCTCCGCGGCCAGCCGCACTTCTACCAGCCGTTCCTCTACAACGACCACGCCGTCGACGGCGTCGAGTTCGAGGTCGTCACCCTCGACACGACGCCGGCGCTGTCGGACGCCCTCGTGTCGGGATCGATCGACTTCGCCATCTCGGGCGTCACGCCGACGATCGCCTCGATCTCGCAGGACCGCGACCTCCAGGTCGTGGCCAGTGCCGCAGACGGCGGCTCGGGCTTCATCGGCAACGGCGAGTCGTCGCTCGACGAGCTCGTCGGCGAGAAGATCGGCATCGTTCAGGGCTCGGCCCAGGAGGTCGCCCTGCGCCTGCTGATCGAGGACGCGGGCCTCACCCCCGAGGACTTCGCCCTCACCGTCATCCCGGTGCCCGAGATGGCGTCGGCCTTCGCGGCCGGCGACATCGCGGCGTTCATGGGCGTCGAGATCGGCGTCTCCATCGCGAAGGCGAACGGCGGCACCGAGGTCGTCGACCCCTACTCGACCCCCATCGGCAAGGTCAACATCGGCCTCATCACGACCGGCGCGCTGATCGAGGAGGACCCCGAGCTCGTGCAGAAGGTCGTCGACACCCACGCCGTCACGACGGAGTACATGGCCGACAACATCGAGGAGTGGCTGCCGGGCATGGTCGAGGAGTTCGGCGGCGACGAGGATGTCTTCACCTCGGCGCTCGAGAACTTCTGGCTGCGTTCCGATCTGTCCGACGAGTACGTCGGCCAGCTCGAGGCGCTCGCGTCCGCGATGGCCGAGATCGGCCTGATCACGGACGCGCCCACGGGCGAGGACATCGTCGACACGACGTTCGCCCCGTGACAGGCGGCGGTGGCGGCGAGCCCCCCGCGCCGCCACCGCCTCACCCCTCGCACCACCGCAGCGCGACAGACCCACTGCTTCACCGCCGCATCCGGCATCCGTTCGAAAGGAGGTCATCGTGACCCAGGCCATCGTGACCGACCTCGCCCCCGACCCCTCGCCTGCGTCCCCGCGGCGCCGGCCACGCCCCTTCGCCCGGGGTTCCGCGCTGAATCGCGTGCTGCTCGGCAGCATCGTGCCGATCCTGTTCCTCATCGTCTGGCAGGTCGGCCGCGAGCAGGCGTGGGAGATCCCCGTCGTCGGCATCCGCATGGGGTACCTGCCCTCTCCCGCCGACGTCGTCGCATCGCTCTGGGACTACGCCTTCGGCGGCATCCATGACGATGCGTTCTCGGGCGACCTGTGGATCAACCTGGGCACGTCCTCGCTGCGCGTGCTCGTCGGATTCGCCATCGCGTCCGCGATCGCCGTGCCCCTCGGCATCCTGATGGGCCGCTACTACACGATGGACGCACTCTTCGATCCGTTCATCAACCTCTTCCGCCCCATCCCCGCGACCGCCTGGGTGCCCCTCGTCGGCCTCCTGATCGGCTGGGGCGACCAGGCCACGATCTTCCTCATCGCGCTGTCGGCGTTCTTCCCGATCGTGCTGGGCGCGATCAGCGGCTCGAAAGAGGTCCCGCCGCGCCTCATCGAAGCCGGACGGATGCTGGGCGCCCGGCGCTGGGAGGTGCTGGCCCAGGTCGTCGTCCCCGCCTCCGCCCCCGCCGTCGTCAACGGCATGCGCGTTGGCCTCGGCATCGCCTGGGTCGTGCTCGTCCTCGGCGAGGGCGTCGGCGTGAACGTCGGCCTCGGCGCCAACATCATCCTCGCCCGCGACGTGGTGCGCACCGACATGGTCGTCGTCGGCATGATGGTCGTCGGCGTCGCCGGCTTCCTCTCCGACCGCATCCTGATGGGCGCCTTCCAGCTGTTCACCCGCGGCCGCCCGCTGATCAAGTGACAGGACCCGCCATGAGCGACATCACCACCAACGCCCACGTCGACATCAGCGGGCTCTCCAAGCGCTACGGCCCGGAGGGCGCGGGGGTGCAGGCGGTCGCCGACGTCGACCTGCACATCGCCTCCGGCGAGTTCGTCGCGATCGTCGGCGCCTCGGGGTGCGGCAAGAGCACCGTGCTGCGCATCCTCGCCGGCTTCGAGCCCGCCACCGGCGGCACGGTGACCGTCGGCGGCGCGCCGATCACGGCGCCCGGCCCCGAACGGGGTGTCGTGTTCCAGGACTACGGGCTGTTCCCCTGGCTCACCGTCCACGAGAACGTGGCCTACGGTCCGCGCCGCCGCCGTGTCCCCCGCGCGCGGGCAGGAGAGCTCACCGAGCGCTTCATCCGGACCGTCGGCCTCACGCGCTTCGCCGACAAGTACCCGGGCCAGCTCTCCGGCGGCATGCAGCAGCGCGTCGCGATCGCCCGGGTACTCGCGAACGAACCCACGGTGCTGCTGATGGACGAGCCGT
Source organism: Microbacterium sp. ProA8 (assembly GCF_039905635.1). Taxonomy (NCBI): domain Bacteria; kingdom Bacillati; phylum Actinomycetota; class Actinomycetes; order Micrococcales; family Microbacteriaceae; genus Microbacterium; species Microbacterium chionoecetis. The sequence goes on along the minus strand of NZ_CP157000.1, from coordinate 150,013 downwards.
TCGGCGCGCTCGACGCGCTCACCCGGTCGGATCTGCAGGCCGAGCTCAAGCGCATCCACGTCGAGACCAGGACGACCGTGGTGTTCGTCACCCACTCCATCGAGGAGGCCGTGTTCCTCGCCGACCGCGTCGTCGTGATGACCGGCGGCGCCTCGCACGGCTTGCCCGGTCACATCAGCCGCGTCGTCACGATCGACCTGCCCGGGGAACGCGACATCACGAGCCCCGACTTCAACGAGTACAAGCGCGAGATCTCCGACCTCGTGCACGCGGTGGCCGGCCATGTGTGAGTCGGCCGCGGGGGCGGGGGCGGCGTCACGCCGGGAAGGACGCCGATGAACATCGACCACTTCAACGGACTCGACGCCGCCTCGGCGCGGGCCGAGGTCGCGGTCTGGGCGGCCATCCCGTCGTGGGTGGAGGCCGTGATCGGCGGCCGGCCGTACCACGACGTTGACGATCTGGCCGTTGCCGCAGCATCCGCCACCCGGGACTGGACGCGCGCCGATCTCGACACCGCGCTCGCACATCACCCCCGGATCGGCGCGCGCGTGACGGGCGACGACGCGGAGGCCGCGGCATCCCGTCGCGAACAGGCCTCGATGACGGATGCCGCCGCCGACGTCGCCGCCCGGATCGCCGCCGGCAACGCGGACTACGAGACGCGGTTCGGTCGCGTGTTCCTCATCCGCGCTGCGGGCCGATCGCCCGAGGAGATGCTCGCCGAGCTCGAACGCCGGCTCGCGAACGACGACGAGACCGAGGCTCGCGAAGCCGCCGGCCAGCTCGCGGAGATCGCGCTGCTGCGCCTGCGTGCCGCCGTGACGCCAGGATGAAGGCATGAGCAGCCACCTGACCACCCATGTCCTCGACGCCACGAGCGGAACCCCCGCCGAGAACGTCGTCGTGTCCCTCGCCCGGCACCTGCCCGGCGGCGGCACCACCGGCGTCGCGCAGGGATTCACCGATACCGACGGGCGCGCGGCCCTCGGCCCCGAGCGGCTGGAGCCCGGCATGTACGCGCTCACCTTCGGCACCGGGGCGTGGTTCGCCGACCGCGGCATCCCGACGTTCTACCCCCTCGTCACCGTGACCTTCACCGTCGAAGACACCGACCGGCACCACCACGTGCCGCTCCTGCTCAGCCCGTTCGCGTACTCGACCTACAGAGGGAGCTAGTCATGGTCTCGGTGAGCCTCGGCCCCAACAAGTACGGCAAGGCGGAGAACCGCCTCGTGCGGATCTACCGCGACGCGCCTCGTCACGAGATCGTCGACCTCAGCGTCACGTCCCAGCTGCGGGGAGCGGCGCTCGCGAGCTCGTTCCTCGAGGGCGACAACGCGATGATCGTCGCCACCGACACGCAGAAGAACACGGCGTTCGCCTTCGCCAAGGAGCACGGCATCCCCTCTCCCGAGGAGTACCTGCTGACGCTCGGCGACCATTTCGTGTCGGCCTTCGACTGGATCGAGGGCGGCCTCTGGCAGGCCGAGCAGTACGAGTGGGAGCGCATCCTCGTCGACGGCGTGCCGCACGACCACTCGTTCGTGCGCAAGGGCCAGGGCACCCGGCTCGCGACCGTGCAGAAGATCGACGGCGCGACGCACGTCACGGGCGGCGTGAAGGATCTCACCGTGCTGAAGTCGACCGGCTCGGAGTTCTCGGGGTTCCCGCGCGACCGGTACACGACCCTGCCCGAGGCGACCGACCGCATCATGGCGACCTCGGTCACGGGGCGGTGGCGCTTCCTGCCCGACGCCGTCGCCGCCGGCATCGACTACAACGGCCTCTACGCCGAGGTGCTGGGCGTGCTGCTGTCAACCTTCGCGACCGTGCACTCGCTCGCGCTGCAGCAGACCCTGTTCGCGATGGGCAAGGCGGCGATCGAGGCACGGCCCGAGATCGCCGAGGTGCGCTTCGCGATGCCGAACAAGCATCACTTCGCCTACGACCTGTCGCCGTTCGGGCTCGAGAACCCCAACGAGGTGTTCTACGCCGCCGACCGTCCGTACGGCCTCATCGAAGGCACCGTCGTCCGGGATGGGGTGGATGCCGCGCCCGCGGCGTGGCTGGACCTGCCGGGCTTCGTCTGACCCCTGGCTCGTCGGCGGGCTCGCCGCGTTTCGTCTCGGTCGCTGGCGCTCCCTCGCTCAACGACCGGGGCGCTGTTGCGGTGTTCTCGGTCGCTGGCGCTCCTCAACGACCGGGGGTCGCTGTTCCGGTATTCCGCTGTTCCGGTGTTGCGGTGTTCCGGTCGTTAAGCGAGCGAGGAACGCGGTCGTTGAGCGAGCTTGCGAGTCGAAACGCAGAGACGAAACGCCCCGTACCCGGCGCAGACCATCGGCTCGGTGACGAGCTCAGCCGGTGAAGACCGTGTGCACGTCGCCGACGACCTCGCGGCCGCCGAGCGCGGTCAGCTCCATCAGCACCGCCGTGCCCACGACGACGCCGCCGAGCTCGCCGACCAGCTGATGGGCGGCGACCAGGGTGCCGCCGGTGGCGAGCACGTCGTCGACCAGCAGCACACGACTGCCCTGGGCGATGTCGTCGTGCGCCTCGATCGTGGCGGTGCCGTACTCGAGCGCGTAGGTGACGGATGCCGCGGGCAGCGGCAGCTTGCCGGCCTTGCGGATCGGCACCAGGCCCACACCGGCCTCCATCGCCACGGCGCCAGCGAGCAGGAACCCGCGCGCCTCGACCCCGGCGACCACGTCGAACGATCCCTCGAACGGGGCGATCATCGCGTGGATGACCGTGCGCAGGGCGCGGGCATCCGCCAGCAGCGGCGTGATGTCGCGGAACAGCACACCCGGTTCGGGGTAGTCGGGGATCGTGCGGATGAGGGATTCGGCGCGTGTGAGGGCTTCGGACGGCACTCGCCCACCCTACGCCCGGGCTCGATTCCCGCCGCCTCCGCGCTTCGCCACCACCGCGCCGGCCCGGCGCCTGGGTCGTTCCTCAGTTGAGGAACGGTGCCGGAATGAGGGGCCGCGCACGGCGTTTCGGTCCTCATCTCGGCCCTGTTCCTCGACTGAGGACCGCCGGCCGGGGCAACGTCACACTGTAAGCGCTTGCAGTAGACTGGCCCGATGACTTCCGCAGAGACCGCTGAGCGCACGGACGCGTTCCTCGCCCCCATCGGGGGCGAATGGTGGCGCACCGCCGTCATCTACCAGATCTACCCCCGTTCCTTCGCCGACGCCTCGGGCGACGGCGTCGGCGACCTGCCCGGCATCACGTCGCACCTCGACGACCTGAAGAGCCTCGGCGTCGACGCGATCTGGCTGAGCCCGTTCCAGCGGTCGCCGCAGAAGGACGCCGGCTACGACGTCAGCGACTACTGCGACGTCGACCCGCTGTTCGGCACGCTGGCCGACTTCGACACGATGCTCGCCGGAGCCCATGGCCGCGGCATCCGTGTCATCGTCGATCTGGTTCCGAACCACTCGTCCGACCAGCACGAGTGGTTCCAGCAGGCGCTCGTCGCGGCTCCCGGCAGCCCTGAGCGCGGGCGCTACATGTTCCGCGACGGACAAGGCGCGCACGGCGAGCTCCCGCCGAACAACTGGGAGTCGGTCTTCGGCGGCCCGGCCTGGACGCGCGTCGTCGAGCCCGACGGCCGGCTCGGCCAGTGGTACCTGCACCTCTTCGACTCGTCGCAGCCCGACTTCGACTGGTCGAACGAGGAGGTGCGCGAGGAGTTCCGCCGCATCCTGCGCTTCTGGCTCGACCGCGGCGTCGACGGCTTCCGCGTCGACGTCGCCCACGGCCTGATCAAGGCCGAGGGCCTCCCCGACTACATCCCCGACCCCGAGACCGGATCGATGGGCGGCGAAGAGGAGAACGTGCCCTACTGGGGACAGGATGCCGTGCACGAGGTGTACCGCGACTGGCGCAAGATCCTCGAGGAGTATGAGGGCGACCGTGCCCTCGCCGCCGAGGCGTGGCTGCCGACCGCCGAGCGGACGGCGCAGTGGGTGCGCTCCGACGAGATGCACCAGGCCTTCAACTTCCCCTACCTCTCGACCGAGTGGAACGCCGCTCACCTCCGCGAAGTCATCGACGTGTCGCTGAAGGCGTTCCCGGGCGTCGGCGCGCCGAGCACGTGGGTGCTGTCGAACCACGACGTCGTGCGCCACGCGTCGCGCCTCGCGCTGACCGCCGAGAACCCGCAGGGTCACGGCATCGGCCCCGAGTCCCCCGGCCAGCCGATCCCCGAGGTCGGCCTCGCCCGCGCCCGCGCCGCGACGACGCTCATGCTCGCGCTGCCCGGCTCGGCCTACCTGTACCAGGGCGAGGAGCTGGGCCTCCCCGAGGTCATCGACATACCCGGCTCCGCCCGTCAGGACCCGACGTGGTTCCGCACGAACGGCGAGCGGTACGGCCGCGACGGCTGCCGCGTGCCGATCCCGTGGACCGCGGATGCCCCGGCCTACGGCTTCAGCCCGACGGGCGCCTCGTGGCTGCCCCAGCCGGCCGAGTGGGCCACGCTGGCCCGCAGCGCCCAGTCCGGCGTCGAGGGATCGACGCTCGAGCTGTACCGGACGCTGCTCGCCGAGCGTCGCGCGCGGGCGCTCGGCGCGGGCTCACTCGAGTGGATCGACGGCTACGGAACGGATGCCGTCGCATTCCGCAACGGGAATGTCACCGTGATCGCCAACACCGGTTCCACGCCGATCCCGCTGCCGAGCGGTATCGTGATCGCGTCGAGCGGTCCCCTCGCGGGCGGCGAACTGCCGGCCGACACGACGGTCTGGCTGACGAACGACTGAGCCGGAGCCCCCGGGCACGGCGGCCTCCGGGCACGAACACGCTCGTTGACGTGCCCCATATGCACGCGACACGCGGCGCGTGTTGTACATATAGGGCAAGTCAACCGGGGCGAAGAGAGGTGACGGCGTGGTCAGCATCGACGAGGTCGCCCGCCAGGCGGGCGTCTCGACGGCGACCGTCTCGCGCGCGCTGAGCGGGCGAGGTCACGTGTCGGCCGGCGCCAAGGCGAAGGTGGAGGCGGCCGCGAAGAGCCTCGGCTACGTGGTGTCGGCATCCGCCTCGAGTCTCGCGTCGGGGCGCATGCGCAACATCGGCGTGCTCGTGCCGTTCCTCGACCGCTGGTTCTTCTCGACGGTGCTGAGCGGCATCGCCTCGGCCCTCATGCGCCGCGGGTACGACATCACGCTGTACAGCCTCACCGCGGACCGCGCGGAGCGTCGCGACATCTTCGACACCTTCCTGCGTCGTCAGCGCGTGGACGGCGTCATCGCGATCTCGCTGGAGCTCGGCGAGGAGGAGACCGAGCGGCTGGTGGCGCTCGACCTGCCGGTGATCGCCATCGGCGGGCCGAATCCGCGCCTCACCACCCTCACGGTCGACGACGTCGCCGTCGCCCGCCTGGCCACCGAGCATCTGCTCGCGCTGGGCCACCGAGAGATCGCGCACATCGGCGCGAGCCCCGAGTTCGACATCGACTTCCACATCCCGACGCAGCGGCGTCAGGGCTTCGAGCAGGCGCTGGCGGATGCCGGCATCACCGTCCGCCCGTCGCTGTTCGAGCCTGCCGACTTCACGATCGAGGGCGGCTTCCGTGCCGCCAAGCAGTTGCTCGGGAAGCCGGGCGGGCGGCCGACCGCGATCTTCGCCGCATCGGATGAGATGGCGATCGGGGCGCTGCTGGCCGCGCGTGAGCTGGGCTACCGCGTGCCCGAGGACCTCTCGGTCATCGGCATCGACGGCCACGAGCTCGGCGAGTTCTTCCGTCTGACCACCGTCGACCAGTTCCCCCTCGGCCAGGGCGAGCGGGCCGCCGACGCGATCCTCGAGGCGCTCGAGCCCGCGGATTCCGACGCCCCGCCGCACCGGCCCGGCGAGCTGCCGTACGAGCTGATCGTCCGGGGCTCGACCGCGCGCCTCCTCTCCTGACGCGTCGCGGCCCGGCGTCGTGGCCGCGCTCGGGGCGTTTCGTCTCGCTCGTTCCTCGCTGGCTCAACGACCGGGATGGGCCTCGCCCCAGGCCTCTCGCCTCGCGCGCTCAACGACCGGGAACGCCCGCGGATAGGCTCGTGCCCATGACCCTCGACCTCGAAGCGCTCTACATCGATCTGCACCGGCATCCGGAGCTGTCCTTCCAGGAGACCCGCACCGCGGGCGTGATCACGCAGCGCCTCACCGAGCTGGGGATCGAGTTCGAAGAGGGCATCGGCAAGACCGGCGTCGCGTCCGTTATCCGCAACGGCGAGGGCCCGGTCGTGTGGCTGCGCGCCGACATGGATGCACTGCCCGTACCCGAGCAGACGGGCCTCGAGTACGCCAGCACCGCCCGCGGCACCGACCCGTCCGGCAACGACGTGCCGGTGATGCACGCGTGCGGCCACGACATGCACGTCACCGCCCTGCTCGGCGCGCTCGAGCGGCTGGTCGCCACGAAGGACGAGTGGTCGGGCACGATCGTCGCCGTCTTCCAGCCCGCCGAGGAGTACGGCGCCGGCTCGCAGGCGATGATCGCCGACGGCGTGCTCGACCGCTTCCCGAAGCCCGACATCGTGCTCGGTCAGCACGTCACGCCGCTGCCCGCGGGAACCATCGGCGTGCGCAGCGGCACCCAGATGGCGGCATCCGATGGTCTCACCGTCACCCTGCTGGGTCGCGGCGGCCACGGCTCGCGGCCCCAGGCGACCATCGACCCGGTCGTGATGGCGGCGGCCACCGTCATGCGCCTGCAGACCATCGTGTCGCGCGAGGTCGACCCCCGCGACGTCGCGGTCGTCACCGTCGGCTCCATCCACGCCGGCCTCAAGAACAACATCATCCCCGCCGAGGCGAAGCTCGAGCTGAGCCTGCGCTACCCCGACGACGAGGCCCGTGCCCGCGTGCTCGAGAAGGTCGAGCGCATCGTGCGCGCCGAGGCGCAGGCGTCCGGCGCCGAGCAGCCCCCGGTGATCGTCACCGACCACACGCTGCCGCCGACGATCAACGACGTCGCCGCGACCGAGCGCCTCACCACCGCCTTCGACGCCGCGTTCGGCGACGGCACGGTCATCGACCCCGGCATGTTCACCGGCAGCGAGGACGTGTCGTGGTTCGCCCGCGAGGCCGGCGTCCCGTTGGTGTTCTGGTTCTGGGGCGGTGTCGATCCCGCGAAGTTCGCCGAGGCGTCCGCCGCGGGCACCCTGGAGCGCGACATCCCCACCAACCACTCCCCCTTCTTCGCGCCGGTGCTGCAGCCCACGCTGAGCCGCGGCGTCGACGCGCTCGTGGTCGCCGCACGCGAGTTCCTGGGAAAGCCCACCGCCTGAACACGACGGATGCCGCGGCCCGCGTCAGGGGCTTCGCATCTCGTTCGCGTGCCCGCCGTGGCGCCGGCCGCCGGCATCCGGTCTTCAGCGATCCTCCGGCACGCGCGCGTCGACCACGCGCTGACCGGACGCGAGCCCCGGCAGTCCGCGACCGTCAGGGGTCACGAGCAGGAGCACGACCGACAGAACCGCGAACACCCCGGCGACGAACGCCCACGCGCCGGGGAGCGAGTTGAGCACCATCCAGCCGCCGATGCCGCCGACGAAGCGCAGCGCGCGGGCGAGGCCGACGGGCAGCGGCCCTCCGGCGAAGCGCAGCTCCACGGCGTGGTCGCCGATGGTGCGGCCCGTCGCCAGCGTGACGACGAGCCACAGGACGATCGGCACGACGCTGCCCACCACGGTCGCGGCCGAGCCGTCCTGCACAGCAGACTCCGCGCCGAGCAGGTACAGCGAGACCTGCACCATGACGATGACGGCGAGGCCGAGCACCCAGGCGGCGAGGGCATCGCACAGGATGCCGAGCAGCCGCCGGCCCCGCGTCACCGGCCGCGGCTCGTCGGCGCCGGGAAGCCGCGGCGAGCCGCGAAGACGCCGCGGCACGACCAGCCCGAGCAGCGAACCGAGGACCGCTCCCAACGTGTTCGTGAGCAGATCATCGACGTCGAACACCCGGTACGCGCACGGGTAGAGGCCCCAGACCCCCGTGAGCTGCGTCACCTCGATGAACGCCGACAGCGCGGCGCCCACCACGAGGGCCGTGACGACGCCGCGCCCGCCCAGCACACGGATGAAGAACCCGAGTGGCACGAACAGCAGCACGTTCAGCAGCAGCTGCGTCACGGCGGGATCGCCGGCCGCCGCGCTCCCCCTGCGGGCGATGGCACCGCGCACGTCGTCGGCGAGCGCGGTCACGTCGACGTTGACGCCCGCGCAGCGGATCGCGTCGGGATCGGGCAGCGGCAGCAGCGTGTAGGTCCAGATCGCCATCACGGCGACGAGCGCCGCACCCCAGAGCAGGAACCGTCGCACGCCGAAGCCGCCGCGGCGACGGAAGCTGAGCGCGACGAACGGCACGAACACCAGCACCGCGACGACCACCCCGAGGGTGATCGCGAGGACGGCGAGGATGACCCGGTCCTGCATGCTTCGAGTGTCCCAGGGGATGCCGCGGCCCGTGGTCGCGACCGCATCGGGGCGTTTCGTCTCGCTCGTTCCTCGCTCGCTCAACGACCGGGCGCGAGGACGGCGAGGATGACCCGGTCCTGCATGCTTCGAGTGTCCCAGGGGATGCCGCGGCCCGTGGTCGCGACCGCATCGGGGCGTTTCGTCTCTGCGTTTCGACTCGCGAGCTCGCTCAACGACCGCGCTCCTCGCTCGCTCAACGACCGGGCGCAGGGGCGGTGCATGGATTCCGTGAGGATCGCTGTCTGGATGCGTCCTCACGAAGTCCTCGCGCGTAGCCTTACCGGCCGTGACGAACGAAAGCCGCGAGCCGTCGGTCGACGAGGCGCCGAAGGCCAAACGCCTGATCCTCGGCGATCCGCTGGCGTCCACCGACACCGACGAGCACCTGCTCCCGAAGAAGATGGCGCTGCCGATCTTCGCCTCCGACGCGCTGTCGTCCGTCGCGTACGCGCCCCAGGAGCTCCTCCTCATCCTGCTGACCGGTGGCCTCGCGTTCCTCGCCTTCGCCCCGTGGATCGCGGCCGCGGTGGTGGTGCTCCTCACCGTCGTGGTGATCAGCTACCGACAGCTCATCAGGGCCTACCCGTCCGGCGGCGGCGACTACGAGGTCGCCCGCAAGAACCTGGGCGAGATCCCCGGCGTGGTCGTGGCCTCGGCTCTCGCCGTCGACTACGCCCTCACCGTGGCGGTCTCGGTCGCCTCCGGCGTCGACAACATCATCTCGGCGCTGCCGGGGCTCGATCCGTTCCGCGTCGAGCTGGCCGTGGGCTTCGTCATCCTCATCGTCGTCATGAACCTGCGCGGCGTCCGCGAGGCCTCGCGGGCGTTCGCGATCCCGACGTACGTCTTCATCGGGTCGGTCGCCGTCATGATCGTCGTCGGACTGTTCCAGGTCGTGATGGGCGACCCGCCGGTGGCGTCGAGCGCGCACTACGCGGTCGAGACGCAGGATCTCACACAGGCGGCCGTCATGCTGCTGGTGCTGCGGGCGTTCTCGAGCGGCTGCTCGGCGCTGACGGGCGTCGAGGCGGTCTCGAACGGCGTGCCGGCCTTCCGCCAGCCGAAGGTGCGCAACGCGCAGACCACGCTCGCGCTCATGGGCGGGATCGCGATCCTGCTCTTCTCCGGCCTCACCGCCATCGCGCTCATGGCGGGCGTGCACTACGCCGAGAACCCCTGCGACCTCATCGGCTTCGACTGCGCGAACCCGCAGCCGAGCCTCATGGCGCAGGTGTCGTCGGCCGTCTTCGGCATGAACTCGATCCCGTTCTTCGTGATCCAGGCGGCGACCGCGATCGTCTTGCTGCTCGCGGCGAACACGGCCTTCAACGGGTTCCCGCTGCTGGGCTCTGTGCTCGCCCGCGACGGCTACGCGCCGAAGGCCCTCAACACCCGCGGCGACCGCCTGGTGTACTCCAACGGCATGATCATCCTGGGTCTGGTCGCGATCGGCGTGCTCATCGTCTACCAGGCGAATCTGACGAACCTCATCCAGCTGTACATCATCGGCGTCTTCGTCTCGTTCACGCTCGGTCAGATCGGCATGATCCGGCACTGGACGCGAGGACTGCGCGCCATCCGCCTGCTCCCGGCCGAACAGCGCGACAGCAAGGCCGTCCGCGCCGAGATGTTCGGCCTGCGCAAGGGCCTCTTCATCAATTCGCTCGGCGCCACGATGACGGCATCCGTGCTCATCATCGTCACCATCACGAAGTTCACGCACGGCGCCTGGCTCATCTTCCTCGCCATCCCCGTGCTGTCGTTCCTCATGATCGGCGTGCACCGCTACTACCGCGACGTCGATCACGAGATCGCGATGGACGACCGGATCCACTTCGGCTCGACCGGCGACGTCGCCCTGATCCTCGTCAACAAGCTGCAGAAGCCGGTCGTGAAGGCGGTCGACTACGCCCTGGCCGCCAAGCACGACAAGACGTTCGCGGTGCACATCTCGGTGACGAAGGAGGATGCCGCGGCCCTCGAGGCCGAATGGCGCGCGCACCGCATGCCGATCCCGCTGAAGATCATCGAGTCGCCGTACCGCACCTACGCCAGCCCGATCGCCGAGTTCGTCAAGGCGTACCGGGAGCAGAACGGCTCGGCGGTGATCACCGTCTACCTGCCGCAGTACATCGTCGGTCACTGGTGGGAGTCGCTCCTGCACAACCGCCGCGCGCGCCGCATCGCGCAGCAGCTCATGCTTGTGCACGGCGTCTCGATCACGCTGGTGCCGTGGCTGCTGGACTCCTCGGAGCTGATCTACGGCCGCCGCTCCCGGGCGCTTCCCGGCGACGACCGTGGGGGACGGATGTCGGAGCTCGAGGTCCATCGCGGAGGCCGGCGGGTCATCCGCCCGGCCGGGCCGCCCGAGAAGGCGGACAGCACCGAGCCGCCGGTTCCGGCGCAGCGATGACCGCGAGCGTCGCACGCGACGATGTCATGCGGGCCCGCGCCGGGCGGCGGCATCCCGCGTAGCCTTGAAGGGTGACCCCTCCCGCTTCTGCCCCCTCGCCGGCCGTGCTCCCGGACGCCGCGGCGCTCCGCGCGGACTTCCCGATCCTCGGCGAGCGTGTCAACGGCGAGCGCCTGGTCTACCTCGACTCGGGCGCGACGAGCCAGAAGCCGCAGGCGGTCATCGACGCCGAGGTCGACTTCCTCACTCGCGCGAACTCCGCCGTCCACCGCGGCGCGCACACCCTCGCCGCCGAGGCGACCGAGCTCTTCGAGGACGCACGCGCCACCGTCGCCGGATTCGTCGGTGCACCGCCCGAGCAGCTGGTGTGGACGAGCGGCGCCACCGCCGGACTCAACCTCGTCGCCTACGCGATCGGCAACGCGTCGATCGGGCGCGGAGCCCCGGCATCCACCCGCTTCGCGCTGCATCCCGGCGACGAGATCGTGGTGACCGAGACCGAGCACCACGCGAACCTCATCCCGTGGCAGGAGCTCGCCGCCCGCACCGGCGCCGTCCTGCGCCACATCCCCGTTCACGACGACGGGACGCTGGACATGGATGCCGCAGCCGACGTCATCGGCGAGCGCACGCGCGTCGTCGCGTTCACGCACGTCTCGAACGTGCTGGGCATCGTGAACCCGGTGGCCGAGCTCGTCGTCCTGGCGCAGTCCGTCGGCGCGGTGACCGTGCTCGACGCCTGCCAGTCCGCGCCGCATCTGCCCCTCGACCTCCCGAGCCTCGGGGTCGACCTCGCCGTGTTCTCGGGTCACAAGATGCTCGGGCCGTACGGCGTCGGAGGCCTTTACGGCCGTGCCGACGTGCTCGAGGCGCTGCCGCCGTTCCTCACCGGCGGCTCGATGATCACGACGGTGACGCTCGACGAAGCCTCGTACCTGCCGCCGCCGCAGCGGTTCGAGGCCGGCACCCAGCCCGTGTCGCAGGCGATCGGCCTGGCGGCCGCGGTCCGCTATCTCGACGGCGTCGGCATGAGCGCGGTCCACGCGCACGAGAAGGCGCTCGAGGCCCGCATGGGCGAGGGGCTGCGATCGATCCCCGGCATCCGCCTGCTCGGCGACGCTTCGACAGGCTCAGCAACCAGGGAGGGCGCGGAGCGCGTGGGCCTCTGGTCGTTCGATGTCGACGGCGTGCACGCGCACGACGTCGGGCAGTTCCTCGATGCCCGCGGCGTGGCCGTGCGCGTCGGGCACCACTGCGCCCAGCCCCTGCATCGCCGATTCGGCCTCACGGCGTCGGTGCGCGCGTCGACGGCGCTCTACAACACCGCCGACGACGTCGACGTGTTCCTCGACGCGCTCTCGGGTGTGCGTGGCTTCTTCGGAGCCGGCGCATGAACGGCCTCGAGTCGCTGTACCAGGAGCTCATCCTCGACCACTCCAAGCGTCCGCACGGCAAGGGGCCCCTCGCCGAAGCCCACGCCGCCGAGACCGGCCGGGTCGCCACGTCGTACCAGCGCAACCCGATCTGCGGCGACGAGATCACGCTCCGCGTCCGCCTGTCCGATGACGGCACCACCGTCGACGAGGTGACGTGGGACGGCGCCGGCTGCTCGATCTCGCAGGCGTCGGCATCCATGCTCGCCGCGCTGATCGAAGAGGAGGGACGGATGCCGCGGGCCGAGGCATCCGCTCTCGTCGAGGGCTTCCGCGAGGCGCTGCGCTCGCGCGGAGAGATCCCGCTCGACGAAGAGGTGTACGGCGACGCCGCCGCGCTGTCGGGCGTCTCGAAGTTCACGGCCCGCGTGAAGTGCGCCATGCTCGCGTGGGTCGCCTTCGAGGACGCCACCGCCCGCGCCTGACGCGCACATCGCGCTCGCTGAGCTTGTCGAAGCGCCCTCCTACCGGTCGCTGATCTTGTCGAACCGCCCTTCGACACCCTCAGCGACCGAGAGCGTCAGCCGGCGACCGGGTGCGTCCGGTGCACGGTGATGTCGCCGTACCCGGTGCGCGCGTAGAGCTCCAGCGTGGCCTCGCCGTCGATCGGGCCGGTCGCGGCGGCGAGCTCGTTGCGCACCGCAGCGTGCTGGCTGGACGCGTCGAGCCAGACGGCGGTGCCCGAGCGGATGCCGAGCGTCACCGCGCCGTACGACGCCTCGACCCGTGCCGTGCCGCCGTTGAGATCGCCGATCCGCACTGGTCCGTAGGCCGAGCGGACGGTGAGCGCCGGGCCGGGATCGCCGAGGTGGACGACACCGCTCGACGTCGCGATGTCGGCGACGCCCGAGACGGAGCCGACGTCGATGCCGGCATCCGATCCCTTCAGCCTCAGCGCGCCGTCGACGATGCCGATGCGCGCACGCCCGGAGCTGATGCTCACATCGGCGTCGCCGCGCACGTGCTCGACCCGCAGCTCGCCGTGTCCGAGACCGAGGTCGGCCCGGCCGGTGCGCTCGAGGGTGGCGTCGCCGTAGTCGAGAGCGATGCGAGCGGTGCCGACCGCTCCTGCGACGCGGATCGACCCGTACTTGAGCGCCAGCGACACGTCGGAGCCGGTCGGCACACGCACCGAGACGTCGACCGAATCACCTGAGCCGAACAGGGTGAACCGCACGGGGCCGACGATGCGCAGGTCGGAGCCGGAGTGGATCACCCGCACGGCGTCGGCGGCGCTGCGGTCGCCGTTGCGATGCGGGTTGGCCGGACCGACGTCGACCGCGAGGTCGCGGCGCTGCTCGGCGACGACGTCGATGCGCCCCATCTGCAGCTCGATGCGCACGGCGGCCGGACCCGAGACCGGAAACGTCGTCATCAGCGCACGCCCCCTATCAGCGCACCCAGCCGGTGTAGGACGCGCTCGTGCGTGCCGGGGCGTCCGCCGCAGGATCGAGCGCGGCCGTCACGGCGCGCACGAGCCAGGTGTTGAGCGACAGCCCTTCCGCCGCGGCTGCGGCCTCGGCGCGCACCTTGAGCGAGTCCGGCAGCCGGAGCGTCGTGCGGGCGGTGGCGTCGTCGGCGTCGTCGGCGGATGCCGCAGCCGACGCCGAGGCGATGGAGACCGGCCCGCTGGCATTCGCTGCCGTCGCACTGATCTCAGCACCGGGGCGCGACACGACGAAGTCGACCTCGCGACCGCGCAGGCGCACGTCGACGGAGCCGGGCGCGAGCTCGCGCGTGATCTCGCCCGCCGCCTCCGACAGCGCCTCGAGGATCGCCAGCCGCGCGGCAGGCTCGAGCGCGGCGGCCAGGCGCCCGGCGACCTCGGCGGCCTCGGTCCCGCCGGCGGCGGCCGCCGCCGCGAGCTGTCGCTGGAGCTCCTCGACATGGACGGTGATCTGCATGACGTCAGATTGACATCACAATGGCGTCACGTCAACGCCGGATTCCAGCGGAGCGGCCGAAGGCCGCGACCGTGTGGGGACCGTGAGCGTCAGGACGCGCGGCGTTCGGATTCCGTGAGGACGGCGGCTGCGGCATCCGCTCGGGAGTTGCATCGAGTCCACGCCCGCCGCACGGTGGGCGACCGCACGGTCCGCCGCGCGGACCGCACCCTCCGGGAGTCCCTGTGCTGGATGTCATCTACCTCGCCCTGACGCTCGCGCTCTTCGCCCTCGTGTGGGTGATCGCCCGGGGCGCCGAGAAACTGGCGGCCCGTGGCCGCGCCACGGCTCCGCACGACGCGATGCGCGGCGAGGAGGGCAGCCGATGATCGTCTTCTCGCTCATCGGCGCCGCCCTCGGCGTCGCCGCGATCGTCTACCTCGTGGTCGCCCTCGTGAAGCCCGAGAGGTTCTGATGGACGCTGCCACCGTGTGGACCGGCATCCTTCAGATCGCCACGGTCTTCCTCATCCTCGCGCTCCTGTACCGCCCGCTGGGCGACGGGATCGCGCGCATCTACACCACTGACAGGAACTGGCGCGTCGAGCGCGGCGCGTATCGACTGATGGGCGTGGACCCGGGGTCGGAGCAGACGTGGCAGGCCTACGTCCGCGGCGTCCTGGCCTTCTCGGCCGTGGGGGTGCTGTTCGTGTACGCGCTGCAGCGCTTCCAGGCCGTGCTGCCGTACTCGCTGGAGCTGCCCGCCGTGCCCGAGGGTCTCGCCTTCAACACCGCGGTGTCGTTCGTCACCAATACGAACTGGCAGTCGTACTCCCCCGAGCTGACGCTGGGGTACACGGTGCAGCTCGCCGGTCTGGCGGTGCAGAACTTCGTGTCGGCCGCCGTCGGCATCTCGGTCGCGATCGCGCTCGTACGCGGGTTCTCGCGGCGCGGATCGGCCACCATCGGCAACTTCTGGGTCGACCTCACGCGCGGCGTCACCCGGCTGCTGCTGCCGCTGGCATTGCTCTCGGCGATCGCGCTGATGATCGCGGGAGTGGTCCAGAACTTCAACGGCTTCACCGAGGTGGGAACGATCAGCGGCGGAACGCAGCTGATCCCCGGCGGACCGGTCGCGTCACAGGAGGCGATCAAGGAGCTCGGCACGAACGGCGGCGGCTTCTTCAACGCCAACTCCGCGCACCCGTTCGAGAACCCCACTCCCTGGTCGAGCGTGCTCGAGATCCTGCTGCTCCTGGCGATTCCGGTCGCTCTTCCGCGCGCCTTCGGCCGCATGGTGGGCGACAACCGACAGGGCTACGCGATCCTCGCCGCCATGGGCTCGATCGCGGTCGTGTCGATCGCCGCGCTGACCTGGATCGAGTCGCTGGGCCTCGGCACCGCGCCTCAGCTCGCGGGCTCGGCGATGGAGGGCAAGGAGGTGCGTTACGGCATCTTCGGCTCGACGCTGTTCGCGGGCGCGACCACGCTCACCAGCACCGGCGCCGTCAACTCGATGCACGACTCGTACACGGCGCTGGGCGGCATGATCCCGATGATCAACATGATGCTCGGCGAGGTCGCCCCGGGCGGCGTCGGATCGGGCCTCTACGGCATGCTCGTGCTCGCGGTGATCGCCGTGTTCGTCGGCGGGCTGCTGGTCGGACGCACGCCCGAGTATCTCGGCAAGAAGATCGGCCCGACCCAGATCAAGCTCGCGAGCCTGTACATCCTGGTCACGCCGACGCTCGTGCTGGCCGGCACCGCGCTGAGCTTCGCCGTCCCCGGCATCCGCGACGACGTCGAGTCGACGTCGATCTGGAACCCGGGCGTGCACGGCCTCGGTGAGGTGCTCTACGCCTTCACCTCGGCGGCCAACAACAACGGGTCGGCCTTCGCGGGGCTCACTGCGAACACACCGTGGCTGAACACCGCGCTCGGCGTCGCGATGCTGCTCGGCCGCTTCATCCCGATCGTGCTGGTGCTGGCGCTGGCCGGCTCGCTCGCCGCCCAGAAGTCCGTGCCCTCCACCATGGGCACGCTCCCCACCGATCGTCCGCAGTTCGTCGGCCTCCTGGCCGTCGTCGCGGTCGTCATCACCGCGCTCACCTACTTCCCCGTTCTCACGCTGGGTCCCCTGGCGGAAGGGCTCGTCTGAAATGTCCGAAACACAGTCCCCCACCGCCCCCGAGCACGTTTCGTCTCGCTTCGCTCGCTCAACGACCGAGACGCCGGTCGTTGAGCGAGCGAGCGGAGCGGCCGAGACGAAACGCCCGCAAACCTCTCGCGCCTTCGACTCGGCGCAGCTGTGGGCCGCCCTGCCGGGTGCGCTGCGCAAGCTGAACCCGGCCGCGCTGTGGCGCAACCCCGTCATGTTCCTGGTGTGGGTCGGTGCGGCCCTGACGACCGTGATCGCGATCGCCGAGCCGTTCCTCGGAGGTCCCGAGTCCTCGGGCGGCACCGCGGTTCCCTTCGGATTCACCTGGGGCATCGCGGTGTGGCTGTGGCTCACCGTGCTGTTCGCGAACCTCGCCGAGTCCGTGGCAGAGGGGCGCGGCAAGGCGCAGGCGGCGACGCTGCGCAAGACCCGCACCTCCACCATGGCGCGCCGGGTGCTGGCCTACGATGCGAAGACGGATGCCGCAGCCGACCGCGCCGAGACCGTCGAAGCCGCGTCCTCCGACCTGACGCTCGGCGACATCGTCATCGTGACGGGCGGAGAGCTGATCCCGGGTGACGGCGACATCGTGCACGGCATCGCCACGGTCGATGAATCGGCCATCACCGGCGAGTCCGCACCGGTCGTGCGCGAGTCCGGTGGTGACCGCAGCGCCGTCACCGGCGGCACCCGGGTGCTGTCGGACCGGATCGTCGTGCGCATCACCTCGAAGCCCGGCGAGACGTTCGTCGACCGCATGATCGCCCTCGTCGAGGGCGCCAGCCGCCAGAAGACGCCCAACGAGATCGCGCTGAACATCCTGCTCGCGAGCCTGTCGATCGTGTTCGTGATCGTGGTGCTCACGCTCAACCCGATCGCGTCGTACGCGGCGGCGCCCGTCAGCATCCCGGTGCTCGTCGCGCTGCTGGTGTGCCTCATCCCCACCACGATCGGCGCGCTGCTGTCGGCGATCGGCATCGCCGGCATGGACCGTCTCGTCCAGCGCAACGTGCTCGCGATGTCGGGCCGGGCCGTCGAGGCGGCCGGCGACGTCACGACCCTCCTGCTCGACAAGACGGGAACCATCACCTACGGCAACCGCCGCGCGTCGGACTTCGTCACGATGCCGGGCATCGCCGACGAGGAGCTCGCCCGCGCTGCGGCGCTCTCGTCACTGGCCGACCCCACGCCCGAGGGCGTCTCGGTCGTGGAGCTGGCCGCGGTCCGCAGCATCCATGTCACGGCGCCGGACGACGCCACCAGCGTGCCCTTCACCGCGCAGACCCGCATGAGCGGCGTCGACCTGGCAGACGGCACGCAGGTGCGCAAGGGCGCCGGTTCGGCGGTGCTCGCGTGGCTGGAGGCATCCGGATCCCCCGTCGTGCCCGCGACCCGCGCACAGCTGATCGGCGAGACCGACGCCATCGCGCAGTCGGGCGGCACCCCCCTGGTGGTCGCGACGCTCGGGGCCGACGGCGCCGGGCGGGTGCTCGGCGTCGTGCACCTGAAGGACATCGTCAAGGACGGCCTGCGCGCCCGATTCGCCGAGCTGCGTTCGATGGGCATCCGCACCGTCATGATCACCGGCGACAACCCGCTGACCGCGCGGGCCATCGCCAAGGAGGCGGGCGTCGACGACTACCTCGCCGAGGCCACCCCCGAAGACAAGCTCGCGCTCATCAGGCGCGAGCAGGAGGGCGGCAACCTCGTCGCGATGACCGGCGACGGCACCAACGACGCCCCCGCGCTCGCGCAGGCCGACGTCGGGGTGGCGATGAACACGGGCACGTCGGCAGCGAAGGAGGCCGGCAACATGGTCGACCTCGACTCCGACCCGACGAAGCTCATCGACATCGTGCGGATCGGCAAGCAGCTGCTCATCACGCGCGGCGCGCTGACGACGTTCTCGCTGGCCAACGACATCGCCAAGTACTTCGCGATCATCCCCGCGATGTTCATGGGGATCTTCCCCGGGCTCGCGGCGCTGAACGTCATGCAGCTCAGCTCGCCGGCATCCGCCGTCACCAGCGCCATCATCTTCAACGCCCTCGTCATCGTGGTCCTCATCCCGCTGGCGTTGCGCGGCGTGAAGTACCGCCCGGCGAGCGCCTCGCAGATCCTCAGCCGCAACCTGCTCGTGTACGGCCTGGGCGGCGTGATCGCCCCCTTCCTCGGCATCAAGCTCATCGACCTCGTCGTGAGCCTCATCCCGGGCTTCTGAGCCTTCGAGCCCGACAGGAGACGCACATGTCCACCATCACCCGCACCACCGTTCGCACGACGGGCGTGGCGCTGCGCGCCATGCTCGTGTTCACCCTCGCGCTGGGGGTCGGCTACACACTGCTGGTCACCGGCATCGGGCAGCTCGCGCTGCCCTGGCAGGCCAACGGCTCGGTCGTGACCGCCGGCGACGAGCCGGTCGGCTCCGCGCTCATCGGGCAGTCGTTCACGGATGCCGACGGCGACGCGCTTCCCGAGTACTTCCAGTCCCGCCCGTCGGCGGCCGGCGACGGCTACGACGGCAGCGCGTCGAGCGGCTCCAATCTGGGCCCCGAGAACCCCGACCTGATCGCGGCCATCGAGGAGCGCCGGGTCGCGATCGCCGAGCTCGAGGGCGTCGATGTGTCCGAGATTCCGGCCGATGCCGTCACCGCATCCGCCTCGGGCCTGGACCCGCACATCAGCCCGGCGTACGCCCTGCTGCAGGCGCCGCGCGTCGCCGCCGCGCGGGGAGTGGATGAGTCCGAGGTACGCGCGGTGGTCGAGCACCACATCCAGCAGCGCGACCTCGGCTACCTCGGTGAGCCCCGCGTGAATGTGCTCGAGCTCAACCTCGCGCTCGACGCCCTGCGCCGCTGACGGGCACGCGCTGCACGACCTCCCGACGAAATAGGGTGACCACATGAAGCGCGGCAAGCTGCGGGTGCTGCTCGGGGCGGCGCCCGGAGTGGGCAAGACGTACGAGATGCTCGAAGAGGGCCGCCGCCTCGCCGACGACGGCCGCGACGTCGTCATCGCCGTCGTCGAGACGCACGACCGCGCCGCGACGGGCGCCCTCGTCGAGGGCCTCGCCGTCGTACCCCGCACCAGGATCTCGCACCGCGGGGTCGAGCTGACCGACATGGATCTCGAGGGCGTGCTCGCGCGGCATCCCGAGATCGCGCTCGTCGACGAGCTCGCCCACACCAATGCCCCCGGGCTGCCGCACCACAAGCGCTGGCAGGACGTCGACGCGCTCCTGGACGCCGGCATCGACGTGATCACGACGGTCAACGTGCAGCACATCGAGTCGCTCGGCGGCGTGGTCGAGCAGATCACGGGCGTCGCACAGCAGGAGACGGTTCCGGATGCCGTCGTCCGGGCCGCCGATCAGGTCGAGGTGATCGACCTGTCGCCGCAGTCGCTGCGCGACCGCCTGTCGGCCGGGCTGGTGTACCCG
Organism: Microbacterium sp. ProA8; assembly: GCF_039905635.1. Taxonomy (NCBI): domain Bacteria; kingdom Bacillati; phylum Actinomycetota; class Actinomycetes; order Micrococcales; family Microbacteriaceae; genus Microbacterium; species Microbacterium chionoecetis. Next base: position 130,208 of record NZ_CP157000.1, on the reverse strand, counting down.
GCGGAGCGGATCGACGCGGCGCTGTCGAACTACTTCCGCCTCGGCAACCTGACCGCGCTGCGCGAGCTCGCACTGCTGTGGCTCGCCGACGAGGTCGACAGCGCCCTCAAGACGTACCGCGCCGAGCACGGCATCAGCGGCACCTGGCAGGCGCGCGAGCGGGTCGTCGTCGCGCTCACCGGCGGCGCGGAGGGCGAGACGCTGCTGCGCCGCGGCGCCCGCATCGCCGCGCGATCGGCCGGCGGCGAGCTGCTCGCCGTGCACGTGTCGAGTCAGGACGGTCTGCGCTCCGGCGACCCGGGCGCGCTCGCCGCCCAGCGGGCGCTGGTCGAGTCGCTCGGCGGGACGTACCACCAGGTCGTCGGCGACGACGTCCCCCGGTCGCTCGTGGAGTTCGCCCGCTCGGTGAACGCGACGCAGCTCGTCATCGGCGTGAGCAGGCGCGGGCGGCTCGCCGCGGCCCTCACCGGCCCCGGCATCGGCGCGACGGTGATCCGAGAGTCCGGCGACATCGACGTGCACATCGTGACCCACGCCGCCGCCGGCGACCGCTTCCGGCTGCCGCGCATCACGGGCGGCGCGCTGAGCATGAAGCGGCGCCTGCTGGGCTTCCTGCTGGCGATCGTCGGCGGGCCGCTGCTGACCTGGCTGCTGGTCTCCATCCGCAGCGACGAGACCATCACGAGCGACGTCCTGGCCTACCAGCTGCTCGTCGTGCTCGTCTCCCTCGTCGGCGGGATCTGGCCGGCCGTCTTCGCGGCGGTGATGTCGGGACTCACCCTCAACTTCTTCTTCGTGCCGCCGTACTACACGGTCGGCGTCGCCGATCCGCGCAACGTGTGGGCCCTGCTGCTCTACGTCGTCATCGCGGTGCTCGTGAGCTTCATCGTCGACCGTGCCGCCCGCGCCGCACGCGCCGCCCGGCGCGCCGAGGCCGAGGCCGAGCTGCTGGCGACGGTCGCCGGGAGCGTCCTGCGCGGCGACTCGGCGGTGCCCGCCCTGATCGCGCGGACACGCGAGTCGATCGGTCTTGCGGGTGTGCGACTCGTGGATGCCGACGGCTCGGTGCTCGCGACGGACGGTGAGCCCGTGCGCGACGGGCGCTTCGACGCCGTCACGGTCGCCCGCCGCAACGGCGGCCCGCCGGCCACGCTCGAGCTGCACGGCCACGTGCTCGACGCGTCGGAGCGCCGCCTCATCGATGCGGTGACGGCGCAGCTCTCGGCCGCCCTCGAGCACACCGATCTCACGGCGGCCGCGCGCAAGGCCGGTGTGCTCGCCGAAACCGACCAGGTGCGCAGCGCGCTGCTCTCGGCGGTGAGCCACGATCTGCGCCGGCCGCTCGCGGCTGCCGTGGCGGCCGTCGGGGGCCTGCGCGCCTCCGGCGGGAATCTGTCACCCGAAGACCGCGCCGAGCTCATCGCGACGGCCGACGAGTCGCTCACGACGCTGTCGGCGCTGGTCACCGATCTGCTCGATGTCAGCCGCGTGCAGGCGGGGGTGCTCGCGGTCTCGCTGCAGGAGGTCGACAGCGCGGGGGTCGTGCTCGCGGCGCTCGACGAGCTGGGCGCCGGCCCCGATCGGTTCGAGCTCGCCCTCGACGCGGAGCTGCGGTCCGTCGAGGCGGACCCGGTGCTCCTGCAGCGCGTGCTCGTGAACGTGCTCGCGAACGCCGCCCGCTACGCGCCCTCCGGCACCCGCGTCCGGGTGACGACGAGCCGCCTCGGGGGCATCGCAGAGATCCGGGTCATCGACCACGGCGCCGGGGTCTCGCCCGAGCGTCGCGACGACATGTTCACGCCGTTCCAGCGTCTCGGCGACACCGACAACACCGCGGGCCTCGGTCTCGGGCTCGCCCTGTCCAAGGGCTTCACCGAGGGCATGGGCGGTACGCTCGCCCCCGAAGACACCCCGGGCGGCGGTCTCACGATGGTCATCTCCCTGCCCGTGGCCGAACCCTCCACGCCCAGAGAGGCCCCTCTCATGAATGACCTGTCGTGAAGGTGCTCATCGCCGACGACGATCCGCAGCTCGTCCGGGCTCTCCGCATCACGCTCGCCGCCCACGGCTACGAGGTCATCGCCGCTCCCGACGGGGCGGCGGCCGTGGCGCTCGCGGCCAAGGAGCATCCCGAGATCGTGATGGTGGACCTCGGGATGCCCCGGCTCGACGGCGTCCAGGTCATCCAGGCGCTGCGCGGCTGGACGACGGCCCCGATCATCGTGGTCTCGGGCCGCACCGGTTCGGCCGACAAGGTGGAGGCGCTGGATGCCGGTGCCGACGACTACGTCACCAAGCCGTTCCAGATCGACGAGCTGCTCGCACGGCTGCGCGCGCTGTCACGACGCCTGGGCGCGGCATCCGGAGCCCCCGTCGTGACGTTCGGCGACGTCGTCGTCGATCTCTCGACGAAGACCGTCACCCGCGGCGGCGAGCGCGTGCACCTGACGCCGACGGAATGGCGCATCCTCGAGTTCCTCGCCCGCAACCCGGGTTCGCTCGTCACCCGGCAGGCGCTTCTCAAGGACATCTGGGGCACCGAGCAGGTGGCCGACACCGGCTACCTGCGGCTGTACATCTCGCAGCTGCGCAAGAAGCTCGAGGCCGACCCCGGCCACCCGGCGCACCTTCTCACCGAGTCGGGGATGGGCTACCGCCTGCTCACCGACACCCCGGACGCCGCCTGACCCGGCGGCCCGGGAGCGGGCGTGGAGCGAAGGAGACGTCCACGCCACCGTAAGCGGCGCTCGCGCCTGGGCCTGTCAAGAGGGCGCGCCTGGGCATGGACCCCCAACATGCTGGGCATCGCCAGCCCATTCCCCTGCGGTCATATGCACCTGCGTAGTGTGGGCCCTAGCGACCGGCATCCGTCTGTGGCTACGCGTCGACCAGGCGGTCGGCAATCGACCAGAGCAGGTGCGATCATCGCCACCATCACCGCTGTCGCACCCGAGGTCGCCCGTCTGGGCCCGGTCCGACAGACCTACGCCGGCACCGAGACCTTTCCCCCCGTCGCCCGGGCCTATACCGAGGTCTCGCAGGTCGTCCGCGAGACCGGCCTGCTCGCGCGGGCCCAGTGGTTCTACGCCCTCGTCGGCGCCGCACTCGTACTCGCCCTCGGCGGCGCGATCACCGGATTCATCCTGCTCGGCGACACGTGGTACCAGCTGCTGATCGCCGGCGCGCTGGGCATCATCTTCACGCAGGTCTCGTTCCTCGCGCACGAGGCCGCCCACCGGCAGATCCTCGCCTCCGGACCCGCGAACGACCGGCTGGGGCGCTTCCTCGCCTCCGGCGTCGTGGGCATCAGCCTCTCCTGGTGGAACAACAAGCACAACCGGCACCATGCGAACCCCAACCGCGTCGGCAAGGACCCCGACATCGAGGTCGACACGATCCGCTTCCTCGAGGAGGACGCCGCCAAGGTGAGCCGCCTGGGCGCGCTCATCACCCGCAAGCAGGGCTGGCTGTTCTTCCCGCTGCTCACGCTCGAGGGCCTGAACCTGCACTTCCTCGGCCTCAAGCACCTCCTCTCGCGCGGCGAGGTCAAGGGCCGCTGGATCGAGCTCTCGCTGATCGTCGTGCGCTTCGCGCTCTACCTCACGCCGCTGTTCCTGTTCCTGCCGATCGGCATGGCGTTCGCCTTCCTCGGTGTGCAGCTGGCCGTGTTCGGCGTCTACATGGGCGCCTCGTTCGCGCCGAACCACAAGGGCATGCCGATCATCGCGGCCGACGCGAAGCTCGACTTCTTCTCCAAGCAGGTGCGCACCTCGCGCAACATCCGCGGCGGCTGGTGGGCGACGACGCTCATGGGCGGCCTCAACTACCAGGTCGAGCACCACCTCTTCCCGAGCATGGCGCGGCCGTACCTCGCGAAGGCCCGCGAGATCGTGATGGAGCAGTGCCGCACGCGCGGCGTGCCCTACACCGAGACCAGCCTGATCCAGTCGTACGGCATCGTCATCGCCTACCTGAACCGCGTCGGCCTCTCGGCCCGCGACCCGTTCGACTGCCCGATGGTCAACCGCTTCCGCACCGTCTGAGCTGATTCGAGAAGGGGACGGATGCCGCGGCATCCGTCCCCTTCGCGTTCACGGCTGCGGGGTGACCAGGCGCTGCATCTTGTCGAGGCACTGCTCCAGGCCCATCGTCGACATGTCCCGCGCCTCGGCGGTCAGGTAGCCGTGCTCGACCATGTCGAGGCGGGTGCGCCCGCCGCCGAGGTGTGTCAACGTCACCTCGTGGCGGCCGTCTTCGGTCGTCGCCGTGGGGACTCCGGCCTCAGCCGGGGTGATCGGCGTCCCGTCCTCGTCGCAGAATCGCATGATGTAGCGGAGGGTCGTCGGCGCCTCGAGCTCGGTGATGTCCCAGCGGTTGTGGTAGTCGACGCCACCCCATTCCGCCGGCGCGCGCATCGTCACGATGATCGCGCCGCCGACGCGGATGTCGGCTTCGGCGCGAGGACACGTGAACCCCTCCGGTCCCCACCACTCCCGCAGGTCGGCGGGCGTGGTCCACGCCCCCCAGACGCGCTCGATCGGCGCATCGAATTCGCGGCTCACCTCTACGTCGAACGTCGTAGCCATCGTCCTCTCCTTCTTCTGGTCGTACCGTACCGTCGCGGTCACGCCCTCAGGGGCGCGGGTGGCGGGGCTCGCCGCCGAATTCGCGGCGGCCCCGATCCGTCAACCGAGAACCTCCTGAAGGCGAGCGGCGAAGCCCGCCGGGTCGCCGGGATACCCCGGCTGATCGGTGAAGCCGGCATGGTGGCTGGGGAACTCCACCACCGGCACGCCGACCGCGGCGGCGACCGAGCGGCCACCGCGCGCGGCCAGCGTGTCGCCGGACTCCACGCCGACCGCGACGACGAGGCGTTCGCCCAGCGCTCGCAGCGCGTCGACCTCGAGGTTGTAGGCGATGGTCCCCGGCATGTTCCGCAGCAGCGGACTGGTGCGGGCGCCGTCATCCTCGGACGACATGCCGAACATCTCGGGATCGGGCGCAGCTGCGTCGAGGTAGTCGTCGGGCACCGGTCCGTCGAACGTCACGAAGGCGATGAACTTCGCCATTGCAGCGCCATCGCCCTGCTCGGCGTAGGTGCGCTTCATGTCGGCGATCACGGCGAGCACCGCATCGCGGTCGGGGAGATGCTCAGCGAGGGGCGGCTCGTGCGCGACGGCGATCCGCACGTCGTCCGGGTGGGCCGTGATGAGCGCGAGCAGGTGTACCGCCCCGCCACTCGTGCCGAAGGCATCGACGCTGCCGACGCCGAGCGCCGCGATGACGCGATGCAGATCGGACGCGTGCTGCTCGACGGTGATGTCGGCGGTGCCGACGGGGTTGCGCCCGGCACCGCGCGGGTCGTACGTCACCACCGGCCTGTCCGTGATGCGCGCGGCGAGGAGTGCGAGCCCGCTCGCGTCCATCGGACCGGCGAAGAGGAACAGCGCGGGCCGATCGACGGTCGCCTCGGTCAGGTCGCCGTGGATGTCGTAGGTGATGGCGTCGTCTCCGGCGCCCACGACATGAGTGGTCACGGCGCGCGTGACGGTGTTCTCAGTCATCATCGTCTCCGCTTCGCCCGTCAGACGGCGGCCAGCACGCCCTCGAGACGGGCGTAGCTCGTCTCCATGCCGTCGGTCATGCCGGTGGCGAGCACCATGTCGCGCGTCTCCTTGTCGGGGTACTCGATGAGGAGCGTGATGAGCGTGGCGCCGTCCTCCTCCTCGAGGTTCAGGTCGTTGAGCGTCGAGGGGTAGTCCGTCCCGGTCATGTGCTCGGTGGTGACCGCTCGGCGCGGCGCCTCCGAGAGCAGGGTCTCGCCGTCGAAGCCGAATCGCCGGCCCTCGGTGCCTTCGAGGGGCTCCCACTCGTAGCGGTAGCGACCGCCGACCGCGGGGTCGACCTCGCACACCGACATCCGCCAGCCGTCGGGTCCGAGCATCCACTTCTCGAGCAGCTCGGGCTCCTGGTGGGCGCGCCACACGAGATCGATCGGCCCGTCGATGAGCCGGGTGATCCGCACGTGCCTGTCGTCGAGGATCTCGACCTGCGTGCCCTTGCCCGCGGCGTACTCGCGCAGGCCCTGCAGCACGCGGTCGAGCTGGTTGATCGCCATGGTCGTGCCCTCGACCATCCCCATCGCCACGACCTGCTCCAGCGCATCGGCCGAGGTGAAGCGCGTGACGGTCTCCAGTCGCGTGCCGGATGACGTGGGCTCGAAGGTCATCGTCATCCGCGAGGTCGGCATGTCGTCGAGCACCTTGCCGGTCTCATCGGCGAACGAGTCCAGCACCGCGAGCGAGCGCGGGCCGTCGATCTCGAGGAACTCCCACGTCGCGTGGTACTTCTCGCCCCGGGGACTGGTCATGAGGTAGCGCGCGCGGCCCCCGACCGTGAGGTCGAACGAGGTGAACGTCGCGGGGTATCCGGGCGGGCCCCAGAAGCGCTCGAGCTGGCGGGGATCGGTGAAGGCCTCCCAGAGGCGCTCGACCGGGGCCGGGAACTCGGCCGTGATGGTCAGTGTGAGCGCTTCTGCGTCGGTGGTGACATCGGTGACAGGCATTGTCATTCTCCTTGTGTCGTGGATTGCTGCGTCGTGGACTTGTGTGTCGTGGATTCCTGCGTCGTGGATTCGTCAGGCCCGGTCGGGGCCGTCGGCGGCCCCGACCCACGCGGGCCCGCCAGGAGTGCGTCGAGCCGGTCGATGCGCCCGCGCCACATCTCTTCGTAGTGCCCCAGCAGCGCACGCGCGCGGGCGATCATCGTCGGGTCCGCTCGCACGAGGCGCTCGCGGCCCTCGGCGCGCTTGACGATGAGCCCGGCCGCCTCCAGCACGGCGACGTGCTTCTGCACCGCCGCGAAAGACATGTCGTAGTCGCGCGCGAGCGCCGAGACCGAGTGCTCGCGCTCGATCGCGCGGCGCAGGATGTCACGCCGCGTCGCCGCCGCGAGCGCGTGGAACACGCGATCGGTCTCATCGTCGGTGAGTTCAATTCGTACAACCATTTGGTTGTACGTTACGCCCGCCTGCGGCATCCGTCAACAGTTTTTCTCGCGACGAAGAGATTCGTCACGAGCGCATTCCCGAGCGCGGCGACGTCGGCGAACGACGGCGAGTGCCTCCAGCGCGTGGAGGCATCGCCGCAATTCTTCGGCTCAGCTCTGTTCGGGTGACGGGTCGTCGTCGACGGACAGGGTGTGCCAGGTCTTGAAGGTCAGATCCGATGCCCCTTCAGCGTCCCCGCCGGCGATCAGCGCGATGAGCTGCTCGTGACGTTCGAGCGAAGACTGGCCGTCCGCGGCGAAGCGCATGCGCTCCGCACGGCGCACGACGGGCCCGAACTGGTCCAGCACCGACACGATCGCATCGTTGCCGAGTACTGTCACGGGCACTCGATGGAAGTCCTCGTCGGCGTCCATCGCCGCGGCGATGTCGCCCGCGCTCAACGCCTCCGCGAAGCGGCGGTTCGCATCCCTCATACGGTCGAGTTCCGCCTCTGTGGCGTTCCCCGCCATTTCACGGACGGCGAGCACGTGCATCGCAGCGACGACGTCTCGGGCATCGCGGACGGCTTTGGGATCGATGGCGCTCACCGTGGTGGATCGGCCCGGTTTGGCGATCACGAGCCCGCTCGCCGCGAGCCGCAGCAGCGCTTCACGCACCGGCGTCCGGCTCACACCGAGCCATTCGGCGAGATCTGTGTCTTTCAACTGCTCGCCGGGCAGGAACGTGCAATCGACGATCGCATCGCGCAACCGACGGAAGACGTCGTCACGCAGAAGCCTGCGGTCCACGCCTGGGGCTTGCTGAGGAATCGGCATGCAATATATTGCGCACGTTGTCGGCCGCGAATGCAAGTCGGCATGTCCTCTTGCGTCTTGAATCCTGTGTGCAATATATTGCGTATCGCTGGTGTTACACCTCACAACCACCCGGCTCGTCGGAGCCGAATCGGAAGGAAGAGTCATGACAACCACCGAAGAGATCAAGAACGTCGTCCTCGTGCACGGGGCGTTCGCGGACGGGTCCGGCTGGCGCCGGGTCTACGACCTCCTCACCGCGCGCGGCTACCGCGTGTCGATCGTGCAGAACCCGCTCACCTCGTTCGCCGACGACGTCGCTGCGACCAACCGTGTCCTGGACGCCCAGGACGGTCCGGCCATCCTCGTCGGCCACTCGTGGGGCGGCACCGTCATCACCGAGGCGGGCGTGCACCCGAAGGTCGCCGGGCTGGTCTATGTGTCGGCCCTGATCCCGGATGTCGGCGAGACCAGCGGGCAGCAGTACGAGGGCTTCGCCGCCACGCCCGAGTTCGTCATCGACGTGACCGGCGACGGCTTCGGCTACCTCAACCGCGACGCCTTCCATGCCGGATTCGCCGCCGACGTGAGCGAGGCCGACGCGATGTTCATGGCCGACAGTCAGGTGCCGGTCAACATGGCCGTGTTCGGCGAAGCGGTCACGGTTGCCGCATGGCGCGACAAGCCGAGCTGGGCGGTCATCGCCACCGAGGACAAGGCGTTCGACCAGGCGATGCTGCAGCACATGGCCAGCCGCATCGGCGCCGAGATCACGAACGTTCCCGGCAGCCACGCCCTGTTCCTCACGCAGGCCGAGACCGTCGCCGACGTGATCGCCACTGCCGCGAACTCTGCCGCCAAGGTGGCGGCCGCAGCCGGCGCTCGCTGAACCGGTGAATCGGGAGACTGCTGCTATCCGCCGGTGTAGGCCTCCACGATGACCTGGGCCCCTGCCTCCCGGCAGGATTCGAACACCACCTGTGCTGCGGCGTTCCACTGGTCCGATCCGATCTGCGTCCCAGTCAGCACGGGTCCTCTGACCGGGGCGACCTCTTGCAGGCCGGCGACCGCGTCGCTGACGGGTCCTTCCCCTCGAGTCGGAACCGCAGCGAGAGTACGTGCCGCGAGTCGGTACCAGCCTTGCTGCTCCTGGGTGACCATCCGGCCGTCGCGCACCCCGTTGTCAGCGTTGAACGTGATCGTTTGGACGTCGGCGATAGCCGCGCACGTCTCTGCGTCGGTGACTGGCGGGGTAACGGATTCCGCGGGCTCGGATTCGCGGGGCGTGGGCGCAGCGGCTTGCGCCACCGCGACCTGACCTGACGCAGCCGGCTGCACGAGCAACATCACTCCCATGCCGAGCACCATGCCCACCACGACCGCAGCGGCGGTCCAGAGCACGGGTACCCTCCGGCGCCACCACGCCGGAGACTCCACGGAACCGACGGGCGCGCCCGGGGCCGATACGTCGCCGCCAGGCTCGAGGGAGGCGTGCCCGGCGCCTGCCGGGGCCGACGGGCCGGCCGTCGACTCTAGGCGCCCCTGGACGGCTTGCGCGTGGATCGGACTCTCACCGACTTCGCCGTCCGGGTGCGCTTCGAGTTCACGCAGGCGGGCGAGCGCCGCCGCATCCTCGTGTATGTCGGCGTGCGGTCCGTACGCACGGGTGCGAAGAGCGTGAAGCTCCTCGAGGCGAGGATCGGCTGGCGTTGACATCGGAGCCATCCTGCCGCACCACGCGCCTCGCTCATCCATGCCAACACGGACCCGAGACACCCGCGGGTTCGGCGGCGGATCCCCTGGTTGGAGGCAGCCGTCGCACGAGACGAGCGGATGCCGCGGCCGAACTAGACTGGACCGGTCCGGCATCCCCGAATTTCTGGAGCTGAGCCGCGTGACCACCCCCTCCTCGACCGCCGTCGCCGATACCGTCGACAACGCCATCGCCACGCCGGAGAAGGAGCAGCCGTACGCGGCGCTCGGTCTCAAGCCTGACGAGTACGACAGGATCCGTGAGATCCTCGGTCGCCGCCCCACCTCCGGTGAGCTGGCGATGTACTCCGTCATGTGGTCGGAGCACTGCTCCTACAAGTCCTCCAAGATCTACCTCCGCAAGTTCGGCGAGAAGGTCTCGGACGAGATGAAGACGCGCCTCATGGTGGGCATGGGCCAGAACGCCGGCGTCGTCGACATCGGCGAGGGCTGGGCGGTCACCTTCAAGGTCGAGTCGCACAACCACCCGAGCTACATCGAGCCGTTCCAGGGCGCCGCGACCGGCGTCGGCGGCATCGTGCGCGACATCATCTCGATGGGCGCGCGCCCGGTCGCGGTGATGGACCAGCTGCGCTTCGGCGCCATCGACAACCCCGACACTGCGCGCGTCGTGCACGGCGTCGTCTCGGGCATCAGCTTCTACGGCAACTGCCTGGGTCTGCCGAACATCGGCGGCGAGACGGTGTTCGACGCGGTGTACCAGGGCAACCCGCTCGTCAACGCGCTCGCGGTCGGCGTCCTGCGCCATGAAGACCTCAAGCTCGCCAACGCGACCGGCGCCGGCAACAAGGTCGTGCTGTTCGGCGCCCGCACCGGCGGCGACGGCATCGGCGGAGCATCCATCCTCGCCTCCGACTCGTTCGACAGCACCGGCCCGACCAAGCGCCCCGCGGTGCAGGTCGGCGACCCGTTCGCCGAGAAGGTGCTCATCGAGTGCTGCCTCGAGCTCTACCGCGACGAGCTCGTCGAAGCCATCCAGGACCTCGGCGCCGCAGGCATCTCGTGCGCCACGAGCGAGCTCGCCGCGAACGGCGGCTCGGGCATGCGCGTCGACCTCGAGAACGTGCTGCTGCGCGACCCCTCGCTCACGCCGGAGGAGATCCTCATGAGCGAGAGCCAGGAGCGCATGATGGCGATCGTGGCTCCCGAGAAGCTCGACGCCTTCCTGGCAGTCGTCGGCAAGTGGGATGTCGAGACGTCGGTGCTCGGCGAGGTCACCGGCGACGGCCGCCTGCAGATCTTCTGGCACGGCGAGGAGATCGTGAACGTCGATCCGTCGACGGTCGCCGTCGACGGACCGGTCTACGAGCGCCCCGTGGCCTACCCGACCTGGATCGACGCGCTGCGCGAGGACTCGGCATCCGCTCTTCCCCGCTCGACCGACGCCGGCACCCTCCGCGACCAGTTCACGCGCCTCGTTTCGAGCCCGAACCTGGCCGATACGTCGTGGGTGACCAACCAGTACGACTACTACGTCATGGGCAACACCGCGCTGGCGTTCCCCGACGACGCCGGCATGATCCGCGTCGACGAGCACTCGGGCCTGGGCTTTGCCATCGCCACCGACTGCAACGGCCGCTACTGCCAGCTCGACCCGTACCAGGGCGCGAAGCTGGCGCTGGCCGAGGCGTACCGCAACGTCGCCGTCACCGGCGCGGTGCCGACCGCCGTCACGGACTGCCTCAACTTCGGCAGCCCCGAGAACCCCGAGGTCATGTGGCAGTTCTCGCAGACGGTCGACGGCCTGTCGGACGCCTGCCTCGAACTCGGCGTGCCCGTCACCGGCGGCAACGTCTCGTTCTACAACCAGACCGGCGACCAGCCGATCTTCCCGACGCCCGTGGTCGGCGTGCTGGGCATCATCGACGACGTCGCCCGCCGCATCCCTTCGGGGTGGCAGGACGCCGGCGAGAACATCTACCTCCTCGGCGTCACGGCGACCGAGCTCTCGGGCTCGCAGTGGGCCGGCACGATCCACGGTCACCTCGGCGGTCGCCCGCCGGCGGTCGACCTGGCGCAAGAGAAGAAGCTCGCCGAGCTGCTCCACGCCGCCGGCCAGCAGTCGCTGGTGTCGTCGGCGCACGACCTCTCGTCGGGCGGCCTCGCGCAGACCCTCGCGGAGGGTGTCATGCGCTTCGGCGTCGGTGCGCGGGTGTGGCTGAACGAGATCATGGAGCGGGACGGTGTGGATGCCGCCACCGCGCTCTTCTCCGAATCCACGGGCCGCGTCATCGTCACGGTGCCGCGCGAGGACGACGTGAAGTTCCGCGGCCTGTGCGAGGGCCGGGGCTACCCGGTGCTGCGCATCGGCGTCACCGACAGCGCGGCGGACGGCGACGAGCCGGCGCTCGAGGTGCAGGGACTGTTCACGGTGCCGCTCGCCGAACTGCGCGGCCTGTCGACGTCGACCCTTCCCGACGCCTTCGGACCGATCGTCACCGAGCACACCGCCTGACCCGCCACTCCCCCGTCGTGGCCCCCTCGCGGCAGCGAGCTTCCGGGTTTGGGGCGTATTCGCTCCGTCGGGGCGCGATTTCTGCGCCCCGACGGACGATTTGCGCCCCGAACGCGGCCACTAGACTGAGCCCATGGCGCCGGAAGACGACGAGTACAGCGGTTTCAACGACACCCGGCAGCGGCGCGTCAAGATCATCGCGTGGGTGACGATCGTCGCCCTCATCCTCGTCGGCGGCGGCGCCACGGTCTTCGCCCTCCTCTTCGGCTGATCCGCTCTTTCGCCGAACCTCACGCTCGAGGCGGCGCTTCTCAGGGGGCCCGGCCCGGAGCACCGCTGCAGATCGTCGGCGAACTCCCGGGCTCAGCGGCCGCAGCCGCGGCTACCATGGCAGGGTGGAGCCGATCCTCCTGATCGTGTCGAGCTGGTGGTGGATCGCTCCGGCCGCCGCCGGCGCCGGAGCGGCGACCTATGCCGGTCTGACGACGCGCAGCCGCCGAGCCAGAAGGCTCGAGCTCGATGCCGCGCGCCAGGAGGAGTCGCTGGCCTACCGCGAGCTCGTCGCCGCCAAGGCGCGGGTGCGCACCGCGACCGCCGACCTGCTCACGGCGAAATCGCGCCAGGGCGCACCCGCCTTCCAGGCCGGCGACGCGCGCCGCGAGCTGCTGGCCGCCAAGCAGGCGGAGAAGACGGCGTCGCTCGCGCTCCGCGCGAGCAGGTCCCGGGTGCAGGCGGGCTACGCCCAGTACCGGGCGGCGACGTCGAGCGATCCCCTTCCGATCGACAGGCTGTACGCCGCGCATGACGCCGTCAACCTGCGATGGCTGGCCTACGAGACCGACGTCGACCGGGCGCTGAAGTACCCGCAGATGACCGACGTGCGGCATCCGGCCACCGTCGCCTTCCTCCGTGCCCAGCGCGAGGCCCTCGCCGCGCGCCCGACGCTGCGCGAGCGCGCGACGCCCGAGCAGTTCCGCGAGTACAGCGCCGCGGTGCGCCATCTCGAGTCCACGTTCGACGAGGCCGAGCGTCAGGCAGGGGTCCCCGGAGCCGCCCGCCCCGCCTCACCCGCAGCGACCGCCGCCGCCGGGCTGACCGCCGCGGCCGCCGTCGTCGCGGAGCTCGCAGACCGCCTGCCTTCGCTCATCGCACGGATGCCGCCGCCGCGGCGGAGCGACCCACCCGCTGGCAGGGTGCCCTGAGCCCGACACAGCGGCCCGCGAGGCCGTTAGCATGACAGGGTGGAGCCGTTCTTCGAGTTCCTGGGCGATTTCTGGTGGCTGGCCTTCCCTGCGTTCGGTCTTCTTGCCGCTCTGGGAAACGCATGGGAGCAGGGCACGAGACGCCGGCACAAGCGGCGCCTCGAGCTGATGCACGCGAAGGCGGAGCTCAAGGCCGCACAGGCCGCGGCGCGTGGCAAGGTGGTGCCGGCGGCATCCCTGCCTTCCGTCGACGCCGGATCGATCACCCAGAGCGTGAGCGACGAGGTCGCCGCAGGCCGTGGGGCCGCGGCACCGGTGCGCGAGACGCAGGCCACCCAGCTCGAGCGCCTGTTCGCGACGCACGACGCCGTCACGGCGCGGTGGCTCGAGTACGAGCTCGACGTGGCCAAGATCATCGCGTTCCCGGCGATGAGCGACGGTCGCCAGCCGCTGACGGCGGCATTCCTGCGCGCCAAGCGCATCGCCGACGGACTGCGCCCGGCAACATCCAAGGCGCGTCTGTCGAAGGAGCAGCTCACCGAGTACCGCAACGCCGTGGCCGACTTCGAGGTCGCCTTCGATGTCGCCGAGCGCGACGCCCGGCGCCTGCGCGACTCGAGCTTCACCGAGGTCGAGCGCAAGCGGCTCGACACCGCCAAGAAGCTTCTCACCGTCGCCATCGACGAGGCGGCCACGCCCGCGGAGCGCCAGCTCGCCTACCGGCGCGTGCGCGAAGAGCTCGACGGGCTCATCTCGATCTCGGACGAGGCGATCGAGGTGCTCGAGAACAAGGTGATGCTCGAGCTCGGACCCAGCACCGGGCCGACGCCCGCCGTCGCCCCGCCCACGTCCGAACCCGTCGCACCTGCGGCCTCCCCGCCGCCGGCGTCACCGGAGCCCGTCGCCGAACCGCTGCCCGCGCCGAAGCGCCCGAGCACGACCCCGCCCGCCGCCGCCCAGTGGCCGGTCCCGGCCCGCGGCACGGGCGACGTGCCCGGCCGGGTCACGCATCCCAAGCCCCACCGCTGAGCGTCCGAACGCGCCAGACGCCGCGTGCGGTCAGGCGCTGACCACGGGCTGCGCGTCGATCCACGCGTCGATGCGGGCGAACCAGTCGAACAGCCACGCCGCGCGGGCATCCAGGTCTTCGGGCACCTCCGTACGGGGGACGCGCCAGGCCCGCATGGTGATGCCCTTGTCCATCGGCAGCTCGCGCCAGATGTCGCGGAGGGTGACGAGCCGGTCGAGCCCGGTGTGGGCGATGAAGACGACGTCCGCGTCGGGAGCGGCATCCAGCGCAGCGTGCATGCCGCCCGGCTGCGGCGCCATGACGTGCCGCAGCGCCTCGGCCCGCTCGGCCATCGCCTCGCGCCCGGCGTCGCGGAGACGCGCGATCCGCGAGCTGCGCCGCGTGGGGCTGACGTTGCCGCCCTCGGGGAAGATGACGAACGCGTCGTCGGGACCGAGTCCCGTCGCCAGCTCGGCCAGCGCCTCCTCCACGCGCAGGCCGCCGCCCGTGTGCCGCTTCCCGAAGCCGGTCGGCACGATGAACCGCGCCGGCACGCGGTGCAGCAGGATGTCGACCGCAGGATCCCACTGCAGCGTGTACTTCAGCACGATGCGCGGCTGCCGGGCGACCTCGTTCAGCAGCGTGTGAATCAGGATCAGCGAGTCGCCCGGCCCCCCGTGCCGGCTCGCGACGACCAGCGGGGTCCGGGAGGAGAAGAGCCGCTCGAACGCGGCCAGGCTCGACGCCGCCTCGCCGTCATCGGCCCCCGTGGTGGTGATGGTGAGCCTCAGCACGCCGCCGAAGATCCGGAACAGCACCCGCAGCGCCCAAGCCGCGAGGCGATAGTGGGCGGTCACGAACCCCGGTCGCCAGATCGCGTAGCCGAAACCCGAGCCGATCCACAGCCCGAACAGCACGATGACGAGCATGGCGTCCCACAGCAGGTACACGGTCACGAGCCAGAGCACGCGGGGCAGGCGGAACCGCCCGGGCACCAGCGACGTGAGGGCGAGCGCGACGAGCAGCCACACCGGCGTGAGCACCAGCATGACGAGGGCGGCGACGATCACGAGCGGCGCCAGCAGGATGCGGCGCACCCAGGTCGGCGGCACGCCCATCAGAGTCCGCCCTCGCCGCGGGCGGTGTCGTCGCCACGGAGCGCGGCGTCGCCTCCGGCCGGCTGCTCGCCGCCGAGGCCCCGCTCGCCGGCAAGGCCCCGCTCGGCGAGGAACGACCGGCTCGCGTCGTAGGCGGCGTCGATGCGCCGGCGAACGGTGTCCATGCGGCGGTACGACATCAGCGCGTCGTCGCCGTCGAGACCGCCGCCGCTGGGCAGCACGTGGAGGTCGACACCCTCCGGCAGCGTCGCGATGTCGCGTGCGTACCGGTGGCGACGCGCGATCTCGAACGCCACGCGCGCCGTCTCCACGGCCGACCGCGGCGCGGCGAGCGGCGCCTCGATGCGGCCCACCTGCAGCACGAAGACGGTGCGGGCGCCGGCATCCACCGCCTGAGAGATCGGTATCGAGTTCACGATGCCGCCGTCGATGAAGTGCTCGTCGCCGATGCGCGTGGGGGGCAGGAGGCCGGGCACCGACGCGGACGCCAGGATCGCCTCGATCAGGGGTCCCGACTCGAACACGTGCTCGGCGGCGCGCTCGATACTCGCGGCGACCACCCGCAGGCGCACCGGCAGGTCCTCGAAGCGGGTGTCTGCGCCGAGCGACCGCTCGAGCAGGTGCCGCAGCGGCGCCGGGGAGTTGAGGTGCGTCTTGGTCTTCACGAACCGCGTGAACTGCGAGAGGAGCGAGTCGCCGTACACGGCGTTCGCCGCGGGGGACGTCCACGCGTCCAGCAGGCGCCCGATGACCGCCGGCGTCGGGTCGCTCGCGACGAGCGCGCCGTTGATGGCGCCGATCGAGGTGCCGACGACCAGATCGGGACGGATGCCGGACTCGAGGAGCGCCCGCAGCATGCCGATCTCGACCGCGCCGCGGACGCCGCCACCGCCGAGAACGAACGCCACCGTCATGCCCACACCCTATTTCGGGCGCGGGGCCGCGGCAGGGATTCCCGGGGTCAGCGGGTGAGGCCGTCGACCCAATCCCGGTTGTCGGCGATCCACTCCGCCACGACGGGGCCGTAGTCGTCGCCGTCGTACGCGCCGAACATGGCGTCCTCGAGCGAGTAGAGCAGTTCGTTGTCCATCCGGAAGTCCTCGAGCCAGCGCGAGACCTCGGGGAACTCCTCGGCGAACGCGGTCGAGGTCACGGTGTGGATGCCCTCGGCGTCGCCGAGCAGGCCGTCGGGGTCTTCGAGGTCCTTGATCGGGAACGCGTTGTACGCCCAGTGCGGGCGCCAGAGGGTGACGGCGACGTCGCGTCCGGCATCCGTCGCCGCCTGCAGCTCGGTGAGCATCGCCGGAGTGGACGCCGTCACGAAGTCCATGCCCTCCAGTCCGTACCCGGGGATGACCTCGTCCTGTGTCACCGTGACGAGGCCGGATCCGGCCTCGATGCCGACCAGCCGGTTGCCGAACAGGTCGGCGTTGGCGGCGAGCTCGGTCAGCGAGTCGATCGGCGCGTCCTCGTTCACCGCGATGGTGAGCTTCGCCTCGTCGTTCCACGCCCCCAGGTCGACGAGGTCGTCGCCGTAGGTGTCCATGTAGTCGGCGTGCGTGAGCGGCAGCCAGGTGTCGAGCGTCAGGTCGTAGTCGCCCTGGGCGATGCCGGTGTACGCGGCCGCGGGGTCGGCGTACGCGAGGTCGACGGTGTACCCCTCCTCTTCGAGCACGGCCTTCCACAGCTCGGACACGGCGATGCCCTCGTCCCAGCCGTTGAAGACCGCGATCTCGAGGTGCCGCGCGCCGGCGGACCCCGCCCCGGTCTGCGCGAGCGCGCCGGTCACGAGCAGCCCAGCGGTTCCGGCCAGCGCGAGTCCGGCGGCGATGGTGCGTCGCATGGTCATGTCAGGTCCTCTCGGGTCGGGTCAGACGCGGACGGGCTCGGGTTGCGCGGAGGGCGCGTCGTCGGAGACGGATGCCGCTGCCTCGGTGGCGGGTACGCCTCGGCCGACGGTCACCGGGCGTGCGGCATCCGTCTCTGCGTCCGGTGTCTCACTCGCAACGGCGCCGGCGCGGCGCACCGTGCGCGGGCGCGGCGTGGAGAAGCCCGACGTGACGCGGTCGAGGATCATCGCCAGGATCACGACCGACAGGCCCGCCTCGACGCCCAGGCCGATGTCGATGCGGCTGAGGCTCTGCACCACCTGTCCGCCGAGACCGCCGGCGCCGACCATGCCGGCGATCACGACCATCGACAGACTCAGCATGATCACCTGGTTCACGCCGGCCATGATGCTCGGCAACGCCAGCGGCAGCTGGATCTGGCGCAGGATGCGCCCGGGCGACGCACCGAACGCATGGCCGGCCTCGACGATCTCGGGATCGACGCCGCGGATCCCCAGTTCGGTGAGACGCACCCCGGGTGCGAGGGCGAACACGATCGTGGCGACCATGCCGGGCACCGGGCCCACGCCGAAGATGAGCATGGCGGGGATGAGGTAGACGAACGCGGGCATCGTCTGCAGGAAGTCGAGCACCGGTCTCAGCGCCGCCGACACGCGATCGCTGCGTGCGGCCCAGATGCCGAGCGGCACGGCGAGCGCGATGGCCACGGCGGCCGCCAGGATCACCAGCGCCAGAGAATCCATCGCGTTGGCCCATTGGCCGACCGCGACGATCACGAGCAGTCCGAGAGCGCTGCCGACGGCGAGCACGAGACCCCTCGACCAGAAGGCGAATGCGGCGATCACGAGGATCACGACCCAGAACGGCGGCGTCGAGAGCGACGCGTCGAGCCAGCCGTAGAGGCCGTTGAAGACGACGGCGACGACGTCGAAGAAGCCGCCGAGCACGTCGATCAGCCAGCGGACGCCGGCCTCGACGGCATCACCCAGCGGGAGGCGGAAGACATCGTTCATCGTGCGGCTCCTTCGGTCAGGGCGGGTGCGGGGTGCTCCACCGCCGCGAGGGTCTGCCTGATCTCGCTCGCCGGCACGGTGGCGGGCAGGTCGATGACGGGGTTCTCGCGGGTGACGGGCGGCACATTGCCGAGCGCGGCGAGCAGGGTCACCCGGGGGATGGTTCCCACGAGGCGGCCGGCATCGTCGACGACGGCGACCGGCACCGGGCGCTCGACCGCCCGCTCGACGACATCCGTCAGCGGGTCATCGACGTGCACCGCCGCGTGGGCGGTGTGCACGATCGCGCGCAGATCGGTGCGGCCGTCCTTGACGGCGCGGATCACCGCGCGGTCGGTGACCGTGCCCAAGAACCTGCGGTTCTCGATGACGGACACCGATCCGACCTGAAGATCGCGCATCACCCGCAGCGCCCCGCGCACGCCGGCGCTCACGGGCGTGGTGGCCGCCGGCGGCGCCATGACCGAGCCGGCGGTGAGCACGCGTGCCCGGTCGACATCCTGCACGAACTGCGCGACGTAGTCGTTCGCCGGGTCGGTGAGGATCTCCTCGGGCGTGCCGTTCTGCACGATCCGGCCGTCGCGCATCACCGCGATGCGGTCGCCGAGGAACATCGCCTCGTTGAGGTCGTGGGTGATGAACACGATGGTGCGGCCCAGCTCCCGCTGCAGCTCGATGAGCTGCTCCTGCATCTCGCGGCGGATGAGCGGGTCCAGCGCCGAGAAGGCCTCGTCCATGAGCAGGATGTCGGTGCCCGACGTGAGCGCCCGGGCGAGACCGACGCGCTGGCGCATGCCGCCCGAGAGCTCGTCGGGCATCGCGTCGGCGCGGTCGCCGAGACCGACCTTGCCGAGGATCTCGCGCGCACGCTCGCGTCGCTCGTCGCGCCCGACGCCCTGGATCTCGAGCGCGTAGGCGGCGTTGTCGAGCACCGTCAGGTGGGGCAGCAGTGCGAAGTGCTGGAACACCATCGACACGGAACGCTGACGGATGCCGCGCAGCGCCTTCGCCGAGGCCTTGGTGACGCTCTGCCCCTGCACGATCACGTCGCCGGCAGTGGGCGGAAGCAGCCCGTTGAGCATGCGCAGCACGGTGGACTTGCCGGAGCCGGACAGCCCCATGATGACGAAGATCTCTCCCGACTGGACGGTGAAGCTCGCATCGATCACGGCGGCCGAGCCGGCGTCCGCGACGTCGGCACGCGTCGCGCCGGTGCGGAGCCGCCGGACGGCGTCCTTGGGGTTTCGTCCGAAGACTTTGAAGAGGCCCTTCGCCTCGATGGCAGGAGGAAGCGTCACTGTGTGCACCTCGGCAGCTTCCGTGCAGAAGCTGCAGCGGTTGCGCCCGGGTGGCGGCCGTACACGCAGCGGATGTCGGATCCCCGCTTCGGCCGCCGACCATACGCTCACCGGTCTGACGCCCCGTGAGGGCGTCACCCGTGACCGCGGACTGGTCGGGAACAGCCCCATGAGGGGCCTGATCCACCGTTTCACGACGGCGCGCGGCCGGGCAAATTGGACAGTCGCCGGCTCCCTGCGTACATCGCGCACGCGTGAT
Organism: Microbacterium sp. ProA8; assembly: GCF_039905635.1. Classification (NCBI taxonomy): domain Bacteria; kingdom Bacillati; phylum Actinomycetota; class Actinomycetes; order Micrococcales; family Microbacteriaceae; genus Microbacterium; species Microbacterium chionoecetis. The sequence goes on along the minus strand of NZ_CP157000.1, from coordinate 110,428 downwards.
ACCACGGCTCCCCGGTGGCTGCGCCGTGAGGCCGACGGACGCTCAGCGCTGCGCCCCACTTGACAAGCCCGCAACCTCAATGGTTACCTACTGAAGTAAGTAACCAACTCACCCAGGAGTGCCGTGATCGAAGAAGGCCGTGCCCTGTTCCTCCAGGTCGCAGAGAGCGTCGAGGACTCGATCATCGACGGCTCTCTCGCCCCGGAGGCCAAAGCGCCGTCCACGAACGAGCTCGCCGCCTTCTACCGGATCAACCCCGCCACCGCAGCGAAGGGAATCGCCATGCTGACCGACAAGGGCGTGCTGTACAAGCAGCGCGGCATCGGGATGTTCGTCGCCCCGGGAGCGCGGGATCTGCTGCTCGCCGAGCGCCGCAGCGCGTTCGCCGACCGCTTCGTCGATCCGCTGCTGGCGGAGGCTCGCAAGCTCGGGCTCGGGCCCGACGACCTCGCAGCGCTCATCCGCGACCGTGCCGGCGCGCACGCCGCCCCCACCATGGAAGGAAACCCACGATGACGACCGGGATGCCCGTCATCGAGGTGAAGGGTCTCACAAAGCGCTACCGCGACGTCGTCGCGGTGGACGACGTGAGCTTCACCATCGAGAAGAACACGATCTACGGTCTGCTGGGGCGCAACGGCGCCGGCAAGACCACCGTCATGTCGATCCTCACCGCACAGAACTTCGCCACGAGCGGCGACGTGCGCGTGTTCGGCATGAACCCGTACGAGAACGCCAAGGTGCTCTCACGCCTGTGCTTCGTGCGCGAGAGCCAGAAGTACCCTGACGACGCGCTCGCGAAGCACGCCTTCGGCACGGCGCGCCTGTTCTTCCCGAACTGGGACCAGGACTTCGCCGATCGGCTGATCGAGGACTTCCAGCTGCCGATGAAGACGCGCATCAAGAAGATGTCGCGCGGACAGCTCTCGGCGGTCGGCGTGATCATCGGCCTCGCGGCACGCGCAGAGGTCACCTTCTTCGATGAGCCCTACCTCGGCCTCGACGCCGTCGCGCGGCAGATCTTCTACGATCGGCTGCTCGAGGACTACACCGAGCACCCCCGCACCGTGATCCTGTCGAGCCATCTGATCGACGAGGTGTCGAACCTCATCGAGCGCGTACTCGTCATCGACCGCGGCCGGATCATCATGGACGAGGCGACCGACTCGGTGCGCGACCGCGCCGCGAACATCGTCGGCGACGCCTCCGCCGTCGACGCGTTCGTCGCGGGCCGCCAGGTCATCCACCGCGAGCGCCTGGGCAACGTGGCATCCGTCACCGTCCTCGGCGCCCTGTCGCTCGCCGACCGTGAGCGCCTCGATGCCGCCGGGCTCGACGTCGCACCGGTGTCGCTTCAGCAGCTCATCGTGCGCACCACGACGGCGCACGCGCACGGGGCCGGCGAATCGGCATCCACCCTCGACGAAGGAGCCCTGCGATGAACCGCACCGTCAACGTCGTGCGCATGCAGCTGATCAACAAGCAGACGTTCGTCTGGGTGCCGCTGATCGTGCTCGGTGCGTCGTTCGCCATGTCGATCGTGATCTACGCGATCCTCTACAGCTCCGGTCTGTCCGGCCCCTTCTACGGCGGCGGCTCGCAGGCACCCCTGTGGGTGCTGCTGTTCGTGGGGATCTCATCGCTGACGCTCACGTTCCCGTTCTCGCAGGCGATGAGCGTCACACGGCGGGAGTTCTTCTTCGGAACCATGCTGGCGGCCGCGATGTGCGCGGTGCTGCTCGCCGCCGTCTTCGCCATCGGAGGCCTCGTGGAGGAGGCGACGAACGGCTGGGGCATCAACGGCTACTTCTTCGCACTCGACTGGGTCGTGTCGCGGGGAGCCCTCGGGGCCGCGGCCTTCTACTTCGTCATGGCGATGCTCATCTTCATGCTGGGGTTTTGGTCGGCGACCATGTACAAGCGGTTCGGCGCCCTGCTGCTGACCCTCATCTGGGTGGGCGTCGGCGTGGTGCTGCTGCTCGCCGTCTGGGCGATCACGCGCTGGGAGATGTGGGGCGACGTCTGGACGTGGTTCGTCGTGCAGGGCCCGGTCGGGTTCGCCCTCGGCGGTCTCGTCCTGACGCTGGTCCTCAGCGGGATCTCGTACCTGACCCTGCGGCGCGCTGTGCCGTAGAGCCTCTCCGGATCTCGGGCTTCCACCCGGAGAGCGGATGCCCCGAACCAGCGCTGTGCGCCGGGTCGGGGCATCCGTCATTCACATCTCAGCGGCTGTCGGCGGCCCCGTTGCCCTCACGCAGATCGGTGTGGTGCCGGATCACCTCAGCCACCACGAAGTTGAACCACTTCTCGGCGAAGGCGGGATCGAGGTCGGCCTCTTCGGCGAGGCGGCGCAGGCGGGCGACCTGCTGCTCTTCCCGAGCGGGGTCGGAGGCGGGCATGCCGTGCTCGGCCTTGAGGTGGCCCACCTGCTTGGTGGCCTTGAACCGCTCGGCCAGGAGATACACCAGCGAGGCGTCGATGTTGTCGATGCTGCTGCGCAGACGCCGCAGCGTCGCCGTCGGATCCTCGGTCATGCAAACCTCCTCGCGACGACGATACCCGAGCGGCGTGGCCCGATCGCGCGGGGCGACCGCGGGGCCGGCGTCCCCCGATCAGCATGAAATCCGCACCACTGTCCGTCCGCGCGTCAACCCGCCCCTAGAGTGTGACGCATGACCGACGCCTCGTCCTCGCTCGGCGCGAGCGCCGCAGAAGCCGCCGACCCGCTCGCCGTCGACCCCGCGGCGGGCACCGACGCCATCGGCGATGCGCCCGCCGCCGACGGCACAGTTCTCGCCATCCCCGCGGATCGGTCGGCGAAGCCGTTCTGGGCGCGCCTGGACAGCCCCTTCACGGTCGGCTTCCTGCTCACCTTCGGCGGGCTCGCGGCGGCCCTGCTCGGGGTCGCGCTCATCAACATCTCGACGGTGATCATCTACATCGCCTTCGCGATGTTCGCCGCGCTGGGACTCGACCCCGTCATCAAGTGGTTCGTCCGTCACAACGTCAAGCGCGCGTGGGCGATCACCATCGTCTTCCTCACCTTCGGCGTCGTGCTGATCGGCCTCATCCTGCTCGTCGTCCCGACGCTGGTGGAGCAGATCGGGGCATTCATCAAGGGCATCCCGAACACGATCGACAACTTCGAGGAGTCCGACTTCTTCCACTGGCTGGAGGGGATCTTCGGCACGGGCCTCGGGACGCTGGTCACCGACGTCGAGAAGTGGATCACCAACCCCGCGAACATCGCCGCGATCTCGGGCGGGCTGCTGAAGGTCGGCGCCGGCATCGCGACGGCCATCTCGGGCGGGCTCATCGTGATCGTCCTGACCCTGTACTTCATCGCGTCGCTGCCGGGGATCAAGGAGTCGCTCATGCGGTTCGCTCCGGCGCGCAACCGCGTGAAGGTGCGGTCGATGACCAACGAGATCACCGACTCGGTCGGCAGCTACCTCATGGGCATGGTGGTGCTGGCGTTCTTCAACTCGATCGTCGCCTTCCTGCTGCACTTCTTCCTGCAGCTGCCGTTCCCGCTGCTGATGGGCGTGCTGGCGTTCGCGATCACGATCATCCCGCTCGTGGGTCCGGTGCTCTACTGGATCACCGCGTCCGTCCTCGCGCTGTTCACGAGCCCGCTGTCGGCGCTGATCTTCGCCATCGCGTACCTCATCTACATCCAGATCGAGGCGTACGTGATCACGCCCAAGGTGATGAGCAAGGCGATCGAGATCCCCGGATCCCTCGTCGTCATCGGCGCGCTCATCGGCGGCACGCTGCTCGGCCTCCTCGGCGCGCTGATCGCCGTGCCCGTCACGGCATCGATACTGCTGATCATCAAACAGGTCTTCATACCGAAGCAGGACGCCAAGGTCTGAGGCGGCTCGGCGCCGTCCCTCGGGTCGCGGTCGCGCGACCCCGATCGCTCCTGGTGACGGATGCCGCGGCCCGCGGCATCCGTCACTCCCGGCCTCAGTAGTCGACGCGACGGCCGAAGCGGCGCTCGCCCCGGGGGCGTGGCGAGCAGGTCGCGAGCTTGCGCAGCCGCACGATCTCATGCGGCTGCAGGCCCACGGCCTCGCCGAAGTCCTCGACGGACGTGAAGCCGCCCTGCGCTTCGCGCTCCTTGACCGCCCGGCGCGCACGCGAGCGGGTCATGCCGGGCAGCTCCTCGAGGTCGGCGGCGGGCGCGGTGTTGACGTCGATCGGAGCCGGGGCGGGGGCACCGGGCTCGAGGTAGTCGGACGGCGACGCGCCCGCCGCCGCCGCGAGCCGGTCCGCGTGATCGGCCTTCTCGCGGGACGCTTCGTCAGCCTTCGCCCGGGTCGCTTCTTCGGCCTTCGCCTGTGCCTGCGCCTGCGCCTTCCTGTCGGCTTCGGCCTTCGTGGCGGCCCGGGAGCGCCGCGACGACCGCGCAGTGGGCTTCCTCGTGCTCGCACCCGAGCCGGAGGGCCGACCGGAGGCGGTCGCGCCCGTCCGCGACGGGGAATCCCCGCTCCCGCTCACCCGGTCGAGGCGCCGCTGCCACATCGTACGGAGCCATCCCGGGTTCACCATGAGGGCGACGAGCATGCCCGAGAGATAGACGATCCCGCGGAGGAGCGGCTGCCACTGCCCCCAGATCTCGAGGCTCACCAGGATCGCGGCCGCACCCCACACCACGGCGAGGATGAGGAGGCGCCTGCTGCGAGACGCGACCCCGATGATCGAGAAGCCGAGCCAGGTGACGATCGGTCCGGGAATGACCGTCAGCAGCATCCACGAGCTCATACCGAGCATCCATGGGATGCTCGGGGCGTCCTGCGCGGTGCCCATCCGGGTGGAGGTGCTCATGCGTAGTCCTTCACGTCCAGCACCATCGTGACGGTGTCGTCGTCGCGCGTCTCGGACACGAGCTCGAAGCCCGCGGATGCCGCGCGCTCGCGGATGCGCGCCGCGACCGTCTGCTGCACCCGCAGCGCGTAGGCGGCGTCCAGCCGCTCGACGAGAGCCGCGGCATCGGCCTCGGCGAGTTCGAGACCGTCCGGGCGCCGGAAGTGCGCGCCCCACACGCCCTCCGGCGTGCGCGTCATCGTGAGCTCGACGCCGTCGATCACCGCGGCGACGTCGTCGCCCTGCCGCGCGAGCTCCGTCGCGCCGATGTCGCGGAGGGCGTCGGCGAGCAGGTCGGGGTCCTTCATGCGGGTGCGCACCGAGATCGGGCGGGGACCGGTGCGGGCGGTGGCGTCCGTGCCGGCGCGGTCGTCGTCGCGGACCCCTCCGGTCTGCGACAGCGCGCCGATGCCGCCGGCGGCGGTGATCGCGGTGACAGCGGCGAGCGCCGCGGGGATCAGGATCAGCGACACGCTCATCGCGCGGCCTCCACTCTCGTTCGTGCCTGTCTTCCCGCCGCGACCTGCGCGGGACTGTCGGCCCGCGAGCCGAGGTCGTCCAGCAGGGCGGCGAGCGCGGCATCCGTCGCCCAGCCGTTCACCGCGACGGTGCCGTCGCGGGCGATTCGCACCTCGATGCGGTCGGCGCCACCGGCGGTGGCGATGCGGCGCACGTCGTCGGCGTACCGATCGGTGAGCGCGCGGATGCCCTGGTTGCGCGAGCCCACCCAGGGGCGCCCCACGTCGGGCAGGCCGCGCAGGTACGGCCCGTCGCAGAGGAGGTCGGTGGCGTCGAGCAGCGCCGCGATGTCGTCGCGACCGCCGGCGGCCCACGCGGCGAGGCGGTCGAGCGGATAGCCGGTGAAGGTCATGACGCCGAGGCCCGCTGCGCGGAAGGCGCGGGCGACGGATGCCGCAGCCGCCGCCTGATCGAAAGGCTCGCCGCCGAGCAGGGTCACGCCCTCCGCCCCGGCCGCCGTCGCACTCTCGACCCACTCGGCCGCGAGTACGTCGGCGGCCCCGACGAGACCGCCGCGGTCGGCCCACAGCTGCGGGTTGAAGCACTCGGGGCAGTGCACGGCGCATCCCTGCAGCCAGACCGCGGCGCGCACCCCCGGCCCCTCCGCCTCCGTGGCCGCGAGGAACCGCGACCAGCGCAGCGTGGGCGGCGTCCCCGCATCGGCCCGTCGCACCGGCTCGACCGTGCCGAGGAGCGAGGTCCCGCCGCCGACGCCCGGTGACTGCGCGACGGGCGTCATGAGGCGCCGTCCGTCTGCTCGGCCTCGAGCCGGGTCCGGCCCTCCACCGACGCGGTCGCGTAGTCCTCGGTGAAGCGCGACGAGACGGTCTCGGCGTCGAGCAACGCCTCGAGCGCCTCGATGTGATCCAGGCACTCCGCGCCGTGCATGCCGATGGTCTCGGCGTCGACGGTGCCGTCGGCGCGGAGCCTCACCACGAGCTGCTTGGCCATGATCTCGTCATCCTTCCGTCGGCGGCGATGGTGGTCGTCAACAGTCCGCGGTGCTCAATAGTCGACGGTGCGGCCGCCGCGACGCGACGACAGTGCGCCCTCGGCGACAGCGCCGGCCGATTCGGCCGGGTCCAGATCCTCGCTGCCGGTGGCACGCACCGCGCGCTCGGTCGCCCACGTGCGGATGCGCTGCACCTCTTCGGCCTGAGTCACGGCGAGCGGGATCATCGTATCCACGACCTGCCGCACCACGTCGGCCGTCACCTCGCCGCGGGTGGTGAAGCCCTCGTACAGCGCCGAGACGACCGACTGCTCGATCTCGGCACCGGAGTGGTTCTCGCTCGCGGCCACGAGCGCCGCGATCGCCGCGTCGTCGGACGCCACCGCCTCGAGTCCGTTCGCGTCGGTGGCGCGCGAGCGCAGCTGCAGCCGCCAGATCACCTCGCGCTCGTGGGCCGTCGGCAGGTCGACGAAGAAGATCTCGTCGAACCGGCCCTTGCGCAGGAACTCCGGCGGCAGCGCGTCGATGTTGTTGGCGGTCGCGACGACGAACACCGGGTGCCGCTTCTCCTGCATCCAGGTGAGGAAGGTGCCGAAGACGCGTGCGGTCGTACCCGAGTCGCCCTGACCGGTGGTGTTCGAGAACCCCTTCTCGATCTCGTCGACCCACAGCACGCAGGGCGCGACGGCCTCGGCGGTCGCGATCGCCGTGCGAAGGTTCTGCTCGCTCGAGCCGACGAGACCCGAGAAGATGCGGCCGATGTCCAGCCGCAGCAGCGGCAGCCCCCACGACGCCGCGGTCGCCTTCGCGGTCAGCGACTTGCCGCAGCCGGGGACGCCGGTGATGAGCACGCCCTTCGGCGCCGGCAGTCCGTACGCGCGCGCGTCGCCGAGCCACGAGCCGTCACGGCGCGACAGCCAGCGCTTGAGGTTGTTGAGCCCGCCGACGTCGTCGAGATCGATCTCGGCCCGCACGAACTCGAGGACGCCGGACTTGCGGACGACCTGGCGCTTCTCGTCGAGCACGATCGGCACGTCCTGCCCCGACAGACGCCCGTCGTTCACCATCGCGCGGGCGAACGCGTTCTCGGCCTCGGCCATCGACAGGCCGAGTGCCGCGTGCACGAGCTGGTCGCGGGCGGTGTCGTCGGCATCCACCCGGATCCTGCCGTCGCCCGACGCGTTGTTGTCGATCATCGTCTCGAGGAGCTCGCGGATCTCGGCCGCGGTCGGCAGCGGGAAGTCGAGCAGGTGCGTGACCTCGTCGAGCTCGGGCGGGATGACCCGCACCGGAGCCGTGATCACGAGGGTGCGCGACACGTCGCCGTGACGGAACTCGAGCGCCGTCTCGCGTACGGTGCGCACGAGAGCGGGGTCGCCGGCGCGGTGCTCGCCGCCGAAGTAGGCGTGCAGGTCGCAGAAGACGAACACGCTCGGCTCGTGGACGCCGGCGACGTGCTGGAGGGCCCGCGCCGGGTTGGCCGTGTTCGCCACGGCCTTGCCGTCAGGGCCGAGCAGCCCGAGGGCGGCGGTCCACGTCCACAGCGCGCGCGGGTGCCGCTGCGTCTCGGCCGCGTCCGAGATCGCGCCGATCGCGCGCACCTCCTCGCCCGTCTCGATGTACAGCAGCGGAAGGCGCGCCTTGAACGCCTCGGTGAGAGTGTCGGCGAACGTCACGTCTGCTCCTTGTCGATCGGATGCCGCGTCATGGCGTCGGCGCGGGTGTCGGGGTGGTCGAGGGGGTGGGATCGCCCGCGGGCGTGTCGAGCGCGATGGTCCAGGAGCCTTCGCCCGTGTCGGCCTCGACCTGGAAGACGACGCGATCCGTCGGCTCCCAGGAGGCGCGGACGTCCACCTCATCGAACTCGTTCACGAGGAGGTCCCACCCGCCGACGGTCACGACCGCGACCATGAACAGGCCGCTCCCGGTGTGCTGGAACCGGCCGCTCAGCGCCTCGCCCTCGTACACCAGCACCGCGTTGCCCTGACCGGTGGCGGTCTCGCCCATCGGCAGCACCTCCGGTGTCGAGACGCGCGCGGTCCAGTCGGTGAGCGAGGGCGAGAACCACAGCAGCCCGTCCTCCGCGCCCGGCAGCACCAGGACGTCGGAATCGGGGTACAGCGAGCCGAGGTAGGCCGGGTACTGCCACTGCTCGGAATCGACGTCGAACTCGACGCCCTGCTGCTGGAAGACGCGCACCCAGTCGGCTTCGCCGGCTCCCTCGGGATTCTCGAGCATAAGGAGGTCGGAGCCCCCGTCGATCCGCAGAAAGCCGCCCGCGGCGGTGCCGTCGATCAGGCCGTCCACGATCTCGTACTCCTGCGGATCGTCGGCGAGCCACGGCTGGTAGTCGTCCTCGCCGGGTTCGCCCACGTAGACGTCGCCGGTCTGCGGGTTCACCGCCACCTGCGGCAGCACGGTGAAGGCGATCGCCGCGATGACGATGGTGCCGACGATCCAGGTCACGAGCGAGAACCGCCGAATCCGCTCGGCGCCTGCCATCAGGGGCTCACCCCTGTGACGGTCGGCTCGGGCGTCGGCGCGGCTGTTCCCGCGGGGGTGGATGCCGCATCCTCCGGAAAATCGATGGTCCAGCCGGCGTCGTCCCAGGCGTCGATCACGAACAGCACGGGCCGGCCGTCGGCCCACGCGATCGAGCGGTCGGTGGGCTCGTTCTCGCTGAACACCTCCGTGATGCCGTTCTCGGTGACGGTCTCGATGCTCACGCGGCCCTCGCCGCGCGAGCTGACGCGCGCCGTGGTGGCGTTCCCGTCGAGAGCGAACACCGCCGGGCCGAATCCGCTCACCGTGCCGGAGCGCGGCTCGACAGGCGGCGTGGTGATCTTCATGCGCCAGCGCTCGTCGCTGAACCCGTCGATCCAGAGTTCGACGTCGCTCTGCGGCACGATGACCCAGCGGCCCTCGGTCGCGAGGTAGGACTCGAACTCAGCGGGGCCGCCGTATTCACCCTCGGTGAGGATCGCGCCGCCGGGACCGGTGACCGACACCCGGCCGACATACGTGCCGTCGAGCTCGGTGAGCAGCAGCGGCTGAGCCGGATCGAGTCCGCCGAGCCGCACCATCGCGCCGTCGACCCCGCTGTACACGCCGTCGCCCTCGTCGTCGGCGAGGACCGGGTCGGGGTTCAGCCACGGCTCGTACCCGTACTCGTCGGACGCAGAGACCTCATCGCCTGCCTCGGCGAGCAGGACCGCGCCGATGATGATGACGACGACCAGCCCGAAGATCCAGACGAACCCGTTGAAGGCGAGCAGGCGTCCCCGCGCGGCGCCGCTCAGCGTCGTGTTCGAACTCATTCCCGCCTTCCGACCCCGACCAGGCTATACAACCGGACGCGATCGCTCCGCGATCAGCGAAGAGGCAGCAGACACGTCGGCGACGGCGCGTCGGTGCGGTGCCGCACGCGGCCGGGCACACCGGTGCGCGTGTCGAGCGTGAGCGAGGCGACCTCGTCCGAGAGCTGCCCGGCGACGAGCAGGATGTCGCGCACCACCGCGTGGTGCCGCGGCCAGTCGACGCCGGAGTCGACGAGGGCGACCGGAGCGACCTCGTCGCCGGCGCCGCGCACGCGGAGCGTCGCGAGGGTGTTGCTGCCGCGCACGCCGGCGTACACGAACTGGCTGTCGCGCGACAGCGCCAGCTCGGCGGCGCTGTCACCGGGGAGGGTGCCCGCCCCGAGCGGCGTTCCGCCCACCAGCCGCCACGTGCCGTCGGCCGAGGGCGCGAGCACGAACAGCTCGCACGACAGCTCGGTGACGACGTACAGGTGGCCGCTCGGGTGCCAGACCATGTGGCGCGGTCCGCTGCCTCGCGGCAGCGTCACCTGCTGCACCGGCCGCAGGCGATCGCCGCCGTCTCGCCAGAAGCGCACGACGTCGTACCCGAGGTCGGTCGTCGCCACGAGCCCGCCCGGCAGGAAGACGGCCTGGTGCGCCCGCGACGGACGCGTCGCGTCGGAATCGGTGTCGGCCTCCGCGGCCGCCTCGTCGGTGCCGCCGTGATCGGGCACGAGATGCGCATACTCGGCTCCGGCGGCTTCGCGCAGGGCGCGGGCCGCGGCGACGAGGTCGATGTCGCCGGCCGAGGCCGGGGCGGATGCGGCATCGGGCCCGTACGGGTCGACCGCCGCAGGCGCCAGGATCGGCGACGACGGCCGGCCCGCGGCATCCAGGTCCATCCGGACCACGCGGCCGTCGCCCCAGCAGCTGGCGATCAGGAAGCGGCCGTCGGGCGACACCGCCACATGGCACACCGCCTCACCGGCCGCGACGGGTGCACCGAGCGGCACGAAGGTCGCGTCGCCGGTGCGCCGGAACGCCTGCACCTGCCGGCGCTTCTCGAGCGCCGCGTATACGACGTCGCCCTTCGACAGGCTCCCCGATCCCGGGTGCGGTGCGAGCCACGACGGCGAGTCGGTCGTCGCGACGTCGCCTGCGAACGCGAGCGCGCCACCGGCGGAGGCGTCGTCGGGGGCGCCGGCGAGCAGCATCCCGATCCCGCTTGCGCGGCCCTCCATGTCGGCGGTGTAGCCGCCCAGCAGGAATCTCATGTGTCTCCGGGTCGGTCGAGGCTTTTCGGCTGGCGAGCCCGCTCGACGTCGTGGCCTCGGTCGTTGAGCGAGCGAAGCGAGACGAAACGCGTCAAGCTCGGCACGGGTTCGGGCCCCGCGACGTCAATCGACGAGGTCGTGGCGGACGATGACCGCGTCGCGCGACGCGCCGACGCCGATCACCGAGATGCGCGTGCCGCTCATCGCCTCGAGCGCGAGCACGTACTCCTGCGCCTCCAGGGGGAGATCGTCGAAGCTGCGGGCGCCGGAGATGTCGCGCTTCCAGCCGGGGAAGTACTCGAGGATCGGCTTCGCGTGGTGGAAGTCGGACTGGTTCACCGGGATCTCGTCGAACCGCTCGCCGTCGACGTCGTACGCCACGCACACGGGGATCTGGTCCAGGCCCGTGAGGATGTCGAGCTTGGTGAGGACGAGGTCGGTGATGCCGTTGATGCGGGTCGCGTAGCGCGTGATCGGCGCGTCGTACCAGCCGACGCGACGAGGGCGCCCGGTCGTGGTGCCGAACTCGAAGCCGCGCGAGCGCAGGAAATCGCCGTTCTCGTCGAAGAGCTCGGTCGGGAAGGGCCCCGAGCCGACGCGCGTCGTGTAGGCCTTCACGATGCCCACGATGCGGTCCAGGCGGTTGGGGCCGACACCCGAGCCGGTGGCGGCGCCGCCGGCGGTCGCCGACGACGACGTGACGAAGGGGTAGGTGCCGTGGTCGACGTCGAGCATCGTGGCCTGGCCGCCCTCGAACACGACGACGTCGCCGGCATCCAGCGCCTCGTTCAGCAGCAGCCCGGTGTCGGCCACCATCGGCCGCAGGCGCTCGGCGTACGACAGCAGGTCGTCGACGATCTCGTCGACCGTGATCGCACGGCGGTTGAAGATCTTCACCAGGAGGTGGTTCTTCTGGTCGAGGGCGCCCTCGACCTTCTGGCGCAGGATGTTCTCGTCGAAGAGGTCCTGCACGCGGATGCCGACGCGGTTGATCTTGTCGGCGTACGCCGGCCCGATGCCCCGGCCGGTCGTGCCGATCTGACGCTTGCCGAGGAAGCGCTCGGTGACCTTGTCGAGTGTGCGGTGGTACTGCGTGATGAGGTGCGCGTTGGCACTCACCCGCAGTCGCGACGCATCGACGCCCCGCGCGTGCAGTGCCTCGAGCTCGGCGAACAGCACTTCGAGGTCGACCACGACACCGTTGCCGATGACGGCGTTGACCCCGGGAGACAGGATGCCGGAGGGCAGCAGATGCAGCGCATACTTCTCGTCGCCGATCACGACCGTGTGGCCGGCGTTGTTGCCGCCGTTGAACTTGACCACCCAGTCGGTGCGCTCACCGAGGAGGTCGGTGGCCTTGCCCTTGCCCTCGTCTCCCCACTGGACTCCGACGATCACGATGCCTGGCATGGGCTACTCCCCCGTTATCGGACGGTTACACCCCATCCTATCGGGGCGACGCCGACACGCCCTTGACGAGAGGCGGTTGCGGCTCGGCGAGGTGCAGCTGGCTTCGCCACTGCGGTCTCCGGCGGATGCCGTGCGCGGTGTTCGCACGCCCCGCCCGTTTGGCGTGCCTGTCCGCGCGGATGCATCGGGCGGGTCAAACGGGCACCGGTGTGCGTCGGCCGTTCCGGTCGCGGTTCCGCGGGGTGCACGATCCGCAGGACGTTTCTGCTGACGGGATGCTCTCCTTCAGCGTTCACCACCACCACACCGGTGAAATGCTGCGGACGCGGCACATCTCTCGTGCTGCCCGCAGAGCGGACCCCGCGCCGATGCGCTGGTGAAGGGTCGCCGTCGGCCAGACGATGTGGCAATGAATGAGATCAAGGTTGGCTACGCCAGAGTGTCGACGATCGAGCATGACCTTTCTGCTCAACTCGAGGCTCTGGTGCGGTTGGGGGTGGATGAAGCCCGCATCTTCGTGGATCACGGGATGACGGGCACGAACCGAGCACGGCCCGGTCTGCGGGAAGCGCTCGCGGCGGTCAGATCCGGATACACGCTCGTCGTGACCAAGTTGGATCGTCTCGCACGTTCTCTGCGGGATGCGCGCGATATCGCCGACGAGCTCACGCTCAAGGGCGTCGTACTCAGCCTGGGTGGCAGCACGTGCGTCCCGACGGATCCGATCGGGCGGCTGCTGTTCAACGTGCTCGGCATGGTCGCGGAGTTCGAGACGGACCTGATCGGGATGCGTACCCGCGAGGGTATGGCCATCGCTCGAGCGAAGGGCAAGCTGAAGGGGAAGCAGCCGAAGCTGACGCGCACGCAGCGAGCACACCTCTATGAACTGCTCGATGGTCGTGCGTACTCACAGACCGAGATCGCTGAACTATTCGGTGTGTCCCGGGCGACCATCTACCGAGAAGTGAAACGACGGGTCGCTGCCGCATACCAGTAACGCCCCGTCCCAGCTCCCGCGGTTCGCCGCGGGAGTTGGTGTGGAAAGGACCTGCCTAGAGATGCATTCCGCGCCCGGCCCAGAGCCACCGCGCGGTCAGGGACCCTCGCGCGCCGGCCGGAGGTGTTGCGCCCAGCGATCCGCAGCCGGGGACTGACGTCTAGTCCGCCAGCGTGATGGCGGGCGGGAACCAGTCACCGTGTCGAGCGGGCTCGCGGGCGACGTAGAGGCGGAGGTTCAGCGAGAAGCCTTGGCCCGCGGGGGTGGGCAGCCAGTTGGTTGCCGGTGCGCCTGCGGGTTGAGTGGGTGCGAGCCAGATGCTGGTGGTGCCGTCGTCATTGGTCGCGAGACGCGCTTCGGAGTTGATGTCAAAGCGATCGATCGGGTTCGGGACGACACGGTAGTCGGGTACGGAGTACAGCGTGAGTGACCAGAACGCGTGCACCATCGAGTCCGGCTCGCCGGATGCGAACCGGATCTCGTATGTGTTGTCGCCGTTGAGGAGCTGCTCGTCGCTGCCGAGCTGCCCGACGTAGTAGATGGCTTCGTCGATGATGTTCGCCCAGAGTCCGCCGTAGTTCACGATGTCGCGGGCGAGGATGTCGTCTCCGAAGCGGCCGGCGGCGAAGGCCACGGACCATCCGTTGCGTTGGGTGCCGAAGCCCTTGGTGCCGGCGAGGAACGCCGGCCACGCCTTGGTGGCGATGATCTCGTCGATTGCTGCAGCGGCGTCGTCGCCGGACGCGACGTAGTCGGCGATCGCTGCGACCGAGGCCGCGTGTGCGGGTGCGGTCGGCATCGCATCCGGCGCGGTCGCGAGAAGGGCCGGACCCAGCCGGAACGCGTCGACACCGGGCAGTTGCGCGTTGGTGAAGTCCGGGATCGCCGGGGTGGGTGCGATCCGGATGCCGTCGGGGGCGTCGATGGTGAACTGCTTCTGCAGGGCGACCGCCTCGTCGGGTGTGTCCTTCAGCTCGACGCGGGCCAGGATCTTCGCCTTGGGGCCTGGCAGATCGATCACCAGCGCGTCGTCGCGGACGATCGGGGTGGTCCCGGCCAGCCGGAATGCGACCGCGCCGAACGGATGGTCGGGGAAGTTTCGTTCGTTGACGTTGGCGATGACTTCGCCCCACACGTCCATGATCTGCACCGTGTAGTAGCGGCCGCTGATCTCCGGCACGTTGAGGGTGACGGCGTGGTCAGCGTCGACGCCGATCCATGCCTCCAGGTAGGCGACATCGAGGTTCGGGTTGACGAACTCGGCCGACCCGACCGGGTTGTACTTGATCCTGTTCCAGCCCACCTTCTCGACCTCGATGTCGTACTTCTCCTGCCGGGCCACCAGCAGCCGTCCGAACAGATACAGGTACGCGTCCACGACCTGCTCGTCGGTCGGGATGATCGGGCTCGTAGCAGACATCAAGATCCTTTCCTCGTGGGAGCTGATCGAGCAGCCACGTGGGCATGCGCGCTCCTCTAGCAATGATCCATGAAGCAACCCTCGAACGCCCGCTTGAGGACCGGTTGCGGGCTTTGTCGGTCCCCATCGCGGCCACGTAGATCGAGCCACTCTGCGACGATGGGCTCATGAGCAGCGCGATCGAAGTGAGAGTGAAGTTCGCGGTCGATGACGTTGAGCTGAGCGCTCTTCACGCGCGGGCATTCGGCGCTCCCGAGCCGACAGTCCTGCCCTGGGCGGCACGACTTCGTCGGTACGGCGTCAGCTGGGTCGGCGCCTTCGACGATGAACGGCTCGTGGGCTTCGTGCACGCCTGTGGTGACGGGGGCGCACACGCTTTCGTCCTGGATACTGCTGTCGATCCCGCCCACCAGCGTCGAGGGATCGGACGAGCTCTCCTCGAGGCGCTGCGCACCGAGGTCCTCGCGGCCGGGTGCGACTGGCTGCACGTCGACTTCGAACCACACCTGCGTACGTTCTACGAGGCCTGCGGCTTCGTCCCGACCGAAGCGGGCCTCATCCGCCTCGCGTGACCCGACGCCCGCTAAGGGACCGACCAGCGGGCGGGCCAGCGGGACGACAGTACGGTGAGGCCATGAACGCTCGGACGCGGAAGATCGCCATCGTCGTCAGCACCGGAATCACGGTCGTAGCGGGAATCATCACGGTCATCTACTTCTTCCAGCCGTGGCGCAGTTGTTCCTACGAGGACACCTCCGCCGGGTGCGCAATGCTGCCGGGCGACGCGGTGGTCATGGCGATCTCGATGTGGTCCACGCTCGTAGGACTTATCCTCCTCGGATCCGTGCTCCTGATACGGCCGCGGGAACCCGCTCGCTGATCGACCCCTGGTGCACGCGACGTCGTGCTTCGGGCCCACACTTGCCCACCTCGGCAACGAATTCGACACGAGCGCGGGGCTGGCTGTGAAACGACCAGACCGGCAGGGAGCGGGATCCTTCACCCGAACCCCGCCGCGGACTAGCGTGGGATTGTGTCCGCACCCGCGACCGACGCCCGCACCGCGCACGCCGCCGGCGTGCGGCGGCTGCTCGAGAGCTACTGGGCGCTGCCGCCGGACGCGCAGGTCCGGCTCGCCAAGCGCACCTCGAACCTGTTCCGTTCGCGTTCGGTAACTGCCGCCCCCGGCCTGGACACGTCGGGGTTGACGGGAGTCATCCGCGTCGATCCTGAGGGTCGCACGGCGGACGTCGCGGGCATGTGCACCTACGAGGATCTCGTCGCCGCGACACTGCCGCACGGGCTGGCACCCCTCGTCGTGCCGCAACTGAAGACGATCACGCTCGGCGGCGCGGTCACGGGCCTGGGCATCGAGTCGACGTCGTTCCGAAGCGGGCTGCCGCATGAATCAGTGCTCGAGATGGACATCCTCACCGGCGCAGGGGAGGTGATCACTGCATCCCCGAGCGAGCACGCCGACCTGTACCGGGCGTTTCCCAATTCCTACGGCACTCTCGGCTACGCGGTGCGTCTGCGCATCGAACTCGAGACGGTCCAGCCGTTCGTGACCCTCCGGCAGGTGCGCTTTCACACGATCGCCGATCTGATGGCGGCGATGGACCGCATCGTCGCAACGCGTCTGCTGCACGACGTGCCAGTGGACTATCTCGACGGCGTGGTGTTCAGCGCCGACGAGAGCTATCTGTGCGTCGGGACCCAGAGCTCCGCGCCCGGCCCGGTCAGCGACTACACGGGGCGACACATCTACTACCGGTCCATCCAGCACGACGACGTCGGGAAAGCTGACCGGCTCACCATCCACGACTACCTCTGGCGGTGGGACACCGACTGGTTCTGGTGCTCGGCGGCGTTCGGGGCGCAGCATCCCTTCGTCCGTCGCGTGTGGCCCCGACGCTACCTCGGCAGCGCCACGTACAGCAGGCTCATGCGGCTGGAACGCCGATTCGACATCGGCGATCGCCTCGAGAAGCTGCACGGGCGCCCCGCGCGCGAGCGCGTGATCCAGGACGTCGAAGTGCCGATCGCCCGGTGCGCCGAATTCGTCGACTGGTTCCTCGGGAACGTGCCGATCACGCCCATCTGGCTCTGTCCGCTGCGATTGCGCCACCATCACGCGTGGCCGCTTTACCCGCTGCATCCAGCCGAGACCTACGTCAACGTCGGCTTCTGGTCGACCGTTCCGGTCGGGGGGACTGAAGGCGAGACGAACCGGCTGATCGAGCGGAAGGTGCGCGAGCTCGACGGGCATAAATCGCTGTACTCCGACGCGTTCTATTCGCGGGAGGACTTCGACTCGCTCTACGGCGGGGCGGACTATCGAGCGGCGAAAAGGCGGTACGACCCCGACGGGCGCCTGCTCGACCTCTATCAGAAGGCTGTGCAACGACGATGACCACATCCAAGGAAGGGATGGATGCCTCGGCCGATGGCGACGCGGCCGGCACGGCCGACGCAGAGTCCAGAAAACTCACGCTCGCCGAGGTGCTTGAGATATTCACGGCGGGCCGGCTGCCGCTGCGCTTCACCGCGTATGACGGCAGCACGGCCGGCCCTCCCGACGCGGCCTTCACCCTTGACCTGAAGACACCCCGCGGCACGACGTATCTTGTCACCGGGTTCGGCGACCTCGGGCTCGCGCGCGCCTACATCGCCGGCGATCTCGACATCCGAGGTGTGCACCCCGGCGACCCATACGAGCTGCTCAAGACGCTCGAGACCCTCGAGTTCCCGCGAGCATCGCCGCGGCTCATGGCCCGGATCGTCCGCTCGATCGGCATCGAGCATCTGCGCCCGGTCGCGCCGCCGCCGCAGGAGGTGCCCCCGCGCTGGAGACGCATCGCCGGTGGCCTGCGGCACAGCAAGTCGCGCGATGCCGAGGCGATCCACCACCACTACGACGTCTCGAACATCTTCTACGAGTGGGTGCTCGGCCCGTCGATGACCTACACGTGCGCGTGCTACCCGCACCTCGACGCTTCGCTGGAGGAGGCACAGGAGAACAAGTACCGGCTCGTGTTCGAGAAGCTGCGGCTGAAGCCGGGCGACCGGCTCCTCGACGTCGGCTGCGGCTGGGGCGGCATGGTGCGCTACGCCGCTCGTCGGGGCGTTCACGCCCTCGGAGTGACGCTGTCGCAGGAGCAGGCCGCGTGGGCGCAGCGCGCCATCGCCGACGAACGGCTGGAGCACGCTGAGGTGCGGTACGGCGACTATCGCGACATCGCCGAGACCGGTTTCGACGCGGTGTCGTCCATCGGGCTGCTCGAGCACATCGGGGTGCGCAACTACCCGGCGTACTTCCGCTTCCTGCGCTCGCGGATACGCCCGGGAGGCCTGCTGCTCAACCACTGCATCACCCGCAGTGACAACAAGACCGAGCCCGCGGCGCGGGGGTTCATCGACCGTTACGTCTTCCCGGACGGCGAGCTGACCGGTTCCGGTCGCATCGTCACCGAGGCACAGGATGCCGGGCTCGAAGTGCTGCACGAGGAGAACCTGCGCCCCCACTACGCACTGACGCTCCGTGACTGGTGCGCGAACCTCGTCGAGCACTGGGACGAAGCGGTCACCGAGATCGGACTGCCCGCCGCGAAGGTGTGGGGCCTCTACATGGCCGGATCACGGCTCGCCTTCGAATCGGGCGGCATCGAGTTGCACCACGTTCTGGCCGTCAACTCCCGGGGAAACAGCGACGATGCCGACCTTCCGCTGCGGCCGTGGTGGACGCCATAGCAGCGCGCGGCCGGAGTCGCTGCGGTTCTCATCTCAACTCCGCCAGGCTTCCGGTACCAACGGTTAATCGTCGACCGGCATGATCGAGCCGAGTTGCGCGGACATGGCTCGGCCTTCGTTCCTCGCCCGCATGAGGACCGGCATGCGGGCGTCCGCAGCGTGGCGGCTGAGCCACTCATGTGCTGAAATCTCGAAGGTGCACCTCGGGTTTTGAAGCACAGCACGGTGCTGAGGCGGGCCCTGTTCACGGGCCCGCCTCAGTCTTGTGGTCAGCGGAGTGCGGAGAAGAAGTCTCTGAGGTCCTCCGACAGTGCGAGGGGTACTTCCATCGCGGCGAAGTGACCGCCTTCATCGTGCTCCGACCAGTACACGATGTTGCTGTTTTCACGATCGGCGAACGCCCGGATCGTGCGGAAGTCGTTCGCGAAGACGGACACGCCCGTCGGCGCCTCATTCACCGGGGCTGGGGCGCTGTGATCCGTGACTTTGGCGTCTTCGTAGTACTGGCGGGCAGCTGACCCTGCCGAGTTGCTGAACCAGTAGAGCGCGACGTTCCCGAGCACCTGGTCGCGGCTGAGAAGGTTGCCGTCGCCAAAGCCGACGATCAGCTCGTTCCATGCGAGGAGTCCGGCCGGTGAGTCGGACAGGGCATGGGCCACGGTCTGCGGGCGGGTGGATTGCATCGCAGAGAAGCCCGCGCGCGCCTGGAAGTTGGCGAGCGTGGCGAGCGACTCGTGGTCTTTCTGGCTGAGCTTCTCGAACTCCGCGGGGTCTCCGGACGGGAATGAGAACAGCTGCAGCACGTGTGTGCCGACCAGGCCGGAGGGGTTCAGCAGTCCGAGCTGGCGACCGATGAGCGATCCGCCATCGCCGCCGTGTGCCCCGTAGCGCTCATAACCGAGACGCTTCATCAGCGTGTCCCAGGTCGCGGCTACCCGGGCCGACGACCACCCGCCCTCGACGAGCGGGGAGCTGAAGGCGTAGCCGGGGACCGAGGGGATGACCACATCGAACGCGTCTTCTACCCGACCGCCGTGCGCCACCGGGTCCGTGAGAGGTCCGATCATGTCGAGGAACTCGAGGAACGATCCCGGCCAACCGTGCGTGAGCACGATGGGCAGCGCGTTCTTCTCGCGAGAGCGGACGTGGATGAAGTGGATCTGCTGCCCATCGATCTCGGTGAGGAAATGGGGAAAGGCGTTGATCTTCTCTTCGAGCGCACGCCAATCGAACTCGGTGCGCCAGTACTCGACGAGCTCGGCGATCCACGAGGTGGGAACGCCATATGCCCAGTCGTCGCCGGGTGCCGAGGGCGCGAATCGGGTGCGGAGGAGTCTGTCGTTCAGATCGTCGATCTCCACCTGCGGGATCGCCACCGTGAATGGACGAACGGACTCGTCGGGTGTCGAGGCCTCGCGGGAACGGAAGGTCGTGGTCTGCGTCATCGACGCCGTCGTGTTTGTCATATGGTGAGGCTATTTCGGCAATAGGAAGACCTACTTCCGCTTGTTCAGGCATTCTGACGGAATGTTGGAAACGTCTGCGCGGCTCTTCCGCCTCCTCTCGCTCCTGCAGTCCAAGCCGCACTGGCCGGGTCCCGAGCTGGCTCGGCGGCTCGGCGTGTCGACACGCACTGTCCGCAACGACATCGAGTGCCTCCGCCAGCTCGGATACCCGGTCGATGCCCGCCATGGTTCCGCCGGTGGCTACCGGCTCAGCGCCGGGGCGAACATGCCGCCGTTGCTCTTCGACGATGACGAGGCTGTGGCCACGACCATCGCACTCGCCACAGTCGGGACGAGTCAGATGGCAGGCATGGATGAGAGCGCTCAGCGCGCGCTCGCGAAGCTTGAACAGGTCATTCCCAGCCACGTGCGCGCCAAAGTCGCCGCTCTGCGCACGGCGACGGAGGTCCCCGTGCCATCGACACGCGGAGCAGACCCTGCGATCGTGGATGCGGAGACGCTGACCGCTGTCGCCATGGCTATCCAGGAGCATGAGTGGCTGCGATTCAGCTACACGCGCTTCTCCGCCAACGGCTCCGCCGAGGAGGCCGCGAAGCGTCGGGTCGAGCCATACCGCCTGGTCAGCTGGCGAGGTCGCTGGTACCTGGTGGCGTTCGACCTCGAGCGCGACGACTGGCGCACCTTCCGCCTCGACCGCATGCATCCGAGCGCTCGCACCTTCCGCCTATTCACACCTCGCGAGTTGCCTGCAGATGCATCGACTCTCGTGCTGAGAGGCGTCGCCGGCGCCGGATGGCGGGTACATGCCAGGATCGTCGTGCACGCACCGGCCGAAGAGGTCTTGGCGCGAATCGATCCGACCGTCGGCGTCGTGGAAATCCTCGATGAGCACACCTCGGCACTGGCGACAGGTGCTGACAGCTACGAGACGATCGCCGTCTACATCGGGATGCTGGGTCTCGACTTCACGGTGGCGGATCCGCCCGAGCTCGTCGCGCACATCGATCTGCTCGCAGGACGCTACCGCGCCGCCGTCGAATCGATGACACCGTGAATGTCACGATCACCACGACGCAGCTTCTCGCACTTCGGCTGCGCAGCCACAATCTTGTGGCACCCGGTTCGAGGCTGTCAGTCGACGACGTCGCCACCAGGATGCTGACCGTCCAGGCCCACGGCGTCCGCGCTGTCAGCCGCGTCGTCGGGGGTCGCCTACCCTGCCCAGCCGGGACAGCCCTGCACCGAGACACACCCCGCTAAGGCCGAGGCTAGATAGACCGCCGCAGCAGTAGCCGCAAGCGTCCGCGTTGGGCGCATGCGCATGCGCATGCGGTGAAGCAACGCCGGGTCCAAAGGGGGGCTTCGTTACGTAGTCGATGCGAGAGCGCCGGGAGGAAGTCGGGATGCCGACGCATGCGCGACGAAGGACCCGCTTGCGGACTGCCGTTGTTGGCGTGAATCGACTATGGTCGGGCCGTGCCGTCCGTCGCTGACACCGTCGAGGAGATTACAAACGCCATCGCGGGTCTTCGCTACGCTGCCGTTCAGGACAAAGATCCGTAGCGGCGTCACTCGGCCGAGCAACTCGAGCGGCAGTTCGCCGGCATCACCGATTCCCACGAACTCCGCGCCGCTGCCAGACATGCCCTCCGCTTGTACGGCGGCGGGATGGGCGGACTTCAGGACGCCGGATCTTCCGCGATGGCCTCCGCGATCACTCGATTGAGCGAAGCGCTCCGCCAAGCGACTAAACCCGACATCCACGTGCGGTTGTCGACCGGGTAACGCCCATGGATGGGCTGCTGGTCGACCGAGATACGGGCGCCTCTATCAGTCGCCGCGCTCCCGCTTGAGTGCGCGATTGAACTGAACTGCGCATGCAGCCAGCGACACGACGACGCCGAAAACGAACCCGATGATCTTGAACGGCAACTCTTGCGGCATCAAGACTGCGAGCACGACACCGATCAAGATGCCTAAAGCGAAGCCCTCTCGCACGTAGAAGGCGGCGAACTTGGCGAGCACGGTGACCCCGATCGGACTTAGAAAGCAATTCCGAAGATAGCTGCATTGACCTAGTCCCCTAACGCCCACTCAGCGAGCGACCACCGGCCGATGCGCGGTAGCTTCTGCCGATGGAGCAGATACCTCCCGCACGCCGGGTGATCCGGCTGTTCCCCGATCACGGGCACCACTGGCCACTCTGGGAGAACTCCACGCCGACCTGGGATGTGGGATACACCACGACACCCGAGACCTACGGACTGTCTGGCGAGCTCGCGGAAGATCTGGCGGGCTGGTACGCCTTCTGGGAGGAGCATTGCGATCCGTTCGAAGGCTGGGACACTGACGAGAACCGTCAGCGTTGGCTGCGCGACCGCGAGTGGGTGGCGGAAAGGCTTCGAAGCGAGGTCGACGCGTTCGCGGACGTCGTCTTCGAATAGACTCGCGGCGCCGATGCCCGCTAACGGACCCGCGTACGAACGTGCTCGGCCGCACTCAAACGGCGCTTGTTCGAGGAGTCCACGGCTGGTCTGCTATGGCGGGCCGGGAGTACGTCGGAGTCATGCCCGCGAGCCTACGGGCCGCCACGCAGCGCCCGACCGACCGACTCCGGATAGGAGGGTGGCGCTCGTGGAACGACCGGCCTACGTGCTCCGATCTTCTTCTTGGTTGAGTTGAATGACTTGGGTGCGTTCGAGGTGGACGTGGGCGGCGTCCGCGGGGGGAGCGTCGGGCTGACCCTGGACAGCCATATCGTCGGCGTCGCCTTGCTGAACGATTTCGACAGTGACAGAGGAGTGCCGGGTAACGGTGCTGCCGGCCGAGGGACGTTGGCTCGTGATGTAGACCAAGCGCCGCCATGCGATGGCGCCAATGGGTGGTCCATCAGGATCCGGGTTGGCGAGCGTGACGCCATGGCTGGCTGCAAGAGCATCAGCGAGATGGAAGGGCATTCCGACGACGTTCGGCACGCTGACGGGATCACCTACTTGTTCCCACATGCGACCGACGCTATGCGACAGGAGCGCGAAAGTCGGCGCCCGCTGGGCGACCGGAGGACGTGCGAGACGTTGTTGACCTCCGTATCTCACGGCACGCGTCGAGCGCCTGATCCCAGCCTGACTTCCGACTTACACGGGCCTGCCCCCGCACCAGGGCCGGCATGTGAGTATCTAGCCGCCACGTAGGGCCGCTCCGCCGACCGCAGTTCCAGCGGTGGTGCGGTGGGCTTGGGTACGGTCGATTGCATGGCCGAGAGGACCGTAGAACTGGATGAGTCGGGATGGCACGTCCCTGCTCGCGACTTCGTCCCCGCGTCCCACCGCGAACTGTCCATGCTGCGCGTATATCTGCCGTTCATAGACCGAAAGGGGAACTTCGTGCGCTGGTCGCAGTATGTCGACGTCGAGGAACACTCCGCGTCGCTGAACTGGTTCGAAGCGACACGTCACCTCTCGGACGAACAACCCGCCCTTCGCGACCTGATCTCTTGTATGGGCCAACCGGACGAATCAACCGCGGAGGCGCTCCGCGACGCCATCGGCGATGCGCCGCTGCGATGCCTGTGGTGGGTGGGATACGGCGAGGTCCCCACCGAGCAATCGGTTCGCGTGCATGGGGAGGACTACTTCGAAGCCGACCTGGTCCCCGCCGACGTACAAGCGGGACGACGCATCCCGGAGTTCGCATGGGATGCAGACAAGCGGTTGGCATGGGGTGGCCGACTGTACCCGGACTCTCTCATTGTGGCCGCGGAGCTGTCGATCTTCCGGCAACTGCGCAACGACCCGCGCTTGGATACGGTGTTCGTCCGCGCTGACCGAGACATCTTGCCAGGAAGTACCGGGGACTAACGCCGCCAACACGAAAGATCGAGCGCGCTGACCGACGGTCAATCGTGCGGCAGCACGCCACGAGCAACGCATCGGACTCATGGCGCCGATGCCGTCGACCAGTCCTCCGGCTAGTACCCGCAAGCAAGCCCCGCGGCGCACCCTGTCGACCATCCGCGCGTCGGCGCATACTGAGCGCGTGAGCGGACTCGATGTCGACTTCTTCGGCATCCCAATCCCGGACGAGGGTCCGGTGTTTTTGGTGGCCGTCGGCGTGCACATCATCGCCGGGATCACCTGCGTCGTATCCGGCATCGTCGCGATGGTCAGCCCCAAGGGTGGTCGAATCCACATCACCTTCGGTCGCGTCTACGTCGGCGGCATCGCAGTGGTGTTCGCAACCATGGCCGTCATGGCGGTTATCCGATGGCCGCTCGACAATCACCTCGCTGTTATGGGATTGATCGCGTTGGTGGCGACGGGGCTCGGTTTCCTGAACCGGCGTCGCCACGGATCGGACACCTGGCACATCTTCGCGATGGGCGTCTCGTACGTGGCCTTGCTGACGGCCTTCTATGTGGACAACGGATCCGCCCTACCGGTCTGGAGCTTGCTACCGCCGTGGGTGTTCTGGGTCCTGCCGACAATCGTGGGTGCGCCGTTGATCGCCGGGGCGATCGGGCGCCGACTGTCCAAGCGAGGACCAGCGAAACCCACAACCCACTGATCAAGAGTCCACTCTGCGTGGGAGCCGCCGTTCGAGCGACTGCTTTGCCCGGTCTGACCGGTGACGCCCCTCCTCCTGCCGGTGCCCGCGCATGGATGGGTCTCGAGCACCGACAGCCATTGCTGATCGGGCGTGATGCGCTCAGCGCATTGCCTCCACGCCTCCGGGGCTTGGATACAGTAAGCGTCAGTGTCAGCGACGACTGATCGAGCGCACGATCCCGCCGAGCACCACTACAGCGCCCACGGCTGCGGCGATCACGACGCCGGGTCGCTCGCGATAGGTCTGCTTCAGCTTGTCAGTCCATTCCCCCGCGACCGTCTTGGTGTGGGCGACAAGGCTGTCGAGATCGACGTTGTCGGCGACATCCTTGATACTCGTGGTTGCGGCCTTCGCGGCATCGACGGCGGCATCCGCGGCTCTTCCGGCCGCGCCCCTCGCTTCGGATGCAGCGCTCTTGGCTCCATCGACGACGTCGCTGACCTTCTCGCTCACCTTGTCTGCGATGTCGCTCACGGTTCCTGCGATATCGCTCCTCGCGGTTTCCGCGCCGGCCGAGACCTCGTCAGCGATCTGCTCCGCCGTGGCGCCGAACGATTCTGCGCCGTTGGCGGCCGATGTGCGCACTCGCTCGGCGGCGTCTCGCGCCGCCTGGGTGGCTTCGGAGTCTCCCTGGACGTCGGTCATTCTCGTCTCCCTTCGTCGTGCGGTCGCGCAATCGTATGCGTGCCAGCCGTGAGCGAGCATGAAATCAAGGTGGGGTTGCCAGCGTCGCGGACGAGTGCTACGTCCCTCGGTCGGCCACAGCCTCTGCCAACGACGCGAGTGACCATTGGTCCCGCCCCTCCGCACGCCGCCGCGCAGCGAGATCCGCAATCGGGCTTGCGACCACGCACGGTGGGCAGCCGGGCTCGCAGAGGGATCCGTATGCGTGCAGGGAGCGAAGGCGGTATGGCCACTGGGCATACGGCACCCTCTTGATGCCTCAGGGCAGCGTAGGCGATCAGCCGTTGGTGAGGTCTCCGTGCAGGAGCCCGGTGTGCTTCGACTTGCGTTCGACCTCCTGAGGATCGGGGCGCCCGCGATCGTGCGCGGCGCGGTCGTCGACGAGGGTGGATTCCAGGTCGAGTTCTGAGATGGGGACGGGTTCTGCCTCCGCGCGCAGTTGTTCCATGACGTCGTGTTCGACGAGGACAGGGATGAAGTCGCGCACGCGGGCTCCGTCGAGGCGGTGTGCGGAGTCGCTCACGAGCGACTCGATACGAGAACGGTCGATATCGGGGTAGCGGGTGGCGATCCGGTGAATTGCCGCGTCGATGGAGATCGCTTCGGCGGGCTGCTCGAGGGCGTCGGAGTTGTCCATTGCGCCATTGTCAACGGCAGGTGTCGCGTGCGCCAGGCCTTGCACGATCCAACGACAGCGTTGCCCCGGCACGCACGCCGGTGAACAAGCCCGAAGGTGGGCGTGTGGTCTTCGGAGAAGGGCGCCGACTCGTTGCATGCTGCTACGAACAGCGTCAAGGCCCTTCTTGCCTTCCTCGCCAGGTGCCAGTCTCGCGCCATCGGGCGAACGCGGGTTTGCGGTGGTGAGGAGCAGATGCGATGTGGGGCACTCTGCTGTTCGGTGCGGTGGCATCGAGCGCTCTCATCATGGGTGCTGCGATCGGGGTGCGGTTCGAGCTTCCGAAACGGCTCCTCGCGATGTTGCTCGCCTTCGCGGCGGGTGCTCTGATCACGGCGCTGAGCTTTGAGCTGTTCGAGGATTCATACGAGCGGGGAGGCATCTGGCTGGCGGCGATCGGCCTCTTCGTCGGCGCGGTCGTCTTCACCGTATTGAGCGCCCTGCTCGACCGATGGGCCCAACCTGCTGCACATCCGAAGCCGGCTGACGAGTATCAGGGCAGTGCCAAGCTGGATACGGATGCGGCCGCACAACAGCGCGTCCCCGCGGCGGCGACGACCCGGGGCACGGCCGGGCTGGCGTTGCTGGCGGCAGTGACACTCGACGGTGTGCCGGAGAATCTGGCGTTGGGGATCTCGCTAACGGAGGGTACCGGCGGCCTAGCTCTGCTGGCGGCGATCTTCGTCTCCAACTTCCCGGAGGCACTCGTGGGCGCCGCGTCGATGCGTGAACAAGGTCGATCGGCGGTCCAGGTCATCGGCCTGTGGACGGTATGCGCCGTCTTGCTGACGCTCGCCGTGCTGGCGGGAGCAGCATGGCTGGCCGACACGGATCCCGCGGTGGTGTCGCTGCCACTGGCATTCGCAGCAGGGGCGGTGATCGCGTCGCTGGCCGACACGTTGATGCCTGAAGCGTTCGAACACGGCGGCCCTGCGGTGGCGCTCTCCACCGCGGCGGGATTCGTCCTTTCCTTCGTCCTTTCCCTGGCTTGAACCCACACCGGAGCGTCAAGGCGCTGGCCCGGGCCCAACATCTCAATCGCGCACGCCGACGATGCGCGTCTCATTTCCGCACGGCTGGGGATCCGCTTGCGGGCTGCCTCGCCGTGAGACGACCGAGCCCCGACGGCGTGGCGCCTGTCAGGGGCAGGGAAGCGGTGGCGACGCGACAGCGGAGCTCGAGGCGAAGTCGGGGTGACCATGGGGTCACAGCCACGATCGCATGCGTCTCGCGATGGACCCTCGTGGGCGTCGCACGATGCATCGTGAACGTATCGGCCCGATCCGGACATTACTTAACATGAGCGCAAACAACGAAGTAATCAGACGGTCGATCGACATCCCGTCCGCCTTCGCCGGACCATTCGAGAGACACGGGGAGGCAGTCGGGGCGTCCCCCGCCGGCCGGGTCGACGCGGACGCCGCGCAAGCGAGCGCCTTCGAGGCCTACGCGGAGCTCCCTCGAGCTTCTGGAGGATCCGTGGCAACCACCGACCGGCGCGCGGTTCGCACCGCGTCCGCCTTCGCAGGCGTGGCGCTCGTCGTCGCGGCGCTCGCCGCCTGCGCGACGCCGCCCGAGGCTTCCGTCAGCACCCCGCCGACCACATCCAGCCATCCTCCGTCGAGCGCGGCCCTCTCCTCGCCGGCCGCCCTTGCTGAGCATGAGGCGACCGCGCTGGTTCTTCCGGCAGCGTGCGAGGACATCTACTCCGACGCGATGTTCGCCCATCTGACAGCCACGGCGCCTCCGCTCAACGATCCCGGGCACACCACGCCGTCCACGGAGCTGGCGGCCGGCCGGGAGGTGCTCGATGTGGCCCCCAGCCTCCGGTGCACGTGGGGCGGGCCCTCCGAGTACGGACTCTCGACCAACGTCACCATCGTGGATGCGGCTCAATCGACATCAGTCGAGCGGGCCGCCGTCGAGTCCGGGATGACATGCAAGCCACACGCCGAGGGTACGATCTGCCGCACCTGGGAGGATCTCTTCGTCGACGGGGAACTCTACGCAACCGTAGGAGAGACGCACTACTTCCGGGATGACAGTTGGGTCGCCACGCACTGGACCAACTTCGCGCCGGAGGGTTACACAGAAGATATCGTCGCCACGTTGTGGCCCTCGCTCGCGCCGACGGGGTAAGCAACCTCAACGTACAGGCGGACGAGGATCTTGATCGGTGCGTGACGGGTCCCCCTCGCCGCCGATCGGCCGCGCTTCTCTCAGGATTCGTCCTGTCGATTAAACAGCGCACCGCCGACCACTTCCGGGCGCAACTTCCGCCGATAGTCGACTCACTGGAATTCGCGCCGTCATGAACCGAGCGGCGCCAATGCCCGATCGGCGGGTGCTGACCTCCCTCATCATCCGCCGCCCGCGCCGGGTCGAAGCCGATCGCCGGGCATGACCGATTGGCGACCGACTCTCGCACGCTGGCCGAGCGAGATGGTTCCGCAGCCAGCCGGTTACGCGGGGCGGTCGTGATGCGTGTCGCCGCTGGGGTGCTCCGCTCCGTACCTACTTCTTTCCCCCGAGGAGCCCGCCCAGCAGTCCGCCGATGTCAATACCGCCCGCGGACGACCCGCCGCCCGATCCACCGCCACCGAGCAGTCCGCCGATGATGTCCCCGACGCCGCCTCCACCGGCGGCCGTGCCGGATCCGGACGGACCTGCCGCACCGCCCTGCTTCTTCGCGATCAAGCCGAGCACAATAGGCGCCAGGATCGGCAGGAGCTTCCCGAAGTCGATGCCCGCCGTTTGCGGCTCGGACGTGAGCTTCTGCGCGACGGCGCGCTGTTGGTCGCCGAAGATGTGCCCGAGGATCTTCTGACCGTCCGCGGTGTCGACGCGGTCGACATCCACTGGCCCCTCGCCAATCGTGTCCGAGTGCTTGTCGACGGCCTTCAGGATCGCCTGCGAGCCTTCGGGTGTCTGCGCGTTCCGCTGCAGACCGGTCAGGATCGTCGCGCCGCCCTCTTGGATCGCCTGCCGCGCAACCTTCGGGTCGACCCCGAGCTTGGCGGCTATCTCATCCACCGGCAGTGACTTCAGGATCTCGTCGTTTCCGGCCATGATCGTCTCCACACCGCGAGGTCGTTCGTCCCCGCTCGTCCGATCAGGGTAGTAGCGGGCAACGTAGTTGAGCCAGGGCTTGCGGTACATGGTCGACGGTGCTCGCATTCGGGCGCCCTCGGAGCCAAGGCCCCGCGCCTGCGAGCCGCGCGTTGAACGGACCGCCGCGCGCGCGAGATCAGCCAGACAGAATAGCCACGCCGGCGACGGTCGCAGTGGCGCCGATGGCACTCCATACCGCCGTCGACCGCCAGGCCTTCTGTGTCGCGGCCCATGAGGCCGTGACCAGCGAGGCCAGAGCGATGGCCCCGAGGGTGACGATGCTGAAGGTGACCGCGACGCCATTCACGTCTGTGGGATTCGTGAGCGCAGCGATGAAAGTCCCGACGAGCATCACTCAGATGCTCCCACCCACGATCAGCCACGAGACCGGAAGCGCTGTGGCGAGGAATCCATCGGAGGGGCGCGTCTCATCAAGGGCCTCTCGCGCCGTCGAGGAGATCTCCGTGCCTTCGGGAAGTCTGCTCAGGATGCGCATGCGAGCGTCGCTCGCGCTCAGACCGCGGAGCATGGCACCGTAGGCGCTGAGCTCACGACGCGTGGCGAGGCCATCAACAGCGATCCCGTAACGCCCCGCTTGATCAAGATGCCGGGAAGCCCGATACATCTGGACCAAACCGCGCCGGGCGGCCTCGTCGCGTGGGTCAGCCGCGAGACGTGATTTCAGCGTGGCCAACCTTGAAGACCAGTCGTCCGACCCCGGTTCGGCTGGCTGGTGATCGCTCGTCACGGCAACATTGTCGCCCATCACGCGGCGGCTCCCTCACAGCGCAGATTGATCCCGACGGCGATCCCGCATTGCCAGAGGGTTCGGCACGCCGACGGACCGTTCTATGAACCAATCTGGCCGCGTACGTGTGCTTCTACGGCATCCTCGGCGACGGCTTCCTCACATAGTCTCTGGCGCCGAATTGCGTGGACCCTCGCGCGGAGCATCCAGTAGTGGGACTCACCCGCGCATTATGGCTTCTCGGGCTCATCCTGGCAAGGATGTCGCTGCCGTGCATGCCGCGTTCTAGAAAGAGGCGCATGCAGGTGATCATGTACGCGGGTGGCGAGTTTCTGACAGGCGACGATATCGCTGACGCGCTACTGGAGTACAGCCGCGCGCTCGGCGAGGAGGACCAAGCGCAGCTCGTGCAGATCCCGGTCCGCGAGCCTGACGGCTCACAAACGACGGCGAGATTCCTCATCGGACCGGCTAGTCAGATCGTGGCGAAGGCGGTGCCTTCCGTCGACGAGCTGGTCGACAAGGAAGTCGTTGCACGGCTGCGCAGGCTGACCCGCGGACTCAGTTATCCCGAGGCGTCCGCCGTCGATGAGCAAGAGCCTAGGTGGGCGCTGAGCCGCGACCACGACGATGTGGCGTAGCGTTCCCCCACCTCGCGACGAGTCGTCGCGCGGGCCGCGGGAGTAATCTCAGCGCACGGCGCGCTTCCGATCGACGTCGCCGAGACGCGGTTACGGGAGTACGCACGCGCCCAGAACGTCGACCTGCAGGAGGTCGCCCACGCGATCGTCAACGGACACCTCCCACCGTGTCACCGGAAGTGCTGAGCAAGATTGTGGCGGCAGGCGGCACCGTGACCTCGAGCGCGTGGTGGGTCGGCGGGGCAGGACCGGGCGGCTTCTTTTTCTCGGATAACGCCGTCGACTGGATCGAGACCGCAGCGAACGATGAGTCCCACTGAATCGTCCGCTCGAGGACCGCTCACCGTTCCGTGCCGACGGCGAGCTCGAGCGGGGCTGACCGACCAGCTACCCTCACCTCATGCGTGACCCCCACGAAGGGCTGACCACCGACGGCTGTATCCGCACGGGGGCGTCGCGCGATCGGGTCCCGCCGGCCTTTCAGCAGGTCGTCCTCGACGCCACGTCCGCGTTCGACGATCTCCGGCGGCGCGAGGCGATCGACACGGATGCCGCGATGCTTCTGTACGGCTCAGTGGCCACCGGAATGGCGGAGCCGGGTCGGTCGGACGTCGATCTCGTCGCGATCGGTGTCGAGAAGGAGCGGGCCGCGGCGCTCGCTCGGGAGCTTTCCGACGCGCACCGGTCGGTCTGCCGCGAGGTCGCAATTGCTGTGGCCGGGCGACACGATCACGAGGGGCCCAGCGACGAGGCATACGGCAATCGGGTGTTCCTCCGTCATTACTGCGTTCCGCTCCTGGGCCACTCGCCCGTTGGCGACGACCGATTCCCGGGGGACGCACGCGCGGCGCGCGGATTCAATGGCGACATCCGTCAAGCGCTTGACCGGTGGCGGCAAGCGGACACTACGGATGCCGCGGCCCTCGGTAGGCTGGTCGGCCGCAAGACGTTGCTCGCCACCGCTGGACTCGTCAGTGTGGCCGAGGGCACGTGGTCAACGGACCGGGCGACAGCGGCGGCTCGCTGGCGCAGACATCGCCCCGATCTCGCGGGAGGACTCGATCAGCTGCTGGCGTGGTGCGACGGCGCTCCCGCGTCGGCCAACGATGTACGAGACGCGGTGGCCGAGGACGGCGTCGTTTCCCGCATCGCCGAAGACTTCGCAAATCGCATCGGGCTGTGGGACACGTGATGAGCCGGCCCTAGCCAGTTGGTTTCTGACGAGCGTCCGTGAGGGGGTCGACAGCACGGACCGCTCTCGGAGCGTTGTCCGATGGGGAAGTGCGTTGGTTCGAAGACGTCGCCGAGTCAGAGCGAGGGTGTCGACTCAGTCGACTGCGTGTGCACCAGCGCTTCGGTGATCGTCGCGGCGTTGCGGTGGATCCAGTCGACTTTGCGCTCGAAACGCCGCCGAGCGTCCTCGTCCCACATCGCGATGAAGGCCGGGGCGCCCCTCGATGCCTCGGCTTCGACGAAGCGGCGAGACACGTCCTCCGCCTGCAGCAGCACCTCCACGACCGAGCGCCTGTCACTGTCCTCGAGACCGTATGCGTCGATGAAAGCGCGGAGCCGGGCAATCGGGTCGCGAAGGCCTCGGGCGGTCGCAGTAGGGAGGTCCGGATCGGTGACAGGCACCCAGTAGCGGGCGGTCATGACAACGTCCCAGACACGTCTCCCGGGTGCCGCGAAGTCGAAGTCGATAAGCGCGGCCGCCGAGCCACGGCGAAACACCACGTTCTCGAGGCACACGTCGTTGTGGCAGATCACCGCGCCGCCTTCCGGATCGGCCAGGGCGGTGGACCAGGCAGCGTCGACCGGCACCCGCCAGCTGACCGAGGCATCGTGAAGCCGTCGCAACAGCATCGCGACGGTGGTGAGTGCACTCTCAGTGTTCGCCCACGCCGGGTACGGCGCCACTGCGACATCGCCGTCGACGAACTCCATGATCTCCGTGTCGCCGTCGACGCCCACGGGTAACGGGGC
The DNA here is from genome assembly GCF_039905635.1 of Microbacterium sp. ProA8. Classification (NCBI taxonomy): domain Bacteria; kingdom Bacillati; phylum Actinomycetota; class Actinomycetes; order Micrococcales; family Microbacteriaceae; genus Microbacterium; species Microbacterium chionoecetis. Next base: position 78,027 of record NZ_CP157000.1, on the reverse strand, counting down.
CCCGTCGAATGCCACGGAGCGAAAGTGGCGCAGGAGTGAGTGCAGTGTCGACGCGTTGGAAGGAACCGGCCTCCGGATCACGTCGCCGAGTCGCACCACCCGCCCGGCATTCACCGCACCGCCGTTGAGAATCTCCACCTCGTCAACGTAGCGGGAGTCAACCACACGCGCGCTGACGGACCGGTCGGCGCACATCGGGCTGGCGTTCGTTCGTGCCCACGCTCCGGTGTTGACTTTGCGTATGGCCCTCACACGACGCGAGCTCGCAAAGCGCACACGCGGTGAGCATCCGCGGGACCGGGTGCTCATCGCTCGGACGCTCGTGTGGGCGGGCCGGGGGTACCTCGCCGTGCTCGGCATCGTTCTCGTGGGAAGTTGGCTTGCCCGCCCGGTCTGGATGTCTGCTCCGCGTTTGACGGGGACTCCTTCCCACTGGATAGCCGACGTCACACTCGCGTTCCTGCTGGCGTTGGCAATAGTGTGGCCGCTCCTTCTGCTCCCGGTCAGCTCGCTCGCATTGACGAGCGCCGATGAGGCGTGGCTGTCGGGGATGACCGTGCTCGGGCGCCGCCGGGTGGAGGCCGACTCGGTGAGAACGGCACGAATCACACTGCCCGGCCGCGGATACTCGACATACGTTGCGACGCTACGAGACCGGCGACTCCGGTTCTTGATCGTGGTCGGTTCCGGTATGTGGGAATACCGACATTTCGAGGCGATCGCGGGCTATCCGATTCCCGACCCGCACCGCCACGCCCGCGCCATGAGCAGATACCTGATCGGCGCCGCCGTCATCGGTGTCAGCGTCTTCTTCGGCATCGCGCTGATGCTTCTCCTCGGCGCCCTGGTGGGCTTGTTCCAGATCTCTTAATCACCTCCGCCAACACGTGGCTAGTGAGCCGCCCACGGCTGAGCGGTGGGCTACTCGACCAGGTCGGTGCGACCGAGGGCGGCCGTGAAGTCTCGCTGGCTGGCGAGCTGCGCTTTCGTCTGGTTGGAGTTCTTCTCGTCCGAGTCTTCGACCCGCTGGCCGGCGGACGACGTGCTATTGCGCGACGACCCCTGCGCCTACAATTCCCCGGCATGCCATCTGTTCACGGTCGTCGGCAACGTTCCGTTGCCGCCTCTTTCGTATGGCCAGGCATCCGCAGCGGCTGAATCCCGGTCAGGGACCAGACGCGCACGGCGACCGACGCGCCGATGCAGACGACGCCCATCACCCGAACGAACGCCAGCCGGGCCAATGTGCGCGTAACCGGTTCCTCACGCCTACGCGGCGCTCATCGGGACCGGCGCAGGGGCGGTCTGTCCGCCGAGCAGTGCGCGTTAGGGACGGTTAGGGGCGCCCTAGCTGTGCTGTCCAGGCAGGTTGGTCAATCTGCTGATGGGTGGGTGGCCGCCGATCGCGGTGTGGGGCCTGTGGTGATTGTAGGAGTGCAGCCAGGTCGGGAGCGCGTTGCGGCGGGCTGACTCGGAGTTGTAGTGCCGTGAGTAGGCCCAGCCGTCGGCGAGCGTGCGGTGGAATCGTTCGATCTTCCCGTTCGTCTGTGGCCGGTAGGGGCGTGTGCGTTTCGGTCGAATGCTGAGTTCGGCGCAGGCGTCCCGCCAAGCGAAGGAGCGGTACGCGGAGCCGTTGTCGGAGAGGACGCGCTCGACGGTGACGCCGCGGGCAGCGAACCAGCCGACCGCGCGTCGCAGAACAGCGACGGCTGTGGCTGCGGTCTCGTCGTCGTGGATCTCGGCGTAGGCGACGCGGGAGTGGTCGTCGATGACGGTGTGGATGAACGCTGTCCCGGTGACCATGTCGCCGGCGATGCCACGTCTTCCGGTCCGTTTGGCGGTGACCGCTCGGTTGCGGTCGCCTTGGAACCGGCCGACGTAGCGCCACCCGCCGCCGTCGGGGATGTTGCCGAGCTTCTTCACGTCGACGTGGATCAACGAGCCGGGATGCTCGTGCTCGTAGCGGCGGGCGGGCTCGCCGGTGCGAACGTCGACGTGGCTGAGCCGATTCACCCGGCAACGCGTCAGGATCGCATGGACGGTCGACGCCGGCATCCCCAGCTGAGCGCCGATTCCGACCGGACCGAGCCGCTTCTTCCACCGCAGATGCACGACCTTCCGCACCACCGGCCGGGGCGTCCTGTTCGGACTCGAGTGCGGCCTGGAGGAGCGGTCCTGCATCCCCGCCTCACCCATCTCGACATAGCGGCGCGCCCACCGTTCCGCGGTCCGCCACGACACCCGGAAGTAGCTCGCAGCCGCAGCGACGGACCAGCCGTCATCGACGACCTGTCGGGCGAGCCGGAGGCGTTGGCGAGGGGTCAGCGCAGCGTTAGCGTGGGTCACGAGGACCTCCTTGGTCTCGAGTGCGGGAACTAGACAGCTCCACTCTCGACCGGGAGGTCCTCACCCGTCTATCGCGTCACACCTCAACCAACGTCCCTGGGCAGCACACCTAGCTCCTAACGCACCTCCCTTTCCTCGCTGACTCTGCTGTGGACCTCAGCGTTGAACCGAGCGACCCACTCGCGCACAGATTCGGTGTACTCCGTCGGCTCGGGCGGCAGGCCGGCGAGCAACGCGCTCGCGGCGGCCAAGGCGTCGTCGATACGACCCAGCTGGAGCAGAACGACCGGTCGTGTGTGCTCGGCATCGAGGGAGAGCCCGTCGTCGAGCGCCTGTAGAAGAGACTCGAGACTGTCGTAGGCGCGGAAGAACGGCATTCCCCACTCTTGGATCGCGGAGGCCAGGTCATACCGAGCGTCGTCGTACTGCTGCGACGTCGACAACTCCCACTCACGAAACTGTTTCATGGGGGTGAGGTAGCCCAGTGGGGTACCAACGGTGTGCATCAGTGGCGTGCGCAGTGCCCTGAACTGAGCGAGAAGCCGCTCGGTCGGATCATGCCGAACGCCCACGACCGGCCACACGCCACGCACCCCCTTCGGGTGGCCGCCGACCGTACTCCCCAGTCCCACGCAGAACGCGAAGCCGGGGGCCGTGTCCATCGTGTAGAAACTGTCGCGCCGCCTGACCAACCCGATCGCCTCCAGCGATGGCCGGAGCGACCTCAGAATCTGACTAGTCGACGGCGTTGCACTCACGGGAGAAATCTAAGGGGACCCTCCACTTCGCCGAGATGTGCCGCGTGGGAAGCCGCGCCGACGCCTTGGCCAGGTGGTCCTCGGCCTAGTCTTCCCCGGTGACCTCCGACCGTGGGTGGTATCCGCGGCAACCGCCCTATCCATGCTGGCGGTAGTCGTGCTCGTCATCTTCGTGCTCAATCAGCCGCGGTAGGCCGCAAGACCGAATTAGCCCATGCCTGGACAGGAAGCCACCCATCGCCAGCTGACCACCGCAACCCCACAGGGACCGACTTCCGCGCAGCTCAGATGATCCCGATACGTCGACGCGCCGTGCGAACCACGCGAGTGTGCCCTCATCCTGTTCCTCGGTCGCTATGGGGACTGGATGGTTGACTTGTGGTCGTGGATCTTGAACCGTGTCGGGCCTCGGATGTTGAGGCGCTGACAGTGTTCCTACGCGAGGCCGACCTGACCTTGAGCGGCCTGGATGCGCCAAGCGTCCGGCTATGGCTCGGGCGCGGTGAGCGAGGCGAGATCGTTGGCTGCACCGGATACGAAATCAGCGCCGACGGCCAGCACGCCTTGATCCGAAGCGTGGCGGTGAGCCCATCGCAGCGATCCCTGGGCACGGGTAGCGCGTTGGCCCGCTTCGCTTTCGAACGCGCGACCGCAGAGGGTGCCACCACGGCGTGGTTGTTCAGCCGTCGCTCTGGCCCGTTCTGGCAGAGCTTGGGATTTGAACCCGCCAATCGTGACGAACTCGCCGAGGTGCTTGCTGACACCCATCAAGTGCGCATGTTCCGGCAGACCGGGCAACTGGGGCGAGAAGTCGCATGGTCGCGGACTCTTTTGCCCGGCTGACCACCGGCTATCTGTTCTTCTGCGGCGCAGGTGTGTCTTCCGCCACGCCGTCTGAGTTGCCGCGTGGTCGTCTTCGAGTTCCTGTGACAATTAGCTCGTGGCCGGCATGCAAGTACACGACGTCCTGCAGCGCGTTGATGGTCCATCGCTCGTCGCCGCCGCATCCGGGCTCATGCTCCTACCTTCAAACGCGTCGCGATACATTCGCTTGCACCGGCTCGCTGGCTTGGGGATGGCGATAGACGGCCGCGGCGCATTACCTGCGCGCCCAAGCACCGTGCGATCCGCCCGTGACTGAAACGCGTGCGCCGGATCCGCACGCGGCATACGACCTTTACATGGAGCGGCGGCGTCGATGGGGCGCCTGGTGGCGTCGACTCGGTCAGCTCCTGGGCTACGTGCTCGGCGGATGCTTGGCGGTCATCATCGCGGCGCTCTTTGTCGCCAGCGTGCTTGACCTCGCGCAGCCACGGATCTGGGGCGCGTTCACACAGACGGACTGCGAGCCGCGACCGCGCGGCGGCTGTCGTCCGGTCGGGACGTGGGTCAGCGACGATGGAGACATCGTCAAGCGTGGGGTCTACTTGGACGGTTGGACCGACGATACGGGCACCACGCGGGCCAGCTATCAGCCCACCGCGATCATCAGCGACGAGTCCAACAACATCGTCCACAGCCCAGGGCTGACCGGCCTAGGGCCCTGGCTCTCGGGAGCCCTCCTGCTGTGGTGGGTGGGTTACATGCTCTTCAAGGCAGCCTCCTGGGGAGACATCACACTGCGGAGTCGTCGACGCTGGCGAGGTCGCCGCAGACCAGCGACGCGATCGACCATCCCGGCCACTCGCGTGTCGCTTCGACGCCGCTATCGACGATCGCTCGAAGAGGGGACCGCATCGAACAGCTGCGGTGAAGGCGGCTCCGACTGATCCATTTCGCTGGAGAGGCCAACCCGTCCTGGCTCACGCCGAATCGCAATGTGTGCGGCTTCCGTCTCCCGCCCGCTTGGGGACCCGCCATCGGGCGGCGGCAGGACGGGACGCCTTCGAGCTCCACACTCGTCACCGAGACGCCGATCTCCGCTCAGGCACCACGTGCGTGGGTGTCGCAGCGAGCACATCGTGCGAACCGCTCGATCGTGCCTGTTCACAGACCGAGACCGCCGAGGCGACGATCTGGCCTTGCAATCGAGATCAGGGGTTGCCGCCGAACCCGCAGATGATCTCGGGAACGCATCCGGAGTTTCCGGTGACCGTCACGGACGCGTTCCCGTTCGGTACTCCGTCGTCGCCATGGCGGTCGAGGAAGAACTCGACCCAGGTGAAGTTGTTGTCCTCATCCGACTCGATCCAATGGTCCTCGGGATCGGCGGTGTGGGTCAGGTAGTAGGTGCCTTCCGCCAAGCCGGTGATGTCCAGCTCCTGCAGCGGCGTCGACTGGTGGTACGAGTCGGCCCACCACGACGCCAGGCCCTGCAGCTCGCCGTTGCAGTCGAAGTAGGTGCGGGGTTTTGCCTTCTTCTGGCCACCGGTCGTTCCGATGAACTCGACGTCGACGAAGCAGAACGTGATTTTGACACCGCGGGCGACCGCAGTCGACGGATCAGCGGAATCCGTGCGAACGTCGAACTCCGCCACCGCCGACTGGTGCCAGTGATTGTGTTCGGGATGGAAGACGGCGACGCCGGCTGGATGCTCGTAGACGACCTCACCGGACCCGTTCAGGATCTCCTGCGTGGCGACAGTGCACTGGTCGTACTCGATCTCGTCGGTCTCACACGGCTGCACCTGCCCGCCGCCGCGAATCTGGAGATTACCCTCGCCGACGTTGATATGCGTCGTCGAGAAGCGCAGCCACTCTTGTTGCTGGGTGTTCTGGATCTGGAGGTGATGCGGGACCTCTTCGATGACGTCCGGGAGAATCGCGTCGGCAGGCAGGCCCTCGGGTGGCAGGGGGTCATGGGCGCTGGCGGCACCGCCCGACCCCAAGGCGAGAGTTCCTACGAGCAGCACAGCAAGAACCGATTTCCGCAACATGGCGGCGTCCTCCCCAGCGAAGACTTCAGTGCCCTCGATGGCTGCATGATCGCACTGTGCCCACAGCCGCACAAGAGCCGCGGTGCTGCGCTTGCAGGGCCGCTCCGATCGCGCCGAGCGATCCGATCCTGCCGATCCTCATCGTCGCGGGAGCGCTTCGGTCACGGCTGGACTCCGAGCGGTGCGATCCTTGCCGAGCAATTCGGTCCTCATGAGCCCACCGCCGACGTTCTGGAGAAGTGCATTCGGTCAACGGCGCACCCGATAGCGGAGGTGAAGCACCCGGTTGCCCTGAACGACGACGTCTGGGTCTGCCAGCAGGTGCTGCGAATCGACGGAGCCGAAGTAGCGCTTGCCTGATCCGAACACGACGGGTGCGACATCCATCCGCACCTCGTCGACGAACCCCGCGGCGAGCACCTGGCCGCCGACGTCGCCGGCAGCGACCTCGAGGATGCGGTCACCCGCGAGCTCCTGCGCCTTGGTCACCGCGGCCTCGATGCCGTGGACGAAGTGAAACGGCGCGCTGGCGTCCCAGCCGTCGGGCGCCGGCCGGTGCGTCACGACGACCACGTGATCGATCCCGCTCGGAGGCTTCCCGTCCCAGCCGTCCGTGATGTCGAAGCTGTGGCGGCCGGCGATCGTCACCCCGACGTGATCCCAGTACGGCCGGATGTGGTCGTAGGACGCTTGCGACACATTGAGTACGCCGCTGTCGTCCAACGGCACGTCACCGCTGACCAGCCATTCGAACAGCGGACCGGGATCGTCGTTCTGCCCCGCAATGAAGCCGTCCACCGAGACCGACGCATTCATGACCACTTTCCCCATGGGGTCCTCCTCTGTTCGGAGTCCCCAGTCTCGTGTGTGGCGGGTCGGCGCTCTTGTAGGAAATCAATCGGCCGGCAGCGGCCAGCCGTCCAGCGCGTGGTCGGGATGTTCGCGGAGGAAGCGTTGCCGGACTTCGACATACCGGGTCGGCGTGAGCCCCGTGAACTCCCGGAACTCGTGGACGAAGTGGGCCTGGTCGAAATAGCCGGCGCCAGCGGCAACCGCGCCCCAGTCGATAGGTGCGGCCACGTCGATCGCCAACACGGTGGTGGTGAACCGGTAGCTGCGCGCCAGCCGCTTGGGTGTGACGCCGATGACCTCCTTGAACCGCTTCGCCAAGTACGTGCTGCTGGCGCGGGCTGCCACGCCGAGCTCGCTGATCGGCACCGCTCCGCCGGTGTTCGCGATGGCGCTGCTCAGCTGGCGGACGATGTCCAGGCCGTCGATCACGCGCAGCCGTCGCACGAGTTCCTCCTCGAGGACCATCAGCATTTCGTGCGGTGTGTCCGCTGAGGCCAGTCGGCGGTGCAGCTCAGCAGCAGCGGGCCGGCCCCAGATCTGCTGCACCGTCGCCGGCCGGTCGCACAACTCGGCCGCGGGCATCGGCAGGAGCGGTGCCAGCCCCCAAGGCATGAAGTGCACGCCCACGGACCGCGTCGGGGTGGGGTAACCGAACTCCCACGCACGGGAGGGCGTGGTCACCGCGCAGCCGTCGGCGTACTCCACGGCCTCTACGTCGCTGCCGGCGCGGATGAGAAACGGCGCCCCGAGATTGACGATGAGCAAAGGCGCGGGCGCCGCCGGCAGGATCAGCCGGGAGTACGGCGGGGCGCCCTCCAGGTAGTAGAGGTCGTGGATCAGCCCGTCGAGCGGCGGACCGGGCACCCTGGACACATACTCCACGCTGACATCATCGCGGACGCAGCGCCGGCGCAGGGCAGCGGAGTGACGGCATCCGATCGATCATTCTCTCGGCTCGCGTCACGGTTCGGGATCACGTCCGCTCGCGGGCTTGCGGGGCTGCGGATGGTACGCGTCACGTGCCGCCGTGTCCATCCCGGTGCCGACGCCGCGCACGGAGTCGGAGGGTGTTCCGTACATTCGCCGACACCGGAGGAGAACCCATGTATTTTCACCTGCAGAACCTCATCAGCCCCATCGCGCAGGACGAGCCGGATCCCGCCGCGGCCAACGCCTTGCAGGAAGGGCTGGGTGGTCAGTTCGGCGAGATGCGCACGATGATGCAGTACCTGTTCCAGAGCATCAACTTCCGCGGCGCCAACGCGAAGCCGTACAAGGATCTCATCCAGGGCATCGGAACCGAGGAGATCAGTCACGTCGAGCTGATCGGCACGACGATCGCGCGTCTGCTCGATGGATCCCCGGAGTATCGGGGCAAGCCGGACGACCCGGTCGACCTCCCGGGCGCACGCGGAGCGACCCCGCTGAACATCGCCCTGGACCACGGGAACATCCATCACTATCTGGTCGGGGCTCAGGGGGCACTGCCGGTGGACGCGGTCGGAAACCCCTGGAGCGGCAGCTACGTCTACAACTCCGGCAACCTCGTCCTCGATCTCCTCTACAACCTCATGCTCGAATCCACCGGTCGCCTCCAGAAGTGCCGGCTGTACGAGATGACCGACAACAAGATGGCCCGATCCACGATCTCGTACCTGATCGTGCGGGACCAGGCGCACGAGAACGCCTACGCCAAGGCCCTCGAGACGCTCGGTGTCAATTGGCGGACGGCCCTTCCGATCCCCAAGACCAGCGCGGAGCGGTTCCCCGAGGTGAAGCGGCTGCTGGACCTCGGCCTGCAGAGCAAGCAGTACTCCTTCGACCTCGGCGACCAGTCGGAGGCGGGGAGGATCTTCCAGGGAATGTCACCGTCAGACGACGGCACGCAGCTCGACGCCACCGAGCAGGCGCCCGAGGGCGTGCCCATCCAGATCGCACCCGAGCGCCCCGAGGAGTTCTCTCCCGGCGCCGACCCGGAGCTGCTGGCGCTCATCGAAGCCACTGCGCTGATGGAGATGGCAGACATCGACTCCACGTTCGGCAGACTCGGCTGACGGCGGGCCTGTCTTCGGCCACCGATCGCGGTGGGCCGGCGCTTCGCCGGCTCACCCGGTCGGTGGCCGTGCCACTTGTCGAGGGTCCGAGTCTGGTCCCAGACTGGCAGCACCGACGCGAGGATGCTGCCATGGCCGATGAGGACGCCCCGAAGGGCGCGCGCGTGACGACTGCGCACGTGATCAAGCCGCTCACTCCCGAGACGTTCCCCGCGTGGCTGGCGCTCGCACAGAAGCACAACGGCGTCTGGGGCGGGTGCTACTGCTCGTACTTCCACGGCGACACCGAGCAGACGGTCAAGGACGAGTACGACGGGCCCACGTTCAAGCAGCGGCTCGTGGCGGAGGGCGTGGCGCACGCCGCCCTCGTCTTCGACGGCGACGATGCGATCGCGTGGTGCGAGTACGGCAGTCCCGCCGAGCTTCCGAACATCTACCACCGCAAGCAGTACGACGGCGGCGAGGCTCAGCCGGCGCCCTGGCGCATCACGTGCTTCTTCGTCGATCGCGACCACCGGCGCTCGGGAGTGGCACGCGAGGCCCTGGACGGCGCGCTCGCGCTGATCGCGCAGGCCGGCGGCGGCGAGGTGGTCTCGTTCCCCAACGAGCTCGCCCCCGGCAAGAGGACGTCGTCGTCGTTCTTGCACAACGGCACGAGGGCGATGTTCGAGAAGGCGGGGTTCACGTTCGAGCGTCACATCGGCAAGAGCAAGACCGTGATGCGCAGGACGATCCCCGCGGCCGGCGGCTGACGGCGGGTGGGGCCCTTCCCTACGGACCCGGGCGCGATCAGTATGGACTTGTCCGCATCCAGTGATGAGGGGTCAGCATGAGCGTTTACCGAGTGATCGATGTCATCGGCACGAGTGCCTCGTCCTGGGAGGAGGCGGCCCGAGAAGCCATCGATACCGCCGCGGGGTCGCTGCACGATCTTCGCGTCGCGGAGGTGACGAAGCAGGACGTCGTCGTCGGCGACGACGGGACGCTGCTGTTCCGAGCGCGGATCCAACTCTCGTTCAAGTACGCGCCGGAGTAACCCGCCGAGCCGGTCCTCCGGCGGGGCGTATGGGAACACGCGCACCTCCTGCCCAACGGCAGGCGGCCGCGATCTTCGCGGCCCCCTCCGTGCGGCCGCGCGCGGGAGTGGCTACTGGGCGAGCTGCGCGCGGAGTTCGAGGCCGTTCTCGGAGCCGGTGAACTCGGTGAAGCGCCCGCTCGTCACGCGGTACATCGCGAATTCCGCGACGTTGACGTGGCGCCGGGTCGGAGCGATGCCGCCGAATGTGCCGAGATGCGTGCCGCTGCCGCGCAGATATGCGGCGAGGCGGTCGTCTTCCACGACGAGCTGGATGCGGCGCCACCGCCAATCCGGAAAACCCTGGAAGAGGTCGGCCATGTCCGCGATCCACGCATCGGCGCCGCCGGGCAGGTGCGCTCGGCGCACCGACGGATGGACGAACGAGCGGATGGCGTCGAGGTCGTGCCGGTTGCAGGCGTCGATGTACTCGGCGTACCACTCGCGCATCTCCCACGACTCCATCCCTTCATTCTCCGCGAGCCGGCTCGTGTTCCAGCCGCCCACCGCTGTCCCGCCCGGGCCGCGTCATGGGCAGACGCGGACCCGACGCCCCTCGAAGCCGACGATGTCGCCGCGCTGCAGCTGCCGTCCGCGGCGGCGGTCGACCTCGCCGTTCACGGTCACATAGCCGTCGATGATGGCCTCTTTCACGTTGCCACCGGAGTCGAGGAGCCCGGCGAACTTGAGGAACTGCCCGAGGCGGATGACCTCACCGCCGATCGGCACATCTTCGATCGGTGCGTCTTCCCTCGGAGCGGGCTTCGTCATCCCCGAATGCTAACGTGACGGCCCCTCGGTGCCGCCCGGCCCCTGGAAATGCCTGTGGTCTTCTGCCAGCATGCACGGCAGCGGTATCCGCTCAATGAGGAGGCTCGCGATGCCCAGGGAGACCATCACCACGCCGGACGCACCGAGCTCGCCGTTCTACAGTCAGGCGGTGCGTGCGGGGACGCACGTGTACGTTTCGGGCACGGTGGGCGTAGACGTGGGCACGGGCACACTGGCCGGCGACACCATCCAAGAGCAGACGCGCCAGGCGCTCGCGAACTGCGAGGCGATCCTGAAGGCGGCCGGGGCGGGACTGGAGGACGTCGTCGAGATCGGCATCCTCCTCACGCGGCCGGAGGACTTCGCAGGTCTCAACGAGGAGTACGCACGCTGGTTCCCGTCAGCTGCACCGGCGCGATACGTCGCGAAGCTCGGCGTCGAACTGCCCGGGATCCTCGTGTCCATCCGTGCGACCGCCGTCACCGCGTAGTTCAAAGCCGCGACGGGTCTCTGTGGGCGAGTACTGAGATAGAACCATCATGGGGACCATGACGATGAGGGTTCAGCTCAGCGACACCGCTTCGCTGGCTTACGAGGCGGTCGGGGCCGGCATCCCGCTCCTCGCTCTTCACGGCGCGTACTCGGCGCGGGGCGAGGTACGCGACTTCCTCGAGCCGATGATCGATGCACGGCCGGTTCGCCGGGTGTACGTCGACCTACCCGGCCACGGCGACTCCCGCCCCTCATCCGGGGTTCGGCAACCAGATGATGTGCTGGAGCTCATCGACCGCCTCCTTGACAGGGAAGCACCGACCGGCGGATTTCTCGTACTCGGGCATTCGTTCGGCGGGCACTTCGCGCGCGCCATCGCGGCGCGGCATCCCGACCGGATCGCCGGGATCGCGCTGATCTGCCCGGCCGTTGCCGGGGAACAGCGCATCCCTGCGCCGGCAGTGGTGCGAGACGATCAGGTGTCCACCGCACTCGATCCGGATCAGCGAGCCGAGTACGAGGGGTACTTCGTCGTTCGGACGGCAGACACCCTCGAGCGATTTCGTCGCGCGGTGCTGCCCGTCGTCGGGGAAGTCGACGATGAGACGCTCGAGAGCGCGATCACCGCGGGACCGCATGCCGCGGATCCCGACACGGTGCCCGTGGACACTCCGGTGCTCGTGGTCTCAGGCCGACACGATCATTGGGTCGGCTGGGAACGGCAGCAGCGCCTCGGAGATCAGTACCCCCGTGCCACTGTCGTCACCGCGGGCGACGCCGGACATGCGCTTCCTCACGAGCGCCCCGGTCTCATGGCAGCGCTCCTCTCCGACTGGCTCGACGAGATCGGCATCCCCGCAGCACCCGGAGCCCCGCAGTAGCCGATGGTGCAGGACGTCGGATCCCTCAGCGGGCATCCGCGCCGGAGAGGTGGGGCTTCGTCCAGGTCAGTGCATAGCGCCACAAGGCGAACTGCTGCCACCGAACGCCCGGAAGGACACGGGCTGCGCATTCGCGGACCTCGGAGTACGTGTGCGGAGGCGGCCACACTGTGGGCGCGGAATGTTGCCAGAAGTTCCGCGTGCGCGACAGCCACTGGTGTTGTGCGACCCCCGCCAGACCGAGCAGGCGGTCGCGGGGCGTTGTCGGCCGTGCGAGGCCGATGATCACCACGACGCCGCCAGGTGAGGTGAGGTCGGCCAACCGTTGCAGCGCGTCAGGCAGACTCGGCAGGTGATGGATGGTGGCAACCGCCGCCACGATGTCGAACGTCCGGCCGAAGTCGTAGGTCATGAAGTCGCCGTGGATCCAGTGGATGCCGCGATGGTTCGCCGCCGCTCTCGCCAGGACATCGGCATCCACGTCGACGGCGGTGACGTCGGACAGAGAGCTCCGCAGGTCGCCGGCCAGCTCACCGTCGCCCGTGCCGACATCGAGAGCGGATGCTGCTCCCGGCCGGATGGCGTTCATCACGAGCGGGTGGAAGTGGATGTTGTGGTTCCAGCGTGAGCCCGGCGGCTGTCCCATCGGTCCATCTTGTCAACGGATCCCCACCGCAGTGTTCGTCGAAGGGTACGTACGACCGCTTGCGGGCCCTGGTGTCGATCCGTCGCACGATCGAGGCCTGACGGGCCACATCATGAGCTTAGTGTCGTACGTATGTTCTACTCTTGAAGCATGTCACACGACCTCGACCTCGATGATCGGATGCTCCCCGACGAGCTCGATCTGGTCATCGAGGCGGCCGACATGATGACGGTGCTCGCCGCCCAGCGACTGGTCCGGATCGACGCGATGCGGCGTGAGGCGCTTCGCGAGGCGACCCGCAACGGCCGGGTTCTGACCGAGGTCGTGGAGCGCGGCGTGCGGCTGGAGCTCGCGGCCGCGCTGCGGATCACCGAGCACGCCGCCGGCGATCTGCTGGGCTTCTCGGAAGCCCTGGTGCACTCCTACCCCGCGGTGCTCGTCTCGATGGAGCGGGCACGGATCACGGAACGGCACGCGCAGATCCTGATCGCCGCCGTGAACGACCTCGAGCCGGAGTTCCGCCCGCAGGTGCTCGAGCCGGGGATCGCCCTCGCGGAGGCGGAGGCCGTCGGCACTTTCCGCCGCAAGCTGCGCGCCCTCATCGACGCAGTGCGGTCGGCCACCCTCACCGAACGCTACGAGCGCGCCCTCAACCGGCGACGGATCGCGATCGAGCCAGACGACGACGCCATGGGATGGGTGCACGTGTATGCACCCATGGTCGCCATCCAGGCCGCATTCGGTCGGACCACCGCCATGGCGAAGGGCATCGCGGCCCGCGAGGGAGAGACCCGCACCCTCGACCAGGCGCGCGCCGATGTGGTCCTCGACCTTCTCATCGACGGCGTGCTCGATACGCACCCCGACCACGTACGGGGCGTGCAGGCGACGGTGTTCGTCACCACCCCGGTGCTCGCGCTCCTGCACGAGTCAGACGCCTCCCGCGCGGCCGCCGGGATCGACCCGCCGGTCGTCGAGGGCATCGGACCCATCCCGCTGCCGGTGGCGCGGGAACTCGCGGGCGGCGCGTCGGGATGGACGCGCGTGCTCACCCACCCCGAGACGGGCATGGTGCTCTCGGTCGGCCGCGATCAGTACCGCCCGCCACCGGCGCTTCAGAAGCTGGTGAAATGGCGCGCCGATCGATGCATGGGACCAGGCTGCGGGATGCCGGCCTCCCGGTGCGATATCGACCACAACATCGACTGGGCGCTGGGGGGACACACCGAGCTCACGAATCTCGGGCCGCTGTGCGAGGGGCATCACACCGTCCGACATCACACCGACTGGAGCATCCGACAGGTCGCCGGGTCCGGCGGCGCGATCCTCTGGACCTCGCCCTCCGGCCGTCGCTACCTGGTCGAGCCGGAACGCGCGGTTCCGGTGTTCCGTTCGACGGGGAGCCGCGACGCGCCCTTCTGATCGCACGAGACGTCCCGTTCACCGCAGGATGCGCTGTTCAGACCGCACGACACGTGCGGCGCCGGGACCTTCGCACGGCTTCCGCGCAATTCCGGCGACGCAGGCCCCGGTATCCGATGCCCGCCGATCACATGGACGGTTCGTGTTCGCTAGCCTGCTGTGGATGAGCTTCGATGTGGAAACGTGCGGTGCGAACGCCGCGGCCTGGGCGCTCGGGCACACCGGTTCGACCGCGTACGCGACGCGGTGCCTGGCGTTCGTCGAGGATGCGATCGAGCGCTCGAACGACCTCGAGGTCTTCGGCGGCGACAATGCGGCCGAATCGGCGCAGCTGTATGGCGCGTCGCTGAACACCGGTGCGCCCCCTGCCTACGCCCTGGCGTTCTACGAGGGCGTCGGCGAGCTCTTCGGCGATCGCCGCGACTGGGGCCACGTCGGCCTGACCCTCGGCAACCACCGAGTCGTCCACGCCTGGGATCGGGTGCGCGTCGACGAGTACCGGGAGCTCGAGGCACTGCCACCTGCGCCGGGCTGGGAGCCCCTGCGCTGGGTCGGCTGGGTGCCACTCGTCCGCGTGCTGGAGGGCGCTCAGTCGCGCGTGTGGGACGAGGATCCCGCCACCGCCGCCCTCCGGATGCAGGCGGATCGCTTCGGCGGCTGATCATCGTCTGCGCGTGAACGGGTCGCAGCACGCCGCGCCACCACCCGCGCCACGCCGTGTGCACCGCGGCGCCGCACCGCGGACGCGGATCGCTATGGTGTGGCCATGACGCGTTCTCGGGCATGGGCGACGGTGTGGACGGTGCTGCGACTGGCCATGGCGGCTGTCACCGTCACGGCCATCACCGCACAGCTGTCGAAGTCGGTCGGCACCGCGACCGATCTCGGCCGCGACGTCACCACGACGATCGCCAACTTCTTCAGCTTCTTCACGATCCTCTCCAACGCTCTGGCGGCGGTCGTGCTGATCTGGGCGGCGGTCTGGTACTTCGCGCGCGGACGCAGGACGATCGCGGAACCACCTGCGCTGGCCGTCGCGCTCGCCTGCGTGAGCACCTACATGATCATCACCGGCATCGTCTACAACACCTTGCTGCGCAGCATCACGCTGCCGCAGGGCAGCGAACCCATCCCGTGGTCGAACGAGGTGCTGCACTTGATCGGCCCACTGTTCCTCCTGGCCGACGTCTTCGTCGGCCCGCTGCGCCGCGCGCTGCCGTGGCGGAGCCTGTGGGCGGTGGTCGCCTTCCCGATCCTCTGGGTCGCCTACACGCTGATCCGGGGACCTCTCATCACCAACCCGGTGTCGAGCGATCCGTTCTGGTATCCGTACCCATTCCTGAACCCGAACAACCCGGGCGGGTGGCCCTCGGTGCTCGTCTACGTCATCGGCATCGCGGTCGCGATCGTCGCGGTGGGCGCCTTCGTCGTGTGGTGGGGCCGTCGGTCCGGCATGACGGACACGGATGCCTCGGCCGAGGCGCCGGCGGCGGCATCCGTGCGCTCCTCCGCCCTGTCGGACTGAGCAAAATCGCCGCGAAAGGCCGTTTATCGGTTCTGTCCCCCTAACGGCGGACACGTTGTAGGTTCTGCACAACGCGCCCGGGTTGGCGCGCGCTTTCCACCGCCTGCCGACACACATGTTTCCGCCGCGAGGGTATCCGCAGGAGTACATCTGTGCTCGGGGAAGACGACACGCAACCGCGTGGTGTCGAAAAGGGGGAGACATGCATTGGTCATGGTTTCGAATCGTCGCGGCGATCACCGGGTTCTCCGGGGTCGTCGCCGGATTCATCGTCAACGTGGATCGCGCGGCGCGTCAGGGGCACGGTCTCGACGAGGTGCTCGCGAACTACTTCAGCCTGTTCACGATCATCTCGACGCTGCTCGCTGTCGTCACGCTGCTCGTCGCCGCATCATGGGGGATGCGGCACGCGGGCACCGGGCGTGAGCCGCTCGGCATCGCGCTCGCCCTGGCGGCGGTCACGGGACCGGTGCTGCTGCTCGGCCTCGTGTACAACGCGCTGCTGCGGGGTCTGCCGGCACCTGTCGCCCTCGGCGACTCGGTCGGCATAGCGATGCTCGACAGCTACGCCGCGGAGGTGCTGCACGTCGTGCTGCCGATCTACTTCCTGCTCGACCTGCTGCTGGCACCGCACCGGCGCGGACTGCCGTGGTGGTCGCTGGCCGTGCTGGTGGGCTACCCGCTCGGCTGGACCGCGTACACGATGGTCCGCGGCGAGCGCGTCGGCAATCCCGACGGGACCACGGCGTGGTGGTATCCCTACCCGTTCCTCGACCCGCACGGCACGGGCGGATACCCGTCGGCGCTGCTCTACATCGGCGCGATCCTGGCCGGCTTCCTGGCGATCGGCACCGCGATCATCGTGATCGGCCGCTACCGGGAGCGCCGAGCGATGCGCCACGGCGCACCGGCCGCCCGCGGAGCACTGCCCGTCTGAACAGCGAGCATGCGCAGCCGGTCTGAATGACAGGCACATCGCGCGCAGATGTGAAGGGCGGGGCCGGAGCATCCGGCCCCGCCCTTCACGCGGTTCAGCTCAGCCGGCGCCGACGCATCGCGGCGACCACCAGCACGACGCCGCCCGCGAGCACGGCGAACCCGACCGACAGGGCGATCACGAGGGCGCGTCCCTCGAGGCCCGTCGGCGGCAGCGGGGCGATGAACGTGTTCGTGACCGCGATCGTCACGCTCCCCGACGCGAGGGTGACCGTGCCGGACGCACCCGGCTGCTCCTCGCCGTCGACCGTCATCGTCGTCTGATCCGCGTCGCCGGTGTCGGTCTCGGTGACGGTGCATTCGCTGCCGGCCGGCAGGTTCTCGACCTCGGCGGACAGCCCCTGCGGGCCGCCGATCTCATAGGAGGCGTCGTGCACCACGAGACCGGGCGCCGGATGCGACGGATCGACGAGCACGCAGACCACGTCCACCGGGAAGGTGCGCGTGATCGTCGACGCCGCGGTGCCGTCGACGATCTTCGAGATGCTCAGATCGGTGGCGCCGAACGCGTTGGTGATCGCCACCGCCGTCTGGTCTTCGGCATCCGTGTTCGGAAGCGGCGCGAGCTCCGTCGTGGTCGCCGTCGCCGGGTCACCCGCCTCGCCGCCCTCGGTCACCACGATGGTGGTGGACTCGGCGCCCGCCGTGTCGGCCTCGGTGACCGTGCATTCGGCGTCCTCGGGCAGCTCCGTCCACGTCACCGTCTCGCCATCGGCGATCTGCTGCGTCATGGGCTCCGCCGCGGTCACCTGCTGCTGGTCCCAGAGGCAGGCGAGGGTCACCTCGAACGGGCCATACGCGATCGGCTCGCCGTCGATGCCCGTCGCCTCCGATTCGACCGACTTCGAGACGGAGACCTGCGCGAGATTGAACGTGTTGCGCACCTCGAGGCTCGGCTGCGGCTGGTCCTCGACGCTCAGGTTCGTGGGGTCGGTCTCGACGGTGAAGACATAGCCCTCGCCGTCTCCGGCCACGACGTTGCCCTCGGCGTCGAGGATCTCGGTCTCGTTCGCGCCCCCGGCATCGACCTCGACGAGCCGGCACTCGGCACCGGTCGGCAGGTTCTCCCACAGCGCCGTCGGCGCGTCCGCGCTGACGATGCGGATGCCGCCATCAGGGATGTCGACGATCTCGCCGTCGCGCAGGCACGCCAGGCGCAGCTCGTACGCGGCGGTGCCGAACTTCTCGGCTCCGTCGCCCACGAGGGTCTTGGTGACCTCGAGCGATCCGGTGAGGTACCAGTTCGTCGCCGTGGCGGTGAACAGGCCGCCGCCCTCCGGGACGACGCCGCTGCCGACCGAGGTGTTCTCGCCGTCGTTGGGCTCGATCACCACGGCGTCGGCCCCGTTGAGGTCGTTCTCCTCGACGGTGCACTCCGCACCGGCGATCACCTCGTGGACGGCCGTGCTGAACCCGTTCTCGGCGTTGAGCTCGACCTGCTCATCGAGCACCGTCTCACCGGCGTAGGAGCAGATCACAGTGAAGGTGAACGTCTGGTCCCGTCCGAACTGGTCGGCTCCGGCACCCTCGAACTCCTTCACGAGCACGACGGCAGTCGCGTCGAAGAGGTTCGTGTACGTGACGGTGTTCACCTCGGCGGTGCTGTCGGGCTGCAGTTCGGGGATCACGACGGTGCGCGTCTCCTGGTCGATGACCGGGGCGAGCTCGCCATCGACGCCGGGCACGTCGGCGGCGGTGACGGTGCCGTCGGCGCCGCGGTCGTCGGTCTCGGTCACCGTGCACTCCGAGCGTGCCGGGATCTCGGTGATCGTTTCGGTCTCTCCGGCATCCAGGGTGAAGGTCTCGTCGACCACGGTCTGTCCCTGGAAGGTGCAGACGACGTGGAACTCGAAGCCGGTCGGCACCTCCGGCGCGAGGGACACGACCTGCTTGCCGACCGCGAGCGACGCCCATTCATAGGTGTTCTCGATGTCGAAGGCGAACGTCTGGTCGGCCTCGGTGACGGTGATCGACTCCGGATCCGGCGTCGTGGCGGTCTGGCCGAAGTCGTCCTCGACGACCGTGCAGACGGACCCCACCGGAACGTCGGGGATCACGACCGGGTCCTCACCGGGCACGATCGTCACGACCCCGTCGCCCGCCAGGGGCACGTCGGCGCCCTGCCACGTGCACGACACCGTGGCCGTGAACTCCTCGGGAACCGGGAAGCCCTCCGGGGCGTCCACCGTCTTGGCGACCGATACCGAGCCGTTCTCGAACACGTTGGTCACCGTGACGACGACCGGGGTCTCGCCGTCCCCGACGACCACGGGCGTCGGGTCGATGGTGCGATCGGTCGCGAATCCGTCATCGGTCTCGGTCACCGTGCACTGCGCACCGGTCGGCAGGCCTTCGTAGACCGCCGTGCCGGCACCCGTGATCGTGCGCGTCGCGCCGCCGGGGATCGCCACGTCCACCGTTTCGCCGTTGACGACGCGGGTGCATGCGAGGCTCACCTCGTACTCGTAGGTCGTGGCGGGGTCGAGGGCGTTCGCCGGAGCACCCTCGAGCTGCTTCTGCACCTCGAGCGAGCCGATCGTGAACGTGTTGGTGATGTCGGCCTCGACCGGAGCCGCCGGGTCGTCTCCGACGATCACGGTGACGCTCTCGGTCGACGAGTTCGCGCCGCCGTCCTCCGACTCGGTGACGGTGCACTCGGCGCCGGTGGGCAGGTTCTCCACCAGCCATGTGGTGTTCGTCGCGTTGAGCGTCGCCGAGTCCTCGAATACCGGGTTCGGCGTCACGCCGTCGAGCGTGCACGTCATGTCCACCGTGAAGTCGGCGGTGCCCCACCCGCCCGGATCGACGATGACCTTGGTGACCTCGACGGATCCGGTCGTGTACGCGTTCTCGAACGCGACGGCGGTGAGCGCGGTGCTCGTCTCGTCGGCGTAGGGAAGGACGGTGAAGGATGCCGCATCCACCGCGGCCGGCTCACCGCCGTTCTCGGCGATCGTGATGGTGGTGTCGGCGGCACCGGCGGCATCCGTCTCCGTCACCGTGCACTCCGCGCCCGCGGGGATGCCGGAGAACGTCTTCGACTGACCGTCGACGAGGGTGAACTCGAGGTCGGCCTCGGGAATCGTCTCCTGGTCGAGATAGATGCAGCTCGCCTCGAACGCGTAGGTGCGCTCGTACACGATGGGCTCGCCGCCCTGGTTCACCGCACCGCCGTTGTCGACGCTCTTCTCGACGGTGAAACCGCCGGCGGAGAACACGTTCGTGACCTCGATGGACGACTGCTCAGGATCTCCGCTGTAGGGATTCCAGACCGAGGGCTCCTCGCTCCAGTCCCGGTCGGCGGTCACCCCGTCCTCGGGGTCGACCGTCACCGTGACACCGGGGATCAGCGGATCCTCCGCCACGGTGCACGTCGAGAACAGCGGAAGGTTCACCGGTCCGGTGATGCTGTTGTAGGCGAGCACCGTCCCGTCGGCATCCACCGAGGGCCGGCTGGCGTCCGAGCCGTCGGCGTGCAGCAGGGTCACCGGCAGGCCGCCCGACGTGCAGGTCACCAGCAGCGGGTAGCCGGCGGGCAACTCGATGTCGGTGGCGAACTCGGGCGCCTCGACGACCTTCGACAGCAGCAGCTGACCCGTCGCAGCCGCGACGCCGACCTTCTGGGGCTCGACGACGAGCGAAGGTCGCTCGGGCTGGGTCACCGTCGGGTTCGAGCGGGATGCCGTCGCGAACGAGTTGTACGCGACGGGCAGACCCGACGGCACCGCCGACTGGGCCGGCAGCAGGTACGGCGTCTGCGTGTCGTAGATCAGACGCAGCGTCTCGCCGGGCCGCAGGCCCGGGGCGGGAGACAGCTGTTCCGGGTTCTGGTACTCGAGCACCAGGAGCATGCTGCGGGTGGCGTTGAGTGTGCTGACCGGGGTGATAGGGGTCACCGGGACCCACCCGAAGTCGCAGCCCGGCAGCGGCGCCGCGTCCTCGGTGTACACCTTGATCGCGTTGGTGTTGCACTCCTGACTCAGCTCGACCGGTGAGATGAGCACACTGCCCATGGCGTTCGCACTGTCGGCTAGCTCACCGAAGTTCGCGAAGACGTCGCCGTTCAGGGTCACCGGGAACTGCGATTCGCGCGCACCGGGAACGATGACACCCTCGTCGCCGACGGCGGGCAGCACATCGAGCGCGGCGACGACGCGCGCGCTCGTGTTGCCGGTGTTCGTGAAGTCCAGCCGCCACGTCTCCAGTCCGCCGGGTCGGGTCACCGGAGCGCACGGGAAGGAGTAGAACCCGTCGTTCGTGACGCCCGGCACGCTCGGGTCGCACGCGGCCGCGTCGCCCTCGACGTTCAGCACACCGAGATCGTCGTCGCCGGGCACCGCTGGGTCACCGGCGTCGTCCCCCTTGACGTACTTCTTCGCGGCGATCGTCGCGATCGCGATCGGCGAGATCGAGGTGTCGGCCGAGCACTCGGCGACTCCCGGCGGAGTGTTCTCGATCGGCTTGGGCGTGAGGTCCCTGCCGTCGACGACCGTCGTACCTTCACACGTCTCGAACAGCCGGTCCGACGACACGGTGACCTCGTTGCTCACCGTCGTGTCGGGCGTGACGTCGTCGCGGAACTGCAGCGGCGCCTGGACGGTGAGGGTCCAGCCGGCACTGAACACGAAGTCGGCGGGAGCCTCGATCGTCAGCAACCCTGTCGTCTCGTCGAGGGATGCCGTGAATCCGGGGTCACCGGCGGGTGCGCCGGTGCCGCTCAGCGCGAAGGTGTAGGCGGTCGGGTCGGGCTCGACGAGCAGTGAGCCCTCGGCATCCGTGTCCACCTGGTCGACGATCGTGAAACCGGTCATGTTCCACTGGCCGGTGTTGGTGACGGTGATGACGTACGGGATGGTGCCGTTCTGGCTGATGAGCGCCGACGAGCCGCGCGTCTTGGTGACTCTCACGGCGTTGGGGCGGTGCAGCACGACCGTCGAATCCGCGGCCTCGCCAGACTGCTCGAAGGTCTGGGCGCCGAACTGCGCCTCGCTGAACGACTGCACGTCGTCGCTGATGACCCCGAGACCGGTCTCGCCGGGGTTCGGCTGCAGGTCGGGCCGCGTCGTCGACACGAGCACGGTCGGGTCGCTGCGCAGGAATTCGCGGCGCTCGGTGGTCACCGAGAACGTCAGCTGCGGGTTGTAGGGCCGCTCCCACTGCAGGACGGTGCCTGCCTCATCGACTTCCTGGGCACGGAACCGCACCCCTACGACGGTGCTCTCGTCGGTCACCCCGTCGGGGAGGTCGAAGGTCACGATGTCGCCCGGCGCGGCATCCACCCAGTCGCCGTCGAACCAACAGGGCGAGTCGTCCTCGAGCGGAGCGCCGTTGCAGGTCGCGGTCAGCACGCCGCCGACCTCGGTGTACTCGATGTCGCCGGCGCCATCGTCATCGAGGAGCACGTCCATGGCGACCTGGTTCACCGGTGCGGGCACGGTGATCTGCGCGCCCAGGTAGTCCATCGTGTTCCAGAACGTCGGCGTCGTGTCGGTCAGGCTGAAGAACGTGGCGCGAGCGGTGCCGTTCGGGCGTCCCCCGAGCTGCGTGACGTAGCTGTTGGACTGGTCCTCGTAGATCGACTCGGGAGCGATCGACTTCGTCGTGGTGATCGCATAGGACGCGGCCACGATCGCGAACTCGTCGCCGGCGTCCGCCGACCCGGTGCCGCACTGGTTGTCGGCGCAGCCATCGAGCACAGGACTCTGGAGCTGGGTCTCGGCCTCGTTGAGGATGGTCTCGCCGGAGGGCGTCACCGTGACCGGAGTGCTCGGGTCGGAGCGCAGCACGTCGCGCAGCTGCCACGTCAGGTCGACGACGCCGTTCGCCGCGGAGGGGATGACAGCGCTGGCGTCGGCCGAGCGGAACGTCACCGTGATCCCCGTCACGTCGAGCAGATCATCCCGTTCGAGGGCGAGCGCGTCGGCGTAGGTGTACGGCGTCTCGATGCCGCTTCGATCGAGGGTGACGATCGTCTCGGTCTCCGAGATCCCCGAAGGTCGCTGGATCGCATCGATGTCGTACAGGTTGAGCGTGTCGAACGCCGTCGGAGCGGGTTGGTCGGCGGACGGATCCGAGATGACCATGCCGGTCACGCGCGCGGAGGACGTGTTCGTCGCCACGAGCTTGCCGCTGATCAGCGGGTAGTCGACGGGATCCACACCGAGCGAGGGGTCGGGCAGGCCCAGCACCTCCTGATCGAACTCCTTCGTGAGCGTCGCGTTGATGGGTTCGTCGACGATGAGGATCGTGTCGGCGTCGACATCGGTGCTGTCGACCCCGGTCGCCTCATTCACGCCGTGGGCGCTCGCAGTGTTGTTCACGAGACCCGGGGAGTCGGTGTTGTACGTGTAGTCGTGGAAGTTTCCCAGGACCCATACCTCGGAGTTGCTGCGCAGCGTGTCACGCACGCGGAAGTCGAGGTCGAACGGGCGGCGATCGTACGACGCGCCCACGCCGGCACCCGCGGTCCGCTCGGTGAGCACGACGCGCACGGCGAGCGCGGCTGCACTCTCCGCTTCGCTGAGCTCGTAACCGCCGAACTCGCCCACGCAGCCGTTCGCACAGGCGGCGTCGGTGATGTCGGTCCATCCTGCGTCGTCGAGCCACAGCGACACCTCGGTGACCTCGGCGTCGACGATCAGCGGGTCGGTGGCCGTCGTGATGGGGTCGATCGCCACAAGATCGAACGCGTCGTACACCGACGCCACCGTGTCCTCGGGGTCTTCGAGCTCCGAGATGTCGGTCAGCGTCATCTCGCTGATGTTCAGCCCGTCCGTCGACCACCACAGGCGTGCGGTGCGGGTGTCGCCCGACAACGCCGCCACGCCTGAATCGGGGACCCACTCCTTGTCGAGGAAGTCAGGGCCGGGGCCGCCATCGATGGGAAGCAGGTTGATGTCGTCGCTGTCGGTGTCGGTGTGCTCGCCGCCGGCGTCCGGGTTGTCCACCAGCGACTGCGCGTCGTTCGTGTACGTCACCTCTTCGTCGTGGGGCTCCGTCACCTGCACGTCGATGTGGGCGGCGACCGTGAATCCGGGCGGCAGCAGCTCGGGGCATCCGGCGGCGTCCATCGGCAGGTATTCGAACTGGATGCCGCCGATGTCGTCCTGCAGGTCGGCGGGGATCTGGTACGACCACAGCTCCTCCGGCCCGGGGACCTCGGTGGCGCCCGGGAAGTCCGTCCACGGTCCATCGGGGATCGGCCAATAGCGCAACGTGAGCGTCGTGCACTCGGGGATCTCGGTGTTGCTGATCGACGTCGCGGTGAAGTTGTCCCAGAAGTCGGTTCCCGCGGCCGGGTCGACGGGATCCGAGATCACGAGCTTCTCGGAGCCGACGGTCGACTCCGGAGTGACGTTGCCGGTGAGCGTGACATCGGCGTTGGTGCCCGGCACGCCCCAGATGGTCTCGGGCGTGATGGACTTCGTCACCGTCGTGTCGAGGGTCTGCGGCTCGATGGTGAAGGGCGCCTCGGCGTCGTCGACGCCGGTCTGGCCGTTGGTGTTCTCGACAGCGGTGTCGACGACGTTCGTGGACGACAGCGTGGCGTCTGTCGGCAGCGCGGTGACGTTCATCGGGATCGTCGCGTAAGCGCCCGAGACGATGTCGTCGCCGTCGGCCGAGTACACCACCGTGAAGCTGTCGACGGTGCATCCCGCGGTCGGCGCGGGGAGCGTGCCGACGGCCGTCGTGGAGGCGGTGCTCTCCGTGCAGTCGCTGTAGGTGTAGGTGATCTCTGCGGTGGTGGCGGCGACGGGCCACTCGACCCCGTCGCCGAAGCCGTCGAAGCTCAGTCCCTGGTCGGTGAACGTCGACGTCCCGGCGGACGGCTCGGTGATCGTGAGCGTCTGCACGGTCTGCTCGCCGACGGTCGCCGTGATGCTCGCGGTGGTGCTCTGGCCGCTCACCAGCGTGTTGTCGGCGAACGACTTCTCGATGCTCACGTCGGGTTCGCGCTGCGCGATCGTCACGCTGGCCTCGGCGGTGACCGGGTCGCTGGTCTCGCCGCCGATCGCCACGGTCGACTGCGCGTCATTGGTCACCGTGACATCGGTCTCGTCGGGGATGTCCGTCACGGAGTCGTTCGTGGCGCTGTGCACGATGACCTCGCCCGTCGCGCCGGGCGCGAAGGTTCCGGTGAAGGTGACGCGGACGCCGCCCGCGTCAGACAGCGGGTCCGGCTCGGTCGTCGTCCAGGCGCCCGCGACGAAGTACTCGGTGGTCGTGGACGTGGTGCCCGGCGGCGCCGTGATGTCGACGCCGGCGAAGTCGAGGTAGCCGCCGAAGTCGGCCGGCGGCGTCACCGGGTCCTGCATGACGATCGTGTCGACGTTCTGGTTCGACCCGTTGCCCGGCGTGACGGTCCAGTCCACCGGCTGCCCGGCGACGGCCGGAATCGTGCTCGTGGGCTCGACCGACTTGGCGATGCTCGGCAGCAGCGTCGTCTCGATGTCGAGCACGATGTCGGCGGTGGCCGAAGCAGAGGGGGCGTTGTCGCCCGTGGCGGTCGCCGTGTTGGTGACGGTCTGACCGTCCCACGTGCCGTCGGTGCCGGGGTCGACGATGGCGTTCACCGTGATCGTCATGCTGTAGCCGGCCGGCCAGAGCACGGGATTCGCCGCGAGATCCAGACCCGGAGCGACGGTGAAGCTGTTGGCGGCCGCGTCGACCTCGAGGTCGTACGTGCCCGCCGGCTGGCCGGCGGGCGGGTTGATCTGCACCGTGACCGGATTCGGGATTCCCGGGTTGAAGAGGAGGGGCTCGGGGAGCGCGTCGCTCACCAGCGTGTTGTCGCAGCCGGGCTCGTTGGTCGACGAGCAGTTGACGGTGATCTGGTACGTCACCGAGTCGCCGGGCCCGAAGGGTCCCGCTTCGACGGCGGTCTTCTGTATCGCGAACGCGGCGACCGCGAACGCCGGGGACGCGACCCCGACGAAGACGGACGCGGCCGCCAGTGTCAGTGCTGTGACCCCTGCCAGAAGACTCCGACGCCGCTTCATACCAACCCCCTGAGTGCCCGTGCCTTCGTCAGCCTAGGGCCAGATCAGGAGCAGATTCCAGACCCGGCGTGTGACCATTGTGAAAATTGTCCGGTCTGCGGAGGGCCCTCACCGGGACGGATGCCGCGGGCTCCGGGCATCCGTCATCCGCACCGTTGACGCCTGCCCGCGGCGCCCCGCCCGCCCAAACTAGACTTAGGGACCATGTCGAAGGTCCTTCAGTCCCTGCCCGTCGGCGAGCGCGTCGGCATCGCCTTCTCAGGGGGCCTAGACACCTCCGTCGCGGTCGCGTGGATGCGTGACAAGGGCGCCATCCCGTGCACGTACACCGGCGACCTGGGTCAGCCCGACGAAGACGACATCGACGCGATCCCGAACCGGGCTCTCGAGTACGGCGCCGAAGTCGCGCGTCTCGTCGACTGCAAGCCGGCGCTCGTCGAGGAGGGCTACGGCGCCCTCGCCTGCGGCGCGTTCCACATCCGCTCGGGCGGGCGCACCTACTTCAACACGACGCCGATCGGCCGCGCCGTCACCGGCACGCTCCTCGTGCGCGCCATGAAGGAGGACGGCGTCGACATCTGGGGCGACGGCTCCACCTACAAGGGCAACGACATCGAGCGGTTCTACCGCTACGGCCTGCTGGCCAACCCCGCCCTGCGCATCTACAAGCCGTGGCTCGACGCCGACTTCGTGACGGAGCTCGGCGGACGCCAGGAGATGAGCGAGTGGCTCGTCGCGCACGGGTTCCCCTACCGCGACTCCGCCGAGAAGGCGTACTCGACCGACGCCAACATCTGGGGCGCGACGCACGAGGCCAAGACCCTCGAGCACCTGGACGTGTCGCTCGAGATCGTCGAGCCCATCATGGGCGTGCGGTTCTGGGACCCGTCGGTCGAGATCGAGACGGAAGACGTCACGGTCACCTTCGAAGCCGGGCGGCCGGTCGCGCTCAACGGCGTCGAGTACCCCGACCCGGTCGCGCTCGTGTTCGAGGCGAACCGCATCGGCGGCCGCCACGGCCTCGGCATGAGCGACCAGATCGAGAACCGCATCATCGAGGCCAAGTCGCGCGGCATCTACGAGGCGCCGGGCATGGCGCTGCTGTTCACCGCGTACGAGCGCCTGGTCAACGGCATCCTGAACGAGGACACCCTCGCGACCTACCACGAGCAGGGCCGCCGCCTCGGCCGCCTGATGTACGAGGGCCGCTGGCTGGAGCCGCAGTCGCTCATGCTGCGCGAGTCCATCCAGAAGTGGGTGGGATCGACGATCACCGGCACCGTGACGCTGCGTCTGCGCCGCGGCGAGGACTACACGATCCTCGACACCAGCGCCCCGCGCCTGTCGTACCACCCCGACAAGCTGTCGATGGAGCGCGTCGGCGACGCCGCGTTCGGCCCCACCGACCGCATCGGCCAGCTCACCATGCGCAACCTCGACATCGCCGACTCGCGCGTGCGCCTCGAGCACTACGCCGCGGCCGGCATCATCGGCGGCACGACCGGCGAGCTCGTCGGCCACCTCACGCAGGGCGAGGCGGGCGAGATCACCGAGCACGCCGAGGGCTTCAGCGCCGAGCAGGAAGAGCTCGCAGAGGCGACGGATGCCGCGAACGAGGCATCCGCGTTCGACTCGGGCACGGACTGACCGGCGCACCCGCGTCCCGGTTCACGCGTCGAAAGCCGCGATACCTGGGCTTTCGCCGTGCCTCTGCCCGGCAAATTGCACACCATCGTGCAACATATCTAGCCTGGAGGCATGGACTCTTCGATCGATGCCGTGCGCCGGCCGCGACGCGACGCCCTGGAGAACCGCGCCGGCATCCTGGCAGCCGCGCTCGTGGCCCTCGCCCACGACCCGCGGGCATCGGTCGACGCGATCGCCCGGCAGGCGGGACTGTCGCGCCGAGCGCTGTACGGCCACTTCGACGACCGCGACGCACTGGTGCGCGAGCTCGTGACGCTGGGCGCGCAGAGGTTCAACGCCATCGCCGAGACGGTCGACGACGCAGACGCACGCGTGGCACTGGCACGGCTGGCGGCCGCGCTGTGGACCGAGGCGTCGCACGTCCAGGTGCTCGCGGCGATCGCGCTCGATGAGGCCCACCTCGAAGAGACCGCGACCGCGCTGGCCCCGCTGCGGCGCACGGTCGTGCGCATCGTCCGCGACGGCCAGGAGGCCGAGGTGCTGCGCACCGACGTCGCCGCCCCGACGCTCGCGCGGCTCCTCGAAGAGACCGCGCGCACCGTGATCACCCGGATGGATGCCTCGTCGCCGGCCGCCCGCGACCTCGCGGTGCGGGCGGTGCTC
Source organism: Microbacterium sp. ProA8 (assembly GCF_039905635.1). Classification (NCBI taxonomy): domain Bacteria; kingdom Bacillati; phylum Actinomycetota; class Actinomycetes; order Micrococcales; family Microbacteriaceae; genus Microbacterium; species Microbacterium chionoecetis. The sequence continues at coordinate 50,024 of NZ_CP157000.1, read as the reverse complement.
AGCGTCGCCGGCCTCTCGTGGCGCGAGGCCGCGGCGCTGCTCGAGGAGCACCCCGACGTGCTGGTCCCCGCCTCCGCGGCAACCCTCGTGCCATTGGGGGCGTGAAGGTCGAACTCGACGCGCGCGACCTGCATCCCAGCGTCATCGGCTGACATGCGGCCCGGGAACCGCCGACTCCGTCACCACCGCGCTGCTGCGACAAGGGCCGGTCGCGGGGCGAAAAGCGAACACGATTCGGCACAACCCGCGAGTCGGGGTTAGCATGCGGAGCGGTGCCTGTGCCACCCGAACGCATAGGGACCCGATCCCGCGGTGCCTGGCACCGCGTCTCTCCCCCACCCTCGCTCGGAAAGCACTTCAATGCCGAAGCCCCAGCCATCGCCCTATGCCGTCGACGACACCGCCCCCCGTCGATCCGTCGGGCGGACGGTCGGCATCACCCTGTTCAGCATCGTCGCCGGCATCGTCGTGCTCGCCCTCATCGCCGTCGGCTTCGTGGCGTTCACCGCGCAGCGCTCGTTCCCGCAGCTCAGCGGCGAGGTGAAGGCGCCGGGCCTCGATGCACAGGTGACGGTGCAGCGCGATGTGCTCGGCATCCCGACCATCACGGCCGACTCTTCGCACGACCTCTTCTTCGCGCAGGGATACGTCCAGGCGCAGGACCGTTTCTGGGAGATGGACTTCCGCCGTCACGTGACGAGCGGACGCCTGTCGGAGCTGTTCGGCGAATCTCAGCTCGGGACCGACAAGTTCCTGCGCACCCTCGGCTGGCACGCGACCGCCGAGCAGGAGGTCGAAGCGCTCGACCCGATCGCGCGTGCCCACTACGACGCCTACGCCGACGGCGTGAACGCCTACCTCGCCGAGAACCAGGGCGCCGACGCCTCCTTCGAGTACGCGGTACTGGGTCTGCAGAACCCGGACTACGAGATCGAGCCGTGGACGCCCGCCGACTCGGTCGCGTGGCTCAAGGCCATGGCCTGGGACCTCCGCAGCAACATCGAGAACGAGACGGAGCGGGCGGTCCTCGCCGCGGGCTTCACCGAGGCGCAGATCGACGGTCTCTACCCGGGGTACCCCTTCGACCGGAACCCCGTCATCGTGCCCAAGATCGCGACGGTGCCCGCCGTCGGGACCGCGCCCGACCTCCCCGCGGAGGGCGAGGCCGCTGAGGGTGAGGGCGAGACCGAGGGCGACACGGGAGGCGATGCTTCGGGCGACACGGATGCCTCCACCGCCGCGATCGAGTGGACCGAGGCCGACAGCGTCATCGACGCGGTGAGCGAGCTGGTGGGCGACGCGGGCGAGGGCATCGGCTCGAACTCGTGGGTCGTGTCGGGCAGCGTGACCGACACCGGGATGCCGCTCCTCGCCAACGACCCGCACCTCGGCGCCTCGCTGCCGAGCGTCTGGCACCAGATCCAGCTGAAGTGCTCGACGGTCTCCGAGGAGTGCCCCTTCAACGTCGCCGGCTTCGGCTTCTCGGGTCTGCCCGGCGTCGTGATCGGCCACAACGAGCGCATCGCCTGGGGATTCACCAACCTGACCACCGACGTCACCGACCTCTACCTCGAGAAGCTCGAGGGCGACTCGTACTGGTACGACGGCGCGCTCGTGCCGCTCGAGACGCGCACCGAGACGTTCAAGGTCGCCGGCGGCGAGGACGTCGAGCTCGAGGTGCGCTCCACGGCGAGCGGCCCGATCGTGTCGGGCCTCACCGAGGACTTCACCGCCATCGCCGAGAGCCCCTACGTCGGCACGGGCGGCACGGTCGTCGCGCCGACCGATGCCCCGGCGGGAGACTACGCGGTGAGCCTGCGCTGGACCGCACTCCAGCCGGGGACCACGGCATCCGCCATCTTCGCGCTCAACACCGCGCAGGACTTCGACGACTTCCGCGGCGCCGCGGCCCTGTTCGACGTGCCCGCGCAGAACCTCATCTACGCCGACGTCGACGGCAACATCGGCTACCAGACGCCGGGCAAGCTGCCGATCCGCGGCGCCGGCGACGGCTCGATGCCGCAGCCCGGCTGGGATTCGACGTACGCGTGGCAGGGCTTCATCCCGTTCGAGGAGCTCCCGGTCTCGTACAACCCCACCGAGGGCTACATCGTGACGGCGAACAACGCGATCGTCGCCGCGGACTACCAGTACGGCCTCACGGCCGACTGGGACTACGGCTGGCGCGCCGCGCGCATCGACGAGCTGATCCAGCGCGCGATCGCGAAGGGGCCGGTCACGGCCGACGACCTGAACGCCATCCAGGCCGACGACTACTCCTTCATCGGCATGCGTCTGACGGCGGCCTACTCCGAGATCACGACGGGCGATGACGAGACGGATGCCGCACTCGACCTCCTGCAGGAATGGGACGCGCAGAACAACGCCGACTCGCCGGCCGCCGCCTACGCCAACGTGCTGTGGGACACCCTGGTCGAGAACGTCTTCGTCGACGGACGCGAGAACCCGGCGCCCCTGAGCGGCCAGGGGCGGCTGTTCCTCGTCGTGGACGCGCTGCTCGACGACGAGGCATCGCCGTGGTGGACCAACGAAGAGCTGGGCGTCTCCGGCATGGCCGACATGCTCAAGCGCTCGGCGATCGACGCGTACGAGCGGCTCGTCGACGAGCAGGACGACAACCCGTCGCGGTGGAACTGGGGTTCGCTGCATGCGCTGCCCCTGACCAACGGCAGCTTCGGCGAGTCGGGCATCGCGCCGATCGAGTGGCTCTTCAACCGCGGACCGTACCCGGTCGGCGGCGGCTCGTCGGTGGTCAACGCGACCGGCTGGGACCTCGGGCAGAGCTTCGAGACCGTCACCGTGCCGTCCATGCGCATGATCGTCGACCTCTCGGACTTCGACGACTCGCGCTGGAACCAGCTCACCGGCCAGAGCGGCCACGCCTTCCACACGAACTACACCGACCAGGTCGAGTCCTGGCAGAAGGCCGAGCTGACGCCGTGGGCGTTCTCGTCGAAGGCGGTCGACGCGGCCACCACCGACACCCTGGTGCTGATGCCCTGACGCGTCTCGACGAGCCGCCCTTCTCCGCGGGGTGCAGCACGTTTCGTCTCGCTCGTTCCTCGCTCGCTCAACGACCGAGGGACAGGTTCCGGTCGTTGAGCGAGCGACGCCAACGACCCAGGGACAGGTTCCGTCGTTGAGCGAGGGAGCGCCAGCGAGCGAGACGAAACGCCTGAGCCCGCGGCGAGCGCGGGTGGATTGATCGCGAGGTGCGGCGCCGATCGAATCGGACCGCGATAGTAGGGTGCGGAATGCCACCGACGGCCAGGCTGGATGTCGAAGGAGGAACCGTGATCGCGATTCTCAACCGCATCGTCGAGGACGTCGAGGAGCACCTCGCCGACGACATCGACATCGCCGGCCTGGCGGCGAGCCTCGGCACGACGGAGTACCACGTCCGTCGCATGTTCTCGTCGCTGGCCGGCATGCCCCTGTCGGAGTACATCCGGCGGCGGCGCATGTCCGTCGCGGCAGCCGATGTCGTCGGCGGCGATGACCTGCTCGGCATCGCGGTCCGCTACGGCTACGGCTCGACCGAGGCGTTCGGCCGGGCGTTCCGGGCGGTGCACGGCGTCAGCCCGGGCGACGTGCGCCGAGACGGCGGTCCCCTTCGCACACAACCGCAGCTCAGGTTCCGCCTGACCGTAGAAGGGAACACACCCATGGACACCCGCATCGCCGAACTCCCCGACCTCCGGCTCGTCGGCCACGCCGCCCGCGTGCCGCTCATCCACGAAGGGGTCAACCCGCACATCCAGGCGCACATCGCCGCGCTTCCCGCCGAAGAGCACCTCCGCCTCAAGGCACTGAGCAGCACCGAGCCCGCGGGGCTGCTGCAGGTGAGCGCCGACGTCGACCCCGATTACACCGAGGGCAGCGAGCTGACCTATCTGCACGGTGTCGCCGTCGGCGAGGGCACCAGCGTGCCCGACGACGTCGACGTGATCGAGGTGCCGGCCGGGAGCTGGGCGGTGTTCCGCACCTCCGGACCGTACCCCGCAGCTCTGCAGTCCACGTGGGCCGCGACGGCCGCCGACTGGTTCCCGTCGAACCCGTGGCGGCTGCGACCCGGCCCCTCCATCGTCGCGGTCCTCGAGCGCGCCGACGACTTCAGCACCTCGACGACGGAGCTCTGGCTGCCCGTCGAACGGGCCTAGCCGCTCACGGACGCCGCGGTCGTACCCTGGGTGCGGATGGCTCGGCGGAGCGCGGGCACTCGAGGAGGCGTCGAAGGTGGATACCGAGAGCGGTGCTGAGACGGATGCCGATACGACCGCAGGCCCAGACGCCGGCGGGCCGCCGCGCACCACGTGCGTCATCGTGGGCGGCGGCCCTGCCGGCCTCGTGCTCGGCCTCCTGCTCGCCCGCGCGGGCGTGGCGGTCACGGTCCTGGAGAAGCACGCCGACTTCCTCCGCGACTTCCGCGGCGACACGGTGCATCCGACCACCCTCGGCCTGCTCGACGACCTCGGCCTGTTCGACCGGTTCGACGCGCTGCCCCATTCGCGGATCAGCCGGGTCGTCCTTCCCGGCCCCGCGGGGCAGGACGTGCAGATGGCCGATTTCTCGCGCCTGCGCGTGCGGCATCCGTATATCGCGATGGTGCCGCAATGGGACCTGCTCGACCTCATCGCGGATGCCGCCGCCGCCGAGCAGCCCTTCTCGCTGCGCACCGAGCATGAGGTGACCGGCGTCATCCGCGAGGGCGATCGTGTGGTCGGCGTGGAGTACTCGTCGCCGGCAGGCGACGGCCGGCTCCTCGCTGACCTCACTGTCGCCTGCGACGGCCGCTGGTCGGTCGTCCGCCGGTCCGTCGGCCTGCCGGCGCGGCAGTTCCGGGTCGGCTTCGATGTCTGGTGGTACCGCGTCAACACGGCGCAGCCGCTCGGCGAGTCCCTGCTGCCTCGCATCGGAAGGGGCCGCGTCGCCATCGCGATCCCCCGCAAGGGCTACGTCCAGGTCGCGGCCCTCGGGCACAAGGGCACCGACGCCGCCGTCCGTCGCCGGGGAATCGACGTCTTCCGCGCCGACACCGCGCAGCTGCTCCCCGAGCTCGCCGGCGACGTCGGCGGCATCGCGTCCATGGACGACGTCAAACACCTCGACGTCCGCCTCGATCGCCTGCGCCGCTGGCACGCGCCCGGCGTGCTCTGCATCGGCGACGCCGCACACGCGATGTCGCCGGTCGGAGGCGTCGGCATCAACCTCGCCGTGCAAGATGCCGTCGCCGCGGCGCGCATCCTCGCCAACCCGCTGCGTCGCGGCACGTTCCGCGGCCCCACGGCCGACGGCGAGCGCGTGCTCGCGCGGGTGCAGCGCCGGCGGACGCCGCCCACGGTCATGATCCAGGCGCTGCAGCGCTTCATCCACGCGCGCCTCATCCTGCCCGCGCTCAGCGGCGCAGGAGTCACCCCGCCGCGCCGGCTGATCCGCGTCCTCCGTCGCCTGCCCGGACTGACCGTCATCCCCGCGTTCATCATCGGCGTCGGCCCCCGACCCGAGAGGGCGCCCACCTGGGCGCGCCGCCCCGCGAGCACGTCGCGCTGACAGCGGCCCGGGGCGCCGGCGTCGGCTTCGGCCTCAGCCGCCGGCGGCAGGCGGAGTCTGCTTGGAGTCGGCGAGCTCGTCGACGTGCAGCGCGGTGTGGTCGATCGTGCCGTTGCGGTATGCCTGCCGCCCGACCATGTGCGCCGAGAGCGGCGCCGTCGCGAGCTGGATGAGCACGATCGGCACCAGGAAGGCCACGACCGGCCAGGATCGCAGCGACAGCGCGACCGCGAGACAGATGAGGATCAGCCCCAGCACCTGCGGCTTGGTCGCGGCGTGCAGGCGCGTCGGCACGTCGCGGAACCGCAGCAGCCCGATCGCGGCGGTGAGGCACAGCAGGGCGCCGATGAGGATCAGGATCAGCGACGCGACGTTCAGCCCGGCGTCGAGGGCGGTTGCGGCATCCATCACTGTTCCTGATCCCTTCTCGCCACGAACCGGGCGATCGAGATGGACCCGAACACGCCCACGGCGGCGATGATCAGCAGCACCGGCAGCGTACGCGTGTGCTGGTTGATGGCCATCTCGGCCCCGAGCACGCACATCACCTCGGTGAGGAGCACATCGGCTGCCACGGCCCGGTCGAGGATCGACGGCCCGATCACGATCCGCCACAGCGTGAGGAGCGCCGCCACGCCGAAGACCACGTAGATGGCCAGCATCAGGAGGTTCATCGCCCACTCCCCCCGCTTCTCAGGATGTCTGGGCCGCGGCCCGCGCTTCCTGCGCCTCGGGCAGCATCCGCTCGAATGGCCCGCAGCTGCGCCCGCGAACCCACCGCGCGCACAATGCGCGCCTCCCACGAGCGCACCTTGGCGCGCTGCTTCTCGACGCCGGCGTCGTCGCGCACGCCGATGACGTGCAGGTACAGGATGCGGCGGTCTCGATCCGACTCGACGATCAGCGAGCCGGGGATGAGGGATGCCGTCACGGCGGTGTGCGTCATGATCAGGTCGTCGTCGGTGCGCAGCTGCACGCCGATGATCGCCACGCCCGGCTGCCGGCGGAAGTCCAGCACATGCCACGCCACCGTGAGCGAGCCCTGCACCACCGCCACGAGGAACTCGAGCACGAAGACGAAACCCCACCAGAGGTTCACGCGCCCCGAGAGCTCGACGGGCGGCAGCCGGAAGATGCGCGTCACGATGACCGCGGCGGCCAGTCCCGTGAGGAAGGCGAGCCACGTGAACTGCCCCCACAGCAGCATCCACAGCGCGATGAGCCAGACGAAGAACGGCAGCTGCCGCCACACCGTCAGCGTCGCGCGGCGCAGGCGGTTCCGGGGCAGGTCGGGGCTCACGGCGTCTTCTCCGTACTCTGCAGGTCGTCCTGCAGCTGCGTGAGCGACACCGGCTGCAGCAGCGACTCGCCGATGCGCGTGCACACGTCGTAGAGGGGTCCGGCGAAGACCGTGAGCGCGACGGTGATCGCGACCATGCCGGTCGTCGCCGCGGTCATGATCTTCGGGATGACGCGGCGCTCGGTCTCGACGCCGGCCGCGGGCGCCGCGCCGAGGTACGAGATGCGCGCCTCGGTCTCGGCCGAGTCGTCCTCTTCGCGCCAGAACGAGAGGTTCCACGCGCGCATGAGGGCGTACAGCGTCAGCAGACTCGTGGCGATGCCCCCCACCATCAGCACGATCATGATCGGCGTGCCGACCTGCGCGGCGGCGTCGAACAGCGCGAACTTGCCGATGAAGCCGGAGAACGGCGGCAGTCCGCCCAGGTTCACGGCCGGGATGAAGTAAAGCACGGCGATCACCGGCGCGGCCTTCATCAGCCCCTTCACCCGGAGGATCGACGTCGAGCCGGCGCGGCGCTCGACGAGCCCGACGGCGAGGAACAGGGTCGTCTGCACCACGATGTGGTGGACCATGTAGTAGATCGTCGCCCCGATGGCCGCCGGAGTCGCGATCGCGAGCCCGAAGATCATGTAGCCGATGTGGCTGACGAGCGTGAACGAGAGGATCCGCTTCAGCTCCGCCTGCGCGACCGCGCCGAGCACGCCGACGATCATCGTCGCGAGCGCGACCCACATGAGCAGCTGGTTCACGTCGTTGTAGAGGAACAGCTCGGTCTCGGTGCGGATGATCGCGTACACGCCGACCTTGGTCAGCAGGCCCGCGAACACCGCGGTCACCGGCGCCGGGGCGGTCGGGTACGAGTCGGGGAGCCAGAACGACAGCGGGAACACGGCCGCCTTGATGCTGAACGCGAGCAGCAGCATCAGGTGCAGGATCAGCTGCGTCTCCTGCGGCAGCTCGCCCATCCGCTCGGAGATCTGCACCATGTTCACGGTGCCCAGCGCCCCGTAGATCATCGCGATCGCGGCGAGGAACAGGATCGACGACACCAGCGACACCACGATGTACACGACGCCGGTGCGGATGCGGGATTCGGTCGAGCCGAGGGTGATCAGCACATACGAGGCGACCAGCAGGATCTCGAACCCGACGTAGAGGTTGAAGAGGTCGCCCGCGATGAACGCGTTGAAGATGCCGGCGCCCAGGATCAGGTACGACGGGTGGAAGATCGAGACCGGGGTCTCGTCGTCGCCGTCGGCGGCACCCTGCCCGACCGAGAAGAGCAGGACGGCGAGGAGCACGATGCTCGACACGACGACGAGCAGCGCCGAGAGGCGGTCGACGTAGAGCACGATCCCGAACGGGATGGGCCAGCCGCCGACCGAGACCGCGATCGGCTCGTCGCCCGCGTCGACGACGTACAGCAGGACCGCCGCGATCACGAGCACCGATGTGAGGGTCACCACCGAGACGGCGACCTGCGTCTTGCGGTGGCGTCCGGCGATGAGGGCGATGGCGGCGCCGAGCAGCGGCAGCGTCACGAGCAGCGGAACGAGGGCGGGGGCGATCTGCGTCACGCGTCATCACCTCGATCGCGCTCGTCGGTGCGACGGCGCTGCTCGGGGCGGTCGACCGGCGCGTCGTCGCGGAGTCCGGCGAAGTCGCGCGTGCCGAGGATCATGATCGGCGCGGTGTCGGTGCCCACGAAGTCGGTGGTCGCATCGTCGTCCGTGTGCTCGATCTCGGTCTCCTCGTCCATCGTGTCCTCGTCCGCGGGGCCGCGTTCGCGGACCTCGAGGTCGGCGATGTCGTCGGTGACCGTGTCGGCCTGACCGAGCTGCCACGAGCGGTAGATGAGCGCGAGGAGGAACGCCGAGACCGCGAAGGTGATGACGATGGCGGTGAGGGTGAGGGCTTGCGGCAGCGGGTCCGACATCTCTTCGACGGATGCCGAGCCGAAGAACGGCGCGACACCCGGCGCCCCCATCACGATGAGCAGCAGCAGGTTCGTCGCGTTGCCCAGCAGCAGGAACCCGATGAGCACGCGGGTGAGACTGCGTTCGAGCATCGCGTAGACGCCGCAGGCGAACAGCACGGCCATCACGATGATGAGCACGAGCGAGACGTTCACGAGACGCTCACCCCCTGCTGCTCGCGGGCCTCTTGGGCCTGACGGTCGACCTCCGCGCCGAGGCTGCGCAGCACGTCGAGCACCAGGCCGATCACGACGAGGTAGACGCCGACGTCGAAGATGGTCGAGGTCACGAACTCGACGTGGCCCAGCACCGGCAGCGTGGTCTCGAAGAAGACGCTCGACAGCGGTGGCAGCCCGAAGAAGACCGGCACCACCGCGCAGGCGACCGCGATGGTCATGCCGGCGCCGAGCAGACGGCCCGCGTCGGTGGGCGCTGCAGCGCCGAGCTCGTACCGGCCGCCCGCGACATACCGCATGACGAGCGCCATGCCCGCCACGAGGCCGCCGGCGAAGCCGCCGCCCGGCAGGTTGTGGCCGGCGAACAGCAGGTACAGCGACACGATGATGATCGTGTGGAACAGGATCCGCACGATCACCTCGAGCATGATCGAGCGGTTCTCAGGCCGCACCCGCTGGCCGCCGACCAGCCACGCCATGCGCCCGCTGCCGCGCTCATCGCCGCGCTGCTTGAGCCCGTCCGACGTCTCGACGAGAGGGCGGCGCGCGCGCGTCGCGCCCGAGGGCAGCGGCTGGATGAACCGCGACAGGGTGTCGGCCCGGTGGGTGACGAAGACGAGGGATGCCACACCCGTCGCCGCGAGGATCAGCACCGACAGCTCGCCCATCGTGTCCCAGCCGCGCAGGTCGACGAGGGCGACGTTGACGACGTTCTTCCCATGCCCGAGCTCGTAGGCCAGCTCGGGGAAGCGCTCCGAGATCGGCTTCTCGACCCGCGCCCCCGTGGCGACGATCGCAATCAGGGCCATGGTGACGCCGACCGCGGCACCGAGCACGGCGCGGGCGATGGGCCAGACCGAGGCGTTGTGCTCGCCGAGCCGCGAGGGGATGCGGCGCAGCACGAGCGCGAACGCGACCAGGGTCACGGTCTCGACCAGGATCTGCGTGAGGGCGAGGTCGGGCGCGCCGCTCGTCGCGAAGAGGAGCACCATGCCGAGCCCTGTCACCGAGACGAGCACGACGCCGGTGTAGCGCTTGCGGGCCCGGATCGCGATCAGTCCGGCGGCGATCATGAGCGGCGCGACGAACAGCTGCGTCGGCGTCTGGAAGGCATCGAGCTGTGCCCGCCATTCGTTGCTCGCGATCAGCGCCGTGCCCTCGGCGGCGACGAAGACGACGAAGATCGTGCCGACGTACACCGGCAGCGAGCCGCGCTGAGTGAGGCTGGTCGTCAGGACCGAGAGGCGCGCGATGCCGCGGAGCGCGCCGTTGTACGCCTCGGCGGCGGTGAAGGGCAGCAGGCGCTTGACCGGGCGCCAGCCGCGGGTCGCCCAGAAGACGAGGACGCCCAGCGCGATGGAGGCGAGCGAGATCCACAGCGCCGCCTCGAAACCGTGCCAGACGAGCAGGTGCGCGGGGTGCTCGGGAGCGGTGACGCCGGCGGTCGCCGCAGGCGCCTGATCGGCGTACGGGGTGAAGACCTTGTCGAGCCACGGCGCTGCGACACCGGCGACCACGGTGAGGCCGGCCAGCACGATCGGGGCCACGAGGAAGCCGATGGGCGGGTCGGGCCATTCCGTATCGGGCATACGGTCGCCGTCCGGCTGGCGCTTGGTCGCGAACGCGCCCCACACGAAGCGGATGCCGTACCCGGCCGTGAGCACGGAGCCGAGCGCGATGCCGACGAGGGCGACGATGCCCCACACCGCGCCGCCGAGCGCCTCGTGCAGGAGCGACGCGAGCGCACCCTCCTTGGCGACGAACCCGATGGTCGGGATGATGCCGACCATCGAGGCGACGGCGATGATCGAGAACGTGGTGAGCACCGGCGCCTGGCGTGCGACGCCCGACAGCTCGGTCAGGTCGCGCGTGGAGAGCTGGCGGTCGATGACGCCGACGACGAGGAACAGCGCCGACTTGAAGAGCGCATGGCTGAGCAGCAGCGCAAGACCCGCGAGAGCGGCATCCCTCGTCCCGTATCCCAGCACCACGGTCAGCATGCCGAGTTGGCTCACCGTGCCGAACGCGAGCACGCGCTTGAGGTCGGTCTCGCGCAGCGCCTGGAAGCCGGCGAGCAGCATCGTGAAGACGCCGAGCCCGACCACGATCGGCCGCCAGGTGGGGGCGATCGCGAACACCGGGGCGAGGCGGGCGATGAGGTAGATGCCGGCCTTCACCATGGCGGCGGCGTGGAGGTAGGCGCTCACCGGCGTGGGCGCCGCCATCGCTCCGGGCAGCCAGAAGTGGAACGGGAAGATGGCCGACTTGCTCAGGGCGCCGACGAGGATCAGCACGAGTGCGGCGTCGACGACCGCCCCGGTCGGCGCCTCGGCCAGGATCGTCGAGATGCTCGATGTGCCCGCGTCGACGACGAGCAGCACGACGCCGATCAGCATCACGAGTCCGCCGAGCGTGGTGACGAGGAGTGCCTGGAGTGCGGCACGTCGGCTCGCCGCGCGTTTGTTGTAGTACCCGATCAGCAGGTACGACAGCACGCTGGTGACCTCCCAGAACATCACGAGCACGACGAGGTCGTCGGTGAGGACGAGCCCGTACATCGCGCCGGCGAAGGCGAGGAGCACCGCGGCGAACTGGCCGAGATTGTCGGTCTTGCCGCGGAAGTACCAGCGGCAGTAGATCATCACGAGCGCCCCGACTCCGGTGACCACCAGTGTCATGAGCCACGAGAGGGTGTCCATGCGCATCGACAGGTCGATGCCGAGCGGCGGGATCCAGGCGTATGTCTCGAAGGGAATGTCTCCCGCGACGATGCGCGGCGTGAGCACGGCCGCGTGCACGAAGGCGGCGATCGGCAGGACCGCGGCGACGTAGAACGCGCGAGCGCCGATGCGTGCCACGAGCCACGGCAGCAGGATCGGCACGACCGCGAACGCGCCGAGCACGAGGAGCATTCGGGCCTCCTCGTGGTCGTCGGCCTGCGTCTGTCGAAGGCGGACAGCGCAGAGGCCCAGGCGATCGGGGTGTCGGAATCATCCTACCCGGCGCATTCCGATGCTTGACCGCCGCGGCATACATCAGCCCCGGGTACGCCGCGTCGGGCCAGGGCCGAACGCCGGGTCAGCCCTCGATCGACGCGGGGCCGGTGGTGTTGCCCTCGCGGAACGTGCAGGTGAAGCGGATCGAGGCCGCCGGGGCGCCCTCGAGCATCGCGGCGACCGCCGCCCCCGCCGCGCGGCCCTTGTCGGTCGCCGGCTGCACGAGGGTCGTGAGCTCGTACGGGGCCAGTCCGTCGACGACGATGCCGTCGAAGCCGGTGACGCTCACGTCCTCGGGCACCCGCAGGCCCGCCTCTTCGGCGGCGCGGATCACGCCGGCGGCGAGAAGATCGCTCTGCGCGATGACCGCGGTGGGCCGCCGCTGCGGATCGGCGAAGATCGCGCGGCCGGCCGCGTGCCCCTCGTCGATGAAGCTGCCGGCGGCCGCGTAGGTCGAGGCATGCGGGAAGACGTCCAGAGCACCGGCCAGCCGCTCGCGGGTGACGTCCACCGCGATCGCGGCGCCGTCGTCGATCCAGCCGCGCTCCCAGCCCGCGCGCACCGGCAGCGCGACGACGGCGACCTCGCGATGCCCCAGAGCCCGCAGATGGCTGGCCGCCTGGCGCTGCGCCTCGCGGTTGTCGAGGCCGATGCGGGGAATGTCCTCGCCGGCATCGCCCTCGATGACGACGACCGGGATGCCGCGTGCCCTGACCGTCTCGAGCGACTCGCGCAGCAGGCCGCTGCAGCCGATGAGCACGGCGGCGTCGAGGGGTGCGGTCGTGAGCGAGGGACCGACCCCGGTGGGATCGTGGTCGCGGAGCAGCAGGAGCCCGGCGCCGATCGGCGTGACGGCGTCGGCGAGGCCGTCCATCATCAGCGTCTTCACGGGGTCGAGGAACGCCGTGCGCAGATGCTCCTCGAAGACGACGCCGACGATTCCCGAGCGCCCGCGGCGCAGTGACGCGGCCCGGGGATCGGGACCGGTGTAGCCGAGGGCGGCCGCCGCATCGATCACCCGGCGCCGGGTCGCCTCCGACACGGGCGTCTTGCCGCTGAAGACCACGGAGGCCGTCGACGGTGAGACGCCTGCCTCACGGGCGACGTCCGAGATCGTGGCACGGCGGGTGCCGGAGTCCTGACGGCTCATGTCGTGATGATCGTAGCCCGTCGCGCGCCCCGGCCGGGTCACCTGTGCGAAGCGGGGTCGAATCGATTCGGTAAAGTGTCCGGATGGACACCGTGCTCACCCGGACGCAGCTGGTCGGCTGGCGCACCGCGATCTTCACGATCTTCTTCGTGACCGGCCTGGGCTTCGCGTCGTGGGCATCGCGGCTGCCCGCGGTGAAGAACGACCTCGGCATCACCGATCTGGAGATCGGCGTGCTGCTGTTCGTCTCGGGCGCGGCGTCCATCGTCGGGCTGTCGCTGGCGAACGTCATCGTCGTGCGGTGGGGGGCCCGTCGCGGCATGATCGCGACGATCATCGCCTTCTCGCTCGGCGTGATCGTCGTCGGCCTCGGCGTGCAGTTCTTCCAGTCGTATGCGATCACGGCCGTGGGGCTGGGCCTGATGGGCATCGGCATGAGCGCCACCGACGTCATGATGAACGTCGAGGCGGCGGCCGTCGAGCAGGCCTTCGAGCGGACGCTCATGCCGCTCTTCCACGCGTTCTTCAGCATCGGCACCGTGGTGGGCGCGGGGATCGGCGTGGCCATGGCCGCCTGGAACATCGGCGTCGCCTGGCACCTGTGGGGCATCGGCGTGCTGGTGCTCGCCGCCGGGCTCTTGTCGCTGCGGGCGGTGCCGACGCGCGAGATCGTCCACGACGACCCGGCGACCACGACCACCCGGCGCGAGCGATTCGCCGAGGTGCTGTCGGTCTGGCGCGACCCCCGCACCTACGCGATCGGCGCGATCATGCTCGGCATGGCGTTCGCCGAGGGCAGCGCCAACGACTGGCTCGCGATCGCCGTGGTCGACGGTCACGGCCAGACCGAGGCGGTCGGCGCCGTCGCGCTCACCGTCTTCTCGGTGGCGATGACCGTCTTCCGCATCCTCGGCGGGCCGCTCGTCGACCGGATCGGCCGGGTGTGGACGCTGCGGATCCTCGCCGTCATGGCCGCGATCGGCCTCGTCATGTTCATCCTCGCGCCGTCGCTCCCGATCGCCTTCATCGGCGTGGCGCTCTGGGGTGCGGGTGCCTCGCTGGGCTTCCCGCTCGGCATGTCGGCCGCGGCCGACGATCCGGCCAAGGCCGCGGCATCCGTCTCGGCCGCCGCCACGATCGGCTACCTCGCATTCCTCTGCGGCCCGCCCATCCTCGGCTGGATCAGCCATGAGATCGGCATCCTCCCGACCCTCTGGATCATCGTCGGCCTCATCGTCATGTCGGGGCTCGCCTCGGGGGCGGCGAAGCCCATCGCCGGCTCGCAGGTCGGCGCCGGCCACGCCCATCACTGAGCGCGGCGCATCCGGCCCGGGGCGCTGCTCGCAGCCGCGGGGCTAGGCTCGTCGGGTGCGTCTCGTCATCGCCCGGTGCTCCGTCGATTACACGGGCCGGCTCAATGCCCACCTGCCGCTCGCGACCCGCCTGCTGGTGCACAAGGGTGACGGCTCGCTGCTGGTGCACTCCGACGGCGGCTCGTACAAGCCGCTCAACTGGATGAGCCCGCCGTGCCGCCTGGACGTCGAGATTCCGGATGCCGATTCCGCCGCGGCCGGAGTGCTCGAGCACTGGCGGGTCACGCACGCGAAGACCGGCGACGCGCTGCTCGTGCGCATCTACGAGGTGCTGCATGACACGTCGCACGAGCTCGGCATCGACCCCGGCCTGCAGAAGGACGGCGTCGAGGCCGACCTGCAGCGCCTGCTCGCCGAGCAGGTCGACGTCATCGGCGACGGCCTGACCCTCGTGCGACGCGAGTTCCCGACGGCGATCGGCCCCGTCGACCTGCTGCTCCGCGACCCCGAGGGCGGCACGATCGCCGTCGAGGTGAAGCGGCGCGGCGACATCGACGGCGTGGAGCAGCTCACCCGATACCTGGAGCTGCTCGGCCGCGACCCGCACCTCGCGCCCGTGACCGGGGTCTTCGCGGCCCAGGAGATCAAGCCCCAGGCCAAGGTGCTGGCTGCGGACCGCGGCATCCGCTGCGTCACCCTCGACTACGAAGGCATGAAGGGCATCGAGTCCGGCGCCCCGCGTCTCTTCTGACCGCCCCCACCAGCCCGTCGCGTGACAGCGACAAGGGCTTGTTCATGTCGTCAGGAAAGTACATACTGTCGCGCAGACAGTTCTTCTGACGAACGGATGCCGCGCAATGACGCTCGACGACTTCCGGCGCGAGATCGCCGAACCCGCCATCGACTTCCGCCCCGAGCTGCGGTGGTGGCTCGCAGAGGGGCTCCACAGCGATGCGACGCTGCGGCGCGAGATCGAGGACGCGCACCGCCTCGGCTTCGGCGGCATGGAGTTCCTCGCGATGGACGAGGGCGCGATCGACCACGCGCGCTACGGCTGGGGCTCGGAGGAATGGGTGCACGACTCGCAGATCGTGGTCGAGGAGACCACGCGCCGCGGCATGTCGGTGAGCTTCACGTCGGGGACGAACTGGTCGAACGCGAACCTTCCGACGATCGACCCCGACCAGCGCGCCGCCGCGCAGGAGCTCGACGTCGTGCACGAGACGCTCTCGGCCGGGCAGGCGCGCAGCGGCGCGCTGCCACGGATCGATCTCGAGGCTCCGATCGCCGAGACGACGCTGCCCGGGCACCGCGGCACCATCACGCAGCAGCACCTCGTCGCCGTGGTGGCGGCGCGCGTCACCGGGGACGGGCTGCTGGATGCGGCATCCGTCATCGATCTCACCGAGGAGGTGGACGGTGAGGCGCTGGAGTGGACCGCTCCGGGTGGCGAGGGCGACTGGCGCCTGTTCGCGTACTGGGTGCACGGCACCGGGCAGACGGCCTCGCCCTCGGCGAGCGTCAACTACACCGTCAACTACCTCGACCGCGACGGCGTCGACGCCGTCATCGCCTACTGGGATGACGTGGTCCTGACGCCCGCGCTGCGCGCCGAGGTCGCCCGCAACCCGCGCGCGCAGATGTACATGGACTCGCTCGAGCTCTCGACCTACGGCGCGGGCGGCATGTTCTGGGGCTTCACCGTCGCCGACGAGTTCCGCACCCGGCGCGGGTACGACATCACGCCATGGCTGCCGTTCCTCACGCGCGACGCGCCGTTCATGGCGGTCTCGACCGTCTACCACCACCAGCCCGCCGACGGGGCCGACCGGGTCACCGTCGAGAAGGTGCGGTTCGACTACGTGCGCACCCTCACCGACCTCTACATCGAGAACATGCTGCGCCCCTTCGCGGCGTTCCTGCACGAGGTCGGCATGACGCTGCGCGCCGAGATCAGCTACGGCCTGCCCTTCGAGCTGACCCGCCCCGGTCCCGAGGTCGACGGCATCGAGACCGAGTCCCTCGAGTTCGGAGCGCAGATCGACGCGTACCGGCTCATGGCGGGTCCCGCGCATCTGTTCGGCAAGCAGTACTCGTCCGAGACGGGCGCGACGACGCGCAACCACATGCTCGACCACCGCTTCTACGACCAGATCATCGCGACGCAGCTGGCGGCGGGCATCACCAAGACCGTGCTGCACGGCTGGGCGAGCCCCGCCGGCGCAGAAGGCGTGACGGAGTGGCCGGGCCACGAGGGCATGTGGCCGATGTTCTCCGAGCGATTCGACACCCGCCAGCCGGGATCGGAGTTCTACCCGCTGTGGACCGCCGCGATCGCCCGCCTGCAGTACGCGCTGCGACGCGGCCGGCCGCGCATCGACGTCGGCATCCTGCGCACCGACCACTTCACCGACAACCTCATCGGCATGGCGCTGATCGGCCCGAACGGCGAGCGCATCCCCGACGAGGTCGCCTACGGCACGATGTGGATGCGCGACCGCGAGAACCACTGGTGGCAGGACCTCGGCATGCAGGACGCCGGCATCACCTACGAGTTCTTCGACGGCTCCCTCTTGCTCCGCGACGACGTCGCCTTCGACGGCGACGAGGTGCAGCCCGCCGGCCCGGGCTACCGCGCGCTGATCGTCTACCAGAGCACGCTCGACGCCGACGTCGCCGCGCACCTCCTCGCGTGGGCGCGCAGCGGTCTGCGGCTCGTGATCGTCGACGGTGCACGCGAGCTCGAGTCGCTCATGGCCGGACGCCACCGCACGCACGAGGCGGCGGCATCCGCCACTCCCGGTCTCGACGGGCGGGACGACGAGCTCGCAGCGATCATGGCGGAACTGCGACGGATGCCGGGGGTCCGCGTCACCGCACCCTCCGGCGTCGTGGCGGCCCTCGACGGTCTCGGTGCGGGGGGCCGTGCCCGGTTCGTCGATGACGACCCCCGCGTGCTCACGCACCTGCGCCAGGACGGCGACCTGACGGTGCTGTACGCGTACCACTTCCTCTACGAGACCGCGGAGCCGACGACGGTCGGGATCGCGCTGGAAGGCACCGGCTCCGCGCACCGGCTCGACGCGTGGACGGGCGAGCTGCGCCCGCACCGCGGCGCGCGCCGCGACGGCGACCGCACGATCGTCGAGCTCACGCTCGCGCCGGGAGAGGTCGCCGTCGTCGTCCTCGACAGGACGTCGGATGCCTCTGACTCGGCCGCCCCCGCCGTCACCGAGATCGCCCGCCCCGAGCGGTGGCGCGTGGTCGTCGAGAGCTGGGACGCCGGCGAGCCCGAGGTGCTGACGGAGGACCGCGGCCTCGGCTACGTCTCTCGCGAGGTCCGCCCGACCACCGCCGTCACACGCCTCGACGCCGGCGAGACGGAGCTCGTGCCCTGGTCCGAGCTGCCCGCGGTCGGCCCCGACGTCTCGGGTGTGGGCGAGTACACCACGACGATCTCGGTCTCCGACATGCAACCCGGCGCGCGCTACGTCCTCGACCTCGGATCGACGTGCGGCGGCCTGGGCTCGGTACGCGTGGGCGACGGCACCGCGCGGGGATTCGACACCGCGAACCCGATCGTCGACGTGAGCGGCGACCTCCGCCCGGGCGACAACACCGTCACCGTGCGCGTCGCCAGCTCTCTCAACAACCGGCTCCGCGCCCGCGGATACTATGAGCGCGTCCCCGACATCGGGGCGCAGCTCACCGGGGAGGCGCGCACGCAGAACGCGGTCGTGCGCGAGTACGGCCTCGTCGGACCGGTGCTGCTGCTGCGCGAGGACTGATCCGGGCACCGCATACGGCGAGCCCGGCACCGAGAGGAACGAGGAACGATGGCCCGAGGCGACGTCGACCCCGGTGCCTCCGCCGACCTGAGTCCCGTCATCGGCGACGACCCGCTCGACCTGCGCCTCTCGCTGGCGTCGATCGTGCACTGGGCCGACAGCACGGGCGTCCGCCGCGACGTGATGACGAAGGTCGCGTTCCCGATCGATGACATGGGCATGTTCCTCGTGGTCAATCAGCTCTCGTACAACGGCGCGATGCGTCCCGTCGAGCTCTCGCTCGCACTGGGCCAGACGCCGACCAACATGAGCAAGATCGTCGGGCGGCTCGTGCAGGCGGGTCTGACGGTGCGGGTCGCCGCACCCGACGACGACCGCGGCGTGCTGGTGGCGCTGACCGACGAGGGGCGCCGCATCGGCGAGCGCATCATGGCGACCGCCGAGTCCAACATGGAGACCCTCCTGGCCGACTGGTCGCCCGCCGAGCTGGATGATCTCCGGCGCATGATGGCGCGGCTCGCCCGCGTGCACCGGCGGGATCGCTGAGTCCTCGGCGGGAGCCGGCGCGGAGGGCCGGGCGACTGGCGAATAGGCTGGTGGCATGCCGAGACGATCGCCGTGGACCTGTGTGCTGTGGGACGTGGACGGAACGATCGTCGACGCGTCCGACGGCATCCTCCGCCGCCTCACGATCGCCCTCGAGCACTTCGGCAGGCGCCCGCCGACCCGCGCCGAGCTCGTGCACTGGATCGGCCCGCCGATGTACGACTCGTTCCAGGTCAACGTCGGCATGACGCCCGCGCAGGCGACCGAGGCCGTCGCCTTCTATCGCGGCCTCAACAAGATCGACGGCTACTCGACGGGCGCCAAGCTCTTCCCCGGAATGGGTGAGCTGATCACGGATGTCGCAGCCGCCGGCATCCCGCAGGCCACCGCCAGCTCGAAGCCCGAGGTGCAGGTCGTGGCCCTCATGGACCACTTCGACCTCTCGACGTCGCTCACCGCCATCGTCGGCGCCACGCAGGACGAGAAGACCCTCAGCGCCAAGGCCGACATCGTCGCCGAGGCGCTGCGCCGGCTGGCCGCGGCAGGCGTCGACATCAGCCGTCCGGTGCTCGTGGGCGACCGACACCATGACGTCGAGGGCGGCGCCGCCCACGGCGTGCCGGTGATCTTCGTGCGGTGGGGCTTCAGCTGGCCGCACGAGTCCGAGGGCGCGCAGGCCGCCGTCGACGACGTCGACCAGCTTCGCGCACTGCTCCTCGTCGAAGAGAACGCGCGCGAGACCGCCGCCGACGCCGTCGTGGGCGCCGATGGCTGAGCTCGGCGCCGCGGTCGTCGGGTGGCTCGTGCCGGCCCTGGTGGTGTTCGGCGTGACGGCGATCGCCGTCGCCGTCCTGGTGTGGGCCGTACGGCGCGCACGGCGCTCGCCTCGCGCCCGCGCTGCGGCCGAGCGGGCGCGGGCGAAAGCCGGTGCGACCCTCGTGCAGCTCGACGACGAGGTCGGCGAGCTCGACCTCGAGGTCGCGCTCTCGGGAGCGCTCTACGGCGGGGATGCGCCGTCGTCGCTCCGGCGAGCTCGCCTGACGGCGCAGCACGTCCGCGACGACGCCTTCGAGGACTACCGCGCGATCAGCGACCCCGCCGTCGCCCCCGCCGAGGTGCGCCGCGTCTCGACGCGCATCGACAAGCACGCCGGCGAGGCGCTCGCCACGGTCGCCGCCGCGCGCCGCGAGCACGGCGCGTGGGTCACCGCGCACGTGTCTGCCGCGGGCCAGATCGATGCGACCCGCCGCCGGCTGGCCGAGCTTCGTGCGTCGATGGGCGACCCGGCCGCGCTGGTCGCCGAGCTGTCGTCGCGTTTCGCCGAGGAGGAATGGCACGCGGCCTCGCGTTCGGCGCATGCGGCCCTCTCGCGGGTCGCTGTCGCCGAGCGCCACCTCGATGCGGCCGCCACGCGCGCCGCCGACGCCTCGCTCAGTGCGCTGCCCGATCTCGCCGCCGCCGAACGGGCGCTCCGTCAGGCCGAAGCCGACGCGCGCCACCTCGAAGAGACGCACCGCCTCGTCCTGCAGGCGGCGCAGGCCGCTCCCGGAGAGATCGCGGCGGCGCGCACCGCCCTGCGCCAGGCGTCCGTGACCCGCGAGCACCTTGCCGCCCCCGACGCCGAACGGCTCGGCGGAGAGCTCCGTGTCATCGAGCAGGACCTCACCCGCATCGAGACGGATGCCGCGCGCCACCCGACCCGCACGGTCGACGCCATCGCACGCCTGCGCAATCGCCTCGACCTCGCTCTGGGTGACGCCCGCACCGCGCAGCAGCGCCTGCGGAGCGCGCGCACGGCGCTGCCCGGAACCCTCGCCGCCGCGCGCGGCGCACTCGCGCAGGCCGAGGCATCCGTCTCCCGTGCTCATGCCGGCGCCGACGCGCGGTCGCGGCTGCTCTCTGCCCAGCGCGAGCTGGCCCAGGCCCGCCAGGCCGAGGAGCCGGTGGCCGCGCTCGACGCCGCGCGGCGCGCGATGCGCGATGCCGAGGACGCCAAGGCCCTCGCGGAGGACGCCCGGCTCTCGCCCGGACACTGACCTCCCCCGCAGGAACGACGAACGCGTTCCTCGATCGCTCAACGACCGGGAGGAGAGGTCCCGGTCGCTGAGCGAGGGAGCGCCAGCGACCGAGACGAAACGCCCCGAGCCGCCCTGCCGCGCAGGTGCCGGACGGCCCACCGCTATCGTGATCGCATGAGCGACGGGGCGACTCACCGACCGAACCGCGTGCTCGCGGGCATGAGGCGCGTGCCGGGGACGCTGACCATGGTTGCGCTGATCCTCGTGGTCGGCGTGGTGTGGCAGGGGCTGTGGCGGCCCTTCGAGGAGTCCGACCTCTACGACCTCGTCGCATACGGACTGCCCGCCTTCGAGGCCGGTCGCTGGTGGACGCCACTGACGGGCACCTTCTTCGTCAACCAGCCGTGGGTGTACGTCTTCACCATCGCCGGGTTCGTCGGCATGGCGTACCTCGAGTTCCGGCGGGGCACACGGATCGCCTTGGCGTACTACTGGGTCGGCCAGCTCTTCGCGATCTTCGCGACCGCCCTGATGCTGTGGGGGTTCTCGCAGCTGCCGTGGGCGTGGGCCCAGACGCAGGCCGCGGCGCTGGACGTCGGCGCGTCCGGTGGCACCATGGCGTGCATCGCCGCGGCGATCGGCCTCTTCCGCAGTCCGTGGCGCGTGCGGGCGTGGCTGGTGCTGCTCGGCTTCGTCTTCGTCGCGATGCTGTTCTGGGGAACCCTCGCCGACCTCGAGCACCTGCTCGCCGTGCTGCTGGTGCTGTTCGTCGACCGGTCCCTGCGCATCCAGCGGACGACGATCCGCGAGCAGCGCCTCATCGCCTTCATCGCGGTCCTCGTGCTGGGCGCGGTCCAGATCGTCACCATCCTCGTGCCCACCGACGGTCCCTTCGGGCCGACTGAGCCGGCGTCCGGCGGCTTCATCGACTTCGCCGTCGACGCCATCGTGATCCTGGTGGTCGCCAACGGACTGCGCAGAGGCCGCCGCTGGAGCTGGGTGGTCGCGGTGATCCTCGCCGTCGTCAACGTGCTGACGGCGCTGCTCGTGCTCGTGGTCATCATCGTCACGAGCCAGGCGCAGCTCGAGGCGACGATCGACGCCGAGACCGAGCTCGCGCTCGCGAGCGGTGTGATGTGGCTGCTGATGCTCGTGTACCTGACCCTGGTGCGCCGGGCGTTCCGCGCCCGCCGCAGATCGGCGCTCGGCCGGCAGCCGGCGCCGGAGGTCGACGACGTCAAGCGGATGCTGCACGCCGACGGCGGCGGCACGCTGTCGTGGATGACCACGTGGGAGGGCAACAGCTACGCCCGCACCGCCGACGGCATCGTCTGCTACCAGCGCCGCGCCGGCGTCGCGCTGGCCCTGGCAGACCCGCTCGGACCGCCCGCGTCGCGTGCGGCATCCGTTCGGGAGTTCATCCAGGATGCCGAGCGCGCAGGGCTCGTCCCCTGCTTCTTCAGCGCCGACGAGGCGACGCGGGCCGCGGTGCCGGCGTCGTGGCGCAGCCTCGTCGTGGCCGATGACACCATCGTCGACCTGCCGGGCCTCGAATTCACCGGCAAGCGGTGGAACTCCGTGCGCACCGCGCTCAACCGCGCGGGCCGCGAGGAGATGACATTCCGCATGACGCGGCTGAAGGACGAGTCGTGGGGCGTGCAGCAGCAGCTGCGCGCGATCTCCGAGATGTGGGTCGGCGACAAGGGGCTGCCCGAGATGGGGTTCACGCTCGGCACTCTCGTCGAGGCCGAGGACCCGGAAGTGCGCCTCGCCCTGGCGATCGCGCCGAACGGCGACGTCGACGGCTTCCTGTCGTGGCTGCCGGTCTACGGGTCGGAGGGGGCCGTGCGGGGCTGGACGCTCGACCTCATGCGTCGCCGAGAGGGCGGCTTCGGCCCCGTGATGGAGTACCTCATCGGTTCGTCCGCCCGGCAGTTCAGCGAAGAGGGCGCCGAGATCATGTCGCTCTCAGGAGCGCCGCTCGCCCACGACTACCCCCCGGACGCCGGCATGATCGCGGCGTTGAGCGACAGACTGGCCGAGGCGCTCGAGCCCGTCTACGGCTTTCGGTCGCTGCACCGGTTCAAGCAGAAGTTCCATCCCCGGTACGAGACGATGTACCTGCTGTTCCGCGACGAGAGCGACCTCACCCGGATCGGCGGCGCGCTCACGCGGGCGTTCCTGCCGGACGCGACGCTGCGACAGTTCGCGGGGGCGGGCATCGAACTGGTGAGGGGCGACCGCGACTAGCGTCGGTCCGCGCCCGAACCGAACGCGCACAAGGGTTCGCCTGCCACCGGCGGGGGTGGGCCAGGCGCGACGAAGCCGCGGCATCCGCTCCAGAGAAGCGGGACACCGCGGCTTCGATCGCGTGAAGCGATCGATCCGCCGATCAGATCGGGCGGATGTTCTCGGCCTGGAGACCCTTGGGTCCCTGGGCGATCTCGAACTCGACGCGCTGGTTCTCTTCGAGCGAGCGGTAGCCGCTCGACTCGATCGCGCTGTAGTGCGCGAAGACGTCTGCGCCGCCTTCATCGGGAGCGATGAAGCCGAAGCCCTTCTCGGAGTTGAACCACTTGACGGTGCCCTGCGTGCTCATTACTTGCCGTTCTTCGTTGATCTCCCCGCGATTGCGGCGATTGACTCCAACGTAGTGAAGACACGCGCGCGCGGCGAGACCCTTTTCGGAAGGTGACACAAATGTTGCAGACCCCTGGGCAAAGGTTTCCCATCGTACGCCCGGGCTGAGCAAGGCTCGAAAGCCCGGGCGTCGACGGATCCCCCCGGATAGGCCACGTCGAAACGTGGACGCACTCATCGTACCGATATATCAGCGTCAGGGCGAGGGTCGGATGCCGCGGAATACCGCGCATCGGAGACCCTCGGATCGCCCGCATCAGGGACCGCTCCGGATGGTATATGCGCGTGAATCCTCCGGCGTACACTTGTGCCACCCATGACTGCCCCCTTCCTCCCGCTCGAGCCGGGCCGCGCCGTCCTCGGAGATGAGGTGTACGTGCGCCTCGGCGAGGCGATCCTCGACGGACGCCTCGCGCCGGGCGAGCGACTGCGCGACCACGAGCTGGCCGAGTGGCTCGGCGTCTCGCGCACGCCGGTGCGCGAAGCGCTGCAGCGACTCGAGCGCGTGGGCCTGGTCGAGGTGTCGCCCCACCGCTACACGCGGGTGTCGCAGCCGAACGACAAGGCCGAGGCCGACACGTTCGAGCTCGTGGCCTACAACATGGGCATGGCCGTCCGCATGGCGGCCGCCCGCTGCAGCGACGAGACCCTGGCCACCGCCATCGACCGGCTGGACGACGTGATCGCCGCCTCCCGCGCCGATGACCACTCCGGGCTCGCACACGCCAGTCACGCGTTCTTCGCCGTCGTCACGAGAGCGACCGACAACATCGCCCTCATCCAGTTCATCCGCGAGTACGAGATCGCGATCCGTCGCAACATCGCGGGCTGGCAGCCGTTCATCGAGTGCCCGATCGGCCGGACCGCGGCGTACGAGCAGTTCCGCGAGGCGTTCATCCGCCGTGACGGGCATCACGCCGAGGAAGTGCTGCGCCGCATCCACGGCTTCGTCTGAACCCACTGGCCGCGCGCTCTTCTCCGTGACGGATGCCGTGGCTAGCGTGGGGCACGTGAATCACATCGAGCTGCGGGCGCTGGATGACGACGACCTCGACGCGATCTTCGAGATGATGCGCGACCGTGAGGCCATCGCCATGGCCGCGTTCACGGCTCAGGATCCCGACGACCGCGCCGCGTTCGATGCATGGATCGCCCGCCACCGGGCGGACGCCCACGTGCAGTCGTTCGTCGTCACCGAGAACGGCGGGTTCGCCGGCACCATCGCCGCGTTCACGGTCGACGGCGACCGCGAGGTCACATTCTGGATCGCCCGGCACGCGTGGGGCCGCGGCGTCGCGACCGCGGCGCTGCGTCTGCTGATCTCGCGCGAGCCGATCCGCCCGCTGTACGCGCGTGCCGCCGCCCACAACACCGCCTCGATCGCCGTGCTGCAGAAGGTCGGGTTCACCGAGGTGTCGCGCAATGTCGACTACGCCCCGGGCGTCCGCCGCGAGATCGAGGAGATCGTCTTCACGCTGCCTCCGACCCTCGACGGCGCCTGAGGTTGCCGGATACGAAGAAGGGCTCCCCTTCCGGGGAGCCCTTCTTCTGCGCTGTGCGCGAGGGGGGAGTTGAACCCCCACGCCCTTTCGGGCACTGGCACCTGAAGCCAGCGCGTCTGCCTATTCCGCCACTCGCGCGAGTCGCCGCATCCGAAGATCCCGCGAAACTCAACTTGCCGAGGATATCATGCGTCGCGGCCTGCTTCTAACTCGGCCCGGTCGCGAGCGCGGTCCATCGCCGGCACAGACTGTGCAATTAGCATGTAGCAACCGGCACCCCCCTCCAGAGGAGCTCCGTGGGACTACTTGACAGCTTCGAGAAAGGTCTCGAACGCGCTGTGAACAGCGCGTTCGCGAAGACCTTCCGCAGCGGCATCCAGCCTGTCGAGATCGCGTCCGCCCTGCGCAGCGAGCTCGACAAGAAGGCGGCCGTGGTGAGCCGCGACCGCATCCTGGCGCCCAACACCTTCACCGTGCGGCTGTCACCCGCCGACGACGACCGCATCTCGGCGCTCGGCGACGCGCTCACGCACGAGCTCGACACGCTCGTGCACGCGCATGCGAAGGCCCAGGGCTACTCGTTCGCCGGTCCGGTGACGATCTCGCTGCGACGCGACGACGACCTCTCCACCGGCACGCTGCGGGTCGAGTCCTCGACGGCGCAGGGCGGGCGGGTCGCCTGGCGCGGTGTGGTGGATGTCGAGGGCCGCCGCATCCCCCTCACCAAATCTCGCACGGTCATCGGCCGCGGCAGCGACGCCGACATCACCGTCGCCGACTCGGGCACCAGCCGCAAGCACGTCGAGATCCTGTGGGACGGCGAGCGCGCCATGGTCCGCGATCTCGGCTCGACGAACGGCACGCTGCTCGACGGCCGCAAGGTCGGAGAGGCCGCGCTGCCGCCGGACTCGACCGTCCGCATCGGCCGCACCGACATCGTGTTCCGCGTCGTCGCGCAGGCCTCGACGCCCCGCCCCCAGGCACCCGTCGACGACGCCACGCGGGCCTTCGATGCCCGGAGCGCCTACGACCCGCAGGAGAGGGGGCCGCTGGCATGAGCGAACTCACCCTGCTGCTGCTGCGCATCGGATTCCTGGTGCTGCTGTGGGCGTTCGTCTTCGCCGTCGTGTATTCGCTGCGGGCCGACCTGTTCGGCGTGAAGGTGCGCCGGATGCCGGATGCCGCGGCCGCTGCGGCCGGGCCGGCGGCATCCGTTCCCGCTTCCGCCGCCGGAGTCACTGCTCCCGTCGCGTCGCCGTCTTCCGCGCCCGCACAGCCGGGCGGACCCGCGACCACCGCGGCGGTCTCTCGCATCGTGATCACGAGCGGCCCCAAGACGGGCCTCGAGCTGCCGCTCGGCAACGAGCCCCTCACGATCGGGCGCTCGAGCGAGTCGGGGCTCGTGATCCGCGACGACTACACCTCGAGCCACCACGCGCGCCTGGTGCTGTGGGGCGACCAGTGGATGATCCAGGACCTCGACTCCACGAACGGCACCTGGCACGACGGCGCCCGCGTGACCTCACCCGTCCCCGTGAACATCGGCGCGCCCATCAAGGTCGGCGCGACGACGTTCGAGCTGCGGAAGTAGCGGGCGGACCCCTCCCACATGGTCTTCCAGGGCTCGAGCGCCGCGATCTCGCATACCGGCAAGGTGCGCTCCAACAACCAGGACTCGGGCTACGCCGGCTCGAACCTGTTCGTCGTCGCCGACGGCATGGGCGGCCACGCCGGCGGCGACGTCGCCTCGAGCATCGCCATCACACGCCTGCAGACGCTCGACCGCCCCTACGACTCGACGTCCGACGCCGAGCGGGCGCTGCGCGACGCGATCTCGGATGCCGCGGTCGACCTCGCCGACACGGTCAACCTCCGTGCCGAGCTCGCCGGCATGGGCACGACCGTCAGCGCGCTGATCATGGTCGACGACTACGCCGTCATCGCCCATATCGGCGACTCGCGCATCTACCTGTACCGCGACGGCGCACTCACCCAGATCACCACCGACCACACGTTCGTGCAGCGACTCGTCGACTCGGGCCGCATCACGCCGGAGGAGGCCCGGTACCACCCGCGGCGCTCCGTGCTCATGCGCGTGCTCGGCGACATGGACACCGAGCCCGAGCTCGACACGTTCATCATGCCGACGCAGCCGGGCGATCGCTGGCTGCTGTGCTCGGACGGCCTGTCGGGCGTCGTCGACGACCCGCACACCGCCAAGGCGATGGGCATGGGCCTCGCCCCGGGCCGCACCGCCGACAGCCTCCTGAAGCAGGCCCTCGACGGCGGCGCCCCCGACAACGTCACGATCGTCATCGTCGACGTCGGCGGGCAGCATCCGCTCTTCTCGGGCACCCCCACGATCGTGGGGTCCGCGTCCAACCCGACCGGCGTCGAGGTGCCCGCCGCGCGTCCCGGACGCACCAGCTGGCTGCACCCGAACCGGCAGGCGGCGAACGAGCCCACGCACTTCGAGCCCGCCGCGGAGTTCCTCGAGGAGCTCATCGAGGAGGACCGCCGACGCGCACGACGCCGACGGATCGGGTGGATCGTCGGGCTGGCCCTGGTGCTCGTCATCCTCGCCGGCGCCGCCTGGCTCGGCTATCAGTGGACGCAGACGCGCTACTTCGTCGGCGCCGACGAGGACACCGTGGTGATCTACCAGGGCGTGCAGCAGAACATCGGGCCGATCTCGCTGTCCACTCCGTTCGAGGACACCGACATCCCCCTCGATTCGCTGTCGGACTTCGCCCGTGCGACGGTGGAGGGGACGATCTCGGCCAACTCGCTCTCACACGCGCGGCTGATCGTGTCCGGAATCAGCGACCTGTCGGGAGGAGGCGGATGAGCGCCCCCACGAGCACGCCGACGGACGCCGTCTCGGCCGACACCGCGGTGGTGCGGGCGCTGCGCCGCATCCGCGTGCCGCAGACGCAGCGCAACCGCGAACTGGCCCTGCTGGTCTTCGCGTTCGCGATCAACGGCTCAGCCATCGCGCTCGTCCAGCTCGGTGCGCTCGGCGCCATCGACTGGACCTTCCTGGTCTACTGCGGCGGCCTCACCGCCCTCGTGATCGCGCTGCACATCCTGCTGCGCCTGCGCGCCCGCGCCGCCGATCCGTTCGTCGTGCCCATCGCCACGCTCCTCACCGGGCTGGGCCTCGCCATGATCTACCGGCTCGACCTCCAGTGGGAGCGCCACGGCTGGGAGGCGTACTCGACGCGGCAGCTCGCCTGGGCGGCCATCGCCCTGATCGCGGCGATCCTCGTGGTGATGTTCCTGCACAACTACCGCGTGCTGTTCCGCTACACGTACATCTTCGGTTTCGTCGGCATCGTGCTTCTGGTGCTTCCGGTGATCCCCGGGCTGAGCGGCGGCGGCAACGCCGACGTGTGGGTCGACCTCGGCTTCTTCACGTTCCAGCCGGGCGAGCTCGCCAAGATCGCCCTCGCGATCTTCTTCGCCGGGTACCTCGTGCGCACCCGCGAGAGCCTCACATCGACCGGCACCCGGTTCCTCGGCATGACCTGGCCGCGCGCACGCGAGCTGGGCCCGCTGCTGGTGATCTGGCTCATCTCGCTCGGCATCATCGTGCTGCAGCGCGACCTGGGCACCGGTGTGCTCATCTTCGGCATGTTCGTCGCCATGCTCTACGTCGCGACGGGCAAGACCAGCTGGGTGCTCATCGGCGTGGTGCTCGCCGTGTCGGGTGCCTTCCTCGCGTCGCGGATCCTCCCGTACGTGGGCGCGCGGTTCACGAACTGGCTGGATGCCTTCAACCCCGAGCTGATGGACAACTCCAGCTTCCAGCTGGTCAACGGCATCTTCGGCATGGCCAACGGCGGCCTGCTGGGCACCGGGCTCGGACAGGGGCGGCCGTACCTGACGCCCGTCGCAGAGAGCGACTACATCCTGCCGGCGCTCGGCGAGGAGCTCGGCCTCATCGGCGTGTTCGCCATCCTCTGCCTGTACATGGTCTTCACGAGCCGCGGCATCCGCATCGGCCTGGCCGGGCAGGACGACTTCGGAAAGCTGCTCGCGACCGGCCTGTCGTTCACGATCGCGCTGCAGGTGTTCATCATGGTCGGCGGCGTCACCCGCCTGATCCCCCTGACCGGCCTCACGACGCCGTTCCTCGCGGCGGGCGGTTCGTCGCTCGTGGCGAACTGGATCATCGTGGCGCTGCTGCTGCGGATCTCGGACGCCGTGCGCAGCCGGCCCCGGGTGGTGATCGGCTGATGACGAAGGAACTGCGGCGGCTCAGCATCCTGATGCTGGTCATGTTCCTCGCGCTGTTCGCGTCGACGAGCTGGATCCAGGTGATCCAGACCGACGAGCTCGCGGCCAACTCCGCCAACCGCCGGGCGCTGTACGACTCGTTCGAGGTGCAGCGCGGCTCGATCATCGCGAGCGGCTCGGCCATCGCGTCGTCGGTGCCGTCGGACGACGTCTACAGCTGGCAGCGGGTGTACACGGATGCCGACATGTGGGCGCCCGTGACCGGCTACATCAACCCCGCACTCGGCCCCGGCTCGGTGACCGGGATCGAGCAGGCGATGAACCAGGAGCTCAGCGGCACGGCGGGATCGCAGTTCTTCTCGCGCGTCGAGCGGATCTTCACCGGACAGCCGCCGCGGGGCTCGAACGTGGTGCTGTCGCTGGATGCCGACGTGCAGCGCGCCGCCTACGAGGCGCTCGGCGACCTGCAGGGCGGCATCATCGCGATCGAGCCGGCCACCGGCCGCGTCCTCGCGATGGTCACCAGCCCGAGCTTCGACACCAACGTGCTCGCGTCGCACGCGACCGACGACGTGAATGCGGCGTACGACGCCCTCGTGGCCGATCCCGGCAAGCCGCTGTCGAACCGTGCCATCGCCGGGGATCTGAATCCGCCCGGCTCGACCTTCAAGCTCGTGGTCGCCTCGGCCGCGCTCGCCTCCGGCGACTACACGCCCGAGTCGACGCTGCCGAACCCCGCGACCTACCAGCTGCCGCAGTCCAGCAGCATCGTCCACAACGCCAGCGGCGGCACGTGCGGCGGCGGCGACACGGTGACCCTCGCGGACGCGCTGCGGCTGAGCTGCAACATCCCCTTCGCCGAGCTGGCGGTGGAACTCGGCGACACGGCGATCCGCGAAGAGGCCGAGAAGTACGGCTTCAACGAGTCTGTCGAGATCCCGCTCCTGTCGACGCCCTCGGGCTACCCGCGGACGATCCAGGACGACGCCCAGACCGCGCTCAGCGGGTTCGGCCAGGGGCAGGTGACGGCGACACCGCTGCAGATGGCGATGGTGTCGGCCGGCATCGCGAACGGTGGAATGGTCATGAATCCCCGCATGGTTGACCGCGTGATCGGCCCGGACCTGTCGGTCCAGAAGACCTTCGACGACAGTGAGTTCGGGCGGGCGCTCGACGGCAGCCTCGCGGACGAGCTGGTCGCCATGATGGTGGCCAATGTCAGTGACGGTGCTGCGTCGGGTGCAAGAATAGACGGGGTCGACGTGGCCGGTAAGACCGGTACCGCGGAGAACACCGGCGACGAGCCGTATACCCTCTGGTTCACAGGGTTCGCCCCGGCCCAGAATCCCGAAGTCGCGGTCGCAGTGGTCGTGGAGGACGGCGGCAGGCAAGGACAATCGGGAAGCGGCAACACCATCGCCGCTCCTATCGCGAAGAAGGTCATGGAGGCGGTGCTGGGCAAATGAGACCGACGCAGGGCGTGACCTTCGGCGGCCGATACGAACTCGATTCGCGCATAGCGATCGGCGGCATGGGCGAGGTCTGGGAAGCGACCGACCACGTCATCGGACGGACCGTCGCCATCAAGATCCTCAAAGACGAGTACATGGGAGACCCGGGATTCCTGGAGCGCTTCCGTGCGGAGGCCCGCCACGCGGCGCTCGTGAACCACGAGGGCATCGCGAGCGTGTTCGACTACGGCGAGGAGGCCGGCAGCGCGTTCCTCGTCATGGAGCTCGTGCCCGGTGAGGCGCTCTCGACCATCCTCGAGCGCGACACCTCTCTCTCGACCGACAAGACGCTCGACATCGTCGCGCAGACGTCCGCGGCGCTGCAGGCGGCCCACGCGGCCGGCCTCGTGCACCGCGACATCAAGCCGGGCAACCTGCTCATCACCCCCGACGGTCGCGTGAAGATCACCGACTTCGGCATCGCACGCATCGCCGACCAGGTCCCGCTGACCGCCACCGGTCAGGTGATGGGCACGGTGCAGTACCTGTCACCGGAGCAGGCCTCGGGGCACCCGGCATCCCCCGCTACCGACATCTACTCGCTCGGGATCGTGGCCTACGAGAGCCTCGCGGGCAAGCGCCCGTTCACGGGCGAGTCGCAGGTCGCGATCGCGATGGCGCAGATCAATGAGCAGCCCGCGCCGCTGCCCGCCACGGTCGCCACCCCGGTGCAGAACCTCGTGATGGCGATGATCGCGAAGAAGCCCGACGAGCGCCCGGCGTCCGCTGCCGCCGTCGCACGTGCCGCCACGGCACTGCGTCGCGGCGATGTCGCCGCGGCCGCCGCCGCCGTCCCGGCGATCGCCGGCCTCGCCGCGGGCGATGCGGCGACGCAGCTGCTCGTGCCGGGCTCCGACACGGCCGCCGCGACGCGCGTCATGCCGGCGCCGGGTGAAGAGGGCGTCGAAGGGGAGGGCGAGAAGAAGAAGCGCAGCCCCTGGACGTGGCCCCTGATCGCCCTCATCGCCCTGCTGCTGCTCGTGCTGATCGGCACGATCTGGGCGGTCGTCGCCGCGAACCAGAATGAGCCGGAGCCCCGGACGAGCACCACCACGAGTGCACCGTCCCCGACCCCGACCAACACGCCGACCCCGACGCCCACCACGGCGAACGTGGTCGCCGGGGACTACCTCGGGCAGGACTGCGCGACCGCATCCGCGGCGCTCGACGCGCTCGGTCTCGGCGCCAGCTGTGCCGAGGGCAACGCCGCGCCCGACGAGGCCAGCCAAGGCAAGGTCTACGACGTGAGCCCCACGGGCAACGTCCAGAAGGGCACCGTCATCGAGCTGACGACGTACGCCGGCCAGGTGCCGATGCCGACGCCCAACAGCCCGACCTTCCAGGGTGCGCCGGCCACCGTAGAGCCGAACGGCCAGCTCACCGTCATGTGGGACGGCTACACCTGTCCCTCGGGGACCGGTTCCGTGAGCGCCTACACCTTCACGGTGCAGAACGGCACGATCGCGAACGGCCCGAGCTTCCCGCAGAACGCCCGCTCCGCCCAGGTGACGGCCGCCGATGCGCCCGGTCAGACGGTCATCGTCACCTACAACGTGACGTGCAGCGGTGGCAGCGCCGGCAGTCGCACATCGGGTGCGTCCGGCGAGGCCACGGTGCTCATCCAAGCCGCCGAGCCCGAGCCGTCGCCGACGCCGACCCCGTGAGCCGAGCTGAGTGAATGCGCCGAGCGGGTCGCGCGACACGCGTGACCCGCTCGGCCTCGGCTAGGGTGGCTGATGTTCCAGGCAGGGAGTGACCGTGACAGCTGAGCCGCGTGTGCTTTCGGGGCGCTATCGCATCGACGAGCCCATCGGCCGGGGAGGAATGGCGAGCGTCTACCGCGGATACGATCTGACGCTGGGCCGCCAGGTCGCGATCAAGATCCTCGACCGCGAACTGGCCGACGACAACGCGTTCCGCACCCGGTTCCGCCTCGAGGCGCAGGCCGCGTCGCGCATGGCGCACCCGACGATCGTGCGCGTCTACGACGCCGGCGAGGACTCCCTCACCTCGCCCGACGGCACGGTGCGCCCGGTGCCGTTCATCGTGATGGAGCTCGTGAAGGGGCGCCTGCTCAAGGACATCATCTCGGCCGGGCCGGTTCCCGTCACGGATGCCGTCCGCTATGTCGACGGCATCCTCGAGGCTCTCGAGTACTCGCACCGCGCCGGCGTCGTGCACCGCGACATCAAGCCGGGCAACGTGATGGTGACGGACGCCGGCCAGGTCAAGGTGATGGACTTCGGCATCGCGCGCGCGGTGTCCGACAGCTCGTCGACCGTCGCCGAGACGACGCAGATCCTCGGCACCGCGGCGTACTTCTCGCCGGAGCAGGCCAAGGGTGAGCCGGTCGACGCCCGCGCCGACGTGTACTCCACGGGCGTCGTGCTGTACGAGCTGCTCACCGGCCGCCAGCCGTTCCGTGGCGATTCGCCGGTCGCGGTGGCGTACCAGCACGTGAGCGAGGCTCCGGTGCCGCCGTCCGAGGTGAACGAGACGGTGCCCCGGGCGCTGGACGCGGTGGCGCTGCGCGCCCTCGCCAAGGATCCGTTCCAGCGCTACCAGGATGCCGCGGGCTTCCGCGAGGCGCTCGATGCGACCGTCGACGGCCGGCAGCCGTCCAAGCGGCAGGTGGGCGCCCTCACCAGCGAGCTGTACGGGCCCAACCCCCGACAGGCCGCCGAGACGGCGCGGTCGCTGCGCCAGCTCAGCACCGACACCACCATGAAGCGCACCCAGGCCGGCCCGCCCGTCGCCTGGATCTGGGCGGGCGTGGCACTGCTCGCGGTGCTCCTCATCTCGCTGCTGTTCTGGGTGCTCTCCATCCAGCCGCGCGACGATCTGCCCACGAATGTGCGCGAGGTGCCCGACGTGTCGGGCATGACCTACGAGCGGGCGAACGAGGCCCTGGCCGACGCTGACCTCCGGGCGATCCGCGTCGACGAGGAGAACACCGAGGTCGCCGCCGGCAATGTCATCCGCACCGAGCCGGGGGAGGGCACGTCGGTGGAGGTCGACCAGCAGATCAGCGTCTACGTGTCGACCGGGCAGCAGATGTCGACGGTGCCGCCACTGGGCGGCCTCGGACAGGATGTCGCGATCTCCGCGATCACCGGCGCCGGCCTGCAGCTCGGCACGGTGACGTCGCAGAACGACAAGGATCTCGCCGCCGGCACCGTGATCTCGAGCGACCCGGTCGACGGTGCCAGTGTCGCCGCCGGCACGATGGTGAACCTCGTCGTGGCGTCCGGCCGCGTGGCGATCGACGACGTGCGCGGCTACACCGTGGACGCCGCCACCCGCGAACTCGAGGATGTCGGACTCATCGTGACCGCACAGGAGGACCCGAACTGCCCCGGGGCCGACCCGCGGACCGTGCAGTCGCAGTCGCTCACCCCGGGCGACGTTCCGGTGCACTCGCAGATCACGCTGACCTACTGCACCGGGTCGTAGCCCGCGGTCGCGCGAGGCTCAGGCGTCGCGAGCAGCGGGGCTCAGCCGTCCCGACGCGCGGTCAGGCGTCGCGACGTGGGCTCAGTGTCGCGCCGCGGGCTCAGTGTCGCGCCGCGGGCCGCGGCATCCGTGTATCCCACCGAGGCGAGCCAGTTGCCCAGCAGCCGATGCCCGCCTTCGGTGAGCACGCTCTCGGGGTGGAACTGCACGCCGACGATCGGTGCGGTGCGGTGTGCGACGCCCATGATGACGCCGCTCGCCGTGCGGCTGGTGACCTCGAGCTCGGCGGGAAGTGTCTCAGGGACGATCGCGAGCGAGTGGTAGCGCGTCGCGGTGAACGGGTCGGGCAGCCCGGTGTACAGCGGCGACCCGTCGTGATGCACGAGCGACGTCATGCCGTGCATGAGCTCGGTCGCGTGATCGACCGTCGCACCGAACGCCTCGCCGATCGCCTGGTGGCCGAGGCAGACGCCGAGGAGGGGGGTGCCGGCGGCCGCCGCCGCGCGGACCACGGCGATGGACGCCCCTGCGTCACCCGGCGTGCCCGGACCGGGCGAGACCAGCACGCCCGGCCGACCTTCGACGGCCCCCGCCACGTCGTCGATCGCGTCGGCTTCGACGAGATCCGTCTCGGCGCCGAGCTCGTGCAGGTACCCGACCAGGGTGTGGACGAAGCTGTCGTGGTTGTCGACGACGAGGATGCGCGACGAAGACGCTCGGGCGCTCACGACACCGACGCGCCGGCCGGCGCCGCCGGAAGGGTGACCGTGACCTCCTGCGGGTTCACGAACTGGCTCACCCACGGGAACGCGAAGAAGAGCAGCCCGTAGAGCACGGCCGCCACGAGCACGAGCAGGATCAGCACCCGCACCCACCAGGGTCCCGGGAGCACCCGCCAGAGAGCGCCGTACATCAGGCCACCGCCTGGAGGGACGGCGGCAGCTGACCGGCGGCGCGCGGAGTGAACGACTCGAACACCCCGTAGGCGACGATGCGCTCCGTCATCGACAGCTTCGGGCTGCAGCTGGTCAAGGTGATGTACGCGGTGCCCGCGGGGACGTCCATCGCCTGCGGGACGGGCAGGAGCACCTCGACCTCGTCCGGGCGGACGTACTGCAGCGTGCGGAAGCGGTACGTGTACCAGCCCTCTTGCGTCTCCACCACGATGGCGTCGCCGACGCGCAGTTCGGCGATGCGGTTGAACGGAGCGCCGAACGTGGTGCGATGTGCGGCGAGGGCGAAGTTGCCCGGCTCGCCGGGCATGCTGGTGCCCGGGTAATGGCCGATCCCGATCGTGTCGAGGGTGCGCGCACGCGTCACGCCGCCCGCCATCGGCACCGCGTAGTCGTCGCCGAAGCGGGGGATGCGCATGACCGCGAACTCCTGCGCGTCGGCAGGCTCCTGCAGCACGGGCGGCGGCGCGGTGACAGGCTCCACCGGCGCCGCGGCATCGGGGGTCGGCGCCGCGACCGGGGCCTCCTGCTCGTACTGCTCGGCCCACTCCTGCGACAGCTCCGTGCCCTCGGCGTTGCGCTCGGCGCCGTAGATCAGATCGCCGACCCACAGCTGCCAGACCACATAGAGGAGGACGATGACGCCGGCGGTGATGAGCACCTCGCCGATGACGCCGACGACCGACGTGCGCCGCTGCGGCGTACGTCCCCTGCGCGCGGCGCGCCCCGGGTCGGACACGGCTTCATCCACAGGCCGATTCTCCCACAGCACAGGTGAGGGCCGGCTGGCAGTTAGACTCTTGACCATGGCACGACCCGGCAAAGACGACGACTCGCTCGTCGAGCGCGCAGAAGGCGAAGCCGCACCCAATCCGGTGTGGTTCAAGCCGATCATGATCGGACTGATGCTCATCGGCCTGGTCTGGATCCTCGTCTTCTATCTGAGCGGCATGGCGTTCCCGATTCCCGACATCGGGGCGTGGAACCTGGTGATCGGCTTCGGAATCGCCTTCATCGGCTTCCTCATGACGACGCGCTGGCGATAGAGAACCCTGCGAACGAGAAACCCCGGTCTACGACGACCGGGGTTTTTCCGTGCCCGGATGCCGGCAGTCGTGGCTCGCGAGGCACTCGGCGTCCGGCATCCGGAGTTGTTAACAACTCTGTTAACACCTGTGAATTACACCGCTGTCATTCTCCCCAGGCTGTGGATGGGCCTGTGGATAACTCCGGTCGGAGGAGGGGAGAGACGCCTAGCCGAGGATGAGTGGAGGGAACAGTACCGGCACGAACAGCAGCGCCACCAGACCGGCTCCGACCGCGACGAGCAAGCCGATCTGCAGCCTTCGCTGTCGCACCGCACGCGTGCGCGTGAAGATGAAGGCCACCAGCAGACCGACCAGCAGACCGCCGAGGTGCGCCTGCCACGACACCCGCACGCCGCCGCCGTACAGGAGCGGCAGGAACGTGATGACCAGGTTGATCCCCAGGACCACCGCGATGCCGGTGATGTTCGCACCGATGTGGCGCCCGATGATCAGCAGGGCACCGAACAATCCGTAGATGGCACCCGATGCACCCACGACGAAGGTGTCGAAGCCCAGCAGGACCACCGCGACGGAGCCGCCGAGACCGCTCAGCAGATAGAGGGTGAGGAACCTGCCGCGTCCGAGGAGCGGCTCGAGACTGCGTCCGAGCATCCACAGCGCCAGCATGTTGAGCGCGACGTGCCAGATGCCGTTCGAATCGTGGACGAAGAGCACGGTGATCAGCCGCCAGGGCTCGAAGACGCCGAACCAGCCGGGGTAGAGGTAGGCCGGCGTGAACATCAGCGCGCGGGTGACGGTGTCGCCGAACCCGGGGATGAGCTGCAGCAGGTACACGAAGACGGTGATGCCGATGAGGGCGTACGTCACGATGGGTCGTCCCGACGACGCCGCCACCGCGCGCGGACGCGACCACTGGCGCTCGGCCTTGCGCTGTGCGGGCGACTGCGCCTTCTGCTGATCGCGCAGGCACTCGGGGCAGACCACGCCGACGGCGGCCGGCGTCTGGCACTCGGGGCAGATGGTGCGCAGGCAGCGCTGGCAGAGCACGAAGCTCTGCCGGTCGGGATGCCGGTAGCAGAAGTTCTCGCGGTTGCGCTGGAATTCGTCGGTGGTCACGCGGCGCCCGTCTCTGTCGTGGGGCTCTGGGTTTGTGGGCTCAGGGGTTCGCGGGCTCGGGCGCGGAACGCCGGCCTGCCGGGATCCGGGCTTGCAGCGGCGTCATCGCTGCAAGCCCGGTTCGCGGAGGATCAGACCGAGGCGATGTCGATCGACTCGATGACGACCGGCTCGACCGGGCGGTCGCCGGCTGCCGTCGGCACCTCGGCGATGGTGTCGACGACGGCCTTCGAGGCGTCGTCGGCGACCTCGCCGAAGATCGAGTGCTTGCCCTGCAGCCACTCCGGGCCGCGGCCGCCCTGGCCGGGGACGGTGATGAAGAACTGCGAGCCGTTGGTGCCCTCGGGCTGGCCGGTGATCGCGTTGCGGCGCAGGCCCGCGTTCGCCATGGCGAGCTTGTACGGCGCGGTGAAGGTGAGTTCGCCGTTGATCTCGTCGTTGAAGTTGTAGCCCGGTCCGCCGACGCCCTGGCCGAGCGGGTCGCCGCCCTGGATCATGAAGCCCGAGATGACGCGGTGGAAGATGACGTCCTTGTACAGCGGGCCCTCGCCCGGCTTGCCGGTCGCCGGGTGCGTCCACGCCTGCGAACCGTCGGAGAGCCCGACGAAGTTCTGCACGGTGCGGGGGGCGTGGTCTCCGAACAGGTTGACGACGATGTCGCCGTAGTTGGTGTGGATCGTTGCGACAGCGGTGTGAAGCGGCATTCCTACATTGTCTCAGAGTTCCCTGCAACCCCTCCCGTCCTGGCGGTGGTCTGGCAAGATGGGGAGACCGACATCCCCACGACAGGGAGGGCAACCGTGAGCGTCAGCCGCAAGCGCAAGAAGGAACTCGTAAAGCTTCAGAAGCAGGCCAATCAGCTGTGGGAGACCCAGCAGGTTCTGGTGGGTGAGGCCGCGTCCGTCGCACGGGAGGCCAGTCGGCAGCTCGGACACTTCGGACGCGAGCAGGTCAAGCCGCAGGTGCAGGCAGGCTACGAGAAGTACGCAGCACCCTACGTCGACAAGGGCAAGAAGGTCGTGAGCAGCACGGTCATCCCGGCAGCCGGTGCCGTGGTCGGCTCCGCGCTCTCGGTGTGGGATGCCGCGAACGACACCCGCGCGCACCTCACCGGCGGTCGCGCACTGCCCGACAAGAAGACGTACGCCAAGAAGGCCGACAAGTACGCACGCGAGGCCACGCGAGCCCTCTCGGCTCGCTTCGACCGTGCCGAGCCCCAGAAGAAGGGCATCGGCGCCGGCGGCGTCATCGCCATCATCCTGGGTGTGGCCGCGGCGGTCGGCGTGCTCTACGCCGCGTGGCAGACGCTCCGCGCCGACGACGAGCTGTGGGTCGCCGACGACCCGCTGCGCGCGCCGGATGCCTGAGCCGACGACCGACGAGACACCGACGGGGGTCGACCGCGTTCGCGCGGCGGCCTCCGCTCGCGGCCTGGCGATCGAGATCCGCGAGCGCCCGGCCGCGAACAGCCTGCCGGAAGCCGCCGCGATCCTCGGGATCCCGGCTTCGGGCATCGTGAAGACCCTCGTGGTCAAGCGCAGTGACGACACATATCTGTTCGCGCTGATCCCGGGGGATCGGGCCATATCGTGGCCCAAGCTGCGCGCGGTCGTCGGCGTGAACAAGCTGCAGCTGCCGGATCCGGCGCGCGCCCTCGCCGCGACGGGATACGAGCGGGGCACGATCGTGCCCCTGGGGAGCACCCACGACTGGCCGATCTACGCCGACAGCGAGATCGTCGGTCAGCGCATCGCCATGGGTGCAGGCGCGCACGGCTACAGCATGTTCGTCGACGCAGATGACCTCATCGCCGCCTACGGCGCGACGGTCGCCGACATCTCGCAGCCGACCGACTGACGGCGCGCTCCGCCGGTCAGCGCACCGGCAGTTCGAGCCCGGCCATCTCGAGTGCGATGTCCACCAGCTTCACGCGCTGCAGCGCCCGTACCTCGGCGAGCGGGAACCACTCGGCGCGATCCGTGGTGCCGTTGGTCTCGTGGCGCAGGCGCCCGCCGGTGATATGGGCGCGATAGACGACGCGCAGGGTGTGCAGCGGAAGGTCGGCGCCGGGGATCAGCCGCCGGCCGGGCGGGATCACGCGGGAGTGGATGCCGAGCAGCGCGTCGATCGCCACCCGATAGCCGGTCTCTTCCCTGACCTCGCGACGAGCGGCCCGCTCGGGGTCTTCGCCCTCTTCGAGCCCGCCGCCGGGCAGCGTCCAGGCGGAGCGTCGTCCCTCATTCCAATGGGCGAGCAGCATGCGGTCGTCCTCATCGAGGATCACCGCGTAGGCCGCGACGCGCAGGTCCATGCTTCACCATACCCACGGGAGGCTCTCGGGAAAACGAGGAAAGCCGGTCCCCTGCGGGAGCCGGCTTTCCTCACGTTGTGGAGCCTAGGAGATTCGAACTCCTGACATCCTGCTTGCAAAGCAGGCGCTCTACCAACTGAGCTAAGGCCCCGGGGCGTTGTGTGGGGCTACCAGGACTTGAACCTGGGACCTCTTCATTATCAGTGAAGCGCTCTAACCGCCTGAGCTATAGCCCCGAATGTCTATGGAAACTGCGTTCCGCAACCTCCAAGACTTTACCCGACGCGGCGCGATTTCACGAATCGAGCCCGTCGGCTTTCCGTCAGTTCGAGGTGAAGCCGACGAGCAGCCCGCCGGTCACCTTGACGGCCAGGTTGTAGATGCCCGCGATCACGGCGCCGAGCACCGTGACGACGACGAGGTTGAGGATCGCCACGACGGCCGAGAAGGCCAGGACCTGCGGGAAGCTCACGAAGTCCGACAGCAGGATGCTGCCGTCGGTGAAGCTCGAGAAGAACTCGTCGGCCTTGCCGATGAGACCGGTGGTCGACACCACCAGGAACACCATCACGAAGGAGACGACCGTCACGACCGCGATCGCGATCGCGGCGAGGAAGGACAGCTTCACCGCGGACCAGAAGTCCACGTACACCAGGCGCAGGCGCACCTGCTTGGCGCTGGTCTTGTGACTTGATTTCTTGGCGAGCTTGTCGGCTACCGTGCTCATGCGTCAGTGCTCTCTTCGGGGGTCTCGGGGGAGGCATCCGACCCGTCGGTGTCTTCTGATGACGGGGTCTCAGGTGACGTGGCCTCGGGGGCTGCGTCAGCGGCGTCCTCGGGTTCTTCGGCGAGGCCGCGTTCCCCGTTTCGGGCGATCGCGAGGATGCGGTCGTCGCCGCCGGAGCGGGCGAACACGACACCCATCGTGTCTCGACCCTTGGCGGGGACCTCGGCCACGGCAGAGCGTACCACCTTGCCGCTGGCAAGAACCACCAAGACCTCGTCGTCCTCGGAGACGATGAGACCGCCCGCCAGATCGCCGCGATCCTCGCTCAGCTTGGCCACCTTGATGCCCAGTCCGCCGCGGTTCTGCACCCGGTACTGGTCCACCGCCGTGCGCTTCGCGTAGCCGCCTTCTGTCACCACGAAGACGTATCCTTCGTCGCTCGCGAGCGAAGCCGAGAGCAGGCTGTCGCCGGCGCGGAAGTCCATGCCCTTCACGCCCGAGGTCGAGCGGCCCATCGGGCGCAGCGCCGAATCGGTCGCCGAGAAGCGCAGCGACATGCCGTGGCGGCTGATGAGCAGGATGTCGTCGCCCTCGTCGACGAGGAGGGCGCTGACGACCTCGTCATCGGGGCCGGCCTCGATCTCATCGCCCTCTTCGGGAACCTGCCCGCGGAGCTTGATCGCGATGATGCCGCCCTGCCGGTTGGTGTCGTACTCGGTCAGGCGGGTCTTCTTCACGAGGCCGTTGCGGGTGGCGAGCACCAGGTAGGTCGCGACGGAGTAGTCGCGGATGTCGAGGATCTGCGCGATCTCCTCATCGGGCTGGAGCGCCAGGAGGTTCGCGACGTGCTGACCCTTGGCATCGCGCCCGGCCTCCGGCACCTCGTACGCCTTCGACCGGTACACACGGCCCTTGTCCGTGAAGAACAGCAGCCAGTGATGGGTGGTCGTGACGAAGAAGTGCTCGACCACGTCGTCGGCGCGCAGCTGTGCGCCCTTGACGCCCTTGCCGCCGCGGTGCTGCTGACGGTAGTTGTCGCTGCGCGTGCGCTTGATGTAGCCGTCACGCGTGACCGAGACGACCATCTCCTCTTCGGGGATGAGGTCTTCCATCGACATGTCGCCGTCGAAGCCGTGCAGGATGTGGGTGCGACGCTCATCGCCGAACTTGTCGACGATCGCCGTCAGCTCGTCGCGGATGATCGTGCGCTGGCGCTCGGGCTTCGCGAGGATGTCCTGGTAATCGGCGATCTGGCGCTCGAGCTCGGTGGCCTCGTCGATGATCTTCTGTCGTTCGAGTGCGGCGAGGCGACGCAGCTGCATCTGCAGGATCGCTTCGGCCTGCACGTCGTCGATGTCGAGGAGCTTCTGCAGACCCTCGTTCGCCTCCTGCACGGTGGGCGACCGGCGGATGAGCGCGATGACCTCGTCGAGCGCGTCGAGCGCCTTGAGGTAGCCGCGCAGGATGTGCATGCGCTCCTCGGCCTTGCGCAGCCGGTAGGTGGTGCGCCGGACGATGACGTCGATCTGGTGCTCGACCCACAGTGCGATGAAGCCGTCGAGCGCGAGCGTGCGCGGCACGTTGTCGACGATCGCGAGCATGTTCGCGCCGAAGTTCTCCTGCAGCTGCGTGTGCTTGTACAGGTTGTTCAGCACGACCTTCGCGACGGCATCCCGTTTCAGGACGACGACCAGACGCTGACCGGTGCGGTCGGAGGTCTCGTCACGGATGTCGGCGATGCCGGTGATCTTGCCGTCGCGCGCGAGGTCGCCGATCTTGACCGCGAGGTTGTCGGGGTTGACCTGGTACGGCAGCTCGGTGATCACGAGGCAGGTGCGTCCCTGCAGTTCCTCGATCGACACCACGGCGCGCATCGTGATCGAGCCGCGGCCGGTGCGGTACGCCTCGCGGATGCCCTTCGTGCCGAGGATCTGCGCGCCCGTGGGGAAGTCCGGCCCGGGGATGCGCTCCATGAGCGCGTCGAGCAGCTCTTCACGCGAGGCGTCGGGGTGCTCGAGCGCCCACAGCGCACCCGCGGCGACCTCGCGCAGGTTGTGCGGCGGGATGTTGGTCGCCATGCCGACGGCGATGCCGACGGAGCCGTTCACCAGGAGGTTCGGGAAGCGCGCCGGGAGCACCGACGGCTCCTGCGTCTGCCCGTCGTAATTGTCCTGGAAGTCGACGGTCTCTTCTTCGATGTCGCGCACCATCTCGAGCGCGAGCTGAGCCATCTTGGTCTCGGTGTACCGCGGGGCGGCGGCGCCCATGTTGCCGGGCGAGCCGAAGTTGCCCTGGCCCTGGGCCAGCGGGTAGCGCAGCGACCACGGCTGCACGAGGCGGACTAGGGCGTCGTAGATCGCCGTGTCGCCGTGCGGGTGGTACTGGCCCATGACCTCGCCGACGACGCGCGCGCACTTCGAGAACGACTTGTCGGGGCGGAAGCCGCCGTCGTACATGCCGTAGATCACGCGGCGGTGCACCGGCTTCAGGCCGTCGCGCACATCCGGAAGCGCGCGGCCGATGATGACCGCCATCGCGTAGTCGAGATAGCTGCGCTGCATCTCGAGCTGGAGGTCGACCTGGTCGATGCGGCCGTGATCGTGCTCAGGCTCGGGGCGTTCGTCTTCAGCCATGGGCTTCTTTCGTGTCTGGGCGTTTCGTCTCGCTGTGCTCGCTCAACGACCGGGTCGGTGCCGGTCAGATGTCGAGGAAGCGGACGTCCTTGGCGTTGCGCTGGATGAACGTGCGGCGCGACTCGACGTCCTCGCCCATCAGCACCGAGAAGATCTCGTCCGCGGCCGCGGCGTCGTCGATCGTCACCTGGCGCAGCGTCCGGGTGGTGTGATCCATCGTGGTCTCCCACAGCTCCTTGGCGTTCATCTCGCCGAGGCCCTTGTACCGCTGGATGCCGGAGTCCTTGGGGATCCGCTTGCCGTTGGCGAGCCCGTCCTCGAGCAGCGCGTCGCGCTCCTTGTCGGAGTAGACGTACTCGTGGGCCGCGTTGGTCCACTTCAGGCGGTACAGCGGGGGCATCGCGAGGTACACGAAGCCGGCCTCGATGAGCCCGCGCATGTAGCGGAACAGCATGGTGAGCAGCAGCGTGGTGATGTGCTGACCGTCGACGTCGGCATCCGCCATCAGCACGATCTTGTGATAGCGCGCCTTGTCGATGTCGAAGTCCTCGCCGATGCCCGTGCCGAAGGCCTGGATCATCGCCTGGACCTCTTTGTTGGCCAGCGCCTTGTCGAGGCGTGCGCGCTCGACGTTGAGGATCTTCCCGCGCAGGGCCAGGATCGCCTGGGTGTGCGGGTCGCGGCCCGAGACGGCGGAGCCGCCGGCCGAATCGCCCTCCACGAGGAAGATCTCGCTGATCGAGGGATCCTTGCTCGTGCAGTCCTTCAGCTTGTCGGGCATCGCCGCCGACTCGAAGACGCTCTTGCGGCGTGCGGTCTCGCGCGCCTTGCGGGCGGCCATGCGTGCGGACGCGGCGTCGATCGCCTTGCGCACGATGTTCTTCGCCTGTGCCGGGTTGCGATCGAACCAGTCGCCGAGCTGCTCGCCCACGACCTTCTGCACGAAAGCCTTCGCCTCGGTGTTGCCGAGCTTCGTCTTCGTCTGACCTTCGAATTGCGGCTCCGAGAGCTTGACCGAGATCACCGCCGTGAGGCCTTCGCGCACGTCGTCGCCCGAGAGGTTCTCGTCCTTCTCCTTGAGGAGGTTCTGGGCGCGGGCGTACTTGTTGACCAGCGTCGTGAGCGCGGCTCGGAAGCCCTCTTCGTGCGTGCCGCCCTCGTGGGTGTTGATGACGTTCGCGTAGGTGAAGACGTTCTCGGTGTAGCTCGTGGTCCACTGCATCGCGACCTCGGCGGAGATCTTGCGCACGGGATCCTCGCTCTCGAAGGCGATAACCTCCTCGTTGACGTGCTCCGCCTTGCGGACGCGATTGAGGTACTCGACGTAGTCCACGAGCCCGCGCTCGTAGAGGAAACTGTCGTTCGGCTGCTGCATCACGACATCGCCCCCCGGCTCGAGTGCCTCTTCATACGCCGCGTCGGGACGCTCGTCGCGCACGTCGATGCGCAGTCCCTTGTTGAGGAACGCCATCTGCTGGAAGCGGGTGCGTAGGGTGTCGTAGTCGAAGTGCACTGTCTCGAAGATCGTGGGATCCGGCCAGAACGTGATGGTCGTGCCCGTCTCATCACTCGTCTCACCCCGCTCGAGCGGCGCGAGCGGTGTACCGCCGTTGCGGAAGGACTGTCGCCACACGTATCCCTGACGCTTCACCTCGACCTCGAGTCGCGTCGACAGTGCGTTCACCACTGAGGAACCGACGCCGTGCAGACCGCCGGAGACGGCATAGCCGCCGCCGCCGAACTTGCCGCCCGCGTGCAGCACGGTGAGCACGACCTCGACGGTCGACTTGCCCTCGGTGCGGTGGATGTCGACAGGGATGCCGCGGCCGTTGTCGACACAGCGGATGCCGCCGTCGGGGAGGATCGTGACATCGATCGTGTCGCAG
This sequence comes from Microbacterium sp. ProA8, assembly GCF_039905635.1. Lineage (NCBI taxonomy): Bacteria > Bacillati > Actinomycetota > Actinomycetes > Micrococcales > Microbacteriaceae > Microbacterium > Microbacterium chionoecetis. The sequence continues at coordinate 5,167 of NZ_CP157000.1, read as the reverse complement.
TAGCCGGCCATGGCCTCGTCGACCGAGTTGTCGACGATCTCCTGGACGAGGTGGTGGAGGCCACGCGGCCCGGTCGACCCGATGTACATGCCCGGGCGCTTGCGCACCGCTTCGAGGCCTTCCAGGACCTGGATGTCATCTGCCCCGTATGCGTTGGGAGCCCGTTCGGGCGTTTCGGGTTCCTCGGAAACGTTATCGGGGGTGTCAGACGTCATCTTCGCGAGGGCTCCAAATGCTTCGACGGGTGCCCTGACAGTCTATCGGGTAACGGCCCGATCACAGCGCTCTACGCCCCTGTGAGCGCATGAAAGTTGCCCGGATGACTCCGAACGTGCCTTATCCGTAGGTATCGCGCGGACCGCGGCCTGGAATCGTTCTGGGACCCCATTTCCAGGAGGGGACGTCCGGCCCGATGAAGCGGACCGCATCCACCTTCGCCTCGGGGAAGCGGCGGACGATCTCGGAGAGGATGTGCGCGCGCATCAGCTGGAGCTGCTTCGCCCATGCCGTGGAGTCCGCCTGCACGGTCAGCGACCCCTCCGAGAAGGCGACCGGACGGGTGTGCCGCGCGGTGTCTTCTCCGGCGACCTCCGCCCAGGCGCGCACGACGTCCTCGCGGGCGAGCTGACCGTTCCACCCCGCCTCCCGCGTGAGGTCGGCGATCACGTCGCCCACCCCGCGGGGGTCGCGTCCGGGCGCGAAGGGGATGTTCTCGTCGTCCACCGTGCGGCGCCGGCGCTTGCGGAACGACCGCCCGGACGGCTCGAGTCCGCGAAGCCGCAGATAGGTCGCGATCGTCTCGGGGATGTCGGACCGGTCGGGCACGCCGTCCGCACCCGCCCCGGTCGCTGAGCCTGTCGAAGGGTCAGGCATCGGTCGCCTCCGCATCGGCCGGATCGAGGATGCGTCCGGCTTCCACCCGCACCATCCGCGCCCGCAGCTCCTCGGGCACGTCGCCCTCGACCGCCGCGGTCACCACGACCTGCTCGTACCCGACGGCGAGCAGCGCGAGCCGGGCGCGGCGATCCGTGTCGAGCTCGGCGAACACGTCGTCGAGGATGAGCACCGGATCGCCGAGGCGCGATTCGGCCCGGAGCAGCTCGGCGGAGGCGAGACGGAGCGACAGCGCGACCGACCACGACTCGCCATGCGACGCATATCCCTTCACCGGAAGTCCGCGGATGCGCAGCAGCAGGTCGTCGCGGTGCGGCCCGACCAGCGTGAGCCCGCGCTCGAGTTCGGAGGAGCGCTTGGCGGCGAGAGCCTGACGGAAGAGATCCGCGATGCGCTCCGCCGACGTGCCGGCCGCGTCGCGCGGGGAATCGGGCGAAGAGTTCGGCGCGGCGCCGTCGCCTTCCTCATCGGTGACGGCGCCGGCGACCGAGAGTGCCCATTCGATCTCGGGACGGTGGTCGGCACCGGCGATGGCGGTGTACGCGGCGGCGAGCGGTGTCGCCAGGTCGGTCGCGAGTGCGAGCCGGGCAGCGATGAGCTGCGTGCCGAGCGAGACCAGCTTGTCGTCCCACACATCCAGCGTCGAGAGGGCGTCGCCGCGGACCCGCCGTGCCTTCGCGGATTTCAGCAGGGCGGTGCGCTGCTTGAGCACGCGGTCGTAGTCCGAGATCACGCCCGCCATGCGCGGAGCCCGCTGCACCAGCAGCTGATCGGCGAACCGCCGGCGTGCGGACGGGTCGCCGCGGACGATCTGCAGATCCTCCGGTGCGAAGAGGACCACCTGCGCGTAGCGGGGTAGCTCGGTCGGCTTCACCGCGGCGCCGTTGACCCGCGCCTTGTTGGAACCCTGCCGGTTGACCTGCGCCTCGAGCTGCACCCGGCGTTCGCCGTGGGCCAGCCGTGCCCGGATGATGGCGGCTTCGGCCCCGTCGCGGACCATCGGTGCGTCGTTCGAGACGCGATGCGACCCCAGCGTCGCGAAGAACGCGATGGCTTCGGCGAGATTGGTCTTGCCCTGACCGTTGCGGCCGACGAACACGTTGGGCCCTGGCCCGAGCTCGACGTCGGCGGCCGCATAGTTGCGGAAGTCGACGAGACTCAGGTGCTCCACGATCACCGGACAAGCCTAGTGATCGCCGCCGACGTCAGCGCAGGAGCAGGTTCGGCTGCAGCAGGTAGCGGAACGAGTCCGAGCCGGCCCGATCGACCGAGGTCTGCGGGGTGATGAGCACGGGGCTCAGCTTGTTGGCGTTCTCGCTCGAGGTGAACGTGATGCGCACGAACTCGCTCTTGACCGCGCCGAGCGACTCGAGCAGGTACTGCGGGTTCAGGCCGAGCGTCACATCGTCGCCGCCCAGCAGCGTGGCGTCGACGGACTCGGTGGCACGCGCCTGCTCGGTGCCCGAGGCATCCATCGACACGCTGTCGGCGGTGAAGGTGAACCGGAGCGGCGCGGAACGGTCGAGCACGAGCGACACGCGTCGCACCGCCTCGGCGAGCTCGGCGGTGTTGACGACCGCGTGGTGCTCGGTCGCCTCGGGGAACAGTCGCCGCACCGGCGGGAAGTTGCCCTTGATGAGCAGCGACGTCACGGTCTTGTTGCCCGCCGTGAACGCGATGATCTCGCGATCGCCCGATCCCGAGAAGGCGATCGAGATGTCGCCGCCGTGCGCGAACGTCTTGCCGACCTCGGTGAGGGTGCGAGCCGGCACGAGCGCCGTGGTCGATTCGTCGGTCGCGGTGCCGCCGCCGTCCCACGGGATCTCGCGGAGCGCCACACGGTAGCGGTCGGTGGCGACGAGGCTGAGCGTCGTCCCCGACACCTCGAGCTGCACACCCGTGAGCACAGGGGTCACGTCGTCGCGCGAGGCGGCGAAGGCCACCTGGGCGATCGCGGTGGCGAAGTCCTCGGAAGGCACCAGACCCGAATCGCCGGTGACCTCGGGGATGGCCGGATACTCCTGCACCGGCATGGACGAGAGGGTGAACCGGGCCGAGCCGCACGTCAGCAGAATGCCGCCGTCGTCGTCGACCTCGATCTGAATCGGCGCGTTCGGCAGACGGCTCGCGATGTCCGAGAGCAGCCGGCCGTGGACCAGGATCGTGCCCGGGTCGTCGACGGTCGCCTCGATCGTCGTGCGGGCCGACGCCTCGTAGTCGAAGGCGGCGAGCGAGAGGCCCTCGGCGGATGCCTCGATCAGCACGCCCGCCAGGATCGGCTGCGGGTTGCGCTGCGGCAGGAGTTTGACGACGAACGATACGGCTTCGCTGAACACATCGCGATTGACGTGGAACTTCACGAACGCTCCCTCTGCAGCGGGCCCTTCGACTGCGGGCTCGGGGTTCTCATGCTAGTGCCAGGCCTGAGGATTGCCAGCCCGGTCCGTTCCGCGAGGCGCTCTCCACCGCAAAGGTGATCGGACGGGTTCATCAAAGAGATTTCTTGTCATGGTGTTAACGACTGTGGAAACTGTGGACAACTCGCGCGTGGCCAGTCGGGACAGGGAAACCACAAGAGTGTGAGTTGTGGAACGGCTGCGGAGGGACGTCGGGAAGACGGATGCCGCGGCCCCCGGCATCCGCAATCCATCCACAGGCTTCCCCCGCCCGTTCACAGGAGTTTCCGCAGGCTTGGAGAGTTATCCACAGGTTTTCCACACTGTGCAGAACCGGAATAATGGCCCTGCTCGCGGCACCTGTCAAGAACTTTTCGGGGCATATGCGCGGATGGGTCCGTGCGTCGTGACGCACGGACCCATCGAGGCAAGCACAGGGCTGGTCAGCGGCCGTTGCGGCCGAGCTGAGCGGTGATCTCGGTGACCTGGTTGTAGATCGACCGGCGCTCTTTCATGAGCTCGCTGATCTTCTTATAGGCGTACATCACGGTGGTGTGATCGCGATTGCCGAACAGCTGCCCGATCTTGGGCAGAGACAGGCTCGTGCGCTCCCGGCACAGGTACATCGCGATCTGCCGGGCCTGCGCGACCTGCTGCGAGCGGCTGGACCCGTACAGGTCGTCGACGGTGAGCTTGAAGTAGGCCGCCGTCGCCGTGATGATGTCGGTCGGCGAGACGACGTTGGCGTCATCCTGGTCGACGATGTCGCGGAGCACCGTCTGCGCGAGGGACATGTCGAGCGTCGAGCGGTTGAGGCTCGCGAACGCCGAGACGCGGATGAGTGCGCCCTCGAGCTCGCGGATGTTCGACGACACCACGGTCGCGATGTACTCCATCACCTCGTCGGGGATGTGGAGACGCTCGGACTGCGCCTTCTTGCGGAGGATCGCGATGCGCGTCTCGAGGTCGGGCGCCTGCACGTCGGTGATGAGGCCCCACTCGAACCGGCTGCGCATGCGGTCCTCGAAGCCGGTGAGGTGCTTGGGCGGCACGTCGCTCGTGATCACCACCTGCTTGTCATGATCGTGCAGCTGGTTGAACGTGTGGAAGAACGCCTCCTGCGTCTCGGCGCGCCCCTGCAGGAACTGGATGTCGTCGATCAGCAGGATGTCGACATCCCGATACCGCGCCTGGAATGCGGAGCCGCGGTTGTTGGCGATCGAGTTGATGAAGTCGTTCGTGAACTCCTCGCTCGACACGTAGCGCACGCGGATGCCCGCGTAGAGGCTGAGCGCGTAGTCGCCGATCGCGTGGAGAAGGTGCGTCTTGCCCAGCCCGGAGTCGCCGTAGATGAAGAGCGGGTTGTACGCCTTCGCCGGCGCCTCCGCCACCGCGACCGCCGCGGCATGGGCGAAGCGGTTGGACTGGCCGATGACGAAGTTGTCGAACGTGTACTTGGGGTTCAGGCGGGTATCGCTGCGCGAGACGGATGCCGGCTCCGCGGGCTCGTCGACGTGCGGGCGGCCGATCGGCGCGGACGTCTGCATGACCGGCGCGGTGGACTGGATCGGGATCGGCGCGGTGAGGTGGGCGTCGGCGAGGTCCGGATTGACGACCACACGGAAGTTCGAGGCCGGGTCCTGGACGTCCTGCCCGACGCGCGTGAGCGCCTCGAGGATCGGTGCGCGCATGCGCTTGGTGAACTGTGCGGCGGTCAGATCATTGGGAACGTCGAGGTACAGCGTTCCCCCCATCACGCCCTGCGGCACCGCGAGGCTGATGAAGCCGTGGAGCTGCGGGGTGATGCGATCGTCGCGCACGAGTTCGTCCAGTACGGCCGTCCAGACCGGAACGTCTGGAACTTCGTGCGGTGTCAT